>NZ_JBICSY010000003.1:441237-730312 GCF_043197345.1 Micromonospora sp. NPDC049175 | reverse complement strand
TATAAATCATAATTGGCACTGGCTTTACAAGCACCCTGTTGAGTTCTCAAAGAACAACCACACACCGACCAGAAGCCCCACCTCAGTGGAACCCCGTTTCGGGGCTTTTCGTTCGCGTCCCTTAGCGCTTTCCAGCGCCAGGCACTTTTACTACGTTACCCGCTCGTTTCCGCCGTGTCAAACCGGTGTTTCGCGGTTCGTCGTGCTTCATCCGTTAATGCGGGCACCATGCTTGACCGGCTTGCGCCGCTCTCGTCACGGATGTGGCAGGCCGGCCGCCGCGGTTTCCCGCAAGCTCGCCCGGTGCCCTGCCGGTCGCTAACCTTACCCGGTCGGTTCCGCCGCACCAAATCCGCCTCGCGGCGACGTTTGGGGGCACCACCCGGTGCCGGTCCCGAGGAGTTCAACCCCTCCGACCCGGCGGTCGGTCCCGCGCTCCGGCCGCTTCAGGCTTTCGCCTGTTTCGTCCGTTCCGCGCTGGCAGAGAGAAAGTTACGCGTCCGGCGGGATGATCGTCAAATCCGCCGGACGCGTCCCCCGTCACATCGTCGACAGTCGACTATTCGCCCAGCTCAACGCCCGCGAACGAGCGCTTACCGCGGCGCAGCACCAGGTATCGCCCGTGCAGCAGGTCGGTCGCCGACACTCCGGCGTCCACCTCGGTCACCCGGTTGTTGTTGACGTAGGCGCCGCCCTCGGCGATCACCCGGCGGGCCTCCTTGAGGCCATTGACGAGCCCGGAGTCCCGCAACAGCCCCGCCACATCGGGCAGTTCGCCGGTGAGACGCACCAGACCGGCCTCGGTGAGCGCCGCGCGCAGCGTCTCCGGGGCCAGGTCGTCGAGGGACCCCCGGCCGAAGAGCGCCTGACTCGCGGCGATCGCCTGTCGGGTCTCCTCGGCGCCGTGCACCAGGGTCGTCAGCTCCTCGGCGAGCGCACGCTGTGCCAGGCGGGCCGCCGGCCGCTCGGCCGTCGCCTTCGCCAGCTCCTCCAGCTCGTCGCGGCTACGGAAGCTGAAGTAGCGCAGGTAGCGGTCGACCTCCTGGTCCTCGACGTTGAGCCAGAACTGGTAGAACGCGTACGGGCTGGTCATCGTCGGGTCGAGCCAGACGGCGCCGCCCTCGCTCTTGCCGAACTTCGTGCCGTCGGCCTTGGTGACAAGCGGCGTGGTGAACGCCTGCACCGGCCCCGCGCCCCGCCGCCGGACGTAGTCGACGCCGGCGGTGATGTTGCCCCACTGGTCGGAGCCACCGAACTGGAGCTGACAGCCGTACCGGCGGTGCAGCTCGAAGAAGTCGTTGCCCTGCAGCAGTTGGTAGCTGAACTCGGTGAAGCTGATGCCCGTCTCCAACCGGGCCCGCACCACCTCCCGCGCGAGCATCTTGTTGACGGGGAAGTGCTTGCCCACGTCGCGCAGGAACTCGACGATCGACATCTCGCCGGTCCAGTCCAGGTTGTTGACCAGCTGCGCCGCGTTGTCGCCGGTGTACGACACGAAGGGCGCGAGCTGCTCGCGGATGCGCTCGACCCACCCGGCGATCACCTCGGGCGGGTTGAGCGTCCGCTCGGCGCTCTCCTTCGGGTCACCGATCTGCCCGGTCGCCCCACCCACCAGCAGCAACGGGCGGTGACCCGCGAGTTGCAGCCGGCGGGCCATGAGGACCTGCATCAGGTTGCCGACGTGCAGGCTCGGGGCGGTGGGGTCGAAGCCCACGTAATAGGTGGCGGCCGTCCCACCGTCGAACAGCTCGCGCAGCTCGTCGAGGCCTGTCGAGTCCTGGATGAGGCCACGCCAGAGCAGGTCATCGGTCAGGGAGTCCCGCCCGGACGGCGGGGGGCTGCTGTCGGTCACAGTCACCGATTCTCCCCCATCGCCGGCGCCGACCCGTACCGGGTTTGCCGTAACCCGCCCCGGTTAGGCTTGCGCCCCGTTGATCGAGGAGGGGTTCTGTCGTGGAGATGCCGGATCTGACGGGTGGTTTCGTCGCCCTGCTCGGCCTGACGTTCGACGAGGCGTCCGCCGACCGGGTGGTCATCAGTTGGCAGGTCCGCCCGGAGCTGCACCAGCCGTTCGGCATCCAGCACGGCGGGGTGTACTGCTCGGTCGTGGAGACCGCGGCAAGCGTCGGCGGCTCCCTCTGGCTGGCCGACCGGGGCACGGTGGTCGGCGTGTCGAACCAGACCGACTTCCTGCGGGCCGTGCGGGAGGGCGAGTTGACGGCGGTCGGCACGCCCGTGCACCGGGGTCGCAGCCAGCAGCTCTGGCAGGTGGAGATCACCGATGCCGACGAGCGGCTGGTCGCCCGCGGTCAGGTCCGGCTGCAGAACCTGTCGCGCGACTGAGCGGCGGCACCCGGCCGGTTCAGCTACGGGCCTCGTCCAGCACCGGCTCCGCCGCCTGGTCGGCGTCGGGGTCGGTGTCATCGGGCACCCGACTGACCCGTACCTCGGTGATCGCCCGGTGGTCGATGCCGGCCACCACCAGCACCCAGCCGTCCAGGGTGACGTCCTCGCCGGCCACGGTGGGGATGTGCCCGAGTCGGGCCAGCACCAGCCCGGCGACGGTGGTGTAGTCGCCGTCCGGGCGCGACGGCAGCTCGACGCCGATGTCCGGCAGGTCGTGCACCGGGAAGGTGCCGGGCAGCAGCAGCGCGCCGTCGGGGTCGCGGCGCACCGAACGCACGTCCCGGTCGGTCTCGTCGTAGATCTCACCGACGATCTCCTCCAGGATGTCCTCGAGCGTGACGATGCCGTCGACCGCGCCGCGCTCGTCCACGACGAGCGCGATGTGCTGGCGCTCGGCCTTGAACTGGCGCAGCGCCTCCACCACCGGCAGCGAGTCGGGCAGCAGCATCGGGGGGCGGGCGATCTCGTCGACCGGGCGGTCGTCGGGCACGCCCACCAGGTCGCGCAGGTGGATCACGCCGGCCGTGTCGTCCAGGCCGCCGTGGCGCACGACCGGCGCGCGGGAGTGCCCGGTGGCGGCCAGCACGAGCCGCGCGGCCTCCGCGGTGGTCCCGCTGTCGAGCGTGAAAACCTGCAACCGGGGTACGAGGACAGCCCGCAACCGCCGGTCGGCGATCTCCACGGCGCCGGCGATGATGGTGCGCTGCTCCTTGGTGAAGCCGTGGTTGCCGGCGACGATGTCGCGCAGCTCGTCCGGGCCGATCTCCTCCGGCTGGTGTTTCGGGTTGAGCCCGACCAGGCGGACCACCACGTCGCTGGTGGCGCCGAGCGCCCAGACGGCCGGCCTGGTGAAGCTGGCGAGCAGGTCGAGAGGGCGGGCCACCAGCAGTGCCCACCGCTCGGCGGACTGCATCGCGATCCGCTTGGGGGCCAGCTCACCGAAGACCAGGGTGACGAAGGTCAGTGCGAGGGTGACCACCACGATGGCGACCGTCTCGGCCGCGCCGCCGAACACCCCGAGCAGCGGGACGAGCGGCTTGGCCAGCGAGACCGCCGCGGCGGCGGAGGCCAGGAAGCCGGCGAGGGTGATGCCGATCTGGATGGTGGCCAGGAAGCGGTTCGGGTCCTTGGCGAGCCGGGCCAGCACCCGCCCGGCCCGGCTGGTGCGCTCCAACCGTTGGATCTGGCTGTCCCGCAGTGACACCAGCGCCATCTCGCTGCCGGCGAAGAGCGCGTTGATCACGACCAGGACTCCGACCAGGGCCAGTTGGCTCCCGTAGCTCTGCACGCCTGGTTCGCTCCCTCTGCGGTGGTGGCGCCGGCAGATACGCACGGCGCCCGCCGGTCGGCGAGCCCGCCCGGCGTAGGCGTCTGTTTGCCCCGTCCGGTGCCCGCCGAATCCTGCCCCGGAGAGGCTACGCCGTCTCCGGCAGATCGAGGACGTACGAGTCGCCCTCCGGGCGGAAGCCGAGCCGGTGGTAGTAGGGGGCGACCATGCGGGGCGGGCTGACCACCCGGCGGAAGCCTCGTTCGGTGAACAGGTGGCTGCGCCGGTAGACGAACTCACCCGGGGTGAAGTCGCGGAACTTGGGGGTCACGTAGTCCAGGTCGATCTGGGCGACGCCGCGTGCCTCGGCGTGCGACAGCACCACGCCCACCACCTCGTCGGCCGTGACCACCAGGAAGGCGGATCGGTCGGACGCGTCCGGGTCCCAGTGGAAGTCGGGGTTGAACCGGGCGATGTCGGCGGCGTGCACCCGCAGCGTGTGCGCGAGGAACTCGTCGCCGACACCGACCTCCACCACCTGGTAGGTCTGCTCGTCGTGCCGGGTGGCGAGCATCCCGCGCAGGTACCAGATGTTGATCGCCGCGAGCACGACGTTGAGCCCGACCATGGGCCAGACCTCGATGGCGGCGTTGTAGCCGATCAGCACGACGCTGCCGACGAGATTGAGCGCGCGCAGCCGCAGGACGCGCGACTGCAACAGGGACCAGACCAGTACCGCGGAGCCGGCCCAGCCGACCAGATCCAACCAGTTCACCCCGCGAGACTAGTGCCCGCCCAGGTCAGGGGCGTCGGCGGGCAGCTCCAACAGCCACTCCTCGACGTCTTCGCCGCGGCCGTTGGCGTACCCCGAGTCCTCGCCGACCACCACGAACCCGCACTTGCGCAGCACCGCGAGGGACGCGGCGTTGTCCTTGGCGGCGCGGGCGTGTACCGGCCGGGGCACCTCGCGCAGCAGGGCGGCCAGGGCGGCGGTGGCGTAACCGCGGCCCCAGCGTTCCCTGTCGATCCAGTAGCTGACCTCGGTCTGGTCCTCGACGGGGAAGGCGCTCACGTAGCCGACCACCTCGCCGTCGACCTCGACGGTGCGGACCCGGTTGGCCGGGTTGGTGAGCACCCGGGCCCAGTGCCCGGCGAACTCCCGACGGTCGGACGGGTCCTTGGCGACGAAGGCCGCCATCCGGGTGGCCTCCGGATCCTGCTGGTAGAGGAAGAACTCGACGAGGTCGTCCTCCAGGACCCGGCGCAGCCGCAGTTGAGACGTCATCCGGCGAGACTACGCAGCGGGTGGCACGGCGTGGGGCCGCCGGCCCGGGACCACCGGCCCCGCGCGAGCGATCCGCCCGCCGTCCCGCGCCGCGCAGCCCGACCTGTCGCCCACCCGGTCAGCCGACCGACGCGCCGTCCCCCCGGTCGAGCAGGTGCAGGAAGTCGGTGGTCAGGGCGAACGGGTCGGCGGGGCCGCTGCTCGGCGGCCGACGCTCGACCTGGTCGGCCAGCTCACCGGCGGCGCGCCGGATCCGGCCCCGCAACGCGCCGTCGGCAGTGCCGTCGGACCAGTCCTCCGGGGCGGCGAAGACCGCGGTCGGCACCACCACCGTCCGGAGGTAGGCGAACATCGGGCGGACGGCGTGCTCCAGTGCCAGTGAGTGGCGGGCGGTGCCGCCGGTGGCCCCGATCAGCACCGGCCGGTCGACGAGCGACGCGGAATCCAACACGTCGAAGAACGACTTGAACAGCCCGTTGTACGAGGCGCTGAAGATCGGCGTGACGGCGATGAGACCGTCCGCCCCGGTCACCGTGTCGATCACCTCGCGCAGCGCCGCCGGCGGAAACCCGGTGAGCATGTTGTTGACCACGTCGTGGGCGTACTCCCGCAGGTCCACTACGTGCAGCTCCACCTCGGAGCCGCGCCGGACCAACTCGTCGCGGGTGGCCGCGGCGAGCTGGTCGGCGAGCAGCCGGGTCGACGAGGGCTGACTCAGCCCCGCCGAGACCACTGCCAGGGTGCGGCGCGTCATCGGGTCGCCCCCTCCGGCGCCTTGCCCGTGACGTCGTCGACGGCGTGCACGGTGCTGTCCTTGCCGCCACCGGCGGCGGCGACCAGGGAGGCGTGGGTCGGCGCGTCCGGCACGTGCGCGGGACGCAGCGCCTCGAACTCCTTGCGCAGCACCGGCACGACCTCCTCGCCGAGCAGGTCGAGCTGCTCCAGCACGGTCTTCAGGGGCAGGCCCGCGTGATCCATCAGGAACAGCTGCCGCTGGTAGTCGCCGACGTACTCCCGGAAGCCGAGCGTGCGGTCGATGACCTGCTGCGGGCTGCCCACGGTCAGCGGCGTCTCCCGGGTGAACTCCTCAAGCGACGGCCCGTGCCCGTAGACCGGGGCGTTGTCGAAGTACGGCCGGAACTCGCGGACGGCGTCCTGCGAGTTGCGGCGCATGAACACCTGCCCACCGAGGCCGACGATGGCCTGGTCGGCGGTGCCGTGGCCGTAGTGCGCGTACCGCTGGCGGTAGAGCGCGACCATCCGCTGGGTGTGCTCCTTGGGCCAGAAGATGTGGTTGGCGAAGAAGCCGTCGCCGTAGTACGCGGCCTGCTCGGCGATCTCCGGGCTGCGGATCGAGCCGTGCCAGACGAACGGGGGCACGCCGTCGAGCGGGCGCGGCGTCGAGGTGAACGACTGCAACGGGGTGCGGTACTTGCCCTTCCAGTCGACCACGTCCTCGCGCCACAGCCGGTGCAGCAGGTCGTAGTTCTCGATCGCGAGGGGGATGCCGGCGCGGATGTCCTTGCCGAACCAGGGGTAGACCGGGCCGGTGTTGCCGCGGCCCATCATCAGGTCCACCCGGCCGTCGGACAGGTGCTGGAGCATCGCGTAGTCCTCGGCGATCTTCACCGGGTCGTTCGTGGTGATCAGCGTGGTGGCGGTGGACAGCAGCAGCCGCTCGGTACGCGCCGCGATGTGGCCGAGCATCGTGGTCGGTGACGAGGGCACGAACGGCGGGTTGTGGTGCTCGCCCGCGGCGAAGACGTCCAGACCGACCTCTTCGGCCTTGAGCGCGATGGCGACCATGGCCTTGATCCGCTCATGCTCGGTCGGCTCCCGACCGGTGGTCGGGTCGACCGTGACGTCACCGACGGTGAAGACTCCGAACTGCATGACCAGCTCCTCGCGTGTCAACCGGGTGCCGCCGTGGTACCCGGACGCAGCTCACAACTTATTTGACGACGCAACTATTCCGTCGGCGGCACGTCTCGCGGTGGCGCGGGTCACGCCGGACAACGGACATTCGGGGCGTCGACCGGCCTTACCGCCGGCTCAACCGCCGGCCACCGAGGGGAGCACCTGCACCTCGGCGCCCTCGTCGACCGGCGTGGCCAGCCCGCCCGAGTGCCGGCAATCCTCACCGTCGACGTAGACGTTGACATAGCGGCGCAGCTCGCCACGTTCGTCGCGGATCCGCCGGGCCAGCCGCGGATGCGCGACGGCCAGCTCGTCGAGGACCGCCCGCAGCGTCCCGGTGGCGCCGACGCTCAGCCGACTGGCCCCGCCGGCCTCGCCCCGCAGCGGGCCGGGCAGCAGCACGGTGACCACGCTCAGACCGCCGCGGCCCGGACGCAGAGCACGTCCGGCAGGTGTGCCGCCACCAGGGACCAGGAGTCGCCCTCGTCGCGGCTGGCGAAGACCGAGCCGGAACGGGTGCCGAAGTAGACCCCGCCGGGGGTGGCGTCATCGGCGCACATCGCGTCGCGCAGCACCGCCGGGTAGAACGGCCCCTCGGGCAGCCCCACCGACAGCGGCTCCCACTTGCCGCCCGCGTCGGCGGAGCGGAACACCCGGCAACGGTGGTCGGTGGGGAACCGCTCGCTGTCGGCCACCAACGGGAAGGCCCACACCGTGCCGCCGCGCCCCGGGTGGGCCACCATCGGGAAGCCGAAGTCGCTGGGCAGCCCGTCGGCGATCGAGGACCAGGTGCGGCCGTCGTCGTCGGAGCGGTAGACACCGTGGTGGTTCTGCGCGTACAGCCGCTCGGGGTTGACCCCGTCCCGGGCGACCTTGTGCACGCACTGGCCGAACTCCGGCCACTCGTCGGGCATGAAGTAGGCGCGGATGCCGGTGTTGCCAGGGGCCCAACTCGCCCCGGCGTCCTCCGAGCGGTAGACCCCGCCGGTGGACATGGCGACAAGCAACCGAGCCGGGTCACGCGGGTGCGGCAGCACGGTGTGCACGGCCTGACCACCGAAGCCGGCCTCCCACTGCGGGCGGTGCGGGTGGTCCCAGAGGGAACGGACCAGCTCGAAGCTGCGGCCACCGTCGGTGGACTTGAACAGCGCGGACGGCTCGGTGCCGGCCCAGACGACGTCCGGCTGGTCGGGCCCGGCCGGCATCAACTGCCAGACCCGCCCGAGGGACACGCCGGTGTCGGCCGGGAACGCCACCGGCGCGTGGTCCGGCTCGTCCCAGGAGGCGCCGAGGTCGTCGCTCGTGGCGACGCTCGGCCCGAAGTGTGAGCTGCTCATCCCGGCGAGCAACCGCGGGGTGGACCGCCGGGTGTCGACCGCGACCGCGTAGACCCCGGTCATCGGGAAGTGCGGGCCGGTGATCTCCCAACTGCGCCGGTCATCGGCACTCGTGGCGAGAAACAACCCCTTGGCCGTGCCGATCGCGAGCAGCGTCGCCATCATGTCCTCCGAACCGTCGGTGAGCAGGTGCGGTGATTATGGCCACACCCTCCGACACGTTCCCGGGACACACGCCCGGAGGCTCAGCGCCGGATGCGGGGCACGTGACGTCGGTACGCGCTGACCGTCGGCTCGCCGTCGAGCCAGAACCGCCAGGGCAGGTCGTGCGCGCCGGTCACGCCGACCCGTGGGCCGGCGACCACCGCCTCGGGCGGCACCGGCCGCGTCGGGGGGCGCAACCGGACCGGCCCGTCACCGAGCAGGTACGCGCCGTACGCCGAACGGTCGATGCCGAGTGTGGCGCAGAGCCGGGCCGGCCCACGGGCCAGGTCCACGTCCCGGCGCACGGCCGGCCGACGATCCCGGGCCGCGGCCAGGCCGTCGACGACCTCGCCGGCGCGCAGCAGCACGGCGGACGCCTCCCCCTCGACGCCGGTGACCACGTTCATGCACCAGTGCATCCCGTAGGTGAAGTAGACGTACGCGTGCCCGGCCGGCCCGAACATCACCGCGTTGCGCGGGGTGCGCCCCCGGTGGGCGTGCGAGGCCTGATCCCCGGCCATGCCGGCGTACGCCTCGACCTCGGTGATCCGGACGGTGACGCCACCCGCGTGCAGCTCGCACCCCAGCAGCCCGCGCGCGGCCGGCAGCAGGGGGCTGGCGAGCAGGTCGGCCAGCCCCGCCAGGTCGGCGTCGACAGAACGGTCATCCGGCACGGGCTCCATGACTGGCACGGTACCCAGCACTCCGCCCGGCCATCCCGCTACGGATCAGGCCGTCGCCGGGAAGCCCTCCGGTGTTCACCAGTTCGTCAGCCCGCGCGCCGAAACCCGCCCCGTGAGCGCCGGGTGTAACCGGTGTCGTCGCAGGGCGCGGCGGCACATCGGGAGAGGAACCACCATGACCGTACGCAGTATCCGTCGTCCTCTGGTCGCCATCGGCCTGGCCGTGGCCGCCGCCACGTTCGCTCTCGCCCCGTCGGCCGGTGCCACCGCCCCGCTGCGGGCGGGTGCCGCGGTCGACGGCGCCCCGCTGACCGCTGTCGTGCTCGGCGGCAGCGGCAAGATCGACGCCAGCGGCGCGGCGGTTGTCGTCCCGGTCAACCTGACCTGCTCGCAGCCCACCCAGGTCGACCTGACCGTGAAGGTCGCCCAGGCGATCGGGGACACGATGCGGACCGGCACGACCACCCGGAAGGTGCCCTGTGAGGCCACCACCCAGAAGGTGCGGATCGCGGTGACGGCGACCGAGCGTCCGTTCGCTCCTGGCGTGGCGTTCGGCGTGGTGACCGGAAACTCCTGCTCCGACCTGTGCAACTCGCTCACCGACGAGCACCGGCTCGAGCTGGCGCTCTAACCCTGGCGTGGCGGCGCGGTCGGGCCCGCGTCGCCACACCAAACAATGTGTTGACAATAATCTGTTGATGGGGTGTGCTCGGGGGTATGACGACGAACGACCCGTTCACGGCGCCACACCCGGCCCACGCCCGCGCCCACCGCACCCACGAGGCCCTCCAGCGGATCAGCGACCGCCACGCCGGCAACGACAACCAGCGGGGCCGCTGGGCACACCCGTACGTGCTGGACCCGTGGGAGGCCGTCGCCCTGGTCACCGCGTTGGCCGCCGGCGGAGCGGAGCGGGAGCCGGCCGAGGAGCCGATCGACGCCGCCGACCTCACCGCCGCGCTGACCCTGCTGCCCCACGTCCGCGCCGAGCTGGACGCCCTGGAGGCGGGGCTGCTGACGCTGGCCCGCGACCGCGGGCTGACCTGGCAGGCGATCGCGTACGGCCTGGGGCTGGGCAGCGCGCAGGCGGCCCGGCAGCGCTACGAGCGGGTCGCCGCCCGCTCCGCCGAGCAGAGCGCCTGACGGCCGCGCTCGACCGTGTCAAGATCGTGCTCGTCAGTGCTAGATCGCACTCGAACACGGATGTAGTGGCCTCGACCGTGGCGGAGGCCACTGGATCGTGGATCCAGCACGATCTTGCGGCGCGGGGCGGCGCGGGGCGGCGCGGGGCGGCGCGGGGCGGCGCGGGGCGGCGCGGGGCGGCGCGGGGCGGCGCGGGGCGGCGCGGGGCGGCGCGGGGCGGGGCGGCGCGGGGCGGGGCGGGTAACGCGATCATGATCGGAAATGCTCCGGCGGCGGTGGCGCGGTGAGCCCCGGTTCCCGATGACAGTCGTCGGTCACGGCCGGATCCGTCACGCCGACCTGGCCGAGCGGTCCCGCCAACGCCTGAGCGAACTGGCGGGCACCGCGCCGGCCGGGTGGGGGCTGCTGTTCGTCGTCGACGAGCGTGACCACCGGTGGACGTTGTACCTACCCGACCCCGAGTTCACAGTCCTGTTCGCGTCGGCCGCGCAAACCCTCGACCTGGCCACCGACCTCTTCCGCACCAAGTTCCCGTGCTGGAACGATGGGTGGTCCATCAGCTGAGCCCACCGGTCCTCGGCGGCCCGCCGAGGTCGATGGCGTGCCGGCAGGAGCTCACCCGACGGCCCAGGCAAGCAGCGGCGGCATGTGGCCAGGGTGGCGGTCGCGAGGATGGTCCGAACGTTGGTCCTCACGGGCCGTCACGACGGCGCGGAGTATCCGGCGGCCGCCGGATACTCCGCGCCTTGCCATGCCGACTGGACAATACTCAGTGATGGGTAGTGCTGGTCAGCGTCGCCGGGACTTCAGCACAACCAGTCCGACAACGCCACCGACCAGGGCCGCAACTGAGACGACCAGCAATACCCACGGCAGGGCATCTCTCCGTTCGCCCGTGATCAGCTCATACCCGGCCCAGGCGATGACCCAAGGCGACACGGAGGCCAGGTACCAGTAGCTGCTTTCAGCAACGCTCATCTTCTTCCGTGCCGGCAGCCGAGCGGATCCCAAGACTCATACTCCAATCGGTCACCAATAGCGCGATGATGCGGGCAATCTCGTCGCTTCGCAAGTCACAAAGTAGGCTTGTACGGCAGGGACCCGAGGAACCCCAAACCTGCACCGAACCCTGCGCCAATCGCTCTCTCACCAACAGCATTACCCCAGTCGACTGGCTCGCCATCCTCGTAATCACCGAGCGCAGCCTGCGTGAAGCCTGCGACACCACCGCCCACCGCGCCTGCGATCACTGGATTACCACCAGACAGACCCCAAGCGGCCACTCCCGCCAAGGCGCCAACTGCGCCACCGGCGAGCGCCGTCTTCCAGCTCAAGCCGGTGGGGTCGACATAGCTTACAGGGTTATCGCCTGCGTAGGCGTAACGGTTGCCATGCTCCGGGTTACCGACGAAACTCAGGCTGTCCTGCTGGGTGAAGCGCCCCTGCGTCGGGTTGTACCACCGCTGGCCGAGTTTGGTGAACCCGGTAGTCAGGTCATACGTTCCGCCGGTGTACCGGATTAGGTTGGTCTGGCCGAGGTTGTATTCGTCGGTCGTGGTGCCGTTGCCATACGGGTCGTAGCGGTAGGTGGCCGAGACGGTGCCGTTGGCTTTGACAATTGCCACCGGCGAACCGAGCGCGTCCAACACGTAGGCGTAGTCGACGTTGTTGATTCGCAGGCCTAGCGGAGTACCGATGCCGTCCCGCTCGACGTAGGCCGTCGATCCGTTTGCCGTCCAGGACTGCAGCCACGGCATACCGTGCTGGTCCTCAATGCCGTACTGCATGGTGGCCGAGGCGTTCTGCACCAGCTCGACCTGGTCGGTGCCAGCGTAGGTGTAGGTGCCGGTGTTCGCGCCGGTCATCTGCTTGGCCGAGTTGTAGGTCAGCGGGTTTACCGTCGGGCTGCTGACGCGGGTCTGGTTGCCTCGGCCGTCGTAGGTGTTGTAGGTGGTGGTGATCTGGTTAGCGGTGTTGTAGGTCAGGGTTTGGGTGGTGGTGCCGTCGACCTTGACGCTGGTGCGGTTGCCGTTGCTGTTGCTGTTGTAGGCGTAGTCGTAGGTCTTGCCGTTGAAGTTGGTGGCCTTCGTCAGCCGGTTGGCCTTGTCGTAGCTGAACTCACTGATCGCGCCGCTGATCTCGTCCTTCTGCCACTGCCGCAGCCCGGTGTCGTTGCCCGTGGCGGTGGAGCAGGGTTGACCGGAGACGTACTTGGCGTGGCAGTAGGTGACGTCGAAGACCTTGGTCGGGCTGGCCGAGTTGCGGGTCGCGGTGATCCGTAGCGGCCGGTCGGACTTGTCGTAGGTCGTCTTGGTCCACAGCGCGTAGGTGCTGTTGGTTTCGTTGGTGGCGAAGTACGTGTTGGTGCGGTTGCCGTTCTTGTCGTAGAGGAAGTTGTAGCGGGTGCCGGTGGCGGTGTCCATGCGGACCAGCCAGTTGCGGGTGTTGTAGTAGTAGCGGGTGGTGCCTCGGCCGTCGGTGAGCTCTTCGAGGTTGCCCGCCGGGTCCGGCAGATACTTGAGCAGGCTGCTGCCGGGGCTGGTGCGTTCCCGGACCCGGTTGAGGGTGTCGTAGGCCCAGGGTGGTGGTGCCGGTGGCGTCGACGCGGGTGAGCAGGTTGCCGGTGCCGCCGTGCTCGTAGGTGACTGAGGGTTGGGTGCCGCAGCCGGTGTAGTCGATCTGGGAGACCCGGTCGTCGAGGCTGTAGGTGTAGGTGGTGGTGCAGCCGTCGGAGGCGGTCTTGAGCCGCCCGTACGAGTCGTAGGTGAAGGTTTTGACCGCCACGTTGTTGCCGGTCGGTGGGGTGAGCTTGGTGACCTGCTTACTGGTGTCGTAGGTGTAGGTGGTGGGGTTGCCGGTGTTCGCCGGGTCGGTGGAGGTCTTCACCGTGCCGTCGCCGTTGTAGTCGACGTCAGCCTTCGCGGCCATCGCGTCGGCGGTAGAGGTCGGGTTACCGGCGCCGTTGTAGGTGTAGGTGCTGCTGTTGCTCCTCGCCGGCACCGCCCCGGCCGCCTGGGGTCTGCTCTTCGTCCCCGATGCCCGCGGCCGACCGGTGGACGCTCTACTCACCCGACCCCGAATACACCGCCATGCTCGCCCCGGCCGCCGCCAGCGGCACGCTCGAACTCGAGTTCGCGGTCCTCGCCACCAAGTTCCCCGGATGGAACTCCGGCTGGCGACTCTGACCGTCCGCACCGTGCCGGTGGTCGACCGGCACGACGTCCTCTCACCCGGACCGGACAGGTGACGGCGCCGACCCTCTGCTCCCACATGCCGGGATCACGGGAAACGGCGAATCGGCTCTCCCGCAGCCCACCGTCTTGAGGCAGCGCCCCAGGTGCAAGCCTAGATCAACTTCTTAGCGTTGTTTTTTCTCGCTGGAAGCTACGGCCGGCCCAGGTGCCGACGCGGTGCGGGTTGGCGTACCGACTGGCCCGCAGGCCGGGCGCGGCCCGGCCGACGTAGACCGCGCCGCCCGGCACGCGCCCGTGGAACAGGTCGCCCAGCACCCGCACCCGCCGTGGTGCGCTCATCGCGGCGGGGCCTCGGCGAGGTCGGCGGCGAGCCAGTCCCGCCAGATACGCAGCTGCTTCATGCTGAGGGTGACGGCCACCGCGGTGGTGCCATCGCCGATCTCCAGGTCGAAACCGCGCTCGTACTCGAAATCGGACCAGTCGATGTACCGGTCGTCGTTCTCGGCGGGCCAGTAGGCGCGGGCGGGGCGGCGCGGGGCGGGGCGGGGCGGGGCGGCGCGGCGCGGCGCGGGGCGGCGCGGCGCGGGGCGGGATCGGCATGCCGCGCGTGCGACGGCCGCGGGGCGGGCACACTGTGCGCACGACGAGGAGGCACCCATGGAGCGCGCGGAGATGCTGACGTACTGCCTGGCCAAGCCGGGAGCGTGGCTGGACCGGCCGTGGGAGGGCGACGAGGTGGTGAAGGTGGGCAGCCGGATCTTCGCGTTCCTCGGCAGTGGCGAGGGAAAGCCGACTGTCGGCATCAAGTGCGGGCCGACCCGGGAGGTGGCCGACGAGTGGCTGCACCGGCACCCCGACGACGCCCGGGTGATGGCCTACATCGGCAGGTCCGGGTGGAACACGCTGCGCCTCGACGGCGGGATCGACGATGAGGAACTGACCGAGGCGGTCGACGCGTCGTACGACATGGTGGTGGCGAAGCTCCCCAAGCGGGAGCGTCCGACGGCCTGAACCGCCGCGGCGCCGGCGGCCAGCGCCGACGCCACGGCACAGCTCAGCGCGGGACGACCCGCTCGGCGGCCCACTCCCGCCAGGTGGTCAGCCGGTCCGCCGCGGTGGCGAGCTGGTCGGCCACCGGGCCGGGGCCGGTCGAGCCGGGGGTGGTCCGGGCGGCGAGGGCCGAACGGACCGAGAGCACGTCGCGCACCGACGGGTCGAGGTGCTCACTGATGGTGCTCAGGTCGTCGTCGGAGACGTCGTTCAGCTCGCACTCCCGGGCCGCGCAGAGCGCCACCAGGCGACCGGTGATCTCGTGCGCGTCCCGGAACGGCACGTTGCGCCGGACCAGCCAGTCGGCGACCTCGGTGGCCAGGGAGAAGCCGACCGGCGCGGCGGCGACGAGACGGTCCACCCGGACCGTCATCGTGGAGATCATCCCCGCCAGGGCCGGGAGCAGCAGCTCCAGGGTGTCGACGGCGTCGAACGCCGGCTCCTTGTCCTCCTGCATGTCCCGGTCGTAGGTCATCGGCAGGCCCTTGAGCATGGTCAGCACGGTCACCAGGCCGCCGACCAACCGGCCGGACTTGCCGCGGGCCAGCTCGGCGATGTCCGCGTTCTTCTTCTGCGGCATGATCGACGAACCGGTCGCGAACGAGTCGTCCAGCTCCACCCACCCGAACTCGTGCGAGGTCCAGAGCACGACCTCCTCGCCGAGCCGGGACAGGTGCACCCCGATCAGGGCGGTGGTGAACAGGAACTCGGCGACGAAGTCCCGGTCGGCGACGGCGTCCATCGAGTTGGCGAACGACGTCCGGAAACCCAACTCCTTGGCCACGGCCACCGGATCCAGCGGAAGCCCCGAACCGGCGAGGGCACCCGCGCCGAGCGGGCTGACCGCCGCCCGGTGGTCCCAGTCGCGCAACCGCTCCAGGTCCCGCAGCAGCGGCTGCACGTGGGCGAGCAGCCAGTGCCCGAACGTGACCGGCTGAGCGTGCTGGAGATGCGTCATGCCCGGCGCGGCCGTGTCGACGTGCCGCTCGGCCTGCTCCACAAGCGCCTCGGCCAGCTCGACGAGCCGGCTGGCCACGCCCCGGGCGTGGTCCCGCAGGTAGAGCCGCAGGTCCGTGGCGACCTGGTCGTTGCGGGAGCGGCCCGCGCGCAGCTTGCCACCGAGGCTGCCGAGGCGCTCCAACAGACCGCGCTCCAGCGCGGTGTGCACGTCCTCGTCGTCGACCGTGGGGCGGAAGGACCCCGAGGCGCACGCGGCCTCCAGGTCGTCCAGGGCCGCCAGGATCCGACCCAACTCCTCGGGGTCGAGCAGGCCGGCGCCGGCCAGGACCCGGGCGTGCGCCCGGGAACCGGCGATGTCGTACGGGGCCAGGCGCCAGTCGAACTGCACGCTCACCGACAGTCGGGCCAGAGCCTCGGCGGGGCCGCCCGCGAAGCGACCACCCCACAGGCTCGTCCGGTTGGTGGCTGCGCTGTTCTCGGTCAGGCTCTTGTCGTCCACGTCGCCCATCATTGCTCTAGTTGCCTTTCGCTCGCGACTGCGGGGCGCACTCGCCGCGCTCGCTGACTCCTCGCGCTCGCACGTGTCACCGTCCGGCACCGCCGACCCGGGCGTCCCGCGCGGCGGCCATCCGGCTCGGAAGGCCCCACAGCCGCACGAAGCCCTTCGCCAGGGACTGGTCGAAGGTGTCGCCGGTGTCGTAGGTGGCCATCCCGAAGTCGTAGAGGCTCGCCTCGGAGCGCCGGCCGGTGACGGTGGCCCGACCGCCGTGCAGGATCATCCGCACCTCGCCGCTCACGTGCCGCTGCGCGTCGTCGATGAACGCGTCGAGCGAGTCCTTCAACGGCGAGAACCACAGACCGTCGTACACCAGCTCACCCCAGCGCTGGTCCACGCCCTTCTTGAACCGGGCCAGGTCCCGTTCCACGGTCACCGCCTCCAACTCCTGGTGGGCGGTGATCAGCGCGATCGCGCCGGGCGCCTCGTACACCTCGCGGCTCTTGATGCCCACCAGGCGGTCCTCGACCATGTCGAGGCGACCCACGCCCTGGGCGCCCGCGCGCCGGTTCAGCTCCAGGATCGCCTGGTACGGGGTGACCGTCTCACCGTCGATCGCCACCGGCACGCCACCGTCGAAGGTGATCACGACCTCGTCGGGGTCGCGGTCCTGCGCCGGGTCCGCGGTGTACGCGTACAGGCCCTCGACGGGGGCGTTCCAGATGTCCTCCAGGAAGCCGGTCTCCACCGCGCGACCGAACAGGTTCTGGTCGATCGAGTACGGGGACTTCGCCGACACGTCGATCGGCAACCCCTTCTCCTCGGCGAAGGCGATCGCCTTGTCCCGCGTCCACGCGAAGTCCCGGGCCGGCGCGATGATCCTCAGGTCGGGGGCGAGCGCGTTCAGCCCCACCTCGAACCGGACCTGGTCGTTGCCCTTACCGGTGCAGCCGTGCGACACGATCGTGCCGCCGTGCGTACGCGCCGCCGCCACCAGGTGCTTGACGATCAGCGGGCGGGACAGCGCCGACACCAACGGGTAGCGGTCCATGTAGAGGGCGTTGGCCCGGATCGCCGGCAGGCAGTAGTCGGCGGCGAACTCGTCACGCGCGTCGACGACCTCGGCCTCGGCGGCGCCGCAGTCCAGGGCGCGCTGCCGGATGGCGTCGAGGTCCTCGCCGCCCTGCCCGACGTCGACCGCCACCGCGATCACCTCGGCCCCGGTCTGCTCGGCCAGGTACGGAATGGCGACGGAGGTGTCCAACCCTCCGGAGTACGCGAGCACGACCCGCTCGGTCATGGCGTACCGCTCCCCTCGGCGTTGTCCTCCCGGCGGGCCCAGCCGGCGAGCTTGTCACCGAGCGCGGCCCCGCCGTCGGCCGTCCGGGCCACCACGAGAATGGTGTCGTCGCCGGCGGTGGTGCCGACGATCTCGGGCAGGCTGGCCCGGTCCAACGCGCTGGCCAGGTACTGGGCCGCGCCCGGCGGGGTACGCAGCACGGCGATGTTGCCGCTGGAGTCGACCCCGTTGAGCAGCTCGCGCAGCAACCGCAGCAGCCGCGCCGGCGCGGCCTCGGCGTCGCGCAACGGTCGCTGACCGTCCTCCGGGATCAGGTAGACGGCCGGCCCGTCGCCGCCGCGCACCTTGACCGCGCCCAACTCCTCCAGGTCCCGCGAGAGGGTGGCCTGGGTGACGACGACACCGTCGGCGGCGAGCAGGTCGGCCAACTCGGTCTGCGACCGGATCGACCTGTCGCGGATCAACTCCACGATCCGGGCGTGCCGGGCCGCGCGGGTCAACGGCCCGGTCATCGTCGCTCTCCGGTCGCCGTGTCGCCGGTCGCAGTGTCGCCGGTCGCGGCGTCACCGGTCGCGGCGTCACCGGTCGCGGCGTCCAGCAGGAACGCCAGCAACGCCTTCTGCGCGTGCAGCCGGTTCTCGGCCTGGTCGAAGACCGCGCTCTGCGGCCCGTCGAGCACCTCGTCGGTGATCTCCTCACCACGGTGCGCCGGCAGGCAGTGCAGCACGATCGCGTCCGGTGCGGCCTGACCGAGCAGTTCCTTGTTCACCTGGTACGGCAGGAACGGGGTGATCCGGTCCAGCCCGTCGGACTCCTGCCCCATCGACGTCCAGGTGTCGGTGGCCAGCACATCGGCGTCGCGTACCGCCTGGGCCGGGTCGGTCAGCACCCGTACCGACCCGCCGGTGTCGGCGGCGATGCGGGCCGCCCGGTCCACGACGGCCGGATCGGGCGCGAAGCCGTCCGGCCCGGCGATCCGCACGTGCATGCCGGCCAGCGCCCCGGCCAGCAGGTACGACTGCGCCATGTTGTTCGCGCTGTCGCCCACGTAGGCAAGCGTGCGGCCGGCCGTGCCGCCGCACCGCTCCCGGACGGTCAGCAGGTCGGCCAGCAGTTGGCACGGGTGGAAGCCGTCGGTGAGCGCGTTGACCACCGGCACGGTGGCGCCGGCCGCGACCTCGGCGATCCGCTCGTCACCGTGGGTACGCAGCACGATCGCCGCGACGTAGCGGGACAGCACACGTCCCGCGTCCGCCAGGGACTCGCCCCGGCCGAAGTGGGTGACCTGTGTGTCCACGACCAGCGGGTGCCCGCCCAACTCGGCGATCCCGACGTCGAACGAGGTCCTGGTCCGCAGACTCTGCTTGTCGAAGAGCACCGCCACCGAACGGGGGCCGGCCAGCGGCCGGTGGCCGAAGCGGTCCGCCTTCATGCGCGCGGCCAGGTCGAGGACCGCGGACTGCTCGGCCGGCGAGAGGTCGTCGTCGCGCAGGAAGTGCCGGGTCATGCTGTCGTCCCCGTGGTGGTCGTGGTCGTGGTGGTCGGCATGGTCGTCGGCGTCGAGATCGTGGAGGATTTCGGCCCCTGGAGGGGCGCTTTCCCTCCAAGATCTGCGGCGGTTCCGGCTGCGGCCGGGGCCGTCGCGTCCAGGGCGGCGGGAAGGGCGGCGACGAAGGCGTCCGCCTGGGCGGCGGTGAGGATCAGCGGTGGGACCAGCCGGAGCACGCCCGGCTGCACCGGGTTGACCAGGAAACCGGCCTCCCGCAGCGCCTCGGCGAGCACCGGCGCCACCGGCGCGGTGAGCGTCACGCCGAGCAGCAGCCCGGCGCCCCGTACGCCGTCGATGAGCGGGTGACCCAGCGCCTCGATGCCGCGACGCAGCCGCTCGCCGACCCGCTTGACGTTGTCCAGCAGGCCCTCGTTGGCGATTGTCGCCACCACGGCGAGCGCCGCCGCGCAGCTGACCGGGTTGCCGCCGAACGTGGTGCCGTGCGAGCCGGGGGTGAGCAGGTCGGCGGCCCGGCCGAACGCCAGCGTGGCCCCGATGGGCAGCCCCCCACCCAGCCCCTTGGCCAACGTGACCACGTCCGGCTCCACGCCCTCGGCCTGGTGCGCGAACCAGTGCCCGGTGCGCCCGATGCCGGTCTGCACCTCGTCGAGCACCAGCAGCGCCCCGTGCCGGGCGGTGATCCGCCGGGCCGCGGCCAGGTAGCCGGCCGGCGGGACGACGACGCCGTTCTCACCCTGGATCGGCTCCAGGATCAGCATCGCGGTGGCGTCGGTGACGGCCGCCTCGAGGGCGGCCACGTCGCCGAAGTCGACGTGGGTCACCTCGCCCGGCAGCGGCCGGAACGGATCGGCCTTGGCCGGCTGGCCGGTCAGCGCGAGCGCGCCCATGGTGCGGCCGTGGAAGCCGCCCCGGGTGGCCACCACGTGCGTACGCCCGGTACGCCGGGAGAGCTTGAACGCCGCCTCGTTCGCCTCCGCGCCCGAGTTGGCGAAGAAGACCCGGCCGGGCCGGCCGGCGAGCGCCAACAGCAGCTCGGCCAGGGCCACCGGCGGCTCCGCGACGAACAGGTTGGAGACGTGCCCGAGGGTCGCGACCTGCTTCGACACCGCCGCCACCACGGCCGGGTGGGCGTGACCGAGGGCGTTCACCGCGATGCCGCCGACCAGGTCGAGGTATTCGCGGCCGGCGTCGTCGACCACCACGGCACCGGCACCGGAGACCAGCGCCAGCGGCGGCGTGCCGTAGTTGTCCATCATGGACTGCTTCCAACGCTGCGCCAACGTGCTCACGACGCGACCATCCCGTCTCCTGGCACCACCATCGTCCCGAACCCTTCCGAGGTGAACACCTCTAACAACGTGGAGTGCGCCACCCGACCGTCGACGACGTGCGCGGCGGGCACTCCCCCGCGCACCGCCCGCAGACAGGCCTCCATCTTCGGCACCATGCCCGACTCCAGCCTCGGCAGCAGCTTGGCCAGGTCGTCCGCGACGATCTCGGAGACCAGGCTCGTGGTGTCCGGCCAGTCCGCGTACAGGCCGGCCACGTCGGTGAGCACGACCAGCTTGCGGGCCCGCAACGCGATGGCCAGCGCGGCGGCGGCGGTGTCCGCGTTGAGGTTGTGCAGCACCCCGTCCGCGTCCGGCGCCACCGTGGAGATCACCGGAATCCGACCGGCGTCGATCAGGTCGGTCACCGCCGACACGTCGACCGACTCGACGTCACCGACCTGGCCGACGTCGACAGGCAACCCGTCCACGTACGCCGGGCGGCGCACCGCGGTGAACAGCCGCGCGTCCTCGCCGGACAGGCCCACCGCGTACGGGCCGTGCGAGTTGATCAGCCCGACCAGCTCGCGGCCCACCTGCCCGACCAGCACCATCCGGACCACGTCCATCGCCTCGGCGGTGGTCACCCGCAGGCCACCCCGGAACTCGCTGGCGATGCCGAGCCGGCCCAGCATGGCGGAGATCTGCGGACCGCCGCCGTGCACCACCACGGGCTTCAGGCCGGCGTAGCGCAGGAAGACCATGTCGGCGGCGAACGCCCGCTGCAACTCGGGGTCGGTCATCGCGTTGCCGCCGTACTTGACCACGACCGTGGAACCGGAGAAGCGCGCCAGCCAGGGCAGCGCCTCGATCAGCGTCTCCGCCTTGACCTGGGCGCGGGCGAGGTCGCTACTGAGACTCATGAGGAGTACGCCGAGTTCTCGTGCACGTACGCGTGGGACAGGTCGTTGGTCCAGATCGTCGCGGCGGACGAGCCGGCGTGCAGGTCGATCCGGATGGTCACGTCGCGCCCGGTCAGGTCGACCTTCGAGCGGTCCTCGGCGGCGGCGCCGCCCCGGCACACCCACACCCCGTTGACCGCCACGTCCACCTCGTCCGGCTCGAAGGCGGCGGCGGTGGTGCCGACCGCGGCGAGGATCCGACCCCAGTTGGGGTCGTTGCCGAACAACGCCGTCTTGACCAGGTTGTTGCGGGCCACCGAACGGCCCACCTCGACCGCGTCGTCCTCGTCGGCCGCGCCGACCACGTCGATGGCGACCTCCTTGGTGGCGCCCTCGGCGTCGGCCACCAACTGCTGGGCCAGGTCGTGACAGGCCTCGGTCACGGCGGCGGTCAACTCGGCAAGCGTCGGCTCGATGCCGCTCGCGCCGCTGGACAGGAGCAACACCGTGTCGTTTGTGGACATGCAGCCGTCGGAGTCGACCCGGTCGAAGGTGACCCGCGTCGCGGCCCGCAGCGCCTCGTCCAGCGTCGCCGGCCCGGCCACCGCGTCGGTGGTGAGCACGCAGAGCATGGTGGCCATGCCCGGCGCGAGCATCCCGGAGCCCTTGGCCATGCCGCCGACGGTCCAGCCCCCACCAGGGGCCACAGTGGTCTTCGGGCGGGTGTCCGTGGTCATGATCGCCTCGGCGGCGGCCTGTCCACCAGCACGGGACAGCCCGCGGATCGCGGAGCGGACGCCCGGCAGCAGCTTCGGCATCGGCAGCCGCTCACCGATCAACCCGGTCGAGCAGACCGCCACCTCGCCGGCACCGAGGATCAGTCGTGGACTCACCGAGGTCAGCGCGGCGGCCGTGTGCTCGGCGGTGGCGTGGGTGTCCTGGAAACCGGCCGGGCCGGTGCAGGCGTTGGCGCCACCGGAGTTGAGCACCACGGCGCGTACCACACCACCCTGCACGACCTGCTGCGTCCAGCGCACCGGCGCGGCCTTGACCCGGTTGCTGGTGAACACACCTGCGACACCGGCGTCCGGGCCGTCGTTGACCACCAGGGCGACGTCCGCGCCACCGCCGGCCTTGAGACCGGCGGCCACCCCGGCCGCCCGGAACCCGCGTGGGGTGGTAACGCTCACGGTGTGACTCCCCAGATCGACAGGCCCGTCGTCTCCGGCAGGCCGAGCATCAGATTGGCGTTCTGGACGGCCTGACCGGCGGCGCCCTTACCCAGGTTGTCCAACGCGCTGAGCACGATCAGGCGACCCGAGTCGACGTCCACGGTGGCCTGCAGGTGACAGGAGTTCGAGCCGAGGGTGGCGGCGGTGTGCGGCCAGCGGCCCTCCGGCAACACGTGCACGAACGGCGCTTCGGCGTACGCCCGCGCCAGCACCTCTTGCGGGTCGACCCCGCGTGCCGGCACGGCCGTGACCGTGGCCAGGATGCCGCGCGGCATCGGGGCCAGGACCGGGGTGAACGACAGCCCGGTCGCGCCGGTGGCCTGCTTGATCTCCGGTACGTGCTGGTGGGTGCCCACCCGGTACGGCGACAGGTCCCCCATCACCTCGCTGGCCAGCAGGTGCGCCTTCGTCGACCGGCCTGCGCCGGAGGTGCCGGAGGCGGCGACCACCACCACGTCGGCGGGGCTGGCCGCGGCGTCGGCGATCAACGGCGCCAGCGCCAGGGTGATCGCGGCGGCGTAGCAACCGGTGTTCGCCACCCGGGTGGAGCCGGCGATCAGCTCCCGCTGGCCGGGCAACTCGGGCAGGCCGTAGGTCCACTGCCCGGCGTGCGTGCCGCCGTAGTACTGGGCCCAGGCGTACGGGTCGGCGAGCCGGTGATCCGCGCCCAGGTCGACGATCCGCACCTCGTCGGGGAGCTGGGCCGCGAGGGCGGCCGACTGGCCGTGCGGCAGCGCCAGGAAGACCAGGTCCGCGTCGGCCAGGGTCGCCGGGTCGGTCTCGCCGAGCACCAGGTCCAGACCGGTGAGCTGCGGGTGCACCACGTCGACACGGTGCCCGGCCTGGCTGTGCGCGGTGGCGGCGACCAGGTCGAACTCCGGGTGCCCGGCGATCAGGCGCAGCAGCTCGCCCCCGGCGTAGCCGCTCGCACCGGCGACCGCGACTCGAATCCCCATACTCACCTCCGCATGACTATGCAGCGAAGATTAACAAGGACGACTCACGAGTGCAAGTTCATGCAGAGCAGTGCATGCTAATGAACAGACCGGCTGAACGGTGACGTATCCCCGGTCCCGGCGAGCGAGGACCTCCATGCTTCTGACTCCTCGGGCTGCGGAGAGCCGATCTCCGTCCTGGAGGAGCGGGTGTGGCAGGCGGGCCAGCCAGGGAACCTGGACACCGAACCCCGATGTGAAGATGGCCTCGACAAGACCACCCGCACACCGGGATTCGGTGTCGTGTTCCACTGCGACAACTTCAGGTCTGGAACCAACCCAGCCTCACCTTGCTACTGCACCGTCGCCCCGAGCGGCTAGCGCCGCGTTGATGAATGCCTCAGGTACAGCGTACCCACCGCGAGGACCAGGGAAAGACAGCCTAGTGTCCCTGTGATCCACACCTGGTGCTGCTCATGCGGACGAAACAGTGGGGGAACGGACAGGATGAACGCGCCTGCCGCCAAGGCCATTCCGATGAGTAGCACCGCGGGAAGCAGGTTAGACATATTGCGCATGTCAAATCCTTACTTGAAGCAACTTGCGATTGCTGTGATGGAAGCACCGCCGATAGTGGCGTAGGCAGCGATGCAGGCAATACAGAACGGGACACCGACACCCGCCGCCGCGGCCGCACAAGCACCCCAACAGGCGGCGGCAATGATGCCCGCGAAGACGCCACTGATCCCGAGCACTGCCGCGAGGCAGGACCTCGTGCTCTGGGCTTCGTGCGACGAATCCGTCAAGCTGCTCTTCTGCAACTGAGCATCAGACATGTAGGGCATGTCCGTGTCCTGGCTGCTGAGGAGTTTGCCATCGCTGTAGCTGGTGATGTTGAAGTTCCCGGCGGCGTTCTCGCTGACGTACGTCTCGGTGTACTGGACGATACTGCTTTTCTCGTCGAAGAGGACAGTGAAGTTACTCGTCAGGCTGTAGCCGGCGCCGACGGGCACGATCGCGGCCGTGTAGGTGCCCTGCTCGGACGGGATGGCGTAGACCTTGGTCTCTGACGTCTTGAGCGCACTCTTCGCGACGCGAGGGGTGACCACACGGCTCTTCAGCGCCGTGGCCACATCGGCCATGGCTTTCGCCCCGTCAACCCTGGTGGCCACCGTCTTCGTCTCGCAGGCCTTCTCGGCGGCACTCTGGTTCTGCTCGACGGACACCGAGTTTGCCGCCACGGCACTCCGGTTCCGCTCGGCGGGCGCCGAGTTCGCCGGCACGACCGAGGCCACCACAAGTGCCGTCGTCGCGACGAGTGCGGTCGTCGCTGTACGCAGCAACTCCCAGCGTCCGAGTCTCACGATCCTGTTCATTGTGCCTCCCCAGGCCTAACCATAAAAGCCACGCCGTCGACGACGGAAAGCGATTGCGGTGTGGAAAGACGTACGCATGGGTCGCAATTTCCCGCAATAAGGTGACAGCTTGCGAGCAAAATGCCAGCGACCAATCAGTCGTTAGCGCAGACGGGCTGCGCCCACCTGTAGTCGCCGATCACTCATGCGAACTGGTCTGCCAAATCCGCCCCCGTTTTGTGTGACCCCAGCCACGGTACGGAGTTTGATGGACCCAGTCAAATATTTCTATATCTTGGTGCGGCTCTGTCCTAGTTGATGTTCGTCCGCGTACCCAACTCTCACGGTGTTGAGGATGCGGTGGGTGTCCGAAGCGGATCCGCTGATTTCGGCGGTCGATCCGCGAGCCGAGCCCGCGGGCGTGTGGCTTCCCGTTGGGTAGCACCGCGCAGATTGTGCGCCGGCAACAGTGCCGCTCGAAGGCTGGTCGCGTCGGTCCAGGCGGCCAACACCGCGGGCGGCGAAATCACGAACTTCCCCGTTCAGGGCTCTGACATCCGGTCTCCTGATCATCTGATTCTGCGGGCCGGCCGCGGCCGGCACCTCGACCGCTACCGCGGCGCCACCTTCGAATAACGATCCAGTGTCGGATTCGGATCACAAATTCCGGCAGGAATTCTCGTCCGGAATTCGACCTCCGACACGCGCCACACCGCCGACGACGATCGCGCGACGGCTGTCGGCTCCGCCGGAAAATTGGCCCTGGCACACAATTTGTGAGTCGTTTTCCCCGGGTTGGCTGCCGACGTACGCGAGAAAGGCCCCGACCCGGTGTGAGACACCAGGTCAGGGCCCATTTCGTTGGTCCGCCGCCAAGGGACTCGAACCCCGAACCGCGGATCAGGAGATCGCGGGGCGGGGACGAGCCGATCCGGTTACGCGCCGCGCAGGGTCGCGCCGAGGCGTTCCGCCGCGACGGCGACCGCCGCGTCCCGGGCCGCGACCGCCTCCTCGACGGTCAGCGTCCGGTCCGGTGCCCGGAAGGTCAGCTTGTACGCCAGCGACCGGCGACCGGCGCCGAGCTGCGCCCCGGAGTAGACGTCGAACAGCCGCACGTCCTCCAGCAGCGCACCGGCGCCCGCCTCCAGCGCCCGGCGCACCTGCTCCGCCGGGACCGAGTCGTCCACCACCAGGGCCACGTCGATGAGCGCCGGCGGGAAGCCGGACACCGTCGGCGCGGATGTCACCGGAGCCGCCGGCAGCGCGTCGAGGTCCAACTCCATCGCGCAGGTGCGCCGGGGCAGTTCCAACGTCGCCGCCACCACCGGGTGCAGCTCGCCGGCGTACCCGACGACCGCGCCGTCGACCCGCAGCTCGGCGCAGCGGCCGGGGTGCCACGGCGCGTGCTCGGCCGCCCGCACCTCCACCCGCTCGCCGGTGACACCGGCGGCGTCCAGCACGTCCCGCGCCGCCTCGATCGCGTCCGCCCAGCCGGCCGGTCGACCCGGACCCCACCAGCCGGTCGGGTCGAGGTCACCGGCGAGCACCGCCGCGACGTGCACCGGCTGCGCCGGCACCACCGCGTCGGCGGCGGCGAACTCCGCGTCGGTGGGACGCCGGTCCACGCCCATCGCCGGTGGGCTGCCCGCGCCGACGCGCGGGTGGAAGACCGCCCCAATCTCGTAGAGGGCGAGATCGCGGTGACCCCGGCCGAGGTTGCGCTTGAGGATGCCGAGCAGCGGGCCGAGCAGCGTGGTGCGCAGCAGCGGCTCCTCCTCGGACAACGGGTTGGCCAGCCGCACCGCGGGTCGGCGCGCGTCGTCGGCCGGCAGGCCGAGCTGGTCGGCCAGCTCCGGCGACACGAACGGGTGCGCGAGCACCTCCACGTACCCCCGCTCGGCCAGCGAAACGGCGACGGCCCGGCGGCGACGCTGCCGCGGGGTCAACCCGCGGCCGGGCGGTGCGGTCGGCAGCACCGACGGCACCCGGTCGTACCCGTCGAGGCGGACCACCTCCTCGACCAGGTCGGCCGGGTCGGTCAGGTCAGGCCGCCAGGTCGGCGGGGTGACGCTCAGCGCCGTCCCGGCGCCGCTTGCCACCCCGACCGCGCCCGGGTCCTCGGACAACCGGTCCGCGCCCTGCGCGACCGTGCAGCCGACCCGCTCCAGCAGGGCGACCACCCGCGCCGGCGGGTACTCGACACCGACCCGCCGGGTCGGCAGGTCCGCCGGCAGGCTGATCGGGGTACGCGGCCGGACGTGGTCGATGTCGAGGATCTCCGTGCCGGGGGTGCCACCGCCGTGCTCGGTGAGCAGCCGCACGGCACGCTCCAGCGCGACGAGCGCCACGGCCGGGTCGACGCCCCGCTCCCAGCGCTTCGCGGCCTCGCTGAACAACTTGTGCCGGCGGGCCGTCCGCCCGACCATCGCCGGGTCCCAGTGCGCGGCCTCGAAGAGCACGGTGGTGGTGTCGGCGACGACCTCGCTGGTCTCGCCGCCCATCACCGCCGCCAGGGAGATCGGACCACTGTCGTCGCAGATGACCATGTCGTCGGCGGTGAGCACCCGGTGAACGCCGTCCAGGGTGGTCAGCTTCTCCCCCGCCTCGGCGCGGCGGACCACGAGTGGCCCGGCGATCCGGTCGGCGTCGAAGGCGTGCATCGGCTGACCCAGCTCCAACATCACGTAGTTCGTGATGTCCACCGGCAGCGAGATACTGCGGATGCCGGCGGTGACCAGCCGCTGCGCCATCCAGGACGGCGTGGGCGCGGTCGGGTCCACGCCCCGGACCAGGCGGGCGGTGAACCGGTCACAGCCGACCGTGTCGCGGACCTCCACCGGGTACGCCGGCGTCTCGGTGCCGCTCGGCGCGGGCGCCAGGGCCGGGTCCCGCAGCGGCACGTCGAACGCGTGCGACAGCTCCCGGGCGAGACCCCGCAGGCTCAGCGCGTACCCCCGGTCGGGGGTGATCTCCAGGTCGAGCACGACGTCGTCGAGGCCGACCACCGAACGCGCGTCGTCGCCCGGCTTGGCCGTCACGTCCGACCCCAGCACGATGATGCCGGAGTGGTCGTCGCCCAGACCCAACTCCTTCGCCGAGCAGATCATGCCCGCCGAGTTGTGCCCGTACGTCTTGCGGGCGCCGATGGCGAAGCCGCCGGGCAGCACACCGCCGGGCAGGATCACCACCACCCGGTCACCCACGGCGAAGTTACGCGCCCCGCAGACGATCTCCTGCGGCTCGCCGGTGCCGTTGGCGGCGCCCACGTCGACCCGGCAGAACCGGATCGGCTTCTTGAAACCGGTGAGCTCCTCGATCTCGCGCACCTCACCGACGACGAGCTGACCGGTGACCGTCTCGGCCAGGTCCACTGCGGACTCGACCTCGATGCCGAGGTCGACCAGTGCCTGTTCCAGGTCACCGGTGGGCAGGTCGGCGGGGAGATCGACGTACTCCCGAAGCCAACTGACAGAAACTCGCATGACGTCAGACCACCGTTCCCGTGTCTCGTACCCGCATCGCCTACGCCTCGGTCCCGAGCGCGCGGCTGAACCGCACGTCGCCCTCGAAGAGATGGCGGATGTCGCTGACCCCGTGCCGGACCATCAGGGTCCGGTCGATGCCCATCCCGAACGCGAAGCCGGAGTAGACCTCCGGGTCGACGCCGCAGGCGCGCAGCACCCGCGGGTTGACCATCCCGCAGCCACCCCACTCGACCCACTGTGGGCCGTCGCGGTGCTCCGGGAACCACACGTCGAACTCCGCCGACGGCTCGGTGAACGGGAAGTAGTGCGGCCGCCACCGGGTCTTCGCCTCCGGGCCGAACATCGCCCGGGCGAAGTGGTCGAGCGTGCCCCGCAGGTGCGCCATCGTGATGCCCTTGTCGACCACCAGGCCCTCGGCCTGGTGGAACACCGGGCTGTGCGTGGCGTCGATCTCGTCGGTGCGGTAGACGCGGCCGGGCACGATCACGTAGATCGGCGGCTTCCGACTGAGCATGGTGCGGGTCTGCACGGTGGAGGTGTGCGTACGCAGCACCAGGCCGGAGCCCTCCGGTGCGATGTGGAAAGTGTCCATCAACCCGCGCGCCGGGTGGTCGGCGGGGATGTTCAACGCGTCGAAGTTGACCCACTCCAGGTCGACCTCGGGCCCCTCGGCCACCTCGTAGCCCATCCCGACGAAGAGGTCACTTATCGACTCCATCAGGACGCTCAACGGGTGCCGGGCACCCCGCGGACGCCTGTCGTAGGGCAGGGTGACGTCCACCCGCTCCTCGACCAGCACCCGCTCGGCCTGCTCGCGCTCCAGCACCTCGGCGCGGTCGGCGTACGCGGTCTCGATCGCCCGACGGGCCTCGTTGACCCGCTTACCCGCGTCGGACTTCGCGGCCGGCGGCAACGCGCCGATCTCCCGGCGCGCGAGCGAGACCGGGGACCGGTCCCCCAGGTGCACCGAGCGCAGCGCGGTCAACGCGTCCGGGTCGGCGGCGGCCGTGAACGCCTTCGTGGCGTCCGCGACAGCCTCGTCCAGGGCGGCGGGGTCGAGCAGGGCGACCTGCTTCGGGTCGTACGGATCGTTGCGGTAGCTCATGGCGTACGGGCACTCCCTCACGGCGGCGCCAGCCCTCCACGGGCGGCTAGGCGAGTCTACGGACGCGCGGCTGTGCCGCAGCCCGCCGGTAGGAGTTGTGCAGGGAGCAGGTCAGGCCCGCCGCCCGCCGACACCGGCGGGCTGGCTAAAGGAACGCCGTGTCGCGTTCATGGGCGGACGCTCTCCCCTGCTGTCAGTCGCGCCGGGCACGGTCACCGTCAGCGCTGTGCTCTCGCTGAAGCGTACAGGCACACCGCCGCGGCGGCAGCCAGGTTGAGGCTCTCCGCGCGCCCGTACAACGGCACCCGCACCCGGGCGTCGGCGGCGGCCGTCAACTCCTCGGGCAGGCCGTGGGCCTCCGAGCCGAACAGCCAGGCGGTGGGCCCGACGAGCCGGCCGTAGTCGGTCAGGTCGTCCAGGTCGCTGTCGCCGTACCCCGTGGTGGCGAAGATCGACAGCCCGGCGGCCCGCAGCGCGTCGACCACTTGGGCCGGGTCGGGCGCGCGCACCACGTCGACGTGGAAGAGGCTGCCGGCCGAGGCCCGCACACACTTGCCGTTGTACGGGTCGACGGCGTCGCCGGCGAAGACCACCGCGCCCGCGCCGGCCGCGTCGGCGGTACGCAACACCGTGCCCGCGTTGCCCGGGTCCCGGATCTCGGCGAGCACCGCCACCAGCCGGGGCGCGTTCTCAAGGGCCTGCTGAAGCGACACGTCGAGGTGCCGGCAGACCGCGACCAGCCCCTGCGGGGCGACGGTCTCGGTCAACGCGGCGACGGCCTCGTCGGTCACCTCGGAGACCGGCACGTCGGCGCGGGCCGCCGTGGCGGCCAACTCCGGATACCTGTCGAGCGCGGCGGGCGTACCGAAAAGCTCGGTGACCACCCCCGGCCGCGCCAGGGCCTCGCGGACCGCCTGCGGTCCCTCGGCCAGGAACCGGCCGGTGGCGTCGCGGTCGCGCCGGCGCTGCAACCGCCGGGCGGCGACAACCCTGGGGGTACGGGGAGTGAAGGCCATGGTGTGCGCTCCTCCGGCACGATCGAGGCGCCCCCCGGACGGCGGTGCCGACACGGGAGACGCCTCGCTCTGGTGCGTGGGGATCAGGCGGCCTGAGCCGCCGCGCCGCCGGTGCCCTCGGCCGTGACCGCGGCCCGGGCCAGCTCGACGATCGCCGCGAACGAAGCGGCGTCGTTGACAGCCATGTCGGCCAGGATCTTGCGGTCGACCTCGATGCCAGCCAGACGCAGGCCCTGGATCAGCCGGTTGTAGGTCATCCCGTTGGCCCGGGCGCCCGCGTTGATCCGCTGGATCCACAGCTGCCGGAAGTCGCCCTTGCGGTCGCGACGGTCCCGGTAGGCGTACTGCATCGAGTGCAGCACCTGCTCCTTGGCCTTGCGGTACAGCCGGGAGCGCTGACCGCGGTAACCGCTCGCGGTCTCCAGCAGGGTACGACGCTTCTTCTGGGCGTTTACAGCCCGCTTGACGCGTGCCATCTCAACTCCTTAAAACGTAAAGGTGGCGCGCGTCAGCGGCCGAGCAGCTTCTTGATGCGCTTGACGTCAGCCTTGGCCACCTCGACCGTGCCGGTCAACCGGCGGGTACGGGTGGAAGACTTACCTTCCAGCAGGTGGCGCTTGCCGGCCTGCTCGGCCACGATCTTGCCACGGCCGGTCACCTTGACCCGCTTGCCCATACCCGTGTGGCTCTTCATCTTCGGCATGTGGAACGTCTTCTCCCCTGTTACTCGCCGCTGGTGTCGGCAGCGAGGCCGGTGTCACCGGCTGTTGCGGTCTCGCCGGCCGTTGCGGTTTCGCCGGCCGCCGCGGTCTCATCGGCTGCCGGAGCGGCGGACTCGTCCGCTGCCCGGTCCCGAGGTGCACCGCGGGACGCCGTGGCGGCGACCGCGGAGGCCTTCACGGCCCGCAGCGGAGCGAGAACCATGATCATGTTTCGGCCGTCCTGCTTGGGAGCGGCCTCGACGTATCCCAGGTCCGTGATCTCGGATTCGAGCCGGCGCAGGAGCCGGTAACCCAGCTCCGGGCGGCTCTGCTCGCGACCGCGGAACATGATCGTCACCTTGACCTTGTCGCCCGCCTTGAGGAACCGCACCACGTGACCCTTTTTGGTCTCGTAGTCGTGCGGGTCGATCTTCGGCCGAAGCTTCATTTCCTTGATGACGGTCTGCTGCTGGTTACGCCGCGCTTCGCGCGCCTTGAGTGCGCTCTCATACTTGAACTTGCCGAAGTCCATGAGCTTGCACACCGGCGGGCGCGCCATCGGCGCGACCTCGACCAGGTCCAGATCGACGTCCGCGGCCAGCTGAAGGGCGCGCTCCAGCGGGACGATGCCCACCTGCTCACCCTCGGGGCCGACCAGTCGGACCTCACGTGCCCGGATCTGCTCGTTCACGCGTGGTTCGACGCTGATGGGGCCTCCTCGAGTCGTTTCTGCTCAGGTACCGACCCCGGCGGCTCCCAGGTGGGAACCGACCTGGAAAGCAGAAGGCCCCGGCGCATGCCAGGGCCCGCTCGACCGGTCGGCGTGATCACAGGATCACACGTCCGGCGCCGGGACGTGCCCGGAACCGGTGACCGGACCCGGCCACCGTAGCGGCGACTCGGGTGGGAGCAGGCGCTCCGCTTTCAAGGCTGCCTGCTCGCATGCGGAGACAGCCTGGTCGACTCGGTAACACTACACCCGCGCCCCGGCCGCCCCCAAACCGGGCACACCCGAGCCACGCTGGGCCTCCGCACCCGCCACCCGCCACCCGCCGGCTAGCGGGTGGCCGGGGTGCGCCGACGACGACTCGCCGGCGGGGGTCAGCCGCCGACGGGTCGCGGGTGGCCGGGTTGCCGCCGACGGCTCGCGAGTGGCCGGGTTGCCGCCGACGGCTCGCGAGTGGCCGGGGTTGCCGCCGACGGGTCGCGGGTGGCCGGGGTTGCCGATGACGGCTCGCCGGTGGTCGGGGGTTGCCGCCGACCCGCGGTGGCCAGGGTGTGCCGGCAACGGCTCGCGGGTGGTTGGGGGTTGCCGCCGACGGGTCGCGGGTGGCCGGGGTTGCCGATGACGACTCGCGGTGGCCGAGGTGGCTCCTCGCGTGCCTGATGGCCCAAGGGTTGGCGCTGTTGGTCAAGATCGATGCACTTTCACCGAAAGTGCTGCCTCAGGGCGGGCTGAGGCAGCACCTTCGGTGATGTTGCTCGGATCTTGGGGCGCTGGGATGTGCGGTAGCTGCGCGAACCCGGGGGAAGGCGTCGTGGTCGGGGTCAGCGACGGGTGGCGCGCTCGGCAAGGTGGGCCTGGTGCGCCTCATGCAGTCGGCGCAGCGCGCGGACCCCGTCGACGGCAAACTCCTTGTCGGCAGCCTGTAGGGCGATCATCGGCAGCAGGTCGTCGTCGTGCAGCTCCAGGCTGGCCCACGGCGCGCCCCGGTCGAAGCGCACGCCCCGGACGACCTCCCAGGGCAGCTCGTAGGAGCTGATGACGTTACGGACCCGGACGCTCCGTGCGTCCGCCTCCACCCGCGGACGGGTGAACAGGAGAAAGCCGAGAGCACCGAAGACACCGAGGCCGATCATGGCGATCTGGTCGCCGCGCTGGAAGCTGCCGTAACCGTCGCCGGTCGGGCCACTCAGCGACGTGGCGACCAGACCGAACACCACCACCAGGGCAGCCGCCGCGGACCAGCAGACCACGCGGATGCGGCGGGGCTTCAGGCGGACCAGCTCGGTTTCACTCACCCCACCAGTCTGCCACCACACCCGCCCTTCAAACGCGCCACCCGCCGAGCCACCACCCCGAGCCACCACCGCCCAGGCCCAGACCCCCCACCACCGGTCACCCGCCGCACCTCACGACCAACAGCACCCCTTCACCCGGCCACCCGGCCACCCGGCCACCCGGCCACCCGGCCACCCGGCCACCCGGCCATGATCGTGCTCGAACCAGGATGTAGTGGTATCGGCGGCGGCGGAGGCCACTACATCAACGATCGAGCACGATCTTGTGCCTCGTCGGGCACGGCCGTTTCGCGCACACGCGCGTCACACCCGCCCACCACCTCGGGCCTATCCGGGCGGCCATCAGGCGCACCCGCGCGTCGGACCCACGCGTACCCGATAGATCCACTCAAGGTCAGTGAAACGGGGGTGTCCCCGACGCGCGGACACCCCCGTTTCAGCGAAACCGAGTTGATCAACCGTCGGCGCCGCGGCGCGGACCGGGGAGACGCGTCAGAGGCGGCAGGCGTGGATGTTGGTGACGAGGATGGCGCGGGCGCCCAGCTCGTACAGCTCGTCCATGATGCGGTGGACGTCGTCCCGGAGCACCATCGCCTGCACCGCCACCCATCCCTCGCGGTGCAGCGGCGACACCGTGGGCGACTCGATGCCGGGGGTGAGCCCGCTGGCCCGTTCCAGCAGACCGGCCGGCACGTCGTAGGCGAGCATCACGTAGCGGCGGGCGACCAGCACACCGTGCAGGCGGCGCAGCAGCTGCGCGGCCTGCGGGTGGGCCGGCGCGGCGGCGCGGCGGACCAGCACCGCCGAGGAGCGCAGCAGCGGCTCGCCGAACACCACGAGGCCCGCCTGACGCAGGGTGGCACCGGTCTCCACGACGTCCGCGATCACGTCGGCGACACCGAGGCGTACGGCGTTCTCCACCGCGCCGTCGAGGCGGATCACGTCGGCCTTGACGCCCGCCTCGCCGAGGTGCCGCTCGACCAGCCCGGGGTACGCGGTGGCGATGCGGTGCCCGCCCAGGTCCCGCACGGAGGCGATGTCGTCGGGGCGGGCGGCGAAGCGGAAGGTGGCCTGACCGAAGGCGAGGTCGACGACCTCCTCCGCCGGCGCGGCCGAGTCGATCAGCAGGTCGCGGCCGGTGATCCCGAGGTCGAGGTCACCGGACCCGACGTAGGTGGCGATGTCCTTGGGGCGCAGGTAGAAGAATTCGACGTCGTTGGCCTCGTCGCGGCAGACGAGGTCCTTGGGGTCGGTGCGCTGGCGGTAGCCCGCCTCGCGCAGCATCTGGGCGGCCGGCTCGGCCAGGGTGCCCTTGTTGGGAATGGCGACACGCAGCATGACGGGAGTGCTCCTTCGATCCGGATGGCGATCAACGGGTGGGGGGCACTCACAGATGTCGGTAGACGTCCTTGAGGTCGAGACCGCTGGCGAGCATGAGCACCTGGACCTGGTAGAGCAGTTGGGAGATCTCCTCGGCGGTGCGCTCCGGCCCCTCGTGCTCGGCGGCCATCCACGACTCGGCGGCCTCCTCGACGACCTTCTTGCCGATGAAGTGCACGCCCTTTTCCAGGGCGGCGACGGTGCCCGAGCCCGGGGTGCCGGCGGCGGCCTTGGCCTGCAGCTCGGCGAACAACTCCTCGAACGTCTTCACGGTGGACGATTCTTCCAGCCGCCGGGGCGACGCCCCGCGTCCGGGTCCGCCGAAATCCAGCAAGCGGACAATTCCCTATCAACATGGTGGGAAAAATCCCCAAGCAGACTTGTCGATACCTCTACGCTGTCGGCCATGGCCAGCAGCTCACGTCTCCTCGCGCTCACCCTCGCCGGTGCGGTCGTCGTCGCCACCGTCGGGTGCGCGCCACAGAAGGAGTCCCCCACCCCGACTGTCACCGCGGCGTCCTGCGCCAAGGACAGCCTGCCCACGCGTACGCCGGGCAAGCTCACCATCGCCACCGACCAGCCCGCGTACGAGCCGTGGTTCACCAAGGACAAGCCGGACAACGGCGAGGGCTTCGAATCCGCCGTCGCGTACGCGGTGGCGGAGAAGCTCGGCTACGCCCGCGCGGACGTCGCCTGGACCCGGGTCAAGTTCGAGACCGCCGTCGCGCCCGGGCCGAAGAACTTCGACTTCGACATCAACCAGTTCTCCATCACCGAGGAGCGCAAGCGGGCTGTCGACTTCACCGCTCCGTACTACCTGGTCCGGCAGACCGTGATCGCGTTGAAGTCGTCCAAGATCGCCGGCCGGAGGTCGTTGGCGGAACTCCGTGACGCCAAGCTCGGCGCCCAGGTCGGCACCACCAGCCACCAGGCGATCGTCGACGTGCTCAAGCCGACCAGGAAGCCACAGGTCTACAACAACAACGACGACGCCAAGAAGGCCCTGCAGAACGGGCAGATCGACGGTCTGGTGGTGGACCTGCCGACCGCCTTCTACATGACCGGCGCGGAGCTCACCGACGCGACGATCGTCGGACAGGTGCCGCAGGTCGGCTCGCCCGAGGCCTTCGGGCTGCTGCTGGACAAGAACTCACCGCTGACCTCCTGCGTCACCGGCGCGGTCGGTCAGCTCACCGAGGCGGGCACGCTGAAGCAGCTGGAGCAGAAGTGGCTCGCGCAGGTGGCGGGGGCGGCCGAGCTACAGTGACCCTGCTCGATCACGTTCCCTCCGCGGCGCAGCGGCGGCGCTCGGCGTACCGGAATCGGCAGACCGTCTACAGCGTGCTGGTCGCGGCCTGCTCCACGGCGGCGCTCGGCACGCTGCTGATCGTCGCGGTGACCGGCGCGCCCGGCTGGGACCGGGTCCGGCAGTCGTTCCTGGACCCGGGGATCGCCTCCGACGCGCTGCCGGCGGTGCTGGTCGGGCTCTGGCTCAACGTCCGGCTGCTGGTCTGCTGCGCGGTCGGCGCGCTGCTGCTCGGTCTGGTGATCGCGGTGCTGCGGACGCTGCGCGGCCCGGTCTTCTTTCCGGTCCGGGCGCTGGCCGCCGGCTACACCTACACCTTCCGCGGCCTGCCGCTGATCATCGTGCTCTACCTGCTCACCCTCGGCGTGCCCGGCCTGCGCCTGCAGGGCATGCCACCGGTGCTGGTGCTCGGCGGGCTTGCGTTGATCCTCACCTACGGCGGTTATCTCGCCGAGGTTTTCCGGGCCGGCATCGAGTCGGTGCATCCCAGCCAACTCGCGGCGGCCCGTTCGCTGGGCCTGACCTACCGGCAGACGATGCGGCACGTGGTCCTGCCGCAGGCCGTCCGCCGGGTGGCGCCACCGCTGCTCAACGACGTGGTGGCGTTGCAGAAGGACGTCGGGCTGGTCTCGCTCGCCGGACCGATCGACGCGGTCCGGGCCGCGCAGATCGCCACCGCCCAGTCGTTCAACTACACGCCGTACGTCGTGGCGGGGGTGCTGTTCGTGCTGCTCGCGATCCCGCTGATCGCGGTCACCGACTGGGTGACGCTGCGCGCGGCCCGCCGACAGTCGGGAGGCTGACCATGACACTGCTGCGCTGCCGGGGCCTGCGCAAGGAGTTCGCGGGCGCCGTCGTGCTCGACCAGCTCGACCTGACCGTCGCCGAGCACCAGGTGGTCGCGCTGATCGGCGCCTCCGGTTCGGGCAAGTCGACACTGCTGCGCTGCGTGAACCTGCTGGAGGACCTCGACGACGGCACCATCGAGTTGGACGGGGAGGACATCTCCGATCCCCGGGTGGACCCGGACCGGGTCCGCCGCCGGATCGGGATGGTGTTCCAGGCGTACAACCTCTTCCCGCACCTGAGCGTGTTGGACAACATCACCCTCGCGCCGCGGCGCGTACACCGGCGGGCCCGTGCGGAGGCGGAGGCCCAGGCCCGGGAGTTGCTCGACCGGGTGGGTCTCGGCGCCCGGGCGGACGCCTACCCGGATCGGCTCTCCGGCGGGCAGCAGCAGCGGGTGGCGATCGTCCGGGCGCTGGCGAACTCACCCCGCCTGATGCTGCTCGACGAGATCACCTCCGCGCTGGACCCGGAACTCGTCGGTGAGGTGCTGGCGATGATCCGGGACCTGAAGGCCGACGGCATGACAATGGTGCTGGCCACCCACGAGATGGGCTTCGCCCGGGAGGTCGCCGACCAGGTCTGCTTCCTCGACGCCGGACGGGTCGTCGAGAGCGGCCCGCCGGAGCAGGTGCTCGGCGAGCCGACCCAGCCCCGCACCCGGCAGTTCCTGCACCGGATCATCGAGGCCGGTCGGCTCTGAGGGCCCGCCCGCAGAGCCGACCGAGGCGGCGTCAGCCGCTGAACCCGACCCGCTGGGCGTTGCCCGCCGCCACCGTCCGCACGGCGAGCGCGGCGTCGAGCGCGGCCACGGTCGCGGCCCAGCCCTTGTCCTCGGCCGAGCCGGGCAGACCGGCCCGGTCGCGGGCCTGCTCGATGGTCTCCACGGTCAGCACCCCGTGCGCCACCGGCTTGCCCTCGTCCAGCGCCACCCGGGTCAGCCCGTCGGTCACCGAGCGGCAGACGTAGTCGAAGTGGGCGGTGGAACCGCGCACCACCACGCCGAGAGCGACCACCACGTCACAGCGGCGCGCAAGGGCCTGGGCCACCACCGGCAACTCGACCGAGCCGGCGACCCGGGCGACGACCGAACGCGCCCCGCACGCCTCGGCGGCGGCCACCGCCCGCTCCAGCATGTGGTCGGTCAGGTCACCGTGCCACCGGGCCGCCACGATCCCGACGGTCAGCCCCGCGGCGTCCACCGCGTCGACTCCCGGCTCACCGAAACCCGCCATCGTCATGCTCCGATCTCGTCGTTGGCGACCGGGCGCCCCAGGGGCGCCTCGGACACCTCGTCCAACTCGTCCAGCAGGTGACCCATCCGGTCCCGCTTGGTGCGCAGATAGCGCAGGTTCTCCGGGTGCGCGCCGGCCGGCAACCCCTCCCGGCCGGTGATGGTCAACCCGTACCCCTCCAGCCCGGCCCGCTTGGCCGGGTTGTTCGTCAACAGTCGCATCGAGCGCACGCCGAGGTCGTAGAGGATCTGGGCGCCGGTGCCGTAGTCGCGGGCGTCGGCCGGCAGGCCCAGGTCGAGGTTGGCGTCGACGGTGTCGCGGCCGGAATCCTGCAACTGGTACGCCTGCAGCTTGTGCAGCAGCCCGATGCCGCGCCCCTCGTGACCCCGGACGTAGAGGACCACGCCCCGGCCCTCGCGACCGACCCGGGCCAGCGCGGCGTCCAACTGTGGCCCGCAGTCGCAGCGCAGCGAGCCGAACACGTCACCGGTGAGGCACTCCGAGTGCACCCGGACCAGCACGTCGTGGCCGTCGCCGAGGTCACCGAGCACCATCGCGACGTGTTCGGCCGGATCGTGCGCGGCGCGGTAGCCGAGCGCCCGGAACACCCCGTGCCGGGTGGGCATCCGGGCGTCCGCGACCAGCTCGACCTGCTTCTCGGTACGCCGCCGGTAGGCGATCAGATCGGCGATGGTGATCAGCATGAGGCCGTGCTCGGCGGAGAACTTCTCCAGGTCCGGCAGCCGCATCATGGTGCCGTCGTCGTTGACCAACTCGCAGAGCACACCCGCCGGGCGCAGCCCGGCCAGCCGGGTCAGGTCGATCCCCGCCTCGGTGTGCCCGGGTCGCCGCAACACCCCGCCCTCGCGGGCACGCAACGGCACCACGTGGCCGGGCCGGGCCAGGTCGGTCGAGTCGGTCGCCGCGCCGGCGAGCAGCCGACTGGTGTGCGCCCGGTCGGCCGCCGAGATGCCGGTGCTGATGCCCTCCCGGGCGTCCACGGTCACCGTGTACGCGGTGCCGCGCCGGTCCTGGTTGGTGTGGTGCATCGGCGGCAGGTCGAGGCGGTCGGCCTCGCTCTCGGTCAACGCCACGCAGACGTACCCGGAGGTGTAGCGCACCATGAACGCCATCAGCTCCGGCGTGGCCAACTCGGCCGCGAAGATCAGGTCGCCCTCGTTCTCCCGGTCGGCGTCGTCGACCACGACGACCGGCCGCCCGGCGGCGATCTCCGCGATCGCCTGCTCGATATCCCCGAAACTGGTCATGCCGCCACTCCGCTTCGTTCCGTGGCGTCATGACCCACCAGGGGGCTGAGCCTGCTGATTCGCTCGCTCATGCCACGGCCTCCGTGTAGATGGGACGGACGGGCGCCGGCCGGGTGGCGCGCGAGGTGCGCCACCAGGCGGCGAAGCCCCAGGCGCAGATGGCGCCGTAGACCAGGTACATGGCCGCCGACGGATAGAAGCCGCCGCGCAGCAGCAGCGGCACGCCGACCGCGTCCACCGCGATCCAGAGCAGCCAGAACTCCACCCAGCCACGGGCCATGCCGTAGGTGGCCAGCAGGCTGCCGGTGAGGATCCAGGCGTCGGGCAGCGGACCCCACGAGCCCAGTGCCTTGAGCACCGGGTACGCCGCGGCGGTGCCGACCACGGCGGCCAGCAGCAGCATCAGCCGCTCCCGCCCGGTGGCCCAGCGCGGGACGACAGCCGCCTGACCGGCGTCGGCGCGACTGTTGCGCCGCCAGCGCCACCAGCCGTAGACGCTGACCGCGAAGAAGAACACCTGCCTGCCGGCCTGCCCGTACAGGTCGTGCTCCTGCGGGGTGGCGAACACCCCGCCGAGGAAGACGGTGAGCAGCAGCGCGTTGCCGACCATGCCGACCGGCCACGCCCAGACCAGCCGGCGCAGCCCGAGCACCGCGGAGATCAGCCCGAAGGCGTTGCCGACGATCTCCCGGGCCAGCACCGGCGAGCCGGCCACCTGCACCTGGGCGTCCAACAGCCAACTCAGCGGACCCATCAGGCCACCTCGCCCTGGTTCGTGCTCGCCCCGCGAGCGTCGGTGAGCCGGTCGCCGAGCAGCCGTTCGACGTACTTGGCCAGCACGTCGACCTCCAGGTTGACCGGGTCGCCGACGCCCTTGGCGCCGAGCGTGGTCAGCGTGAGCGTGGTCGGGATCAACCCGACGGCGAACTCGTCCGTGCCCACCTCGGCCACGGTCAGCGAGACGCCGTCGATGGTGATCGAGCCCTTCTCCACCACGTACCGGGAGAGTGCGGCGGGCAGTCGGAAACGGACGGTCTCCCACTGCTCGGCCGGCTCCCGGGAGATCAGCTCGCCGACGCCGTCGACGTGGCCCTGCACCAGGTGCCCGCCGAGCCGGCTGCCGAGGGCGGCGGCCCGCTCCAGGTTGACCGGGTCGCCGACGTTCAACGCGCCCAGCGCGGAGCGGCGCAGCGTCTCGCCCATCACGTCGGCGGTGAAAACCCCGTCGGTGACCTCCACGACGGTCAGGCAGACGCCGTTGACCGCGATGGAGTCGCCGTGCCGGGCGTCGGACGTGACGAGCGGACCGCGAACGGCGACAAGCGCCGAATCGCCCGCCGTCGCCGTGACCCGGACGATCTCGCCCAACTCCTCGATAATGCCGGTGAACATGTCAGCCCTCCCTTTTGCGGGGCAAAGCGGTGATCCGGAGATCCGGACCGATCTGCGTAACGTCGACGAACTCCAGATCGATGGCCTCGGCGATGGTGGTCACTCCCGCGTCGACGAGAGCTGTCGGGCCGGCGCCGAGCAACCGGGGCGCGACGTAAGAGACGATCTTGTCGATCAGGCCGGCCCGCAGGAACGCGCCGGCCAGTCGGGGGCCGCCCTCCAGCAGCACCGCGCGGACCCCGCGCTGGTGCAGCGCCGCGAGCAGCGCCGGCAGGTCGACCCGGCCGTCCGGGTCGGCGCCGACCTCGTCGGCGGTCGCGATCCACGTCCGCGCGGCGCCGTCGCGGACCAGGGCGTCAGCCGGGGTACGCCCCGAGCTGTCCACGACCACCCGCAGCGGCTGCCGGATGGCCAGGCTGCCGTCGCGCAGGTTCCGGGCGGTCAACCGGGGGTCGTCGGCGAGCACGGTGCCCACCCCGGCGAGCACCGCGTCGACGGTGCCGCGCAGCGCGTGCACGTCCATCCGCGCCGCCTCCGAGGTGATCCACATGCTGGTGCCGTCGGCCGCGGCGGAGCGCCCGTCGAGCGTGGCGGCGTACTTCCAGATGACGTACGGCCAGCCGCGGCGCATCGAGGTCAGCCAGGCGACGTTGCCGGCCTCGGCCTCCTCGCCGCGTACCCCCAGATCGACCCGGACCCCGGCGGCGCGCAGGGTGGCGGCGCCCCCGGACGCGACCGGGTTGGGGTCGGGCACGGCGATGACCACCCGGGAGACCCCGGCCTGGACGAGCGCGGAACTGCAGGGGCCGGTGCGACCGGTGTGGTCGCAGGGTTCCAGAGTGACGACGGCGGTGCCGCCCTTGGCGCGTCGCCCGGCCTGCGCCAGCGCGACGATCTCGGCGTGCGGCCCGCCGGCGTACGCGTGGAAGCCCTCACCGACGACCTCGCCGTCCTCGTCGAGCAGCACACAGCCGACCACCGGGTTGGGACTGGTGGTGCCGAGCCCGCGTGCCGCCAACTCGATCGCACGCCGCATCGCCTCGTCGACGGAGACGCTGGCCATCGCCCTGTCCTGCCCTCTCACTCGCCGGTCCGCGCGCGGGCGGTCAGGGAGGCTGCGGCCATGGGGCCGCGGGCAGGCGGTGGCGGATCCGGGAACGGCGCGAGCCGCCCGCGGATTTCCGGGAACGGCACAGCCGCCCCCGGAGGGTCGGCGCGGCACGCTGAAGCCAGCGGCCGGCTCGGACCCGTCCGTCCCGCGCGCTGTCTCCCATCCGGACTGTCTGGGGGCGGACGAACCGCTCCCAACCGTCGGCCCCGGATTTTCACCAGGTCCACCGGACAGCAGAGCCGTCCGGGTCGCGGGCTGACCACGGTTGGACCGTGGATCACCGCCGGTTCGGAATTTCACCGAGTCCCGCCAGCGCGTGGTGGGTACAGGGCAGTCTTACACGCCGACGGGGGTGCGTCGCCACCCAGGCGAGCTACTTCACAGGGCTGTCATGCTCACGTGACACCGCGGCGCCGGTCCACGGCGACGTACGACCCCGGTTGGCTCTTGGCCACCGTCTTCATCTCCGAGGCCACCGCGATCGCCTCCAGGGGGTCGGTGAACCGCTTGCCGGCGTCGGAGAGCGACACCCCGATGGAGAGCGTCACCAGGGCCGCCCGCCGGATGTTGCCGCGTCGATCCTTCAGCTCGACGAAGCCGCGCTCCCGGTCGGTCGGGTCGTAGAGCGTGTCGGCGGCGTTCTCGAAGTCGACGACCGCCCGGGACGTCAGGGGGCGCACCTGGTCCGGGGCGCAGACGATGACGAAGTCGTCGCCGCCGACGTGACCGAGGAAGGCCGGTGGCAGCCCGACGCCCACCACCGCCCGGTGCAGGCTGCGGGCCAGCGCGGAGATGAAGTCGTCGCCACGCACGAAGCCGTACCTGTCGTTGACGCTCTTGAACCGGTCGATGTCGACGTAGCCGACGGCGTAGTCGACGCCGTTTCGGACCCGGTCGCTGATCTCCCGACGGATCCGGCTGTTGCCGGGCAGCCCGGTCAGCGGGGAGACCTCCCGGAACTCCTTGTTGCGGCGCAGGGTGGACGAGACCCGGGCCACCAGCTCGGCGGTGTCGAACGGCTTGACCAGGTAGTCGTCGGCGCCGGCGCTGAGCCCGTGCACCTTGTCGACGGTCATCCCCTTGGCCGTCAGCATGATCACCGGCAGGGCGGAGGTCATCGGGTCGGCGCGCAGCCGCCGGGTCAGCTCCAGCCCGTCGATGCGGGGCATCATGAGGTCGACGACCGCCAGGTCCGGTCGCTGGCGCTCGATGATCTCCAGGGCCTCCTGGCCGTCGCTGGCGTGGATCACGTCGAAGCCGTGCAGCCGCAGGTTGAACTCGACGAAACGAGCGATGTCCTCGTCGTCGTCGACGACGAGGATGATGTCCTTGCGGTCGACCTCGGGCTCCACCTCAGGCCCCGGGAGCCGCGCGTTCCGCGAGTGCCCGCAGGTGTCGTACCGCCTCCGCCGGGTCGGCGGCGCCGTACACGGCGGTGCCGGCCACGAACGCGTCGGCGCCGGCGGCGGCCGCCTGCTCGATGGTGTCCGCGGCGATCCCGCCGTCCACCTCGATGCGCAGCTCCAGGTGCCCGGCCGAGACGTGCCGGCGGGCGGTACGCACCTTCTCCAGCAACTGCGGGATGAACCGCTGCCCACCGAAACCGGCCTTGATCGTCATGATCAGCAGGGTGTCGAAGCTGGGCAGCAGGTCCAGGTACGGCTCGATCGGGGTGTCCCGGTCGATGGCCAGGCCGGCCTTCGCACCCGCCGAGCGCAGGTCCTTGGCCAGCGCCACCGGGTCGTCGGCCGCCTCCGCGTGGAAGGTGACGTTGTACGCCCCCGCGTCGGCGTAACCGGGGGCCCACCGGCGCGGATCCTCGATCATCAGGTGCACGTCGAACGGCATCGCGGTGACCGCCCGCAGGCTCTGCACCACAGGCAACCCGATGGTCAGGTTCGGCACGAAATGGTTGTCCATCACGTCGACGTGCAACCAGTCCGCGGCGTCCTCGACGGCACGGACCTCTTCGGCGAGGTGGGCGAAATCGGCGGCCAGGATGCTCGGCGCGACGATCGGCGGCGGTACGGTCACGGGGCCAGTGTACGAACGCGGTCACCCGTCACCCGCATCGCGGCACCAACTCCGACGCGTTGTGATGCGACAGTGACCAGTGGTGCAGAATTAGGCGCTCCGGACTGCCGAATCCGGACGAACAGACATGAGTGGCTGGCCGATCGACGGAAACGCGACGACACTCCAAGCGGGACAGTGCCGAAGGGCGCTCACCCGCCGGGGTTTCGCCGCGGGGCGCGGTGACCGGCCGCCAGCTCCCGGAAGGGCGGACGATGCGACGGTGGTTTCCAGCGCTGGTGCTGGCCGGCGTCACGACGATGCTGCTGGCCGGCTGCGCGCCGGCGCGGGGCGCGGACGGTGATCTCACCGACGACTGGCCGGCGCTGCGGGAGCCGACGCCGTTCACCCCGGCCACCGACACCTGCCTGCCCCGGATCACCGCGGTCGTGCAGGCCAGCACCTACGAGACGGTGGACTGCGCGCGCAACCACCTGGCCGAGGCCATCCACGTCGGCGCCTTCGTCGGGCCCGACGCGCTGACCGAGACCCGGCCGGAGCCGGGCTCGTCGGCGCTGCGCACGGCCCGCGCCGAGTGCGACCAACGGGCCCGGGATGTGCTCGGCGGCGACTGGCACACGGCCCGACTCACGCTGTCCCTGGCACTGCCCTCGGCGCCGGCCTGGGCCGGCGGCGCGCGCTGGTTCCGCTGCGACCTCAGCGAGACCGGCAGCATCGACAACACCCGCCCGGTGAACCGCACCGGCAGCCTGCGCGGCGCGTTGATCGGCGACAGCCCGCTGACCCACCGCTGCTTCGACCCCAAGCTGATCGGCGACAACCTCAACTACATGGCGCCGGTGCTCTGCACCGAGCCGCACCGCGCCGAGTTCGTGGGCGTCTACCAGGAACGGGACACCACCTGGGCCGAGTTCGCCCGCACCGCCGTGCAGGCTCACCGACGCTGCATGGAGTTGATCGCCGCGTACGCCGCCGTGCCCAACAACAAGGACCTGCCGTACCGGGCCGGGTCCATCTACTACCCGCCGTCACAACGGGAGTGGGAGGAGGGTGACCGTGGGGTGCGTTGTTTCCTGTGGAGCGACGACCGCAAACTCACCCGCTCGATGCGCGGCGCCGGCCCCGAGGGACTGCCCGCCATCTGAGCACGGGTGCCGTATGCTGCTGCGCCGTGGCGCTACCGACCGGCTGGGTCCGGCCGGAGGCCACAGTGGCGGGAGGTCAGGGATGCGACGGTGGTGGACGGCGTACGCCGGGGGTGCGGCCCTGGCCCTGATGCTGGCCGGGTGCAGCGCACCCGCCGGCGTCGACCGTGACCTCGTGGACGACTGGCCGGCGCCCGTCGCGGCGCAGCAGTTCGTGCCCGCCGCCGACGTCTGCCACCTGACCGCTCAGCAGGTCGGCTTCCTGACCGGCTACAACCCGACGGCGTGCACCGAGTCGCACCTGGTGGAGACCATGCACGTCGGCACGTTCACCGGCGCGGACGCCACGCCGGGCACGCCCCCGCAGCCCGGCTCGGCGGGCATGCGGGCCGCGCAGGCCGGGTGCGACACGGTAGTCAACAAGGCGGTGGGCGCCGACTGGCGTTCCGGGCGGATCGGCCTGACCGTCGTGCTGCCGTCGCCGCAGGCCTGGGCGGGCGGCGCCCGCTGGTACCGCTGTGACGTCAGCGAGATCGCCAGCATCGACGACACCACCGTCGGCCCGCGCACCGGCAGCCTCCGGGGCGCGCTGTCCGGCAAGGCGCCGCTGGCGTACCGGTGCTTCAACCCCAAGCTGGTCAAGGACGACATCGACGAGATGGTGCCGGTCTCCTGCACGGCCAAGCACCACGCCGAGTTCGTCGGGGTCTGGCAGGCCCCGGCGGTCACCTTCGCCGAGTTCTCCCGCACCGTCAAGAAGACCCACCGGGCCTGCCAGACGATGATCGCCAAGTACGCCAAGGTCCCGGACAACTCCCAGCTCGACTTCCGCGCCGGCACGATCTACTACCAGCCGTACGAGGAGGAGTGGAAGAACGGCAACCGCGGGGTGCAGTGCTTCCTCTGGATCTCCGACCGGAACCTGACCCGCTCGATGCGCAACGCCGGCACCAAGGGTCTCCCGATCACCTGAGCGTCCGCGTCCGGCCGGTCGGGTGACCGGCCGGACGGGGGCCGTCAGCCTCGCCGCAGGACGGCGAGGAACATCGCGTCGGTGCCGTGGCGGTGCGGCCAGAGCTGCACCGTCGGTCCGTCACCCAGACCGGGCATGCCGGCCGGCAGCAGCGGCCGGGCGTCGACGAAGTCCACCGCGACGCCACTGCGGCGGGCCGCCTCGGTCACCGTCACGTGCGTCTCGACCGTGTGCGGCGAGCAGGTGACATAGGCGACCAGGCCACCGGGGCGCACCGCCCGCAACGCCGCACCCAGCAACTCCCGTTGCAGCCGGGTCAGCGGCGGCAGGTCGGACGGTTGGCGACGCCACCGCGACTCCGGCCGGCGTCGCAGCGAGCCCAACCCCGTGCAGGGGGCGTCCACAAGCACCCGGTCGAAGTGCTGCTCCGGCAGCTTCGGGTCGGCGCCGACGTCGCGGCCGTCCATGGCCAGCACGGTCACCGGCAGGTCGCGGGTGGCCAGGGACACCAGCCGGGCGCGGTGCTCGGCCACCTCCACCGCGGTCACCCGCGCACCACGCTGCGCGGCCAGCGCGCCGAGCAGGCCGGCCTTGCCGCCCGGACCGGCGCACAGGTCCAGCCAGCGCCCGTCCGGGCCGTCCAGCGGCGCGTCGGCGAGTGCCGCGGCGACCAGCTGGGAGCCCTCGTCCTGGACGTGGGCACGGCCGTCGACAACCGCCGGGATGTCGCCGGGCGCGCCGCCGGGCAGATAGACGGTGTACGGCGAGAAGGCGCCGGGCGCCCCACCGACCTGGTCGGCCAGCTCGATCGGGTCGATCAGGCCCGGCCGGGCGCACAGGTGCACCGGCGGGCGCTCGTTGTCCTCGATCAGGAGCCGGGCCGTCTCACCGAGATCGCCGTCGAGCGCCTCGGAGAAGGCCCGCACGATCCACTGCGGATGGCTGTACGCCACCGCCAGGTGCCCGACCGGGTCGGTCTCCATCGGTGGGGCGAGTTTCGCCACCCAGGCGTCCGCGTCGCGGCTGGACACCTCGCGCAGCACCGCGTTGGCGAAGCCGGTCGCGCCCGGTGCGACCGAACGGACCAGGTCGACTGTCGACGACACCGCGGCGTGCGCGGGCACCCGCGTGTGCAGGAGCTGGTACGCCCCGAGCCGCAGCGCGTCGCGCACCGGTGGGTCGATCCGGGCCACGTCCCGGCCGGCGGCGTCGGTCAGGATCGCGTCCAACGTGCCCAGGTTGCGCAGGGTGCCGTAGGTCAGCTCGGTGGCGAAGGCCGCGTCCCTACCGAACAGCCCCTCCTCCCGCAGGATGATGGGCAGCACCAGGTTGGCGAACGCGTCGTCGCGGTGCACCGCGGCCACCGCCTCGTACGCCGCGCGGCGCGGGCGGTCCAGCGGTGGCCGAACCGGCCGGCGGTCCCCGCCACGACCCGCGGGCGGGCCGGAACGGGTGGGGCGGGTCCCCTCCGGGGCTGTCACGCGAAGTCCTCTCCGGTGCCGACCCGGACGCCGCGCGCCCAGTCGGTCGCGCCCATGGCCCGCTTGCCCGCGGCGCGGACCTCACCGAGGCGCACCGGCACGGTCGCCGTGCCGGCCAGCACCCGCGACTTCTCCACAAGCAACTCCCCCGGCTTCAGCTCGGGGCCGTCGGGCACCGGCACGACCGGGCCGAGCTTCACCCGCTCGCCCCGGAACGTGGTCCAGCCGCCCGGGGCCGGCGTGCAGGCCCGGATCCGGCGGTCCACGGCGAAGGCCGGGTCGGCCCAGCGCACCCGGGCGTCGTCCACGGTCAACTTCGGCGCCAGCGAGACCCCGTCGGCGGGCTGCGGCTCGGCGCGGGCGGTGCCGTCGGCGATCGCGTCGAGCACCGCCACCAGCAGCCCGGCACCGGAGTCGGCGAGCCGTTCCAGCAGGTCACCGGAGGTGTCGGCGGGCCGGATCTCGTCGGTGAGGGTGCCGTAGACCGGGCCGGTGTCCAGGCCCTCCTCCAACTGGAAGACGCTGGCCCCGGTCAGCTCGTCCCCGTGCAGCACGGCGTGCTGCACGGGAGCGGCGCCACGCCACGCGGGCAGCAGCGAGAAGTGCAGGTTGATCCAGCCGTGCCGGGGGATCTCCAGGGCGGCCGGCGGCACCAGCGCGCCGTAGGCGACCACCGGCACGCAGTCCGGTGCGAGCGCGCGCAGCCGGTCGAGGAACTCGGGCTCGCGGGGGCGGGCCGGCGTGAGCACCTCGACGCCGTGCGCGTCGGCCCACTCGCCGACCGGGGAGCGGGACAGGCCACGCCCACGCCCGGCGGGGGCGTCCGGCCGGGTGACCACGGCGAGCAGGTCGTGCGAGGAGGCGGCGACGGCGGCCAGGGCGGGAACGGCCACGGCCGGCGTGCCGGCGAAGATCACACGCATCGGGGTCACCGACCCAGACCGAAGGGGTCGCTGATGTGCGGGCTCAGCTTGACCGTGGGTGGGGCCGCCGCGTCGTACCAGTCGGCCTGACGGATCGCCTTCATGGCTTCCTTGCGCCCCTCCTGGTCCAGCCGGTCCAGGAACAGCACCCCGTCGAGGTGGTCGGTCTCGTGCTGCACGCACCGCGCCATCAGGCCGGTGCCGACGATCTGCACCGGGTCACCGAAGGAGCTGAAGCCCTTGGCGATGACGTTCTGCCGACGCTTGGTGTCGAAGTAGAGCCCGGGGATCGACAGGCAGCCCTCCGGGCCGTCCTGCTCCTCCTCGTCGGGAAACTCCAGCACCGGATTGATCAGGTGCCCGAGGACGTCGTCGACGTCGAAGGTGAACACCCGCAGACTCACGCCGAGCTGCGGCGCGGCCAGGCCGGCGCCGTTCTGCTCACGCATCGTGTCGGTCAGGTCGGCGACGAGCCGACGCAGCTCGGCGTCGAAGTCGACCACCGGATCGGCCGGCGTGCGCAGCACCGGATCCCCAAACAGACGGATGGGCTGAACGGTCACGCGGGATGGCTCCTTCAACAGGTGGACGGGCATTGCGTACCAGTCTACGGAGTGCCCGGCCGCGCGCTGGCCGGCGTACCTCGATCGGCCACCGCCGGTGTGCCGAGCGTCACCGGCCGGCTGCCGGGCACCGGCCGCGCGCGCCCGGCGGCGACCCCTCGCCGACGTCCGGGCAGTTCGGGGGCGAGCGTCAACTCCGCATCGCGCACCTGGCCGTCGCCCGGCTCAACAGGTCACGTACCCGCTCGACGTCGGGGTGGCCGAGGTCGTCGAGGATGCCCAGCGCCCGCCGCCAGGTGCGGACGGCACCGGCCGTGTCCCCCGCCGCGTGGCGGCTCTCGCCGAGCCGGGACAGGGTGTCCGCCTCGTCGTAGCGGTCGCTGATCCGCCGGTACAGGCCCAGCGCCCGCTGGTAACAGCGAATCGCCGCGCGGTGGTCACCCAACCGGGCGTGGATGAAGCCGAGGCTGTCCCAGGTGTTCGCCTCACCATGCCGGTCGCCGGTCGGGCGCAGCAGCGCCAACGCCTGCTCGCAGTGCGCGAGCGCGGGCCCGTACTGACCGAGCTGGGCGTGTGCCCAACCGACCGCGTTGCGGGCGCTGGCCTCCCCGGCCGGGTGGCCGGCGTCCCGGTACAGCGTCAGGGCCCGCTGGCCGTGGTCCAGCGCCTCGGCATAGCGGCCGAGACCGTCGAACATCGCGCCGAACGCCCGGTGGGTGCGCGCCTGCCCGGTGTGGTCACCCAACGCCTCGAAGATCACCAGGGCCTGCCGGTAGTTGCGGGCCGCCTCCTCCACCCGACCCAGCCGGGAGAGCACCCGGGCCAGGTCGCGGTGGGCGTTCGCCTGCCCGAGCCGGTCGCCCGCCCGCCGGGCCCCGGCCAGGGCGCTCCGCTGGGCGACGGCCAGGTCCGTCCACCGCCCCCGCCGTTGCAGGAAGTCCACGAGTGTCCAGGCCAGCTGCCAGGCGTGGCCGTCGAACCCGGCACGTCTCGCGTGGGCCACCGCCGCCAGCAGCACCGGGTACTCGATGGTGAACCAGGCGAGCGCCTGACCGTGGTTGGTGATCGCCTCGGGCAGCACGCCCGGTGGGGCGGCGTCCAGGGTGACCGGATCCCGGCCCGGTTGCAGCAGCAGCGCGGCCGCGTGGGCGGTGTGCAGGTAGTGATCCAGCCCACGCCGGATCGCGGCCTGCCGGGCTTCCGCCGGCTCGAGACGTTCCGCCAGTTCCGTCGCGTACGCCCGGAGGAGGTCGTGCGCGCCGAACCGGCCGGGGGCCTGCTCGGTGACCAGGTGGGCGTGGGCCAGCTCCGCCAGCAGTCGAGGCACCTGGCCCCGGGGCAGCCCGGCCAGGCTGGCCGCCGCGGCGACCCCCAGCTCCGGCCCCGGATGGCAGCCGAACAGCCGGAACAGGCGCGCCGCCGCGGGCGTCAGGCTCCGGTACGACCAGGAGAAGACCGCCTGCACGTCGCTGCCGGCGTCGCCACCGTCGAACGAGTCCAGCGGGTGCGGCGCCTCGCGCAGCTCGTCGGCGAGGGTGGCCAGGCCGAAGGCGCGATTCGCCGCGCCTCTGGCGGCGAGCACCGCCAACGCCAGCGGCAGCCGCGCACACCGCTCGATGATCTCGTCCACCGCCTGCGGTTCGGCCGCCAGCCGGTCGGCGCCCAGCCGCCGGGCCAACAGTTGCCACGCCTCGGCGGTGCTGAGCAGGCCGACGCCGATCGGCCGGGCGCCGTCGGCGGCGATCAGACCGGCGAGCTGGTTGCGGCTGGTGACCAGGACCAGGCAGCTCGGGCTGCCGACCAGCAGGGGACGGACCTGGTCGATGTCGCGGGCGTTGTCGAGCAGCACCAGCATCCGGCGGCCGGCGAGCAGGCTGCGGTAGAGGCCCACCTGCGCGGGCAGGTGGGTGGGGATGCGTTCGGGCGGCACCTCGAGGGCCTCCAGGAACCCCCGGACCGCCTCGACGGCCGTCACCACCGCTCCGGAGGCGTCGAACCCGCGCAGGTCGACGTAGAGCTGGCCGTCCGGGAAGCGGTCGGCGACCCGGTGCGCCCAGTGCACCGCCAGCGTCGTCTTGCCGACCCCGGCCGTGCCGGACAACGTCATGACGGTGGCCGTCGCCAGGCCGTCCTCCCCGGACCCGCCGGGGCTGGCGCACGCCGCGTCGAGTTCGGCGAGCTGGGCGGCACGCCCGACGAAGCCCGGCAGCGCCGGGGGCAGTTGGCGGGGCACCGGGAAGCGGGCCGCCGGCGTACCGGGGCGCGGGCCACCGGCCCTGGCTCGTCCGGCACCGGCGCTCGCCCGTCCGGTCGTCGCGTGGTCCCGGTTCGGGCTTCGACGGCGCTCCTCGACCCGGTCCCGTGCCGTGGCGAGCACACCCTGCTCGGCGGGGGTTGCCCCGAGCAGCCGGATGAGCGCGTCGAACCGCTCCGGTGGAGGCAGGATGTTGCCGGCGAAGTACTCCCCGATGATCCCGCGCGACCAGCCGGTCTTCGCGGCCAGTTGCCGGTAGGTCAGCTGGGTCTCGCCCTGTTGACGGGCTTCCCGACGACGCAACTGGCGCAGCAACCCGGCCAGCTCCTGCAGTGTCTGCGCCTCCGCGCCGCCGCGGGCCACCTCGAACGCCGCGGACGATCCCGGTGCCGCCGGTCGAACGGAAGGTACCCGTTGGTCGGACATGCGGCTCCCACCCCCCGGTCACCCGGCCGCCCCGGATGCGCACGGGCAGGCTAATTCCGCCCCAGCGCCCTTCGATAGGCGAGCGCCGATGTCTGACAGTTCCCTGTCGGACGGTCGACCGTCCGGCGGTGTCCGGCGGTGTCCAGTCCCGTCCAGGATGCGCCGCGTCGAGCCGACGTCCCATGCCACCGTCCTGGTGCGGGTTCGACCCCGCTCCACACACCCTGGGGGAAGAGGTACTGATGATCCGTCCACATCTGACCGTCCGGCGGTCCCCGTCGCTGCTGCGTCGCGTCGCCGTCGCCGCGTTCGGCCTCACGCTGCTCGCCACGGGCGTGTCCGCCGCACCGGCCACCGCCGCACCCGGAGGCAAGGCCGCCACCACCGGATCGTTCGTCGACAGCACGCCTGTGCCCGGCGGCTTCGCCTCCTGGTCGGAGCTGCTCAAGCTGCAGGAGCGCATGAACACCGCCGCCGCGCGGATCACGAAGGCCGCCGAGCGCAGCGCGACCTCCGGCTTCGCCGGAATCGTCGCCGACCCCACCACCCGACAGCTCCAGGTCTACTGGAAGGGCGAGCCGCCGGCCAACCTGATGGCCACCACCCGGGCCACCGTCGCCACCAAGGTGCTGTCCGCCCCGTACTCACAGCGGGAACTCTTCGCCGCGGCCGACCGGCTGCGGGCCAAGGCCGGCAACCAGATCACCACTGTCGGACCGCGCGCCGACGGCGCCGGCCTGCTCGTCGGCACCCAGGACGGTCTGCTCGGCGCGTCGGCACTCGCCGGTGTCCCGGTGACCGTGCAGACCGGCGTCGCCGCCGCGCCGGCGACCCGGTGGGACGACTCGCCGCCGTGGTGGGGTGGCGCCGCGTGGCGCAACACCGCCACCGGCGGTGGCTGCTCGACCGGCTTCGGTGTCTACCAGGGCGGGGTGACGCGGGTGCTCTCCGCCGCGCACTGCGCCAACCTGAACGTCCTGGCGACCGACCCGACCGGGCAGACGATCGGCACCGTCACCACCCGTAACGTCAGCACCGACACCCTGCTGCTCAACGGCAGCGGGGGCGGCCGGGTCTTCAACAACAGCACCACTGCGGCCGGCGCGGTGGTCAGTGAGTTCAACAACCAGGTGATCGGCGCGACGCCCAGCCAGGTCGGCAACTGGGTGTGCTCCTCCGGCGCGTACTCCGGGACCCGCTGCTCGATCCAGGTGAAGGCCCGCAACCTGTGCATCAACGTGCGCAACTTCGGCACTGTCTGCGGTCAGGTACAGGCCGAGAACACCACCGGCACCAACGCCGTCGGTCAGGGTGACAGCGGCGGCCCGGTGGAGATCGTGAACGCGGCGAACACCCTCCAGGTCTGGGCGACCGGAACCAACACCGCCATCGACGACACCAACACCACGGTGCCCTGCACCGGCTACGTGACCACCGGCCGGGTGTGCGCCTGGCGGTTCTACTACGAGGACATCCTCTCGGGGATGGCCGGCGTCGGCGCCTCCGGCGTGGTCCTCGGCTGAGGCATCGCCTCGACGCGACGAGTGAACAGGTGGCCGGGCCGGCGCGCACCCCGCGTGCCGGCCCGGCCCACCGCTGGGCTCAGGGCGTGTGTCAAAGTCCTCGGTTCGGCCAGGGGCTTTGACACACGCCCTAGACGCCGGCGGCCGGATCCCCGGCGAGCACCGCGTCACCGCGCAGCAGCGCGGGCTCGGGCAGCGGCAGGTGGATCTTGTGCGCCGCCTCCCAGTCGTAGACCAGGCCGGGGCGGACCTGGGCGGCGAAGTAGTCGATCGCCGTCATGCCCCCCACGACCGGCTCGTCGACCTCCGCGACCAGTTGGGCGGGGACCAGCGAGAACCCGTTCTGCAGGGCGGCGCTGAGCCGGCGGTGACCGTCGACGACGAAGAAGTACTCACCTGTGAAACCGATCTTCAGCGGTTCGAGGGCCTCGTCGCCGGCCTCGGCCACGTCGCCGACGAAGTCGGTGTCCCACAGACCCCGCAGGGTGGCGATGTCCTCGGTCGGGTAGACGCGGGCCGGGTCCAGCAGCAGCAGCGGCGGCCCGTCGCGCAGCACCTCGGCGCCGAGCGTGCCCTCGTACGCGGCGACGATGTGCTCGATCACCTCGGTGGCCGACGCACGTGTGGTGTCGCAGATCAGGTCGTAGTTGCGCAGGCGGGCCTTGTCCACCCCGTACCGGACGATGAACCGGCTGCGCTCGCTGGCGCTGCGTTCCCGGAGCTTGGCCTTGGCCTCGTCCAGGGAGGCGTAGCTCTCCGCCGGCCCGGACGGGCGGGCGAGCACCCGGCGGGCCGCCTCACCCGGCTCGGTGATCATGTGCACCTTGAGCGCGTCGGTGAAGAAGTGCCAGGCCAGCCGGGAGTCCATGATGAGGCGCTCACCGGAGGCGGCGATGTCCCGCTGGAGCTGGTCGACGTAGCCGTCGACGGCCTGGTCGAGCTCGGCGTGCAGATTGAGCTGCAGAGCGGTCATCTGCCGCTGCTGCGCCATCTCGCGGTAGAGGTCTCCCACACTGACCCGGCGCATGCCGAGCCGCTTGGCGATCTCGACCGACACGGTGCTCTTGCCGCTGCCGAGGTCGCCGTTGAAGACGATCGATTGTCCAACGGTCACGACTGGTCCACCCCTGCTCACCGGCTCAAAGACATCATCGACATCGCGTCCGACCGACGCGTTCCCGCCATCGTCGCGCCATCCTGCGGCGGCCCCAGCTCGGCGCCTGTGACGCTCCGTCGCAACCTGGAGTCGTCGTACGCCTTGGCATGACGGGCGATGCTACCACTCCGCCGCCACCGCTTTGTCGGACGCGGTGTGCGAGGGCCGGCCGCGCGGGCCGGGGTCGCTGCCCGCCGGCACCCACCGGAACTGCTCAGAACAGGCTCAGCGGGTCGACCTGGAGACGAACCGGATCGGCGGCCTTGCGGGCGGCGCGGGCACCGGCGGCCGAGTGCAGCGCCTCGGCGAGCGCGGCAGCCCGGGCCCGGGGCACCCGGACCAGCATCCGTTCCCGGCCCTCCTCGGCCGGCACCGGCCCGAGCACCTCGGCGTCGTCGGGCAGCCGGGCCGCGCCGAGCAGGTCGGCCACCGCCTCGGCCGTGCCTGTGACGCTCGCCATCCGGACGGCCGGCGGGAAGCCCAACTCCCGGCGCTCGGCCAACTCCCGGCCGGCGAACCAGGCGGCGTCCCAGCGCAGCAGCGCCTGCACCGGGGCGAGCGCACCGTCGGCGACCACCACCACCCGGCCCGCCGGCGCCGGACGGGCCAGGGCCGCCGCCGCCAGCCAGCGGCGCAACGCCTCCTCGCCGGCCCGCAGGTCGGCCCGGGTCAGCAGGGCCCACGAGTCGAGCAGCAGCACCGCGCCGTAGCCGCCCTCGGCGACCGGTTCGGCGCCGGGCGTGGTCACCACCAGGGCCGCGCCGCCGGGCACGTCGGTCAGCACCTCCTCGCGCCCCGAGGTGCGTACCGGCACACCGGGGAACGCCCGACCCAGCTCCTCGGCGGTCCGCCGGGCGCCTGTCACCGCGGCCCGCAGTCGCCGTCCACCGCAGTGCGGGCAGGCGTACGCGGCGGCCACCCGGGCGCACCACCGGCAGGCCGGAGTGCCGCCGGCCGAGGGCAGCGCGAGCGGCCCGGAGCAGTGCTCGCAGCGGGCCGGGGTGCGGCACTCGGCGCAGGAGACCGACGGCAGGTAGCCGCGACGGGGCACCTGCACCAGCACCGGCAGGTCCTGCCGCAGGGCGTCGCGGGCGGCCGTCCAGGCCAGGCTGGGCAGTCGGGCGGTGGCGGCCCCCGGGTCGCGGGCCAGTTGCGGGTCGTCGCCGGTCGGCGCGATGGCCGGGATCCGAGCCCGTACGGTGGCCCGTTCGGCCACCACCTCCCGCGCCCAGCCGGTCTCCAGCAGCAGCTGCGCCTCGGCGGTGCGGGCGTACCCGCCGACCAGCGCACCGGCCTCGGCGAGCTGGACGCGGGTGAGCAGCACGTCGCGGGCGTGCGGGTAGGGCGAGCGGGGCTCGGAGTGCAGGTCGTCACCGTCGTCCCAGATGGCGACGAGGCCGAGCCGGTCCACCGGGGCGAACATCGCCGCCCGGGTGCCGATCACCACCGAGACCTGCCCGCGGCGGGCGGCGAGGAACGCCCGGTAGCGCCGGGCCGGACCGAGGGCGGCGGAGAGGCTGACGTGCCGCCCCGGGCCGAGCACGCCGGTGAGCGCGGCGTCCAGCCGCTCCAGGTCGCGGGCGTCGGGCACCACGACCACCGCGCCGCGCCCGCCGGCGACGGTGGCGGCCACCGCGTCGGCGTAGCGGGCCGCCCAGTCCTCGCCGGGCAGCGCCGACCAGACCGCGCGGGGCGCCCGGCCGTCGGTGAGCGCCCGCAGCAGCGCCGGGCCCGTCGGGTAGTCCCGCCACCCGCGCGGGTCGACCGCCCCCGCAGTCCCCGGAGCGACGGGCTCCGGCCGCACGGTCACGGACGCGGTGGGCTCCCGCCGCACGGTCGCCGGGTCGACGGTCCCGGGCTCCATGGTCGCGGACACGGTGGGCCCGGGCCGCACGGCCGAGGGATCGGCGGCCGGTGCGTCGGCGTCCGCCGGGGTGGACTGGTCGTCGCGGGGCTCCTTCTCGACCCGGGCGTGCCGGGGTGGGACGGCGAGCCGGAGCACGTCGGCGAGGCTGCCCGCGTACCGGTCGGCGACCGCGCGGGCCAGCCGGGCGATCTCCGGCGCCAGCACCGGCTCCGGCGAGACGACCTTCTCCAGGTACGCGAGCCGGCCGGTGTGCCCGGAGTCGTCGGCGCGGGACAACAGCCACCCGTCGACGAGCTTTCCGGCGAAGCGCACCTTCACGCGGGTGCCGGGCACCGCCACCGCGTCCAGCTCGGCCGGCACCAGGTAGTCGAACGGCCGGTCCAGGTGCGCCAGTCCGACATCCACGCAGACGCGCGCGACCGGCGACCCGTCCGCGGGTCGCCGGTCGCTACGCGTGGTGGCGGTCAGGCTCCCGCGGCCGACTTGAGGTCGGCGGCCCGGTCGGTGCTCTCCCAGGTCAGGTCCGGCAGCTCCCGGCCGAAGTGGCCGTAGGCGGCGGTCTGCTGGTAGATCGGGCGGAGCAGGTTGAGGTCCCGGATGATCGCGGCCGGGCGCAGGTCGAACACCTCGGCGACGGCCTTCTCGATCGAGGACACCGGCACCGTCTCGGTGCCGAACGTCTCGATGAACAGGCTCACCGGGTGGGCCTTGCCGATGGCGTAGGCGACCTGCGCCTCGCAGCGCTCGGCGAGGCCGGCGGCGACCACGTTCTTGGCGACCCAACGCATCGCGTACGCGGCGGAGCGGTCCACCTTGGACGGATCCTTGCCGGAGAACGCGCCGCCGCCGTGGCGGGCGTAGCCGCCGTAGGTGTCGACGATGATCTTGCGCCCGGTCAGGCCGGCGTCACCCATCGGGCCACCGATCTCGAACCGGCCGGTCGGATTGACGAGCAGCCGGTAGCCGTCGGTGTCCAGACCGAGGCTCTCCAGCTCCGGGGCGATCACGTGGTCGCGCACGTCGGGGGTGAGCAGCGAGTCCAACGAGATGTCCGCGGCGTGCTGGCTGGACACGACAACTGTGTTCAACCGGACCGGGCGCAGCCCCTCGTACTCGATCGTCACCTGGGTCTTGCCGTCCGGCCGCAGGTAGGGAATCGTGCCGTCCTTGCGCACGGCGGCCAGCCGGCGGGCCAAGCGGTGGGCCAGGGCGATCGGCAACGGCATCAGCTCGGGCGTCTCCGAGCAGGCGAAGCCGAACATCATGCCCTGGTCGCCGGCGCCCTGCGCGTCGAGCGCGCTCTCCGACGCCCCGGTACGCAGCTCGAAGGCGTTGTCCACGCCCTGCGCGATGTCCTCGGACTGCGCGCCGATGGAGACGCTGACGCCGCAGGACGCCCCGTCGAAGCCCTTCTTCGACGAGTCGTAGCCGATGTCGAGGATGGTGCGGCGGACGATCGTCGGGATGTCGGCGTACGCCTTGGTGGTCACCTCACCGGCGATGTGCACCTGGCCAGTGGTGATCATGGTCTCCACCGCGACCCGGCTGTGTGGATCCTCGGTCAGCAACGCGTCGAGGATGCCATCGCTGATCTGGTCGGCGATCTTGTCCGGGTGGCCTTCCGTGACCGATTCGGACGTGAAGAGGCGGCGTGTCACGGCACTCCTAAGCGTGTGAGGTCGTTCCGCGGCAGTCTAATCACCACTGCGGCCGGTGTAGGGACCGGTCGCGCTCTGTTCCACCCGTCAGGAGCGGACCGGCAAACGCGCCACGACGAGATCCCAGACGGTATCGGCCACGGCCTCCTTGGCCTGCTCGGGCAGCCGGCTGACCGAGCCGTCCGCGCCGACGACGGTCACCGTGTTGGTGTCGGCGCCGAAGACCAGGTCGGGGCCGACCTCGTTGATGACGATCAGGTCGGCCCGCTTCCGGGCGAGCTTCCCCCGGCCGTTGGCCTCGGCATCGCCGGTCTCGGCGGCGAACACCACGAGCAGCTGCCCCGGCCGTTTGCGCTGGCCGAGCTCCGCCGCGATGTCCGGGTTCGTGACGAGCTCGATGGTGGGCGCGACACCGTCGTCGGACTTCTTGATTTTGCCAGGCGCGTAGGTCGCCGGCCGGAAATCGGCCGGAGCCGCCGCCATCACCACCGCGTCGGCCTCGACGGCGGCCTTCAGCGTCGCCTCCCGCAACTCGGCGGTGGTGCCGACCCGGATCAGGTCGACGCCGGCGGGGTCGGCGAGGGAGACGTTGGCCGCGATCAGCGTGACCCGGGCGCCTCGGGCGACCGCCGCGCGGGCGAACGCGTACCCCTGCTTGCCCGACGAGCGGTTGCCCAGGAAGCGGACCGGGTCCAGCGGCTCCCGGGTGCCACCGGCGGTGACGACCACCCGGCGGCCGGCCAGGTCGGCGGGCGCGGACCCGCCCCGGGCCAGGACCCGACGGGCGACGGCGAAGATCTCCGCCGGGTCCGGCAGCCGACCCTTGCCGGTGTCGACGCCGGTGAGCCGCCCGACGGCCGGGTCGATGACCCGGACCCCCCGGGAGCGCAGCGTGGCGACGTTGGCCACGGTGGCCGGGTGCTCCCACATCTCGGTGTGCATGGCCGGGGCCAGCAACACCGGGCAGCGGGCGGTCAGCAGGGTGTTGGTCAGCAGGTCGTCGGCGAGCCCGTGCGCGGCCTTGGCGAGCAGGTCGGTGGTGGTCGGCGCGACCACCACCAGGTCGGCCTGCTGACCGAGCCGGACGTGCGGCACCTCGTGGACGTCGGTCCAGACGTCGTCGGCGACCGGCTGGCCGGAGAGCGCCGCCCAGGTCGGCGCCCCGACGAAGCGGAGCGCCGACGCGGTCGGCACGACCCGAACCCGGTGGCCCGATTCGGTGAAGAGTCGCAGCAGCTCACACGCCTTGTAGGCGGCGATGCCGCCGCCGACCCCGAGGACGATCGAGGCGGACATCGGCCGGCGGGAGCTTACGGCTGGTCGGTCGGCTCGGCGGTGAGCAGGCCCGCGTTGATCTCGCGCATGGCGATGGAGAGGGGCTTCTCCTGCGGGGTGGTCTCGACGAGCGGGCCGACGTACTCCAGCAGGCCCTCGCCGAGCTGGCTGTAGTAGGCGTTGACCTGACGCGCGCGCTTGGCGGCGAAGATGACAAGCGCGTACTTCGACGTCGTCTTCTCGAGGAGCTCGTCGATCGGCGGGTTGGTGATGCCTTCGGGGTTGGCGATGGATCCCACGAATTAACCTCTGCGTCTTTCGAGCCGCGCGCACGCGGTGCTGAGTCTCAACGGCGCCGGCGGTCAGCCGCGCACGCGCGACCAGGCCGGGTCCGGATAAGAAGAACCGAGTAAGCCTACCAGCTCGTCGACCACCCGCTCGGTGCGGTCGTGGGTCAGCGTGTGCGCGAAGGCGGCCGTCACGGCGGGGTCGGGCGCGTACCCGGGTGGGCTCAGCAGCACCAACCGCGCGGCGGGCAGGCGCGCCCGCACCAGCGAGGCGCCCGGCAGGTCGAGCGGGAGCAGCACCTGCTGCCCGGCGTCGAGCCGGGCCCGCAGCGGCGGGTAGGGCGTGCCCCGGCGGTATCCGCCGATCCGGGACCACTCCAGCAGCTCGCCGACGGCGAGCCGGCGATCGAACTCGGCGGGGGCGAGGAAGACGCGGTCGTCCCCGTCGATCTCCGACTCCCGGCGCGGGCGGGTGGTTGCCGGCACCGGGATCCACACGGACGGAGAACGCGCCCGGACCAACTCGACGACACTCTCCCTGCCGGAACCCGAAGGTCCAGCCAGGACAGTGAGCCGAGCAGCCGGGCGCGCCTCGTCATCCGTGCTCACTGCTTGTTTCTACACGCTGCCAGGTTCAGTTGGCGGCGAACTCTCCAAGCAGTGCCTTGCGCTGCTGCTCGCCGAGGCCACGCAGGCGACGGCTGTCGGCGATCTTGAGCTTCTCCATGATCTGGGTAGCCCGGATCTTGCCGATACCCGGCATGGCCTGCAGGACGGCCGAAACCTTGAGCTTTCCGACGACGTCGTCGCTCTCGGCGCGCTCGAGGACGGCACCAAGAGTGGTCTTGCCCTGCTTGAGCTGCTCCTTCAGCTGAGCACGGGCCTTGCGGATCTCCGCGGCCTTCTCGAGCGCGGCAGCGCGTTGTTCGGGGGTCAGTGACGGGAGCGGCACCAGTTCTCCTCAGGTCCCTATCGCGGCGGGCGGGGCGCACCGCCGCATCTGTGAAACGTGGTGTCGCTGTGAACCAAGGGGTCCATGGTTCCCAGCGCGGGGAAAACTAGCGGCCAACGGAGCTTTCGGCAACGTGGGGGCCGCATGATCACCGTAAGGTGACCGACCCGTCAGTCAGTCACCGGGCAGGCAGAACGGCCCGACAGTCGGCCAACACCCGGTCCGCGGCGGCCCGCAGGGCGTCGACATCGGGGCCGGCCGAGAGCACTTCCCGGGAGTACGACGGGAGCACCGAGGCGAGGCTCGAACCGAAGACGGTACGCAGATCGGCGGCACCCGCACCCTGCGCGCCGAGCCCCGGGGCGAGCAGCGGACCCCGCACGTCGGAGAGGTCGTGACCGGTGTCACCGATGGTCGCGCCAACCACCAGACCGAAGCTTCCGAGCGGAATCGCACCCCGGTTGAGCTGGGAAATCTCGTCGATCACGGTTTGCGCCACGGTCCGGCCGTCGGCCGTGCGCGCCCGCTGCACGGCCGCGCCCTCGGGGTTGGAAGTGAGGGCCAGCACGAACACTCCGCCGCCGTGCTCGGCGGCCAGCTCGAACATCGGCGCCAGCGAACCTACTCCGAGGTAGGGGCTCGCGGTGACCGCGTCGACATACATCGGGCTGGATGGATCGAGATACGCCGAGGCGTACGCGCGCACCGTCGAGCCGATGTCGCCGCGCTTCACGTCGAGGAGAACGAGCGAGCCAGCATTCCGTAACTGTCGGATAGTTGACTCAAGGATCTCCACTCCGCGGGATCCGAATCGCTCGAAAAAGGCCGACTGAGGCTTCACCACCGCAACCCGGTCACCGAGCGCCTCGACGACTGTCCGGGCGAACCGGTCCAGTCCCGAAACGTCGTCCGGGAGGCCCCAGCCGGCCAGCAGACCGGGATGCGGGTCGATGCCCACGCAGAGCGGCCCCCGCTCGCTGATCGCCCGGTGCAGCCGGGTTCCGAAGCTCTCCATCCGGTACTCCCTCTCTCCTGCCGGGCGGCGGAGCGCCTCCCGGGTGTCCGTTGACGAAGCGGTTCAGCCGGCCGCCACCGCCGCCGCCACCCCGGCCGTGATCCGGGCCAGGTCGGCGTCGTCGGTGACGTACGGCGGCATCGTGTAGACCAGATCGCGGAACGGGCGCAGCCACACCCCCTGATCGGCCGCGGCGACGGTGGCCGCGCCGAGGTCGACGTCGTGGTCGAGCTGGACCACCCCGATCGCGCCGAGCACCCGCACGTCGGCCACGCCGGGCGCACCGCGCAGGGGCTCCAGGCCGGCGCGCAGGCCGGCACCGACCCTGGCCACCTGGGCCGACCAGTCCCCGGCCCGCAGCAGCCCGATGGAGGCGTTGGCCACCGCGCAGGCCAACGGGTTGCCCATGAACGTGGGTCCGTGCGCCAGCACGCCGGCGGAGGAGATGCCCCGGGCGACCTCCGGGGTGCAGAGCGTCGCCGCGAGCGTCAGGTAGCCCCCGGTGAGCGCCTTGCCCAGGCACAGCACGTCCGGCGTCACCCCGGCGTGCTCGGCGGCGAACATCGCACCGGTACGGCCGAACCCGGTGGCGATCTCGTCGAAGATCAGCAGCACCCCGTGCGCCCGGGTCACCTCGCGCAGCGCCCGCAGGTAACCCGGATGGTGGAACCGCATCCCCCCGGCGCCCTGGACGACCGGCTCGACGATCACCGCGGCCAGTTCGTCGGCGTGCCGCTCGACGGTCTCCGCCAACGCCGCCACGTACGCGTCGTCCGGCGGGTCGGTGAAGCCGCCGGGCGGGACCGGGGCGAACACCTGCCGGGGCAGCACGTCACCCCAGAGGTGGTGCATGCCGCCCTCCGGGTCACAGACGCTCATCGGGTGGAACGTGTCGCCGTGGTAGCCGCCCCGCCAGGTCGCCAACCTGCGCCGCTGCGGTCGACCGACGGCCCGCTGGTACTGCAGGCACATCTTCACCGCCACCTCGACGCTCACCGAGCCGGAGTCGGCCAGGAACACGTGTTCCAGACCATCCGGGGTCAGCTCGACGAGGTTCCGGGCGAGCCGTACGGCGGGCTCGTGGGTGAGCCCGCCGAACATCACATGGCTCATCCGGCCGAGCTGGTCGGTCACCGCCGCGTCCAGCACCGGGTGCCGGTAGCCGTGGATCGCCGCCCACCAGGACGACATGCCGTCCACCAGCTCCCGCCCGTCGGCCAGCCGCAGCCGCACCCCCTCGGCGCTCTCCACCACGTACGGCGGGTTCGTCGGCGGCAGCGTGGCGTACGGATGCCAGACGTGGGCCCGATCGGCGGACAGGATCTCCTCGGGTGTCACGCGTACTCCTTCGTGCCTCAAGCGGCCCGGACGGCGGACGTCCTGCGGCCGGGTCGAACCTCGCCGACGCCGCCTCCCCCGCCGTCGCTTCTACGGCCGCCGCCTTTGCTCTGCACCCGCGGACGCGACACCCGGTGGCCGGGCGTCACGCTCCCGCTGGAGGCACGGCGTCCGGTAGCGCTCCGGGTGGTGCATCCACGGGTGCAGAGCAAAGGGGCCACGATGGGAGAGGGCTCCTCGGCGCGCAGCGGACTCGGTGCCCGACCGCGCCGGGCCAGCACCGGACCGGGGACAGTCACCGGCCCCCGACGGGGTCCGGTGCCGCCGTGGGGGCCGCCGCGCGGGCGGCGGCGCGGACCAGGGCCGGGCCCCGGTAGATGAAGCCGGTGTAGAGCTGCACCAGGGCTGCGCCGGCGTCGAACATCCGCGCCGCGTCGTCCGGGTCGAGCACGCCGCCGACGCCGATGATCGGCAGCCGACCACCGGTCTCCCGGTGGACGAAGTCGACCACCTCCCGGGCCCGTCCGGTGAGGGGCCGACCGGAGAGACCACCGGCCTGGGCGCCGCGATCGGCGTCCACAGTGGCCAGACCGGTCCGGGACAGCGTGGTGTTGGTGGCGATCACCCCGGCGGCGCCACGGGCCAGGCAGACCTCCAGCAGTTCGGCGATCGCCGCCTCGGTCAGGTCGGGTGCGATCTTGACCAGCACCGGCTTCTCCCCCACCAACGCGCCGAGCAGCGCGTCCAGGTGGGTACGGTCCTGCAGGGAGCGCAGTCCCGGAGTGTTGGGTGACGACACGTTCACCGCGAAGTAGTCGCCGTGGCCACGAAGCGCCCGGTACGAGGCGAGGTAGTCCTCGACCGCCTCGTCCAGTGGGGTCACCTTGGACTTGCCCAACGAGATGCCCAGCGGCACCCCGAGCGGGCGGGGCAGCGCCGTCAGCCGGGCGGCCAGCGCCGCGGCCCCGGCGTTGTTGAAGCCCATCCGGTTGACCACGGCCTCGCTGGCCGGCAGGCGGAACAGCCGCGGCCGTGGGTTGCCCGGCTGGGCGTGCGCCGTGACCGTACCGACCTCGACGAAACCGAAGCCCAGGGACGGCCAGGCCGGCAGCGCCGCACCGTCCTTGTCCATCCCCGCGGCCAACCCGACCGGGTTGGGGAAGCGCACGCCGAACACCGTGCGTGGCGCGCTGACCGCGTACCGCGCCCGCAGCGCGGCGAGCGCGGCCGGCCGCCGCGACAGAGCCGCCAACCGCCGCAGAGTCCACTCGTGCGCCGCCTCGGCGTCCCCACCCCCGACCCGAAACAACAGAGGCCGTACCGCCCGCTCGAACAGGGTCACTGGGCGGCCCGGAGGATGGCGTGCAGGTCCTGCAGGGGGCGTACCTGCATGTCGCCGCGGATGCGCGCCTCGATGCCCATGACCGCCGCCGCCGCGCCGGGGACCGTGGTGATGCAGGGGATGTCGGCGGTGACGGCCGCGCTGCGGATCTCGTAGCCGTCGGAGCGGGCGCTGGCACCCGACCCCTGCGGCGTGTTGATCACCAGCGCCACCTGGCCGCCGCCGATCAGCGACACCGCGTCGTCGCCCTCGCCCGCCTGGTAGTGCTTGCGGACCTGCTCACACGCGATGCCGTGCCGACGCAGCACCTCGGCGGTGCCGGTGGTCGCCACGATCTCGAAGCCGAGATCGGCCAGCCGCTTGATCGGGAAGATCATGCCGCGCTTGTCCCGGTTCGCCACCGAGACGAAGATCTTCCCGGCCGTCGGCAGCGACCCGTACGCGGCCGACTGGCTCTTGGCGAAGGCGTGCCCGAAGTTGGTGTCGATGCCCATCACCTCGCCTGTCGACTTCATCTCCGGGCCGAGCAGCGAGTCGATCCCCTTGCCGGCGCGGGTGCGGAAGCGCTTGAACGGCAGCACCGCCTCCTTGACCGCGACCGGCGAGTCGGCGGGCATCGTGCCCCCGTCCCCCGCAGCCGGGAGCAGGCCCTCGGCCCGCAACTCCGCGATGCGCGCGCCGAGGGCGATCCGGGCCGCAGCCTTGGCCAGCGGAACGGCCGTCGCCTTGGAGACGAACGGAACGGTCCGCGACGCGCGCGGGTTGGCCTCCAGCACGTAGAGCACGTCGTCCTTGAGGGCGTACTGCACGTTCAGCAGGCCGCGGACGCCGACGCCACGGGCGATGGCCTCGGTGTAACGGCGGACCTCGGCCAGGTGCGAGCCCGCCAGGGTGATCGGCGGCAGCGCGCAGGACGAGTCGCCGGAGTGGATGCCGGCCTCCTCGATGTGCTCCATCACCCCACCGATGTAGACCTCGCCGTCGGCGTCGCAGAGGGCGTCCACGTCGATCTCGATGGCGTCGTCCAGGAACCGGTCCACAAGCACCGGGTGGTCCGGGGAGATGTCGGTGGCCCGACCGATGTAGTCGCGCAGCGTCGGGTCGTCGTAGACGATCTCCATGCCCCGCCCGCCCAGCACGTACGACGGGCGGACCAGCACCGGGTAGCCGATCTCGTCGGCGATCGTCTTGGCCTCGTCGTAGGACGTGGCCATGCCGTGCGCCGGCGCGCGCAGCCCGGCCCGAGCCAGCACCGCGCCGAACGCGCCCCGCTCCTCGGCCAGGTGGATCGACTCCGGGGAGGTGCCGACCACCGGCACACCGGCGTTCTTGAGCCGCTGCGCCAACCCCAGCGGGGTCTGCCCGCCGAGCTGCACGACCACCCCGACCACACCGGGCCCGCCGGCCGCCCGACCGGACGAGTCCTCGGCGTGCCAGACCTCCAGCACGTCCTCGAAGGTCAGCGGCTCGAAGTAGAGCCGGTCGGCGGTGTCGTAGTCGGTGGAGACCGTCTCCGGATTGCAGTTGACCATGACGGTCTCGTAGCCGGCCGCCCGCAACGCCTGCACCGCGTGCACGCAGGAGTAGTCGAACTCGATGCCCTGCCCGATCCGGTTCGGGCCGGAGCCCAGGATCAGCACCTTCGGCCGGTCCGACGGCACGACCTCGGTCTCCAGGTCGTACGACGAGTAGTGGTACGGCGTGGTCGCCTCGAACTCGGCCGCGCAGGTGTCCACCGTCTTGTAGACCGGGCGCACGTCGAGGCGGTGCCGCAGGGTCCGTACGCCGTCCTCGGCGGCCAGCTCCGGGCGCAACGCCGCGAGCTGCCGGTCGGACAGGCCGGCCCGCTTGGCCCGGCGCAGCATCTCGGCGTCGAGCACCGGCGCGTCGACGATCTCGGCGCGCAGCTCGATCAGCGCGGCGATCTGGTCCAGGAACCACCTGTCGATCCCGCCGGACGCCTCGTTGACCTCGGCGATCGACGCGCCGAGGCGCAGTGCCCGCTCGACGGTGTAGAGCCGGCCGTCGTGCGGGATCCGCAGCGCGGCGAGGGTGTCGGCCAGGGTGACACCGGCCGGGTCGGGCTGCGTCCAGAAGCCCGCCGCCTTGGTTTCCATCGAGCGCATCGCCTTGTTCAGCGCCTCGGCGAAGTTACGCCCGAGGCTCATCGCCTCGCCCACCGACTTCATCGTCGTGGTCAGCTCCGGGTCGGCGCCGGGGAACTTCTCGAACGCGAACCGGGGGATCTTCACCACCACGTAGTCCAGGGTCGGCTCGAACGCCGCCGGGGTCTTCAGGGTGATGTCGTTGGGGATCTCGTCGAGGGTGTAGCCGATGGCCAGCTTGGCGGCGATCTTCGCGATCGGGAAGCCGGTCGCCTTCGAGGCCAGCGCCGAGGAGCGCGACACCCGCGGGTTCATCTCGATCACGACGATCCGGCCGTCGACCGGGTTGACCGCGAACTGGATGTTGCAGCCGCCGGTGTCCACCCCGACCTCGCGCAGCACCGCGATGCCCAGGTCCCGCAGGCGCTGGTACTCCCGGTCGGTGAGCGTCATGGCCGGGGCCACGGTGACGCTGTCGCCGGTGTGCACACCCATCGGGTCGATGTTCTCGATCGAGCAGACCACCACCACGTTGTCGTGCCGGTCGCGCATCAGCTCGAGCTCGTACTCCTTCCAGCCGAGCACGCTCTCCTCGATGAGCACCTCGTGCACCGGGCTGGCGGCCAGGCCGTCGCCGGCGATGCGGGCCAGGTCCTCCGGGGTGTGCGCCATGCCGGAGCCCAGGCCGCCCATGGTGAACGACGGCCGGATCACCACCGGCAGGCCCAGCTCGGCGACTGTCGCCTCGACCTCGTCCATGGAGTGGCAGACCCGGGAGCGGGGCACCAGCGCGGCCGGGTCGTCGACGCCCAGGCGTACGCCGGCCTTCGCCACGATCTCCTTGAACAGCTGCCGGTCCTCGCCCCGGTTGATCGCGTCGATGTTCGCGCCGATCAACTCGACGCCGTACTTCTCCAGGACGCCGGCCTCGTGCAGGGCGACGGCCGTGTTCAGCGCGGTCTGCCCGCCGAGGGTCGCCAGGATCGCGTCCGGGCGCTCCTTGGCGATGACCAGCTCCACGAACTCCGGGGTGATCGGCTCGACGTATGTCGCGTCGGCGAACTCCGGGTCCGTCATGATCGTCGCCGGGTTGGAGTTGACCAGGCTGACCCGGATCCCCTCGCTGCGCAGGACCCGGCACGCCTGGGTGCCGGAGTAGTCGAACTCGCAGGCCTGCCCGATGACGATCGGCCCGGAGCCGATCACCAGGATGTGCTTGAGATCGGTCCGCTTAGGCATTGCTGCGCCCCCTGCTGTGGGTCCGGCCCTCGATGAGGTCAGCGAATCGGTCGAAGAGGTAGTCCGCGTCGTGCGGGCCGGCCGCCGCCTCCGGGTGGTACTGGACGGTGAAGGCGGGCACGTCCACGGCCCGCAGCCCCTCGACCACGTTGTCATTGAGGCAGACGTGCGACACCCGTACGCCGCCGAAGTCGGTGTCGATCACCTGGTCGGGGACGACCGCGCCGGCACCCGTGCCCGGCACGTCGACCGCGCCGAGCCGCTGTTCGCGGCTCGACACGTCGACCGCGAAGCCGTGGTTGTGGCTGGTCACCTCGACCTTGCCGGTGACCCGGTCGAGCACCGGCTGGTTGATGCCCCGGTGGCCGTAGCCCAGCTTGTAGGTGCCGAAGCCGAGCGCCCGACCGAGGATCTGGCTGCCGAAGCAGATGCCGAACAGCGGCACCTCCCGCCGCAGCGCCTCCCGGGCCAGCGCCACCGGGCCGTCGGCGGTGGCCGGGTCGCCCGGGCCGGGCGACAGGAAGATCGCGTCGGCGCCGGTGGCGAGCAACTGGTCGATGCTCGACGACGCCGGCAGCACGTGGGTGGTCACCCCGCGGGTGGCCAGCCGACGCGGCACGTTGCGCTTGATGCCCAGGTCCAGCGCGGCCACGGTGAACCGGTGCTCGCCCTGGGCCTCGACGACGTACGGCTGCGCGGTGCTCACCTCGGCGGACAGGTCCGCGCCGACCATCTGCGGCGCCTGGCGGACCCGGGCCAGCAGGCTCTGCGGGTCGTTGTCGACGCTGGAGATGCCCACCCGCATGGCGCCCCGCTCGCGCAGGTGCCGGGTCAGCGCCCGGGTGTCCACCCCACTGATGCCCACCACGCCCTCGGTGGCGAGACGATCCTCCAGGGAGCCGGTGGCCCGCCAGTTCGAGCCGATCCGGGCCGGGTCACGCACCACATAACCGGCCACCCAGATCCGGCCGGACTCGTCGTCCTCGCCGTTGACGCCCGTGTTGCCGATGTGCGGGGCGGTCTGCACCACCACCTGCCGGTGGTACGACGGGTCGGTCAGGGTCTCCTGGTAACCGGTCATGCCGGTGTTGAAGACCGCCTCGCCGAAGGTCTCCCCGACGCTGCCGTACGCCTCACCGGGGAACGTGCGCCCGTCCTCGAGGACCAGGATCGCGGGTCTGCGCTTCACCATTACTTGACAGCCTTTCCGTCCAGGACCGTCGGCTCGCCGCGCAGGAAGGTCGCCACGATGCGACCCGGCAGCGTCATGCGGGCGTACGGGGTGTTGCGACTGCGACTGGCCAGCTCCGCCGGCTCGATGGTGCGGCGGACGGCCGGGTCGATCAGGGTCAGGTTGGCCGGCACACCCGGCGCGGGGTCGACGCCGTGCCCGGTCAGCCCCGCGATCCGGGCGGGGGTACGCGACATCCGCTCGGCGATCAGGTCCCACTCGGGGCCGAGCACGTCGAGCGCGATGGACAGGGCCGTCTCCAGGCCGAGCATGCCCGGCCGGGCGTACGCCCACTCGCACTCCTTGTCCTCCACGGCGTGCGGGGCGTGGTCGGTGGCGATCACGTCGACCACACCGTCGGCGAGCGCGGCGCGCAGCGCGGTGACGTCCGCGGCCGTCCGCAACGGCGGGTTGACCTTGAATACGGGGTCGTAGCTCTCCGCCCGCTCGTCGGTGAGCAGCAGGTGGTGCGGGGTGACCTCGGCGGTGACGCGTACCCCGCGTGCCTTGGCGTGGCGCAGCACCTCGACGCTGCCGGCGGTGGAGACGTGGCAGACGTGCAGGCGGCTGCCCACGTGCTCGGCGAGCAGCACGTCCCGGGCGATGATCGCCTCCTCGGCGACCGCCGGCCAGCCGATCAGACCGAGTCGGGTGGAGACCTCACCCTCGTGCATCTGTGCGCCCTCGGTGAGCCGGGGCTCCTCGGCGTGCTGGGCGATGATCCCGTCGAACGCCTTCACGTACTCCAGGGCCCGGCGCATCAGCTTCGGGTCGGCGACGCAGTGCCCGTCGTCGGAGAAGATCCGTACCCGGGCCGCGGAGTCGGCCATCGCGCCCAGCTCGGCCAGGCGCTCGCCGGCCAGCCCGACGGTGACCGCGCCGATCGGTTGCACGTCGACCAGACCGGCCTCCCGGCCGAGCCGCCAGACCTGCTCGACCACGCCGGCGGTGTCGGCGACCGGGGAGGTGTTGGCCATCGCGCAGACCGCCGTGTAGCCACCCAGGGCCGCCGCGCGGGACCCGGACTCGACGGTCTCGGCGTCCTCCCGACCGGGCTCGCGCAGGTGGGTGTGCAGGTCGACGAGGCCGGGCAGGGCGACCAACCCGGTGCCGTCGACGACCGCGGCGTCCGGTGCGGACAGGCCGGGGCCGACCTCGGCGACCAGGCCGTCGCGGATCAGCAGGTCGGTCGGCGCTCCGCCGACGACACTCACGCTGGTGATCAGGTACGCGGTCACCGGTTGTTCCCTCCGAGCAGCAGGTAAAGAACAGCCATCCGCACGGAGACACCGTTGGTGACCTGTTCGACGATTGTGGAGCGGGGTGAGTCGGCGACCTCGGGGGTGATCTCCATCCCCCGGTTCATCGGGCCGGGGTGCATCACGATCGCGTGCTCGGGCAGCCGGCGCATCCGCGGGCCGTCGAGCCCGTAGCGGCGGGCGTACTCGCGCGCGGAGGGGAAGTAGGAGTCGTTCATCCGCTCCCGCTGCACCCGCAGCATCATCACCACGTCGACGTTTGGCAGCACGGCGTCGAGGTCGTAGGAGACGTCGGTGGCGGGGGCGAGGGCGCCCGCGATGTCGACCGGGATGAGGGTGGGCGGGCCGACCAGGGTGACCTTCGCACCGAGGGTGGAGAGCAGCAGCACGTTGGAGCGGGCGACCCGGGAGTGCAGCACGTCCCCGACCACCGCGACCGACAGCCCGGCGAGCCGGCCCAGCCGGGCCCGCATGGTGTACGCGTCCAGCAGTGCCTGGGTGGGGTGCTCGTGGGTGCCGTCGCCGGCGTTGACGACCGACCCGTCGACCCAGTTGGCCAGCCGGTGCGGGGCGCCCGAGGCGGGGTGTCGCACCACGACGGCGTCGGCGCCCATGGCCTGCAGGGTCAACGCGGTGTCCTTCAGGCTCTCGCCCTTGGTGACGCTGGAGCCCTTGGCGGAAAAGTTGATCACGTCGGCGCTGAGCCGCTTCGCCGCCGCCTCGAAGGAGATCCGGGTGCGGGTGGAGTCCTCGTAGAAGAGGTTCACCACGGTCCGGCCGCGCAGCGCGGGCAGTTTCTTGATCTCCCGGCCGGCGACGGTGGCCATCTCGGCGGCGGTGTCCAGGATCTCGGTGGCGGTGTCGGCGTCCAGGTCCGCGCCGGAGAGCAGATGCTTGATCATGAATTGGCACCCCCGTACAGCTTGACCTCATCCGTCCCGTCGGTCTCGGCGAACGTCACCTTCACGCTCTCGGCCAGCGAGGTCGGGATGTTCTTGCCGACGTAGTCGGCGCGGATCGGCAACTCCCGGTGGCCGCGGTCGACCAGGACGGCGAGCTGCACCGACGCCGGTCGGCCCACGTCGTTGAGCGCGTCGAGCGCGGCCCGGACGGTGCGGCCGGAGAAGAGCACGTCGTCGACGAGGATGACCCGCCTGCCGTCGATCCCGCCGGGCGGCAGCTCGGTCGGGCCGATCGCGCGGGTGGCCTGCCGGCGCAGGTCGTCGCGGTAGAGGGTGATGTCGAGCACACCTACCGGAACGGCGACGTCCTCGAAGGTGCTGATCCGGTCGGCGAGCCGCCGGGCGAGGGGGGTTCCGCGCGTGGGAATCCCAAGAAGCACCGTGTTGGCGGCGCCCTGGGTCTTCTCCAGGATCTGGTGGGCGATGCGGTCGACCACGCGTTGCACGTCGGCGCTGGCGAGGATCACCTTCACCGAGGGTTGTCGCGGTGGTGACGGGCGGGCAGCCGGTGGGTATGCCACGGCGGACCTCCTTCCCCGCCTCACGGGACGGGTCGTTAAAGGATGTCGGGCACCTCCGGCCGAACCGCACAGCGGACCCGACCGGGGCTTCACGCCACGTTACCAGTGGTCACCGGGCCGATGGACGGCGGCCGCTGACCACCGGGTCAGGAGCAGGAAATGGGGATAACTTCCCGGACGCTCCCCAACGGTCGGGTCACGACCACTTGACCAGGTGTCGCATTCCCCGTACCGTCACGCTCCGTAGCGATCGACGGGAGAACCCCGAGCAGCACTGGGAGTGTCCGAATGCCCTCTGAATACGCCAAGTCTCTGGGCGCCCGCCTGCGCTCCATCCGCCAGCAGCAGGGTCTTTCCCTGCAGGGTGTGGAGGAGAAGTCGAATGGGCGGTGGAAGGCCGTGGTGGTCGGCTCGTACGAGCGCGGCGACCGGGCCGTGACGGTGTCCCGTCTGGCCGAGTTGGCCGAGTTCTACCGGGTCCCCGTTTCGGAGCTGCTGCCTGACGGCAGCGGTGTCCGGCACGAGCCCACCAGCAAGATCGTCCTGGACCTGGAGCGGCTCTACGACGAGGCCTCCGAGGACCTGGCCTACGTCGCCCGCTACGCCCGCGCCATCCAGCAGCAGCGAGGTGACTACAACGGCCGGGTGCTCTCGATCCGCGCCGACGACCTGCGGGCGCTCGCGATCGTCTACGACGCCTCACCGTCGGGTCTGATCGAGCGGCTCACCGAGCACGGTGTGCTGGTGGCCGACCCGCGGGCGTTCTTCGCCTCCTGAGCTGTCGCTGTACCGAAAGGGCCCGTGCCATCTGGCACGGGCCCTTTCGCGGTACGGCGTTCGGTGGTGCGACGCTCAGCGGGTGGCGTACTCGGCGATCCGGCCGAGGACCCCGTTGAGGAAGCGCGGCGAATCGTCTGTCGACATCTGCCGAGCCAGCTCCACTGCCTCACTGATCGCCACCGCGTCGTCGATCTCGTCGACGTAGAGCAGCTCGTAGACGGCGATCCGGGCCAGATTCCGGTCGACGACCGGCATCCGCTCCAACGTCCAACCCTCGGCGTAGCTGGCGATCAGCTCGTCGATCCGGTTGAGGTGCTCGGCGACCCCCTCGACCAGGCCCACCGCGTAGCCGAGGTGCTCCGGTCGGGGCTGCTCGATCCGCTGCACGTAGCCGGCCAGCACCTCCACCGGAGGCTTGTCCCGCAGGTCGGCCTCGTAGAGGACATCCAGCGCCCGCTTGCGCGCCTTGCGGCGCGCCGGCATCTGCTGCTTGGAACCCTCAGCCATCAGGCGCGGCCGAGGTAACGGCCGTCGCGGGTGTCGACCTTGATCTTCTCACCGGTGGTGATGAACAGCGGCACCGGCACGGTGGCGCCGGTCTCCACGGTCGCCGGCTTGGTGCCGCCGGTCGAGCGGTCGCCCTGCAGGCCCGGCTCGGTGTAGGTGACCTCCAGCACGACGCTTGTGGGCAGCTCGATGTAGAGCGGCACACCCTCGTGCTGGGCGACGGTCGCCTCCGCCTCGGGCAGCAGGTAGTTGGCTGCCTCGCCGACGGTGCCACCGAGAACGGTGATCTGGTCGAACGTCTCCAGATCCATGAAGACGAAGTCCTCACCGTCGGCGTACAGGTATTGCATCGTGCGCTTGTCAACGGTCGCGGTTTCGACCTTGGTGCCCGCGTTGAAGGTCTTGTCGACCACCTTCCCGGACAGCACGTTCTTCAGCGTGGTGCGCACGAAGGCACCACCCTTACCGGGCTTGACGTGCTGGAACTCGACGACAGCCCAGAGCTCGCCGTCCAGGTTGAGTACCAGGCCGTTTTTGAGGTCGTTGGTGGAGGCCATTTCCTGCCTTGATCATCAATTGGCGGACAGACCTTGCGAGTCTACTAGCTGCGGCGAGACCTGCCGACCGCCCTACGCGGGCGGGGGCCGAGCATCGGGCGTCGACGCCCACAACAGTGACGGAGCGTGACCCGCAGGGCGGTGCCCGTCCCCGTCGTCGGGTCCTTTGCTCTGCACCCACCCGCGCGCCAGTCACCCACCGTGCCGGCCGGACGGCCGCCCCCGGTACGACACAACTCACAAAGTCGCAGCTCACGGCACTGGCGCATCCGGGGGTGCAGAGCAAAGGATCCGAGCAGGCACGGCACTCCGGCGTCGGACGCGGCGCACCAGGTGACGCTCGGCGACGGCGTTAACGCTCACATTCGGTGATTTGTCACAGACAGCGGGAAAACGGGCGGGACGGCCGCGGTCAGGCGCCCCGGCCGGCCAGGTGCTGCAGCGCGAGGCGATAGCCGTCGATGCCGAGACCGCAGATCACCCCGGTCGCCACCGCGGACACCACCGAATGGTGCCGGAACTCCTCACGGGCGTGGATGTTGGACAGGTGCACCTCCACCAACGGCCCCCGCAGCATCGCGCACGCGTCGCGCACCGCGTACGAGTAGTGCGACCAGGCAGCCGGGTTGAGCACCACGGCGGCACCCTCGTCGGCGGCGGTGTGCAGCCAGCCCAGCAACTCGTGCTCGGCGTCGGTCTGCCGGACCGTCACGTCCAGCCCCACCTCCCGGCCGGTGGTCTCGCAGAGCGCCACCAGATCGGCGTAGGTGGTCGCGCCGTACACCTCGGGCTCGCGGGTGCCCAGCCGGCCCAGGTTCGGCCCGTTGAGGACGTACACCCTCACGAAACCGACACCTCCCGGTACGCGGCCTCCAGCAGCGCGTCGTCCGGGCCCTCCAACATCGAGGGGCGGGCCAGCCCGTCCAGCACCACGAAGCGCAGTCGGCTGCCCCGGGTCTTCTTGTCCACCCGCATGGTGGCCAACAGCTGCGGCCAGGCGTCGGCCGGGTAGCTCACCGGCAGGCCCAGCGCGCTCAACGTGGCCCGGTGCCGGTCGGCGGTCGGCGCGTCCAGCCGGCCGGCGAGCCGGGCCAGCGTGGCCGCGTAGACCAGGCCGACGGCGACGGCGTGGCCGTGCCGCCAGCGGTAGCCCTCGTTCTGCTCGATCGCGTGGGCGAGGGTGTGCCCGTAGTTGAGCACCTCCCGCACGCCCGACTCCCGCAGGTCACCGGCGACCACGTCGGCCTTGACCCGGATCGACCGCTCGATCAGCTCCCGCAGCACCGGCCCGCGCGCGTCGGTGGCCGCCGCCGAGTCGCGCTCGACCAGGTCCAGGATCGCCGCGTCGGCGATGAACCCGCACTTGACCACCTCGGCGAGCCCGGCCGCCAGGTCGACCGCGGGCAGGCTGTCCAGGGTGGCCAGGTCGGCCAGCACCCCGACCGGCGGATGGAACGCGCCCACCAGGTTCTTGCCGGCGGCCGTGTTGATGCCCGTCTTGCCGCCCACCGCGGCGTCCACCATGCCCAGCAGCGAGGTCGCCACCGGCACCCAGCGCACCCCGCGCAACCAGCAGGCCGCGACGAAGCCGGCCAGGTCGGTCACCGCGCCGCCGCCCACCCCGACCACCGCGTCGGTACGGGTGAAGCCGGCCGCGCCGAGCCGGTCCCAGCAGGCGGCGGCAATGTCGATCTGCTTGCCGGACTCGGCGTCGGGCACCTCGATCGGCAGCGGCTCGACGCCTGCGGCGCGCAGCCGCTCGCCCACCGCGTCCGCCAGGGCCTTGAGCGGGGGCGCGTGCAGCACCGCCGCCCGGCTCGCGCCGGGCAGCAGGCCGGGCAACGCGCCCAGCAGGTCACGTCCCACCAACACGTCGTACGGCCGCTCGCCGCCGACCGGGATCCGGGTCACGTCGTCCATCGCCGGGAGCCTAGTCCAGCGGGCGGCGCGGTGCGGGCATCTGCCCACCTGATGGCCGGGCCGCCCACTCGGCGAGCAGGCGGGCGTGCTCGGCCACCGCGGCACGCAGCGCCTCCGGGTGTCGCACCGTGAACGGGAAGCCCAGACCGGCGAGCAGCGCGGCCATGCCGGGCAGGCTCTCCGCCCGGGCCCGCAACAGCACCCCCTCGGCGGTGACGGTCAGCTCTGCCACGCTGGGCGGGATGCGGCGGCGAGCGACGTCCACATCGGTCTCCAGCAGCACCTCGACCTCGTGCGAGTAGGGCACTCCGGCCAGCGACCGGGTCACCCGGGCCACCGGGTCGAAGCCCTCCGGCACGGTGAACGTCGCCGTGCCGGGTGTCACGGCGCCGACGCGGTCCAGCCGGAACGTGCGGACCTCACCGCGCCTGTGGTCGTGGCCGGTGACGTACCAGCGGCCGGAGTGGAAGACCAGGCCGTACGGGTCCAACTCCCGGTGCGACTGCTCGCCCCGCCAGGAGCGGTAGTCGAGTGCCACCCGCTGACGGTGCCGGGCCGCCGCGGCCAGGGCGAGCAGGGTGCCCGACGCCGGCCGCAGCTCCGGCTCGGGGCGTCGCAGGGTGAACCCGAGGTGCTCCTGCACGGCGGCGAGCCGGTCGGCCAGCGCCGCCGGAAGCACCCGACGGATCTTCGCGAGTGCCGTGGCCGTCGCGGGCTGCTCGGTGGCCAGCCCGACCCGCTCCGCGACCACGAGCCCGAGCAGCACCGCCACCGCCTCGTCGTCGGTGAGCATCAGCGGTGGCAGCTTGTAGCCGGGGTGCAGCCGGTAGCCGCCGTGCCGACCCCGGTCGGCGGTGACCGGGATGCCCAGCTCGACGAGGGTGGCCGCGTACCGGCGCACGGTCCGCTCGTCGACGCCGAGCCGGTCGGCCAGCTCGGCGGCTGTCGCGCGGTGCCGGGCCTGGAGCAACTCCAGCAGGGCCAGCACCCGACCAGCGGGATGTGACACGGACCACTCCTCAAAACCGGGCGGATTCTGTCCGGATTCGATCGTACGGTCTGTCGGTAACCGAGCGAAGGAGCGACAGATGGCGACATATGTGCTGGTGCCGGGGTTCTGGTTGGGCGCCTGGGCGTGGCGGGACGTGACCGAGACCCTGCGCGCGCGGGGTCACGACGTCCACCCGATGACGCTCACCGGGCTGGCCGAACGCGACCACCTGGCCGGGCCGGACGTGAGCCTGGAGACGCACACCCTGGACATCGTCCGGCTCATCGAGGTCGAGGATCTGCGCGACGTACTCCTTGTCGGGCACTCCGGCGGTGGCATGCCGGTCGCCCAGGCGGCCGACCGCATCCCGGAGCGGATCGCCCGGGTGGTCTACGTGGAGAGTGGGCCACTCCCCGACGGCACCGCGCAGTTCGACACCGTGCCGCCGGAGGAGCAGCAGCGCCTCCGGGCCGCGATCGGCGACGGTCACCTGATGCCGCCGCCGGCCTGGGATCCGCTCGCCGACCCGGTGAACGTCGCCGGACTGGACGAGCCGACGCTTGCCCTGCTGCGTGCCCGGGCCACCGCGCAGCCACTGCGGACCGCCACCGACCCGGTGCGACGCACCGGTGGCCGGCCGGTGCCGACGGCACTTGTCGCCAGCACCTTTCCGCTGGGCGTGGTGCGGGAAATGATCGACCAGGAGCACCCGTTCTTCACCGGCCTGGCCGACGGACAACTGCACGAGGTGCCCACCGGGCACTGGCCGATGCTCAGCGAGCCGAAGGCTCTGGCCGACGTCCTCGACCTGATCGCCCGCGGCTGAGCGGGCCGGGCCCGCCGCCGCGCGCCGGTCAGTGCGTTAGCAGGGCGGCGATCTCCTGGACGACCGCCGCCGGGGTCCGCCCGTCGGTGGTCACCGTCACGGTGGCGACCTCGCGGTAGAGCGGCCGGCGCTGATCCATCAGGTGTTTGAGGGTGGCGCGCGGGTTGATCGCCAGCAGCGGTCGGCCGGAGCCCAGGCCCACCCGCTTCACCGCGTCCGGCAGCTCCACCGAGAGGTGCACCACCCGGTGCCCGATCAGAGCGGCCCGCGTCTCCTCGGCCAACACCGCGCCGCCGCCCAGGGCGAGCACGCCCGTGCCGCCGGCCAGCGCCGCGGCCACCGCGGCCCGTTCCAGGGTACGGAAGTGCGCCTCACCCTCGTCGATGAAGATCTCCGGGATCGGCTTGCCGGCCATCTGCTCGATGTCGATGTCGGTGTCGCGGAACTCCACCCCGATGGTGTCGGCGAGCGCCCGGCCGACTGTGGTCTTGCCACAGCCGGGCACGCCGACCAGCACCACGACAGGCGCCATCAGCGAATCACCAGCGCGTCGAGGTAGCCCGCCAGGTTGCGGCGGATCTCGGCGATCGAGTCCCCGCCGAACTTCTCGGTGGCCGCCTCGGCGAGCACCAGCGCCACCATCGCCTCGGCGACCACCGCCGCGGCGGGCACCGCACAGACGTCGGAGCGCTGGTTGATCGCGGTGGCCGGCTCGCCGGTGGTGACGTCCACGGTGGCCAGCGCCCGGTTCAGCGAGGAGATCGGCTTCATCGCGGCACGAACCCGCAGCGGCTCACCTGTGGTGATGCCACCCTCCAGCCCGCCGGCCCGGTCGGTGACCCGGCGGACGCCCGTCGCCGACGGAATGATCTCGTCGTGCGCCTCCGAGCCCCGGGACCGGGCCTGCTGCCAGCCGTCGCCGATCTCCACGCCCTTGATCGCCTGAATGGACATCAACGCGGTCGCCAGCCGGGCGTCGAGTTTGCGGTCCCACTGCACGTGGCTGCCCAACCCCGGCGGCACCCCGTACGCCAGCACCTCGACCACACCACCGAGGGTGTCGGCGGCCTTCTTCGCGGCGTCGACCTCGGCGACCATCAGCGCGCTGGCCTCCGGGTCGAGGCACCGCAGCGGGTCGGCGTCGATCCGGGCGGCGTCGGACGGCACGGGACGCAGGCCGGGCTTCGCGGCCACCGGACCCAGCTCGACCACGTGCGAGACGATCTCGATGCCGAGCGCCTGCCGGATCAACGCCTTGGCGACAGTGCCCACGGCCACCCGGGCGGCGGTCTCCCGGGCGCTTGCGCGTTCCAGGATCGGCCGGGCGTCGGTGTGGCCGTACTTCTGCATGCCGGCCAGGTCGGCGTGGCCCGGCCGGGGACGGGTCAGCGGGGCGTTGCGGGCCTGGCGGGCCAGCTCGTCGGGGTCGACCGGGTCGGCGGCCATCACGGTCTGCCACTTCGGCCACTCGGAGTTGCCCACCCGGATCGCCACCGGGCTGCCCAGGGTCACGCCGTGCCGCAGACCGCCGAGCAGCTCGATCTCGTCGCGTTCGAACGCCATCCGGGCACCCCGGCCATAACCGAGCCGCCGACGGGCCAGCTCGTCGGCGATCTCGGTGGTGGTCACCTCAATGCCGGCCGGCACCCCCTCCAGCATCGCGACGAGGGCGGGACCGTGCGATTCACCTGCAGTCAACCAACGCAACACAGCGGTCAGTCTGTCACGGCGCGCCACCGACCCGGCACGCTGCCCGCCGCGTCCCGCCCAGCGGACACCGGTGCCCGGTCGAGCGGACACCGGTGCCCGGTCGAGCGGGCGCAGCGGCAGGTCGAACGGGTGCCCGCGGCGAGTCAGATGCCCCGGCCGCGCTTGTGCAGGGTGCGCAGCACGGCGTCCGCCCGGACCACCCGACCGGCGACGGCGAGGGCCAGATACGCGCGCGGCTCGCGGGGATTGCTCCGCAGGGTGCGCCGCGCCCACCGCAGCGCGCCCCGGCGGTTGCCGGCGGCGGCCTGGGCGAACGCGATCTGACCGGCCACCCGGGCCGCACCTGCCGGTTGGCCGGCGAACTCCGGGTAGCGCCGCAGCAGCCACTGCAACGCGTCGGAGATGGTGTCCCAGCGCTGCGAGAAGTACGAGCGCTTGTGCCAGCGGACCAGCACCAGGGGCGTCGGCAGATTGATCAGCGGCGCGCTGCGCGCCGCCCGCAACAGGAACTCGTAGTCCTCCGCGTAACTGCCCGGGATCTCCTCGTCGACCAGGCCGAACCCGTCGCGCAGCGCACTGGCGCGGATCAGGAAGGTCGACGGGTGCAGCTCCGTCAACCGGTCCCGCAGCAGGTCGTCCAGGCTGATCCGGTCCTTGTCCAGCACCCGGTCGACGGTGTGCCCGTCATAGCTGACCCGGATGCCGCAACAGACGAACTCGGCAGCCGGATCGGCGGCCAGCGCGTCGACCTGCACGGCCAGCTTGCCGGGCAGCCACTCGTCGTCGTCGTCGCAGAACGCGACAAGCTCACCCCCGCCGGCGAGGGTGCCGCTGTTGCGGGCCCCGGCCAACCCCGGCGTACGGGTGTTGCCGATCACCCGCACCGACCGGCCCGGGCCGTCCGCCAGCTCGGCCAGCGACTCGTCCGGCACGGACTGGTCGAACACCACCACGACCTCGATCGGGCCCGGGTACTCCTGCGCCAGGATCGCGCGCACCGCGGACCGCAGCAGCTCGGGGCGGTCCCGGGTGGGCACCACGACGCTGACGCTCGTCTGGTCGGTCATCGGATCTCCTTCGCACCCGGGCGCGGCCGGGACCAGGCCCGCAGCCGGTGTGGGCGCGGGGTCGAGCGGGCCACCAGGTCGTCGACGATCTGCCCGACCCGGGCCACCGCCGCCCGTTGTGCCTCGTGCGCCTGCGGGTCGGCGGCCACCGCGTACCGGGAAGGGTCGGCCAACCCGTCGGTCAACGCGCCGTGCAGCGCCTCCCGGGTCTCGCAGAGCGCCACCAGGCCGGCGGCGCCGAGCCGGCGGGCGAACAGGAGCTGGTGGTCGTCGACGTGCTCACCACGCGCCGGGTCGCGGGCCACCACGATGGGCAGATGGCCGTGCCGGCGGGCCTCCAGGATGGTCGCCGGACCGCCGTGGCACACCACCAGGTCGGCCTCGTCCATCGCCTGTTGCAACGCGTCGTGGCCGAGGAACGCCACCGCGCCGGGCAGGTGCGGAGCACGCGTGTGCCCGTGCTGCACCGTCAGCTCGACCTCGTCGGTGGCCTGCTCGTGCCACTGCGCCAACCAGTCGACGAGCCGGTCGAAGGGGTGCTTGTCGGTGCCGACCGCGACCAACAACCGGAGCCGGTCGGTCGGGGTGTCGCGCTGGCGCGGCATCCGGGGCTCCGCACCGCTCGGGGCGGGTTGCGAACGCCGGGCGGTGCCGGCCTCCCCCGTCACAGCAGCGTCCCGACGACGGTGGCCTCGGGGTACTGCCGACGCTGCTCGTCCCACTGCACGAGCATCGCGGACAGAAACGGGCGGCAGAGCCGGGCGGTCATCGTCGGAGTGTCGATCCGGTCGTACACCTCGATGTAGACGGTCGGGATGCGCCACAGCCGGGCCAGCACCACGAACGGCACCGCCACCCCGGCGCCGGTGGTGACCACCGCGGCGACCCGCCGGGCCCGCAGCACCCGCCAGGCCAGCAACGCGTTGCGCAGCAGGTTCGGGATGTTGCGGGTGGTCGGGTGGTGCGCCGGCACGAGGTCCTCGCCGGTCAGCAGGGACACCGCCTCCGGGGTGTCGAAGGTTACCCAGCAGCGCCGCCACTGTTCGTACCAGGGCCGCAGGGCGAGTAGTTGGGCCAGATGGCCACCGCTGGAGCCGACCAGCAGGAGCACTGGCGCGGCATCGTCGTCGTTCTTCGTGTCCACGCGACTCCCCACAAGTTCGCTTGGAATTCCAGTTCACGCCACGCAGAAGCAGATCACACGTTCTCCGGTCGTTGAATAGCGCGACCGGACGAGACATCGATCTCCACATCGGGCACTCGGACGCGTCGAACGTCCGAGCCACATCGATCGTTATCACCACCTGCTATTTCGTCGTTACTCTGTGGCGCATCCCGACACAGCGATTCCTCCGGATCAGCCGCTATGTCTTTTCTCGATGACGTCCAAGAGTGCGGGATGCAGCGCGGTGTTCCAGCCCGCGCCCGCGTCGGCCAGCCGCCAGGTCCGCAACCACATCTCCACCAGGTACGCGTCGGCGACAAGCCGGCGCTGCGGCGCGCCGAGACCGAGGCGGTCGCCGTGCCGACCCAGGTACGCGTCGACCGCGGCCGCCGCGACGGCCGCCGACTCACCCCGCAGCACCAGGGCCCGCTGGAACGCGTCGTGCGCCAGGTCGAACCCGACCGGCACGTCCGCCCCGCTGTGCTCCCAGTCCCAGGCGACCAACCGGCCGTCGTGCCGGCCCAGGTTCCACGGCACCCAGTCACCGTGCCAGTGGCCGAACTCGACGCTCGTGTCGCCGTGCCGGCGCGCCAACGCGGCGACCGCGGCGACCGCCCGCGCACCGGTCTCCTCGGCCGCGGCGGCCCGGTCGGCCTGACCGGCCAGACGGGACAGGAAGGTCGACCCGGCCAGCGCCCGGGGCGGGCCCGGCGAGTCGCCACGGCGGGCGACCGCGAGCAGCGCCGCGATCCGCGGTGGATCGTCGACCGGCACACCGCGTACCGCCGGTGGCAGCGGCTCGATCACCGCGACCACCTGGCCTCCCCACGCCGTCTCGGCGAGCAGCCGCGGCGGCGTCGGGTGGTCGGCGACACCGGCCACCGCCCGCAGCGCCCGCAGCGCCGCCGCCTCGGCGGTGACCAACGCGCGGGTCGCGTCGTTCCAGCCGATCTTCGCGTAGCCGCGCGGACGACCGTCGGCGGTGAAGAGTTGCAGGGTGGGCTTGCCGTTCGGGTCGGGTGGTCGGACCCCGCACGCGGCCAGCAGCGGCGTGCCGCCCAGATCGGCCGCGAGCCGCTCGGTCAGCAACAGCTCCGCCGCGGCCGCACCGGCGGGCACCGACACGGTCAACGTCGGAAAGGGCGCGAGCCCCACCGCGCCGAGCCGGGCCAGCCCGCCGAGCACCGCCCGCAACGCACGCACCTTCGGTGGCCGCAGGGCGTTGTACGCCAACAGCGACGCCGCCCCGGCCCGTGCGGCGCCCAACGGCACCAGGAACCGGGCCCGGGCGACCGACGGCACCACCGCGTACCGGGCCACCGTCCGGTGACCGGCCGGCGCGGGCCCGCCCACGGTCAGGTTCACCCGCTCGTCCGGGAAGACCGCGCGGCTCACCCAGCCCAGACCGTCCACCCGGGCACGCGGGTCGGTGGCCGGGCCCACAGTCGTCGTCACGCCGGCCGGTCCGCCCAGTCGAGGTCCAGCCCGAGCCGCTGGCGCAGTGCCTCGTTGTGCGGCCGGTAGTAGTCGGTCAACTCGGCGCGCACCGCGGGCTCCAGCGGCGCCGAGCGCCTGTCGTTGTAGACCTTGAAGTCCGGCAGGTCGTACGCCGGGAGCCCGAGGAAGTCGAGGGTGCGCCGGTAGGTCGCCCGGGAGTCGCGGTAGAGGTCCTCGCTGGGCAGGAAGAGGATCTGCTGCCTGTCGAAACGCTCCAACCACGGCTCCAGGTGCTCCAGGTAACGCCCCCGCGCCCGGTACGTGTACCAGTCGTACGCCTCGCTGAACGACTCCGGCTCGGCGATCAGCCGCTCCCGCTCCCCCGCCGTCCGCTCCGGCTCGGCGGCCAGCGCGGCGGCGAAGTCCAGCGGCTCGATGCCGTGCGTACGGCGCTCCTTCCAGTGCGAGTACGCCCGCTCCACCGGGTCCCGCAGGAGCACGATCAGCTTCACCTGCGGCAGCAGCGCGGCGACCCGCTGCGCGGCGAGCGGGTGGAACATGTACAGCGGCGCGGCCTCGCCGACCCGGACCGGCCCGCCGTGTCGCTTCGACAGGGCGTCGCGGTGGCGCTGGGTCGGGAAGTGCGAGCGGTACCACGCCTCGCCGCGTCCCCAGTGCTCCTCGAAGTAGTGCGCCGACTTGGTGTTCCACGCCGGGAAGAGGCGGGGCACGAGCGGGTGCTGGATGAGGTAGTTCCACAGGGAGGTGGTGCCGCCCCGTTTCGTGCCGATGATCAGGAAATCCGGCAGGGGCCGCCGGTCACTCGTGCGGACCCCGTAGTCCACCAGGGACTCCTTCACCCGGCCTGTCACCTGGGTCGGGACCAACTGCTTGACCCGGTCACGGATGGACGCCACGACGGACCTCACCTGCCTCTCGTCGATACCGGGTCGGGGTCGGCGGCCGCGGCCGTGTTCTCCCGTCCACGGACCTGCCTCATGGTCTCCCGGACGCCGGCGCGCACCCGGGGCAACGTCAACATGCCGACGCAGCCGGCCAGCAGCACACCCAGTGCCACCGCCAGGCCGGGCAGGCCGCGCCCGCCCACCAGCACGCCGGCGCCGGCGGCCACGCCCACCGCGACGGCCGTGGCCGTCGCGGCACGCACCGTCGCGCCGTCGAACAGCGGCTCCCGGACCACCGAGCGGGCGAACCCGGCGGCGGTGAGGTTCTCGGTGGCGATGCCGGCGGCCCACGCCACCGCCGCTCCCGTGGCGCCGTACCGGGGGATCAGCCACAGGCCCAGCGAGACGGTCACCGTCAACCCGGCCACGGTGGCCACCAGGTGCAGGCCGCTGCGCCCACCCATCAGCAGCAGGCTCTGCACGTTGCCCACCCCGGTGTTGACGAGCATCGCCAACGCGAGCACCGTCATCGCCGGCACACCGGCGGTGAACTCCGGCCCGAACAGCTGCAGGAAGGCCAGTGCGAAGACCGCCAGCAGCAGGTACACCGGCCAGGACAGCACCAGCCCCCAGATGGTCAACTGCCGGTGCACGGCCGCCGCCGCCGCGCGTTCGCCGCGCCCGAGCAGCCGGGACAACTGCGGTGACACCGCCACCCGCAACCCCTGCATGGCGAGCTGGCCGGCCAGCACGTACCGGCCGACCGCGCCGAACACGCCGGCGTCCGTCGGCCCGGCCAGCACGGAGGTGAGCAGCACACCCACCCACATGCTGCCCGCGTCGATGGCCGCCGACGCGGCCCGGGGCAGCGCGAAGCGCCAGAACGTCGACCAGTCGGCGCGGCGCGGACGCAGCGCCGCTCCCCGGCCCAGCCCGAGTGGGCCGGCGACGAGGACGAGGCAGACCAGCAGCGCCACCGCCGCCGGCACCAACCAGCCGGTCATGCCGGCGACCAGGCCCAGGCCGGCCAGCGCGGCGGCGCCGACCAGCACCGGCCGGGCAACCGGCAGCAGCAGGAACTGCACGCCGACGTACGCCCGGATGGACCGTACGCAGCGCAGCGCCGCCAGCAGGAGGGTCATCGCGACCACCACCGGCACCGCGGCGAACGTGACGGTGAGCAGCGCGTGGCCGCTGGCGCCGGAACCCCGCAGCAACCGGGGCGCGAGCCCGTCGGCGGCCAGCACGCCGACGCCGGCGACCAGGAGCCCGGCCAGCAGCGGCGGGATCAGCGCCACCGGGAGCACCCGGGCCGCGTCCCCGCGCACGCCGAGACCGCGCCGGGGCAGCGACCACATCAGGCCGGTCTCCGCACCGAGCGTGCAGACGGCGGTGGCCACGGTGACCACCCCGATGGCCGCGAAGAACGCGCCCGCGCCGGCCGTGCCGTACGACCGGGTGATCACCACGGCCAGCACGAAGCCGAACAGGCCGCTGGCGGCCGCGCCGAGCAGCCCGGCCACTCCGCTGCGCGCGCTGCGTCGGGTCTCGGTCGAGCCCACGTCCGCGCCGACGGCCGGCACCGCCGCGCCCGCGGGCGCCGGCGTCGGGTGCTCCGGGCCGGTCGGCGGTCGGGTCGCGGCGGTCATGCCGGCACCGCCGCGGCCGGCGCGGCGGGCATCGGCCGCCCGGGCGCCCGGGGCGGCCCGGTCCACCGTTCCCGTTCGGTGAGCGCCATCGCGAAGCCGACCGCGAAGAACGCGACAGCCAGATTCTGGTTCGCCATGCCGTAGAACGGGACCTGCACCAGACAGACCACCGGCACCACCGACAGCCACTGCCCGGCCGCCGACGTGGCCCGCGCGCAGATCACCGCGGCGGCGACGAACCAGGCGAGGAAACAGACGAGCGCGGGTACGCCGTGACTGAACAGCACCATCCAGAGCTGCCCCTGGGTGCCGATCGGCGCGTCCGCCGACACGGTGTCGACGTTCACCGGTGCGCCGTAGCCCAGCCACGGGGACTCCTGCACCCGGCGGATCACCTCGGTGTAGAGCGAGAGCCGGTCGGTGTTGGTGTCGCTGGAATCGACCCGCTTGCTGATCAGTTCGGTGATCGGGATGAACAGCGTGGCCAACGCGCCGATCACCACCACCCCCACGATGGACGCGGCCACCCGGATGTTGCCGCGCAGGCTGGCCCGCACCCCGAGCACCGCCAACCCGGCGCCGAGGCTCAGGAACATCGCCCGGTTGAGAGTGAGGAACGCCGGCGCGAGCGACAGCGGCAACGACGCGAGGAGCGCCCAGCGCAGGACACCCCGCCGGCGCAGCATCGTGAAGGCCACCACGCAGGGCAGCGTCATGGCGTACGCGCTGCCGTAGTTGTTCGTGTACGCGAACGGCGCCGCCGGCCGGTAGATCGGGTTGAGCGACCGGGCGCTGTATTCGGCGGTGGTCAGGTGCACCATGTCCTGGATGAACGGGGTGCCGGCCACCCCTCCGGGCAGCAGCACCTCCATCGGGGTGGCCATGGCCAGCCGGGGCGCCAGCACCCCGAGCCAGCCCAGCGCCACCAGCGCGAACCAGAACGCGCAGAGCGGACTGAGCACCGCCACCAGGCTCGCGCGTTCCCGGGCGGCGACGTAGACGTAGACGCCGACCACAAGCGCGGTCAGGTAGAACGCCAGGCGCAGGGCGAACGTCAGCAGCGAGGCGGGCGACGGCAGTTGGGTGGCGCTGACCACCACGATGGCGAGGAACAGCAGCCAGATCCCGGCCGCCGGCGGCAGTGGCACGCGGCCCCGGGTGAGCAGCAAGGCGAACAGCAGCCCACCCAGCAGCGGCCAGCCGAGGTAGAACGCGCCGAACACCCACCAGAGCGGCACCAGGCCGAACATCAGCGACAGGGGCCACAGCGGCAGCCGGGGCGGCAGCGGCGGCGGCACCGGGGCCACGCCGGCGGGAGCGACGCCGGGCGGCGGGTCGGTCGCCGGGGCGCGGGTGACCGACACGCTCAGGCCCGGCCGTTGCGGGTGAGCACGAAGCCCAGTGGGGTGACCCCCGCGGCGCGCAGCCGCTCCACCAGGCGTCGCAGGTCGCTCTGCCGGGTGCGGTCCCGCTCCACGACCACCACCGCGCTGCCCTGCCGTGCGACGGCGACACCGCGCTCGTCGGACTCCGCGGGCGGGGCGTTGAACAGCACCAGGCCGTGGTCCGCGCCCTGTCGCCAGGTGCCGAACCGGACGCTGCCCACACCGACGCTCACCTCGTCCGGGTCGACGACCCGGCCGTTCTCGGGCCGGGCGGACGACACCCGGGGAATCGTCAGCGTCGCGTCCGCATCGGTGGACGGGCGGCCGCCGGGCGGATGCGGGGACGGCCGGCGGGGTGCCGCGGCCTCTCCGGCAGCGGCGGCCGGGGGGCTGCCGGCCGGGCGGGGCTTCGGCACCAGCGGCCGGGACGGATCGATGGGCAGTCGTCCCCGGTCGGCGAGCACCGTGGCGCGCAGCCGCTCGGCGCGTCCGCTGTCGTCGGCGACGAAGACGTCGCGGCCGTCGGCGGCGAGTGCCACCGCGAGCCCGGCGGTGAGCGCGGTGGCGTCCTCCCGGGTGCTGACAAGCGCCACCCGGGCCGGTGGACGAACCCGTTCGGCGACCGCCATCGCCACGTACCGGACGTCCGCGTCGACGGCCCGGGGGCTGCCCCGGAACGCCGGCCGGCGCACGGTGCCGAGCAGCGGCAGGCCGGTGGCGTCCCGGCCGTCGGCGACCGAGCGGACCCGCCGGTCGGCCGACTCCCAGGCGTACGCGAGCACGATGCCGATCAGCGCGCCACCGAGCAGGCCGGCGACCAGGTAGAGCGGCCGGTGCCCGGCGGAGGCGACGAGTGACTTCTCGGCGCTCTGGGTCACCCAGCCGGGGTTGACGTCGACCGCGGCGATCTCGGTACGCGCGGAGTTGAGCTGGGTGAGCTGGTTGTTGACCCCGGACAGCTCGGCGACCACCGCGTTGGCGACGGCGGGGTCCTTCGTGGTGCTGGCCCGCCTCTGCAGCACGGCCTGCTGGGCGGCGACCTTTGTGATGCTGGCGTCGTAGGAGCGCAGCATCTCGGCGCGCTGCTGCTCGTACATGGTGCGTCGCACGTCCAGGTAGGCCTGGGCGGCCAGGTTGGCGCCCTGCACCGCCCGCTGTGCCTCGCCCGCCTGGTAGCTGAAGCGCAGGATCTGCCCACCGGTGGGCACCTCGACCTCGAGCGCGCCGCGGATGTCGCGCGGGTGTCCGCCGGCCGCGTCGGCGAGCCGTCGCACCACCTCGGTGCCGGTGGCGATGCCGCTCTCCACGTTCATGTTGACCGCCCGGTCGGCGCCCGCGCCGCTGGGGGTGAACGCGTCGGTCACCACCGGCCGGACCGCCACCACGGCGTTCGCGGTGAGCGTCGACGGGACCAGCAGCACGTAGCCGAGCGCGGCGAGCAGACCGACCAGGGCCGCCGCGCCGACCAGCCGCATCCGGTGCATCGGCACCCGCAGCAGGTCGGTGAGTGTCACCGCGCCGGGGGTCGCGGCGGACGGGCCGTCCGTGGTCCAGGAACCGGATGTCGCATCAGTCATGGAACTTCTTCACCGTCTGTTGAGGATTGCCGACGACCACGACGCCGGGTGGGACGTCCGTGCGGACCACGGTCGCCGCGCCCACGACGCTGTCCTGACCGACCCGGACGCCCTTCAACACCAGGGCGTGTGCGCCGACCCACACGTTGTCCTCGAGGACGATCGGGGCACGGGTGGCCGGGCTGGGCGGGGCGTGCCGCTGCGCGGGCGGCAGGTTGTGGAAGTCGTTGTCGAGCAGTTCACAGTCCGACAGGAGGCACCGGTCCCCCACGGTGACCGACGTCCAGGTGCCGATCCAGGTGGCGTTGAGCAGACAGTCGGCGCCGACGCGGACCTCACCGGGGCCCGCGAAGCGGACCAGCTTGTTGATCCGGGTGCGGTCGCCGATGGTCACCCGCACGCCGCGGCGCAGCCGGATCCGACCACGGATCTCCACGTCCCGGCCGAGCGTCAGGCGCCGGTAGCGGAGCCGGTACCACAGGCGTTTGACCGCGAAGATCAGACGCACCGCGCGTCTCTTATGGATGCCAGCGGCGCCGAGCAACGATCCTCCCCCACGTCACGGGGCCGGTGGCGGTGTGCCCGCCACCGACCCAACGTGAACAATCTACCGACGCCCCGTTACGAACGGTTGACCATTACTGGACGGAGAAGAACGTCGACGGGGTGGACCAGGACAACTCGGGCGTCGCGGCGCTGATGAGCGTCGCCGTGGTGCCATCGACCGCCATGCTCGCCGCGAACGTCGGGTCGAACGGCGCGCTGCGCAGGGCGCCGTCGGTGCCACCGTAGACGATCCGACCGCCCACCCAGGCCATGCCACGCACCGCGGACCAGGTCACACCCGTCGTCGGCAGGCTGAACTCGGTGGCGCCGAGGTAGTTGCCGTCGATCTCGAAGTAGCGGTAGTAGAGGTTGTTGGCCCCGGTACGGGTGTAGTAGAGCCGGCCGTCGAGGAAGAAGGCGCCGGTCAACAGCGCCGGGTTGTACCAGTCGTTGTAGCCGGACGCCTCCCACGACGAGCCGATCGCGCCGCCGTTGAACAGCGAGACGTCGATCCGGCTGCCGGTGGGCGTGCCGGCCACCGTGTGCGACCAGTAGATCCGGTCGTTCACCCGCCACGTCGCGCCGGCATCCGTGTAGGCGGGCTGGCTGACAGTGGCCGCGGTGCCCAGCGCGGTGCCGTCGAACGGCACCTTCGCCACCGTGCCCGCGCCGGTGTTCAGGTAGAGGTTGCCGGTGGTGGCCGAGGGCGGGTTCATCGGGGCGAAGGTACGCCCGCCGGCCAGCGGGAACATGCCGAGCCGGCCGTGGTACTCCTCGCCCATCCCGTCGGAGTTGTGCCCGAAGTAGAGGCCGTCCGAGCCGCGCCAGAGCACCGGCACCGCCGAGCCCCAACTGCTGGTGCCCGCGGGCATCGAGGCGCTGCCGCTGCGACGTGGATTCCAGTTCACCGGCATCCCGGTGGCCGGGGTGACGGCGGCGATGCCGAGCCGGTCGACAGCGCCCGGACCGGCGGTGTCGCTGGCGTTGGGGTTGTTCATCCAGCGGAAGTGTCCGCCCAGATAGATCACGTTGTCCGCCACCTCGACCGAGGTGATGGTGTCGTTGCCGGTGAAGTCGGCCCAGGTGGCGACCAGGCCGCTGCCGCGCGCGGCGGTCTCGAAGCGGACCAGGACGTCGCAGTACGCGGTCGGCCAGCCGCCGCCACCGTTGCTGCCGACGACGAAATAGGTGCCGTCCTCGCCGAACTTCACGTCCTGCACGTAGTGCACGAATGTCGTCGGCGACGCGCAGGGCGAGGCGTACTTGTCGGTGCTCCAGTCGAGCAGCGTGGGCGTCGCGGAGACGTCCACGAGGGCGATCTGGTTGCGTGCCAGCCCGTTGACGAGCGTGAAGTTGCCGCCGACGACGAGCGTGTTGCCGTCCGGCGCGACGTCGAGGGTCCAGACGTACGACGTGGTGGCGTGCCGTCCCACGGTGGCGTCGATGACGAAGCTCGGGTCGATCGCGCCGGTGGTCGCGTTGAGCCGGCCGATACCGGCGTGTGCGGTGCCGTTGAGCCAGTTGAACGCGCCGGCCACGTACAGCCAGTTGCCGTGCAGCGCCAGATCACGGATCGCGCCGCCGTCGGAGCGCCCGACCCAGCTGTCGACGATCGCGCCGGTGGCCGGGTCGAGTGCGACCAGGTTCTTCCGGGAGACCCCGTTGACGTTCTTGAAGGTGCCGCCGGCGATAAGCGTGCCGCCGGGACCGGCGACAAGCGTGTTGACCGCGCCGTCGAGCACCGGCAGGAAGGTGGTGGACATGGTGCCGGTGAGCCGGTCGTACGCGAAGAGGTACCGCTGGGTGACCCACGCGGAGCCCGCGGTCTGCCGGAGTTGGGTGAAGCTGCCGCCGACGAAGACCGTGTTGCCCACCTGCGCGAAGGCTCGGGTCTCACCGTCTCGGGCATGTGGCGTCACGTCGGCGGGATTGGCCGACACCAGGGTCGCCGTCTCCGGGACCGGCACCACCGCGGCCGACGCGGTGGTGGGGACGCCGAGAACCGTGGCGACGATCGCCGACGCGACCATCCCCGCCGTGATCCGACGTCGTCCCGCGAAACGCCACAAGTGCGAGAGTCTAGGCACGCTGCGCCTCCAAGGTGGATGAGAACCCGGGGTAGCGTGCCTCGTCCAGCTTGGTCAGCGAAATCCGCCGATTGGGCGGTGCATGAATCTGCTAGCCGACAGAACGCCGGACGGTCGGATGTCCGACCTCCGGTGCGCGGCGTCCTGTCAGTGGTCAGAAACGGTCGTCAGCGGCTCCCCCCGGTGGGCTGGCGCAGGTACGGATCCTGCCCGGCCTTCGTGAAGCCGGCCACGGCCGAGGCGTCGTGGTTCATCGTCATGTCGCAGGTCGCCGTGCGGCTCGTCATGCCCGGCGAGTTGAAGTAGATGGCGGCCTTGATCTTCGGGTGCGCCTTCAGCGCGGCCGGGAAGTCCTGGAACCAGCGCTGCTTGGCGCCCAGGTCGGCGGAGTTGAAGTTGGTGCCGAACTCGGCGAGCATCCGGGGCTTGCCGGCGCCGATGCCGTTGGCGTCCAACCAGTCGTAGAAACCGCCGATTGTCGTGCTCGGGCTCTTCCACACCGTGCTGCCGTTGCAGACGTGGAAGTTGTACGGGTCGTAGGCCACCCAGTCGACGTAGCGGTCACCGGGGTAGAGGCCGGCGTACCGGGAGTAGTGCCCCGACCAGCCCATCATCGTCCAGACCCAGACCGCGTTCGTCGCGCCGGCCTTGGCGAACCTGTCGTAGACGTAGCGCCAGGCGCGGACGAAGTCGGCGTCGTCGCCCTTGGCCGGCTCGTCCTCCGGCTCGTGGTCGAAGCCCATGAACACCGGCACGCCAGCCGCGCGGATGCGGCCCGCGACCGCGTCGATCGTCGCGTCCTGCCGGCCACTGTAGATCTCCGACCACTTCATCGTGGTGCCGGCGGAGAAGTCACGGGACTCCCAGGCGAAGAACATCAACCGGCCCTCGCGCATCTGCTGCGTCTCGTAGGCGTCCGGGAAGGCGCCGTTGCTGCCGGCGTTGGAGAAGTCGTGGTAGCGGTGCACGATGTCGAACTTGCGCCCGACCTGCGCCTCCACGGTGGTGACGGCCTTGCCGTGGTCCCAGCCGCCGGATGCCCCCGCCGGTGCGTACATGCCCCACCAGGCGCCACAGGACGGGACGAGCTTGTTCGACACCGACCCACACCGGCCGTCCGGGAGGGTGCCGCTCGGACTCGGTGTCGCGGTCCGGCTCGGCGCGATGGTGGCCGACGGCTTCGGCGCGGCGGTGGTCGGCGCGGCGCTCGGCGGCGGCGCGGGCCGGGTGGTCGTCACCGGCGACGGCTTGGTGCCGATGTCGTAGCTGATCACCAGGCGGGGACGCAGGTCCGCGTTGCGGTTCTCCACCGACGCCCAGTAGACCCGGCTCTCCAGCCCGGACTGGGCCAGCCCGACAGTCCAGATGCCGTTGCCGGTGACCAGCTTGGAGACGTCCCACTCGTTGAAGCCCTTGGACACGCCTGTCACGCTGTCCAACGCGGGACCGGCCGGCGCCGGGGCCGGCCGCGCCTCACGGGCGCTCAGCGGCGTGGCGTGCGCCGTCACCGTGGCGGGGAACTGCTGCCAGGCGTGCATCCGCAGCGTCGCCCGGACGTTCACCGCGGCGGCCGGCACGGTCGTCACCGCGAACTCGACGATCGCCTCGCGGCCACCGCGCGGATTGCCGTCGCACCGGGTCGAGCAGGTGGCCAGCGTCGACTTCGCCGCGTTGTCGCCGTCCTGCGAGACAACTGTCGCGGTGGTGTCGGCCGCCGCCCGGATCGACAGGTCGTCGTCGGCCAACAGCGGCATCATGGTCGCCACGATGCCGGCCACCACGGATCCGCCGACCACGCCGATGGCGATCGCCTTGCGCCGGGGTGCGGAGCGGAACCGGGTGATGCGGTGCAGTCCGTGCCTGGTCAAGGAGACTCCCTGTGTCTGCGTCCGTAACGGTGAGCAGCGTATCCATGACCAGGGCACATCGCGGGAAGGACAGTTTCCCGTAAGCGCGTCTTAACCGTCAGCTAAAGAAGACTGCCCCTGGTCGCCTGTCGCACCGCTTCCCGCATTGCCAACACCGGCGCGGCCACGCCGGTGAACTGCTCGAACTGCCCGACCGCCTGGGCCAGCAAAAGGTCCAGACCGGACACGACCTGCCGGCCGGCCGCGACGGCGGAGGCGGCCAGTGGCGTGGGCCACGGGTCGTAGAGCGCGTCGAAGAACACCGCTCCCGGCCGCCAGTCCACCGCGTCCGCCAGGGGGTCGGCGGCTCCCTTCGGCACCGTGGAGACGGTTAGATCGGCGGCGGCGAGGTGCTGGTGCGCGGCGGCCCAGTCGGCGGGGATCAGCACGACACCGAGTGCGTCCGCCACCGGCCGTAACTCGTCCACCGCCGCCGCACGACGGGCCACCACCGTGACCGAGGAGCAGGCCAACCGCGCGGCGGCGGCCAGCGCGGCGCGGGCCGTGCCACCGGCGCCGAGCACCGTCACGGCGGCGCCGGCGCCCACCCCGGCGTCGGTGAGCACCCGCACCATGCCGGCGACGTCGGTGTTGTCCGCGTACCAGGCGCCGTCGGGACGGCGTACCAACGTGTTCGCCGCGCCGACGGCGACGGCGACCGGCGAGGCGGCGTCGGCCACGGCGAGCGCCGCCTCCTTGCCCGGCATGGTCACCGACAGACCGGCCCACTCCGGCCCCAGGCCGGCGACCAGATCCGGCAGCTCCGCGGCCGCGCACTCGATCCGGGTGTACGACCACCCGGTCAGGCCGGCCGCCGCGTAACCGGCGTTGTGGATCACCGGGGAGAGGGAGTGCGCGATCGGCTTGCCGAGCACCGCGGCCCTACGGGTCGACACGAGCACCGCCGGTTGTCGTCACTGCCCTGCCCCCCGTGTGTGTCGGATCGGATGCCGTCAGTCGATGATGCCGGCCGCCCGGGCCTTGTCCTTGTTGCGTTCGTGCTGCTCGGGAGTCTCGGCGAAGTCGGAGTGCCCCTGCTTGTCGACCGCCACGAAGAAGAGCCACTTGCCCGTCGGCGGGTCCATCGCCCCCTCCAGGGCCAGCTTGCCGGGGTTGTTGATCGGGGTCGGGATCATGCCCCGCAGCTTGCGGTTGTACGGGTTCTTCGGGTCGTCCATCTCGGCCGCCGTCATCTGCTTGGACGACTTGGTCGGCTTGCCGATCGACTCCAGGTAGTAGTTGACCGTGACGTCCATCTCCAGGCAGTTGCAGAAGAACTCGCCGTACACCCGGTTGTAGGCCACCCGGGCGACCTTGCCCAGGTCGTCGGCGTTGCCGGCCTCGGCCTGGGCCAGCGAGGCCACGATCAGCGCCTCGTACGGGCTGACCTTGCGCTTCTCCTGCACCGTGTCGGCGAACTGCATCCCCCCGGTCACCGAGAGGAAGCGGTTCACCATCAGCTTGAGGATGCTCTGCGCGGTGGACTTCGGCGGGATCTCGTAGGTGTCCGGAAAGAGGAAGCCCTCGACGGATTTGACGACCTTCTTGCCGTCGTCACGTTTGAACCACCAGTCCGGAACGCCGAGCGCTTCCGGGTCCTTCGCGGCGGTCTGGAAGTCCTTCACCGGGATCTTGGTCTTCTCGGAGAGCAGCTTGTAGATGTTCAGGCTGGTGCGACCCTCGGGGATCGTCAACCCGTTGACGATCTTGTTCTTCAGGTCGAGCATCGCGGTGACCGCGTTCTGGCCACTCATCTGCTTGCGCAACTTGTACGTGCCCGGCTGGATGTTCTTGCTGCGCGAGTTGGCCTCGGCCGCCTCGATGAACGCCTTCTGGCTCTTCACCACGTCGGCCGTGACGAGGGCGTCGGCCATGTCGGCAATCAGCGCACCGTTCTTGATGTCGACGGTGACCTCACCGGACCCAGCGCCGTCGTAGTCGGGGGTGACGAAGTAGCTCTGAATGCGGTCGAAGCCGTAGAACGCGCCGCCACCGATCGCGCCCAACAGGACCAGGGCCATCAGCAGAGCCAGGAACGTCTTGCCCCGGCCGCCGCCGGACCCGCCGTTGCGCTTGCGGAAGCTGCGCCGGTGTCGGCCCTTCTCCCCCCGCTCCGCCTCGTCGAACCCCAGGTCCAGATCGTCGATCATTACGTCCGCCTCCGCTGCGCGTCCAGCCAGCTCTGCAGGATCTCCACTGCGGCCGCCTGATCGACAACCGCACGTTGACGTTTACCTCGGACGCCACGCTCGGCAAGCCTACGAGAGGCGACCACCGTCGACATCCTCTCGTCGGTGAGCGTTACCGGGACGGGCGCTATCACATCGACCAGTCGGTCAGCGTACGCCTTCACGTGGACAGCCGCCGGGCCATGCTTGCCGGCGAGATTGACCGGAAGGCCGACGACAACCCCGACGGCCTCGTGCTCGGCCACCAACGCGGCCAGCTCGGCGAGATCGCTCGGCACCGCGTCCGGCGCCGCCGTGAGGTCCCGAGCGAGGGTGACCAGCGGCGTAGCCAGGATCCCGTCCGGGTCCGAGCGGGAGACGCCCACCCGCACCTGACCGACATCCACCCCGATCCGCACACCACGCGTCGACTCAACCACCGATGGTCACCACCGGTCGGGCGCAAACCAGGGCGGACCAACCGGCCCGCCCTGGCTGAGAGTGATGGGTCGTCACGCCTCGGTGATCGCCTTCTCGACGGTGAGCAGCAGGTTCGGCGCCTCGGCCGCGGGCAGACCGCCGCCCTGGGCCAGGTCGGGGCTGCCCCCGCCGCGCCCGGAGAACGCCGCCTTCACCAGCTCCGACGCGGCCAGACCCCGGCTGCGCGCGGCCGCGTTGACCGCCACCACCAGGGACGCCTTGCCGTTCGACCGGGCCGCCACCGCGACCACCGCCGGCCGCGCCGCGTCGATCTTGCCCCGAATCTCCTGGGCCAGGGTCCGCACGTCGTTGCCGGCCGCGCCCTCCGGCGCCTCGGTGCCCACGTACGCGACGCCGCGCACATCCTTGGCCTGCGCCGCGAGCGCCGACGCACCGCCCAGCACCAGCTGGGCGCGCAGCTTCTCCAGCTCCTTCTCCGCGTCCCGAAGCTGGGTGACGGTCTGCTCCACCCGGTCCGCGACCTGATCGTTGGGCACCCGGTACAGCTCGGCCAGCCGGGAGACCAGCAGGTGCTCCTTGGCCAGGAAGCCGAAGGCGTCCATGCCGACGAGCGCCTCGACCCGGCGCACGCCGGATCCGATCGACGACTCGGAGAGGATCTTCACGAGGCCGAGCTGGGCCGACCGCGCCACGTGCGTGCCACCGCACAGCTCCCGGGCGTAGTCGCCCACCTCGACGACCCGCACCTCCTCGCCGTACTTCTCGCCGAAGAGCGCCATCGCGCCGATCCGCCGCGCCTCGTCCAGCGAGGTGATGAAGGCGTGCACCTCCAGGTCGGCCAGCAGCACCTCGTTGACCTGCTGCTCCACGTCCCGCAGGACGCTCGGCGACACCCCGGTCGGCGTGTTGAAGTCGAACCGGAGCCGGCCCGGCGCGTTCAGCGAACCCGCCTGCGTGGCCGACTCACCGAGGAAGTTCCGCATGGTCTGGTGCACGAGGTGGGTAGCGGTGTGCGACCGGGAGATCGCCCGCCGCCGGGTCGTGTCGATCTCGGCGTAGCCCGCCTCACCGGCGCGCACCTCACCCCGGATCACCCGGGCCCGGTGCACGATCAGACCGGGCACCGGCTGCTGCACGTCGAGGACCTCGACCTGCCCGCCACCCACCGTGATCATGCCCTGGTCGGGCTGCTGGCCACCGCCCTCGGCGTAGAACGGGGTCGTGTCGAGCACCAACTCGATGGTGTCGCCCTCGGTCGCCGCCTGCCGCGGGCCGTCGGCGCCGAGCAGCGCCCGCACCGTCGACTCGCGGGCCACCTCGCTGTACCCGGTGAACGTCACCGGGCCACCCGAGTCAAGCACCGACCGGTACGCCGACAGGTCGGTGTGACCGGTCTTGCGGGCCTGCGCGTCCGCCTTCGCCCGGGTCCGCTGGTCGGCCATCAGCCGGCGGAAGCCCTCGTCGTCGACCGTGAGGCCCTGCTCCGCGGCGATCTCCAGGGTCAGGTCGATCGGGAAGCCGTACGTGTCGTGCAGCTGGAACGCCTTCGCCCCGGACAGCGCGGAGCCACCCGCGGTGCGGGTCTCGGCGATCGCGGTGTCCAGGATCGTGGTGCCGGCACGCAGGGTGGACAGGAACGCCTCCTCCTCCGCGTACGCGTAGTCCGCGATCCGATCGAAGTCGGTCGCCAGCTCCGGGTACGACGGGGCCATGCAGTCCCGCGCCACCGGCAGCAACTCGGGCAGCGCCCGGTCCTGCCAACCGAGCAGCCGGATCGACCGGATCGCCCGGCGCATGATCCGGCGCAGCACGTAGCCGCGCCCCTCGTTGCTCGGCGTCACGCCGTCGCCGATCAACATCAGCGCCGTCCGGACATGGTCGGCGATCACCCGCAGCCGCACGTCGTCCGGGTGCGACTCACTCGCCACGTGGCCGGAGTGCGCGCCGTAGCGCTTACCGGTCAGCTCGGCCGCCCGCGCCAGGATCGGCCGCACCTCGTCGATCTCGTACAGGTTGTCGACGCCCTGCAGGATCGAGGCCATCCGCTCCAGGCCCATGCCGGTGTCGATGTTCTTCGCCGGCAGGTCACCCAGGATCGGGTAGTCGTCCTTCGTCGTGCCCGGACCCCGCTCGAACTGCATGAAGACGAGGTTCCAGAACTCCATGTAGCGGTCCTCGTCGACCGCCGGGCCGCCCTCGCGGCCGTACTCCGGGCCCCGGTCGTAGAACAGCTCGGAGCACGGACCGCACGGCCCGGGGATGCCCATCGACCAGAAGTTGTCCGCCTTGCCCCGGCGGACGATCCGGTCGGCCGGCACCCCCACCGACCGCCAGATCTCGTACGCCTCGTCGTCGTCGAGGTAGACAGTCGGCCAGACGCGTTCCGGGTCCAGCCCGTAGCCGCCGTCGGCCTGCGACTTGGTGACCAGGTCCCAGGCGAGCGGGATCGCGCCCGCCTTGAAGTAGTCACCGAAGGAGAAGTTGCCGTTCATCTGGAAGAACGTGCCGTGCCGGCTGGTCTTGCCGACCTCCTCGATGTCCGGCGTGCGGATGCACTTCTGCACGCTTACCGCCCGCTGGTACGCGGGCGTCTGCTGACCGAGGAAGTACGGCACGAACTGCACCATGCCGGCGTTGACGAACAGCAGGTTCGGGTCGCTGATGGCGGGCAGCGGAGCGGACGGCACCACGGTGTGGCCATTCGCCGCGAAATGGGCGAGATACCGCCGCTTGATCTCCGCCGTCTTCATCGCTGGTGTTCCTCCGGAAAGATGTCTCGATCGCCGATCCGCGGGTCTTCCCGCAGGTCGGCGAATTGATCGTCGAACGCCTCGCCCTGGGCGAACGCCTGGTGGATCTCCTGCTCGCGCTCGGCCATCCCGACCCGCACGTCCTCCACGAAGCTACGCAACGACTCGACGAGCCCGCCAGCGGATTCCGTCAGTGAGCTGGCGATGCCGGCCGGCGTGTACGCCTGCGCGGTCCGGGTCGCCCGGCGGACCACGATCACCCCGACGGCGACCCCGATACCGAGCCAGAACAAGCGCCTCATGTCTCGCTACCTCCTGGTGCGCCGGGCCGGTCAGCTGTTGCCGCGCCGCGCGGCCCGTCGCTGCTGCTTGATGGTGTCGCGTACCTCGCGCTCGGTCTCGGCGTGCCGGCGCCCGGCGGCGGCCTTGCGCACGCCGTAACCGAACGCGGCCACCTTGACCAGCGGGTTCGCGGCCGCGGCGGAGACCACGGTGGCCAGGTTGGCGACGTTGGCGGTGACGTTCTGCGCGTGGCTGGTCATGGTGTCGACCTTCGCCAACTGGAGGTTCACACCGTCGAGCGAGGTCTGCACCTGCTCCAGGGCGGTGTTGACGTTCTTCACCGTGGTGTTCACGTCACCGAGCAGCGGTCCGGTCCGATCGTTGAGGTCGTTGATCATCCGGGTGGTGGCGTCCACCGTGTGCCGCAGCCGCAGGATGGGCAGCGTCAGGATGAGCACCAGCACCGCGAACGCGCTTGCCGCGATCAGCGCCGCGATCGCCAAAATGTCGCCCACGCCTGTCCTCCTCAAGCAGAGTTCCGCAGGACCCGACGTCCCCGGAACGCACAACCGTGGCACCCGTGGCGGCCGCCACGCCGTCGGCGGTCACCCGTGGCGGGCGAGCCCGCCAGCCCCAGACCCTACCGTCCGTGATGGAGGCCGCCTCACGACGGTGAGGGTGTCAGCTCACCCAGCGGATCCCCGCTGACCGTCGGGAACGGGTCCTCGCCGGTCAGTGACGGGTCGGTGGTCGGCTGCGGCCGGGTCCGCTCGTCGTCGATCGCGTTGCGTACCTTCACCGACACCAACGAGCCGGTGCACTCCGTCGCAGCGGCCGACGGGTCGCCAGAGGGCACGACGGCCGGCTCACCGTCGACCGGCGGCGGCACGCAGGTCGGCTCGCGGACCCACAGGTCGAGGGTCAACTCGTCCCGGCGCCAGCAGGTGTAGCTGCCCTTCGTCTTCTGCTCCGGGCAGCGGCTCACCTTCCACGGCTGCCATCCGTCCTGGCGCAGCGCGTCCTCGTAGACCCGCGCGGTGTCCGTCGGCGGCTTATCCGAGGTCACGGTGCGCTCCCGCAGCCGGCAGTCGAGCAGGCACCAGCGGCTGCCGCTGACGTCGTCGACGGTCTTGGCGGCGGCCCAGCCCGGCACGTCGAGCTGATCCAGGTTGTCGAAGACCGGGTCCCGGCTCAGCGTCCGGACGCCGAAGAAGAGCGGCACCGCACCGAGCAGCACGACGCTGACCAGCACCAGCACCGCCGCGCGGAGACGACGGCGTTCCCGCAACCGCCGGCGCAACTCGGAGCGGGCGCCCGGCGCGGCATCGTCGTCGGTGGTGTCCGGACCGGCCGCGCGCAGCGCGGGCCCGTCGGCGGGGTCGGCTGCCGGCCGGTCCACCGGGCCGGCCGGGACCGGCACGGCGGCGGCGGCACGGGCCACCCCGACGGGCTCGCCGGAGCGGCCGGGTGGTGGCACCGGGGCGACACCGCTCGGGTCGGCGCGGCCAGGATCCCGGTGCGGCGGCAGGGCACGACCCGCGGCACGATCGGTCGGCACGGCTCGGCCGACCGGGGCGCCCCCACGCGCCGGGGATCCGGGACCGGAACCCGGGTCACCGTGCGCCCGATCGTCGGTGAGCGGCGGTTGCGCACCGCCGGGCGGGCGAACGGCGGCCCGCGCCGGACCATCCGGGCGCGTACGCGGTGGGCCGTCCACAGCCGGTGCGGCGGCGGCCCGAACCGGACCGTCCCCACCGGGCGCGACGGCGGCCCGAGCCGGACCGTCCGGGCGGGCGACGTCGCGGGGGGCCGTCTCGGTGCCCGGGGCGGGGCGGGGCGGGGCGTCGGCGCCTCGGCGCCCCGCGCCCGGGACCGGCGCACCACCCGCGGCCGCCGCGCCACCCGGGACGGGTCGCGCCCGGCCGGGCGGGGCGGAGCGGGCGGCGCCGCGCGTCGGTGCGGCCGGACCGGCGCCGGGCGCCTGCCGTCCACCGGCGTAGGGGTCGTCTGCCGGTCCGGGTCGCCCCGGGCCGTCCGTGCCCGGCTCGACGGGCGGCCGGCGTCGTCGGCCGCTCGGATCCGGCGTGGGGTCCGCGCCCGGGCCGGGCGCGCCCACCGGGCGGGCCCGCCCGCCGGAGGGGTCCGGAACGGGCGCCGCGGCGCCCCGCCCACGGGTGGGGCGGTCGCCGGCCGCCGGCGCGTGGGGCGGAGCCTGCTCACCCGTGGTTCCCGGCGCGTCGGCTCGGACGGCACGACGACCTGTCGGTGCGTCCGCGCCGGGGTCAGCCGGGGGGCCGGCGGGCCGGCGGGCGGCGGTGCGCTCCGCGGCCGGGTCGGGCACGCCGAGGCGACCGGACGCGTGGTCGACGAGGTCACCCGCGCCGTCGGCCGGCGCGGGGCGGCGATCCGCGGCCGGCGGGGTGCCGCCGCGGCGGTTGACCACGGGCAGGCCGGGGTCGGTGTGCGGCAGGCGGCCGGCCTGGCGCAGCCAGTCGGCGGGTCGTTCGGGGCGGTCCGCCCGGGGTTCGCCGCCGGGCGGCGTACGTCGCTCCGGCTCGGCGGAGACGGCCCGGCGGCGACCGGTGCCGTCGGGCGGCGCGACGGTGGGCGTGGCACCGCTGTGCGCGCCGGTGGCCCTGGGCACCGGTGGGGCGTTGCCCGTGCGGGGCACCGGGGGCTCGTCGGGTTCGGCGGCGCGGCGGCGGCCGGCGGCCGGACGGGAGCGCTCGGCGGGACGACCGTCGGTGGGCTCCGGGGCCCCCGGGTCGACCGGACCTGGGCGACGCCGTGCGGTACGCGGGTCGCGGTCGATGGCGGGGTCGGGTCGCAGGCCGTCCGCGGCCGGCACCGCGGCACCGGCCGGCGTGCCGGCCAGCTGCGCCGAGCCGGAGGCGGCGGATGGTCCGGCGGCCCGGGCCGGATCGGGTGCCGCCAAGGTGCGTCGACCGGCGGGCATCCCCTCGGCCGGCGGCCGTGCACGACCGGGCTCGGCGGACTCCGGACCAGGTCGGCGACCCGGTGCGCCGGCGTCCGGACGGCGCAGTGGCGGCATCGCGTCCGGGTGACCCCCGGCTGCGGCGGCGTCCGGGCGACGGCCCGGCGGAACGGCGGCCTCCGGACGACGACCGGTCGGGGCGCCCGAGGTCGGTGGGCCCACGGGTGGGCCGGGAGGAGCCGCCGCCGAGCGGGGTCGAGGCGGGCCGCCGGGCCCCTCGGGCGTGGCGCGAGATACCGGCGGGCTGGCCGGGTCGCCGCCGACCGGGCGGGCGGCGGGGGGCGCCGGCGGTACGGCGGCGCGGGCGCCGGGCGCCGGCTGCACGCCGCGACGCGCGGGCTGGCCGGGGGCGGCGGGGCCGGCGGCAGACGGTCGGTCGTCCGGGCGGCGGCCCACTGGCGGCGCGTTCCCCGGCCAGGGGGTGTCGACCGGTCGCCGGGCGGCGGCACCACCGTCCGGGCCGCTCTGGCGCGGGCCGGGCGGCGGCACCGGCGCACGCGCACCGGCGGGCTCGGGCGGTCCACCCGTCCGCGGCCCGGACGGCTCGGCCGGCGTACCCCTGCGCGGTCCACCGGGCTCGGGCGCGACACCCGTCCGCGGCCCCGGTGGCTCGGCCGGCGCACCCCTGCGCGGCCCGGCGGGCTCGGGTGGGCCGCCGTGTGGGCGGTTGGGTTCCGCCGGTGCGCCGTCCGGGCCCAGCTCGCCGCGTTGCTGCTTGGCCGAACGGAGGTCGTCGATCCAGCCGAACTCCTCGCCGGCGACCGGCTCCTCCGGCTCGGCCTCGGCCGCGCGGCCTCGACCCCACCGGCGCGTCTTGGCGCGGGGATCGCGCCGCTCGTCCGGGCCCTCGTCCGGGCGGTCCCCACCACGCGATTTCACTGTTGACCCTCTCCTGCGGCGTCAGCGCCGCTGTCCTGCGTCGTGCCGGGGGCGCCGGTGCCCGTCGTCGGGCGGTCGCTCTCACCAGGAGGCGCGGACGCGGTCCGCGCCGTTACCGTCGGCTCGGCTGTCGGCGTGTCCGGACGGGTGGCCGGGGCCGGCAGGCCACGCACGATCCGGCGCAGCACCGGCAGCCGGTTGGCCACCGACCGTTCCGCGCCGTGCGGGCTGGGCTGGTAGTAGTCGGTGCCCACCAGGTCGTCCGGCACGTACTGCTGGGTGACCACGCCACGCTTGTCGTCGTGCGGGTAGCGGTAGCCGGTGCCGTGGCCCAGGCCGCGGGCGCCGGCGTAGTGCGCGTCGCGCAGCCCGCGCGGCACCGAGCCACCGCGGCCGGCCCGGACGTCGGCGATCGCGGCGCCGATGGCGGTGGTGGCCGAGTTGGACTTGGGGGCCGTGGCCAGGTGGATCACCGCCTGGGCCAGGTTGAGCTGCGCTTCGGGCAGCCCCACGTACTCGACGGCGTGGGCGGCGGCGGTGGCGACGCTCAGCGCGCCGGGGTCGGCCATGCCCACGTCCTCGCTCGCGAAGATGACCAGGCGGCGGGCGATGAACCGGGCGTCCTCGCCGGCGACCAGCATGCGGGCCAGCCAGTGCACCGCGGCGTCCACGTCCGAGCCGCGCATGCTCTTGATGAAGGCGCTGACCACGTCGTAGTGGGCGTCGCCGTCGCGGTCGTAGCGCACCGCGGCGACGTCGACGGCCTGCTCGGCGGTGGCGAGGTCGATCCGCCCGCCGCCGAGCGCCGTGGCGGAGGCAGCCGCCGCCTCCAGGGCGGTGAGCGCCTTCCGGACGTCACCGGAGGCGAGTCGGACCAGGTGGTCCTCGGCCTCGCCGGTCAGGGTGAGCACGCCGTCCAGGCCCCGCTTGTCGGCGACCGCGCGGCGCAGCAGGCCCCGGACCGCCTCGTCGTCCAACGGTTGCAGGGTGAGCAGCACGCACCGCGACAGCAGCGGGGAGATGACCGAGAAGTACGGATTTTCGGTGGTCGCCGCCAGCAGCGTGACGGTGCGGTCCTCGACCGCGGCGAGCAGCGAATCCTGTTGGGTCTTGCTGAACCGGTGCACCTCGTCGATGAAGAGCACGGTCTGCGGGCCGCCCGCGCGGCGCTGGCGGCGGGCCGCCTCGATCACCGCCCGCACGTCCTTGACGCCGGCGGAGAGCGCCGACATGGCGACGAAGCGGCGGTCGGTCGCACCGGCCACCAGATGCGCGATCGTGGTCTTGCCGCTGCCGGGGGGACCCCAGAGGATCACCGACATCGGGGCGCCGCCGGAGACCAGTTGCCGCAGTGGGGCACCCGGGGCGAGCAGGTGGTCCTGCCCGACCAACTCGTCGAGGGTCACCGGACGCATCCGGACGGGCAGGGGCGAATCGTCGGCGACCGCGGTGAAGCCGTCGACACCGGCGGGACCGTCGGGCGCGCTGCGCGACCCGGCGGGTTCACCGAGGGAGAAGAGGGCGTCGGACTCCATCACGAAGACAGTACCGGGCCGGGCCCACGAGGCCGGAATCGCGCCGTGGGCCCGCCACCGGTGATCGGTTCCGGTCAGCCACGACCGGGGCGACGGCCCCGGTACCAGCGACCGCCACCGCCGCCACTGCGCGGGCCGCTGCCCACGCCGCCCAGGTAGAGCGAGAGCAGGAGCAACCCGATGAGGACGAGGGTGTTCCAGTTGAAAAGGTCGGGTGCTCCGAAGTCGGTGTTGAGCAGGTCGAGCAGCAGGGCAAAGCCAAAGACGATGGCAGCCAGGATGGCGAGCATGTCGGTCCTCCGGTGGGGGTTCCCAGTAGGTCGGCGCGTGATGTACCCAATCGGTCGACTCGCCAATCTCCACGGTGGAGACGGCCACGCCGCGAGGGCCCGGCGGAGGCATTCGACAGTCGGCTCCTAGGCTGGACCGCATGATCATCGACGACCGGGTGCTCCAGGACCGGAGCGCCGTCCTGGCCGCCGTCGGATATCACCCGTTCGCCCGGCACGCGCTCGGGCGAGCCACACCGGCGCGCGCGTACCGGGGTGATGGCGCCGTCCTGTGGCTGGTCCCGCCCGAGTACGGCCCGGCCGGCTGCGCGATCGGCCCTGCCGAAGCCGCGCTGGAGATCTGTGTCGCGCTCGCCGCCGACGGAGTGCTCCAGCCCGGACAGCGGCTGCACCTGCCTCGACACGATCGCGCACTGCTGGCCGACAGGTTGGCGGTGGCCGAGCACAGCGACTGGGACTTCCACTGGACCGACACGGTGCCGCCGACGCAGTCGGACGAGCAGCCGGTGGTACGCCTCACCGACGCCGACCAACCGGAACTGACCGCGTTTGTCGAAGAGTCGTTCCCCAGCAGCACCTCCCGACCGGGCGACCCACGGGTGGTCGACTGGTACGGCATCCGGGCCGGCGACCGGTTGGTGGCGTGCGGCGCGGACCGCAGCCAGGGTGACATCGGATTCGTCGCCGGCCTGACCGTCGCCCCCGACCAACGAGGTCGCGGGCTGGGCGCGTCTCTGACCGCGGGGATGACCCGGGCGCTACTGGCGCGCCACGACACGGTGGGGCTCGGCGTCTACACGCACAACGTCGGTGCGACGCGGCTCTACCGCCGGCTCGGCTACACCAACACCCTCCCGCTCAGCTCGATCCGCCTCGCCTGACTGGCCGGCTGCCAGTCAGGCGAGGGGACTTCCGTCAATGGTCGGCGGCGGGAACCGGAACCGCGGTCGGCTCGGCGGCCGGTGCGGCCCGACGGCCGGCCAGCCAGGCGGGAAGGTAGAGCGGGGCGGCGACGGCCAACACCACCGCGCCGACCACCATCGCGGTGCTGACGCTGGCGGTGGCGGCGATCGCGGTCAGGACCACCCCGCCGAGGGCGAAGCCGGGTTGCGCCATCATCGAGTTCAGCGAGAGAACACTGGTCCGGTACGGGCCGTCGACCTGCCGGTGCAGCAGCCCACTGTGCAGCGGATTCGACGCGCCGTGCACGGTGTAGCAGGCCAGGTAGGCCACCAGCACTCCGACCGGCCCGGCGAACAGGCCCATCCCGACCACCGTGACGCCCTGCAGGATGCGCAGCAGCGCCGCTCCCGGAGCGGCCCCGAACCAGCGCAGCAGCAACGGGGTCAGCGCCGCGCCGGCGGCCGAGGCGAGCCAGGCCGCCGAGTTGGCCGGCCCGAGCAGCGCGGCGGCCCGTTCCGGATCGCCGATCACCTCGGCGAGCCGGACCGGCAGCAGCGACTCGAAAGTGATCATGCCGAAGCCCCAGAACAGCTCCACCAGCACCAGCGCCAGCAGCACCCGGGAACGGCGCAGCAGCCCGATCGCCTGGCCGATCATCCGGGGCGCCTGGACCACCGAGGCCCGCAGGGCCGCGAACCCGCTGGCCGGTCGCTGCTCGACAAGCAGGACGGTCAGCGCGACCAGGGCGACCGCCTGCGCGACGATCGCGGCCAGCACGGGCACGGTGAGCGCGCTGACCCGCCCGATCGAACCCAGTGCGACCAGGCCACCACTGAGCAGCGCGCCAGCGCCGATCGCCCCGCCGCTGACGGTGCCGGCGTAGCCCAGGCCCCGCTCGTACTCGGCATCCGGGTCCGCGGCCAGTGTGGCGTCGACGTACCAGGACTCCAACGGCCCACTGTCGAGTGCCCGGTAGATCCCCTGCACGGCATAGACCAGGAAGAACACCCAGAACGAGTCGGCCACCGCGAACAGCGCCAGCGAGACGAGGCTGAGCGCCCAGGCCACGACGAGCACCGGTCGGCGGCCGAGGGCGTCGGCCAGCCCGCCGGTGGGCAGTTCCAGTGCGAGCACCAGCAAACCCTGCGCACTGAAGACCAGGCCGATCTGCGGCAGCGACAGGCCGCGCTCCTGCATCAGCAGGATCATGACCGGGATGATCAGACCCGTGGGCAACCAGCGCAGACCGTAGAGCGTGAGGTAGCGAAACCGGACCTGGCGTACGGTCAACGCGCTCATCGCGGACCCTCAAGCGGGTAGGCGGCCAGGAAGACCTGCACCGGCCGGGCCTCCGGGTCGGCGGGGTCGACCGCCTCGGCGTCCCGGTGGTAGCGCTCCAGCAGCTGCCACACCTCCGTCTTGAGTTCCTCCAGCCGGGCCGGCGGGATGGTCAGGAAGATGTCGCTCATGCCGATGCCGTCCCGCCACGCCGGGGACCACTCGTGCTGCATGGCGAACCAGCGGTCGGCCTTCTCGACGAGCAGACGCACCTGGTCGCCCTGGATCCACTCGATCGCGGCCCGGGCGTCGGGGTCGTCGTCGAAGTCGGTCGGCTCCCAGTTGGTGACGTCGTGAGCCGCCTGCCACCAGCGCTGCCGCCCGCCGCCCCGGTCCGGGTCCTCGATGACCAGCCCGACCTCGGCAAGTTGCCGCAGGTGGTAACTGGTCGCGCCGGTGTTGGTGCCGAGCAGCTCCGCGAGGGTGGTGGCGGTGGCGGGTCCCTGCACGCGCAGGGCGCCCAGCAGCCGCATCCGTAGCGGATGCGCCAGCACCCGGACCTGCCGCTTGTCGATCCGCACCTCGCGCGGTGCCGGCCGCGGGGTCGCTTCGTCGTTCGCCATGTCTGCACACTATCTCTGCACACTTCCTGTGCACAAGAATTATGCATAGGAAGTGTGCACGCGCTCAGGAGGCCAGGAGTTCGCGTACTCCCCGCAGTCGCGTGCGCAGCAGGCCGGTGGCGCGGGTGGAGTCGAGGCGTACGTCCAGGGGTCGGACCAGGCCGGTGGCCGCGCTGGTGATGGTCCTCAACCCGGCCGGGTCCAGGCCGTCCCGCTCGGCGACCAGCAGGCCCAGCTCGGCCCGGCTGACGGCGTCCGGGCCGGCCACGTTGAGCAGACCGGCGTACGAGGAGGCGACCAGCTCCAGCACGGCGTCGGCCAGGTCGCCGACGTCGATGGGGCAGCGCAGCTCGTCGCTGAACAGGACGGCCCGACCGGCGAGCGCGTCCCGGCAGAGCTGGATCTGTTTGCTGCCCTCCCCCAGGATCAGCGAGGTCCGCACCAGCGCCGCGCCGGGGTCGATCGCCCGTACGGCGGTCTCGGCCGCGGCCTTCGCGGCACCGTACGCGTGCACGGGTGTGGGTGGGTCGTCGTCGGCGTACGGCGTGGGACGGCCGGCGTGCAGCGCGTCGCTCGACACGTGCACCAGCCGGGCGCCCACCTCGGCGGCGGCGACCGCCACGTGCGCGGCCCCGTCGGCGGTGACCGCCCAGTCGTCGTACCGGTAGGGGGTCGCGACCACGGCGTCCGGCCGCACCTCGGCGACCAGCGCACGCACGGCGGCCCGGTCGGTCACGTCCAGCCGTCGCGCCGCGACCCCCGGCACGGAGATCTCACCGGCATAGAACGACCCGACCACCGAGCACCCAAGCCCGAGACCCCGCCGACAAACCTCGCGCCCTAGAAGCCCGCTACCCCCAACAACAAGCACCCGCATCCCAGCCCGCCCCCCTGCCGCCGTCGATCATGAGGTTAACGAGCGACACGCCGTGGCGCGGGCCCGCCAGCCTCATGATCGACGGCGAGGGAAGGGGGTCAGACGGGGTCTGCTACCGGGGCTGCCGGGCCGGCCGTTCCCGTGTGGGCGGTGGCCGGGGGCTTGGGCTTGGCGTCGATGCCGGCCTCGGCGCGCTGCTGGCCGGTGATCGGCGTGGGCGCGCCGGTCAGCGGGTCGAAGCCACCCCGGGTCTTCGGGAACGCGATGACCTCGCGGATCGAGTCCGCGCCGGCGAGCAGCATGCAGACCCGGTCCCAGCCGAAGGCGATGCCGCCGTGCGGCGGAGCGCCGTACTTGAAGGCCTCCAGCAGGAAGCCGAACTTGTCCTGCGCCTCCTCGGGGGTGATGCCGAGCAGGTCGAAGACCCGCTTCTGCACGTCACCCCGGTGGATACGGATCGACCCGCCGCCGATCTCGTTGCCGTTGCAGACGATGTCGTACGCGTACGCCAGGGCCCGGTCCGGAGCCTCCTCGAACCGGTCGACCCACTCGGCGTTCGGCGAGGTGAACGGGTGGTGCACGGCCGTCCAGCCGCCCGCCCCGCCGTTCTCCTGGTCGGAGGTCGGCTCGAACATCGGCGCGTCGACCACCCAGCAGAACGCCCAGGCGCTCTCGTCGATCAGGCCGGACCGCTTGGCGATCTCGACCCGGGCCGCGCCGAGCAGCTCCTGCGCCTCCCGGGTGGTGGCGCTCGCGGCGAAGAAGACCGCGTCGCCCGGCTTGGCGCCGACCGCGTCGGCGAGCCCGCCCAGGTGCTCGGCGGAGAGGTTCTTCGCCACCGGCCCGCGCGCCTCGCCGGTCTCGGCGTCCAACACCACGTACGCCAGGCCGCGCGCGCCACGCGCCTTGGCCCAGTCCTGCCAGCCGTCCAGCTCCTTGCGGCTCTGCGCCGCGCCGCCCGGCATCACCACCGCGCCGACGTAGCCGCCCGCGTCGATCGCCCCGGCGAACACCCGGAAGCCGGTGCCGCGCAGGTAGTCCGTCAGCTCGGTCAGCTCGACGCCGTAGCGCAGGTCCGGCTTGTCGGAGCCGTACCGGGCCATGGCGTCGTGCCAGGTGATCCGCGGGATCGGCCCGGAGATCTCGTGCCCGGCCAGCTCCTTCCACAGCGTCGAGACGATCGCCTCGCCGAGGTCGATCACGTCGTCCTCGGTGACGAAGGACATCTCGATGTCGAGCTGGGTGAACTCGGGCTGCCGGTCGGCGCGGAAGTCCTCGTCGCGGTAGCAGCGGGCGATCTGGTAGTACCGCTCCATGCCGCCGACCATCAGCAGCTGCTTGAACAGCTGCGGCGACTGCGGCAGCGCGTACCAGCTGCCCGGCTGCAGGCGCACCGGGACCAGGAAGTCGCGGGCGCCCTCGGGCGTCGACCGGGTCAGCGTCGGCGTCTCGATCTCCAGGAAGTCCCGCTCGTGCAGCACACCCCGGGCCAGGTGGCTGGCGCGCGAGCGCAGCCGCAGCGCGTTCGCCGGGCCGCTGCGGCGCAGGTCCAGGTAGCGGTACTTCAGCCGGATGTCGTCGCCGGCCTCGATCTGGTCGTCCACCGGCAGGGGCAGCGGCGCGGCCTCGGAGAGCACCTCCAGCTCGGTGACGGTCACCTCGACCTCACCGGTGGGCAGCTCCGGGTTCTCGTTGCCGGCCGGCCGGCGGGTCACCTCGCCGACGACCTTCACGCAGAACTCGTTGCGCAGCGCGTGCGCATCCTCCTCGCGGAAGACCACCTGGACGACACCGGTGCCGTCGCGCAGGTCGACGAAGATGACCCCGCCGTGGTCGCGCCGGCGGGCCACCCACCCGGCGAGCGTCACCGTCGAGCCGGCGTCCGCGGCGCGCAGGCTTCCGGCATTGTGGGTACGGATCACGGCTGGCAACTCCTCATCGTGGAACAGTCCTCACCCGCATTCTGTCAGGGGTGGCCGCCTGACCTCCGGGGCACCCGGCAGGCCGGCGCGATTCGCAGGTGGGGCAGGCCGGTGAACCCGACTCGGCCCGCGGCCATGCCGGTTAACGTGGCGAAATGCGCGCCGTACCGAACTGGGCCGTCGCCACGGCGGCGGCCGCGCCCCTGTTGCTGGTGAGCGGCTGGACGGTCGCCCAGGCGCGGCAACCCGCCGGGTACGACCCGATCCGGGACACCATCAGCGAGCTGGCGGGGCAGGACGCCACCGACGCCTGGATCATGGTGGTGGCGCTGGTGCTGCTCGGCTGCTGCTACCTGTCGGTGGCCGCCGTCCTGCACACGGCCGGGCTACCCAGTCGGTTCCTGCTCGCGATCGGTGGGGTGGCCACCATCGCGCTCGTCGCGTTTCCCCGCCCGCCGGTGGGCGGCTCGGTCAGCCACGGCGTCGCGGCCACGGTGGCCGTCCTCGCCCTGGTGCTCTGGCCGGCCGGTTCGGCGCTGTGGCTGCCGCGTGGCCACGACGCCGCGTACCCGACCCGACCGGAGCCACCCTGGGCGTTTCGCCGGGCGGTGGGGCTGAGCGCCACCGTGGTGTTGCTCGCCCTCTTCGGCTGGTGCGCCTTCGAGGTGACGAGTGGGTCGCGCACCGGCCTGGCCGAGCGGGTCACGGCGGTGGCGGTGTCCCTGTGGCCGCTGCTGGCGGTCGTCTCCGCCCGGCGGGCGCACCTCGCCTGGTCCCTCGGTGCCGCGACACCCGGCGCCGCCACCCCCGCCGTGGGGGTCGTACCCCCGGATCCCCTGCGGCCCACCCAGCGGCCCGACCGGCTCGCGTGAGCCGGCGCGCGACGGCGGCCGGACGCACGACGCGGGCCGCCGGAGGGTTCCGGCGGCCCGCGGGCGGTGACTCGATCAGAAGACGCTGACGCCGTAGCGGCTCAGGGCCTCGGTGACGGGCTGGAAGTAGGTCGTGCCACCGGTGCGGCAGTTGCCACTGCCGCCGGAGGTCATGCCCAGGGCCGTGGTGTTGGCGAACAGCGAGCCGCCGCTGTCACCCGGCTCGGCGCAGACGTTGGTGCGGATCAGGCCGGAGACCGAACCCTCGGCGTAGTTGACCGTGGCGTTCGTCGCGTTCACCGTGCCGCCGCGCAGGCCGGTGGTGCTGCCGGAGCGCTGCACCGACTGGCCGACGGAGGCGTTGCCGGCGCCGGTGATGTCCCGGTAGCTGCCGTTGTAGAGGTAGACGTTGCCGGCGGCGTTCGCCGAGTTGCTGTGCCGAACGATGCCGTAGTCGTTGCCCGGGAAGCTGGTGCCGGTCCGCGTGCCGATGAGGGCGGTCTGCGCGGAGTTCGAGTACCAGTTGGCCGAGATGTTCGTGCAGTGCCCGGCGGTCACGAAGTAGTAGGTGCTGCCGCTGCGCACGTTGAAGCCGAGCGAGCAACGCCCGCCCCCGCCGGCGTAGATGGCCTGGCCACCGGAGATCCGGGTGCTCAGCACGCCAGCCTCGGCCTCGACGCGGACCGCGCCGTTGGCCCGCGCGGCGGCGGCCTTGACCCGCTCCAGCTTGGCGCCGGTGACGGTGCTGTCGACGGAGACGACCACCTGGTTGGTGACCGGGTCGCTCCACCAGGCGGTGCCCGGGATCTTGGCGGAGCGCTCCAGGTCGGCGGTGGCCCGGTTGAGTTCGCCGGCACCGCGGGTGACGTAACGGACGACGGCGCCGGCCTTGCTCGCCGCGCTCGCGGCGGCCGCGTCGGTCACCGTGACGACGGACTTGCCGCTCGCGTCGATGTACGAGCCGGCCGAGCGGTCACCGAGTTGCGCGGACAGCGCGGCCGCGGCGTCGGGTGAGGCGGCGGGTGCGGCCTGGGCGGGTGCGCCGATGAGCACGCCGACGACCAGGCTTCCGGAAACGGCGACAGTGGCCGCAACGCGGAACGTGGACCTCGTGGGTCGCATGTAACAACCTCCTGGGCGGGGGAGCGGGTCTCGCCGAGGTCGGCTGACCCGATGACAACCCGGCCGATCTGGGGAAACCGGCCGAGTGCACTGAAGTATTCACATACTTAAGATCATTGACAAGGCTTGATTCCGCCCGGATCCAGCGGACTCGGCCGGCCACATCTCCGCAACACCACTGACACGATGACGCACAACCACCGTCACACCAGAACCGCGCTCGACGCGTACGGTCATCGATGTGTCGGCGCGCCGGCAGGCCCCGTCAGGGGGTACGGCGACGGGCGCCGGGGCCGGGGCGGGGCAGCACGTCGCGCGCCTGCCCCACGTCATGCCCGTCGGCACAGCGCAACTCGACGCGCACCTGGGCACCGCAGTCACGGTGAGTGACCGTCAGCGGCGGCCCCTCGGCGTCGGCGAGGTGCCGGTCACCCCACCCGAGCACGGCCACCAGGACCGGCCAGAGATCGAGGCCCTTCTCCGTCAACCGGTACTCGTGGCGCAGCCGGCTGCCCGGCTCCCGGTACGGCTCACGGCGCAGCACGCCCTGCTCCACCAGGACGGCCAGCCGGTTGGTCAGCACCTGCCGCGGAATCCCGGTGCGCACCCGCATGTCGTCGAAGCGGCGGATGCCGGTGAACACCTCGCGGAGCACCACGAGGGTCCACCGCTCACCGAGGATCTCCATCGCGCGGGCGATGGTGCAGTTCTCCACCGACCAGTCAAGTGCCGCGGGTCGCATCCGACCAGGCTAGATCTCGTTGACAGACTCAGCAACCTGCTGCCAGGCTGCGTCCATGACGCAGACTCAGGAACCGGCACGCAGCCGTACCTTCACCTGGGCGGACCCGGCGGTCAACGCCGCTCAGGTCGGTCGACGCAGCGGCCTCGACAGGCTCCGGGCGATGATCGCCGGCGAGCTGGCCGCGCCACCGGTGATGCACCTCATCGACATGACCCGGATGGCGGCCGACGAGGGCCGGGTGGTCGTCGAGCTGATCCCGCAGGAGTTCCACTACAACCCGCTCGGCAGCGTCCACGGTGGCGTGCTCTCCACACTGCTGGACACCGCGGCGGCCTGCGCCGTGTACACCACCCTGCCGGCCGGCGTCGGCTACACCTCGCTCGACCTCAACGTGAAGTTCCTCCGCCAGGTCACCGTCGACAGCGGCACGCTGCGCTGCGAGGGCACGGTGCTCCAACGCGGCCGCCGCACGGCCCTGGCCGAAGCCCGCATCACCGACGCCACCAACCGCCTGGTAGCCCACGCCACCAGCACCTGCCTACTCCTCCCCCAACCCTGACCCCCACCGCCCCCTCCCCACCCCACTCACTGCGTTGATCATGGGGTTAGCGGGCGATTCGAAGATCGACAGACCCGCCAACCTCATGATCAACAAGGGCTAGAGGGGTGGGGGGCGGGGTGGGGCGGGGGCGGGGGTGGGGTGGGGGTGGGGGTGGGGTGGGTTAGCGGGGGGCTAGGCGGGCGGCTCGGGCTGCGCGCTTTTCTTCGAAGCGGCTCGCGGCGCGGTCCAGGGTGTCCAGTTGGGTGGCCAATTGCTCGCGGGCGGCTTCGCCGTCGGCGTCGAGACCTGTCACGTTGAAGACGTCCCACTGGCGCAGCACCGGCTGGAGCACATCGTCACGGTGCTGGCGCAGGTCGTAGATGCCGGCCAGGGCGATCGCCACCGACTTGCGGGCGAAGCCGTCGATGCCGCTGCCCGGCATCTGGAAGTCGGCCACCACGTCGGCGACGGCCCGCATGGCCTGACTCGGGGCCAGCTCGAACGCGGCGGCGAGCAGGTTGCGGTAGAAGACCATGTGCAGGTTCTCGTCGGCGGCCACCCGGGCGAGCAGCGCCTCGCAGGCGGGATCGCCGGTGGCCTTGCCGGTGTTGCGGTGCGAGATGCGGGTGGCCAGCTCCTGGAACGAGACGTACGCCAGCGAGTGCAGCACCTCGTCGCCGTGGGCGTTCGTGTACCCCTCGGACATGTGCGTCATCCGGGCCCGCTCCAACGCCACCGGGTCGACCGCCCGGGTGACCGTCAGGTAGTCGCGGATCGCGACACCGTGCCGGCCCTCCTCCGCGGTCCACCTGTGCACCCAGGTGCCCCACGCGCCGTCCCGGCCGAACAGGGTGGCGATCTCGTGGTGGTACGAGGGCAGGTTGTCCTCGGTCAGCAGGTTCACGATCAGGGCGGTGCGGGCCACGTCGGGAATCGTGGAGTCGGTCGGTGACCACGCCTCGCCGCCGAGCGGCCCGTCGAAGGTCCGCCCCTCGCTCCACGGCACGTACTCGTGCGGGAACCACTCCTTGGCCAGCGAAAGGTGGCGGTCGAGGTTGCGGGCAACCACCGGCTCCAACTCGACGAGGAGCGCGGTCTGGCTCAGTGTGGTGCTCATGGTCACGAGAAACTCCCTACGGTGGCGTAACTTACGCTACCGTAGGTCCCCGCGGCCATGAGCGCCAGTGGGGAGACTCAGCTGACCGTCGGCCGAAGGTCCTCCACGGGCGGCACCCACTCCTGCGCACCGGCCGTGACCTGCGCCCCAGACCGGATGTCCTTCACCTCGTCCGGTGCCCCGTCGACGCCCGGGAACCAGACGTACGGGATGCCGCGCCGCTCGGCGTAGCGGATCTGCTTGCCGAACTTCGCCGCGCTCGGCGAGACCTCGGTGGCGATCCCGCGGGCCCGCAGCGCCGCCGCGATCCGGCCGCTGGCCCCGCGGTGTTCCTCGTCGGCCAGCGCCACCAGGACGCAGGTGGGCACCGAGCGGGAGACCGACAGGTCGCCCGCTCCGAACAGCAGCCCGAGCAGCCGGGTCACCCCGATCGAGATACCCACCCCGGGGTACGAGACAGCGCCGGCGCTGGCCAGGTTGTCGTACCGGCCGCCGGAGCAGATCGAGCCGAACCGCTCGTAGCCGCGCAGTTGGGTCTCGTAGACGGTGCCGGTGTAGTAGTCCAGGCCGCGGGCGATGCGCAGGTCCGCCACGCAGAGGCCGGGCGAGTGCTCGGCGGCGGTCTGCACCACCCGGACCAGCTCCTCGATGCCCTCGTCCAGCAGCGGGTCGCTCACCCCGAGCGCCCGCACGGCGTCGGCGAACGACGCGTCCGGTGCGGAGATCTCGGCCAGCGACAGGCACGCCTTGGCCTGCGCCTCGCTCGCCCCGGCGGTCTGGGCCAGCAGGTCGGCCACCTTCACCGGGCCGATCTTGTCGAGCTTGTCGATCGCCCGCAGCGCCGCCTCCGGGTCGGTGAGCCCGATGCCCCGGTAGAAGCCCTCGGGGATCTTGCGATTGTTGACCTGGATGGTCACCGGCGGGATCGGCAGCGACCGCAGCGCGTCCCCGATGACGAGCGGCATCTCCGCCTCGTGGTGGGGTGCCAGGGTGTCCCGGTCGACGATGTCGATGTCGGCCTGGACGAACTCCCGGTAGCGCCCCTCCTGCGGCCGCTCCCCCCGCCACACCTTCTGGATCTGGTAGCGACGGAACGGGAAGGTCAACTTGCCGGCGTTCTCCAGCACGTAGCGGGCGAACGGCACGGTCAGATCGAAGTGCAGGCCGAGCTGGTCGTCGCCGCCCCCGCTCTCGGCGTCGGCGTGCAGCCGACGGATCACGTAGACCTCCTTCGAGGTCTCGCCCTTGCGCAGCAACTGGTCCAGCGGCTCCACCGCGCGGGTCTCCAGCGGCGCGAAGCCGTACAGCTCGAACGTGGTCCGGATCTTGTCGAGCACGAACTGCTCGATCATCCGCTGACCGGGGGTCCACTCCGGGAAACCGGAGATGGGCGTGGGCTTGCTCATCGGCGTACTCCTTGCGGTGCCGCGCCCACGGCGCGGTGGTGTCGTGGGTCCGCGCGCGGCGCGGACGGGAGATCTAGAGGCCCCGGGTGGGAGCGGCCGGCGACGTGCCGGCCACCTCGATGAGGTACGGGTTGCTGGCGCGCTCGCGGCCGATGGTGGTGCTCGGGCCGTGGCCGGGCAGCACGACGGTGTCGTCGGCCAGCGGGAGGACCTTCTCGCGCAGGCTGGTGAGCATGGCCGGCATGCTCCCGCCCGGCAGGTCGGTGCGGCCGATCGACCCGGCGAAGAGGACGTCGCCGGACAGGCAGATCTCGTCCGCCTCCCAGCCCGAGCCCGCGCCGGGCAGCCGGAACAGCACCGACCCGCCGGTATGGCCCGGGGCGTGGTCGACGGCGATCTCCAGGCCGGCGAGGCTGAGGGTGGCGCCGTCGGTCAGCTCGGCCACGTCGTCCGGCTCGGTGTAGCTCAACCGGCCGCCGAAGAGCGACGTCAGGTCGGCGGAGAGGCCCTTGGTCGGGTCGGCGAGCATCTCCCGGTCACCGGGGTGCACGTACGCGGTGACGCCCCGTGCGCCGCACACCGGCGCGACCGAGAAGGTGTGGTCGAGGTGGCCGTGGGTGAGCAGCACGGCGGCCGGATGCAGGCGGTGCTCGGCGAGCAGCGCGTCGAGCTGGTCGAGCACCCCGATGCCGGGGTCGACCACCACGCACTGCTCCCCCGGCGCGGTGGCAACCACATAGCAGTTGGTGCCGAAGGCGTCCGCGGGAAAGCCGGCCACGAGCACGGGCGCTGTCCTTTCGTCGAACGGCTGTCGTCCTGCCCAGCAGCCTAACGGGCGCGCCGAGCGAGTTTGCCGCGTCCGTCCCGCGGGCCCCGTGGGGCACAGTGACATCGCCCGATAAGCGCTGCTCGGGACGGGGTGGACCTCGTACACCACTTTCCCAGTCACTAGCCGTACACTCTGGCGGGCGTGTGGCGCGGCACACGTGACGCCCGGACGGGCCGGGACGTCCGGCCGCCGGCGACGACCAGGTAGAGGAAAGGGGAGCACCTGTGGCTTCCAGCAGGGACCGGCAGCGCAAACTGGCGCGGGCCAAGCTCGACCGGCAGTTGGCTCGCCGGGCCGCCGCCACGCGGCGACGTCGGCAGATCCAGGCCGGTGTCGGTGCCGCCCTGATCCTGGTGCTGGTCGTGGCCGGCTCCGCCTGGGCGCTCGGGGCGTTCGACTCCGACTCGAAGCAGACCACGGCCACCGGGGACACCTGCCTCTGGACGCCGCAGGACGCGGCGGCCAACACCAACCTCAAGGACGTCGGCACGCCGGAGAGCAAGGGTCTGCCCACCGAGGGCACCCGGGCGATGACGGTGACCACCAACCAGGGTGCGCCGATCACCGCGGAGCTCAACCTGACCAACTCGCCCTGTGCGGCGGCGAGCATCGCGCACCTGGCGAGCCGGTCGTTCTACGACAACACCAAGTGCCACGAGATCACCGCCGACGGCGCGCTGCGCTGCGGCGACCCAAGCGGCACCGGCCTCGGTGGGCCGACCTACTCGTTCTACGACGAGGAGCTGCCCACCGTGCCGTCGGCGTCACCGTCGGCCAGCCCGGCCCCCGGCCAGCCGCCGACGTACCCGAAGGGCACCGTGGCGATGATCGCCAACCCGCCGGGCAGCAACGGCAGCCAGTTCCTGATCTTCTTCAAGGACTTCACCACCACCGACCCGAAGTTCCCGGTGATCGGCCGGGTGACCGGCGGGCTGGACGTGGTGGAGAAGATCGGTGCCCTCCCGACCGTGGACAATGGGACCGGGGCCAAGGTCAAGCCCAGCACCGACGTGACCATCCAGAGCCTCACCGTCGGTGAGCCGGTCACCGCGGCGGCACCAGCGCCGTCGGCCTCCGGCGCGCCGGCCAGCAGCCCCAGCGCCGGCTGACCGGTCGCAACCACCCACACCCAAGCGGCACCCAGCAGCAGACAGCCAGGAGGATCCAGGCGTGACGTCCACCAGAGAGCGGCAGCGCGCGGCGGCACGCGCCCGGCTCGAGAAGGAGATGGCCGAGCGCGCGGCCACGGCCCGTAAGCGCCGGCAGACCCGGGCGATCGTCAGCGCGGCCGCCGCGCTGGTGCTCGTGGTCGCCGGCACCGTGTGGCTGGCGGTGAGCCTCGGCGGCGGCGACGACAAGAAGGACTCCGCCGCACCGGCGGCCGGCGCGGCGGAGTGCGCGTTCAACGCGCTGCCCACCGACAAGCGGCCCCCGCAGATCAAGGACGTCGGGCTGCCGAGCAACCAGCAGTCCGGCACCGGCGTGCAGACCATGACGATCGACACCAACCTGGGCCCGATCACGGCCAAGGTCGACAGGTCGCAGGTCCCCTGCACGGCGGGCAGCTTCACCTACCTCGCGGAGAAGAACTTCTTCGACAACACCAAGTGCCACCGCCTCGTGAGCGAGGGCATCAAGGTGTTGCAGTGCGGCGACCCCAGCGCCACCGGCAACGGCTGGCGGGACACCGACGGCCAGGGCGGCCCGAGCTACCGCATGGCCGAGGAGAACCTGCCCACCGACAAGCGCCCGCCGTACCCGGAGGGTGTCATCGCGATGGCCAAGTCCTCCGATCCGGGCAGCACCGGAAGCCAGTTCTTCATCGTCTACGGCGACTCGCCGCTGGACCCGGCGTACACGGTGCTGGGCACCATCACCGGTGGCATGGACATCGTCAAGGACGTGGCCAAGGCCGGCGACGACGGGGCGTTCGCCCAGCAGGCCGGCGGCGGCCACCCGAAGAAGGAGGTCATCATCAAGGACCTCACGATGAGCGCGCCGCAGGGCTGACCCCCGCGCAGACGACCACGCGCCCGCCGGCTGAGCCGGCGGGCGCTGTCGTGTCCGGGGTACGCGTCAGGCGCCGGAGGTGACCCGGTACGCGTCGAAGACGCCGTCCACCTTGCGGACCGTGGCCAGCAGGTGGCCCAGGTGTTTCGGGTCGGCCATCTCGAAGCTGAACCGGCTCACCGCCACCCGGTCGCGGGTGGTGGTGACGGTGGCGGAGAGGATGTTGACCCGCTCGTCGGAGAGCACCCGGGTGACGTCGGCCAGCAGCTTGTGCCGGTCCAGTGCCTCGACCTGGATGGCGACCAGGAAGGTCGAGGCGGAGGTGAGCTTCCAACTGACCTCGACCACCCGCTCGCTCTGGGCCCGCAGGTCCTCGGCGTTGGCGCAGTCGTCGCGGTGCACGCTCACCCCGCCGGAGCGGGTGACGAAGCCGAACACCGAGTCCGGTGGGACCGGGGTGCAGCAGCGGGCCAGCTTGATCCAGACGTCGCTGACGCCGCGGACCACGACACCCGGGTCGTTGCTGCTCTGGCGGCTGCGGGGCGGCCGGGTGGCGACGGCGGTCTCGGCGATGTCCTCCGCCGCGCCCTCCTCGCCGCCGTACGCGGCCATCAGCTTCTGCACCACCGACTGCGCGGAGACCTGGCTGTCACCGACCGCCGCGTAGAGCGACGCCACGTCGGCCAGGTGCAGGTCCCGTGCGATCGACATCAGCGCGTCGGAGGTGAGCATCCGCTGCAACGGCATGCCCTGCTTGCGCATCGCCTTGACGATCGCGTCCTTGCCGGCCTCGATCGCCTCCTCGCGCCGCTCCTTGTTGAAGTACTGGCGGATCTTCGTGCGCGCCCGCGGGCTCTTGACGAAGCCCAGCCAGTCCTGCGTGGGGCCGGCCGTCTCGGACTTCGACGTGAAGATCTCGATCACGTCGCCGTTGGACAGCGTCGACTCCAACGGCACCAACTTGCCGTTGACCCGCGCCCCGATGCACTTGTGCCCCACCTCGGTGTGCACCGCGTACGCGAAGTCCACGGGCGTCGACCCGGTCGGCAGCGGGATGACGTCACCCTTCGGGGTGAAGACGTACACCTCCTGGCTGGACAGGTCGAAGCGCAGCGCGTCCAGGAACTCGCTCGGGTCGGCCGCCTCCCGCTGCCAGTCCAGCAACTGCCGCAGCCAGGTCATCTCGTCGATGTGCGCGGGCGGGCCGACGATCTGGGTGCCCTTGTGCTCCTTGTACTTCCAGTGCGCGGCGATGCCGAACTCCGCGGTGCGGTGCATCGCGTACGTGCGGATCTGCATCTCCACCGGCTTGCCGGTGGGCCCGATGACAGTCGTGTGCAACGACTGGTACATGTTGAACTTCGGCATCGCGATGTAGTCCTTGAACCGGCCCGGCACCGGCTGCCAGTTGGCGTGGATGACCCCCAGCGCCGCGTAGCAGTCGCGCACCGTGTCGACCAGGATCCGCACGCCCACCAGGTCGTAGATGTCGTTGAAGTCACGACCGCGCACGATCATCTTCTGGTAGATCGAGTAGAGGTGCTTCGGCCGCCCGGTGGTCTCCGCCTTGATCTTGGCGGCCTTCAGGTCGGTGCCGACCTTCTGGGTGACCTGCCGCAACAGCGTCTCGCGCTGCGGCTGGTGCTCCCCGATCAGGCGGTTGATCTCCTCGTAGCGCTTCGGGAACAACGTGCCGAAGGACAGGTCCTCCAGCTCCCACTTGATCGTGTTCATACCGAGCCGGTGCGCCAGCGGCGCCAGGATCTCCAGCGTCTCCTTGGCCTTCTGCTCCTGCTTGGGGCGGGGCAGGAAGGTCAGGGTGCGCATGTTGTGCAACCGGTCGGCCAGCTTGATCACCAGCACCCGGGGGTCCTTGGCCATCGCCACGACCATCTTGCGGATCGTCTCGGCCTTGGCCGCGTCACCCAGCTTGACCTTGTCGAGCTTCGTGACGCCGTCGACGAGCAGGGCGACCTCGCCGCCGAAGTCGGCGCGCATCGCGTCGAGGGTGTATTCGGTGTCCTCGATGGTGTCGTGCAGCAGCGCGGCCACGAGCGTGGTGGTGTCCATCCCCAGGTTGCCGAGGATGGTCGCCACCGCGAGCGGGTGGGTGATGTACGGGTCGCCGGACTTGCGGTACTGCCCGGAGTGCCACCGCGCGGCCGTGTCGAAGGCGCGCTGGAGCAGCCGGGCGTCGGCCTTGGGGTGGTTGTCCCGGTGGCTCGCGATGAGCGGCTCCAGCACCTCACTGACCTGCGAGGTCTGCCAGGGCGCGTTGAACCGGGCCAGCCGGGCCCGCACCCGCCGCCCGGTGGGCGCGTTGGACAACCCGAAGCCACCGCTCGGCGACGGGTCGACGCCGGCGTCGCTCGGGAACGGCACCACCACCCCGTCGGCACCGGGGGACGCCTGGACGCTCGGCGGGCCGCTGATCGGATCTGCCGGGCTCTCGCCCGCAGCCCGGCCAGAGCCGCTGTCGGCGCCCGTCACCCGGGCTGGCGCGTCGCCTGCCCGGTCGGTCACCGTGCCGTCAGCGTCGCCTGTCGGGTGCACCGTGCCCTCCGCCGGAGGGACGACATCGTGGGACACCGGCCTCCTCACCGCTCGCCGGGAAAACACCTGCCGAACACTCGGCCGGCCTGGTCTCGCGCCACGCAGGCGGCGTACCGCCGGCGTCAGCAATGGGCAATGCTACCCGCACGCACGGTCGGCTGCCGCTCCGCCGGACGGTCGGCACGGGCTCCGCCCGACGACTCCGCCACCAAACGGTCAGTCCGTCACCGACGGGGTCAAACGGTCAGCAGGGCATGGACGGGACGCGGTGCCAACCGCTTGCGTCCACCCAGGAAGCCGAGCTCCAGCAGCACGGTGAAGCCGGTGACGGTTCCGCCGGCCCGCTCCACCAGGTCAAGCGTCGCCTCGGCGGTGCCACCGGTCGCCAGCACGTCGTCGACCACCAGCACCCGGTGCCCGGCCGTGAAGGCGTCCTCGTGCACCTCGAGGGTGGCCTCGCCGTATTCGAGCGCGTAGGAGACCGAGTGCGCCGGGCGGGGCAGCTTGCCGGCCTTCCGGACCGGCACCACGCCGACCCCGGTCGCGTACGCGACGGCCGCGGCGACGACGAACCCGCGCGCCTCGATGCCGACCACCACGTCGAAGGCGTCCCGACCGTGGTACGCGACGATCCCGTCGATCACCTCACGGAACGCCGCACCGTCGGCGAACAGCGGCATCAGGTCCTTGAACATGACACCGGGCTTGGGGAAGTCGGGCACGTCCAGCACCCGGCTGGCGACCAGTCGGGCGGCCTCCGGGCCGCTGTCCCCGCGCGCCGCGGTGCTGTGGGTCTCCGTCATGGCTGTTCCGCTCTCCTTCAACGACGACGGCGTCCGGCACGCACAGCATGCCGGACGCCGTTCGGGTGTTTCGTGGTGGGTCAGCGCCGCTTGGCGCCACCCGGCCGGTTGCCGCCGCCACCGGGACGACCGCCCCGGGCGCCGGTCGGCCGCTTACCCGCCGGGCGAGCGCCCACCTTGGGCGCGGCACCGGCCAGCGCGGCGGCGTCCGGGTCGAGCGACTCCTCGGTCGCCTGGCCCTCGGTCGGGCTCACCGCGCCCTTGCTGGTGACCTCGCCCCGGGCGAGCCCGCCCCGCCGGGTCTGGACGCGCTTGGCGTGCGCCTGGATCCGCGGGTCGTAGCTCTTGAGCAGGGCCAGCAGCGGCGTGGCCACCAGGATGGAGGTCAGGAACGCCACCGCCATACCGACGAACAGCACCAGGCCGAGGTCCTTCAACGTGCCGGCACCGAGCAGGCCGGCACCGATGAAGAGCAGACCGCCGACCGGAAGCAGGGCGACCACCGAGGTGTTCAGCGACCGCATCAGGCTCTGGTTGACGGCCAGGTTGGCCGCCTCGCCGTACGTCTGGTTGTTGTTGGCGGTGATGCCGCGGGTGTTCTCCTGGACCTTGTCGAAGACCACCACCACGTCGTAGAGCGCGAAGCCCAGGATCGTGAGGAAGCCGATGATCGTCGACGGGGTGACCTCGAAGCCGACGAGCGAGTAGATGCCGGCGGTGAGGATCAGGTTGGTGATGAGCGACGCCACCGCGGCGACGGCCATCCGCCACTCGAAGCGCAGGATCAGGTAGACCATCACCAGCGCGATGAAGATGACCAGACCGAGCAAGGCCCGCTGGGTCACCTGGCTGCCCCACGCCTCGCTGACCTGGTTGCTGCTGATCTGATCCGGGTTGATCCCGAGGTCCTCGGCGATCTGACCCTTCACCGCGTTGGTCTTCTCGGCGTCGAGCTGCGGCGTCCGCAGCTCGTAGGTGTCACCACCGGTGCCGCCGACCTTCTGGACGGTGGCCACCTTGATGCCGGTGTTCTCCGCCGCGAGGGCCGAGTTGACCTCCCGCTCGGCGTCTTCCAGGGTGCCGACACTGGCCGGCACCTGGAACGAGTTGCCGCCGGCGAACTCGATGCCGAGGCTGAAGCCCCGCAGACCGAAGCTGAGCAGCGCGATCAGGATCAGGGTCCCGGCGACGCCGAACCAGAGCTTGCGGCGGCCGACGATGTTGAGACCGGCCTCGCCGTTGTAGAGGCGGCTCGCCAGACCGTTTTGAGCCATCTCAGGCCTCCTTGGCGCGCGGGTTGCGGGGCTGAGTCTGAGTCGGCTGGTTGCGGGCCGGCAGTGCCCGGCCCAGACCGCTGACCCGCGGGGACAGGAACGCCCGGGTGCGGGCGAACATCGTCATGATCGGGTGCCGGAAGAGGAAGACCACGACCAGGTCCAGCACGGTGGCCAGACCGAGAGCGAAGGCGAAGCCCTTGACCGTGCCGACCGAGACCACGTAGAGCACCACGGCGGAGAGCAGGGTGATCGCGTTGGCCGAGATGATCGTCCGGCGGGCCCGGATCCAGGCGCGCGGCACCGCGCTCCGTGGGCTGCGGCCCTCGCGGATCTCGTCTTTCAGTCGTTCGAAGTAGATGACGAACGAGTCCGCCGCCACACCTAGTGAGACGATCATGCCAGCGATGCCGGCGAGGGTGAGCGTGAAGCCGATCTGCCGGCCGAGCACCACGAGCGCGCCGAAGACGAGCAGCGCGGAGAGGATGAGGCTCAGGAAGATCACCGAGCCGAGCAGCCGGTAGTAGAAGAACGAGTAGATGATGACCAGCAGCATGCCGATGCCGGCGGCGAGCAGACCGGCGCGCAGGTGGCTGGCGCCCAGCGTGGCGGTGACGTTCTGCGCCTCCTGCTGCTTGAAGGTCACCGGCAGCGCGCCGTAACGGAGCTGACCGGCGAGCGTGCTCGCGTCCTTCTGGGTGAAGCTGCCGGTGATCTGCGAGTTGCCGGTCAGCACGCCCTGGATCTCCGGGGAGGAGACGATCTTGTTGTCCAGCACGACGGCCACCCGGCACTTGCCGTCCTGCCCGAGCGCGGTGGCGTCGCAGGCCTGACCCTCGTTGGTGAACGACTCGCGGGTCAGGCCGGTCCACTTGCCCTGCCCGTCGCCGGTGAAGTCGAGGCTGACCACCCAGGCGTTGGTCTGGTCGAGCACCGCGTCGGCGTCGGACACGTCGGTGCCCAGCACCTTGGCCTGGTCGAGCAGGTACTTCGAGGCGCCGTCCTCGCAGGAGACGACCTGCTGCTTCGGGTCGGAGATCGACGCCGGGGGACGCTCGTCGAGCTGCTTGCAACCGATGGTCGGCACGTTGAACTGCATCTGCGCCGACAGCACGGCGACCTCTTGCGGCGACAGCGTGCTGAACGGCTTGAGCTTGTCGGCGAGCGACGGGTCGGCGCTCAGGTCCGCGGGAGCCTGCAACCCGCTGGCGGCCTGCCAGGCGGGGGCGCCGACCTTCTGCTCGACGGCCTTGCGCTGCTCCTCGATGCTGGCCGACACCGGCTCCGCGCTGGCACTGGCGCTGGGCGCGGCACTCGCCGAGGGCGAGGCGGACGCGGAGGGAGTGGGCGTGGCGCTGGGCGCCGGGGCCATCCCACCCTGACCGCCGCTGGGCGACGAGGTCACCTTCGGCGCGCCGCTGCCCGACGGGGTCGGGGTCGCGCCGGCGGACGGAGTCGCCCCGCCGGAGGGGGTCACGCTGCCAGGCGGGGCGGCCGTGGCCGGTGGCGGCACGGCCGCCGTACCGCTGCCGTCGGCGCCCTTGAGCACCTTGCGGAAGCGCAGCTCGGCGGCGTTGCCCACGTTGTCCAGGTTGCGGTTCTCACCGGGCAGGGAGATGACGATGTTCCGGTTGCCCTCGGTGACCACCTCGGCCTCGGCCACGCCGAACGCGTTGACCCGGCTCTCGATGATCTGACGAGCCTCCTCGAGATTCTCCGCCGTCGGGGCCTTGCCGCCGATGCTGTTTCTCGCCTCCAACGTCACCCGGGTGCCGCCGATCAGGTCCAGACCGAGCCGAGGCTCGAGCCGGTCCTGGAAGCTGCCCTTGGCGCCGCCGGAGAAGAACACCAGAAGATAGAGGACGACGAAGATGAACCCGAGCACGGCGAGCTGCCGCCCGGGGCGCATCTGTCCCTGAGGTGGTGCCACGGCTGTCCTGTCTCCCTGTGCGGTCGCGCCGCTGTGCGCAGCGGCGGCGGTGTCGGGCCGGGGGTCCCGGCTGACGGGTCTGACCTGGGCCGACGAGATGCCGACACGTGGCCCGGACACGCCAGCGTGGAACGCCGCTGGTCACGGGAACGTGCCGACGCCCGGCGTCGACCCAACTATCCAGTTTTACTGCCTGGTCCGCTGCCCCGTCGGGCGCGGTGGCCCGGAGGTCGGCCGACCGGCCGTACGCCGGACCCGCCATTCCCCGGGAGCAGGGGTCATTCCTTGATGGTGTCGGCGTCCTCGCTGACCGGCTCGCTCGGCAGCTCCGCGCGGGTGGTCACCCGGGCGATGGCGGCGCGGGCGTAGCGGGTCTGCACGCCCGGGGCGACCTCGATCAGGACGGTGTCGTCCTCGATGCCGGTGACCGTGCCGTAGAGCCCGCCGATGGTGACGACCTCGTCGCCCGGGCCGAGCCCGGACTGCATCGACTCGGCCTCACGGCGGCGCTTCTGCTGGGGTCGGATCATCATGAAATACATGACACCGAAGAGCAGGACGATCATCAGGATCGGCGTGATGCCGCCGCCTGAGGGGCCCGCTGCTATGTAGTTCACGGTTACTGACCTTCCCACTGGCCACCGGCCCGGCGCTTGGGGCGCCGGAGCGGAGGCGGAATCTCACGTCCTGTACAGACCGCGGCGAAGTCTAAACCCTGCGCCTGAGAACGCCGAATGCGGCACAGATCACGTTCCTATCACGGCTGATCGGTATCCATCGAGAACAGATCGGGCACAGGCGGACTATCCATGCCAAAGGTACCATTCGGCGGAGTACGCCCCAGATGCCGCCAGGCGGCCTCCGTGGCCACCCGCCCCCGCGGCGTACGGGCCAACAGACCGGCGCGGACCAGGAACGGCTCGCAGACCTCCTCGACCGTGTCCGGCTGCTCCCCCACCGCCACGGCAAGGGTGGACAGACCCACCGGGCCACCCCGGAACGAGTCGACCAACGCGGTCAGCACCGCACGGTCCAGCCGGTCCAACCCGAGCGCGTCCACGTCGTACACGATCAACGCGGCACGGGCGGTGTCGACATCGACCACGCCGTCGGCCCGCACCTCGGCGTAGTCGCGGACCCGGCGCAGCAGCCGGTTGGCGATCCGCGGCGTGCCCCGGGACCGACCGGCGATCTCGGTCGCGCCCTCGGGGGTGATCGGCACACCGAGGATCCGCGCCGACCGGTGCAGCAGCGTCTCCAGATCCGCCGGGGCGTAGAAGTCGAGGTGGGCGACGAACCCGAACCGGTCCCGCATCGGCCCGGTCAACAGACCCGAACGGGTAGTCGCGCCGACCAGGGTGAACGGCTCGACGTCCAGCGGGATCGCCGTCGCCCCCGGCCCCTTGCCGACCACCACGTCGACCCGGAAGTCCTCCATCGCGCTGTAGAGCAGCTCCTCGGCCGGACGCGCGATGCGGTGGATCTCGTCGATGAAGAGCACGTCCCCCTCGGCGAGACTGGTCAGGATCGCCGCCAGGTCGCCGGAACGCTCGATCGCCGGGCCGCTCGTCACCCGGATACCCGCGCCCAACTCGGCGGCGACGATGTTGGCCAGACTCGTCTTGCCCAGGCCGGGTGGACCGGAGAGCAGGATGTGATCCGGCGGCGAACCCCGCCGCATCGCGCCCTGCAACAACAGGTCGAGCTGATCACGCACCCGGTTCTGGGCGATGAACTCGGCCAACCGCCTCGGCCGGACCGTGGCCTCCGCGTCCCGGTCGGCGTCACTGACGTACGCCGAGACAAGCCCGTCGGTCTCGCTCACCGTGCCCTCTTCACTCGCGACCGCGGGGCTCGCGACCCCGACGCACTCCTCGCGCGCACCGCGCCACCCTCCGCCGCCGGGGCGCTCATCGGGTCCGACCCAGCAGGCGGATGGCCTGCTTGAGCAGGACCGGCACCGGCGGCGTCTCACCCTCGATCGTCTCGGCCACCGCGGCCACCGCCTGATCGGCCTGGCCGGCCGTCCAACCCAGGCCGACCAGCGCCTGCCGGACCTGGTCGGGCCAGCTGCCGCGGGTCACCCCGGCCACCCCGTCGGCGCCGATCGGCACCGGGCCGATCCGGTCGCGCAGCTCCAGCACCAGGCGCTCGGCGCCCTTCTTGCCGATCCCGGGCACCCGGGTCAGGGCTGCCGTGTCGGCGTTGGCGATCGCCTTGCGCACCGCGTCCGGGCTGTGCACGGCAAGCACCGCCTGCGCCAGTCGCGGCCCCACCCCGCTGGCGGTCTGGAGCAACTCGAACAGCGACTTGGCGTCGTCGTCGGCGAAGCCGTAGAGGGTGAGCGAGTCTTCCCGCACGATCAGGCTGGTGGCGAGCCGGGCGACCTGGCCGACCCGCAGCTCCGCGAGGGTGCCGGGGGCGCAGTGCACCGCGAGGCCGACACCGCCGACCTCGATCACGGCCTGGTCCGGACCCGTCGCGGTCACCGTGCCGCGCACGCTGGCGATCATCGTGCTCCTCCTCGTCGTGCCCGGTCGGCTGCCGCGGCCAGCTTCGAGCGGGTCCCGCCGCGCCACACGTGGCAGATGGCCAGGGCCAGCGCGTCGGCGGCGTCGGCCGGCTTCGGCGGCTCGGCCAGCCGCAACAGCCGGGTGACCATCGCGGTCATCTGCGCCTTGTCCGCCTGACCGGAACCGGTCACGGCCGCCTTCACCTCGCTCGGCGTGTACGTCTGCACCGGCAGCCCGGCACGCGCCCCGGCCAGCACCGCAATGCCGCTGGCCTGCGCGGTGCCCATCACCGTACGCACGTTGTGCTGGCTGAACACCCGCTCGACGGCGACGCTCTCCGGCTGGTGCTCGGCGACCAACTTGTTCAGCGACCGGTCCAGGTGCAACAGGCGCAGCGCCAGGTCGTCGGCCGGGTCGGTGTAGACCACGTAGTAGGCGATCAGAGTGCAGGGACGCCCCGGCACACCCTCGACCACGCCCACCCCGCACCGGGTCAGCCCCGGGTCGACCCCCAGCACCCGCACGCCGCCCCCTCCCCAGCCGTCAGCAGTACGTGTGTTCGACACCCTAACCGGCGCTCTTCCCACCAGCCCCACGGGACACGCCCTCCCGCCCCGCGCTCGACCGGCCGGGAGCGGGGTTCCGGAGCGCCAGCCGCAAGGTCACGCTCGATCCGGGATGTAGTGGCAACGAAGCACCAGGAGACAACTACGTCCTGGATGCTGCGCGATCTTGCGGCGGGGGGCGGGTGGGCCACACAGCTTTGGGACGGAGTATGTGTCGCTGGCCCATGTGCCGGGGAGCACACAGCTCGTAACTTCTTGCGCCATGACGGCAGAACCCGTGGCGGTCCCCCACGTCGTGCAGATCGACCTCGCCGGTCGGACCGCCCTGGTCACCGGGGGTGGTAGCGGCATCGGGCGGGCGTGTGCCAGGCGGCTGGGGGCGGCCGGCGCCACGGTGCTCGTGGTGGATCGCGACCTTGCGGCGGCCAGGGCGGTGGCCGCCGAGGTCGGTGGCCGGGCCGAGGGTGTGGACCTGTCCGACGCCGCGGCGGTGGACCGCCTCGACGTGGACGTGGACATCGTGGTGAACAACGCCGGGCTCCAGCACGTCGCACCGCTCCAGGACTTTCCCGTCGAGCGCTTCGAGTACATCCACCGGGTGATGGTGGAGGCGCCGTTCCTGCTGATCCGCCGGGCGCTGCCGCACATGTACGCCCGGGGCTGGGGTCGGATCGTCAACATCTCCTCGGTGCACGGGCTGCGCGCGTCGCCGTACAAGGCGGCCTACGTCTCGGCCAAGCACGCCCTGGAGGGGCTGTCGAAGGTGGTGGCGCTGGAGGGCGCCGCGCACGGGGTGACCGCCAACTGCATCAACCCGGCGTACGTACGCACCGCGCTCGTGGAGAGCCAGATCGCCGACCAGGCGGCCAGTCACGGCATCGACGAGGCCGAGGTGATCGAGAAGATCATGCTGGCTCGGGCCGCGATCAAGCGACTGATCGAGCCGGAGGAGGTCGCCGAGCTGTTGGCGTACCTCTGCTCGCCGCCGGCGGCGTTCATCACCGGCGCGTCGATCGCCCTCGACGGGGGCTGGACGGCCAACTAGTGGGGCTGAGCACAATGTCGACCATGTCATCGCCGGTGGAGTTCCTGGAGCTGCTCGCCCGTGAGGCCGCGGCGGTCGAGTTCGAGGGACCGCTGGTGGCCGCGCGGGCCGCGGGGCTGCCGCCGGAGCGGCTGGCCGAGCTGGAGCAGGCCAGGTCGGTGGCGTTGCGGGTCCGCGCGCTGTTGGAGCGTCGCCGCCGCCGGGAGACCGAGCTGTCCGGCCTGTACGACACGGTCAGCGACCTGGCCGGGCTGCGCGACCTGGACGACGTGTTGCGGGCGATCGCGCACCGGGCCCGCAACCTCCTCGGCGCGGACGTGGCCTACATGACGCTCAACGACGACGAGCGCGGCGACACCTACATGCGGGTGACCGACGGGTCGGTCTCGGCCCGCTTCCAGCGGCTGCGGCTGCCGATGGGCGCCGGCCTGGGCGGTCTGGTGGCCCAGTCCGGCGCGCCGTACGTGACCGCCAACTACGGGGAGGACGCGCGCTTCCACCACACCGGTGAGATCGACGCCGGGGTCGGCGAGGAGGGCCTGGTGGCGATCCTCGGGGTGCCGCTGCGGCTCGGTTCCACCTCGATCGGCGTGCTCTACGCGGCCAACCGTTCGGCCCGGCCGTTCGTCCGGGAGGAGGTGGCGCTGCTGGTGTCGCTCGCCGCGCACGCCGCGGTGGCGATCGACACCGCCCGACTGTTGACCGAGACCCGTTCGGCGTTGGCCGAGTTGTCGGCGGCGAACACCACCATCCGGGCGCACAGCAGCTCGGTGGAGCGGGCCGCCGCGGCACACGACCGGATGACGGCGCTGGTGCTGCGCGGCGGCGGCGTGGAGGACGTGGCGGCGGCGGTGACCGAGGTGCTGGGTGGGGCGCTGCTGGCGTTGGACGCCGAGGGTCGCCGGCTGGCCCGGGTGGGTGAGATCGAGGAGCCGGACCGCGCGGACATCGTCGAGGCGGTGGCCGCGTCGCGGACCGAGGGGCGCAGCGTACGCCGGGGTCCGCTCTGGTACGCGGCGGTGGTGGCGGGCGCGGAGAATCTGGGCGCGCTGGTGCTGCGTCCGGACGACGAGTTGGTCGACGCCGACCAGCGCATCCTGGAACGGGCCGCGCTGGTGACCGCGCTGCTGCTGCTGTTCCGCCGGACGGTCGCCGAGGCGGAGGGGCGGGTCCGGGGCGAGTTGCTGGACGACCTGATCGCCCGTCCGCTGCGCGACACCGACGCGTTGCGCGGCCGGGCCCGACGGCTCGGGGTGGACCTGGACGCACCGCACGTGCTGGTGGCGGTGGGCGATGACGCGATCGCCGCGACCGGTTCGGCCCGGCAGCGGGTGCTCTCCTGGGCCACCACGTACGCCTCGGCGCGCGGCGGGCTCGCCGCGGCGCGCGACGGTCGGGTGGTGCTCATGCTGCCGGGGCTGGACGCGGGCGGCAGTGCCCGTGCGGTCGCCCGGGACCTGTCCCGGGTGACCGGCCGTCCGGTGACCGCCGGGGCGAGCGGCCCGTCGAACGGGCCGGCGGCGCTTGCCGGGACGTTCCACGAGGCGGACCGCTGCCTGACGGCGCTGGGCGCGTTGGGCCGGGCCGGCCAGGGGGCGAGCACCGCCGAGCTGGGCTTCGTCGGGCTGCTGCTGGGCGCCGTCGGTGACCGGGGCGAGACGGACGTGGCCCAGTTCCTCCGCACCACGGTCGGGCCGGTGGTCGACTACGACGCCCGGCGGGGCACGGCTCTGGTGCGGACGTTGGAGGCGTACTTCGGGGTGGGTGGCAGTCTGGCCCGCGCCGCCGAGCAGTTGCACGTGCACGTGAACACGGTGACCCAGCGGTTGGAGCGGGTCGGGCAACTGCTCGGCGCGGACTGGCAGCGGCCCGAGCGGGCGTTGGAGGTGCAGCTCGCGCTGCGTCTGCACCGGCTGCGCGCCGGCTGAGCCGCGTCACGTTCAGCGGACCTGGATGCCCTCCAGCACGGCGTCGACGACCCGCTCGGGCAGGGTCTGCTCGTCCAGCTCCGGATTCCACTGCAGCACCCGTTGGATCAGCATCGGCCCGGTGAGCAGCGCCATCGTCACCTCGACGTCGATGTCGGCCCGGAGCACTCCCTCGTCGATGCCGCGCCGCAGCACCTCGCGCATCAGCTGCCGGCGGGGCGAGATGATGTTCTGGTAGAGCTGGAACTGGTCCGCACTGCGGTTCACGGCGGGCGCCAGGCAGGGCATGATCTTCGCCGCGCGCGGGTCGACGTTCTTGCCGATCGCGCCGACAAGCAGCACCAGGTCCTCGCGGACGGAGTGTCCGGTCGGCTGGGCCAGGACGCCCTTGAGCCGACGGAGCGCGTCCAGCAGCAGGGCGTCCTTGCCCGCCCAGCGGCGGTAGATGGTGGCCTTGCCGACCCCGGCGCGGGCGGCGATCGCCTCGATCGAGAGCGCCTCGATGGTGCTGCCCTCGGCGAGCAGGTCGAGGGTGGCCTCGATGATCGCCTCGTCGGCGCGGATGCTCCGCGGTCGCCCAGGCGACCGCGGAGCATCGGCGGTGGACGTCATGTCCGACATTCTTCCCGCACCTACGCCGTACCGGCCAACTCGGGCTCGGCGACCGGGGCCGCCGGGGCGACGCTGGTTTCCTCCCGACCCGGCATCCAGCGCAGCACCACGATGATCCCGAGTGCGGCGATCACCGCGGAGAGCCCGGCCGCCCAGTGCATGGCGGTGACGAAGGCGTCGTTGGCCGCCGAGATCAGCGTCGGCGCCGCCGGGCCGAGCTGGCCCGCCGCCGCGTACGCGCCGGAGATCGACTCGTTGGCCGCGTCGCGGGCCTGCGGAGGCAGGCCGGTCAGCGCGTCGCCGATGTCGCTGCGGTAGACCGCGGAGAGCACCGAGCCGAGGACGGCCACGCCGAGCGCGCCGGCCACCTGGCGGATGGTGTTGCTGACCGCGGAGCCGACGCCGGCCTTCTCCCGGGGCAGCGCCGACATGATCGACTCGGTGGCGGGCGGCATGATGTTCGCCATTCCGGCGCCCTGGATGAGGAAGACGAGCAGCACGATCCAGATCGGGGTGGAGGCGCCGATGAAGACGAAGGCGCCGAGTGACACCACGGTCAGCGCCAGCCCGACGGTGGCGACGGCCTTGCCGCCGTAGCGGCGGACCATCGCGGCGCTGCGCGGCGCGAAGATCAGCTGGGCGCCGGCGAAGGGCAGGAAGAGCAGACCGGTCTGCAGCGGGCTGTAGTCGCGCACGAGTTGCAGGTAGAACGAGCCGAAGAACATCGAGCCCATGGCGGCGAAGAACACCAGGCCGACGATCGCGACCGGCGCGGCGAAGCGGGGCACCCGGAACAGCCGGACGTCCAGCGACGGGTGGTCGCTGCGCCGCTCGTGCTGCACGAACCAGGCGAGCACCGCGATGCCGACCAGGATCGAACCCCAGGCCAGCGGGCGGTCGAAGCCGTGCTCGCCGCCGTCGATGATGCCGTAGGAGAGGGCGACCAGGCCGACCACGGAGAGCAGGACGCCGAGCACGTCGATCCGGCCCGGTCGCGGGTCACGCGACTCCGGGACCAGCAGTCCCACCAGCACCACGCCGGCGACGACCACCGGCACGTTGATCAGGAAGACCGAGCCCCACCAGAAGTGCTCCAGCAGCGCGCCGCCGAGGATCGGGCCGATGGCCACGGCGAGACCGACGGCGCCGGCCCAGACACCGATGGCCCGACCGCGCTCGCGCGGGTCGAAGACGTTGGAGATGATCGAGAGCGTCACCGGCATGATGGCCGCGCCGCCGACCCCCATCAGGGCGCGGGCCGCGATGAGCTGTCCGGGGCTCTGGGCGTACGCGGACAGCAGCGACGCCAGGCCGAACAGCACCAGACCGATCATCAGGAAGCGCTTGCGGCCGGCACGGTCGCCGAGCACCCCGAAGGTGAACAGCAGGCCGGCGAAGACGAGCGTGTAGGAGTTGATGGACCACTCCAGCTCGCCCTGGCTGGCGCCGAGGCCGTGCACCGGGTCGGCCAGGGTGCGCAGGGCGACGTTCAGGATCGTGTTGTCGAGAACGACCACGAGGAGGCTGATCACCAGCACCCCCAGGATCGCCCACCTCCTCGGGTGGCCGGTGTTGTTGTGCAGCTCCATGCCTGGTTTTCCCCCCACGCTTTTCCCGCGCCGCAATACGATACGGGTCAGACTCGTAACGCGAGTCAGCCTACGGCGCGCATTAACGATACGGCACCGATCCGTATCGTATGTGGTGGGCGTCACGCCCGGGAGCGGCGGCCAGACAGGCGGTGACGGCGCTCGGCAGCGAGTCGAGACGCCGCGCCGGCGCGGTGAGTGGCTCGATCCAACCCGGCCCCGCGCCGTACACCCGCAGGCGGGGGAAGTCCCGGGCAAAACGCACCAGACGGTACGCGCGGCCGGTGACCGGCGTCTGCGACCAGAGCACCACTGTGTGCGGGCTGGCCCGGTACACCGCACGGGTCAGCGCCGGCCAGGGCAGCGCGGGACCGAGATGCAGACAGCCACGACCCTGCTCGCGCAGCGCGGCGGCGAGCGCGTGCAGACCGAGGCAGTGCGCCTCCTGCTCGGCGCCGGCCACCAGCACCCCGCCGGTGGGCAGCGACCGGCCCGGCTCCCGGCGGTACACGTCCAACCCGACCCGGACGCCCTCGCAGAGAGCGTGCTCGACGGCGACCTCGGCGGCGGTACGCCCCGGCAGCCGGGCCAGCAACGGACGACAGACCTGCTCCCAGAGCGCCGGCACGCCCCAGGCCTCGGCCAACTCCAGCATCAGCGTGGCGACGGCGTTGCCGTCCAGGTCCTCGGCAGCCAGCGAGACCTGCTTGTGCGCGATCTCCACGGTCTCCGCCGGCATCGGCTCGGTCAGCACCAGACGTACCCCCGGATAGACGTTCCCTACCCGGGGGTTCGCTGAAACGGGGCGCGGTGGATGCGCCGGCGCGGGATTTACCGACGGCGGGTCGCCGGCCGGTGGCCTCCGCGACGGCGCTGCCCCGGCTGCCGAGCGGGATCGGCTGGTCAGACGGCGGCGGCCCGCTCCCAGTGGCGGGGAGCGCTGATCCTGGCCCAGCTCGGGCCGAAGGTCATCCGGCGCAGCGGTGCCACGACGTCGCAGAGGCTGAACCAGCCCCGGGTCAAGCCCACGTTCACCGGGTTGCTCATCATGCCCTGCTGGAGGGTCCGCAGAGCCAGGTCGACGGCTTGGAAGCCGTACTCGCGCATCTCGGTCTCGTACTCGCCGATCGCGTCCAGCAGCGGCAGGTGGCCGGTGCCGGCCAGCGACAACTGGCGGGTGAGCAGGGCGGCGTCGCGCAGTGCGGTGTTGGCGCCGTTACCGCCGGCCGGCGGCATGCCGTGCACGGCGTCGCCGAGCACGGTGACCCGTGCGGGCGCCCAGGGCGCGGGACGGTCGGACGCCTGGAACGGGAACGCGCTCACGTCCTCCGGTGGGCACGCGGCGATCAGGTGGCGGAGCGCGGGGTGCCAGTCCGTGATCAGCCCGGCGATGTAGGCCTTCAACTGTGTGCCGTCGAGGCGCTCCGGACGTGAGGGGAACAGTTCGGTACTCGCGACGAACGCGCACAGCAGGTAGTCGTCCCCCACCGGCTGCTGGCGTTCGAACACGGAGGTGAACAGGAAGTGCGGCGCACCGGTCAGGACGAGGTTCATGCCGTGGGCCAGCCGGACGGGCAACCAGGCTCGGGTGTCGTCGTCCAGCGGCAACTTGAGCCCGACGCCCACCGCACCGGTGTCCCGCTGGGTGGCGGCCGGCAGGTACTGCGCGCGTACCCGGGAGTTGATCCCGTCGGCGCCCACCAGGACGTCGCAGGTGACGGACGTCCCGTCGGCGAAGTGCGCGGTGGGGCGACCGTCCGCGGCGAGCTCGTAGCTGTCGAATGTCTTGTCGTAGTGGACGGTGTCGTCGAGTCCGTCGAGGAGAACGCCGCGCAGCGTCTGACGGTCGACCGGGTAGGCCCGTTCCGCGGGGTCGGGATCCTCGGGATACATGAGCGCGTCCTCGACGAGGACCAGCGTGCGCAGGTCCGTGCCCAGGAAACCGAAACCGCCGCCGGGGCGGCCCGTGGTGTCGGTGAACGCCTGCCACTGTCGGTCGGGCAGGCAGGCGCGCAGCGACCGGCTGCCCGCCGGGTTGATCGCGAGCCGGTAGCGGTCCGCCCGGTCGTCGCGGCGCCGGTCCCGCTCGTACACCGCGACGGTGATGCCGTGTTTGCGTAGACCCTGGGCGAGCGCGAGGCCGCCGATGCCACCGCCGACGATGAGTACGTCAGTCATGCGTGAGCCTTTCTGGTGAGAGGAGGTCGCACAGTTGGTTGACAACCGACTCGGCCTTCTCCGGACGCAGGCGAATGCCCTTGACGGTGGCGATCACCAGCTCGACGCTGGCAGCGACGTCGAGGTTCACCGACCAGACCTGGTGCTCGATGCCTTCGGTGAAGATCGCCGCCAGCGCGTCGCGCCAACCCTGTTCGTCGCGCTCGATGTCGGCCCCGGTGGACCCGTCACGTCGCGCGCGGAGATCGAGTTCATCGAGCACGACGAACAACTCGGGTCGTTCCGCGACGGCCGCGGCGATCTCGCTGAGGTGGCGCCGCAACCGGGCGGCGGGTTCCAGATCGTTGTGCATCGTCGCCTCGAATTGGCTTGTCACGTGCTCGAGCACCGCGGCGATCAGATCGGCCTTGGTCCGGAAGTAGTGGTGCAGGGTGGAGTGGTCAATGCCCGCCGCAGCGGCGATCGGTCGCAGCCGGAACCCCTCGAAGCCGCTCTCGGCGATCGCCGAGAAGGCCGCGTGCACCAGGGCCTGCCGGCGGTCGAGCTGTTCAGTCATCCCTCAGCCCATCCCCAACCAAGTGGTTGGTTGATAGTTCAGCATCTGTGTCACCACGTGTCAACCACATGGTTGGTGGGCACCGTCCGAACCGGGTCGGACGGTGCCCGGGTCGGACCGGCGTACAAAGTCGAGCGCGACTAGGCGTAGTTGAACAACGGCGGGAAGACGAGGACCACGATCCAGGCCCACGCCGCGTACACCGGCAGGTAGCCGGTCTGCCACCGTTCGAGCGTGGCGAACGGCGTACGCCGACGGATGAAGGTCAGCAGGAGCCACGCCGACCACGCGAGGTTGACCAGCAGGATCACGTTCTCGCCGAGCGCGGCCGCCCGGTTGGGTGTGCTGCCGTACTCGTCGGTGATGCGCCCGGTGATCTCCAGCAGCACCAGCACGTCGATGGCCAACGCACTGACCACGAGCGCGAGTTGGAGTTTGTCGAACGGACCGGCCGGGGCCAGCGGATCACGGGCCGAGAGGGAGTAGAGCAGCAGCCCCAGCACCACGACCAGCAACAGGTCGAACAGGATCAGCGCCTCGCGCTCGACGTCGATGCCGTGGCTGGTCCAGACCACGGCGACGAGGAAGGCGAGCAGGGCGGCCGTGAAGAGCGGCGTGAACAGCCGGGTCAGCACCGGCGCGATGTTCTCGACGACGCTCTGCTTGGCCTCGACCAGCCACCCGGCCACCACGACCGCGGCCGCGGCGCCGCTGGGCAGGAGCCACTGCGAGACGAACACCTCCGGGACGATTCCGATGGCCGCGAAGGTGTTGAACAGGAACGCCGCGAGCACGCCGCCCCCGAGGGCCATCAGCACGAAGTAGATGAACCACTCGCCGGTGAAGCGGATGAAGTCCATGCGTCGACGAGACGAGCGCCAGTCGTCGGCGACGTAGGCCAGACCGACCACGAGCCAGAGGGCGATGGGCAGGTGGACGCCGGTGACGACCACGGACTGCGAGTCGTCCGCCACCGAGTAGGCGTTGGCCGCCACGGCGCCGAGGGCGAACAGCGCCACCAGCACCGCGATCACCGCCGGTCGGGCCTGCCGGCGCCAGGCCAGGAACGCCGCCAGCCAGGGCAGCGCGAACAGGGTGGCGTTCCGGGCGTAGAACGAGCCGTCGTCGTCGAAGCTCAGCCCGAACAGCGCGGGCGCCTTGACGGACACCACCGCGCCCGCCGCGCAGCCGAGCATGACCCACAGGGTGCGGCGGGAGCGCGTGCCGGCGACCGGGCTGTCGGAGTCGCCGGTCAGCACCAACTGCTTCCACAAACGGTCCGAATGCTCCCGGGCGAACTCGCGGGAGAGGTCGTCGAGGCTGCCCATCCGTTTCACCGCGACCAGGAACGCCTCGTCCGGGCTCAGGCCAGCGGTGATGAGCTCGTCCACGGAGCCGCGAAGGTGGTCTTCCAGCTCGTCGGCGTCCACCGCGTGCAGCTCCCTGCGGCGCAGCACGTACTGACGCCACTGCGCGAACTGCGCTTCCAGCTCCTCCGGCCCGTCGTGTGTCGTCATGCGAGGCCCCCCAGCGGGTGCGCCGTCAGCGGAGCGCGGTCGTGCCAGATCTCCTTGAGCGCGCCCACGACCGTGTCCCACTGCCGGCGCTGCTCGGCCAGCTCGGCCAGACCCCGGTCGGTGATGCGGTAGTACTTGCGCCTGCGCTCACCGGCGACCGCCTGCCAGCTCGACTCGAGATAGGCGAGGCGCTCGAGCCGGTGCAGCAACGGGTAGAGCAGCCCCTCGGTCCAGTCCAGCTCACCCCCGGACAGCTCGTTGATCCGTCGGAGGATGGCGTAGCCGTAGCTGTCACCCTCGGCCAGGATGCCGAGCACCATCGGTGTCGCCGAGGCGGCGACCAGATCCTTGGCGACCTTCATGAAGCCTCCCACCCCTAACCCTAGAAGTACGATGCATCGTACTGCTAGGTATCGCGTCGGCGGTAACGGGTGGTGTCCGAATCGCCGGCACCGGCGGCTGCGGTGCCCCGAACGGGCGCGGTCCGGGTTAGCCTTGGCGCATATGGCTACCTTTCGCAGCGCCTCAGTGCTCCTCTCCGCAGACGGCACCCGCACTCCCGGGACCGCCGCGCTCTTCGCCGAGCCCGCCCGCAAGGGCGGAACTCCGCCGTGGGCAGGCGACTTCCGACCCGCCAACAGCGCCGGCAACGGCCCCAAGAACGCGATCGGAAAGACCTTCACCCTGGAGCTGCCCGACGGCAGCACCGGCAAAGTCGTGGTCCAGGGCCTCAAGAGCGGCAAGGGCGGCGTCGTCCTGGCGCTGATGGGCGAGGACGCACCACCCTTCTGACCTGTCGCTCGGGCGCCCAGGGTTGTCCCCCGTCCGGGGTCGGCCCGGGGCGCCTGACCACCCAGGTTCTGTCGCCCCGAAAAACCGCTGGGGCTGTCGATGGGTCGGACGCGACAATGGCGCTGTGCCGGAGGTCAAAGTCGTCGTCGCCCATCAGGAACGCGCGACCCTGCGCGTCGGCGACGTCTTCCTGAAGATCGACGCTGACCCGGGGCGTACCGACGTCGAGGTCGAGGCGATGGCGCTGGCGCCGGTCCCCACCCCCGACGTCCTCTGGCACCGGCCGCCCGTGCTCGCGCTCGCCGCCCTGCCCGGTGCGGCGCTCGGTCGCCTCGGCGAGCCGTCGACCGCGTCGCCGGCGGCGTGGGCCGCGTCCGGCGCCGCCGTGCGCACGCTGCACGACGCGCCGCTGCCGCCCTGGCCGGGCCGCAGCCTCGACGAGTTGGCCGCGCGGCTCGACGCCGAGTGCGAGTGGCTCGTCAGCAACCGCGTTCTTCCCACCGACCTGGTCACCCGCAACCGACACGTCGCCGAGGCGGCGCTCCGCCCGTGGACCCCGGTCTTCGCGCACGGTGACCTGCAGATCGCCCACGTGTTCGTCGACGGTGACGAGATCACCGGCGTGCTCGACTGGTCCGAGGCCGGCGCCGGCGACGCCCTCTTCGACCTCGCCACGTTGACGCTCGGGCACGAGGAGCACCTCGGCGACGTCCTGGCCGGCTACGGTGCCGACGTCGACGTCGACGTGATCCGGGCGTGGTGGTCGATGCGCAGCCTGCTGGGCATCCGTTGGCTTGTCGAACACGGTTTCGACCCCTCGTCGCCAGGCTGCGAGGTCGACGTGCTGCGGGCGCGGATGTGACACGCGTCAGGCTGAGCTGCCGCGGCCGACCCACCCGCCTCAGTCCAGTGTGACCACCCAGCGGGCACCCTCGCCGCGTGCCAGCCGGGCGAACGCCGTGGGCGCCTCGTCGAGCGGGAACGTGCCGCTGACCAGCACACGCAGATCCAGCGCACCGTCGGCCAGCCCGGCGGCCAGCACCGGCACCTCCCGCTCCGGGTCGGACGAGCCGTACACCGAGGAGCGCAGGGTGCGGGCGGAGTGGAAGATGTCCAGCGCGCCGAGGCTGACCATGTCGTCCTTGGCGCCCATGCCGACCACCGTCACCACTCCCCCGCGCCGGGTCAGCCGCCAGGCAGCGCGGATGGTGGCGGCGCGGCCGACGCACTCGAAGGCGTGATCGACGCCCCGACCCTCGGTGCGCGCCCGTACCTCCTTGGAGAGCCGGTCGTCGGAGAGCAGGAAGTCGGTCGCGCCGGCGGCGAGCGCCAGGTCCCGTTTGGCCTCGGCGACGTCGACCGCGAGGATCGTCGTGGCGCCGGCCCGGCGGGCGGCGCTGAGCACGGCGAGCCCGACCCCGCCGAGCCCGATCACCGCGACCGACTCACCGGGCGCGACCCGGGCCGTGTTGTGGACCGCGCCGACACCGGTGAGCACCGCGCAGCCGAGCAGCGCGGCCCGCTCCGGAGGCAGGCCGGCGGGGATCGGGATGACGGCGTTCTCGGGCACCACCACCGCTTCGGCGAGCGCGCCGAGGCCGAGGGTCAGGTGCAGCGGTTGGCCGTCGTCGGTCTCGCCGCGCGGCACCGTCGGGGCCGTGGTGTCGGCGCAGAGCCACGGCTCGCCGTTGCGGCACCACCAGCAGGCCCGACAGGCCGGCGCCCAGTTGAGCACCACCGGGGTGCCGACCCGCAGGCCGCTGCCGGGCCCGACCTCGGCGATCACGCCGGTCGCCTCGTGCCCGAGCACCAGCGGGAACCTCGCGGCGATGGTGCCGTTCACCATGGACAGGTCGGAGTGGCAGACGCCGGCGGCTCGGATCGTCACCCGCACCTCGCCGGGTCCGGGCGCGGGCAGGCGTACCCGCTCGATGCGCAGCTCGGCACCGGCACCGCGCGCGACGAGCGCGCGGACGGTGACCGGCTCGCCGCCGCCCGGCACGGCCGGGGACCGCTCGGGGGCGCTCATCGCTGGATCGCCTTCAGCTCGCAGAACTCGGCGAGCCCGTGCACGCCCAGCTCCCGGCCCAGGCCGGACTGCTTGTAGCCGCCGAACGGGGCGAGCGGATTGAACGGGGCGCCGTTGATGTCGACCGCGCCGGTGCGCAGCCGCCGGGCCACCGCGAGCGCGGCCTCGGTGTCGGCCGACCAGACCGCACCGGCCAGCCCGTAGCGCGAGTTGTTGGCGATGGCGACCGCCTCGTCGGTGTCGTCGAACGGGAGGACGGCGAGGACCGGGCCGAAGACCTCCTCCTGGGCGAGCGCGCTGTCGGGGTGCACGTCGGCGAAGACGGTCGGGGCGACGAAGTGCCCCCGGGCCGGCACCGGGGCGTCCGGGCCGCCGGCGACCAGCCGGGCGCCGTCGGCGAGGGCTCGGTCGACGTGGCCGCGTACCCGCTCGACCTGGGCGGCGGAGACCAGCGGGCCGAGCCGCGTGGCCGGATCGAACGGATCGCCGAGCCGGTAGCCGGCCACCGCCGTGGCGACCAGGTCGAGTGCTTCGGCGTACCGGTCGCGGTGCACGAGCATCCGGGTCCACGCGGTGCAGGTCTGCCCGGAGTTGAGCAGGGCGTTGCCGACGCCCACCTTCACCGCGCCGGCCAGGTCGGCGTCGCGCAGGATCACGTTCGCGGACTTGCCGCCCAACTCCAGCGCCACCCGGGCGATCCGGTCGGCGGCGACCCGCATGATCCGGGCGCCGGTGGCGGTGGAGCCGGTGAACGAGACCAGGTCGACGTCGGGGTGCCCGGCCAGTGCCTCGCCGACCGCCGGCCCGGTGCCGGGGACCAGGTTGAGCACCCCCGGCGGCAAGCCGGCCTCGGTGACCGCGTCGAACAGCAGGTACGCGGTCAACGGGGTCAGCTCGCTGGGCTTGAGCACCACAGTGCAGCCGGCGGCCAGCGCGGGCGCCAGCTTCGCCAGCACCTGGTGCAGCGGATAGTTCCACGGGGTGATCGCGCCGACCACGCCGATCGGCTCGCGGACGACGAGTGAGTTGCCGATGCTCTCCTCGACGGGTGGTCGGGCGGCGAGCGCGACGTGGTCACGCAGCACTGTCAACGGCAGCCCGACCTGGACCCGGGTGGCGAACCGGAGCGGCGAGCCCAGCTCCACGGCGATGGTGCGGGCGAGGTCGTCGACGCGGGCGGCGAGCGCGGTGTGCAGCCGGTCGAGGTGGGCGGAACGCTCGGCGGGAGCGGTGGCCGCCCAGCCGGGGAAGGCGGCACGGGCCGCGGCGACGGCGCGATCCACGTCGGCCGGGGTGCCGGCGGGAACCTGCCCGACCGGCTCACCGGTGCTCGGATTCTCCACGTCGAGCACGTCGAGCACGTCGGTGCCGGCGGGAGAGGTCCACTCGCCGCCGATGTGCAGGTGACGCCGGAGGCGCAGGGTGTCGGGTAGCTGCGACGGCGGGGCGGCGAGGTCCATGGCGTCCCTTCGGGGGGTGGTCGACGGGCGATGGCGACGGGGTCGCGACGGGCGATGAAACTAGCGCTGGGAGTTTGGACGCTACCCGTTGGGTCGCCCGGACTCCACCGTGGCGACGCTGCGGGCGTACTCGGCGGCCAGACCGTGCAGCAGCGCGTCCAGGCCGAGGGCGAAGGCGCCCTCGTCCACGCTCTGCTGGTGCTCGGCGAGCCGGTGCGCCTGCCGCAGGTGCGGGTAGTGCGCGGCGTACAGCTCCGGGTCCTCGACGAAGCCCCGGGCGAACGAGCCGAGCGCCGACCCGGCCACGAAGTACCGCAGGGCGGCCCCGATGTGGGTGGCGCGGGCGGGCGGCCAGCCGGCGCGTACCAGACCGCCGTAGACGGCGTCGGCCATGGTCAGCGCGGCCGGTCGACGGCCCGGCCCCTGCGCCAGGTACGGCACGATGTTCGGGTGCGCGGTGAGCGCCCGCCGGTACGACCAGGCCCAGTCGCGCAGCGCGGCGGCCCAGTCCCGGCTGGCGAAGCCGCTGGTGTCGACGGCGCCGGTGACCGTGTCGGCGACCGCGTCGAGGATCTCGTCCTTGGTGGCGAAGTGGTTGTAGAGCGAGGGGCCCTGCACTCCCAGGGCGGCGGCGAGTCGGCGGGTGGAGAGCGCGCCGAGCCCGTCGGCGTCGATGAGCGCGAGCGCCGTCTCGACGATCCGGTCGCGGGTGAGCAGCGGCCGTAGAGGTCGGGGCACGTCGGACCTCCTCGGTGTGCGGCGTCCCTCCCCGTGGGAACCGCCTGTTCACGCACCCTATCGGGGACCACGGGCGGGCAGGGGTCTGGACGAATGAAAACTTACACCGCTAGTTTAAGGGTGACCGGCAGCTCCGACGCCAGGAGGACCACAGTGGATTTTTCGCTTACCGACGAGGAGCGGGCGGTGCGGGACACCGTCCGGTCGTTCATCAGCCGCGAGGTGATGCCCCTGGAAGCCGAGGTGCTCCGCCGGGAGCGGGCGCACCAACCGGGTCTGGACCACTCCGAGGTGCGCGAGCTGCAACTCAAGGCCCGCAAGTTCGGCTTCTGGGGCCTGGCCACCCCCGAGGAGTACGGCGGAATGAACCTGCCGGCCGTACTCCAGTCGTTGATCTGGACGGAACTGGGCCGCACGTTCGTGCCGTTCCGCTTCGGCGGCGAGGCCGACAACATCCTGTTCCACGCCACCGAGGAGCAGAAGCGGGAGTTCCTCGTCCCGACCATCGAGGGCGAGCGGCGCTCCTGCTTCGCCATCACCGAGCCGGGGGCCGGCTCGGACGCCGCGAACATCCGGCTCTCCGCGCGCCGCGACGGCGACGACTGGGTCCTGGACGGCGAGAAGACCTTCATCACCGGCGGCCACGACGCGGACTTCGCCATCGTGGTCGCGGTCACCGACCGGGAGAAGGGCGCCCGCAACGGTGGGGCCACCGCCTTCCTGGTGGACCGGACGATGGGTTGGCGCTCGGAGTTCATCCAGACGATGGGCGAGGGCGGGCCCGCGTCGCTCATCTTCGACGGCGTCCGCGTGCCGCACCGCAACATCCTCGGCGAGATCGGGCAGGGCTTCACGCTGGGCATGGAGTGGATCGGCAAGGGCCGCTACACCATCCCGTCGCACGCCATCGGCATCGCCGAGCGGGTCCTGCAGATGGCCATCGACTACGCCAACACCCGGGAGACCTTCGGCGCGAAGATCGGCACCAACCAGGCCATCCAATGGATGATCGCCGACTCGGAGACCGAGCTGGAGGCGGCCCGGTGGCTGGTGCTGCGCTCGGCGTGGACCGTCGATCAGGGCCTGGATCCCCGGCACGCGTCGTCGATGGGCAAGCTCTACGGCGCCGGCATGGTCAACCGGGTGGTCGACCGGGTGCTGCAGATCCACGGCGGCATGGGCTACACCCGTGAGCTGCCCATCGAGCGCTGGTACCGGCAGGTCCGGCTCTACCGGATCTTCGAGGGCACCGACGAGATGCAGCGACTGATCATCTCGCGGGACCTGCTGCGCGGGTACACCAAGATCGGCGGCCACCTGGCGTGAATCGGCCCCCGGCCCATCACCTTTCCCGCCGGCCGCAACACCTGATCGGCCAGGTCTACCGGTCGTCCTTTCGGCGCTCCGACCGATGGGGAATCGTGACCGGTAAACGACTGAGACGTCGGTCACCCTGCGGTCGGTGAGACCGCGACACGTGCCCTGATCAGGGTTTTCACCTGACAGAAATCCATTCGTGGGCCGTTCGGAAATGGCGGTACGGCCGGCGGGACATCGACTGTCAGCTAGCCGTCCGCTAATTCGCTTTCGCGGCGGTGGTGCCATGCCGCTCACTGTTGACATCCAATTGATGAACGGAGTCAACCGTGTCCACCACCAATGAGACCGGGCCGGCAATCGTCCTCGGCGGCAGCATCGGCGGCCTGCTCGCCGCACGGGTGCTCAGCGAGTCGTACGCGAAGGTGACCGTCTTTGATCGCGACGAGCTGCCGACCGAGGCCGCCGACCGCAGGGGCGTGCCGCAGAGCGGACACTCGCACGGCCTGCTCGCCCGGGGACGCCAGGTCCTCGACGAGCTCTTCCCCGGCCTGACCGCCGACCTCGTTGCCCAGGGGGCCGCCGCCATCGACATCCAGCGGGACTGCCTCTGGGTCAACGACGGCCACCGCATCCCCCGGGTCGCCTCGGGGCTGGAGGGGCTCTGCGTCAGCCGGCGCGCCCTGGAGGCGTACGTCCGGGACCGGGTCCGGGCACTGCCCAACGTGGAGATCCGCGACCGGTGTGAGGCGTTGGGGCTGCTGGCCGACGACGGCACGGTCACCGGCGCGCGCATCCTGCCCCGGGGTGGCGCGGAGGAGCACCACGACGCCGACCTGGTCGTCGACGCGACCGGTCGCGGCAACCGCGGCCCCACCTGGCTCACCGAACTGGGCTACCAACCGCCCGTCGAGGACCGCGTGGACCCGCGGACCGTGTACGTCTCCCGCGACTACCGCCGTGTCCCGGGCGACACCAACTGGTCCGCGTTCATCAGCAGCCCGTCGCCGGCCGCACCGTACGGCGGGGTGGCCATCGCGGCGGAGGGCGACCGGTGGATGGTCACCCTGCTGGGCATCGGCCCGGAGCAGGCCCCGCCCACCGACGGTGAGGGTTATCTCGCCTTCGCCGGGCGACTGCCCGCCTCGGAGCTGCACGCGCTGCTGAGCCGGGCGGAGCCGCTCGGCCCGCCCAAGCGGATGCGGCTGCCCACCAGCGTGCGCCGTCGCTACGAGCACCTCACCCGCCTGCCGGAGGGCTTCATCGCGGTGGCCGACGCGATGTGCAGCTTCAACCCGGCGTACGGGCAGGGCATGACGGTCGCCGCGGTGGAGGCCATGGTGCTGCGTGACTGCCTGCGGCAGGGCCGGCGAAACCTGCCCCGCCGTTTCTTCGCCGGGGCGGCGAAGGTGGTGGACGTGCCGTGGGACATGGCCGTCGGCGCGGACCTGCGCCACCCCACGGTCGTTGGGCCGCGCAGCCGCCGGACCCGCTTCCTCAACGGGTACGTCACGCGGCTGCACGTCGCCGCCGCGCGGCACCCCGCCGTCGGACAGCGCTTCCTGAGCGTCGCGAACCTGATGACGCCGCCGCCGGGGCTCTTCGCGCCGGGGATCGTGGCGCGGGTGCTCCTCTCCGGCCGGCCCGGCACGCCTCAGCTGGTCCGTCCGGTGCCGACGACGCGTGTCGAGGAGCCGGCGGACCGGGTCGAGGAATTGGCGGTCTCGTCCTCTCGGTAACACCGGCGTCGGTCACCGTCGGCCAGGGCTACGGCAGGGGCTCCGGCATCGGGACACAGGGCCGGCCCCGCAGCGGGCCGGCCCGAAGGCGGCCGGGCCGCGACCCTCCGCGGGCGCGGCCGGCCCTCCCATCCGGAAACCGTGCGGGATCTCGTCTGCCGTCTCAGCCGGTCAGAGCCGTCAGGGCGGCATCCACGTCGGCCTCGGTGGAGTACACGTGGAAGGAGGCGCGGACCCGCCCGGCGCGGACCGCCGCGCGGATGCCGGCTGCCGCGAGGCGCTGCTCGGCGTCCGGCACGTCCACGCTGACGATGGCGCTCTCCCCCGGCGGCCGGCCCAGCCCGGCCAGGAACCGGTTGGCCAACGCCACGTCGTGCTCCCGGATCGCCGGCACGCCGATCTCGGCGACCAGCTCCAGGGCGGGCGCCGCGCCGACCCAGCTGAACCAGGCCGGCGAGATGTCGAACCGGCGGGCGTCGTCGGCCAGCCGCAGCGGCGGACCGTAGTAGGAGGCGTGCGGGTCGCGGCCCGCGTACCAGCCGGCGGCGTCCGGGCGCAGCCGGTCGCGCAACGCCGGGGCCAGATAGGCGAACGCGGTGCCGCGCGGGTTCATCAACCACTTGTAGCCACCCACGGCCACCACGTCGGCCCGGCTCCCGTCGAACGGCAGCCAGCCGCACGCCTGGGTCGCGTCCACCACCACCAACGCGCCGTGCGCGCGGGCCGCGGCCACGATCTCGTCGTACGCCGCCACCGCCCCGTCGGCCGACTGCACCAGGCTGAACGCGACCACGTCGGTGTCGGCGTCGATGGCCTCGACCAGGGCGTCCAGCGGCACCGTACGGACCGTGATCCCGCGCTCCTCCTGCACCAGCCACGGAAACAGGTTCGAGGTGAACTCGACCTCGGGGACGACCACCGTCGCCCCGGCCGGCAGTGCCGCCGCGACCGGCGCGAGGATCTGCGACACGGCCGCGCCCACCGCGACGTCACCGGCCGGCACCCCGATCAGGTCGGCGAACGCGGCACGCGACCGGTTCACCGCCTCGCCCCAGCCCTCCCACGACGTACGGCCGACCCGCCACGCGCCCAGCGCGTCCTGTAGTGCCGTCCACGCCGGCTCGGGCGGCAACCCGTAGGACGCGGTGTTCAACCAGCCGGGCTCCGGCTGCCACAGCTTCTGCGCCTGCTCGATCTCCATCTCGTCGACGCTAGGCGAGGCGGCGTCGGACGGGCACGGCCAATCGGCGACCGGCGGCCTGTCAGACCCGGACGAAGTCCTGGCCGAGTACCGCCCGCAACCTGGTCAGCGCGCGGGCGTTCTGCGTCTTGACCACCGAGACGGAGACGCCGAGGGTGCTGGCGACGGCTTCGACGCTCTGGTCCTCCCAGTGCCGGAGCACGACGATGGCCTGGTCGCGGAGGGGCAGGGTGGCAAGCGCCCGCAGCAGGGTGACGTGCAACTCCGCGGTGTCGTCGGGCCGTTGGGGCGACGCCTCGGGCAACTCGGCCAGCACGAGCTCGGTGGCGCTGCGCCGCTTCGCCTGGTCGAACACGACGTTCATGAGGACGCGCCGGCCGTACGCGTCGAGGTTCGCGGTGTGCCGGATCCGGCCCCAGTTCGCGTACATCTTCGCGAGGGTGGTCTGGGTCAGGTCCTGCGCCAGGTGCCAGTCGCGGCACATCAGGTACGCGGTCCGTCGCAGTCTCGGTGCGGTGGTCTCGACGAAGGCGGTGAACTCCGCCTGCCGGGCGGTCTGCTCGCGCCGTCGGGCCGCGCCCCAGCGGACACCCGCCATCAGTCGACCGCCGACGCGTTCGTGCCGGCCGGGCAGTCGATGCCGATGATCTCGTCAACCCCGGGCATGCGTTCGACCGGGACGCTCAGCTTGGTGAACTGCTCCCGCGCGACGAGGGTGATCCGGTACGACTCCGGAAATTGACGGGCCTCGACGCTGGCGACAAGATCGGGCGCGTCCGCGTACATCTTCTGGAACGTCGCCAGCGCCTCCTCGCGACTCTTGAACACCACGACACGGACCGCCGGATCCGCGTCCAACGCACGTTTGACCTCGTCGCGCTGCTGATCGGTGACGTTGTCGGCAAGGAAGACCACAGCGTCGGTCACGGTCGTCCGGGCGGGAAACTCGCACACCCTGTTCACCAGCATGCCGAACGCCGCCGGCACGACCGTCGGTTCCGGGGCCTGTTGCTGCGGTGCCGCCACGTTCACCGCCCCGACCGCCGCGAGGGCGGCCACTGCTGCCGCGCCCGCCATCACCAGGCGCTGTCGGCGCCGGCGCAGGCCGGTGCCCGCGACCATCGCCGCGCCGGCCAGGTCTGTCGACGGCAGTGCGGGCTCGTCGACGATCGCCCGGTCGAAGAGCACCCGCAGGTTCTGATCCATGATTCACTCCCGTGGTCCGGTGGACTCCCACACTCCATGACTGGTTGGGGCACCGGATCGGTCACACAGGAGTCTCGTCGCCCGCCGGTGGACGGATTCGGGCGAGGCTGGCCGCGAGGCCGGTGAGCCACCTGTCGACCTCCACGAGATGCCGGACCGACCGCGAGTCCTTTCCGCCGAGCAGTGGGCGGACCCGGTCCAGTTCGTCGGCGCAACCGCCGGTCGGGTCGGACGTCGGGCCCGCGGCCCGGTCGTGTGCCACCTCGCGGGCGACGTCGTCGTACGCCGAGCGCAGGCGCGCGGCGGAGTCCCGCAGCAGGGTCGCCGCCGCCGGCCAGCCGGCGAGGCAGCCGGGCGGGTTGCGGCGCAGCAGCGACTCCGCGCCGGGCACCACGTGGTGCCCGGCGCTCAGGACGGCGTCCCAGTTCACCTGCTGTCGGTGCGGATGGTGCCGCTCCGAGTGGTACTGGCAGTACGACGAGTCGACGAGGATCATTCGGCGTCGGACCCGGTCGAGGGCACGGTCGGGAGCCGGAGCGCCGCCGAGGATCGCCAGCACGGTCTGCTCGACGGCGTCCGCGCTGGCCCCCAGATAGCCTGTCGCGTTGTGCCGCAGGTCGTGGCTCGCGCCACGCGGCCACATCGCCACCCCGGCGAGCACGCCGATCACCGCGCCGAGCAGCACGTCGACGAGGCGGGTCTCGGCGAGCCGCCACCCTTCGGTGCTGAGCTGGGCGAAGACGACGGTCAGCAGCAGGGTGAACAGCGCCTGCTGCCACACCGGACCGAGCAGGCGACCGACGCCGAAGGCCAGCAGCAGGGTGACCGGCAGGACGACGGCGTACACGATCGGCGTGTCGACGACGAGCATCAGCCCGCCGCTGATCACGGCGCCGACGATCGTGCCCAGCACGGCCGGCCGCAGGGCGGTGCGGGTGTCGGCGGCCGAGGTACGCAGGACGGTCAGGGTGGCCAGCAGCACCCAGAAACCGTGGGTCAGGTTCAGCACCCCGGCGGCGACCCGGGCGATGGTGAGCGCCACGGCCACCCGGAGGGAGCTGTGCAGGTGGGCTGAGCGGGGTGCCAGGTGGGAGCGGAACTGCCACCAGTACAGCCGCCACGGGCTGTGCCCCGCGTACGCGAAGAGCCCCGTCCGGGCGTCCTCGCCCTCGGGCCGCGACCCGGTGGCGACCCGGACGCCGACGGCGAAGACCCGGGTCTGGTCGGCGAGGGCCAGCGCCGTCGCGTCCCGGCACAACCGGGACACGTCCGGCGGGTGGTGGCCGTCGCCCTCCGCGGCGAGGTACGCCGTCTCGGCTCGCCCGATCGCGGCGTCCAGGTCGTCGAGACCCACCGCCTGGGCACCCGGTGTCAGGGTCCGGCCGGCGGCGCGGGTCGTGTCCGCGCACGAGCGCAGCAGACGCGCCACCGCCGGGTCCCCACGCGGTGCGGGCGGGGCGTCCGCCGCCAACCGGTCCGCCTCGGCGAGCGCCTCGCGGAGCGCGGACGCGCAGATCCGCAACGCCCGATCCTGTGCGCCCGCCGCGCTCGGTGCCCACTCCGGCGGGTTGCGGCCCAGTGCGATGGCGGCCACCAGGCCGTACGCGCGCTCGCGCCGCGGGTCCCGACCACCCGGACCGGCGTGTGGGTCGGTAGACCTCTCGGCGGCGACGTCGAGGAACGCCGCGACGCCGTCCGCCGCGACGGCGAGGCGCTGCCGGTAGGTGACCGGCACCGGATCGGGCCAGAGGAGCACCTCCGCCGCGGCGAGCAGCACGACGGCGAGCGTGACGCCGCCGAGTCGCTCCGGCAGGGTGCCCGGCTGGTACGGCGGGAAGGACGCCAGGATGTAGAAGAGTTGGAACGCGCTGGCCAACCCCACCAGGCGCGGGTTGCCCACCCCGGCGAACGCCACGACGAACCCGACGACAAGCATCCCGCTGGCCGCCGCCCACGTGCTCCACGCCAACAACGAGCCCACGGTGATCAGCGCCCAGGCGGCCGGCAGTGCCGTGACGAGGATCCGCGCCCGTTGCGGCGCCGGCCCGGGCAACTGCGCGAACGACCCGGCGGCGATCGTGCCGAACAGGCCGTAGGTGGCGAGCACCGAACTGCCCGCGCCGTAGCGGCAACCGTAGAAGACGACGGACGCGACGAGGGTCAGCCGTGCCGCCCGCCGCAGGACGGCATCGCCCGGGTCACGGCGGCGGAGCCGGCCGAGGACGCCGGTCGCCCGTACGCCTGCTCCCCCGGTTCGTCGCGGCACCCCTCATTCTCGCCCCGGACCCGCTGGTGGCGGCGGGTTTCGCGGACGATTCCCCGCGTGGTGGGGGCACGCCGCCGGTGAGCGCTACACGGTGGTGCGCCGCCATTGTTGGCTGGCGCCGGTGCCGCAGGTCCACTGCACGGCCTGGGCGCCGTCGGCCGTGGCGGCGTTCAGCACGTCCAGGCACTTCCCGCTGTGGCGGGCGACGAGCCGGACGTAGCCGGTGCCGAGATCCTCGACGCGCCACTGCTGGTTGGTGCCGCCGTTGCAGGCCCACTGGATGACCCGGACGCCGTCGGCGGTGGCACTCGCGCCGCCGTACACGTCGAGGCACTTGCCGCTGCTGAGGCTCGTCACAGTGGAGTAGCCGCCACCGGTGTCGGCGAACCGCCACCGCTGGTTGGCCTGCCCGTTCGCGCCCCACTGCACCACGTTCGCGCCGTCCGAGGTGGACGCGTTGGAGACGTCGAGGAGCTTGCCGCTGTGCCGGGCGGCCACCGTGTAGGTGGTCGGCGTGGGGGTGGTGGTCAACGGCGCCAACCGGTACAGCCCGCTCCCGTGTGCGGGAAGGGACCGGGTGAGCGTCCCGGTGGCGGTGCCGAGGCCGGCACCGGACCACAGGTCGGTGACGGTGGCGGAGCCGATGCCCAGGTCGGCCAGGTTCACCGAGACGTTCGCGGTGGCGCTCTCACGGTTGAACAGGGCCACGTACCTGTGGTCGGTGCCCGGCACGTCGGCGGTCCACACCTGCCGGGTGCCGCCGACGAGCTGCCGGTTGTTGGCGCTGTTCTGGTCGACGGCGAGCACCGCCGCGTTCGTCATCAACGCCAGCTCGGCGGCACGGTTCTCGACCAGGTTGCCGCCCCACATCAGCGGCGCCCGGTTGATCGCCCAGAGGGTCATGAGGGTCCGCTGCTCGTCGGCGGTGAGCCCGGAGTAGCGAGGTGAGCCGACCGGGCCGTACTTCGACAGCCGCCCGATCGGGATCATGTCCGGATCAGGCCAGGCACCGGTCGTCCGGTACGGCGTCCAGTTGCGCAACTGGTCGAAGAGCGCGTCGAGCGACGACCAGTTGTCCCACAGGTCGTTGACGATGCGCCACATGTGCGCGTTGTCCCGCACGTGCCCGCCGCTGGCCAGCGGTGTCGCGCCGGGCGAGAGGCTCAGCACCATCGGCCGACCGCTGTGCTGGATCGCGGTCCGGTAACCCTCGACCTCGGCCTGCCGGTAGGTCGGGGCCGCGATGTCGTCCACCTTCACGAAGTCGACACCCCACTCGGCCAAGAGTTGGAAGACCGAGTCCAGGTACGCCTGCGCGCAGGCGTTCGACATGTTCAGGCCCCACATCAGGTTGAGCCAGTTCGCGGTGGTGCTGTTGTTGATCTGGTTGGCTCGGCAGTTGGTGCCGAGGATCGGCACGTTGTCGGCGACCGCCTGGCGGGGAATGCCGCGCATCAGGTGGACGCCGAACTTCAACCCCTGGGCGTGCACGTAGTCGGCGAGGGGCTTGAACCCGTTGCTGCCCGCGGCCGAGGGAAACCGTGTGGTGTCCGGCAGTAACCGCCCGTTGGCGTCCATCCGCAGCCGGGGGTTGAGGTTGGCGTCCTGGTTGGGGCTGTTGTTGTGCTGGCCCGGGTAGTACCAGGCCCAGTCGATGACGACGTACTGCCAGCCGTGCTGGCGCAGGTTGTCGCGCATGTAGTCGGCGTTGGCCCGGACGTCGGACTCGGTGACGCGCCAGTTGAACGAGTCGTAGCTGTTCCAGCCCATCGGCGGGGTGTCCGCCGTGCCGTTGTCCCACGCCGCTGCCGGCTTCCCGGAGATGACGGTGAGGCCGACGGCGAGCAGCACGACGAGAGCCGTGAGCCCGGCCATCCGACGTGCGGTGGAACGCGCGAGGACGAGCGTCATCGGACCTCCCGGACAGGCAGTGGTGGTTGTCGATGTTAACGTTCACACCTGGCCTGTCAAGCGCAGGGCGCTCCAGGCACCGCGGTGTCGGCACAGCGACAGCTGGGCGATGGGTTCGCTGATCGTGTTGTGGTAGGTCTGTTGGCGTGACAACAGAAGCCAGTGCCGCAACCGGGGAAAAGCTGTTCATTTCCTACGCCGGCCCCGACCGGGCCTGGGCGGAGTGGGTTGCCTGGCACCTGGAACACGCCGGGTACGCGGTCGAACTGGACCTGTGGGACTGGGCCGCCGGCGACAACTCGGTGATGCGCATCAACCAGGCGTTGGAGCGGGCCGACCGCATGGTGGCGCTGCTCTCCGAGGCCTACTTCGAACACCAGCGGTTCACCACCGATGAGTGGACGTCGGTCATGTCCGGGCGCGACCGGCAGGGCCGGCTGATTCCGCTGCGCCTTGGAGACGTCACTCTCCCCACGGTGTTGCGCCCGCTCATCGCGCCGAGCCTGGCCGAAAGGTCGGCCGAGGATGCGCACCGGGTCCTGCTCAAGGCGGTGCAGGGAGCACAGCGGCCCACGACCGAGCCCGGGTTTCCCGGCGCGCAGGTGCCCCGGCAGCGACCGGCAGCCGAGGCACCCCGGCTGCCCGGGGGCCATCAGCCCACGCTGTGGCAGGTCCCGAGTCGCAACGCGGACTTCGTCGGGCGGGACCGTGACATCGACGCCGTCCGTCGAGAACTCCGGCCGGGCCGACCCGTGGTGGTCCAGTCGGGCGTTCCGCTCGGTGGGGTCGGCAAGACCCAGGTCGCGGTGGAGTACGTCCACCGGTTCGCCGCCCAGTACGACCTCGTGGCGTGGATCAACGCCGAGGAGCCGCAGCTGGTGCCGGCGCAGCTCACCGCGCTCGCCGCCGAACTGGGGCTGGTCGTCGAGCATGATGAGGCGGGGGCACTGCCCGCGTTGCGGCGGCACTTGCAGCAGCCGAAACGGTGGCTGCTGGTGTTCGACAACGCGGAGACCGCGGAGGCAGTCCAGCCCTGGGTCCAGGCTGGCGTCGGCCACGTCCTCATCACCTCGCGGTCCCGCGACTGGTCCGAGTTCGCGCGGGTGAACCTTGAGCTGCTGACACGGCGAGAGTCGGTGACGCTCCTGCGCAATCGAGTCCCGGAGTTGTCGGCCGAGGACGCCAACCTGGTCGCCGACAAGCTGGGTGACCTTCCGTTGGCCTTGGTCCAGGCGGCCAGCGTGCTGTCCACGATGCCAGCCGAGCTGTACCTGCAGGCGCTGGACACCGATGCCGACGAGGTGCTCAACGAGGGACTGCCCCGGTCCTATCCGCGGTCGCTCGCGGCGGCCCTGCGCGTCTCGATCAACGGGCTCGCCGATCGCGGTGAGGCTCTGGCCCTGCTTCACCTCTGTTGCGTCCTCGCGTCCGAGCCCATCCCGATGGCGTTGCTCAGCGCGGCACCCGGTGCCGTTGAAGAGTCACTGCGTTCGGTGGTGGTCAGCCCGATGCGGCTGTACCGGACCGCGACACAGCTCGGCGACCTGGTCCGCCTGTCACAACGCGGCATCCAGGTGCATCGCCTGGTGCAGACGCTCGTTCTCAGTCAGCTCGATGCGTCCACGCGTGCCGACCTCCGCCGTCAGGCGGGCAGCCTGTTGGCTGCCAGCCACCCCGGCGACCCGGCCTCCGCCTCGACGTGGCCAGCCTGGTCCAAGATCATGCCGCACCTGCTGGCCCTCGATCTGGGTGAAACCGAGGAGGACGAACTCCGCGATGCGGCCTGCGACGCGATGCTCTATCTGCTCTACAGCGGCAACACTGACGCGGGTTTCGGCCTCGCCCGCGATCTCTACGACAGATGGCGACAGAAGTTGGGACCGGATAGCCGCCACACCCTCGTGGCCGCCTCCGAACTCGCACACGCCCTTCACAACCAAGGGCGCGACCGGGAAGCTCTCGACCTGACCGAGGACACCCTGGCCCGCCGGCGCAGGACCCTTGGCCCCAACGACCCTGCCACCCTGCGCTCCGCCAGTGACTACACAGTCGTCATAGCTGCCCTCGGAAGATTGAACGAGAGCATCGACAGAGCCGAGGACCTGCTGGCTCGCCGTACCGAGGTTCTCGGTGCCGACCACCAGGACACACTGACCACTCGTGGCCAATTCGCCGCGATACGGGGCGAGACTGGAAACCTGAGCGCCGCCGCTTCCGGGCTCGATGAACTGCTCACCGACCAACTGCGCGTCCTCGGCCCCAACCACCCCGACACACTCAGCACCCGCAGCAACATCGCCACCTGGAAAGGCAGAGCCGGCGACCACCACATCGCCATCACCGACTTCGATGAACTCCTCACCGACCAACTGCGCGTCCTCGGCCCCAACCACCCCTCCACACTCAACACCCGCGGCAACCTCGCCGGCTGGAAAGGCGAAACCGGCGACCACCACACCGCCATCACCGACTTGGAGGAACTGCTCACCGACCAACTGCGCGTCCTCGGCCCCAACCACCCCTCCACACTCAACACCCGCGGCCACCTCGCCGGCTGGAAGGGCGAAGCCGGAGACCACCACACCGCCATCACCGACCTGGAGGAACTCCTCACCGACCAACTGCGCGTCCTCGGCCCCAACCACCCCGACACACTCAACACCCGCAGCAACATCGCCATCGGGAAAGGCAGAGCCGGCGACCACCACACCGCCATCACCGACCTGGAGGAACTACTCACCGACCAACTGCGCGTCCTCGGCCCCGACCACCCCTCCACACTCAACACCCGCGGCAACCTCGCCACCGGGAAAGGCGAAGCCGGAGACCACCACACCGCCATCACCGACTACGAACAACTACTCACCGACCAACTGCGCGTCCTCGGCCCCAACCACCCCGACACACTCAACACCCGCGGCAACCTCGCCGGCTGGAAGAGCGAAGCCGGAGACCACCACACCGCCATCACCGACTACGAACAACTACTCACCGACCAACTGCGCGTCCTCGGCCCCGACCACCCCGACACCCTCAGGACTCGCGGCAATCTGGCGCACATCCTGCTAGGCCGAGGTGCAGTGCTGGCAGCACGAACCCAGATCACCGCGAGGCTCGAAGTAGAGAGGCGCCTGTTCGGGCGGGGCGACCGCCGAACACAGCAGACACAGGAACGACTCAACGAGATCAAACGTCGCATGGGCGGCCGAGCGGGCCCATCAGGTGTCAAACGCAAAAAGCGCTGACGAGGACGTCTGGTACGACGATTCACTCCTCGACATCTGAGCAGACATCGGTCTACGTCACCTGACGGCTCGGACGTCCCTGCGGCGCGCCGTCGATGCCCTGACCGCGTCCGAGTCACGCCGACCGAGGATGGGTAGGTAGGACCGATGACCTACTTCGCCGACCTGACGCCGTACACCTACTTCGAGCGGCAGGAGGACGAGCCGGGGGTAGCCGACGAGCCGTGGCCGGACCTGCCGCTGCTCAACGTCGGCTGGCTGGACGCCGCGCATCCGTTCCCGACCGGCGCTCCCCCGGACGGGTTGATGCCAGCCCTGACCGACCTGGCCAAGACGCGTGTCCGCCAGACCCGCGGATACCACTTCTGCGAGATCTGCATCCGGGACATCGGCGGGGACGCCAGAGAAGCCATTCGGCAGAGCGCGATCGCCCGCGAGAGCGCCGAGTTCCAGGTCCAGGGCGACGGCGTCGTGTACGCCGCACCTCAGCTCCTGCTCCACTACGTCGCCGCCCACGAATACCTGCCACCAGCCGAATTCTGTAGGGCGGCCCTGGCGGGAACAATCTGACGCGGGTCGGCCCGTCACCCGAGACGTTGGACGCGGACCTTCGGATGCTCGTTCCGGTGGCGAGGTCGCGGTGCTCCTCGGGGACCTCCAGGTCTCTGAGGAACTCGGCGAGGGCCGAGAGCCTGAGTCGGGGTTAAGGTGATCTTCTCATCTCGGTCGGCGGCGCTGCCGTCACCGCGTCGCCGACATCGACGGAAATCGAGGTAACCAGTGCTCACCGTAGGCTCGGCGGACACGACCTCGGTGCCCGCGAGTGAGCGATTCGGTTACTGGCACGACCTGGTGGCGCGCGAGTCGGTCCCGATGCAGATCCACAGCGCCCACGCGGCAAACTTCCAGGCCCGGGCCGAGGTCATCAGTCTGGGTGAGATCGTGCTGTCGTCCTGGCAGTACCCGTCCCTGGACATGCAGCGGACCAGCACGTTCATCCGCCGCAGCGACCCGGAGATGTACGAGTTCGCGCTGCCCTTGTCCGGGCACGGCGGGGTGGAACAGGAGCGGCGGACGAACCTCTTCACACCGGGGAAGTTCACCGTCGTCGACACGTCGCGACCGCATCAGTCGTCGCACCAGGGGCGGTCGCGGCACGAGGGCCTGTTGACGACGCTGACGGTCCTCGTGCCGCATGGTCTCGTACCGCTGCATCCCAACAAGATCGCGCAGCTCCTCGCCACGGACATCTCTGCCGCCGAGGGGATGGGCGCACTGCTCAGCAACTTCGTACGGCAGGTGTTGACCCACCCGGAGCAGTACCAGGAGAGCGACCTTCCACTCCTGGACACCATCGCCCGGGACCTCATCTCCGCGACGCTGGCCCAGCGTTTGGACCTCAGCGAAGCCCTACCGACCGAGGTACGCGGGCACAGCCTGCGCGCACGCGTCAAGGCGTTCATCGACGAGCACCTCGGCGACCCGGCCCTCTCCCCCGGCACTGTGGCGGCCGCGCACCACGTCTCGCTCCGCAGCCTGCACCGGGCGTTCGAGGCCGAGGAGCAGACCGTCGCCGAGATCATCCGGACGAGGCGCCTGGACCGGTGCGCGCGCGACCTGCGCGATCCCCTGCAACGCGGGCGGCCCATCCACAGCATCGCCGCCCGCTGGGGCTTCCCCTCCCAGGCCCACTTCAGCAGGGCCTTCACCGCCGCCTTCGGCATGTCTCCGCAAGCTTTCCGCAACGACCCCTCAACGCCCGACCGGCGTCGCTGACGAGACCCGCCGCAGGCATCAGGTGCAGCCCGACGAGGGCGGCGATGGTCGCGGCACTCGCCCCGGAGATCATGGGCGGGACCAACGAAGCACAGGCAGTAGGCCAGGTCGCTGGGGTTGCTGATGCTGCGGCGGATCAGCAGCCAGTGGCGGTATCTGTCGACTGTGCCGGGAGCAGAGGCCACCGCCCAGTCGTAGAGGCGTAGCCTTTTGGCGCCATCGCAGCTGCGCCGCTTCCACGCCAGGGCCGGCGCGTTTGCGGCGAGGACCTTACCGGTCGTCGCGGCCGGGGACGTGGTTGGCAGCCAGAATCGACTGGGTGTCCAACACCACCGCGCTCGGGTCCGACCGACGAGGCGGTACCGCCAATGAGCACTCAACCTATTGCCCGTAGCCATGAGCACACGTACGGTAACGGCAACGTCGGCCGGGGCGACTCCCCCCGTGGTCGCCCCGACCGACCTGCAGAGGCGTCAAAGTCGCGTGTGCGAGCAGGCAACCGCGAGGACATAGCCGAGCTGATGCCCGAATGCGCCGGGAAGAGTCAGAGAGCAGTCCGCAGCTCAGCGTGAGTCGATACCGGCTGGTGCGGTTGAGTGCGTGACGGCGAGCCGGCCACTCCTCATGATCGGGTTCATCAGCCTGCCGTCAGCCCGCGCGGCGAGGTTGTCCGCCCGCGCGAGTCGGCGCAGGGCGGCAAGGATGTGTCTTTCTCGACGGAGGTGGTGTGGGGGTCGATGAATCGGTCGCGCACGGCCCTTAAGAAGCACTTCCATCGCCGTCGCCGCCGGCACCTCTGACGGCGACGGTGCCTGTAGGTCAGCGGGGTGAGGGCACGCAGGGCAGCACCAAGTGGGAGGTCCAAGGCCGCGCAGAACGCCCGCACCTTGGGCAGCCCCGGATGGTCGAGCCAGTCATCCGAGAGCCACCGGAAGATGGTGGAGCGTCCGACGCTCACGATCTCGCTGATTTGTGCCCGATCTGTGCCGACCGATCTTGGCCGGCGGGTTCCCCCGGGTAAAGATCGTGCTGGTGGAGCTGAGGGGATTTGAACCCTGACCCCGCCAAAGCTGATTTCGACGCTCAGGTTGGCGACGTACAACACCTGCCTCCTGCCCGGGAGATGCGCTGACACACCCCCCGGGCCTGGCAAGGCCGTGATTCAGGCCGACACTCCCGCCGTCGCGGGCTTCTCCTCATCCGTACGCCGCGCCGTCGCATCGTCGTCGTCGTGTTCGTCCAGCATCGTGGCCTCGTCGAACGGGTCGTCGCCGCGCAGCACGCCGACGGCTCGCTCCCGGTCGAACTCGCCTGTCCAGGTGCCCACCAGCACGGTCGCCACCGCGTTGCCCGCGAAGTTGGTAAGCGCCCGTGCCTCCGACATGAACCTGTCGATGCCGACGATCAGGCCGACCCCGTCAACGAGGTCGGGTCGGTGCGACTGGAGACCACCGGCAAGCGTCGCGATGCCCGCGCCGGTCACGCCCGCCGCGCCCTTCGACGCAATGATCATGAACAGCAGCAGCGAGATCTGCTCGCCGATGGAGAGCGGGTTGCCCAGCGCGTCGGCGATGAACAGCGACGCCATGGTCAGGTAGATCGCCGTGCCGTCCAGGTTGAACGAGTATCCGGTCGGCACCGTGATGCCCACGACCGGCTTGCTCACGCCGAAGTGTTCCATCTTCGCGATCAGTCGCGGCAGCGCCGACTCCGACGAGGAGGTCGACAGGATCAGCAGGAACTCCCGGCCGAGGTAGCGCAGCAGCGAGAAGATCGAGATCCGGGCCACGAACCAGAGCAGCGCGCCCAGGAACACCAGCACGAAGATCAGGCAGGTCGCGTAGAAGCCCAGCATGATCTGGGCGAGGCTCTTGAGGGCGTCCACGCCTGTCGCGCCGACCACTGCGGCCATGGCACCGAACGCCCCGACCGGCGCCAACCACATGATCATGGCGAGGACCTTGAAGACGACCCGCTGGATGACGGCGATCGCGCCGAGCACCGGCTCACCGCGCCGGCCCATCGCCTGGACTGCGAAACCGACGAGCAGGGCCACCAGCAGCGTCTGGAGCACCTCCCCCTCAGTGAGCGCGGAGAGCATCGTGGTCGGGATGATCCCGAGCAGGAACTCCGTCGTACCGGCGGCCTCGTCGCCGGCGGCGGCCTTGCCCGCGCCCGCGAGGTCAGCGCCCAGGTTGAGGCCGGAGCCGGGGTGGATGAGGTTGCCGACGACCAGGCCGATGGCGAGCGCGACCGTCGACATGGTGAGGAAGTAGCCCAGCGCGAGGCCGCCGACCTTGCCGACCTTCGCGGCCTGCCGGACCGAGCCGACGCCGAGCACGATCGTGCAGAAGATGACCGGGCTGATCATCATCTTGATCAGGTTGACGAAGCCGGTGCCGATCGGCTTGAGTTCCTTGCCGAAATCGGGGGCGACCAGGCCAACCACGATGCCGGCGAGCACGGCCACGATGACGGCGAGATACAGGTAACGGGTACGGTCCCGGCGGACCGCCGGTGCCGGTGTGGTGGCGGATGCGGTGGTGTCCATGTCGACAATGTGAACCGTGTCTCACCCGTTGACAGCCTTGCGGTCATTCTGTTCACCGCGAACCCGAGACGGCGGCGGCGCGACGAGGAGGTGGTGACGGTGGCCCGACGGCAGTGGAGCATCGCGGGGCAACTCTTCGCCCTCCAGGCGATGGTGGTGACGCTGCTCGTGCTGGCCGGCGCGGCGGGCGCCGTCTGGCTGGCCCGCGTCGACTCCCACCAGGCCGCGCAGGAGGAGGTGCTCGCGGTGGCGCAGACCGTGGCCAACTCCCCCGACGTCCGCGCGGCCCTCACGACCGCCGACCCGGCGAGCGTCCTCCAGCCGTACGCCGAATCGACCCGGAAGGCGACGGACACCGACTTCGTGGTGGTGATGGCCCCCGACCGCACCCGTTTCTCGCACCCCACCCGAAGGCTGATCGGCGAGCCTTTCGTCGGTGACATCGGGCCCGCCCTGGCGGGCCGCCCGTTCACCACCACGAACGTCGGGACGCTCGGCGAGTCGGTGCGCGCGGTGGTCCCGGTGTACGACGAGCAGAGGCGCATCGTCGGCCTGGTCTCGGTGGGCATCACCACCCGCGCCATCAACCGTAAGCTGCTGCGCCAGCTTCCCGTGCTGCTGGGCGTCGCCGCGCCGGCTCTCGCGCTCGCCGCGACCGGCTCCTGGCTGCTCAGCCGCCGACTGCGCCGCCAGACCCACGGCCTGGGCCCGGCGCAGATGACCCGGATGTACGAGTACTACGACGCGGTTCTGCACTCCGTACGCGAGGGTCTCGTCGTGCTGACCACGGACCGGCGGGTCGCGTTGATCAACGACGAGGGTCGCCGGTTGGTGGGGCTCGACGTGGACGCGCCGGTGATCGACCAGCCGGTCGCCGGGATCGACCTGCCGCCCGCGGTGGCCGACCTGCTCGGCTCCGGGCGCGACGCCCTCGACGAGCCCGTCCTCGCCGGTGACCGGGTGCTTGTCGCCAACCAGCGGACCACCCGCTTCGAAGGCGCGGTGCTCGGCACCGTGTTGACCCTGCGCGACCAGACCGAGCTGCGCACCCTGGCCAGCGAGTTGGACTCGGTCCGCGCGCTGACCGAGGCGTTGCAGGCGCAGACCCACGAGTCGGCCAACCGGCTGCACACCGTGCTGACGCTCGTGGAGCTGGGCCGCGCCGACGAGGCCGTACGACTCGGCACCCGGGACCTGGCCCTCGCCCAGCAATTGACCGACCGGGTCGTCGGCGCGGTGACCGAGCCGGCGATGGCGGCACTGCTGCTCGGCAAGTCGGCACAGGCCGCCGAGCGCGGGGTGGACCTGGTCATCGAGCCGGACTGCCGCCTCGACGACAGCCCACTGCCCACGAACGACCTGCTCACCGTCGTCGGCAACCTGGTCGACAACGCCCTGGAGGCGGTCGCCGGCACGCCCCCGCCGCGCACGGTACGGGTCTTCGTCGGCGCCGTCGACGACGAGCTGCTGGTACGGGTGGCCGACAGCGGCCCCGGGCTGGCCGCGGACCGGGTGGCGGACGCGTTCCGGCGCGGCTGGTCCACGAAGAGCACCGGACGGGGGCTCGGTCTGGCGCTGATCGGGCAGGTGGTCCGCCGCCACGGTGGCCGCTACGAGGTGGCCCGCGCGGACGACGGCGGCAGCCTGTTCACGATCTACCTGCCGGTCGGTGGTGCCCCGCGATGACCGACATCCGGGTGCTTGTCGTCGAGGACGAGCCGCTGCTGGCCGAGGCGCACTCCGCGTACACCGAACGGGTTCCTGGTTTCGTGGTGGTCGGGGTGGCGCACACCGCGCGGGCGGCGATGGCGGCGCTGCGCGCGGGTGGCGGCGGCGACGTGGACCTCGTACTCCTGGATTTTCGGTTGCCCGACCTGCACGGCCTGGACGTCTGCCGGGCGCTGCGCGCGGCCGGCAGCAGCGTCGACGTGCTCGCGGTGACCAGCGCCCGGGACCTGGCGGTGGTGCGGACCGCGGTGTCCCTCGGGGTGACCCACTACCTGCTCAAACCGTTCACCTTCGCGGCGTTCCGCGACAAGCTGGAACGCTACGCCGACTACCGCGCGCAGGCGCTCGCCGACGGGGAGGTCGCCGCCCAGCACGAGGTGGACCGGATGTTCGCCACCCTGCGCGGCACCGCCGGGCACAGCCTGCCCAAGGGCCTCGACGCGCAGACCCTCAATCGGGTACGCGCCGCGCTCACCGACGGGACCGACCCGCGGGTGGGACTGTCCGCGACCGAGGTGAGCGCGGCGACCGGCATCTCCCGGGTGACCGCCCGCCGCTACCTGGAATACCTGGTGACCGTCGACCGGGCGGTCCGCAGCCCTCGCTACGGCACCCCCGGCCGCCCCGAGGTCGAATACCGGCCCCGGTGAGCGGCCGGCTACGCAGATTTGCGTAGAGCCGAGCCCTCCGTGGGCTGACGTCGATCCCGCCTGGGCGGCGGATAGTCGAGCCGTGACCGATCAATCCATGGCAAAGACGGATCGTCGCCGCTGGGCCGTCGCGGCCTGTGCGGCGCTGGTCGTGGCGGCGATCGGCGACGCCGGTCCCGAGATTGTGGAGTCCCGCAGCCTGATAGCCGGTTACGACGGCCCGGGGCCGCTGATCTACCTGGGGGTGGCCGCCCTGGTGGCGGCCGTCAGGTGGCGGTTCCTGCCGTTGCTGGCGGTGGTGACGGGCGCCTTGTTCCTGCTCGGCGGATTCTCCGACGCCTCCTTCGTGGACCGGCTCGGTACCCCGGCGGAACCCGTTCAGTTCTGCGCGGGATGGCTCCAGGTGGCCGGATTCGCCGCGGCTGTCGCGTTCGGGGTCGCCGCCGTCTGGTGGCACAGACCCGTGCCGGCCCGGACGGCTGATCCAGACGAACGACAGGACACGGATACGGAAGGACCTCGACGGTGAGCGCGATCGTGGCGAGAGTGGCGGCGGCATCGAGAAGCACACGGTTGTCGCTGTGTGGGCTGGTGGTGGGCATCCTGGGACTGCTCATCCAGTGGATCGCCGACCCCGACACGTTCCCCCTGTTCCCGCCGGGGATCGTCTTCATCGTGGTGTGCGGCGCGCTGGTGTTCACCGTCCGGCGCTGGTGGGCACCGGTGTTCGCGGTGTTGATCTCGCTGTGGATCGTCCTCGGCGGGTGGGCGGCCGGCCAACTGACGCCGAATTTCCGGTCGGACAATGCGGGGACTGTCGCGGGCAACGTGGTGATGACACTCGGGCTGGCGTTCGCCGCGGTCACGGGGATCATGGCGATGCTCGGAGCGTGGCGGGCTCGTGGGAGGTGACGAACACGACGGGCGACCCGGGCTCCGGCGGTTCCGATGTCTGACGGACCTGATGTGGACGGTCGGGGCGGCGGCGGTGCTCGTCGCCGGCACGATCGGTGCGGCCAGCGGGCAGGGCACCGCGGATGCGGACCTGGACTTCTGGGGGATTTCGCTGGTCTCGGCGGCGGCACTGGCGACGGTGGGATCGCGCCGAGCGCCGCTCTGGGCACTTGCCGGAGCCATGCTGAGCGTCAGCGCATACCTGCTGGCCGGCTACCCGTACGGGCCGGTGCAGTTGTGCATGGTGGTCGCCATGTTCGAGGTGGCCAGACGCCGGCCGCTGCGACTGTCAGCCCCCGCCTGCGGGATCGCGGCGCTTGCCGCCTCGGCAACTGTGCTGCTGCGCGCGATGCCGCACCTGCACCAGCCCGTCGTGCTCGCCATGGGATGGACTGGTTGGGTGGTGCTGCCGTGGTCGCTGGGCGCGCTGGCGCACCTCACGACGGTGGCCCGGGAGCGGGCCAGACGTGATCTCGTCGCCCGGGCAGCCGCGGCCGAGCGGGTACGGCTGGCCGGCGAGGTGCACGACGTCGCCGGACACGGCTTCGCGCTGATCGCGATGCACGCCGGGATCGCGCTGTTGGTGCTCGACGAGCGCCCCGACCAGGCGCGCGCCTCGTTGCAGGCGATCAAGGCCACCAGCGGCGTGTCGTTGGCCGGTCTTCGCGGCATGCTCGACGCGTTCCATCCGCCTGACGGGGAGGCGGGGCTGGCCGGTGTCGCCGCCCTCGTCGGCGAGATCCGCGCGGCCGGTCTGCCGGTGGAGGTGACGATGACCGAGGTGACGCTGACCGACGAGGTCGACGCGGTGGCGTACCGGGTGGTGCAGGAATCGTTGACGAACGTGCTGCGGCATGCCGGACCGACCACGGCGGATGTCCACGTGACACCGGCCGACGGCGACGTGTTGGTGCGGGTCGGTGACCGTGGGCGCGGTGCCGCCGAGGGTGCCCCGACGGGGGGACGGGGGTTGGTGGGGCTGCGCCGCAGAGTCGAGGCTGTCGGCGGTCGATTCACCGCCGGCCCGCGGACCGGCGGTGGTTTCCAGGTCACGGCGTGGCTACCGGTGGGAGGTGCCGGATGATTCGGGTGGTCCTGGCCGACGACGAGGAACTGGTGCGGCTGGGTCTGCGGGTGCTCATCGACCGGGAGGACGACCTGGCTGTGGTGGGTGAGGCAGCGTCCGGGCACGACGCGCTGCGGGTGGTACGCCACGTGCGGCCGGACGTCCTGCTGCTGGACGTCCGAATGCCCGGCCTGGACGGCCTGGCGACGCTACGGGCGATCGCGGCCGAGCCTGACCTCGCGTGTACCCGGGTGATCGTGGTGACCACCTTCGAGATCGACAGGTACATCTTCGAGGCGCTGCAGGCCGGGGCCGCTGGCTTCGTGCTGAAGGACACCGAACCGGCGGACCTGGTTCGGGCGGTCCGGGTGGCGGCGGCCGGCGAGGCGCTGCTGTCGCCGTCGGTAACCCGGCGGGTGGTGTCGCTGTTCAGCCAACCAGGCGGCGGCGTCACCCGCATCGACATGCTGACCGACCGGGAGCGGGAGGTCGTCGCCTGGGTGACCACCGGTCGCACCAACGAGGAGATCGCCCGAGAACTCTCGCTGAGTCCGGCAACCGTACGCACCCACGCCAGTCGGGCGATGATGAAACTGAACGCCCGTACCCGGGCCCAACTCGTCGTCGTCGGCATCCGCGCCGGCCTCACCGTGGACCGCTGACGCCGGCAGGGCCGGCCCCTGGCCGTACGCCGCTCGACGTACGCGTCGGCCGTCGTGGGGCGGACGCGGGAAACGGCGTCGTCGGACACGCTGAGGCATGCAGAAACGAATGCCCTGGCTGATGCTCGCCGCCGCCGTCGTCTTCAGCCTGGTGCTCGTGTACCCGTACCTGGCCCTGGACATCCAGAAAAGCCGCATCGACGTCAGCGGGGCCCTGCGCTACGGCGTGCTCGTCACGCACATCTTCACCGCCGCGGTCGCGCTGGTCCTCGGCCCGCTCCAATTCTCACCGAAGGTACGCGCCCGTCCACGGATCCACAGGTCCATCGGCCGCTGCTACCTCGCCGTCGGAGTTGTGCCGTCCGGCCTCACCGCGATCCCGGTCGCGGTGTGGTCCGGTCGCCTCCTGACACAGGTCAGTCTCAGCACCGCCGCCGCCCTGTGGCTGATCACCGGCGGTCTCGGGTACCGGGCCGCCCGACGGCGGGACTTCGCCGCCCACCGGGACTGGATGATGCGCAACTATGCGCTGACCTTCCTCGCCGTCACGGCCCGCATTTTCGTACCCCTGCTCCTGCTGGTGCAGATCCCGTTCGGCCGGGTCGCCGCGGGCGAGATCGGCACACAGGCACCCTCGATGATTCCCCTCGGCCAGACCCTGGCCTGGATCGTCAACCTGGCCGTGATCGAGGCCGTCATCCGAACTCGGCGACGTCGGAAGTGGAAGGATCGAGGACAACCCGATATGCAGGAGGTGAGCCGTGACGTCGAGCAATGCAGAACGGATGCCCGAGTGGCCGACGGCCGAGCACGTACCCGCCGAGGATTTGGCCCGTCGTCAGGGCATCCGGCCGGTCGCCTCCGTGGATGACCTGGCCCGTCCGGGCCTGTTCGGGTCGGACGAGGAACTGGACGAGTTCCTCGTCGATCTCTACACCTCTCGGCGGGCCGGCGCCGCATGAGCTTTGTCGTTCTGGACACGGACGTCGCGTCAGCAATCCTCCAAGGGCGGCTACCTGAGCGTCTGGACGCACCTGATTATCGCCGGATCAAGCGATCTGGCGAAGATCATCGCCGTAGTCGAAGATGATCCGCATGCGGGCCCCGAGCGCCCGTGCGTATCGGCTCAGCGTCGCGACCTCGTTGGCCTCTAGGTCGCCGTTCTCGATCTGACTGACTCGACCGGGTGTGACACCCATCAGCTCGGCCACCTGCCGCTGGGTCAGGCCCAGCCGCTTCCGCTCTTCGGCAAGGTGGAACGCGCTGACCCATGCCTCGGTGCGGGCCCGCTCCGCATCGAGTGCTTCATCGTCTCCATCGTGCAGCTCAGCCCGAATGTCGTCCCAGTCATGGAAGTCGCTCATCAGCCCTCCCTCCGTTTCCTCTCGAAGGCCAGCCAACCCTCGTACGCGATCTCAGCGACCGGGATCGCTTTCTCGTACCATCGAATCCAATCTCCCGCCTTGTTACCGGCCACCAGCAGCACGGCCTGGGACCAGGGATCGAAGACGAACAGGACCCGTACGGCAACGTCCCTTCCGGACCTTCGGCCGGAGTTCCTTGAGATTGCTGATGGTTGAACCCCTGAGGGTGTCAACCAGTGGACGCCCCAGGCCCGGACCGGTCTCCGCAAGCATGTCGATCGCCACGTCGACCGACCGGTACGTCGCCGGGTCGGTCTGCCGCAAAGATCGCAACCAGTCGCGGACATCGGTTGTCGCCCTGATCGCCCAGCGACGCGGCGGCTCATGAGAAATGGGACAACTATAGCCTGGGCTATACACGGAGCGGGTGCGCCTCTTTCCGGTGGCGGACGGAAGATCCGTTGTTAGACTGTGCGGAGTTGGGTTAGCGGTACGACCAGGGAGACCAGACATGGCGGGTGACGACGACATCTCCGGGTGAGACCGGACATGTTCGGCCACCGGTTCGGCGCGCGCAGGCGCAGCCGCCGTGGCCATGCCGTCGTTCCACAGGTCCCCGTGTCGTCGGGCGGCTTAGGCGCGCCCACCCCACCCTTTGAGGTCACTCGCATGTCTGATGCGTTCATCGTCTGCTCGAACCTGTCCTTCTCCTGGCCGGACGACACTCCGGTCTTCGCGGAGCTGTCCTTCACCGTCCCCGGCGGTCGCACCGGCCTGGTCGCGCCCAACGGCGCCGGCAAGAGCACCCTGCTGCGACTGATCGCCGGGGAACTCACGCCCAGCGGCGGCAGTGTCACCGTCGACGGCGTGCTCGGCTATCTCCCGCAGACGCTGCCGCTGGTCGGCGACCTGACCGTGGCGCAGGTGCTCGGCGTCGCCGAGCGGATCGCGGCGCTGCACGCCATCGAGGCCGGCGACGCCGCCGAGGCGCACTTCGCCACCATCGGCGACGACTGGGACATCGAGGAGCGCACCCGCTCCGAGTTGGACCGGCTCGGCCTCGGCGAGCTGTCCCTCGACCGGCGGCTGCACACCCTCAGCGGCGGCCAGGTGATCTCCCTCGGCCTGGCGGCGCAACTGCTGCGCCGGCCGGACGTGCTGCTGCTCGACGAACCGACGAACAACCTGGACGTGGAGGCGCGGCACAAGCTCTACGACGTGCTCACCGACTGGTCGGGGTGCCTGCTGCTGGTCAGCCACGACCGGGAGTTGCTGGACCGGATGGACCGCATCGCCGAGCTGGAACGAGGCGAGATCACCTGGTACGGGGGCAACTTCACCGCGTACACCGAGGCGGTGCAGGCGGCGCGGGAGGTGGCCGAGAGCAACCTGCGCAACGCCGAGCAGGAGGTCAAGCGGGAGAAGCGGGAGATGCAGCAGGCCCGGGAGCGGGCCGACCGGCGGGCCAGCAACGCCTCCAAGAACCTGAAGAACGCCGGGCTGCCGAAGATCTTCGCCGGCACCATGAAGCGCAACGCGCAGGAGTCCGCCGGAAAGTCTCACGAGACACACTCCGCCCGGCTCGGTCAGGCCAAGGCCCGCCTCGACGAGGCCGGCCGGGCGGTCCGCGACGAGGACAGCATCACCGTCGACCTGCCGGACACCACGGTCCCGGGCGGGCGCACGGTCTTCTCCGGCCAGGGCATGCGGGCCCGCTTCGACGACCGGGACCTGTTCGGCGGCGACGGCGCCGACCTGGTGATCCGGGGACCCGAGCGGATCGCGCTCACCGGGGCGAACGGCGTCGGCAAGTCGACCCTGCTGCGCCTCGTCAACGGCGACCTCGCGCCGTCCGACGGCGAGATCAAGCGGGCGGACGGGCGGATCGCGTACCTGTCGCAGCGGCTGGACCTGCTCGACCTGGACCGGACGGTGGCGGAGAACTTCGCCGCGTACGCGCCGAGCCTGCCGGACGCGCGGCGGATGAACCTGCTGGCCCGGTTCCTGTTCCGGGGCTCGCGGGTGAACCTGCCCGTCGGGGTGCTCTCCGGCGGTGAGCGGCTGCGCGCCACGCTCGCCTGTGTGCTGTGCGCCGAGCCGGCGCCGCAACTGCTGCTGCTCGACGAGCCGACGAACAACCTGGACCTGGTCAGCGTCGCCCAACTGGAGAGCGCGCTGTCCGCGTACCAGGGGGCGTTTGTCGTGGTCAGCCACGACGAGCGGTTCCTCGCCGAGATCGGCGTGCAGCGCTGGTTGCGGCTGGCCGACGGCCAGTTGCGCGAGATCAGCGCCCCCGACCGGGGCTGAGCCGGAAGGCCCGGCCGGCTTCCGCCGGCCGGGCCGTGGCGCGGTCAGCTCACGTTTGCCGGGCCGAGGACGCTCTTCAGGTCACCCATCAGCGCGGTCGTCGCCGCCACCCGGAACGGGCCCAGCCGCAGGGTGGTGGTGCGCCCACCGTTCTGGAGTTTGACGTGCACCTCGGTGTCGCCGGGGTGCAGCACCAGGGTTTCCTTGAGCTTCTCCACGAGCGGTGGTGTGCACCGGTGCACCGGGATGGTGAGGGTGACCGGCTTGTTCGTGGCGCTGGTGCTGACGTCCGGCATGGACATGTCCATCGCCATGATCCGTGGGGTGTCGTCGCGGCGGTCGACCCGGCCCTTGACCACGACGATGGCGTCCTCGGCGATGTACTGCCCGATCACCTCGTAGGTGTTGGGGAAGAACAGCGTCTCCACCCCACCGGCCAGGTCTTCCAGGGTGGCCGAGGCCCAGGCGCGGCCCTGCTTGGTGACCCGGCGCTGCACCCCGGACAGGATGCCGGCGAGGGTGACGACCGCCCCGTCGGGCACCGCGCCGTCCTCGGCGAGGGAGGCGATCGTGGTGTCGGCCGCCGCGCCGAGGATGTGTTCCAGGCCGAACAGCGGGTGGTCGGAGACGTACAGGCCGAGCATCTCGCGCTCGAACGCCAACTTGTCGCGCTTGTCCCACTCGCTGTCGCCGATGGTCGGCATCACCGTGGTGCTGCCGGTGTCGGCGTCGCCGAAGCCGGCGCCGAAGAGGTCGTACTGGCCGACCGCCTCCTTGCGCTTCACGTCGGCGTACGCGTCGATGGCGTCCGCGTGCACCGCGAGCAGGCCCTTGCGGGGGTGGTCGAGGGAGTCGAACGCGCCGGCCTTGATCAGCGATTCGATCGTCTTCTTGTTGCAGACCACCGCGTCGACCTTGGACAGGAAGTCGTAGAAGTCGGCGTAGTCGCCCTTCTCCTCCCGGCACCGCATGATCGAGGCGACCACGTTCGCGCCGACGTTGCGCACCGCGGCCAGGCCGAAGCGGATGTCCCTGCCGACCGGGGTGAACGGCCCGGCCGAGGTGTTCACGTCCGGTGGCAGCACCTGGATGCGCATCCGGCGGCACTCGGACAGGTAGAGCGCCATCTTGTCCTTGTCGTCGCCGACGGACGTGAGCAGCCCCGCCATGTACTCGGCCGGGTAGTGCGCCTTCAGGTACGCGGTCCAGTAGGAGACCAGCCCGTACGCGGCGGAGTGCGCCTTGTTGAAGGCGTAGCCGGCGAACGGCACCAGGACGTCCCACACCGCCTGGATCGCCTCGTCGGAGTAGCCGCGCTCGCGGCAGCCGTCCCGGAACGGGATGAACTCCTTGTCGAGGATCTCCTTCTTCTTCTTACCCATGGCCCGGCGCAGCAGGTCCGCCTGACCGAGGGTGTAGCCGGCGAGGATCTGCGCGGCGCGCTGCACCTGCTCCTGGTAGACGATCAGGCCGTGGGTCGGCGCCAGGATCTCCCGCAGCGGCTCCTCCAGCTCCGGGTGGATCGGGGTGATCTCCTGGAGGCCGTTCTTGCGCAGCGCGTAGTTGGTGTGCGAGTCGACGCCCATCGGGCCGGGCCGGTACAGCGCCAGGACGGCAGAGATGTCCTCGAAGTTGTCCGGCTTCATCAGCCGCAGCAGCGAGCGCATCGGCCCACCGTCGAGCTGGAACACGCCCAGGGTGTCACCGCGGGCCAGCAGCTCGTACGCGGCCGGGTCGTCCAGCGGCAGGCCCAGCAGGTCGAGCTTGAGCCCGTGGTTGAGCTCGATGTTCTTGACGGCGTCGTCGATGATCGTCAGGTTGCGCAGGCCGAGGAAGTCCATCTTCAGCAGCCCGAGCGACTCGCAGGTCGGGTAGTCGAACTGCGTGATGATCGCCCCGTCGGCGTCGCGGCGCGTCAACGGGATGTGCTCGATGATCGGCTCGGCGGACATGATGACGCCGGCGGCGTGCACACCTGTCTGCCGGATCAGCCCCTCGATGCCCTTGGCCGTGTCGATCACCTTGCGGACGTCCGGGTCGGAGTCGTACAGGCCGCGGATCTCGCCGGCCTCGGCGTAGCGGGGGTGCTTGGTGTCGAAGATGCCGGTGAGCGGGATGTCCTTGCCCATCACGGCCGGCGGCATCGCCTTGGTGATCCGGTCGCCGACCGCGTACGGGAAACCGAGCACCCGGGCGGAGTCCTTGATCGCGGCCTTCGCCTTGATCGTGCCGAAGGTCGCGATCTGGGCGACCTTGTCCTCACCCCACTTGTCGGTAACGTACTTGATCACCTCACCGCGCCGGCGCTCGTCGAAGTCGATGTCGACATCCGGCATCGAGACGCGCTCGGGGTTGAGGAACCGCTCGAAGATCAGGCCGTGCTGGATCGGGTCCAGGTCGGTGATGCCCAGCGCGTACGCGACGAGGGAGCCGGCGGCCGAACCACGACCCGGACCGACCGAGATGCCCTGGCTCTTGGCCCACTGGATGAAGTCGGCGACCACGAGGAAGTACGACGGAAAGCCCATCTGGTTGATGACGCCCAGCTCGTACTCGGCCTGGACGACGTGCCCCTCCGGGATGCCGTTCGGGTAGCGGCGGGCCAGGCCGGCGAACGTCTCCTTGCGGAACCAGGACTCCTCGGTCTCCCCGTCGGGCACCGGGAAACGCGGCATCAGGTTGTGGAACTCGAACATGCCCTTCGGGTCGACCTTCTCGGCCACCAGCAGGGTGTTGCGGCAACCCTCCTGCCACAGCTCCGACGAGTCCACCGCGCGCATCTGGTCGGCGCTCTTGACGAAGTAGCCGCCACCCTCGAAGCGGAACCGGTTGGGGTCGTCGATGTTGCTGCCGGTCTGCACGCAGAGCAGCACGTCGTGGGCGGTGGCCTGCGCCTCGTGGGTGTAGTGCGAGTCGTTGGTGACCACCGGCGGGATGTCCAGCTTGCGGGCGATCTCGGTGAGCCCCTCGCGGACCCGGCTCTCGATGGAGAGGCCGTGATCCATGATCTCCAGGAAGTAGTTGTCCTTGCCGAAGATGTCCTGGTAGCTCGCCGCGACCTTGAGCGCCTCGTCGAACTGGCCCAGCCGCAGCCGGGTCTGCACCGCGCCGGACGGGCAGCCGGTGGTGGCCATGATCCCCTCGGCGTGCTCGGCGATCAGCTCCATGTCCATCCGGGGCCACTTGACGTAGTGCCCCTCCATGGACGCCCGCGAGTTGAGGGTGAACAGGTTCTTCAGGCCGCGCGCGTTCTTCGCCCACATGGTCTTGTGGGTGATCGCGCCGTTACCCGAGACGTCGTCGCTCTTCTGCTCCGGCCGACCCCACTTGACCCGCGCCTTGTGGTAGCGCGACTCCGGCGCCACGTACGCCTCGACGCCCAGGATCGGCGTGATCCCGGCGGCCATCGCCTGGTTGTAGAAGTCGTTCGCGCCGTGCATGTTGCCGTGGTCGGTGATCGCCACCGCCGGCATGCCCAACCGGTTGGCCTCGGCGAACAGGTCCTTGAGGCGGGCCGCTCCGTCGAGCATCGAGTATTCGGTGTGCACGTGCAGATGCGCGAACGAATCGGCCATGCCTGGCGCCCCCCGGCGGTGTGGATCTTGGTGGTCGGAGCCGACCGGGACCTACCCTACCGAGGTGATCTCGACGGCTCCACCGTCCGCGCCGACGGCCGTGGCCCTCGTCTCGTCAGCCGGGCAGTCCACCGAGCCCGCGTCTCCGCGGGACGGCAAATGAGCCTAGGCTCATCAGCATGGCGAGGTACTACGACGTGCACCCGGAGAACCCGCAGCCCCGGATCATCGGCCAGGTCGCCGACCTGATCCGCGGCGGTGGGCTGGTCGCCTACCCGACGGACTCCTGCTACGCGCTCGGCGTCCAGCTGGGCAACGCGGACGGGCTGGACCGGATCCGCCAGATCCGCCACCTCGACGACCGGCACCACTTCACGCTCGTCTGCCGGGACTTCGCGCAGCTCGGCCAGTTCGTCCAGATCAGCAACTCGGTCTTCCGCCTGGTCAAGGCGTCCACCCCGGGCAGCTACACCTTCATCCTGCCGGCCACCAAGGAGGTGCCCCGCCGGATGCTGCACCCGAAGAAGCGCACCGTCGGGGTGCGCGTACCCCGACACACAGTCACCCAGGCGCTGCTGGCCGAGCTGGGCGAGCCGCTGGTGTCGAGCACCCTGGTCCTGCCCGGCGACGACGAGCCGATGACCCAGGGGTGGGAGATCAAGGAACGGCTCGACCACCAGCTCGACGCGGTGCTCGACGCCGGCGACTGCGGCAAGGAGCCGACGACGGTGATCGACCTGTCCGGCCCGGAGCCGGAGATCCTGCGCCGGGGCGCCGGCGACGTGTCCCGCTTCGAGTAGCGCACGGGACCGCGTCGGGTGCCGGACCGAACGGGGGCGCACCGGCGTCACCGGTCGTACGCTCGGGGATCGGCACCGGCGAGCATTGGACACCCGGCATGCCCGACGCGGACGACATCGACGCCCTGGCCCGGTCCGCCGCGCACGGCGACCCGGCGGCGCTGGACGCCCTGCTGCTCGCGGTACGCCCCGAGGTGCTGCGGCTGTGCGCCCGGTTCCTGCCCAACCGGGAGGACGCCGAGGAGGCCTGCCAGGACACCCTGCTGGCGCTGGCCAACGGCATCACCCGGTTCGAGGGGCGCTCCTCGTTCCGCACCTGGCTGCACCGGCTGACCGCCAACCGGGCCCGCTCGACGTACCGCACGCTGCGCCGCCGCTGGCGCGTCGAGGCCGGCGGCGTACCCGTGCCCGAGCAGGCCGACCCGCGACGGACGAGCGTGGTCGCGGGCACCCGCCTCGACCTGCTCGACGCCTTCGACGCCGTCCGCCCCGACCTGGCCGAGGTGGTGGCCCTGCGCGACGTCCTCGGGCTGAGCTACCCCGAGATCGCGGCGCTGCTCGACGTGCCGGTGGGCACGGTGAAGTCCCGGCTGCACCTGGCCCGCCGACAGGTCCGGCAACGACTCGGCGGCTGAGCCAGCCATCGGCGATCGCGACCGGAGAGGGGGCCGCATGATCTCGCTGCGCCGTACCGTCGCCAGCGCCGTCACCGCCGTCGCGGCGACCGTGGCGGTCACCGCCTGCGGCACCGACGCGGTCTCGCCGTTGCCCGCCCAGCCCCGCGGTCCGTCCTCGCCAGCGGCGTCGGTGTCGGCGGGCACGACGACGCCGACGACGCCGGTGGCAACCGGCCGCACCGGGTCGCCCACCCGGCCGCCGTCGAGCGCCGGGCGGCCCGTGCCGCCGCCGCCCATCCCGACCAGGACAAGGGGTACGCCCCGCACGACTCCCCCGCCGACCGACGTGACGCCCGCCTGCCAGGGTGCGGTCCGCTACGACCTGCCGCTCGCCGAGACCGAGATCGAGTTGCTGAAATCGCTCTGCTTCGCCACCGGTGCGGTGCTGCGGATCCAGGGCATCGGGCCGGGCCTCGTCACCGTGGACCACCCCGAGCTGGTCTCCCAGCAGTACGAGGCGGGCGTGGTGGACATCCGCTTCGTGCGACCCGGCACCGTCGCCGTGACGATCCCCCAGGAGGGCCGGGAGCACACCATCACCGTGGTGGTCCGCTAGTGCGCCTACCGCAGGCGTACGCCGGCGAGCAGGGTGTCCACGAAGTCGGGTCCACTCTCCGCCGGCGGGGCGATCTGCACGTACACCAGGGCGGGTCGACCGGGGTGCAGGGCGGCCGACTCGACGATCTGCGGCCGACCCCGGTCGCAGCGGTACGCCACCACGGTCCACTCGACGCCGGCCTGCCGGGTGGCACGGGCCGGCGCTTGCGTGCAGTCGTCGTGCGTCCGCTCGGCCAGGAACCCGGCGGGTGTGGCGCGGGCCGCCGTGCTGGCGGAGAGGCCCACGAACGCGCCGGGCAGCCGGGGATCGGCGGCCCAGCGGCGGGGCTGCGGCGACATCACCAGCGCCGGTTCCGGTTCGCCGTCGGCACCGTACTGACCGGCCCAGGTCGCACCCGCGGCGGACCAGCCGGGCGGCACCGTCACGGTCAGCGGCCCGGTCGTGTACGTGCCGCCGACCGGGCGATCCGGCCCGACGCCACCCGGCTCGGCGGCCACCAGGCCCAGGACGGCGGTGGCCACTACGGCGGCCCCGGCCAGCCGCGACCGGTAGGAGCGGTGGCCCCGCGGCCGGGGTGCCGGCGGCTGCCGCACGGGACCCACCGCGGCAGGTCGTCCCACCGGGCCGCTCGCGCGGGCCGGCGCGGCAGGTCGTCCCACCGGGCCGCTCGCGCGCGCCAACGCGGCGTGCAGGGCCGCGGCGTCGGGATAGCGGTCGGCCGGGTGGTGGGCGGTGGCCTGGGCGAGCACCGCCGCGACCGCCGGCGGCACGTCCTCCCGCAGTCGCATCTCCGGAGCGTGCCGCGGCGGGTCGGGTCCGGCCGCAACACGCGGCGGGTCCGGCCTGGCCGCAACACGCGGCGGGTCGGGCCTGGCCGCAACACGCGGTCGGTCGGTTCCGGCGGCGGCACTCGGCGGGTCGGTGCCCAGGAGCCGGATGCCGAGTCGGCCGAGCCCGTACACGTCGGCGCGGGTGTCGACCACCGCGCCCGGGTCGTCCTGTTCGGGGGCCATGTAGCCGGGGGTGCCGGCGCGGGCGGTGAGGCCGGAGGCGGCGGCGAGCGCCTTGGCCAGGCCGAGGTCGGCGATCAGCACCCGTTCGGCGTCGGCGGGGTCGGCGGAGCGGAACAGGATGTTTCCCGGGGTGAGATCGCGGTGCACGACGCCGTGCCGGTGCAGCACGGCGACTCCGGCGCAGATCTCGCCGAGCAGCCGCAACGCGGCAGGCGTGGGGATCTCACCGGCGGCCAGGCGGTCCCGCAGGCTCCCGCCGTCGGCCCAGGCCAGGACGGCGTACGGCCGACCGTCGGGCAACTCACCGAGAGCGTGCACCCGGATCAGCCGCTCGTGCTCCAGCCGGCGCAGCAACCGGGCCTCGTCCAGGAACCGTTCCCGGACCCGCAGGTCGTGGCTCCAGTTCTCGGCCAGCACCTTGATCGCCACGTGCCCGTGGAGCAGCGGATCGTAGCCCAGCCAGACGGTCGCGAACGAGCCGACGCCGAGCAGTCGCTCGACGGCGTACGGGCCGATCCGCTGCGGAGCCGTCACCGCGTCACCCCCGGCCGGCGTTTCTCTGGAGAGTAGACCGGGTCGGTCGCGAACCCGACGAACCGTTGGCCCGGGCGCGGTGACTAACAGGGCAGGAGACCCACCACCGAAGGAGCCATCATGAACCGTCCCACGATCCTGCTCACCAGCGCCGCGTTGGCGTTCGGGACGCTCGTCGGCGTGACCGCCGCCGGCCCGGCGGCGGCAGCGCCCCGCACCGGCGGCACCGCACCCGCCTCGGCGCGCGGCCCGCTCGCCGCCGCTGTCGAGCACAGCCACCCGCAGGTGCTCAGCGTCGCCGGCGCCGGTGTGTACCGGATCGGCGCCAGCCTGAGCACGCTCACCGCGAACGGGCACATCGGCTGGACCGCTCCTGCCTGTGGCGGGGTGGTGCACGCGGGCTCGACCGGTTCCTGGGCCGGCGTGTTCGTGCTGGCCTTCCGCGACGGCCGGCTGGTGGAGGTGGGTACGGCCACCGCCCCGCCGCGGTCCCCCGCCGGGGCGGCGGTCGGCATGTCCTTCGCCGAGTTGGAGGAGATCTACGGCCGGCGGGGTTCGTTGATCCGCAACGACGCGGGGGACGCCGAGGCGTACCTCGTGCGGGTGGGCTCGCGGGTGGAGTTGTTCACCGGGCACCCGATCCGGCCGGGCGTGGGCTACTTCCAGGTCGGTCCGGCCAGCTTCGTCGAGCGGAACTTCCGGCAGGGTCCGGCCTGCTGAGCAGCGTCACCGTCGGGGCGTCCGGTTCGTCGCCGGGCGCCCCGCGTGCTGCCCGGCGCACCGGTCTGCGACCGACACGATGATGTCTCGCTAGACAACACTGTGTGGCACACAGTATGGTGTGACACATGGTTAGCGAGGACGTTCTACGGACGCACCTACAGGAGTTGCGTCGAGGCACCGTCGTGGTGGCCAGCCTGGTCGCGCTGCGCCGACCGAACTACGGCTACGCACTGCTGCAACGGCTCACCGACCACGGCTTCCCGGTCGACGCCAACACGCTCTACCCGCTGCTGCGCCGCCTGGAGGACCAGGGGCTGCTGACCAGCGAGTGGAACACCGCGGAGAGCCGACCGCGCAAGTTCTACCGGACCAGCGACGAGGGCGAGTCGATGCTGAGCCGGATGCTCGACGACCTCGCCGCCGTGCAGGCCTCCATCACCGGGCTGATCCAAGGAGTGGACCGATGAACACCCTGACCAACCGCTACCTCGCCGCCACCCTGCGCTCGGTGCCCGCCCAGCGCCGCGACGAGATCGCCACCGAGCTGCGGGCCTCCATCGACGACATGATCGAGGGCCGCACCGACGGCGGCGCGGACCCCGTCACCGCCGAGCGGGAGGTGCTCACCGAACTGGGCAACCCGGACGTGCTGGCCGCCCGGTACGCCGACCGCCAGCTTCAGCTCATCGGCCCGACCTACTACCTGCTCTGGCTGCGGCTGCTGAAGCTGCTGCTCAGCTTCATCCCGGCACTCGCCGGCACCGTCGTCACCGTCGTCGAAGCCGCCGAGGGCAAGGGCTTCGGGGCCATCGGACCCGGCCTCGTCGTCGCCCTGCACGTGACAGTGCACATCTGCTTCTGGCTCACCCTGGTCTTCGTCCTCATCGAGCGCTCCCAGTCGGGTGTGGACGTGCCGGAGTGGAACCTCGACGATCTGCCCGACACCCCGGTGCGCCGGGGCATCCCGCTCGCCGACACCATCGCGTCGGTGATCATGTCGGTGGCGACCATCGGGTACGTCTTCCTGCAGCACTTCCAGTCCTGGGTGCCCAGCACCGACGGCGACAACGTTCCGATCCTCGACCCGGACCTGTGGTCGTTCTGGCTGCCGGCGCTGATCGTCGTGCTGGTCGCCAGCGTGATCTTCGAGGTCGTCAAGTACCGGATCGGGCGCTGGACCTGGGCCCTGTTCGGCACCAAGGTCCTGCTCGACCTGGCGTTCACGGTGCCGCTGGCGTGGCTGGCGCTCACCGACCGGCTGCTCAACCCGGCCCTGGGCCTGCGCCTGACCTGGTTGGCCGAGGCGGACAACCGGGAGTCCCTCGGCCTGGCCATCGCGGTGGGTGCGGTAGCGGTCGTGGTCTGGGACCTGGTCGACACCGCGATCAAGACCCGCCGTCAGACGGCGTGACCGACGCCCGACACCGGTGGCCCGCCGCGTACCTCGCGTCGGGCCACCGCCCGTTGGCCCGGTCCGACGGCACCGGTCCGCCCACTCGCCGGCCGTGGCGGGCGGCGTGGCATCGTTCCCGGATGACCGTGGCACCGCGAGACGAATGGCGCCGTCCGGCTCCGACCGCCCGGCAGCGCCGCCACGACCTCTGGATCGGTCTGGGGATGAGCGCGCTGGCGCTGGTCAGCCTCACCCTGGCCCGCAGCACCGGGGCGTTCCTGCTGGGCCCGCCGCCGTCCGGGGCGGAGCAACTGTTCTGGGCCGTCGCGGTGACGCTGCCGCTGATCTGGCGGCGGCGCTGGCCGGTGGCGATCCTGCTGATCGTCTCGATGGCGTTCATCGCCGCGCAGGCACGATCGGCCCCGGAGACCCAGTGCTCCGCCTGGGCGTTGTTCTGCGCCCTCTACACCGTCGGCGCCTGGGGGCAGGACCGTCGACGGGCCCGCCGGGCGCGGATCGGCGTGATCGCCACGATGTTCACCTGGCTGGGGATCTACTACGCGACGATGATCGACCACATTCCACCCGGGACCTTCGACGACGCGGTCGGGCCGGTGCCACCCGTGCTCGCCGCGATGGTCACCGGCGCCCTGCTCAACGTGCTGGTCTTCGGCTTCGCGTGGTTCTTCGGTGAGACCGCCTGGGTGGCCGCGTGCCGCGAACACGAGCTGCGCACCCAGGCCGAGGACCTGCGTCGGTCGCAGACCGAGTCCCGGGAACGGGCGGTGCTCGGCGAACGGGTCCGGATCGCCCGGGAGCTGCACGACGTGGTCGCCCACCACGTGTCGGTGATGGGAGTGCAGGCGTCCGCCTGCCGCCGGGTGTTCGACCGCGACCCCGGCAAGGCCCGCACCGCGCTCACCGCCATCGAGCAGAGCGCCCGCACCGCCGTCGACGAGCTACGCCGGATGCTGGGCGTGCTGCGGACCACCGGCACCGTCGGCGCCGGGCCGCCGGCCGGCGGCGGCGTCGACCGGATCGGCGAGCTTGTCGAACGGGCTCGGGCCGCGGGCCTGACGGCAACCCTCGGGGTGTACGGCGACCCGGTCGCGCTGCCCGAATCGGTCTCCCAGGCGGTGTACCGGGTGACGCAGGAGGCGGTGACGAACACCCTGAAGCACGCCGGTGCGGACCTGCTGGACGTGCGGGTCCGCTACCTGGCCCGGGAGGTGGAGGTGGACGTGACCGACAACGGACGAGCCAGCGGCCGGGTCGCCGCCGTCGGGCTGGGCCTGATCGGGATGCGCGAACGGGTCGCCGCACACGACGGCGACCTGGAGGCCGGGCCGCGGGCCGGCGGCGGATGGCGGGTACGCGCCCGCTTCCCGCTGGCGACGGCCGACCCGCCCGGCGACGCGCGACGGGAACCGCACCACGAGCGGGAACCGCACCACGAGCCGGAACCGCACCACGAGCCGGAACCGCGCTACGAACGCCAGCCGGCCGTCGACGCGAAGCTCCCGGCATGAGCGCCGCCCCAACCCACGAGACGTCGGATCCGGGTCAGAGGATCCGGGTGCTACTTGCCGACGACCAGCATCTCGTCCGCACCGGCTTCCGGGTCATCCTGGAGGTGGAGGACGACATCGAGGTGGTCGGCGAGGCCGCCGACGGCGAACGAGCCGTCGTCATGACCCGGGCCACCCGCCCCGACGTCGTACTCATGGACGTGGAGATGCCCGGGATGGACGGCCTGGAGGCCACCCGGCAGCTCACCGCCGACGGGCCCGGTGGGCCCGCGGTGCTGATCCTCACGACCTTCGACCGCGACGACTACCTGTTCGCCGCCCTGCGGGCCGGGGCCAGCGGTTTCCTGTTGAAGAACGGCACACCGGAGGAGCTGATCGAGGCGATCCGGGTGCTGGCCAGGGGCGATGGCCTGCTCGCCCCGGAGATCACCCGCCGGGTGATCTCCACGTTCGCCCGTCCCGGAGACCCGGCGGGCACCGCCCACCGGGGGCCGGAGGCGGACGCCGCGCTGGCCGGGCTGACTCCACGGGAACGGGAGGTGCTGGTGCTGCTCGCCGCCGGGTCGAGCAACGCGGAGATCGCCGCGGCCATCCACCTGGGCGAGGCGACCGTGAAGACACACGTCAGTCGGGTGCTGGCCAAACTCGGCCTGCGCGACCGGGTGCAGGCGGTGGTGTTCGCGTACGAGAACGGGGTGGTCCGGCCCGGCGGGTGACCACCATCCGTCGCACGGCGGACCGCCCGCTCACCCATCGGGCGGACGGCGGGGCGGGGTATTCGATCTAGCGTGGGACCGTGACCAGATCGCTTCGCCTCGACGGCATCGACCGCAGCTTCGGCGACCGGCAGGTGCTCAGAAATGTGTCCTTCGAGGTGGTCGCCGGCCGGATGACCGGCTTCGTGGGCGCCAACGGCGCCGGCAAGACCACCGCCATGCGCATCATCCTGGGTGTGCTCGCCCCCGACGCCGGTGAGGTGAGCTGGGGTGGCGCCCCGCTGACCCGCCAGGACCGGCGACGCTTCGGCTACATGCCGGAGGAGCGGGGCCTCTACCCGAAGATGACGACCCGGGAGCAGGTGACGTACCTGGGCCGGCTGCACGGCCTGGACGCACCCGCCGCCCGGCGGGCCACCGACGCTCTGCTGGACCGGGTCGGCCTCGGTGAACGCGGCGACGACCTGCTGGAGACGCTGTCGCTGGGCAACCAGCAACGCGCGCAGATCGCGGCCGCGCTCGTGCACGACCCCGAGGTGCTGGTGCTCGACGAGCCGTTCTCCGGCCTCGACCCCCTCGCTGTCGACACCGTCGTCACCGTGCTGCGGGAGCGGGCCTCGGCCGGTGCGCCGGTGCTCTTCTCCAGCCACCAGCTCGACGTCGTGGAACGCCTCTGCGATGACCTGGTGATCATCGCGGACGGGGTGATCCGGGCCGCCGGCGGCCGCCAGCAGCTACGCGACTCGTACACCGTGCCCCGCTACGAGTTGGTGGTGGCGAACGACGCCGGTTGGGTACGCGACCAACCCGGGGTGACAGTGGTCGAGCTGGACGGCCCGCGCGTGGTCTTCGACCTGCCGGCCGGCGCCGACGAACAGCCCGTGCTGCAGGCGGCCCTCGCGCGCGGTCCGGTGCGCGCCTTCGGCCCGGTCAGCCCCTCGCTCACCGAGATCTTCCGAGAGGTCACCCAGTGAACATCACCCAGGCCACCCGGCTGGTCGCCGAACGGGAGATCCGCGTCAAGCTGCGCGACCGCACCTTCCTGTTCGGCACACTCTTCTTCCTACTGATCGCGGCGGCGGGCACCATCCTGCCGCCGCTGCTCTCCGGCGGGCCGTCCACGGTGGCGGTGACCGAGAGCGCGGCCGGTCCCCTGCGCGCCGCCGGCCTGGAGGTCCGGGTGGTCGCCGACGACCGGGCCGCCGAGCAGGCCGTCCGCGACAACGACGTGGACGCCGCGGTGGTCGCCGGACCGGCGGTGCTGGCCATGGAGGAAGCCCCCGACGACGTGGTGAAGGCCCTGAGCAGCCAGCCCACCGTACGGCTGCTCGACCCGGACGCGGTGGACCCGGTGGTGGCGTTCCTGGTGCCGTTCGTCTTCGCGTTCGTCTTCTTCATCACCTCGCAGACGTTCGGGGTGCAGATCGCGCAGAGCGTCATCGAGGAGAAGCAGACCCGGATCGTGGAGATCCTGGTCGCCGCCGTGCCGGTACGCGCGTTGCTGGCCGGAAAGGTGGTGGCCGGCGCCATCCTGGCGTTCGCGCAGATCGCGTTGATCGCGGTGGTGGCGGTGATCGGGCTCCAGATGGGCGACAGTGGCGGTCTGCTCAGCCTGCTCGCCCCGGCGATCGGCTGGTTCGTGCCGTTCTTCCTCGTCGGTTTCGTGCTGCTCGCGGCGATGTGGGCGGCGGCCGGCGCGCTGGCCAACCGGCAGGAGGACATCGCGGCGGTGTCGACGCCCGTGCAGTTCGCCGTGATGCTGCCGTTCTTCGCGGTGATCTTCCTGAACGACAACGACACCGCGATGCGGGTGCTGTCCTACCTGCCGTTCTCGTCGCCCACGGCCATGCCGCTGCGGCTGTTCACGGGTGACGCCGCCGGGTGGGAGCCGGTCGTCTCGCTCGTCATCCTGCTGCTCGCCGCCGGCGCGTTCCTGCTCGCCGGCGCCCGGGTGTACGAGGGCTCGCTGCTGCGCACCAACGGCCGGACCTCCCTGCGGACCGCGTGGCGGGAGCGGGAGACGATCGGCTGAGCCGTCAGCCCCGGCGGGCGTCGGTGTCCTGGTCGGACGCCGACGCCCGTTTCGGGCTCAGCGGGCCGGCGGCACCTGGTCGCAGCGGGCCGGGAGACCTGGTCAGCGGGTGGGCGGCACCTGGTCCCAGCCGGCCGGCAGTGGGGGCGCCGACCAGGACGGGTCGGGCTGCCACGTCGCCCACGCCGGGTCCCACCAGCGCTCCCCCGCGTCGAGCAACGCCGCGATCCGGTCACCCTCGGCCTGGATGGCATCCCCCATGCCCGGGTAGCGCCCCTCGACGAGGCGCTCGGCGAAGATCTCCACGTCCTTCCAGACGTAGGCGTCGGCGTCCGCGCCCCACCACAGGTCCAGCTCGTGGTCGAGAGTGTCCACCCCGATCGGCGTACGCCGGAACGGGTCCTGGAGGTTGAAGTACCAGCCGGCGAAGTCACGCCCGGGGCCGGTCCAGAACACGTCGACCGAGTGCGCCTCGCCGGGGCGTTGCAGCATCAGCTTGCCGTGCCCCGACCACGAGCGGTGCCCGGCGGTCTCCCACGGGTGGCGGCCACACGGGAAGACGCCTGTCGTCGGGAAGCCGAACTCCGCCCCCGGCGGGAGGTAGAGGGCGAGCAGGTCGGGCGAGTCCTCGACGCAGATCGTCGGACAGCCGAACCACACCTCGCCGCGCAGGATCTCACGCCGGACGACCACGTCACCCGGCGCGAACCGCTGTGCCACCAACTCCCCCACCTCCACGTTCGCCGGCACCGCCTGGTCAACTCGGCAGCGCGACGCTTAACTGAGATCAATCCAGTAGTCCAAGTCGACCAGGTCGGCACGCCTCACAATGTGTGCCACCTCGACCACCCGCTCACCGACGTACGTCTGTCGAGTGATCACTACTACGTGAACCCCGGCAGGAATGCGTAGGGCTTCAGCCTCATCAGACGAAGGCAGCCTCCATCGTGGACGTTCACGGACGCCCGTGATGGTGTGCCCGAGGCTGTAGAGCTGCGACGTATTGCCGCCCGGCCATGGCTCGTTATCAGGATCGGCAACCGGAGTGCCAGCGACCATGTCGAGCAGTAGGCATGAGACGGACATCTGCTGCGGCGCACCATGAGTGCGGAAGCGGAGATGACGTTCGAGAAGCATCGTGCCTGGCTCTACGCCGAACAACTCTGCTACCGCCTCGGTAGCCGGCACCTCGCGGAAGTCCTTGTCCAGGCTGTACGCAGCCCAGTCGACCTGCTGATCAGCGGTGAAGGACGTACCAAGCTCACCACTACGAACCTGCTCAAGCTCCTTGCGATACCGCTCAGAAGCGAGTCTCCGCACAGGCATCACCGGCCTGGCGTAGGTTCCACGTCCCACTTCGGTCAGAACCAAGCCTTCGGACCGCAGCAGCGCCAGGGCTTCACGAACGGTTCCCCGTGCGACTGAGAACTCAGCCATCAGGGTCGATTCACTGGGCAGCAAGGAGCCAGGTGGGATCACGCCAGCCTCGATGCGGCGGCGCAGTTCGTCGGCAACCAGCCGGTATCGGCGGGGTGGTACGTGCGGGGTAGGCACGCCCGTCACCGTACTCCCGATCTTCTTGAGCCCTCACTTGCCACGACACGAACAGTACCTGTCTAGACAGGCTGCATAGACAGGCTTACCGTTGCGAGTGTGGCCGGCACGCAGAGTGATCTAGGGGTAGGCACTCCGTGCCGGCCACCCAGGGACTCTCGGGAGGCAGAACCGTGCGCCGTTGGAAGTGGTTTCAGAGACCTGATGAGCCGATCGACGTCGTTGAGCGCTCCGCCTATCAGCCCGTAGCGTGCGTTTCTCCCGCGCCACGGGAGAAGCCGGACGAAGTCAGCACCAGGCGGCAAGTGCTCAAGCGTCGCAACCAGCGAGACGGGCGGCACGATGCTTGAGGAATATCGACCCGAACCGCCCTTCACCGTGATCATGGCAGGGTTCATCGTTGACCTTCACAACCGCGGACGTTGCCCGAGCTGCACGCCCGTCGGCTTCTGCCCCAGGCTGAGCGAAGCAGGCAGGACCTTGAAGATCTGGCGTGCAAGGAAGGCCGGATGAAGGCCGGTGACCTCCTACGGCTCGACCGGGCGACAAGCGTTCAGTTCATGATCCCCATCACCGTCCGAGTCATCAGGAAACTCGACTGGATCACCTACGACGGTTGGTGCTGGATCGACTGCTACCAGCTCGACGACAAGGGCGACGCGATAGCCCGACGCTCCCTTTTCCTGATGCCTGAGCACGCGACATACGTGCCACCTCCACCACCGAGGCAAACCCCCGTCGGGCGCAAACCTCTAGCCAGGAAACCGCTCAAGGTTGGCTAGACACAGGCGGGCCCCAGCCTCGGTGTGAGGCTGGGGCCCGCTGCTGCATTTCCCGGAGCTCAGCCGTACCTTGCTCGCCTCGACCGCCTCAGGCGTCGACCGCCGCCATCACGTCGTCGCTGACGTCGAAGTTGGCGTAGACGTTCTGCACGTCGTCGCAGTCCTCGAGGACGTCGATCAGCTTGAAGATCTTGCGGGCGCCCTCCTCGTCCAGCGGGATGTTCATGCTGGGGACGAGAGACGACTCGGCCGACTCGTACTCGATGCCGGCGTCCTGGAGCGCGGTCCGCACCGGGATCAGGTCGGTCGGCTCGGAGACCACCTCGTACGCCTCACCGAGGTCGTTGACCTCCTCGGCGCCGGCGTCGAGGACGGCAAGCATCACGTCGTCCTCGCTGGTGCCCTCCTTGGGCACGATCACCACGCCCTTGCGGGAGAACATGTACGACACCGAGCCGGCGTCGGCGAGCGAGCCGCCGTTGCGGGTCAGCGCGGTGCGCACCTCGGTGGCCGCCCGGTTGCGGTTGTCGGTGAGGCACTCGATGAGCATGGCCACGCCGTTCGGGCCGTACCCCTCATACATGATCGTCTGCCAGTCGGCGCCGCCGGCTTCCAGGCCGGAGCCACGCTTGACGGCGCGGTCGATGTTGTCGTTCGGCACCGAACTCTTCTTCGCCTTCTGGATCGCGTCGAAGAGTGTCGGGTTGCCGGTGGGGTCGCCGCCGCCGATCCGCGCGGCCACCTCGACGTTCTTGATCAGCTTGGCGAACATCTTGCCGCGCTTGGCGTCGATGACGGCCTTCTTGTGCTTGGTCGTCGCCCACTTTGAGTGGCCGGACATCTTCTACCTCCGTTGCTAGCCGCCGGCTGCATCGACCGCACCGCTCGCGCCCCGCTCCCGCCGGCGCACGCGGAGGTGCCGGTCAGCTCTGGTGGAAGCCGTGGCGGGCAGATGGCCCTGCCGAATCCCCGCAATCCTACCGACGTCCCCCGGGTCGCTGTCATGCACCGCGCGCGACGACCTCCCCACGCCCGCCCGAAACGGGCATACGCGGGGAAAACACTGTCAGATCAGCCCACCAGCTCCGCGGTGCCGACCGCCACCCCTGCCGGGTCGACCGGGCGCAGCGCTCGGGACCAGGTCACGACCTCGGCGAGCATGGTGGACAACTCCGCCTCCCGGCCGTCACCCGGCGCGAAGCGGCCGGCGGTGGGGTCACCCGGGTCGGCACCTGTGAAGTCGAAGTCGGTGAAGATCGACAGTGCCACTCCGGTCGGCACCACAAGCGTCCGTACCTCGGTCAGAATCGTCCGCAGGTGGTCGGCTGCCCGGTTGCCACCCTGCACGCCGTAGCTCAGCACCCCGGCCACCTTGTCGGTCCACTCCGCGTACAGGTAGTCGATCCCGTTCTTGAGCGCGGCCGGGATCGAGCGGTTGTAGTCCGGGGTCACGAAGACGAAGGCGTCGCAGGCGTCCACCACCGCCGCCCACCGCCGGGTGTGCGGGTGCCGGTAGTCGCCGAACAGCGCCGGCACCGGCTCGTCGAGCAGCGGCAACTCCTGCTCCGCGAGGTCGACAAGCGTGCAGACGGCGTCCCCGGCGCGTACCGCCTCGTGCCGCTCGGCCACCTCCATCGCCCACCTGGCGATCGCCGCGCCCCGCCGGCCGGGACGGGTGCTGCCCACGATCAGGCCGATCCGCAGCGGTCCTGTGCTCTGTGCGTCAGTCATGACCACGATCCTGTGGCCGACGGGACGGGCCGGGGAGACCGCCGCGAGGATGGCCCTGCCAGGGCCACCCACCGGCCGGTGCCGGCTGCCAGACTGAGTCGGTGATGGACGGAGAGCTGGGCGCGTTCCTGCGCAGTCGCCGCGGGGCGCGGCGGCCGGCCGACGTCGGCCTCGCCGAGGGCCCCCGCCGACGCACCCCCGGCCTGCGCCGGGCCGAGCTGGCGACGGTGGCGCAGGTGAGCGTCGAATACCTGACCCGGTTGGAGCAGGGCCGCGACACCCGGCCGTCGCCGGAGATCCTCGCCGCGCTCGCCGACGCGCTGCGCCTGGACAGCGCCGACCGCGACCACCTGCGCCAGCTCGCCTCGGCCCAACACGCCCGACAGCTCTGCGCGGGTGACCGTCCGACGGTCTCCCGCACCGTCCGGCCAACGGTCCGCGCGATGCTCGACGCGCTGCGCGACACCCCGGCGTACGTGCTCAACCGGCTCGGCGACGTGCTGGCCTGGAACGAGCCGTTCGACGTGCTCGCCCGCCCACTCGGCCTGCTGGACGGGTCGCGACCGAACCTCATCTGGTTCGTGCTGACCGACGAGCGGGCCCGTGAGCACTATCCGCAGTGGTCGGCGCTGGCCGACCAGCAGGTCGCGGAGCTGTACCTGCTGCGCCGCGGCGATCCGGCCAGCGACGTCTTCGCCGAGCGGCTGGCCCGCACGGTGGGTGCGCCGTTCGTCGACAGGTGGCGGCGGCGACCGGTCACCGCCGCGCGGGGCGGCCCGCTGACGGTACGCCACCCGGCGGTGGGGCTGTTGCGCCTCGACGTCGAGACCCTGGAGCTGGCCGAGGCCGATCCGCAGCGACTCGTGGTGCAGTTGCCCGCCGACGCCGCCACGGCGGCCGCGCTCGACCAGCTCGCGGGACGCCGCCCGGGGCACCTGCGGGCGGTCGCCGGCTGAGCGACGGGTCCCCCGGTCAGGAGGTGGCCCGCACCAGGTCCACGAAGTACGCGTGCACGCGCAGGTCGCCTGTCAACTCGGGGTGGAACGAGGTGGCCAACAGGTTGCCCTGCCGCACCGCCACGATCCGGTCGGCGGCCGGGCCGTCGGTCACAGTGCCGATCACCTCGACTCCGGCGCCGACCCGTTCCACCCAGGGCGCGCGGATGAACACCGCGTGGAACGGCTCGCCCTCGACTCCGGTGATGGTCACCGGCGCCTCGAACGAGTCGACCTGCCGGCCGAACGCGTTGCGCCGGACGGTCATGTCGATGCCGGCGAAGCCACGCTGGTCGGGTCGGCCGTCGAGCACCTCGGTCGCCAGCATGATCATGCCCGCGCAGGAGCCGTAGACCGGCATGCCGCCGGCGATGCGCTTGTCGATCGGCTCGCGCATCTCGAAGATGTCGGCGAGCTTGCTGATGGTGGTGGACTCGCCGCCGGGGACGACCAGGCCGTCCACCGCGTCCAGTTCCGCCGGACGACGGACCGGGCGGGCGTCCGCGCCGGCCGCCGCCAGTGCCGCCACGTGCTCGCGGACGTCCCCCTGCAGCGCGAGGACTCCGATGGTGGGCGCGCCCATGCCTACCAACCGCGCTCGGCCAGGCGGTGCGGCTGCGGGATCTCGTCGACGTTGATGCCGACCATGGCCTCGCCGAGACCACGGGAGACCTTCGCCAGCACGTCCGGGTCGTCGTGGAAGGTGGTGGCCTTGACGATCGCGGCGGCCCGCTGCGCCGGGTTACCCGCCTTGAAGATGCCGGAGCCCACGAACACGCCCTCCGCGCCGAGCTGCATCATCATCGCCGCGTCGGCCGGGGTGGCGATCCCGCCTGCGGTGAACAGCACGACCGGCAGCTTGCCGCTCTCGGCGACCTCCTTGACCAGCTCGTACGGGGCCTGCAACTCCTTGGCCGCGACGTACAGCTCGTCGGCCGGCAGCGAGGACAGCCGGGCGATCTCCTGACGGATCCTGCGCATGTGGGTGGTGGCGTTGGAGACGTCGCCGGTGCCCGCCTCACCCTTGGAACGGATCATGGCCGCCCCCTCGGTGATCCGCCGCAGCGCCTCACCCAGGTTCGTCGCGCCACAGACGAAGGGCACCGTGAACGCCCACTTGTCGATGTGGTTCGCGTAGTCGGCCGGGGTCAGCACCTCGGACTCGTCGACGTAGTCCACGCCCAACGACTGGAGGATCCGCGCCTCCACGAAGTGGCCGATGCGGGCCTTGGCCATCACCGGGATGGAGACCGCCTCGATGATTCCGTCGATCATGTCGGGGTCGCTCATCCGGGAGACGCCGCCCTGCGCGCGGATGTCGGCGGGCACCCGCTCCAGGGCCATCACCGCGACCGCGCCGGCGTCCTCGGCGATCTTGGCCTGCTCGGCGTTGACCACATCCATGATCACGCCGCCCTTGAGCATCTCGGCCATGCCGCGCTTGACGCGCGCGCTGCCGACGACGGGGGCCGGACCGGTGTTCGGGGCGGTGTTCTCGGGCACGGGTCATCGCTCCTTGGACGTGCGCTGGGGGTGACAGCGAAAATGCTACGCGCGGGTCAACGCCGGACCGACAGCCAATCAGACCCCCGGTGGCCTGCCCTGTGGCCCTGGTCACCGGCTCCCGGCGACCGCCCGGGTCAGCTCGCGGGGACGTCCGCCGGCACCGTGAGGGTCGGGTCGTCGATGTCGAAGTAGCGCGGCCACTCCTGACCCCGTCCCATCCGCAACACCCGCACCAACGGTCGGCTACGCGCCGAGCGGGCGTCGCGGACCAGGTCGGTGTGCACCTGCCGGGACAGCGCGAGCCGACGACTGGCGGCGATGACCGCCCCACAGTCCGGATCGCCCGGATCCAACTGGACGCCCCGCAACTGCCGGGTCAGGTCGTTCTCCGCCGCCTCCCGCTCGTCCGGGCTGGCGTCCAGGGCGATCCGGGCGGCCGCGTACAGCTCGACGCCGAACCGCCGCTCGGCCAACACGGCGGCCGCCGCGGCCCGACGCAGCAGGTGCGCGTCGAGGGCCCGGGCCGCCAGTTCCGCACGGCCCTGCAGCCGCTCCACCCGGCCGGCGGTCCAGACAAGGTACGCCGAGACCAGCCCCACGACCACGATCGCGGCCACCACCCACCACATGTGCGGCATCGTAGTGCTGCTCCGTTTCGCCTCCGATTGGGCGCGGCACCACCGGTCACCCCGGTCGTCGTCCGCACCATGCGTCCCACCGGCTCAGCCCAGCCCCACCCACTCCTGGTCGATGACCCGCCCGTCGGTTGCCTCGATCGCCGCTGCGTATACCTCCACAACGCGTCGAGCAACCACCGGCCAGTCGAAATTCGCCACCACCTGATCGCCGCACTCGGTCAACGCGGCCCGCCCGGCGGGGTCGTCCAGCAGCTCGGTCACCGCGTCGCGCAACCCCACCGGGTCACCCGTGGGAAAGAGCCGGCCGGCGCGCCCACCGTCGAGCACCCGCCGGAACGCGTCCAGGTCGCTGGCGATCACCGTCGTACCCGCCGCCAACGCCTCGGTGAGGATCATGCCGAACGACTCGCCACCGGTGTTCGGCGCCACGTAGAGGTGCACACTGCGCAGCATCCGCGCCTTGTCCGGTTCGGTGACCAGCCCGAGGAACGTGATCCGCTCGTGCAGGTCGGCCGGGAACTGGTCGTACAGGTCGTCGGGGTCCCCCGGGCCGGCGACGAGCAACCGCAGCCCGGGCCGGGTGGCGGCCAACGCCACGAACGCGTCGCGCAACACCGGGAAGCCCTTGCGCGCCTCGGTGAACCGGCCCAGGAAACCCAGGGTGCCGCCGCTGCCCGGGGCGCACTCCCCCGGCCAGCCCGGCAACGGCTCGGCGTCGGCGAACTTCGCCACCGCCACCCCGTTGGGGATCTCCACCGCCCCGCCGTCCATGTGCTCGACCTGCACCTTGCGGGCCAGCGCACTGACCGCGATCCGGGCGGTGATCCGCTCCAGCACGATCTGCAACACGCCCTGCGCGGCGGCCAGCACCCGGGAACGGGTCATCGCGGTGTGGAAGGTCGCCACCACCGGGCCGCGCGCGGAGAGCACGGCCAGCAGGGACAGGCTCAGCGTGAGCGGCTCGTGCACGTGCAGCACGTCGAAGTCGCCGTTGATGATCCAACGCCGGACCCGAGCGGTGGAGACCGGGCCGAACGCGATCCGGGCCACCGAACCGTTGTACGGCAGCGGCACGGCACGACCGGCGGACACCACGTACGCCGGCAACGGCGAATCCTCGTCGGCCGGCGCGAGCACGCTGACCTCGTGGCCGAGCGCGATCAACGCCTCGGCCAGGTCCATCACGTGGTTCTGCACCCCGCCGGGGACATCGAAGGAGTACGGGCACACGATGCCGATCCGCATGCGTCAGCGCCCCCCGCCCACGACTGCGGCACACCGTCCCACCGTGCCCACCACCTCCTCAGGCCGGACCGGCGGCCGAGGATGGCAGCGCCGTGCCGTCCGCCGACCCCCGCTGGTCCAGCCACATCCGCTGCAACATGTGCCAGTCTTCCGGATGCCGGGCGATACCCGCCGCCAGACCGTCGGCGATCAGCTGGGTCAGCGACCGGACCCGCTGGTCCAGGGGCCCCGCCTCGGGCCCCGGCACCGGCAGCGGGCCGGCGAGCGACGCGCACGCCGCATCCGATTCGTACCACATCGAGGCCACGTAGAGGGGCGCACCGCTGTGCAACGCGAGCAGCGCCGGCCCGGCGGGCATCCGGGTCCTACCGCCGAAGAAGTCCACCTCCACCCCCCGGGCGGAGAGGTCCCGGTCGGCGAGCAACGGCACCACGGCACCGGCACGAACGCGCTCCAGCAGCACGTCGAACGCCGGACGTGGCCCGCCGTGGGTGGGCAGGATCTCCATGCCCACGCTCCCCCGGAAGGCCACGAAACGCTTGTACACGCCCTCCGGCTTGAGCCGCTCCATCACCGTGGTGATCGGCCAGCCGTTGGCCGCCACCCAGGCGCCCGCGGCGTCGTAGTTGCCGGCGTGCGGCAGCGCCACCACCGCGCCCCGGCCGGCTGCCACGTCGGCGGCGAGCAACTCCGCGCCGTCGAGCCGGAAGCCGGACAGGATCTGCGCGCGGCTCAGGGAGGGCAGCCGGAACGCCTCCATCCAGTACCTGGCGTACGAGCGCAGCCCTCGCTTGACGAGATCGTCCAGCTCGGCCTCGGACAGCTCCGGGCCGACCACCCTGCGCAGGTTCGCGCGCAGTCGGGCCGTACCCCCTCCGGCGCGGCGGTGCGCGCGGTCCGCGCCCGCCTGGAACGCCGCCGCCACCAGCGGCCGGGGTAGCGCGCGGACCACCCGCCAGCCGGCGACGTAGCCAAGCTCGGTGAGGTTCACGCGGCCCGGCCGCCGGTCGTCCGACGCCGGGTCGTCGGCCCGCCCCTCACGCCTGGCCGTTCGGCTGGAGCTGCTGGGCCTGGCGGTAGACGTGCGCCATCCGCTGCCCCACCGTGAAGATCGACACCGCGGCGAGCAGCCAGAGCGCGATCTCCAGCGCGGGCTTCACGTCCAGGCCGGTGAGGATCCCGCCGACGCCGACGATCAGCAGCCGTTCGGTGCGCTCGGCGATGCCCACGTTGCAGGTCATGCCGAGCCCCTCGGCGCGCGCCTTGACGTAGGACACCAGACTGCCGGCGGCCAGGCAGATCAACGCGGCGGCTACACCGGAGTGGTCGCCCTGGGTGGCCAGCCAGTACGCGACCGCGCCGAAGACGGCACTGTCGGCGACCCGGTCCATGCTCGAGTCGAGGAACGCCCCGAACCTGGTGGACCCGCCGCTCATCCGGGCCATCGTCCCGTCGAGCAGGTCGGTGAGCGCGAAAACGGTCACGATCAACGCGCCCGCGACCAGATGGCCGCGGGCACCGAAGCCGAGCGCGCCGACGAGCACACCAACGGTGCCCGCGACGGTGACGGCATTGGGGGTCACGCCCGCGCGCAGCAGGGCGCGGGCAATCGGCTCGACGACGCGGGTCATCCCCGCGCGGGCCGACACTTGGAAGATCTTCGCCATGGCGGTCCCCACGATAACGGTCCGCCCAGGTCCGGCGATACGGCCGCCCCTCCGACCCGCCCGGGAGAGGCTTGTGCCTACCCGACAACGGGTGTGAGATCGAGCTGGAGGGTGAGCCAGCTCACCCGCTCACCCGTCCCGTTCCCGCTGAGCACGAGACCACCGGAGGATACTGCCGCGCACTCGCCCCGGGCCGCTTACCGTCGCGCGGCGGTCGCCACCCACCACCGGCTGAGGGAGGTGCGCCCCATGGCGCAGAAGCACGAGAAGGGTTCCACCGGCGGCGCGCCGGTGGTGACCGAGCCCGAACAGGTTCGCAACGTGGTGCTCGTCGGGCACTCCGGGGCGGGCAAGACGACACTCGTCGAGGCCCTGCTCGCGGCGACCGGCACGATCAGCCGGGCCGGCGCCGTCGTCGACGGCACGACGGTCGGCGACCACGACCCCGCCGCCGTCCGCCAACAACGGTCGGTCAGCCTGTCCTGCGCTCCGCTGCTGCACAACGGCATCAAGGTCAACCTGCTGGACACCCCCGGGTACGCCGACTTCGTCGGTGAGCTGCGCGCCGGGCTGCGGGCCGCCGACGCCGCCCTCTTCGTCGTCTCCGCGGCCGGCGGCATGGACGCGGCCACCGTCGCCCTCTGGGAGGAGTGCGCGGCTGTCGACCTGCCCCGCGCCGTCGCGGTCTCCCGCCTGGACCAGCCCCGCGCCGACGTCGACGAGACGGTGGCGCTCTGCCAGCGCCTCTTCGGCGACAACGTGATGCCCCTCTACCTGCCGATGCTCGGCGACGACGGGGTGTCCACCGAGGGTCTGCTCGGCCTGATCACCCGTCGCGTCTTCGACTACTCCGCCGGGCTGCCCGCCGACGTCCGCGACCCGGACCCGGAGCACCAGCGGGCCATCGACGAGTCCCGCGACGAGCTGATCGAGGGGATCATCGCCGAGAGCGAGGACGAGACCCTCATGGACCGCTACCTCGACGGTGAGGAGATCAGCGACGAGGTGCTCATCGACGACCTGGAGAGGGCCGTCGCCCGGGGGCACTTCTACCCGGTGGTGCCGGTCTGCGCCCAGACCGGTGTCGGGCTGGACGTGCTGCTGGAGGTGCTGACCGCCGCGTTCCCGTCGCCGCTGGAGCACGAGCTGCCGGCGGTCGCCGGCGTGGACGGCTCCCCCCGCCCGCCGCTGACCTGCGACCCGGCCGGGCCGCTCGTCGCCGAGGTCGTCAAGACCACAGTCGACCGGCACGTCGGCCGGGTCTCGCTGGTCCGGGTCTTCTCCGGCACGCTGCGCCCCGACCAGACCGTGCACATCTCCGGGCACGGCATGACCGAACGCGGCCACCCCGACCACGACGCCGACGAGCGGGTCGGGCACATCTACACCCCGCTGGGCGCCACCCTGCGGGAGGTGCCGCTCTGCGTGGCCGGCGACATCTGCGCGATCACCAAGTCGGGCACCGCCGAGACCGGCGACACCATCTCAGCCAAGGACGACCCACTGCTGATCGCCCCCTGGGAGATGCCGGAGCCGCTGCTGCCGGTGGCGGTCGTCGCCCGCAGCCGCGCCGACGAGGACGCCCTGGCCCGCAACCTCGCCCGCCTGGTCGCCGGCGACCCCACGCTGCGCCTGGAGCGCAACCCGGAGACCCACCAGCTGGTGCTCTGGTGCATGGGCGAGGCGCACGCAGACGTGGTGCTCGACCGGCTGCGCGCCGGCGGCGTCGAGCTGGACACCGAACCGGTGAAGGTTTCCCTGCGCGAGACGCTCACCGTGCCCGCGAACGGGCACGGCCGGCACGTCAAGCAGTCCGGCGGGCACGGCCAGTACGCGGTCTGCGACATCGAGGTCGAGCCCCTGCCCGCGGGCAGCGGCAACGAGTTCGTCGACCGGGTCGTCGGCGGCGCGGTGCCACACAACTACATCCCGTCCGTGGAGAAGGGCGTCCGGGCCCAACTGGAGCGCGGCCTGGTCGCCGGCCACCCGGTGGTGGACCTGCGGGTGACACTTGTCGACGGCAAGGCCCACAGCGTCGACTCCTCCGACGCGGCCTTCCAGACCGCCGGTGCGCTGGCCCTGCGGGACGCCGCCGACCGTGGTCAGCCCGCGCTCCTGGAGCCGATCGACGAGGTCACCATCCGGGTGCCGGACGGCTCGGTGGGCGCCGTGCTGGGCGACCTGTCCGGCCGCCGCGGTCGGGTGCTCGGCACCGAAGCGGACCCGGACACCGAGGGCCGCACCCTCGTCCGCGCCGAGGTGCCGGCGACCGAGTTGCTGCGCTACGCCGTCGAGCTGCGTTCCATGACGGCCGGCACCGGCACCTTCCGCCGCCAGTTCGTCCGCCACGACCCCATGCCGGCCCACCTGGCCGACCAGATCCGCAAGGAACACACCCCCTGAGCCTCGCCCCGCCGCGCCCGGTCCTCGCGAGGCACCACAACTCGTGATCGACAGGGCCGGGCGAGGCGGGTGGCCTGCCATGTTCGCGTCCTGTAGAGCTGCCCCAGATCTGGGGCGGCTCTACCGGCGCGCCGAGACCCGACCGGGCCACCGCCCAGGCACACCGCAGCTCCACACGCCACCACCCGACCAGGCCACCGCCCCACAAACGGGGCAGCTCTACAGCAGGCCCGCACCGACCTGGTTGGGGTGAGCACCCGGGTCGGGACGCGACGGCAGCGCGGACCGGACGGGTGCCACTGCCCCGCTCAGGGGTGGGTGGTGGGATGGGTGGGAGGGGGCCAGTGGGGGCGGTCGGCGTCGCGGAGGGCCGCGGTGCGCAGGGCCGCCAACTGGCGCTCCACCTCGACGAACTGGTCCGCCGGCAACGGCCCCCGGTGCAGCGCGGCGGCGTTCTCCTCGACCTGGGCGACCGTACGACAGCCGGGGATCGGGATGGTGCGGCCGCTGCGCGCCCAGATCCAGCCCAGCGCCCCCTGGGCGAGGGTGCGCCCATCGGCGGTGAGCGCCGCGCGGACCGCGCCGACCCGGCGCAGCCACTCCGGCGCGGGCCGGCCACCGCGGAACCACTCCAACCAGCCGGGGGCCGACCCGCGGACGTCGTCGCGGGGCAGCACCGAGCCGGCCGAGTACTTGCCGGTGAGCAGCCCCATCCCCAGTGGGCCGCGGTTGACGCTGGCCAGGTCGTACTTGCCGCAGACGGCGAGCAGCTCGGGGGCGTCGCGCAGCACCGACAGCGTGTGCTGCACGGCGGTGGCACCGGCGGCGCCGTGACCGAACGCGGTGGCCCGGTCGACACGGTCGGTGCTCCACCCGTACGCCCGGATCAGCCCCTCGGCGACCAGGTCCTCGCAGGTGCCGACGAGCGCCTGCGCCCTCGGCACCGACAGGTCGGCCAGGTGTAGCTGGTAGAGGTCGATCCGATCGGTGCCCAACCGGCGCAGCGAGTCCGTCACGGCCCGACGCAGGTACGCGGGCGACGCGTCCTCCCCGGTGGCCTGTCGCCTCGCCTCGTCGAAGGTGTAACCCCACTTGGTGGCGATCACGGCCTCGTCCCGGCGGCCCGCGAGCGCTCGGCCGAGGACCCGCTCGCCGTGCCCGGCGCCGTACGTGTCGGCGGTGTCGAACAGGGTGATGCCCTCCTCGAGCGCCCGGTGGACCGCCCGTACCGACTCGTCGTCGTCAACCGCGCCCCAGCCCAGCGGTTGGGCGCCCTCCGCCCAGGGCCCGCCGATCGCCCAGCACCCCATGCCGAGGGCGCTGACCTCGATGCCGCTGCGCCCCAACGTCCGTGTCGTGACTGCCATCGGCCGATCGTGCCACCTTCACCCGGTCGGGACGTGCTGCTCCCCCACGTACACCGGGTGGAGAGCTGGCCGGAGCCGACCCCGCTGCTGCGCGCAGACTGACCGTGCCCCGCGCGGACGCCGCGTGGCGGGACGCCCGCGTGGCCGGTGGTCAGGACGGCCAGGCGCGGGCGAGCAGGTCGCGGGTGTCGCCGAGCAGTTGCGGCAGGACCTTCGTGCGGCCGATCACCGGCATGAAGTTCGCGTCGCCGCCCCAGCGCGGGACCACGTGTTGGTGCAGGTGCGCGGCGATGCCGGCGCCGGCCACCCCGCCCTGGTTCATGCCCAGGTTGAAGCCGTGCGCGTTGCTCACCTTGCGGATCACCCGCATCGCGGTCTGGGTGTACGACGCCAGCTCGGTGGTCTCCGGCACGTCCAGGTCGGTGTAGTCGGCGACGTGCCGGTAGGGGCAGACCAGCAGGTGCCCCGGATTGTACGGATAGAGGTTGAGCACCACGAACACGTGCTCGCCACGGGCCACCACCAGGCTGTCCTCCGGCGGCAGCTTGGGCGCCCGGCAGAAGGGGCAGCCGGTGGGCTTCTCGTAGCCCTCGGCCGGACGGTCCTCGCCGGAGATGTAGGTCATCCGGTGCGGCGTCCAGAGCCGCTCCAGGCCGTCCGCCATGCCATCCGTGTCCGTGTGCCGTTCCGCCCCTGTCACGAGCCGATCCTACGGAGCCAGCCCGTGCAGCCGCGACACCCGTCGCCGGGAAAACTCTTGGTGCACATTCTTGACGGATCAATGTCCAAACCTGAAGATTCCATGCATCCATAACCGCGCATGTATCGATGGAGGGTCACCCATGATCCGTCGGCTCGGCCGGCTCCTCGCGGCACTCGCCCTGACCGCCGCCACCACAGTGGCCGGCATCACCCTCACCGCCGGCGCCGCACAGGCGGACGGCTGCTACACCTGGGGTCGCACCCTGTCCCAGGGGGCGTCCGGCGACGACGTCCGACAACTCCAGATCCGGGTCGCCGGCTACCCCGGCTACGGCGCGGTGCTCACCATCGACGGCGCGTTCGGCCCCGCCACCCGCTCGGCGGTGATCCGCTTCCAGCAGGCGTACGGGCTACCGGCGGACGGCATCGCCGGCCCGCAGACGTTCAACCGGCTCTACGCCCTGCAGGACGACGACTGCACACCTGCCAACTTCAGCTACCCCGAGCTGAACAGGTGCAACAGCGACTGGTCCGGCGGCGCGGTCGCGGCGAGCACCGCACGGGCCAACGCGCTCGTCTCGATGTGGAAGCTCCAGGCCCTGCGGCACGCCCTCGGGGACGTGGCCATCTCGATCAGCAGCAGCTTCCGCAGCTACGCCTGCAACAGCGCGGTGGGCGGGGCGTCCAACAGTCGACACCTGTACGGGGACGCGGTGGACCTGGTCGGGTCACCGTCGTTCTGCCGGCTGGCCCAGCAGGCCCGCTACCACGGCTTCGGGCAGATCCTCGGCCCCGGCTACCCGGACCACAACGACCACACCCACGTGGCCGCCGTCGGCGGCTGGTCGGCCCCGAACTGCGGCATCTGACCGCCAGCGCGGCCCCGCGTCGCGGTTGCCGGGCGCGGCCCTCGGGCCGCGCCCGGTTCCGTTACTCCGCGGCGGCGGAGGGGCCGATGTTCGTGCGCGAGCTGACCACGTCCAGGATGTGGGTCACCGCCTCGGCGGTCGGCACCCCGTTGCGCTGCGAGCCGTCGCGGTAGCGGAAGGACACCGTGCCGGCGGCCACGTCGTCGTCTCCGACGATCACCATGAACGGGATCTTCTGCTGCTGCGCCGTACGGATCTTCTTCTGCATCCGGTCGTCGCCCGCGTCCACCTGGGCCCGGATCCCCTCGGCGCGCAGCGCCGCGACGAAGCCGTGCAGGTAGTCGGTGTGGTCCTCGCGGATCGGGATGCCGACCACCTGCACCGGGGCCAGCCAGGCCGGGAACGCGCCCGCGTAGTGCTCGGTGAGCACCCCGAAGAACCGCTCGATCGACCCGAACAGCGCCCGGTGGATCATCACGGGCCGCTGGCGGGTGCCGTCGGCGGCCTGGTACTCCAGACCGAACCGCTCCGGCTGGTTGAAGTCGACCTGAAGGGTGGACAACTGCCACGTCCGGCCGATCGCGTCCCGCGCCTGCACGGAGATCTTCGGCCCGTAGAACGCCGCGCCGCCCGGGTCGGGCACCAGGTCCAGGCCGGAGGTCTCGGCGGCGGTGCGCAGCGCCTCGGTCGCCTCGGCCCAGTCCTCGTCCGCACCGATGAACTTGGGCGAGTCGTCGCGGGTCGACAGCTCCAGGTAGAAGTCGTCCAGGCCGTAGTCGCGCAGCAGGTCCAGCACGAAGCTGAGCAGCGTGGTCAGCTCACCGGCCATCTGCTCGCGGGTGCAGTAGATGTGCGAGTCGTCCTGGGTCAGGCCGCGCACCCGGGTCAGGCCGTGCACGACGCCGGACTTCTCGTACCGGTAGACCGTGCCGAACTCGAACATCCGCAGCGGCAGCTCCCGGTACGACCGCCCGCGCGCCCTGAAGATCAGGTTGTGCATCGGGCAGTTCATGGCCTTGAGGTAGTAGTCCGCGCCCTCCAACTGCATGGGCGGGAACATGGTGTCCGCGTAGTACGGCAGGTGACCGGAGGTCTGGAACAGCTGCGCCTTGGTGATGTGCGGGGTGTTGACGAACTCGTACCCCGCCTCCTCGTGCCGACGCCGCGAGTAGTGCTCCATCTCGCGGCGGATGATGCCGCCCTTGGGGTGGAAGACCGCGAGGCCGGAGCCGATCTCGTCGGGGAAGCTGAACAGGTCCAGGTCCGCGCCGAGCTTGCGGTGGTCGCGCCGGGCGGCCTCCTCCAACAGCTTCAGGTACGCCTTGAGCTCGTCGCGGGTCGGCCACGCGGTGCCGTACACCCGCTGCAGTTGGGGGTTCTTCTCCGACCCGCGCCAGTACGCGGCGGCGGAGCGCATCAGCTTGAACGCGCCGATCAGTCGGGTGGTCGGCAGGTGCGGGCCCCGGCAGAGGTCCGACCAGCAGACCTTGTCCTCCTTGGCGTCGAGGTTGTCGTAGATGGTCAGCTCGCCGCCGCCGACCTCCATCACCTCGTCGGTGTCCAGGCCCTCGCCCTTGACCTCGATCAACTCCAGCTTGAACGGCTCGTCGGCCAGCTCGGAGCGCGCCTCGTCCAGGCTGCCGAAGCGGCGGCGACGGAACCGCTGCCCGCTCTTGACGATCTCCTGCATGCGCTTCTCGATCTTGCTGAGGTCATCGGGCTGGAACGGCTTGGCGACGTCGAAGTCGTAGTAGAAGCCGTTCTCGATGGGCGGGCCGATGCCCAGCTTGGCCTCGGGAAAGACGTCCTGCACGGCCTGGGCGAGCACGTGCGCGGTGGAGTGACGCAGCACGTTGAGCCCGTCGGGTGAGTCCAGGCTGACCGGCTCGACGGTGGTCTCCTCGGCCGGCGCCCAGTCCAGGTCGCGCAACTGACCCTGCGGGTCACGGACCACGACGATCGCCTTGGGGCCGTTCGCGGGCAGTCCGGCCGCGGCCACCGCGTCGGCCGCCGTGGTCCCGGCGGCGACGACGACGGGGTCGGCCACGGCGGGGGTACGGGGTGCGGACACGGTGACTCCTCCAAGCGGTACGAAACGGTGCCGATCCTCGGCTCCTGCCGATGCTATCGGTCGCGCTGTCCCCGACCGGGAACGGCACCTTCCTCACGGCCGCGTTGAACCTTTCGCACCTCGGAGCCGAACTAGAAGGTGTGGTCGGAAACCGGTGCCGGTCGCGTCGACAGGGATGGGGACACAAGATGGCGAGCACGCACGGTGGTGGACGTCGGCGGCGGATCGCGGCGGTGACCGCGCTGACCGCCGCCGGACTGCTGCTCTGGCCCGGCGCGGCGCGGGCGGCGGACGTGACGACCACCCCGACGGAGGCCCGGCAGGGCGACGCCGTACGCCTGGAGTTCACCGTCCCCGAGGAGCGGGCCGGCACGAAGACCAACCAGATCGAGGTCCGGTTGCCGGCCGACGCGCCGATCGCCGAGGTCTACCCGATGTCGGTGAACGGTTGGGCGCCCCGGATCAGCTCCCGCACGCTGGACGAGCCGGTGGCGGGCATCCACTCTTCCGGGGTGAGCACGGTGACCACCGCGGTGACCTGGGTCCGGGTCGGCGAGAGCGACCCCGGCCCGGCCCGGCTGGCGCTGTCCATGGGGCCGATGCCGCAGGCGGAGCGGCTCACCTTCGAGGTCGTCCAGACGTACGCCGACGGCACGGTGGTCCGCTGGGCGGACGCCGCCGGCCCGCACCGTGCCCCGGCGATCACCCTGCTGCCGGCGGCGCCCGGCGCGGCGGGTCCGGCCGCCCACGGCGGGCACGGCGGCCCGGCGGCCGGTGCGCCAGCCGTCGCGGACAACGGTGTCGACGCCCCGCCGGCCGCCGACGCGGGCGAGGAGTCCGGCAACGCCGACGGGATGCTGGCCGCCGGCCTGCTGGCCGGGCTGGGCGGCGGCGCGGCGATCGGTTGGCTGGTCAGCCGGTGGCGCCGACGCGACCCGGACGAGGCCACGGCCCTCGCCGAGATGACCGGCGGCCCGGACGAGGACGCCACCCTCGCCGAGATCACCGGCCGCACGAACGACACCGCCGCGCCCACCGACCCCCGGTCCGCCGATCCCCAGGCCGCTGTGCCCGCAACGTCGCGGTGATCGACTCGGGTTCCCGGAAACCGCGGCATCCAGGCCGCACGGACAGCCCGATTTAGCGGTGATCCACTCGACTTTCCGGAAACCGCGGCATCCAGGCCGCACGGACGCCCCGATTTGCAGGAAGCCGAGTTGACCATGGGCAGGCCAGCTCACGCAGACGCCGGCCAGCCCGCACGCGTCGCGCCGCCCGCCCGCACGCGCAGGGCAGCCCGCACGCGCAGGGCAGCCCGCACGCGCAGGGCAGCCCGCACGCGCAGGGCAGCCCGCACGCGCAGGGCAGCCCGCACGCGCAGGGGTAACCCGGGCGGTCAGGGGAGCCAGGTGGGTAGCGGCTCGCGGGCGGACAGCCACGCCTCGGGCACGCCGCCGGGGGTGCCGACACCCGTGTACGCGGCCACGATCGCTCCGACGATCGCGGCGGTGGTGTCCATGTCACCGCCGGCCAGGACGCATCTGCGGATCGCCGCCGGGTAGTCGTCGAGGTGGGTGGCGGCCACCCAGAGGGTGAACCCGACGGTGTCCTGGGCGGTCACCCGGGAGCCGTTGCCGAGTTCCGCCACCACCCGGTCCACTGGTCGGCCGAGCAGCCCGGCCGCCCGGTTCACGCTCCGGTGCACCTCGGTGCCCGGGTCGAGCGTGGCGGCGATGCCGGCGAGCAGGCGCTCCGGAGCCGGCCGGTGCCCGTCGAGGCGGCCCCGGGCGGCCAGGGCGGCGGCGACGGCCACCGCGACGGCGCCGGCGATCCCCTCGGGGTGCGCGTGGGTCACCTCGGCCGAGGCGCGGGCCTGGGCGGCGGCACGTGCGGTCGAGTCGGCGAAGTACGCGCCCAGCGGGCCGACCCGCATCGCCGCGCCGTTGCCGCAGGAGCCCTGGCCGTCGAAGGCGGACGCGGCGGCCAGCGGCCACGGGGTGCCGGTACGGATCAGCTCCAGGATCGCCGTCGCACCGGCCCCGTAGCCCCGGTGCGGAGCACACCGCTCGGCGAAGGCCAGGGCCAGCCGGTCGGGGTCGATGCCGCCGGAGTGGGCCAGCTCGGCGAGGACCGAGCAGGCCATCTCGGTGTCGTCGGTCCACTCCCAGGGGGCCGGCGGCAGTGCGCCCGCGGCGAGATCCGAGGGCGCTGCCCGCGGCAGGAAGTACTGCGCGCCGAGCGCGTCGCCGGTGGAGAGGCCGGCGAGGCTGTCCCGGGCGAGCGACAGACGGGCATCGACGAACAGGGTGAACGACATCGTCGTACCAGCTTGCCCGCTCGCCAGGCACGTCGCAATGCGATCAACTTGCCAGGCCAAGTACGGTCTTGTCGTGGCCTCCGTGCTCCTGGTCGAAGACGATCACGTCGTACGCGGCGCGATGCTGCGGTCCCTCACCGACCGGGGGCATGCCGTGCACGCCGTGGGTACGGCGTTGGACGCCCTGCGTCGGGTCGCGGCGGAGACACCCGACCTGGTGGTGCTGGACCTCGGCCTGCCCGACCTGGACGGCTCGGACGCGCTGCGGATGCTGCGGGGCATCACCGACATCCCGATCATCATCGCGACCGCCCGGGACGACGAGCAGTCGGTGGTCAAACTGCTGCGCGCCGGCGCCGACGACTACATGGTCAAGCCGTTCACCGGGGCGCACCTGGACGCGCGGATCACGACGGTGCTGCGACGGGCCGGACGGGCCAGTCGTACGGTGCAGCCCGCGGTGCACAGTGTGGGCGGGCTCCGGGTGGACGTGGGTGAGCGCAGCGCCCAGCTCGACGGGGAGCCGCTGGCGCTGACCCGTAAGGAATTCGACCTGCTGGCCTATCTCGCCGCACGACCCGGGCGGGTAGTGTCCCGCCGGGAACTCTTGGAGGAGGTATGGCGGCAGCCATCGGTCGGCGAGGATCAGACCATCGACGTTCACCTGTACTGGCTCCGCAGAAAGATGGGCGAGTCCGCGGCGAAGCCGCGCTACCTGCGCACCGTGCGGGGGGTCGGATTCCGGCTGGTGGCACCGGACTGAGGACGGCGCTGGCCCTGCTCACGGCCGGCATGTGCAGTCTCGTCGCGCTCGCGTTCCTGATCCCGCTCGGGCTCAGCCTGCGGGAGCAGAGCCGGGACGAGGCGATCGCCGACGCGGCCCGACGCAGCGCGTTGGTCACCGGCGCGCTGGCGGTGAGCACCGATCCGGCGGTCGTCGAGCGGGCCGTGGTGGCGAGCGCCGAGGGTGCGCCGACCCGGCCCGTGGTGCACGGTCTGGGTCTGGACGAGTCCGCCGGTCGAGCCACCGGTGGCGACCTGGACCGGGTCCGGGCCGACCGGCGGTCGCGGGTCGTCGACGTGGACGGGGGCGTGCTCCGGCTGGACCCGGTCGTGCTCGGTGACCGGACGGCAGTGGTCGAGGTGTTCCTCCCGGACTCGACGCTCGGCGAGGGCGCCGGTGGCACCTGGCTGCTGCTGTTCGCGGTCGGCGCGGCGATGGCCGGCGCGGCGGTGCTGGTGGTCGATCGGGTCGCCGCCCGCGCGGTGGACTCGACCCGGGGTCTGGTCCGGGCCGCGCTGTCCATCGGCGACGGCGACCTGGGCGTACGCGTCGAGCCGACCGGTCCGCGCGAGCTGGCCGAGGCCGGGTACGCCTTCAACCGGATGGCCGACCGGCTGGACGCGGCCCGCACCGACGAGCGGGAGCTGGTGGCGGATCTGTCGCATCGACTGCGTACCCCGTTGACGGTGCTGCGGTTGGACGCGGAGGCGTTGGAGTCCGACGACACGAGCGTGGGGTCGTTCAGCCCGGCGGAGCTGGACCGGCTTCGCGGCATCCGGCGGATCCGGCAGGCGATCGTCACCCTGGAGGGTGAGATCGACGTGTTGATCAAGACGACCCGTAAGTCGGTGGCGCTCGAGGCCGGGCCGGCGATGTGTGACGTCAGCGAGGTGGTCCGGGACCGGATGGTGTTCTGGGCGGCCCTGGCCGGCGACCAGAACCGGCCGCACCGGGTGAACGGCGCGCAACTGCGCATCCCCGCGCCGGTGCCACGGGCCGAGTTGGCCGCCGCGCTGGACGCGGTGATCGGCAACGTATTCCGGTACACGCCGCAGGGCACCGCGTTCGAGGTGGCCGTGTCCCGGCGCGACGGGTACGTGGCGATCCGGATCGACGACGCCGGCCCCGGCATCGCCAACCCGGACCGGGCGCTGCGCCGGGGCACCAGTGACCAGGGCTCGACCGGGCTCGGCCTGGACATCGCCAAGCGGGTGGCGTTGCAGGCCAACGGGTCGGTGAGCATCGACCGGGCCCGGTTGGGCGGGGCGAGCGTGGTGATGCTGCTCGCCGATCCGGAGGCGACGCCGCGGCAGGTCAGCCGCTTCGGTCTGGTCGGCCGGATGGCACGCGACGCCCGCGACACCAAGGGCGCCGGGCGTCGCTGGCCGCGCCAGCGCCCCACCGACGACTGACCGGGTTGTGGCCCGTCGCAAGTCTTCCTTAGATCGCGGTTAACGAGCGGGCTGGACCGGCCGCGAGCTGACAGGATCAGAACGCGAACCCACCAGTTTCACCGGTCGAGCGCCTTCGCGCACCCACGGCCGGTGAAGCCGCGCGCGCGGCGGGAGTCACAGGTCCCCCCACACCCACGCTCCCGCCGCGCGCCCCGCTCCTCCGGACCCGCCCCTCGCTCGCTCAGCCGGCGGTGGCGAGGTACGCGTCGATTTCGGCCGTGATCCGCTGCTTGCCCTCGGCGTCGAGGAAGGACGCGGTCACCGCGTTGCGGGCCAGCCCGGCCAGACCCTCGGGGCCGACCCCGAGCAGGCGGGCCGCCACCGCGTACTCGTCGTTGAGGGTGGTGCCGAACATCGGCGGGTCGTCGGAGTTGATGGTGACCAGCAGCCCGGCCTCGACAAGCCGGGGCAGCGGGTGCTCGTCGAGGGTGGCCACCGCCCGGGTCCGGACGTTCGACGTCGGGCAGATCTCCATGCCGATCTGCCGCTCGGCCAGGTAGGCGAGCAGCTCCGGGTCCTGCGCGGCGGAGATGCCGTGCCCGATCCGCTCGGCGCCCAGCTCGTGCAGCGCGTCCCAGACGGTCTGCGGTCCGGTGGTCTCCCCGGCGTGCGGCACCGAGCGCAGCCCGGCGGCGCGGGCCTGGTCGAAGTAGGGCCGGAACTGCGGTCGGGGTACGCCGATCTCCGGGCCGCCCAGACCGAAGCTGACCAGCCCGTCCGGGCGCTCGTCCAGGGCGATGCGCAGCGTCTCCTCGGCCGCGGGCAGGCCCGCCTCGCCGGGGATGTCGAAGCACCAGCGCAGCTCGATGCCGAAGTCGGCCGCCGCGCGCTTGCGGGCGTCCTCGATGGCCTCGCAGAACGCCGGCGCGGGGATGCCCCGTCGCACGTGCGAGTACGGGGTGATCGTCAGCTCCGCGTACCGGACCTGTTGGCGGGCCAGCTCCCGGGCCACCTCGTGGGTCAGGATCCAGACGTCCTCCGGGTCGCGGATGAGGTCGACGACGCTCAGGTAGATCTCGATGAAGTGCGCGAAGTCGCGGAACTCGAAGTAGGCGGCGAGGGCCTCCGGGTCGGCCGGCACGGGGGTGCGTCCCTCGTGGCGGGCGGCCAGCTCGGCGACGATCCGGGGCGAGGCGGAGCCGACGTGGTGCACGTGCAGCTCCACCTTGGGCAGGCCGGCGATGAAGGCGGACGGGTCGGTCACGGACTCTCCTCTGCACGGTCGCCGGTGCGGGCGACGACGAAGACGCGGCGGAACGGGAAGTACACCTGACCCTGCCGGACCGGGTAGGCGGCGGTGAGGCGTACCCCCAGCTCGGCCCGGAAGGCCGACCAGCCGGCGGCGTCCAGCGCGGCCCGGACCGGACGCAGCGCGGTGCCTTCCATCCAGGCCAGCACCGGGTGGTCGCCGGTGGGCCGGGCGGGCAGCAGGTGCACGTAGGTAGTCTCCCAGGCGTCCGCCGCGCAGCCGGCGGCGGTCAGCAGTGCCGCGTAGTCGGCCGGGTCGTCGACCGGGTCGGCGCGCAGCAGCGGGGCGACCACGGCCCGCCAGGCCGGCAGGCCGGCGACCTCGCGCAACGCGCGGTGGGAGGGTGCGGCGAAGTTGCCGGGGACCTGCAGGGCGAGCCACGCGCCGGCGGGCAGTTCGGTTGCCCAGCGACGGAGCAGCTCCTGGTGGCCGGGCACCCACTGGAGCGCGGCGTTGCTGACCACCACGTCCTCGTCGCCGGTGGGATGCCAGTCGCGCAGGTCGGCGACGGCGAAGTCGACAGGAGCACCGAGGGCGGTGGCCCGGTCGATCATGTCGGGCGAGGAGTCCAGGCCGCGCACCCGGCTCGTCGGCCAGCGTTCGGCGAGGGTGGCGGTGAGCTGGCCGGGGCCGCAGCCGAGGTCGACCACCGCGCGGGGCCGGTCGGCGGGGATCCGCGCGACCAGGTCGTGGAACGGCCGGGCTCGCTCGTCGCCGTAGCGCAGGTAGGTCGTCGGATCCCACATCTCTGCCTCCCAAACCGTACGTCCGTCTTGCTACCGTACGGCTCGCGTGGCAGGCCGGCAACCCGATCACTAGGCTCGGGGCATGGAACAGCGCAGCTTCAACCGGCTCGGCCGGACCGTCGGGGCGGTCGGCCTGGGCGCCTGGCAACTCGGCGCAGACTGGGGCACCGTCAGCGAGGCCGACGCGATGGCGGTGCTCGCCGCCGCCGTGGAGGACGGGGTCACCTTCCTCGACACCGCCGACGTGTACGGCGACGGCCGCAGCGAGCAGCTGATCGGCCGCTTCCTGCGTACCCGACCCGACGCCGGGCTGACCGTCGCCACCAAGATGGGCCGTCGCGTCGAGCAGCGGCCGGAGGCGTACACCCTGGACAACTTCCGGCAGTGGACCGACAGGTCCCGGGCCAACCTGGGCATGGAAACCCTGGACCTGGTCCAGCTGCACTGCCCACCCACCGCCGTCTTCTCCTCCGACGAGGTCTTCGACGGCCTGGACACCCTCGTCGCCGAGAAGGCCGTCGCCGGGTACGGGGTCAGCGTCGAGACCTGCGACCAGGCGCTCACCGCGATCGCCCGGCCGGGGGTGGCGAGCGTACAGATCATCCTCAACGCGGTCCGCCACAAGCCCCTGGAGCGTGTCCTTCCGGCGGCCGCCGCCGCGGGGGTGGGCATCATCGCCCGGGTGCCGCTGGCCAGCGGCCTGCTCTCCGGCCGCTACGACGAGCACACCGAGTTCCCCGCCGACGACCACCGCAACTACAACAGGCACGGCGCGGCCTTCGACGTCGGGGAGACGTTCTCCGGGGTCGACTACGAGCGGGGCCTGGCCGCCGTACGCCGGCTGGCGCCGCTCGTCGACGCGGACCGCACGATGGCCCAGTTCGCCCTGCGCTGGGTGCTGGACCAGGCGGGCGTCACAGTCGTCATCCCCGGCGCCCGCGACGCGGAGCAGGCCCGGCGCAACGCCCAGGCGGCGGCCCTGTCGCCGCTCACCGACGGCCAACTGGCCGCCGTACGCGAGATCTACGACGAGCTGATCCGCCCGCAGGTGCACGACAGGTGGTGACCGGCACGCCCGGGGCGCTCGCGCCGCGCCGCCCCGAGCAGCGATGCTAGGGCGTGTGTCGAAGCCTTCGGTCCGGCGCAGGCCGGCCAGGGGCTTTGACACGCGCCCTAGACGACGGCGTGCCGCTCCGGGCGGCGGAGAGGGGATGCGATGAGGGGCTGGCTTTCGCTCACCCTCGGCCTGTTGGCCGTGGTGATCGGTGCGGTGTGGACGGTGCAGGGCCTCGGCTACGTCAGCGGCAGCGTCATGACCGACGAGAAGATCTGGGCGGTGATCGGCCCGCTCGTGGCGTTGGCCGGGCTCGTGGTGCTCTGGCTCGGCCTACGCTCGCGCCGCCGGAACTGACCCGCCGGTCCACACTGGCACCGGCCCCACCACGGGCAAAGCCCCGTATCCCGAAAGGGATACGGGGCTTCGCAACGACCCGGACCGAATCGTCCCACCGGCCGGCCGGAGCCGACCGTCTCACTCAGATGGGACGGACCTGCTCGGCCTGCGGGCCCTTCTGACCCTGTGCAATCTCGAACTCCACCCGCTGGTTCTCCTCCAGCGAGCGGTAGCCGCTGGTCTGGATGGCCGAGAAGTGGACGAACACGTCAGCACCCCCACCATCGACGGTGATGAAGCCGAAGCCCTTGTCAGCGTTGAACCACTTCACGGTTCCCTGAGCCATGTGTATCTCCTTCTAAAACTGGTGGCCGTGCACGCCGTGCGGCCAATTGGCCGTTTTCGAGCAGCGGCGTCTGAGGCGGCCCCACGAAGGAGACTTCTCTCAACCCACGCCGTCTCGCAACAGCGTGGAACAGCAAATCACGGAGGCAAAAAGTCTGTCACGACCTCTGCGACGAATTTCTCCGACATGTGACCTGACGGATGCCTCAGTTCCGCTGGGCGGCGTCGGAAGCCATGCGAAAGCCCCCTTCCCATGGATGCGGGAAGAGGGCTGACGTCGTCGGGTGGTCAGTCCGGCCAGCTGCCGGTCATCCGGCGGACGCCGACCGCCCCGCCTCGGTCCACAGCGGCCCGGACGACCGCGAAGATGGCCCCCTGCAACGCCGCGGCGGCCAGGATCTCGCCCCAGCCGCGATCCTCGTCGGTGGCGTTGGGCGCCTCACCGTCGCCCGCGGTGACCTTCCAGACCTGCCGGAAGATCGCCCCGGCCACCGTCCCCGCGGCGATACCCAACAACACGCCGACGGGCCGGTACGCGACCCTGCCGATTTTCTTGCTCACCTACGCCTCCCCCGCACGATCATCAACACCACCACTGTCGCCACCGCACCGGCGGCGACAACCGCCCACGGTACCGGGTTGCGGCGTACCAACTCGCCCTTGTCGTGCGCCTGCGCGCGCACCAACCCGCCCTTCTCGTAGGCCTGCGCCCGCGCCATCCCGGCGCCCCGCACGGCCTGCCCGCGAACCCGGGCGACGGTCTGCGCCGCCTGCTCGCGCATCCGCTCCTTCGCCTGCTCGGCGGACTCCCTGAGACGGGCCTTGACGTCGGCCTTGGCGGCCAACGCCTCCATCGTCTCGCCCAACTCGACACGGGTGCGACGGATCTCCTCGCGGAGGGCCTCCGTGTCGCCGGTCCCGTTGCCCGTCATTGCCGCCCCCTGTCCTTCACCGCGGCGGTGACGGTGTCCATGTCGGCCCGGAGGCTGCGGACCGTGGCCGCCGGCACCGGCGGGACGGCCCGACTGACCTGTTTCTTGCCCACCAGGGCGAGAACGCCGGCCACCAGGAAGCAGGCCACCGCCACGATCAGCGCGGCGGCCCAGGCGGGCAGCACCAGGTCGAGCAGCAGGATCGCCGTGGCGACGAGCGCGCCCAGGCCGAAGAACGCCAGCGCGCCGCCGCCGCCGAACAGACCGATCCCGATGCCCGCGTGCTTGCCCTTCTGGGTCAACTCCGCCCGGGCCAGCGTCAGTTCGTCCCGGATCAGGCGAGAGACCTGCTCGGTGGCCCGCTGTACCAACTCTGCGGTGGAGGGCTCGCTCCCGTTGTGGGATGTGCGGGCGTTCGCCACGTCAGCCATGCTGTCCTCCTTTCCCTATCACCGCGCTGTATGCCCGGAGTTGCCGCCCGTCAATCCTAAAACGCGACGAGCGGCCCACCGTTCCCGTTGTCCGAACGCCGCGCCGACAGACCCACTCGGCAGGCGTCAGAGATGTCCGGCAGCACATCCCCCACCCAAGCCCGAACAAACCTCTCAACCCGCCCGAGCCCACCCGGCACCCGCGTTGATCATGAGGTTAGCGGCACGACACGCCGATGGCGGCGGCAATAACCTCATGATCAACGCGGGTTACCCCGGGGGGAGGGGGGTGGGGATGGGGGTGGGGTGGGTGGGTTAGGTGCGGGCTTCTTCGGGGCCTACGAAGGCTTCGCTGCGGGCGTCGCCGTCGTCGCTGCCGCCGAAGACGCGGGCGTCGTCGGGCGCCTCGGTCTCGGACGGACGGCGTGCCGGCCGCCGCGGCTGCACCCACTGCCAGGGCAGGTTGCTGTTGGCGTCGCCCAGCTCGGTACGCAGTCGGGGCATCGCCGTCGGGCGGTTGTCCCGGATCCAGGCGACCAGGTGCTCCCGGACGAGACAGCGCAGGTCCCACAGGCTGCCCGCGTCGGCGGCGCTGACCAGAGCCCGCAACCGGACCGTCCCGCCGGTGGCGTCGGTGACCTGCAGGACGCAGACCCGCCCGTCCCACAGCTCGGTGCCCTCGACCAGGCGGCGCAACTCCTCGCGCATGGTCTGCACCGGCACCGCCCAGTCCACGTCGAACTCTGCGGTGCCGAGCACCGCCGCCTCCGTACGGGTCCAGTTCTGGAAGGGCTTGCTGGTGAAGTACGAGGTGGGCAGGATCAACCGGCGGTCGTCCCAGATCTGGACCACGACGTAGCTGAGGGTCAGCTCCTCGATCCGACCCCACTCCCCCTCCACGACGACCACGTCGTCGAGCCGGACGGCGTCGCTGAAGGCGAGCTGGAGACCGGCGAAGACGTTGCCGAGCAGGCTCTGCGCGGCGAGCGCGGCCACCACACCGACCACACCGGCCGAGGTCAGCACACCGGCGCCGATCCCACGCACGCTGGGGAACGTCATCAGCATCACACCGACGGTGAGGATGACGATCACCGCGATGGTCAGTCGGCGCAGCATCACCACCTGGGTCCGGACCCGGCGGGCGTGCCGGTTGTCCGGTACGTCGACCCGGAACCGGGCCAGCGCGGTGTCCTCCACGACGACCAGCAGGGAGGCGACCAACCAGGCGGTGGTGGCGATGACGCCGAGGACGAGCAGGTGCAGCAGCAGCCGCCGCCAGCTCTCGCCGACCGCGTACCCGGTGCTGAAGCGGACGGCGAACTGCACGGCGACGACCACGCCGGCGACCTGGAACGGGCGGTGCGCGTGGTCGGTCAATTCGGTCAACAGCAGTGATCGGCGGCCGAACCGCCGGGTGAGTCGGTGGACGATCTCCACCAGGAACAGGGCGACCGCCGCCGCGACGAACGCGGCGACGGCCGTTTCGAGGTAGTTCCGCACGGCTTCGATGCTCCCCTTCGACAAGGCGTCGGGCACTCTGGGCAAAAGCCCAAGAGTGCCCGACGGCCCGCGTATCGACCAGCTCAGACCTTGCGGTACCGGGACTGGAGGAAGCAGTAGACGCCGAAGCAAGCGATGCCCAGAGCGACAAGGGTCAGCAGGAACACGCCGTACGACTGCTCGCGCAGCGCGTGCAGGGCGGCGTCCAGACCACGGGCCTTCTCCGGGTCGTAGTTCACCGCCGCCACGATGACCAGCAGACCGGAGATGCCGTACGCGACACCCTTGGCGATGTAGCCGGCCATGCCCAGCCGGCGGGCGAGCTGGCGGGTCTTCGGGCTCATCTCGCCCTTCTTCAGGTGCTTCTCGAACCGCTTGACCGCCCCGTAGATGACCAGGCCGACACCGATCGCGGCGAGCACCAGCCCGGCCAGGCCGACAAGCCAGCGACCACCGCTGGAGGTCATCAGCTTGCCGGTCAGGGCCTCCTGCTGGTCGGCGCTGTTGGAGCCGGCGTCCTTGAACACCTTGAAGGCGGTCCAGGCGAAGTAGAGGTAGACGGTGGTCCGGCCCGCCGAGGCGAGCCGTTCGGTGACCCGCTCCTTGCCGCGCTCGGCGCGGTGCCCGACCGCCGCCTCCAGCGCCTGCCAGATCGCCATGGCGAGCAGGCCGACCGCGACGGCGATCACCAGGAACTTGCCGAGGGGCTGTGCGGAGAGGGTACGCAGCGCGCCGGACTGGTCGCCGTCGTCGGACGACGTGCCGAACGCGATCTGCAACGCCAACCAGGCGAAGAGGAGGTGGACGATGCCGTAGCCGATGAAGCCGGCCCGGGCGAGGAGTTCCAGCCACCGGCTGTCCGCCGTACGGGAGGCGGTGGCTTCGGCGCTACGGGTGAGTGACATGGCGTCACAATCTCCGATTTCGGAGATTCCCAAACGTCAGCCACCGCCGCCCGCCCAGGTCAGCTGCCCGGGTTGCGCGATACGCGGATCTTGACCTGCTGGTCGGTGACGCTGTCCAGGGTGACCGCGAAGCCGCCGGCCTCGGCGGCCTGCTGCCCCATGGTGAGGCTGAGCTGCTCCCCGGCGACCTCGACGGTCACCTGGTCACCGTCGGCGCCGACCAGCTTGGCCTCGACGCCCAGGATGGTGGCGCTCGCGTCGACACCCCGCTCGAAGGTGACCGTGCAGGCGTCCAGCCCGCAGTCGGTGGAGGCGCCCTGGGAGCTGCACCCGGCGAGCACGGCGAGGCCGAGCGCCAGACCGGCGAAGAGACCGGCGGCGCGACGGACGGGGGGAATGGGCATGGTGGCGGGTCGGTTCGTCACCTCGCCAAGAGTACGAGACGGCGGCGACGGCCCCGTCCGTTGGTGATCCACCCGCCGGCCGAGGAGGGCAGCGGGAGCACCGGCTAGGGTCCGGGACATGCCGTTCGACATCGCCCGCACCCGGGCCGCCTACCCCGCCCTGACCGAGGGATTCGTGCACTTCGACGGGGCCGGGGGCACCCAGACCGCCATCGGTGTGATCGACGCGGTCACCGATGCCATGCGGACGGCCGTCGGCAACCGCAGCGCCGCGTTCGTACCGGGTCGTCGGTCGTTGGAGCTGGTGGCCGGAGCCCGCGCGGCGGTGGCCGACCTGCTCGACGCCGACCCGGCCGGGGTGGTGCTGGGCCCGAGCGCCACCGCGCTGACGTACACCCTGGCCCGCACGCTCGGCGCGACCTGGCGCCCGGGTGACGAGGTGGTGGTGTCCCGGCTCGACCACGACGCGAACATCCGGCCGTGGGTGCAGGCCGCCGAGGCGGCCGGCGCGACGGTGCGCTGGGCCGAGGTCGACAGGCACACCGGCGAGCTGCCCGCGGCCCAGTACGCGGACCTGGTCGGCGAGCGGACCCGCCTGGTCGCGGTGACCGCCGGCAGCAACGCCATCGGCACCGTGCCGGACGTGCCGGCGATCGCCAAGACCGCGCACGCGGTCGGCGCGCTGGTCTGCGTCGACGGGGTGCACTCGGTGCCGCACGGGCCGACCGACCTGGCCTCGCTCGGCGCCGACGTGCTGGTCACCAGCGCGTACAAGTGGTCCGGGCCGCACCTGGCGGCGATGGTGGCCGACCCGGCCCGGTGGGCGGCGTTGCGCCCGGCGAAGCTGGTGCCGTCCTCCGACGCCGTGCCGGACCGGTTCGAGTACGGCACCCCGAGCTTTGCGCTGCTGGCCGGCGTGACCGCCGCGGTGGACCACCTGGCCGGGCTGGACCCGGACGCGGTCGGGGACCGGCGGGCGCGGGTGCGCGCCGGGCTGGCCGCCGCGCAGGCGCACGAGGAGGCGCTGCTGGACCGGCTGCTCGCCGGGCTGGCGCGGCGGCCCGCGATCACCGTGTACGGCTCGCCGGCGCGGCGCTGCCCCACCGTGTCGTTCCGGGTCGCCGGGATGTCGCCGGCGGCCACCCAGCAGGCGCTTGGCGACGCCGGGTTCTGCCTCTCCGTCGGCGACTACTACGCCTACGAGTACTTCCAGGTGATGGGTCTGCGCGACAGCGGCGGCGCGGTGCGGGCCAGCATCTACCACTACAACACCGCCGACGAGGTGGACCTGTTGCTCGCCGAACTGGACGCGGTGGTCGACGGTGCGGGGAGAATGGCCGGATGAGCACCCTGGTCGAGGACAACCCGGCGAAGCACCGCTTCGAGATCCTGGTGGACGACGCGCTGGCCGGCTTCACCGCGTACCTGATGCGCGGGGAGGTCCTGGTCTTCACGCACACCGAGGTGGACCGGAGCTTCCAGGGCAAGGGCGTGGGCAGCACGCTGATGCGGGGCACCCTGGACCAGGTCCGCGCCCAGGGCGCCACGGTGGTGCCGCAGTGCCCGTTCATGGCCGCGTTCATCGACAAGCACCCCGAGTACGCCGACCTGGTGGCCGACCTGCCGTAGGCGCTCGGCTCAGCGGGCCCCGGTCAACACCTCGGCGGCGGCCCGACCACTGGCCCGGGTCGCGCCGTGGGTGGCCAGGTGCACCGCACCGGTGACCACCTCGGGCACGCCCAGCTCGACCACGACCGCGTCCGGCCGGGTCGCGAGAGCCCGTCGCACGGCGGCGCGCATCCAGTCGTGGCGGTGCAGATCCCGGACCACCAGGACCAGGGGGCGGGCCTCCGCTCCGGCACCCGGGTCGGCCGGCACGTCGGGTTCGGCGTAGCGGACCGTGCTGGTGCCGGGCAGCAGCTCGCCCAAAGGCGCGCCGATGCCCCACGGGGTCTCCGCGCCGATGGCGATGTTGCGCAGCGGCTCGAACTCGACGACGTGCGCCGCGCGGGTCAACGGCAGCGCGTCCGGCGCGGTCCCGGTGGCGGTGACCCGGACGGCCCGACGGGCGGCGACGAGCCCGACGTCGGCGGCGCCGCGTGCGCCGGCCGGACCGCTGGTGCGTGCGGCCGTCGTCCAGGCGGCGAGTTGGCCGACGCGCTTGGCCGCCTCGGCGAGGCGCTCCTCGGGCAGCGCACCGGCTACGACGGCCGCCACGATGGCGTCACGCAGTTCGAGGGCCGCCTGCTCGTCGGCCCGTTCGCCGCCGATACAGATCGCGTCGGCCCCGGCGGCGAGGGCGCGGACGGTCGCCCCGGCGAAGCCGTACCGGTCGGCGACCGCGCGCATCTCCATCGCGTCGGTGACCACCACGCCGGAGAAGCCCAGCTCGTCGCGGAGCAGCCCACCCAGGATGCGCTGGCTCAGGGTGGCCGGCAGGTGCGGGTCGAGCGCCGGCACCAGCAGGTGGCCGGTCATCACCGCCTGCACCCCGGCGGCCACGGCGGCGCGGAACGGGGCCAGTTCGCAGGCGTCCAGCCGGGCCCGGTCGGCGGTGATCCGGGGCAGGTCGTGGTGGGAGTCGACGCGGGTGTCGCCGTGCCCGGGGAAGTGCTTGGCGCAGGCCGCCACGCCGCCGGCCTGGAGCCCGCGAACCCAGGCGGCGGTGTGCCGCGCGACCAACGCCGGGTCGGCGCCGAACGAGCGGACGCCGATCACCGGGTTGGCGGGGTTGGAGTTGACGTCGGCGTCCGGGGCGTAGTTGAGGGTGACCCCCGCCGCGGCCAGCTCGACGCCGAGGTCCCGGGCGACCGCCTCGGTCAGCTCGGGGTCGTCGACCACCCCGAGGGCGAAGTTGCCGGGCCGGGAGCTGCCGTGGGCCGATTCGAGTCGGGTGACGTCGCCGGCCTCCTCGTCGATCGCCACGATGACGTCCGGACGTTCGGCGCGCAGCGTCGCGGTGAGTGCCGCCACCTGCTCGGGGTCGACGACGTTGCGGGCGAAGAGCACCACCGAGCCGAGGCCCTCGCCGAGCCAGCGGCACACCCAGGGTGGCGGGGTGGTGCCGACGAACCCGGGTTGGAGGACGGCGGCGGCGAGGGCCGGGAGGTGCCCGGTGGGTGTGGTCACGCCACCGCCTCCTGGCGCTCGACGTCGATCACCGGCGTCGGTGCGCCCCCGTCGGCCCACTGGTTGCGCTCGCTCATGCGGCCCCCGTACCCCATCTCTCCCGCGCCCTCGGCGCACCGCCACCGGCAGGCGGTCATGCCATGGTCACACCGGGCGATTCAATAGTCAATAAACCTTACAGTTGCCTGGCGGCCCGCTCCCCGGGAGAGTGCGGGGATGGACCCCGCCCTGCTGGCCGACGCGACGAGCCCGGCCGACATCCCCGGCGTACGCCTGCTCGGCCTGGTGGTCGGCGCCCTGCTGCTGCTCGCCGCGATCCGGGCGATGTTCGGCAAGCGCTGAGCGTCCCGCACCGATCCCGGCCCGGCGCGCCGTGTGTGGCCGACCGCGACCGGGGTACGGCATTCCCCATCAGCAGGTCCGCGTGCCGAAGGGGAAACCATGAAGATCGGATATTTTCTGTCCAGTGAGGAGTTCACGCCGGCCGAGCTGCTGGAGCAGGCGCGCGGTGCCGAACGGGCCGGCTTCGAGGCGCTGTGGATCTCCGACCACTACCACCCCTGGGTGGACGCACAGGGCCAGAGCCCGTTCGTCTGGTCGATGATCGGCGCTCTCAGCCAGGTCTGTTCACTACCGGTGACGACCGCCGTGACCTGCCCGACGGTACGGATCCACCCGGCCGTGATCGCCCAGGCGGCGGCGACGAGCGCGGTGCTGCACGGCGGGCGCTTCGTGCTCGGCGTCGGCACCGGCGAGGCCCTCAACGAGCACATCTTCGGCGACGCCTGGCCGTCGGCCGACGTCCGGTTGGAGATGCTGGAGGAGGCCGTCGGGGTGCTGCGGGAGCTGTGGGGCGGCGGCTTCGTCAGCCACCGCGGCACGCACTACACAGTGGAGAACGCCCGGATCTACACGCTGCCCGACACCCCGCCGTCGATCTACGTCTCCGGCTTCGGCCCGAAGGCCATCGACCTGGCCGCCCGGATCGGCGACGGCTACGTGAGCACCATGCCCGACGGCGACATGGTCCGCCGCTTCCGCGAGAACGGCGGCGGCGACAAACCGTGCCAGGCCGGCTTCAAGGCGGCGTACGCCGACAGCGAGGACGAGGCCGTCCGCATCGCGTACGAGCGCTGGCCCAACGCCGGGGTGCCCGGTGAGCTGTCCCAGGTGCTGCCCTCGCCGCGGCACTTCGAGCAGGCCGCCGAGCTGGTCACGCCGGACATGGTCAAGGAGGCGTTCGTCTGCGGCAACGGCGTCGACGCGCACCTGGAGATGATCGACAAGTACGCCAAGGCCGGCTTCGACGAGGTCTACGTCGCCAACACCGGCCCGCACTACCAGGGCCTGTTCGACCTCTACCAGCGCGAGGTGCTGCCCCGGCTGCGCTGAGTCCGGGATCAGCCGAGCCGGCTACCCGGGAACATGGCCGATGCCCCGCCCATGACCGTCCGAATGTGTTTCGGCGGTCATGGGCTCGGGTACCTCCGGCCCTCGATGAAACTGTCCACGCATTCGATGACGTTGCGCCGCGCCGCCCGCAGCCTTTTCGGCTGGAAGGCGCTGCGGCCCAACCAACTGGCCGCCATGCGCGCGGTGATGAAGCGACGTGACGCTCTGGTGGTGTTGCCCACCGGCGCCGGCAAGTCGGCCATCTACCAGATCCCGGCCAGCCTGATCCCCGGCCCGACCGTGGTGATCTCCCCGCTGCTGGCTCTCCAGCAGGACCAGATCGCCTCGCTCAACGAGCGGCAGCGCCCGGAGCTGCGGGCGGTGCGGATCAGCTCGAACGAGTCGCCAAACCAACAGGCCCAGGCGATCACCGAGGTCCGCGAGGGCCGGGCGGAGTTCCTGTTCATCACGCCTGAGCAGCTGAGCAACCCGGAGCGGATGGCGGAGGTCGCGGCGCTGAAACCGGCGCTCGTGGCGATCGACGAGGCGCACTGCATCTCGGCCTGGGGGCACGACTTCCGGCCCGACTACCTGGCGCTCGGGCACCTGATCGACGGCATCGGCCGGCCGCCGGTGGTCGCGCTGACCGCCACCGCGTCCCCGCCGGTACGCGACGACATCATCGCCCGGCTGCGGCTGCGCGACCCGGAGGTGGTGGTCTCCGGGCTGGACCGGCCCAACCTGTTCATCGAGGTGGCGCACTGCCCCGCCGAGGACTACCGGTGGCGGCGGCTGATGACCCTGCTGCGCGACGAGGGACGGCCGGGGATCATCTACGTGCCGACCCGCCGCGCGGCCGAGGAGTTGGCCACCCGGCTGACCGACGCCGGCTTCCCGGCGCAGTTCTACCACGGTGGGATGCCGGCCGGCGCGCGCGCGGACCTGCACGAGGCGTTCCTCGCCGACCAGGTCCCCATCATGGTGGCGACCTCGGCGTTCGGCATGGGCATCGACAAGCCGAATATCGCCTGGGTGGTGCACATGGCACTGCCCGACTCACCGGACAGCTACTTCCAGGAGATCGGCCGGGCCGGCCGCGACGGGCAACCGGCCCGGGTGCTGCTGCTCTGGCGGGCCGAGGACGTCGGCCTGCAACGCTTCTTCAGCGGCGGCCTGCCGGACGCGGACGAGCTGCGGGACCTGGCCGCGCTGCTGCGGCGCAAGCCGGCCACCAAGACCGAGCTGCGCGAGACCACCGGCCTCGGGCCGCGCAAGCTGGGCCAGTATCTCTCCCTGCTGGAGCAGATCGGCGCGGCCGAGCCGCGGGCCCGGCAGCGCATTGGCGCACCGCGCTACTCCCCCGACCCGACCGAGGCCGCCGCGGCGGCGTTGGCCGAGGCGGAGCGGCAGCAGACGGTGACCCGCTCCCGCACCGACATGATGCGGGCCTTCGCCGAGACCAACTCCTGTCGGATGCAGACCCTGCTGGCCTACTTCGGTGAGCAGATGACCGAGGTCTGCGGGCACTGCGACAACTGCCACGCCGGCACCAGCGTCGCCGACCAGGGCGCGGTCGGGCCGTTCCCGGTGCACAGCCACGTGCGCCACCCGGAGTGGGGGCCCGGCATGGTGCTCTCCTACGAGGAGGACAAGATGACGGTCCTCTTCGAGGAGGTCGGGTACAAGACGTTGTCGGTGCGCGTGGTGTCCGAACAGGGCCTGCTGACCCTGGACTAGCCTGACCCGGGCACCGGTTCCGGGCCCGGTGGATCGACAAGCAGAGCATCGATTGACCAAGCAGAGCAGGGCGGAAGGGGCGTTGTCGTGATCGAGCAGCCGGCGTACACCGGGTTCGGTTTCTCCGACGGGGAGTGGGGGTTGCTTGTCGGCCTGCCGCAGTCGGTGCTGACCGCGGCGAGCGCCGCCGAGTCCGACGGCACCCGCCGGACCATGGCGGAGAACGCGGCCGGGCTGGAGACCATCGCCGCCGGCCGGGAGTCGGCCAGCCCGCTGGTCGCCGCCGTGGCCGGCGAGATCGTCACCCGGGTCGGTGACCCGGACACGGGCGAGGAGTTGCCGGCCATCGCGCCCGCCGACCCGGGGGCGTACATCGACGACGTACTGCTGCGGGCCGGCGAGGCCGGCGCGTTGCTGGCCGCGCGGGTCGACGAGGGTGAGGCCGGCGCGTACAAGCACTGGCTCGTGAAGATCGCCGAGCAGGTGGTGGGCGCCGCGTCCAGCGGTGGGCTGCTGGGCATCGGCGGCGAGTCGGTCAGCGACTCCGAGCGGCGCTTCCGCGACCGGCTCGCGCACGTGCTCACCGACTGACCGACGACAACGAGGCATCGGCCGGACCGGCCGGCTCGGCGGCGAGCGCCGTGGGGTCGGCCGGCTGGACGCCGCGCAGCGTGACCAGGGCGGTCACCGCGCCCGCCACCATCGCCACCATCGCGGCCATCGCGGCCAGGTGCATCCCGTCGGTGAACGCGAACCGGGCCGCGTGCAACACCACGTCGCGCAGGTCGGCGGGGAGCCCCTCGGCCACCGCCAGCGCACCGCCCAACGTCTCCCGCGCCGTGTCGCGGGCGTCCGCCGGCAGCCCGGCGGGCAGCCCGTCCAGGACCTCACGCCGGTAGACCGCCGCGCCCACGCTGCCGAGGATCGCCATGCCCAGCGCGCCGCCCAGTTCGCTGCTGGACTCGGTGAGCGCCGACGCGACACCCGCCTGCTCGGGCGGCGCCGCGCCGAGGACCAGCTCGGTGACGAGCGACATCACCATCACCAGGCCACCCGCGTAGACGCTCGCGCCGACGAGCAGCACCCACAGCGCCGAGTCCGGCGTGACCTGGGTCAGCAGCACGAAACCGAGCACGGCGATCGCGAACCCCGCGCCGATCAGGTACGCCCGCTCGACCCGCCGGGCGAGCACGGCGGCGGCCGGCGCGACCCCGCCCACGGCGAGCGACGGCACCAGGCTCCACAGTGCCGCGCGCAGCGGGCTCAGGCCGAGCACCAACTGGAGGTGCTGGGTGGTGAAGATGGCGAAGCCGACGATGGCGAACATCGCCAGCAGGTTGACCGCGAGCGACCCGGCGAAGCCAGGGCGGCGGAACAACCCAAGGTCGATCATCGGGTACGCCCGGGTCCGCTGCCGGTGCAGGAACAGCGCGCCCACCAGCAGGCCGGCCACGATGACGAGCACCCGCGGCGCGGTGACGCCGTCGCGGGCCATCTCCTTGATGCCGTAGATCACCGGCAGTAGCGCGCCGAGCGACAGCGCGGCGCTCAGCAGGTCGAACCGCCCGGTGCTCGGGTGGCGGAACTCGGGCACCAGGAGCGGGACGAGCAGGAGCAGCATCAGCATCGCCGGGATGTTGATCAGGAAGATCGAGCCCCACCAGAAGTGCTCCAGCAGGATGCCGCTGAGCACCGGCCCGATCGCGATGCCGCCGGTGAGGGTGGCGGTCCAGATGCCGATCGCGGTGCCGCGCTGCTTGACGTCGTGGAACATGTTGCGCACCAGGGCGAGCGTGGAGGGCATCAGGGTGGCCCCGCCGACGCCGAGCACGGCGCGCGCGGCGATGAGCGTGGCCGCGCTGTCGGCGTACGCGGCGAGCAGTGACGCCGCCCCGAACGCGGTGGCGCCGATGAGCAGGAGCCGGCGGCGGCCGATGCGGTCACCGAGAGCGCCCATGGTGATGAGCAGCCCGGCCAGCACGAAGCCGTAGATGTCGAAGATCCAGAGCTGCTGGGTGCCGGTGGGCCGCAACTCCGCGCTGATGAACGGGACGGCGAAGTAGAGCACCGACACATCCATCGAGACCAGGAGCAGCGGCAACATCAGCACCGTGAGCCCGATCCACTCCCGCCGACCCGCCCGCGGCACCGGTGTGGTGGTGATCGTCATGATCAGTTTCCCCTCTGCGTATGTCGTACGCTGTTATGCGTAGACCATACGCAGAACTAGGATGGCAAGGCAAGGAGGACATGTGGCGGCGAAGACAGACGAGAGCGATCCGGTGCTCCCACCGGCCATCGAGAGCGCGTGGGGGCTGCGGGAACGACCACCCAAGGGCCCTCGGCCGGGAATGAGCGTGCCCGCCATCGTGGACGCCGCCGTCCGGGTGGCCGACGCCGACGGCCTGGCTGCCGTCTCGATGAGCCGGGTGGCGAAGGAGCTGGGCGCCGCGACCATGGCCCTCTACCGGTACGTCGGCTCGAAGGACGAGCTGCTGCTCCTCATGGTCGACGCCGGTTACGGCCCGTCGCCCGGCCCGCCCCCGCCGGAGACCGACTGGCGCGCCGGGCTGACCCGGTGGGCCTGGGCCGAACACGACGTGCTGCGGCAACGATTCTGGCTGCTGCACGTGCCCATCACCGGCCCGCCGATCACCCCGCAGCAGCTCGGCTGGATGGAGGACGGGCTGCGCTGCCTCGACGGCACCGCGCTCACCGAGGGCGAGAAGATGTCGACGCTGCTGTTGCTCACCGGGTACGTCCGCAACGAGGCCACCCTCGCGTCCCAGATCGCCGAGGGCAGTCGGGCGACAGGCGCCGACCCGAGCGAGATGATGCCGGCGTACGGCCGGCTGGTGGCCCGACTCATCGACTCGACTCGCTTCCCGGCACTACAACGGGTGCTGGCCGCCGGGGTGCTCAACCAGGACGACGACCCCGACGACGAGTTCGTCTTCGGCCTGGATCGGATCCTCGACGGCGTCGAGGCGCTGATCCAGCGTCGAGCGGACTGAGGGAGTCCGATGCTGCCGAGAGACACCATCGACACCACCGTCCTGCCACCGGGCGAACGGTTCGGCATGTGGCTGGACCTGGTGGCGCGCACCTCGGCACCGCTGCGCATCCGGTCCGCGCACAACGGCGACCGCAGCGAGATCCTGGCCGGCGAGTTCACCTTCTACGACGCGTCCCGGCCGCACGACGTGTGCCGCCACGCGACCGAGCCGGAGCGGGACCAGGCCACCTCGATCATCACGATGATCCCGCACGCGGCGCTGCCGCTGCCACCACAGCGGATGGCCGCCCTCTACGGCGGCCGGATGTCCGGCAGCGAGGGCATCGGGGCGCTGCTGGCGCAGTTTCTGCTCCAGGTGACCGGGCACCCCGAGCAGTACCACGCCGCCGACGCCAGCCGGCTCGGCGCGGTGGGGCTCGACCTGGCCACCACGATGCTCGGCCGGCACCTCGTCGCCGACGCCCACCACATCTCGGTGCGGTCCCTGCACCGGTTGTTCGAGGCCGAGGACACCACTGTGGCGTCGTACGTCCGGGATCTGCGGCTGGCCCGGTGCCGGCGCGACCTGACCGACCCGGCGCTGCGCAGTCTGCCCGTGCAGGCCGTCGCGGCGCGGTGGGGGTTTCCCGACAAGGCGCACTTCAGCCGGGCGTTCCGGGCCACGTACGGCATCACCCCACAGGAACACCGCGACGGTGGCTCGGATTTGGCGCGGATCCTCAACCGCCAGGCATCCACGGTCAACTCGCTGCCGGCAGACTGACACCAACGCGGCCGGCCGACGCCAGGTGGGCCGCCAACGGGGGCCGTGGCGAGGCGCCCGCCGCGTGAGCGGCGGGCGGCCGCCCGGTGATGCCGAGGCTCCGGCCCCGTCGCGCGCATCCCCCCAAAATCGCCGACGGGGTCGGTCAGGCTTTCTCCAGCAACTCCAGGACCACCCGCTCGGCCTCCTCACGGGGCGCCCCCGGACCCACCGACGCCACCACTCCGTCGTGGTACAGGTCGACCACCCGCGGGTCCACGTACGACGCCCGAGCCACCGTCGGGGTGTTGCCCAGCAGCTCGGCCACCTCGCGCATCACGGCGACCACCGCCTTGCGCCGGGCCGTCACCGAGCGGCCCGGGCCGGCGGTGGCCAACTCGGTGGCAGCGAGCACCGTGGCGTGCCAGGTGCGGAAGTCCTTGGCGGTCATCTCCCCGCCGCTGGCGTCCCGCAGGTAGCCGTTGACCTCGTCGCTGCGCACGTCGCGCCAATCCCGGCCGTCCCAGTAGCCGAACAGCCGATCCGCCCGTCGCCGACGACGGCGCAGATTGGCCAACACCTGGCACAGCTCCGGGTCCTCGATCCGGCGTACCTGTTCGATGCCACCCTTGGCCGGAAACACCAGGACCACGCAGCCGCGTCGGGACCGGGCGTGCTCGGGGCGCAACGTGGACACCCCGTACGTCGGGTCGTCGCCCGCCGCGTACTGGTCGCTGCCGACCCGGAACATGCCCATGTCCAACAGTCGGGCCACCGTGGCCAGCACCCGGTCCCGGCCCAGCCCACGGCCGTCCAGGTCACGGCCCACCCGCTCGCGCAGCACCGGCAGCCGTCGGGCCACCTCCAGCATGCGGTCGAACTTCGCCTCGTCCTGCTGCTCCCGCCACTGCGGGTGGTAGACGTACTGCTTGCGCCCGGCCGCGTCGATCCCGATCGCCTGGATGTGGCCGTTCGCGTGCGGCGCGATCCACACGTTCTGCCAGGCCGGAGGGATGACCAGCTCCCGCAGCCGGGCCAGCGTCTCCGGATCCCGGACCGGAGCACCGGTCGGGTCGACGAAGAGCCAGCCCCGACCGCGCCGACGCCGCCCGTACCCCGGTCGACCCGGGTCGCTACGCCGCAACCGCACCGGAGACCCGCACCACCTTGTCCACCTCGGCCACGGCGGCCAGCACCTCGTCGAGGCGCAGAGCCACCATCGTCGGGTGGCTTCCTACCCCGTCCCACCCCGGCCAATCGCCCTCGCCGGCCCAGAGCACCCGGTGCCGGGGCCGGTCCACCGGCGGCCCCCAGCGCGCCGGCGGCACCGGCCCGAAGAGGACCACCGACGCGGTGCCGAACCCGGTGGCCAGGTGAGCCACCCCGGTGTCCCCGCTGACCACCAACCGGGCGTTGGCCACCACCGCGGCGAGCCCCCCGAGGTCGGTCCGGCCGGCCAGCACGGCGTCGGGCGGCAGGCCGGCCGCGTCGGCCACCCGGGTCGCCAGCGCCCGTTCGTCGGCCGAGCCGGTGAGCAGGACCCGATGCCCCTGGTCGGTGAGCGTCCGGGCCAGCGCGGCGAACCGCTCGGCGGGCCACCTCTTCGCAGGGACCTTGCTGCCGGGATGCAGCACTGTGACGCCGGTGGGCAGCCCGGCCGACCCGGGCCGGCGCAGACCGAGGTCGGTGCGATCGGCCGCGATGTCGTACCAGGACAGCAGCCGGCACCACCTGTCCACCTCGTGCTCGTCGACGGACCACCCCGGGCCGTCGACAAAGCCGGCCTCGGCGTTGGCGAAGGCCAGCAGCCGGCCCGGCCGGGTGGCCGCCAGCACCAGGTGCGACCGCGGGCCGCGGCCGTGCAGGTTGACCGCCACCGACACCGCCGACCCGGCCCGCGGGGGCCGATCCAGACCGGCGGTGTCGACCAGCCGGTCGACGCCGCCGACCAGGTCGACAAGCGGCGCCAGCCAGGCGGGCGCGGCGAGCGCCAACTCCCCACCGGGGTACGCGGCCCGCAGCGCCCGCAGCGCGGGCGCCGCGGTGAGCAGGTCGCCGACGCCGAGCGCCCGCAGCACGAGGATCACGGGTACGAGGTCTCCTGCTCGGCGCAGACCACCAGTTCCCGCACCGCGCAGCCGGGCGGCTGGTGGAGCGCGAACATGACCGCGGCGGCCGTGTCGGCGGGATCGTTGAGGATCGCGTCGGGCCCCGGCTTGTACTGCGGGTCGCGCTCGTCGAAGAACGACGTACGCATCCCGCCCGGGATGAGCAGCGTGACGCCTACCTGCCCGGCGAGCTCGGCGGCGAGGGCGCGGGTGAAGCCCACCACGCCGAACTTCGCCGCGCAGTAGGCGGTGGCGTCACTGACCGCCTTGACGCCGAGCGTGGAGGCGACAGTGACGATGCGGCCCCGCGACGTGAGCAGGAACGGCAGGGCGGCCCGGATCACCGCCGCGGTGGCGAGCAGATCCACGGCGATGATCCGGTCCCAGGTCTCCCCCGGCACGTCGGCCAGTCGACCCGGCACGTCCGTGCCGGCGGCGGTGACCACCGCGTCCAGGCCGCCGGCCTGCTCGGCGAGGTGCTGGGTGGCCACCTCGGCGGCCCGGGTGTCGGCCAGGTCGCACTCGGTCCAGGACACCCCGTCGGCCGGCGGCTGCCGGTCCAGCACGATGGGCCGACCGCCGGAGGCGGCCACCGCGGCGACCACCGCCGCGCCGAGCCCGCTCGCGCCGCCGGTGACCAGGACGGTGGGCCCGGCGCCGGGCCGCGCGCCGGTCATCGGGTGCGCTCCCCGATGGAGCGAACGATCAGATCGGTGGTGGAACGACCGTCGAGATACGGCACCACCACCGTGTTCCCACCCCACCGGCGCAGGACCTCCGCCTCCGGCAGGGTGACGGCGGCGTCGCCACCGCCGGTGGCGTAGTCACCACCCTTGACCCAGATGTCCGGTCGGACCCAGGACAACGCCGCGTCCGGGGTCGGCTCGTCGAAGATGAGCACCGCGTCGACGCAGCTCAGGGCGGCCAGCAGCCGACTGCGGTCACCCTCGGACATCACCGGTCGATCCGGCCCCTTCAGTCCGGCCACGCTGGCGTCCGAGTTCACGCACACGATCAGGCAGTCACCGAGCTGCCGGGCCGCCTGGAGGGTGGCCACGTGCCCGGCGTGCAGCAGGTCGAAGCAGCCGCCGGTGGCCACCACCGTGCCGCCCGCGGCCCGTACCTCGCCGAGGAGCGTCGCGACCGCCGCGACGCCCACCCGGTCACCGCCCGGACCGGCGAAGCTCGTCGGCGTCTGACGCACCGGCGGTGGCAGCGCCGCCGCCACTCCCCCACCGGCCACGTACGCGGACGCCTCGGCGACCGCCGCCTGCACCGCCTCGGAGACCAGCGCGCCCTCGGCCAACGCGAGGCTGGCGGCGGCCGCGAACCGGTCGCCAGCCCCGCACGTGTCGCCCTCGGCGCTGCCCGGGGTCGGCACCACAAGCGGTGTCGACCCGGCGTGGCAGAGCAGCGCGCCGTCCCCGCCGAGCGTCACCGCTACCGCGCCGGCGCGCCAGCGTCGCCGCAGCCCCTGGGCGCCACGCGACGCGGCGGCCAGCCGGGAGGCGCCGGGCAGGGCGGGGACCAGTTCACGCATCTCCGACTCGTTCGGAGTGGCCAGGTGCACCCCGGGGACGGCCGCCGGGCCGCGCGGGTGCGGGTCCCACACCACCGGCGCGCGGGTGGCGGCCAACGCCTGGCGCAGCGCCGGCTGCCGGGCCACCCCCCGGCCGTAGTCGCTGACCAGCACCGCGGACGCCGCCCCGATCACCCGGAGCACCTCGTCGGAGGGCTGCCCCGGCTCCCCGGACGTGCCGCCCCGGTCGTGGCGCAGCAGCACCCGACCCCGGGCCCGCAGCCGGATCTTCTCCGGTGTCGCACCGGACAGGGCCAGCGGATACACCCGCACGCCGGCCGCGGCGAGCAGCGCGCTCAGGCGGGCCCCGCCGGCGTCGTCGGCGAGCGCGGTCACCAGCACCACCTCGGCGCCCTGCGCGGCGGCGAACACCGCCGCCAGACCGGCGCCACCCGGTCGGTCGCTGGCGGCGGTCTCGTCCAGGACCGGCACCGGGGAGTCCGGACAGAGCCGGTTCACCACCCCTTCCACGTCCCGGTCGAGCAGGGTGTCGCCGAGCACCACCACCGGTCCTCTCACGCTTGCCTCCCCATCGCTCACGCGTCGACCTGCTGTCCGGACCCACCGTCGAGCACCACTTCGACCCCGCTGCGCACCGGTGCCGGCTCCCCCGCCGCGGAAGGGACGACCACCGGATCGGCGACTGCCGCCAGCTCCTGTTCGAGGTACTCGCAGAGCAGGTGACTGGTCACGAGGTGCAACTCCTGCACGACCTGGGTGTCCGGCGACGCGACGGCCAGCACCTCGTCGCAGGCGTCGGCGAGGGGATTCGGGGCGACGCCGGTGAGAGCCCAGGTGGTCAGGCCCGCCGCGCGGGCGGCCTGCGCGGCGCGGACCAGATTGGGGCTGCTGCCACTGGTGCTCAGCAGCAGCAGGACGTCGCCGGGGCGGCCGTGCGCGCGCACCTGCCGGGCGTACACGTCGGTGTAGCCGTAGTCGTTCGCGATGGCGGTGAGCGCGCTCGTCTCGGCGTGCAGCGCGATCGCCGACAGCGGCTGCCGGTCGTGGTGGAGCTTGCCGACCAGCTCGGCCGTGAGGTGCTGGGCCTCGGCGGCGCTGCCGCCGTTGCCGGCCACCAACAGGCGACCCCCGGCGCCCAGCCGGTGGGCCAGGTCGGCGCCCCAGCGGGCCAACTGCGACTCACACCGCCGGTACGGCACCAGCGCCGCGGCGAGGTTCGTCAGGTGGGTGTCGAGCAGGCTGCCGGCCGGCATCAGGCCACCACCCGGGCCGGGCGGCGAACGGCGGCGACCTCGCTGTAGACCTCGACCAGCCGCTCGGCGGTGGCCGCCCACGAGTACCGCGCGCGGGCCCGCTCGCGGGCCGCCGTGGCGTACGCGAACCGCCTGATCCGGTCGTCGAGCAGGCCCTGGATCGCGCTGGCCAACGCCTGCGGGTCCCGGGCCGGCACCAGGTCACCCGTCGTCCCGTCGACCACGGTGTCCCGGATGCCGCCGACGGCGGTGCCGACCACCGGCACCCCACACGCCATCGCCTCCAGCGGGGTCAACCCGAACGGCTCGTACCAGGGTGCGGCGACAAGCAGGTCCGCCGAGCGGTACCAGCGGCCCATCTCCTCCCGGGGTACCGCGCCGACCAGGTGCACCCGGTCGGCCACCCCGCAGGTCTCCGCCAGGGCCCGCAGCCGCCGGGCGTACGGGTCGGTCTCCAGCAGCCCCTCGGGCGGGCCGCCGACCACCACGCACTCGGCGTCACCGACCAGGGCCATCGCGCGGATCACGGTCTGGAAGCCCTTGCGTTCGACGAGCCGACCCACGGTCAGGATCCGGGCCCGTCCCGGCGCACGGTCGGCGGCCGGCCCGAGCGGGGCGAACGTGGCGAGGTTGACTCCGGAGGGCACCACAGTCATCCGGGACCGGGGTACGCCCATCCGTACCAGCTCGCCCACCTCGTCGCGGCACTGCGCGACGATCCGGTCCACCGAGCGCCCCAACTCGCGCTCGTAGGAGACCCGTCGGGCCGGGCTGGTGTCCTGTACGCCCTGGTAGCGGCGCTTCACGGTGCCCAGCGCGTGGTACGTCTGCACCACCGGCACCCCGGTCTGCCGGCCGGCGGTCAGCGCCGCCAGGCCACTCATCCAGAAGTGCGCGTGGATCACCTCGGGCACCCAGTCCCCGCCCCGCCAGCGCTCGATCAGCCACGCGCTGAACTCGCGCATGTGCGGCAGCAGGGCGTCCTTGGCCACCGGCTCGGCCGGGCCGGCCGGCACGTGCACCACGTCGTACCCGTCCGGGCTGCGGACGGTCACCGGCAGGTCGAGCGCGTCCCGGCGGGTGTACACCCGCACCTCGTGCCCGGCGGCGGCGAGCGCGGCGGACAGCTCCGCGACGTGCGTGTTCTGGCCGCCGGCGTCCTCCCCTCCGAGGACGGCGAGCGGGCTGGCGTGCTCCGAGATCATCGCGATCCGCATACTTCCTCCTCCAGCAGCCGGTCCCAGTCAGCGAGGAAACGGTCGAGGCCGTACCTGTCCCGCGCGGCGGTCCGCGCCGCCGCGCCGGCCTGGCGCGCGGTCGCCGGTTCGGCGATGAACCGGCGGGCGGCATCGAGCAGGGTGTCGGTCCGGGTGGCGAGGGCGCCCGCCTCCGGCGGCACCGCCGTCACCGCCTCGGTGGTGGCGAGCGCGACGACAGGCATGCCGATCGCCATCGCCTCGATGAGGCTGAGCCCGAGCGAGGTCCACCGGCACAGGTGCAGGTACGCGCGCCGCCGGGCCAGTTCGGCGTGCATCCGGTCCTGGGGAACGTCGTCGTGGCTGACGAGCCGGTCGGCGGGCAGCCCGAGGTGGTCGGCCAGGCCGGCCACACCCATCCCGAACACGTCGAGCGGCGCGATCTCGGCGAACCGGGGCAGCAGGTCGGTGCCGGTGACCCGACCCCGCCGGACCGGCTCGTTGATCACCACGGCGAGCCGGTCGAGTTCGCCGGTGTAGGAGACGGCGGGGGCGACGATGCCGTGGTCCACCACCGTGGTGCGGGCGGTCCCGGTGTCCCAGAAGATCTGGTTGAACCCGGTGACGTGGGCGATGAGCAGGTCGTCGCGGTCGGCCATCGGGTGCCGGGTGTTCGGCACGTCGCCCTTCGGGGTGTTGTGCTCGACGTAGATGGCCGGGATGTCACGACCCGGGCGGCGGCGCAGCCACGCCTCGGCCCGCTCGATCTCCTCCGGCCGTTGCAGGATGACCAGGTCCACGTCGGCGCCCGGCAGATCCTCCGGGGTGACCTCGACCGCGCTGTCCGGCCACGGGTAGGTGCGGGCCCGGCCGAGGCCGTACGGGCCGCGGTCGGGTGTGGTGGGGATCAGGTAGCGGTGGCTGCCGTGCACGAACGACGTGGTCCAGGAACCGTGCACGTGCCAGAGCAGGATGTTCATCGCCGGCCACCACCGCTGACGGTGAGCGTCCGCAGCGCGTCGACCACCTCGTCCGGGTCGATGCCGCTCAGGCAGGGGTGCCCGGGGACCGGGCAGTGTGTCGCGCGGGTGTCCCGGCAGGGTGCGGCGGCGTCGCCGAGCCGGACGGTGGGCACCCGGTAGGGCCCCCACTGGCCGAACGGGACGGTCGGCGCGAAGAGACTCACCACGGGCACGCCGGCCGCGGCGGCCAGGTGCGCGGGGCCTGTGTTGCCGACCACGACCGCGCTGGCGTCCGCCATGATCCCGGCCAGCCCGGCCAGGTCGGTCCGGCCGCCCAGGTCGGTGCCGCCGGCCGCCGCCACCCGGGCCGTTACCTCCCGCTCGTCCGGGCCGCCGGTGACGAGCACCCGGTGCCCGGCCGCGGTCAGCGCCCCGGCGATCCGGGTCGCCACCTCCGGCGGGCAGGCCCGGCTGGACGCGGCCGAACCGGGGTGCAGCACCACGTACCCGGGGTCGCCGAGATCGGCCGGGCGCGGCGGCACGACGTCGCGGCGCAGCCGGAGCGCGGGTTCGTCGCCGTCGGGCAGCCGGTGGCCGGCGGCGGCGGCGAGGGAGAGGGCACGTTCGGGTTCGGGGACGCCCACCGGCACCCGGTGCCGGACGTCCAGCAGCGAACCCGGATAGTCGTCGCTGATCGCCGCGATCCGGCCGACCCCCGCCATCCGCAGCAGCAGCGCCAGCGGCAGCGCGGACTGGTGGAACGAGGTGAACACCACCGCCTGATCCGCACCGACCGCGCCCAGCCGCGCGGTCAGACTCCGTACCGTCTCCGGGTCGACCGGCCCCGGCGTGGGGTCGATCCACGGCAGCGGGTGCTCGATGATCTCGTCGACGCCGGGCAACAGGTCGGCGGCGGCCCGGCCACGCGGCCCACACAGCAGCACCACCCGCTGCGCCCCGGCCGCGACGGCGCGGATCGCCGGCCCGGTCACCAGCACGTCCCCCGCCGAATCCGACCGGACCACCAACGCCGTCCGCACCGGGTCGTCCGGCGGGGTCGCGGGTCGCACGGCCTGCTGGCGGCGCAGGATCTCGTCCACCGCCGCCGGCAGATCGGTGGCCAACCAGCCGGCGGCGGCGATCTCCTCCGGTCGTGTCACCGGGGTGGGCACCAGCACTCCCGCCGCCCCTGCGGCCAGCGCGGCGGCGACGTCCCGCCCGATGTCGCCCACCAGCACACACCGGGACGCGGTCGTGCCCAGCTCCCGGGCGGCGGCGTACACCAGGCCGGGCGCCGGCTTGCGGCAGTCACAGCCGTCGGCGTCGTCGTGCGGACAGACGAGCCACGCGTCGAACCGGCCCAGCAGCTCCTCGACGCGGGCGTGCACGGCCCGCATCTGCTCCTCGCTGAAATAGCCCCGGGCCAGGCCCGACTGGTTCGTCACGACCGCCAGGCGCAGCCCGGCCGCCCGCAACCGGTCCAGCGCCGCCCGCGCCCCCGGCACCGGTCGCACCTTCTCCGGGTCGCCGTTGTACGGCACGTCCTCGATCAGGGTGCCGTCGCGGTCCAGCAGCACCGCGTCGTACAGGACGGGTCGGGTGCTCTGGCCGGTGGTGCGCCCGGACCCGGCGGAACCGGCGCGGTCAGCAGCGGCGTAAACCGTGGCTGACCTGCGCTGATACGGATCCCCCTGGTCCTGTCGCACAGCCGGCGGGTTCCCTGCGCCCGAAGGAGTAAACGTCGTCGGTCCAGGGGTGGGCAAGCGCCGCCAGCGGTGCCCAGAGTCGGCCTTACCCGCCGTCCGGGAGAAGCTAACCCGCCGGTCGTTAGCCCGCGCCCGGCCGGGGGTATGGAAGCCCAGTGGCGATTGTGGAGAAAGTGATCGACGCGCCCCCGCAGCAGGTGTTCGACGTGCTCGCCGACGGGTGGACGTACAGCGACTGGGTGGTGGGCACGGCACACGTGCGTGCCGTGGACGACGCCTGGCCCCGGGTGGGCAGCCAACTGCACCACCGGGCCGGGCCGTGGCCGTTCTCCCTGCAGGACGCGTCGACGGTGCTGGTGTGCGAGCCGCCGCACCGGCTCGTGCTGAAGGCGGGCCTCTGGCCGGCCGGCGAGGCGATAGTGGTCTTCACGCTGCAACCCGTCGACGGGGGCGCCACCCGGGTCCGCCTCGGGGAGGACTTCGCCGCCGGTCCGCTGCGCTGGGTCCGCAACAAGGTCAACGACCTGGTGCTGCACCTGCGCAACCGGGAGACGCTGGACCGGCTCGCCGACATCGCCACCCGACAGAAAGGGCAGCAGTGACGTTGACGGTGGTGGTGACCGGAGCGAGCGCCGGCGTCGGTCGGGCCGTCGCCCACGCGTACGCGGCCCGAGGCGCCCGGCTCGCGCTGCTGGCCCGGGGCGAAGCGGGCCTGGCCGCCGCCGAACGGGAGTGCCGACAGCGCGGCGCCGCCGACGTACGCGCGTACCGGGTCGACGTGGCCGACGCGGGCGCGGTGCAGCAGGCCGCCGACGACGTGGTGCACCGCTGGGGCGGCATCGACGTGTGGATCAACAACGCCATGGTGTCGGTGTTCGCGCCGGCCTGGGAGATCCCGGCGCGGGAGTTCCGCCGGGTCACCGAGGTCACCTACCTGGGCACGGTGCACGGCACCCTGGCGGCGCTGCGGCACATGCGGGCGCACGCGCGGGGCACGATCGTGCAGGTGGGTTCCGCGTTGGCCTACCGGGGCATCCCGTTGCAGTCGGCGTACTGCGCGAGCAAGCACGCCATCCAGGGATTCAACGACTCGCTGCGCGCCGAGCTGCTGCACGACTGCCCGGGGGTGAAGCTGTCGATGGTGCAGTTGCCCGCGGTCAACACGCCACAGTTCTCCTGGGTTCGCACCCGGCTGCCCCGGCATCCGCAGCCGGTGCCGCCGATCTTCACACCGGAGCTGGCCGCGCGGGCGATCGTGTGGGCCGCCGACCGGGGCACCCGGGAGCTGAACGTGGGCGGTCCGACGTGGCAGGCCCGGTTGGCCGACATCCTGTTCCCCGGCCTGCTCGACCGGAAGCTGGCCCGCGACGGCTACGACAGCCAGCAGACCGGCGACGAGATCGATCCGCGCGCCTGGCGGGACAATCTCGACCACCCCGGCGACGCCGAGACGGACCGGGGCACGGCGGGCGTGTTCCGCGAACAGGCCCGCAACCGGTCGGCGGCGCTCTGGGTCGGCACCCACAAGCCGGCGTTGTCAGGTGCCGCGCTCGCCGTCGCGGCGCTCGCCCTGACTGCGGCGGCCCGTCGGCGACGCTGACGGCTCTGCCGGCGACAGCGAGTCACCGAGGTTGACCGGTCGGTCGGCGGCCGCGGGTCACCGCCCGCTCGGCGGCGGCGGGTCACCGACGTTGACCGGTCGGCGCCAGCGAGTCGCCGGCGTTGACCGGTCGGCGTGGCCACCTGGCACGTACCGTTCGCGACCAGCGGGATCGATGCGCGCGCCCGGCGTGGCAGCGGCGTCCGCAACGCCCGGAAGGGGTGCCTCTTCAACCCGAATGTGACAACTGGATACCCTTTCCGGGAGCCCCTGTCCGCAAACCGAGGATGTCCGCATGATCGAGCCTGTGCCGCTACCGTCGCCGTGGCGGGACGCACGCCTGACCGTCGTCGTGCCCACCTACAACGAGGCGGGCAACCTGCCCACGCTGGTGGAGCGCCTGCTCGCCCTGCCACTGCCCGGTCTGCGCATCCTCGTCGCCGACGACAACTCCCCCGACGGCACCGGCGACGTGGCCGACAAACTGGCCATCGAGCATCCGGACCGGATCGAGGTCGTGCACCGGGCCGGCAAGGAGGGCCTCGGCCGGGCGTACGTCGACGGGATGACTCGGGCGCTCGATGGCGGCGCCGAGTACGTGGCGCAGATGGACGCGGACCTGTCGCACCCGCCGGAGGCGCTGCCGGGGATGCTGGGCGCGCTGCTGTCCACCCAGGCGAGCGTGGTGATCGGTTCCCGCTACGTGCCCGGTGGGGAGCTGGACGAGAACTGGCCGCTGTACCGCCGGGCCCTCAGCGGCTGGGCGAACCTCTACGTGCACACCCTGTTGCGGGTGCGCATCCGGGACCTGACCGCCGGTTTCAAGATCTGGCGGGCGGACGCGTTGCGCGACATCGGTCTGCACCGGGTGCAGTCCAACGGCTACAGCTTCCAGGTGGAGATGCACTACCTGGCCACCAAGTTGGGCCACACCATCCTGGAGGTGCCGATCCGCTTCGAGGAGCGGCGCGACGGCATTTCCAAGATGACCACCGCGACAAAGGTGGAGAGCGCTCTGATGCCGTTCCGCCTCCGCAGCAAACACCGCAACATAAGCCGCTAACCCACCCCCGGCCCATCCCCAACCCCCGGCCCCACCCCCACCCACCCCACCCAGCCCCGCCGGTTGATCATGAGGTTATAGCGGCGACACGCCGATGCGAGTGGCTATAACCTCATGATCAACGGGCGGCGGCGGGGGGTGGGCGGTGCGCGGGAGGGGTGCGGGGGGTGGGTGGGTGGTCGGCGGGGTGCGGGTTTGGGTTAGGTGGGGTAGATGGCTTGGTGGGCTTTGGTGATGGCTGCGGCGTAGGCGCGGCCGGTGAGGGCGCGGTCGCGGGCCAACGCCGCGCGGGCCGCGTTCGCACCCGGTGCGCCGTGGACACCGCCGCCGGGGTGCGCCGACGCGCTGGCCAGGAAGAGCCGGTCCACCGGGGTGTCCGCTCGGCCCAGGCCGGGGATCGGACGCAGGAACAGCTGCTGGTACGCGGCAGCGGTGCCGCCGCCCAGCGCGCCTCCGACCAGGCTCGGGTTGTCCCGCTCCAGCTCGGCGGGCCCGGCGACGTGTCGGCCGACGACGAGCTGCCGGAAACCGGGGGCCGCCGCCTCCAGCACGTCCTCCATCCGCTGCACGTGCCCAGCGATGTCCTCGGCCCGCCAGTCCCGGCGGAACGGCAGGTGGGTGTACGCCCAAAGCGACTCGGTGCCCGGCGGGGAGTGGCTGGGCTCGGCCACCGACATCTGCCCGACCAGCAGGAACGGGTCGCGGGGCAGCTCACCTCGGGCCAGCTCGCCCGCGTAGTGGGTCAACCCGTCGAGGTCCGCGCCCAGGTGCACGGTGCCGGCGCCGGCCAACTCCCGGTTGGTCCAGGGCACCGGCGCGGAGAGGGCCCAGTCCACCTTCAGCGTCGACCCGTCCCACCGGAAGTGCGCCAGGTCCTCGACCAGCCGCGACGGCAGGGCTGCCGCGCCGACCAGGTCGAGGAACAACGCCGGCGCGGGCACGTCGGCGAGCACGGCCCGACGGGCCCGCCACAACGTGCCGCCCTCGGTACGCACCCCCATCGCCCGGCCCCGGGCGGTGAGCACCCGGTCGACGCGGGCGCCGTAGAGGATCGTCCCCCCGCGCTCCTGTAGCCGGGCCACGAGCGCGTTGGTGATCTGCTGCGCGCCGCCCTCGGGCACCGGCCAGCCGATCTGTTGGCCGAGCATGGCCAGCAGCCAGCCGTACACCCCGGAGCCGGCCTCCTCCGGGGACAGGTCGGTGTGCAGGGCGCAGCCGGCCAGCAGGGCCGGCCCGCCGTCGCCGTCGAAGAGTTCGTCGCCGAGCTTGCGGACCGGCAGGACCAGGCGTCGTGCCAGTCGCAACGCACCGGCGACGCGCAGCCGACGCAGCAGGCCCAGCCCTCCGCGTACGGGTGGGAACGGCGTAGTGATCGCCGTCAGCATGGGCTCGGCCACCTCCACCCAGTCGGTGTAGGCGTTGAGCCAGCGCTTGCCGTCGCCGGGGGCGAACTGCTCAAGCGAGGCGGCCGTGACGTCCGGGTCCCGGTTGATCACCGCGGCCCGACCGTCCGGCAGCAGGTGCGCCAGCACGTCCGGCGCGTGCCGCCAGGACAGGCCGTGCCGACCCAGGTCGAGGCCGCGCAGCACCGGCGAGGCGTACCCCAGGGGGTAGAAGGAGCTGTAGAGGTCGCTCAGGTAGCCGGGCGCGGTCACCTCGGCGGAGCGGATCGCGCCGCCGGGCACCGCCGTGGCCTCCAGGACCACCACCTCCCAGCCGGCGTCCGCCAGCAGGTTGGCCGCCACCAGGCCGTTGTGGCCGGCCCCGACGACGACGGCGTCCACGCTCTGCGCGGCGGTGGTTGTCATCCGATCCGCCTACCCGCCACACAACCGGGCGAAACGCGTTTGCCCTGCCGGGGCCGGGGCATGCAGCGCCGCATGTACACGGTTGCGCAGTTGGTGGGTGGGGTGTGGGGGGCTGGCGGCGACGACGGTGAGCTGGTGGTGCGCGACCCGGCGGACGACTCGCCGGTGAGCACGGTGCCGGTGGCCACCGCCGACGAGGTCGGCAAGGCGACGCAGGCGGCCCGCAACGCGGCCGCGCAGTGGGCGGCGACCGCGCCGGCCGAGCGGGCCGCGGCGCTGCACCGGGCCGCGGACGCGGTGGCGGAGGTCGTCGAGGAGCTGTCCGCGGCGGTCACCGCCGAGATGGGCAAGCCGTTGGCGGACGCCCGCGGGGGCGTCGAGGCGGGCATCGGCACCCTGCGACAGTACGCGGAACTGGCTCCGCTGCGCGGCGGGCGGACGCTCAACGGCGTACCGGACGCGCTGGACTTCATGACCCCGCAGCCCCGCGGTGTGGTGGCCGTGCTCACGCCCTGGAACGACCCGGTGGCGGTCTCCTGCGGGCTGCTCGGCGCCGCCCTGGTGACCGGCAACGTGGTGCTCTACAAGCCCAGCGAACGGACGCCCGCGACGGGTTGGCTGCTGGCCCGGGCACTTGACCGGGCGTTGCCGGCCGGCGTGTTGTCGCTGCTCACCGGCGGTCCCGAGGTCGGTGCTGCGCTGGCCGCCCAGGAGGTCGACGTGGTGGCGCACGTGGGATCCACGGCGACCGGGCGGGCGATCGCCGCCGCGGCGGCTCGCACCGGCGCGAAGGTGCTGCTGGAGAACGGCGGCAGTGATCCGTTGATCGTGGACGCGGGCGTGGACCCGGAGTGGGCGGCGGAGCAGGCCGCGCTCGGCGCGTTCGCCAACGCCGGGCAGCTCTGCGTGGCGGTGGAGCGGATCTACGTGCACCGGGAGGTGGCCGAGGACTTCGTGGCCGCGCTGGTCCGTCGCGCCGGAGCACTGCGGGTCGGGCCGGGCCGGGACCCGGACACCGAGCTGGGCCCGCTCGTCGACAGGCGGCACCGGGATCACGTCCACGGGCAGGTCGTGGCAGCGGTGGCGGCCGGCGCCCGGGTGCGGACCGGCGGCGAGGCGCCGGACGGGCCGGGGGCGTTCTACCCGGCCACCGTGGTCACCGACTGCCGGCACGACATGCCGTTGGTACGGGAGGAGACGTTCGGGCCGGTCGCCCCGGTCGTGGTCGTCGACTCGTTCGACGAGGCGCTGCGCTGCGCCGCGGACTCCCCGTACGGGCTGGCCGCCACCGTGCTGACCACGTCGATGAGTCACGCGCAGCGCGCCTGGCGGGAGCTGCCGGTGGGCACCGTGAAGGTCAACGCGGTGTTCGGGGGCGCGCCGGGCGGGGCCGCGCACCCACGGCGGGGCAGTGGGCACGGCTTCGGTTACGGCCCGGAGCTGCTGGACGAGTTCACCGCCACGAAGGCGGTGCACATCGAGGCGCCGGGCGGCGGGCAGTGGTGAAGCCAGGCCGCGGGCACCAGTGAACGGTACGGGCGGACGCAGGGGTGGCGCGTCCGCCCGTACCGTGTCGGTGTTTTCCACCCGCGGTGGTGGTCAGTCGCCGCGGGCCTTGCGGGTGGCCCGGTCGTTGGCCTTCTCGATCGCCGTGACCAGTTCCGGTTTGGTCATGCTGGACCGACCGGGAACGTCGAGCCTGCGGGCCACCGACATGAGGTGGTCCTTGGTGGCGTTGGCGTCCACTCCACCGGCGGTGGGCGCCCGCCGTTCCGGCCCACCGCCGGCGGCCTGCTCGTCGCTCGGGCCCTTGTGGCCCTTCGGCTCCCAGTGGTCGCCCACCTTCTCGAACTGGTGCTTCACCGCGGCGAAGGCGGTGCGGTGCGACCGCTCCCCCTCGCCGTAGGTCTCCACGGCAGAGTCGTGCGTCTTCTCCCAGGTGCGCTGCGCCTTCTCCGGGGAGCGTCGCAGCGTGCTGGGCAGGTCCTCGCGCCCGGGCATCTCGTCCTCCTCCGTGCCGACAGGGTCACCGTGACCGTTCCCCGCTGACGCGGCGGCAAACCATACGCGCGGCGCGCACGACGCCGGCCACGTTTCTCGATTTCCCGATCCGGGTATCGGTGGCCAGGCCCGACCGGACGACCGGTCATCCGGCGGCCGGGGCGCAGGGAGCGGGCATGACGACCACGGAGCCCGGTACGACGCGCGACGGCGCACCCGGCACGCGCGACGGCGCGCCTGACACGCGTGTCCCCCGCCGGATGCGGCAGCTGAGCTGGCGGACCTGGCGTGGGGTGCTGGTCCGCAGCGTGCAGAACTTCGTCAACGACAACTGCTCCGACTGGGCCGCCGCGCTCACCTACTACGGGGTCCTGGCGCTCTTCCCGTCCGCCATCGTGGTGGTCGCCCTGGTCGGTCTGGTCTCCGACGGCGAGCGGACCCTGGACACGGTGGTCGACCTGGCCAAACAGGTGGGCGCCGGGTCGGTGGTGACCGGCGACGACGGCGGGGTTGTCGGAGTGCTCCGGTCCGTGGTGGTCCAGGAGCACAACGCCAAGGTGCTGCTGAGCTTCGGCCTGCTCGGTGCGTTGTGGTCCGCGTCGGGGTTCATCGGCGCGTTCACCCGGGCCTCCAACGCCATCTACGGGGTGACCGAGGGCCGGCCGGTCTGGAAGTTGCGGCCGATCCAGATCGGCCTGGCCGCGGTGACGCTCGTGCTGCTCGCGGTGGTCGCCCTCGCGCTCATCGTCAGCGGCCCGGTCACCGACGCGGTCGGCGATCTGATCAACGCCGGTGGCCTGGCCCGGACGGTGTGGAGCGTGGCGAAGTGGCCGGTCCTCGCCATGGTCATGATGGTGCTGTTGTCGCTGCTGTTCTGGATCGCACCGAACGTGCGCCAGCCCCGCTTCCGCTGGCTCACCCCCGGCGGCGCGGTGGCACTGGTCTCCTGGGCGGCGGTCTCCTTCGGCTTCGGCTTCTACGTGGCCACCTTCGCCTCGTACCGGACGACCTACGGCAGCCTGGGCGCGGCCATCGCGTTCCTGGTCTGGCTCTACCTGTCCAACTCGGCGCTGATGCTGGGGGTGCAGATCAACGCCGAGGTGCAGCGCGGGCGGCAGTTGCAGGCCGGCGACCCCGACCCGGAGGACCCGGTGCTGCCGCCCCGCAAGCGCGGCGACGACTGAGCCACCGGTCTCGCGCCGGTCGTCTCTCGCGCCGGTCGTCCGGTTCCGGGTCGGGCCATGGGCCCATTCGTGGCCCGGTGCCGGTTTACCGGGCAGGGTGCCGGGTAGCGCAGAAGGCATGGAGCGTGGCAACAGCAAGCACGGACCGAGGATCGACGAACAGATGAGTCAGGAGGTCAGCGGCCTCGTGCAGGGGCCGGGGACCGGTGGCTCTCGGGTCGACGAGTCGCGGGTGCCGGAGCCGGCTGGCGAGGACCAGCCGGAGACGACCACCGCGCCGGCGGGCGACCTGCGTACCGGCACCCCGCAGGGGATGAGTTCCACGGACGTCGAGCAGCGCAGCCGGCTGGGCCGGTTCATCTCGATGAGCGCGCTGCCGGGCGACCGCCTGGTGCTCATCGCCAGCGCCCGCGAGAACGCGGCGCCGGACGACATCGTGGCGGCGCTGGAGCGACTGCCCGAGGGCACCCTCTACCAGACGGTCTCCGAGGTGTGGGCGGCTCTCGGCAACAAGAACGAGACAACTCGCTGGTGACGGGTCGTCCCCCGACTCGATGACCACCAGCGGCCGAAGGAGGTTCTCTAGATGAGTGGCGTTACCGAACATGTGGACGTTTCCGTGCCCGTACGCACCGCGTACGACCAGTGGACGCAGTTCGAGCAGTTCCCCGAGTTCATGGAGGGCGTGTCGGAGGTCCGGCAGCTCTCCGACACGATGACCCACTGGACCGTGGACATCGCCGGGGTGAAGCGTGAGTTCGACGCCGAGATCACCGAACAGCTTCCCGACGAGCGGGTGGCCTGGCGCTCCACCGACGGCACCCAGCAGGCCGGCGTGGTGACCTTCCACCGGCTCGACGCCGACAAGACGCGGGTCACCCTCCAGCTCGAGTTCGAGCCGCACGGTGTGGTCGAGCAGGCCGGCGACAAGCTCGGCATCGTCGACAGGCGCGCCAAGGGCGACCTGGAGCGGTTCAAGACCTACATCGAGCGGCGCGGTCAGGAGACCGGCGCGTGGCGCGGCGCGGTGGACCGTCCGCAGCCCTGATCCCCGCCCGCACGACACCCGATGGCCGCCGGAGTCCCGGCGGCCATCGCCGTGTCGACGCCCCGGCCGGCGACGAGCCCGGTCGCGTGGCGCCGTTTGCGATCATCGCGCCCGGGTACCGCTCAAGACATGACCGACGACAGCATCAGGGTGTGGCGGGACGAGGAGCGGCTTCCGCTCGAGGAGTTGGAGAAGGCCGTGTCGGGCTCCAGCCTCGACGGGCAGGCCGACGACGTGACCGGCAACGACGCCGGCGAGGAAGCCGCGTTCGGGCACGGGCCGGCCGCCTCGGACCGCGACGGGCAGCCCCGGGGCAACAGTCGCGAGGCGACCGACCCGGAACGCCCCTACCGTCCCTCCACCACCGGCCGGACCGGGCCGGACGTCTGACCCTCCCTGCCGGCTGCGGCGGACACCGGCCGCCCGGTCGAGCGCCGGGCGCCCCACTCGTAGAGCGCGATCAACGCCAGCGCGAGCACCACCAGGGTCGAGCCCAGCACCTGCACCGACGTGTTGCTGATCAACACACCGAGCCCGGCCGGGACGAGCGCCGCGCCGATGCCGGAGGCGCCCACCTGCAACCCGATGGCCCGGTCCGCGTGGGCGGCGCCGACACGGTCGGCGGTGGTGAGGGTGAGCAGCGGGAACACCGGCGCGGCGGCGAACCCCACCACGACCAGGCCGAGCACCGCCAGCGCGGCCGGCCCGGGTACGGCGATCAGCACCGCGCCCACGGCCATTCCGACGAGGCTGACGCGTAGCACGAGCCGGGCGCCCAGCCGCTCGGCCACCACGCCCTGCACGACCCGGCCGACGAAGAGGCTCCCCCAGTACGCGGAGACGCAGACGCCGGCCACCGCCGCGCTCAGGCCGCGACCCTCGGTCAGCAGCAGGAACGCCCACAGGCCGGCGGACACCTCGATGGCGACGTACAGCGCGAAGGCGAGCGTCCCGGACCACACCGCCGGCAGCCGCAGGGTCGCCCCGATCGGAATCCGGACGGCCGAAGCGCTCGCGGCCCCTGCGGTTGCGGCCTCGGTGGCGTCCGGGCCCCGTTGCCAGGCCCGCACGGTGAGCGCGAACGCGGTGGCGAGGGCGAGTTGGGCGGCGGCCACGATGCCGTACCCCCAGCGCCAGGACAGTCCGGCGCTCAGCACCCCGGTCATGATCAGCGGACCGATCGCCACGCCCAGGCCGAAGAAGGCGTGCAACCAGTTCATGTGGCGCGGCCCGAAGGCCCCGGCGGCGTACGCGTTGAGCCCGGAGTCGACAGCGCCGGACCCGAGCCCGACCAGCAGCGCGCAGCCCACCAGCACGGCCAGCACCGGGCTCAGGGCATAGCCGGTCAGTGCCAGGCTGGCCAGCAGGGTGCTGCCGGCGAGCAGCGCGCCCACGCCGATGCGGGCCAGCGTGAAACCGGCCAGCACGCTCGAGGTCAGATAGCCGACGGTGCCCGCGGTGAGCACCAGACCGACCGCGTCGGTCGGCACGTCGAAGTCGCCCCGGATCGAGGGCCAGCCGACGCCGAGCAGGGAATCGGGCAGACCGAGGCTGACGAACGCGAGGTAGGCCAGCAGGAGCAGGGAGGCGCGGGGGCGTACGGGCGTGGTCGACACGGGGCACCATCCTGCCGCAGGGGCACCCTAGTGCCGTCGGCGCCCGTTTGCGCGCCGCGCAAAGAAGTCGTGTCCGGACGGTCGAGAAAACGGACAGCTCATCCAGAATCGGCCGATCGGGGGACGGCAAACGGGCGGACTCGCGTAAGAATTTCGGGATGCATCAAGGCTCCGGAATCCTCTCGACGCGTCAGCGCCGGCTCGCCTGGCTCGGCTTCCTGCTCGCCGCCCTACAGGCGCCCGTGTCCGCCCGACTGGTCGCCGACGACTCGTGGCTGTTCAGCCTCTGCGTCGCGCTGATGGTGGCGACCGTGATCATCGCCGATGACGCGGCACGCCGACGCCCGGCCGACGCGACAACCGACTAGGGTCCGCTGCCCGGCCGGGCCTCGTGGCCCGGTCGGCCGTGGCTGCGACGGCGTTCCTTCATCTCCGCCTCGTAAAGGTGGCGTCGTCCGCCCACCAACTCGTCCCGGGCCTGCCGGTCCAACTCCCGAAACAGCGCGTGGTAGCCGTCGTCGAAGTCCTCGACGATCTGGAACGTCCACCGCCCGGCGATGACGTTGCGGCCCAGCAACTCCGTGTCGATCCGGTCGGCGAGCTGCTGGTGACCGGCGTCGCGAAACTGCTCCACCGCGTCGCCGAGGATGAGATCGGCGTGCCCGATCAACTGGTGCAACGAGTACAGATGCCCCCGGGCCCGCTCCACGCACTCCAGCGCCTCGCTGAGCCTGCCGAGCGCGGCGACCGTCGCGTCGCTCACCCCGGGTGGTCGCCGGTGTCGCTCGTCCGGTCCGTCCGGCTGCTGTCCCATTGCCTGCCTCCGTGCCGTGAAACGCCTGTGCCTCTCCTGCTGCCCCGTCTGCGCCGGATCAACCCCCGCGGTCAGCACCGAACGGCACGTGGCGCGGCCGACATCCGCCGAGTGGCCGACGGCAACGCCGTCACCTGTCGGTTAGCCTCGGTCACCATGCGTGTGCCGTTCAACCGGGTCGCCACCCGTACCGCCGTCGACTCGGCGCGGTCCACCCTGGCCGCCCTCACCGTCTCCCTCGGCACCGTCGGGCTCGCGGCCGCCGCCGCGCGACCGGGGCTGCTGGCCCTCGTCGACCAGCACGCGGCCGCCGTGCGGGACAGCCTCGACGGTGACCGCCAGCCGCTGACCGCCGCGGCCCTCGCCGGCTACGTCGAGGGGGTACGCGCCGCCGCGCTGGAGCACGGGTGGGCGCCGCCGGACGGGCCGGTGGACTGGAGCCACCCCGAGTGGCTGCTCACCCGGCTGCTCGCGGTCTGCGCGCTGGCCCGCTCGCTCGACGGGGTCTGACGGACAGGGGGAGGGCACCCCGCGCCGTACGCGGAACACCCTCCCCACCGTGCCGTACCGCCTCGCTACGAGCGGTACTGCGGAGCCTCGTCCACCCGCGGCATCGCCTGGGTGCGATCACCCCCGCGGTCGGCCATCTGCCGCTCCACGTCGCTGCGTCCGGCCGCGTTGGCCTGACGCTGCTGCTGCACCGCCCGAGCCTCCCGGGCGGCCCGATCCAGCCAGCCGTCCCAGCGGTTCTGCATCGGCTTCACGAGACCACCACCGACACCGACGATCAGGATGCCGGCCACCGTGGCGAGCACCGCGATCAGCACCGGGGTCGTCACCGTGGTGGCGATACCCACCTGGTTCAGTGCGGCGATCACGCCGAGCGCGATGATGAAGATCGCCGTGAGGTCGGCCAGTACCTTGCCGTATGACAGCCCGCCCAGCGCCCCGGTGACCAGATCCCGGGCGGCGTTGGCGATCGCGGCCGCCACCACCACGATGACGATCGCGACGAACGCCCGCGGCAGCCAGGACACCACGCCGCTGATCAGGTCACTGATCGCGTTCGGCCCCCAGACTCCGAACGCGAACTGCAGCGTGAACAGCAGTACGGCGTAGTAGGCCAGTCTGGCCAGAATGTCGGAGGCGTCGTACTTCGTTCTCTCCAGGGCCCGTTTGATACCGCCACGTTCGACCGCCTGGTCGAAGTGCACCCGTTCCAGCACCGTATCCACGATCTTGAGGACGGCTCTGGCGATGAGCCAGCCGACCACCAGGATGACGATGAAGGCCACTGCCTTCGGGATGAAGAGCAGCACCGACCTCCAGGTGTCGGCGATGGCATCGCCGATGTCGGCCTGCCTGACCGCGAGGGTTTTCAGCATGATGTCCCTCCTGTCGCATGGACTGCGCCGGGCGCATACCCGGCTACCGGTCCAGCAGTCCGCACAACGCGCCGCGTTTTTCCCCGCCGGCCGATGATCAGGGGCCCTGAACTGCCCAAACGGGCAGCGCGACGCTGGCGGCGACGCCCCGCCGCCATGATCGGATGCCTTTTCCGACAAGCCGACTAGGCTGCGAACATGCCAGGAACGGTCGGGCGAGTCCCCACGCCAGCAACTCCGGTCCCGGATGCGTCCACCGGCACCGGTGCGGCCGCTGCCGTGCTCGCCCACGACTGGGCCGGCACCCCGCTGGGCCCACCCGAGAGCTGGGACGTGGCGGTCCGGGCCGTGGTCGAGCTGATCCTCGCCTCGCCGATGCCGATGGCCCTGGCGTACGGCGACGACCACGTCCTGCTCTACAACGCCGGCTACGCCGAACTGCTGGGCACCAAACACCCGAGCGCCCTCGGCCGCCCGGCCGCCGAGGTGTTCGCCGAGATCTGGGCGCTGCCGGGCGTCGGCCAGGTGTTCGAGCGCACCTACCGGCAGGGCGTGCCGTTCCTGGAGAAGGAGTCCACCCTGCCGCTGGTACGGGGGCACTCCGCGACCGTCGAGCAGGCGGTCTTCACCCGGGGCTACTCCCCGGTGCGGGACAGCACCGGCACGATCGTCGGCACGTTGACCGTCGCGGCCGAGACGACCCACGTCACCGAGCAGTTGCAGAGCCTCAGCGAGGTGGCCGCCGCGCTCGCGGGCACGCTCACCCTCGACGACGTGGCCCGGGTGGCGCTGCGGTACGCGATCACCACGTTCGACCCCGACCAGGCCTCGTTCGCGGTCGACGAGGGCGGCGGCGGTTGGCGCATGGTGCGCCGGGTGCGCGGCGAACTGCTGGACGAGGCCGACGAGCGGCTTCCTCCGCTCTGGCGGCGCGCTCCGGCGGGCTGGTCGGCCCCGGTGGTGGAGGCGGCCCGCTCCGCCGGCCCGTTCTTCGTCCGCGACGGGCAACCGCTGCGGGAGATCGCGGCGGACCGCCACGACCAGAAGATCCGCTCGATGGCGGCCCTGCCCCTGGGGACCTCGGTGGTGCGCGGCGGGCTGGCGGTCGGCTACCAGGTGCCGCACACCTGGTCACCCGCCGAGCGGGCGCTGCTGGCCGCCTCGGTCGAGCTGATCGGCCAGGCCGCGGAGCGGGCCCGCCGGTTCGAGACCCAGCACGGCACGGCCCAGTTGCTGCAACGCAGCATGCTGCCGGAGCACCTGCCGGACCTGCCCCGGTTGCGGGTGGCGGCCCGCTACGACCCGGGGGTGGACGGCAACGCCGCCGGCGGTGACTTCTACGACGCGTTCCTCCTGCCCGGTGGCGCGCTCGGCGTGGTGCTTGGCGACGTCGCTGGTCACGACGTGCAGGCCGCCGCGCGGATGGGACAGGTCCGGGCCGCGCTGCGCGCGCTGGCCCTGGCCGACCCGGCGCCGGACGCGGTGCTGGCCGGGTTGGACCGGTTGGTCACCAGCCTGGGCGCGGAGGCCAGCACCCACGAGCTCTTCGTCACCGTGGCGTTCGGGGTCATCGACGCGGAGCGGCGGGAGTTGACCGTGGCCAGCGCCGGTCACCCCGCACCGCTGATCCGCCGCAGCGACCCGGAGGGCCGCTGCCACGCGGAGTACGTCGACGTGCCGGCCGGTCCCCCGCTGGGTCTGGGCAGCCGGCCGGGCACCACCACCGTCGCGTTCCGTCCCGGTGACACCCTGTTGCTGTTCAGCGACGGGGTGGTGGAGCGTCGTCGGCAGAGCCTCACCGCCGGGCTGGCCACCCTCGGCGACGCCGTCGCCAAGGCCGGCAGTGGCGACCCCCGCGCCCTGTGCGCGGTGGCCACCGCGGCGGTGCCCGGCGGCACCGAGGACGACGTGGCCGTGCTGGCGGTCGAGCACGCGCTCAAGCCGAGCCGTTCGGCGAGCATGGAGGTGCCGGCGGAGCCGACCGCGCCCAGCCGGGTCCGACACTGGATGACCGGCCAGCTCACCGAGTGGCAGGTGGCCGAGTCGGTGATCGGGGCGGCGGTCCTCTGCACGAGCGAGCTGACCACGAACGCGTTGCTGCACGCCGGCACCGCCGCCCGGGTGGAGATCGACCTCAGCCCCGAGCGTCTCCTGGTCTCGGTCGCCGACTCCGGCACCCGGGGCACCGTGACCCGGACCCGCACTGACACGTTGAGCAGTCGTGGGCGTGGCCTCGGCCTGATCGAGGAGCTCAGCGACGCCTGGGGCACCGACCCGTCGGTCCGCGGCTCCACGGTCTGGTTCGAGATTCTGACGCCGCCGACCGCGCATCCCTGAGACGCCCGACGGGTAGGAGGACGTCCATGGCTACCGACCGGCCCAGTGGAGTCCTCTTCGACGTCGACGGGACCCTGGTGGACACCACCTACCTACACACGGTGAGTTGGTGGGAGGCGTTGCGCCAGACCGACCAGCCGGTGCCGATGGCCGTGGTGCACCGCTCGATCGGAATGGGTTCGGACAAGCTCCTCGACCACCTGCTCGGTCCCGAGCGGGACCGGGACGCCGACGAGAAGCTGCGCGACGCGCACGACACCCTGTACGCCGAGTACTGGGAACGCCTCACCCCGCTGCCCCGGGCCGCCGACCTGCTGCGCGCCTGCGCCGAGCGCGGCCTGCGGGTGGTGCTCGCCACCTCCGCCTCGGAACCCGAGGTGGCGGCGCTGCGCCGGGCGCTGGCCGCCGACGACGTGATCGACACGGTCACCTCCTCGGCGGACGCCGAGCAGAGCAAGCCGGCCCCGGACATTCTGGTGGTCGCGCTGGAGCGGTCCGGGTTGGCCGCCGAGCGGGTGGTCTTCGTCGGCGACTCGGTGTGGGATGTCATCGCGGCCGGCAAGCTGAGCATTCCGTGCGTCGGGCTGACCTGCGGCGGCACCAGTCGCGGCGAGCTCGCCGGCGCCGGCGCGGTGGCGGTGTACGACGACCCCGCCGCGCTGCTCGACGCACTGGCGGACTCGCCGCTGACCCGACCGAGGTGAGGCTCACTCCGGTTCACCCACTCGTACGCGCATAGCCGGCCCCCTCGTGGGGCAAGGTCTGTCACCACCTGCCCGCGCCCCGCGGGTGCGGTCGAAGGGTGGTGCCGTGGAGCCGGTAGACGTGGCGTTCGCGCTTGTGGGCCTGGGCGCCCTGCTCGCGGGCATCCTCCCCCGGGTGCTGGAGCAGCGTCCGCTGTCCATGCCGATCGCCTTCCTCGCCCTCGGCATGCTGGTGTTCCTGCTGCCGGTCGGGCTGCCGACACCCGACCCGCTGGCCCACCCGGAGCTGACCACCCACCTCACCGAGATCGGTGTGATCGTCGCGCTGATGGGCGCCGGGCTCAAGATCGACAGGCCGTTGAGCTGGCAGCGGTGGTCGTCCACCTGGCGGCTGCTGGCGATCGCCATGCCCCTGTGCATCGCCGCGGTGGCCCTGCTCGGCTGGTGGTGGGCGGGCCTGGTGCCGGCCGCCGCCCTGTTGTTGGGCGCCGCGCTGGCCCCGACCGATCCGGTGCTCGCCGCCGACGTGCAGGTCGGCGAGCCGACGGACGTGGAGGACTCCGAGGACGAGGTCCGCTTCGCGTTGACCTCGGAGGCCGGCCTCAACGACGGGCTGGCGTTCCCGTTCGTCTACGCCGCCATCGCCATCGCCTCGACAAGTCTCGCCCCGCGCGACTGGATGGCCGAGTGGTTCGCCGTGGACGTGCTCTGGAAGGTGGGCATCGGGGTCGGCGGTGGGCTGCTGATCGGCTGGTTGCTCGGCAAGCTGTTCTTCCGCGCGCCAAGTGAGCTGCGACTGGCCCGGCACGCCGAGGGCTTCCTGGCCCTGGCCGCCACGTTCCTGGCGTACGGGCTGGTGGAGGTGGTCGGCGGGTACGGCTTCCTGGCGGTGTTCGTCGCCGCGCGCGCCATCCGGGCCGCCGAGCGGACCCACGAGTTCCACTCGGTGTTGCACGACTTCGCCGAGCAGGTGGAACGGCTGCTCACCCTGGTGCTGTTGCTGCTGCTCGGCGGCGCGATCGTGGGTGGTCTGCTGACGCCGCTGACCTGGCCGGCGGCGGCCGTCGGGTTGGCGTTGGTGTTCCTGGTCCGGCCGGTGGTCGGCTGGTTGTCGCTGCGCGGCGCGCCGGGGCGAACGGCCGAGCACTGGGTGATCTCGTTGTTCGGCATCCGCGGGGTCGGCTCGTTCTACTACCTCGCGTACGCCACCACGAAGGCGGACTTCCCGCAGGCCGAGCTGCTCTGGGCGACCGTCGGGCTGGTGGTGCTCGTCTCCGTCGTGGTGCACGGCATCACGGCGACCCCGGTCATGCAGCTACTCGACTCCGAGGGCGAGCGGACCTCCGACCCGGCCGAGCGGGACGCCGACGCCCGGCCGGTAGCCGCGGCCGGGCACCCCTGAGCGCGTGCCGCAGCCCAGCCGGCAACGCCCGAGCAGGCGGCCGGCCACGCCCGAGCAGCGAGCAGGCCACCCCTGAGCAGGCAGCTCAGGCCAGGCGGGCGACCAGCGCACGGCCCAGGTCCCGGCCGGAGCGCCAGGCGCTCTGCACCCGGGGCTTGCCGAACGCGTCGCCGGCCAGGCCGATCCCGTCGGCGTCGAGGTGGTGGGTGACGCCGCCGGCGTCGCTCGTCGGCTTCGCGTACGTCCAGCGGTGCACGTGCACGTCTACGGCCTGCTCGTGCAGCCCGAGCAGATCCCGGACGGCCTGCTCGACCGCCGGGCCGGCCCCGGTGGGTTGGGCCAGGTGCCCGGCCGCGAACTCCGGCACGGTGTGCGCGACAAGCACCGGCGCGCCGTCACCGCGCCGGTCGCCGTCGTCGCAAACGAGGTTGAGGACCGGGTGCTCGTTGACGAACGCGCCCCGGAAGTCGGGCCAGCGCCGGGTCGGGAAGCGCAGCACCACGGCCAGCGACGGCGACCAGCGTTGCGCCTGCACGACCCGGGTGGCGTCGGCCAGGGCCGGGTCGAGCAGCAGGGCGGCCTGCGGGCCGGGCATGGCCAGGGCGACCGCCGCGCACGACTCCCCGTCCACGACCGGGCCCGGCTCCACGGTGAGCACCAGCCGGTCGACGGTCACCGGCACCTCACCGGCCAGGTGCTCGACCACCGAGCGCAGTCCACGGGGGGCGGCGAAGCGCATCGGCCCGGGCACCTCGTGGCTCCCGCTCCGGTCGTACGCCTGGAAGGTGTCGGTCCATTCCCGGACCAGGCCGGCGGCGCGCCACGTGTCGACGACGGCGACGAAGTCCGGGTCGGTGGCGGTGAAGTACGCGGCGCCGATGTCCGCGGGCCGACCCTCGAACCGTTTGCTGGCCATCCGGCCACCGCGGACGTGCCCCCGCTCGCGGACCTGCACCGGCACCCCGGCCCGGGTCAACTCCACCGCACAGGCCACCCCGGCGATGCCCGCCCCGACCACCACCACCGTCGACCGGTCCACCTTCATCCGATGATCGTAGGTGGCGGCGAGCGGGCAGGAATGAACAGTGGAGATCAGGGGTACTGGCACACCTGTTCGAAGAGAGGATGACGACGATGACGAACCCGAGCAACGAGCCGGCCGACCAGAGTGCCGCGATCAAGGACCCGGACGAGTGGGTCACCGGCGACGAACCGCCCACCGCGGCCCAGGAGTCCTACCTGGGCACCCTGGCCCGGGAAGCCCATGCCGATCTCCCGGACAACCTGACCAAGGCCGAGGCGTCCAAGCGCATCGACGAGCTTCAGGCCGAGACCGGCCGGGGGCAGTAGCCCCGCCCCGACGGTCAGGCGCGGGGTAGGCGGTGCAGCGTGACCTCGGTCAGGCCGCCCGCGTCGATCTCGGCGGTCAGGTAGGTCGCGTGGGGTTGGGAGCGGCGGTCGGTGGGCGAGCCGGGGTTGAGCAGGCGTAACCCACCAGGCGCTTCGGTGTCCCACGGGATGTGCGAGTGCCCGAAGACCAGCAGGTCGACGTCGGGAAAACGGGCCGCGCACCGCTTCTCCCGACCGGTGCGTGGCCCGGTCTCGTGCACCACGGCGACCCGCAGGCCGTCGAGTTCCACCCGGGCCACCTCCGGCAGCCGGGCGCGCAGCGCCGGACCGTCGTTGTTGCCGTACACCCCGACGAGCCGGCGCGACCGCGCGGTCATCGCGTCGAGCAGCGCCTCGTCCACCCAGTCACCGGCGTGCACCACCACGTCCGCGGCCTCGATCGCCGCCCAGAGCGGGCCGGGCAGGTCCCGGGCCCGCTTCGGTAGGTGGGTGTCCGCCGTGAGCACCAGCCGCATCCCGCCATTCTCCCCGGCGGCGGGCCACCCCTCGCGCGCGGCCCGCCGCCACTACCGGACCGGGGAGAAGTACGCCGGGGGCATCCCGCAGTGCCGCAGCGTCGGATCACGCTCGACGTCGGTCAGCACGCCTGCGGCGTTGATCAGGCCGATGTGCGAGAACGCCTGGGGGAAGTTGCCGAGCTGCTCCCCGGTCAGCGGGTCGATCTGCTCGGCGAAGAGGCCGAGGTCGTTGACCCGGGCAGCCAGCGCCTGGAACAACTCGTGGGCCCGGTCCCGCTCACCGGCCAGCGCCAGGCAACACACCAACCAGAACGAGCAGATGACGAACGCCGCCGGGTCGCCGTCCCAGCGCCGCAGCAGGCCGTCGTGCGACAGCCGCTGCTCCACGACACGGACCGTCGAGCGCATCCGCGGATCGTCGGCCCGCAGGAACCCCACCAGGGGCATCACCAGCACCGACGCGTCCAGCTCCTCGGATTCGAAACTTCCGGTGTACGACTGGAGCCGTTCGCTCCACCCCCGCTCGAGCACCTGCGCGCGCACCTCGTCGCGGACGGTCGCCCAGCGCGCCACGTCCTGCGGCTCGCCGAGCTGGTCACCGAAGCGGACCGCCCGATCCAGGGCGACCCAGCACTGCACCTTCGAGGACACGTGGTGGTGTTCGACGCCGCGTTCCTCCCACATCCCCGCGTCGGGCAACTCCCAGTCGTGCGCGGCCTGGTCGGCGAGCAACCGGAGGACGTGGCGCACCTCCTGGTCCATCGGCTCCAGCTTGTCGCGCATCAACCAGGCGGCATCGAGCGTCTCGCCGAAGATGTCGGTCTGCCGCTGCTGCCAGGCGTCGTTGCCGATCACCACCGGCGGGCTGTCGCGGTAACCGCCGAGTTGTTCCAGGCGGTGCTCGGTGAGATCCCGCTCCCCCAGCACCCCGTACATGATGGGCACCGGCTTGTTGTCGACCCGACCCATCGCCCGTCCCAACCAGGCGAACTGCCGCTGCACCTCGTCGATGCACGTCGTTCGCCACAGTGCCCGCAGGGTGAGGCTGAGGTCGCGCACCCAGACGTAGCGGTAGTCGTAGTTGCGGTCCCCGCCGAGTTTTTCCGGCAGCGACGTCGTCACCGAGGCCACCACGGCGCCGCTCGGTCGGTACGTCATGCCCTGCACGACGAGCCGGCTGCGCCCCACCTGTTCGGCGTAGAGCCCGTCGTAGGCGTGCGACGCCGTCCAGGACCGCCAGCCGGCGACGGTGTCGGCGATGGTCTGGTCGGCGTCCGGGACCTCCGGCAGCGGGGCGTCGTAGGTCGGGGCGTACCCGAGGGAGAAGTTGTGCCTGGTGCCGGCGCGGACGGTGAACGTCGCGGCGGCCTCGCCCTCGCCGGAGGTCAACCGCACGCTGCCGCGCAGGGTGAGCCGGGCGGCTCCGGCGATCGCCTCCAGCATGTCCTCTCGCTCGATCAGGTACGCGATGGTGCGGCCGTACTCGAAGCGCGGCCGGTAGTGCACGCGCATCGGCACCGCACCGGACAGCCCCTCCACCGAGCGGACCAACACCTGTGGCGAGTGCAGGCCGATGTCGTGACCGCGGGACCCCGGCTCGAAGGCGAGCGCGTCGGTGAGGGCGACCTCCCCCTGCGCGGTGCGGAAGACGGTCCGCAGCACCAGGGTGTCCTCGAGGTAGTCGCGTTCGGTTGTGTAGTCGCCCTCGGGCCGGATCGACCAGTGTCCGGCACCGTCGTCGAGCAGCCGCCCGAACACCGACGGGGCGTCGAACCGCCCCGGACACCACCAGTTCACCGAGCCCGAGGAGTCCACGAGCGCCGCGCTGCGTCCGTCGGCGAGGAAACCGTAGTCACTGATCTGTCCGCTCTCCACCTGACTGCCTACCCGGGCCACCCGCGCCCATTCCCCCCGCCGGGGATGGCCCGCGCGCGCCGGCCGGTGTTACCTGTCGACATGGACGGGAACCCGGAGAGCTGACGAGGGAGGATGCTCATGACGTCAGCTTCGGGGCCGACCGCCGCATGGCGGCCCGGCACACAGGATGGCGACCTGCTTCCAACCGGACCGGCCGGCCGCCTCGCGACACCGGGCGGTGACGGCCACGGGCCGGAGACCGGCCCGCCGACCGTGACGATCGGCTCGTACCCGGACTATCCGGCCGCACAACAGGTCGTCGACTATCTGGCCGACAATCGTTTCCCGGTGGAGCACACCGCCATCGTCGGCACCAACCTCACACTTGTGGAGACGGTGCTCGGGCGGATGACCACCGGTCGCGCCGGGCTGCTCGGCGCCGGCACCGGCGCCTGGTTCGGGCTCTTCATCGGTCTGCTGTTCGGCATCTTCACCGTCGGCAACTGGCTGGCGGTGATCCTGGTCGGGCTGGTCATCGGCGCGATCTGGGGTGCCGTGTTCGGCGCGGTCGCGCACGCGATGACGGGCGGGCAGCGGGACTTCACCTCGGCCAGCTCGCTACGCGCCGGCCAGTACGCGGTGACCGTCGACGCGCAGCTCGCCGACCAGGCGCGACAGCTGATGGGTCGGATGCGGGTGCCTGGCTCACCGGCCAACGCCCGCTGAGAGACGAGGCCCGCTCAGCAACAAGGCCCGCGCAGCGACGATCGACCGGCCGTCCGCCCCGGCAGCACCCGGGGCGGGCGGCCGTTCAGTCGTGCCGTGACGGGGCCTGGTCAGCTTCGAGCCGTTCGCCGTACCGTGTCGCACCGCGCACCGAGTCCACCGCGAACGTCACGTGGCCGACGGGGACCCGCCCGCCGACAGCCTCGGCCACCCGTGCCGCCGCCGTCAGCGCGAAGCCTCCGCACAGTTCGACGAGCGCGACCCCCTCGGCCACGAGGTCCACCGCCACGGCCGGGGCCGTCGACGGGTCCGGCACGGGCACGAGATAGGTGCGTTGACCGCCGCGGTCGAGCACGACCCGGTCGTCGACGGGGTCGCTGCCCGGATGCTCGTAGATGTACGCCCAGCTGATCGTCATCGAACGCTCCTCCTCCTGGACCGGGGACGTCGACCGACCGTAGGCGTTGAAGTGGACTTGAGGTCAAGGACACTCAGTCGTGGTACGTCAACTCCCCGGCGCGGATCTCGACGTCGACCCGGTTCTCCGGCGGGGCGAGGGGGCACGCCCAGCGGTCGTCGTACGCGCAGCTCGGGTTGTAGAGGTAGTTGGCGTCCAGCCGGACCCGGTCGCCGGGCAGCAGCTCGACACCTCGACCGAAGGTGCCTTTCACCGTGTCGGTGAGGTAGCGGCCTCCCCCGTAGGTCTCCCGCCCGCAGGTGCCGTCGCGCAGCGGCACGAACAGCCCGCCCCCGTACGCCTCGATCCACCAGAGCGTCAGCGGTCCCCAGGGCGTCTCGGCAATCGCCACCCGCCGGTACGCGACCACCCCGTCCGGACCGCCGGTGTCGATCCGCAGCTCGCCGCTGGCCGCCCGCAGGGGCGCCTCGACCACCGCCTCGGGATTGGGCGGGAAGTAACGCACCCCGGAGAAGCCGGCCCGCTCCGCCGCCGGGATCGGGCTCTGCGGGTGGGTGGCGAAGAGTTCGTCGCGGCCGGCACGGAACCCGGTCAGGTCGACGTCGGACAGGTACAGCCGGGCCACCCGCTCCCGCCAGTCGGCAAGTTCCAGGTCGGTCAGCATGCCGGGGACTCCTGATCGAATGACAGCTCTCCGGACCGGACGGGCCTGCCACACGCCTGGCAGCGCACCTCGGCGACGAAGACCTGGCCGCAGACGTCGTGGACGAAGTCGACCCTGGGCACGTCGCCCTCGCTGTAGGTGTCACCCCAGCGCTTGAGCACGAGGATGACCTGCCCGAGGTCCTTGCCCTTCTGAGTGAGTTCGTACCCCGCGACCTTGCCGTTCTCGCTGGCACGGGCCTGGAGGATGCCGGATTCGGCCAGTTTTCGCAGTCGGGCGGCGAGGACGTCCCTGGGCGCGCCGACGGCCCGAAGGATCTCGGTGTACCGCGAGGCGCCGAATGCGAGCGCTCGCACGATGTGCAGCGACCACCTGTCGTTGACTGCGTCGAGCGCCACAGCGAGAGTGTCCCGCTCTGGTTTGGTTTTCAAACCGTCGGTGCTACGGTTCGTTTGGTTGGACATTCAAACCACACTACCCGAGGAAGCACCCATGACGTCGCCATCCGATCCACGTACCGACGGAGCACCGCCCGTCGTCACCCAGCGCCGAGCCTGGACGACGCTCGTCATCACCGGGCTGATCATCGGCACGGCGTTCATCACGGTCTATGTCGGACTGCAACGCAGCCCTCAGCCGAGCCGGCTACCGATCGCCGTGGTCAGCGAGCGACTGGCGAACACCGCACAGGCCGGCTTCGGCGACACCGTGGCCGTCACCGAGGTCGCGAGCCTCGCGGACGGCGAGGCCATGGTGCGACACGGCGACGCCGTCGCCGTCCTCGGCGCGACGTCCCCCACCACGCTGACGCTCGACTACGCGGGCGCGAGCGGGTTCAGCGAGAGCGGCGCCGCGCGTCAGCTCGCAGCCGGTCTCGCCGAGAAGGCTGGGGCGACCGTCCAGGAGAACGACATCGTGCCGCTGGCGACCTACGACAGCCGAGGGCTGTCCGCCTTCTACGTGGTGTTCGGCGTCACCCTCTCGTCGTTCGTTCTCGCGCAGGGGCTCACCGCCGCCACCGCGAAGGTGCGACTGCGCCACCGCCTCTACGCGATCGGCGGATTCGCCGTCCTGATCGGCGTGATCGCGGCGACCGTCGCAGGTCCGATCTACGGATCACTGACGGCCCCGTTCCCGCTGCTCGCGCTCTCGCTCATCCTCCTGTCCGCCGCCAGCGCCTTCACGACGAAGGCTCTGGGGGCCTGGCTCGGCCCGGCGGGCATCGCCCTCGCCGTCCTCACTCTCACGACCATCGGCAACGCGACGAGCGGGGCGACGATCGGGGTCGACCTGCTCCCGGAGTGGGCACAGGCGATCTCGGGGAAGCTGCCGCCGGGCGCGGCCGTGCGGGCCGTCAACAACTTCGGCTACTTCGACGGCGCGCACACCGCGGCGCCCCTCGTCGTCCTCGCCGCCTGGTTCCTGGCGGGCCTCGGTCTCGTCCTGCTCCGACAGCGGACCGCGCGGCGCCGCCCGCTGGCCGCGGAGGTGGGACGGTGACCGCCCGAGTCAGCCCGTACGTACGCCCGCCCGGCCGTCAACGCGACGGCCAGTTGCTGAGGACCGCGTCGAGGGCGTCCAGGGTGCGCGACCAGGAGTCGTCCGTCGCCCGTGGGGTGTGGCGGAAGCCGCCGGTCTTCTCCAGGCTGACGAACCCGTGGAACGTGCTGTGCATCATGCGGACGGCGTCGGTCTGGTCGGGCTCGGAGAGCCGGTAGCCGCGCAGGATCGCCCGGGTCATCTCGGCGTGTCGGACGCCCGCGCTCGCCGCGGCGGTCTCCGGGTCGAGGTCGATCTGCATGGCGGCGTACCGACCCGGGTGCTGCCGCGCGTAGTCCCGGTAGGCGTTGGCGAACGCCACGAGCGCGTCCTTGCCGGCGCGGCCGGCGAGCGCGGCGCCCACCCGGTCGGCCAGCTCCGTCAGGGCCAACAGGGCGATCCGGACCCGCAGGTCCTGCGCGTTCCTGAGGTGGAAGTAGAGGCTCGCGTCCTTCACCCCGAAGTGGCGCGCGAGCGCGGCGACTGTGACGTTCTCCACGCCCACCTCGTCGGCCAGCTCGGCCCCGGCCAGCGCGATGCGCTCGACGGTCACCCCCGCACGTGCCATGCCGCACACTCCCCGCCCAGCCGTAATAATTGGTTGCCTAGGAGAGCTAGGCTACTACCTATGTTGCAGCTGACCGAATCCGTCATCCGCGCGTCCTTCGTGAATTGCAGCCGGGGCGAGGCGAAGCGGCTGACCGTACCCAACGATCTTGCGTTGCGTCCCTGGGACGACCTCGACTTCCTCGGCTGGCGGGATCCCGCCGCGCCGCAGCGGGCCTACCTGGTCGCCGAGACCGACGGCCAGCTGGCCGGGGTGGTGCTGCGGGCCGCGAAGCACCAGATGGGGCGCGTGCGGCACAGCATGTGCTCGTTCTGCCTGACCACGCACCTCGGCGGCGGCGTCACGCTGATGACCGCCCCGAAGGCCGGCCCGAGCGGACGGCAGGGCGATTCCGTGGGCACGTACCTGTGCTCCGACCTGGCCTGCTCGCTCTATCTGCGGGGGAAGAAGCACGCCGGGCCTCCCGCGCCCGAGCCTCTGCCCCTGCCGGAGCGGATCGAGCGCGTCCAGACCGCCCTCGCGACGTTCCTCCGCAAGGTCACCGAGTGACGGTTGGGGGCGACCGGCGCGTGTTTCGAGCCCGGTCGGCCCCCGGCTAACGGTCGGTGGCGAGCCGGGCGTGCAGGTGCTCGTCGTAGCGGCGGCCGTCGCCGTAGCGGTACGACTCGCGCAGTGTCCCCTCGGCGAGGTAGCCGGCCCGCTCGGCGACGCGGCAGGACGCCGGGTTGGCCACCGCGTGACACAACTCCACGCGGTGCAGCCGCAGGTCGGTGAACGCCCAGTCGGTGAGCCGGACGACGGCCCGCACCGCCACCTGCCGCCCGCGCGCCGCCGGCGCCGTCCAGTAACCGACGGAGGCGCCGCCGTCATGGATGCTGTGCAGCGAGACCGAGCCCAGCGGTTTCCCGTCGGCCGCCGAGGTCACCGCCAGGGAGACGTGGTCACCGGCGGACCAGTCGGCCCGGCGGCGGACCCAGCGCAGCGCGACCTCGTCGTCGACCGGGCCGCCACCCTGCGGGTTCCACTGGGCGATGGCCGGATCGCGCAGGGCGTCGCGCACCGCCGGAGCGTCCTCGTCTCGCCAGGGGCGCAGCAACAGGTCGGCGACGGTGAGCTCCACGTGTTTCACGAGGCGGCAGTCTGGCACACCGCGCCACCATCGCGCCGCTGGTTTACCGGCCAACTCTTTCAAAGTTGCACGAAGCGTCCAGTCGACGGCAGAGACGTGACGCGGGCAACGCTTCGCAGCGGTAGTTAAATTTTGAAGTAGTGCTATCGTCGTGGTCATGACCGAGAGCCTGGACCGCACCCGAGAGGTCGCCTGGCGCGCCTACATCGAGGCCAGCCAGCTTCTCTTCACCCAGTTGGAAGAGGACCTGCGCGCCGACAGCGCGCTCAGCTTCGCCGACTACCACGTGCTGGTCCTGCTCTCCGAGGCTCCGGGGCAGCGGCTGCGGATGGGCGAGTTGGCCAACGGGCTCATCTTCTCGCCCAGCCGACTGACCTACCAGATCTCCTCCATGCAGCGCCGTGGCCTGGTCAGCAAGGAGCCGTGCCCGGACGACCGACGCGGCAGCGAGGCGGTGCTCACCGCCGCCGGGCTGCTCGCCCTCTCCGACGCCGCGCCGCACCACCTGGCGTCGGTCCGGGCCCACCTCATGGACGACCTCGACGACGCCGAGGTCGCCTGCCTCACCCGGGTCTTCGACCGGCTCGGCCGCCGCCTGCGAGCGGCCCGAGCCGCCTCGTCCACCCACGTCACCCGTTAAGGAGCCCTCCGATGCCCGCGATCACCGTCGACAACGTCGTCGTCCTGCCGCGCCTGCCCCAGCTCGGCGACAGCACCACCTTCCGCAGGGTCCGCACGGTGACCACCGCGCCCACCGGCTTCGAGGGTGAGGGCTTCCCGGTCCGTCGCGCCTTCGCCGGGGTGTCGACCACCGACCTGGACCCGTTCATCCACCTCGACCAGATGGGCGAGGTCGACTACGCGCCGGGCGAGCCGAAGGGCACCCCGTGGCACCCGCACCGCGGCTTCGAGACCGTCACGTACATCATCGACGGCATCTTCGACCACCAGGACTCGCAGGGTGGCGGCGGCACCATCACCGACGGCGACACCCAGTGGATGACAGCGGGCAGTGGTCTGCTTCATATCGAGGCGCCGCCGGAGCACCTGGTGGTCAGCGGTGGGCTCTTCCACGGCACCCAGCTCTGGGTGAACCTGCCCCGCTCGGCCAAGATGAACCCGCCCCGCTACCAGGACATCCGGGGCGGCGAGTCGGCGCTGCTCACCACGCCCGACGGCGGCGCGCTGATCCGGGTCATCGCCGGTGAGATCGCCGGGCACCGCGGCCCGGGGTCGACCTTCACGCCGATCACCATCACCCACGTCACGGTGCAGCCGGGGGCGCAGGTCGACCTGCCCTGGCAGCCCGACTTCAACGCCCTGGTGTACGTCCTGGGCGGCCGCGGCACGGTCGGCACCGACCGGCGGCCGGTGCGTACCGGCCAGCTCGCGGTGCACGGCCCGGGTGACGCGCTGCGGTTCGCCGCCGACACCACGCAGGACAGCAACACCCCGGCGCTGGACCTCTACATCATGGGTGGCAAGCCGATCCGGGAGCCGGTGGCGCAGTACGGCCCGTTCGTGATGAACACCCGAGACGAGCTGATCCAGGCGTTCGAGGACTTCAAGGCCGGTCGGCTCGGCGTGATCCCCACCGAGCGGTTGCCGCACACCGGCGGCCAGGGCACCCGGCCCTGACGCCGCCTCGGCACTGAGATCGGCGCCGGCGCCCCCGGTTCACCACGGGCGCGCCGGCGCCGCCTCAGGAGACCGCGAAAATCCCAGCCACACCAAGAATCACCATCACCAACACCGCTACCAGCGCACCCCGTTCGCTCTCCACCGCCGGCTCGCGGTACTCGGTCACGGGATTCGTCGTGTCGCGGGGCATGATGTGGTCTCCTCGGCTGTTGTCGCGTCGCCGCGATGGCGTTGGCCAGGTCACCGGTGTGCCGGGCTGGCGTGCGGACCCACGTCCGGAGTCCTACCGTGAGGACGTTGCCGACCTCCAGGGGGGCTGGACGTTGCCGTCGCAGGACTGGTTCCTCACCGCGCAGGAACGCGCCAACCCGGTGTCTGGGTTACCCGTCTCAACCAGGGGAAACCTCGCTGAGCCGTTGATTCACGGTGCCGCGTACTTCGACCGGCTGGTCGACGAGGTGGAGGCGCTGGGGTCCGGCGACCACCTGTTCTTCACCGACTGGCGCGGTGACCCGGACCAGCGGATGCGGCCCGACGGCCCGACGGTGGCCCAGCTCTTCGCCCAGGCCGCCCAGCGCGGCGTGGTGGTCAAGGGACTGATCTGGCGCTCGCACCTCGACGTGCTCGCCTACAGCGAGGCGGAAAATCGCGACCTCAGCGAGACGATCTCCGCGGCCGGCGGCGAGGTGCTGCTCGACCAGCGGGTCCGCCGCGGCGGCTCGCACCACCAGAAGCTCGTGGTGCTGCGGCACCCGGGCGCACCCGAACGGGACGTCGCGTTCGCCGGCGGGATCGACCTGTGCCACAGCAGGCGCGACGACGCCGCTCACCACGGTGATCCGCAGCCGGTGCAGATGTCGCCCCGGTACGGGCCCAACCCGCCCTGGCACGACGTGCAGCTCGCGGTGCGCGGCCCGGTGGTCGGCGCGTTGGACACGCTGTTCCGGGAACGCTGGACCGACCCGATGCCGCTGGACTCGGAGAACCCGATGGCCTACCTGCGGGACCGGCTGCGCGGCGCGGACCTGCGGCCGGACCCGCTGCCCGAGCAACCCGCCGACCCGCCCGAGTGCGGTCCGCACCAGATCCAGGTGCTGCGCACCTACCCCGCCGTGCGTCCGCGTTACTCGTTCGCACCCGACGGCGAGCGGACCGTGGCCCGGGGTTACACGAAGGCGGTACGCCGCGCGCGCCGACTCATCTACCTGGAGGACCAGTACCTGTGGTCGGCCGAGGTGGCGGACCTGTTCGCGCACGCGCTGCGGGACAATCCGGAGTTGCACCTGATCGCCGTGGTGCCTCGACACCCGGACGTGGACGGCAGGTTCGCGCTGCCGCCGAACATGGTCGGCCGCGAGCAGGCGCTGTCGCTGTGCGAACGGGCCGCACCGGACCGGGTGCACGTGTTCGACGTGGAGAACCACACCGGCAACCCGGTCTACGTGCACGCGAAGGTGTGCGTGGTCGACGACGTCTGGGCCAGCGTCGGCAGCGACAACTTCAACCGCCGCTCCTGGACGCACGACAGCGAGTTGTCCTGCGCGGTGCTCGACGACACCCGCGACCAGCGGGCGCCCACCGACCCTGCGGGCCAGGGCGACGGCGCGCGGACCTTCGCCCGGGACCTGCGGCTACGGCTCTGGCGCGAGCACCTCGACCGGGATCCGGAGGGCGCCGACGACGCCGACCTGCTCGACCCGGCGGACGCCGTCGCGGCCGTCACGGCCGCCGCCGACGCGCTGCAACAGTGGTACGACGACGGCCAGGTGGGTGAGCGACCGCCCGGACGGCTGCGCCCGCACCGCCCCGAGCGGCTGCCGTGGTACACCCGCGCCTGGGCACTGCCGGTGTACCGGTTGGTCTACGACCCGGACGGCAGGCCGCTGCGGGCGAGGCTGGCCGGCACCTGGTGAGGTGACCGGATCGGCTCCGCCGCGGCGGCGACCGGATGCACGCTCAGCCCACCGGGGTAGGCGAACGAGGAGCGCGGCGAGTAGTAGCCGAAGCCGATGGTCAGCGGATTGGCCGGGCGGAGCGCGTACAACGGGTTGCCCGGCTCGAGGAACTCCACCGACTCGATCTCGAACGGGGCGACCGGTTCGGCGACGAACGGGTAGACCGAGCTGATGAGCTGGCCGTCGCGGCGGGTGAAGTAGCGGTGGTGCCCGCTGCTGATCGCGTGACCGGTCTCCCCCACCCGGCACCGTGCCCGGATCAACGTCGCCCCGTCGATCTCCGTCTCGGAGAGCAGTGCGTCGCCGGTCACCCCGATCCGGGTCCGGCCGGTCAACACCGGGGCGCCGCGCGCGGCGGCGTACTCACGGACCAGGCTGCTGGAGGCCACGTAGGTGGTCCACCAGCCGCCCGGGTTGAGCCCGCCGGGCGCGTCGACGCCGAGGAGCGAGACGCCGAGGTAGGTGAGCGAGTACGCCCCGAAGCCGGAGGTCTGCGTCTCGTCCTCGACCACGTACTGGTTGAGGAACACCTGGTGGTCGGGGCGCGGGAACAGGCCCGGCGGGACCAGTGCGGCGACGGCGTCCGGGTCCGCCGGCACCCAGCTGAAGTAGAGCGTGCGACTGTTCACGACGAGCTGGGGAGCGGCTGGATCGAGCACGGTGCCTCCGAACCGGGTGTGTACACGCGACGCTACGGCCGGTCCCACCGGCGGGACAACGACGGATAGTCGACACTTCCGCCCAGCTGTCGGATTCCCTGTTGACCACGGGGTCGAGGCGGCAGCCGCGAACCGGACGGGCCGGACGTGCTGCGCGGCGTCCCACTCTGGGTAAGTGTGATCACATCCCTCCCAACCTTTGCCCTATTTGCACCTTTTGTGGTGAGACACGCCTTAAGTACATCAGCCTTTCGGCTAGATTTCGGGGAGACGATCAGGCTAAGGTGAGTCCCGAACGGCCCATTGAAAGCTAAACCAAAGAGTCACACCTTTTTGTCCGCGGACAAGGTGCAGGGAGGACCACCCATGACCGCGCCAACGATCACCGAGCAGCCGAGCACCACTGCCAAGGCCACCAAGCTCGACCCGCGCGCACTCACCGACAGCGCCGCCGACCTGCTCAACGCCATGGCGGCGCTGCCCACCAACCACCCGTCGCGTGCCGCGCTGCGGGACCGGGCCATCGAGGCCTGGCTGCCGCTGGCCAACCACCTGGCCCACCGCTACAGCGGCCGTGGCGAGCCGACCGACGACCTGGCCCAGACCGCCGCGGTCGGCCTGATCAAGGCCATCGACAAGTTCGACCCGTCCCGCGGTGTCGACTTCGCCGGGTACGCGATCCCCACCATCATCGGCGAGCTCAAGCGGCACTTCCGCGACCGCACCTGGGACATCCGGGTGCCCCGCCGGCTCCAGGAGCTGCGGCTGGCCATCTCCGACGCCAACAGCTCGCTCCTGCAGACCCTCGGCCGTTCGCCGACGGTCGCCGACATCGCCGCCCACCTCAAGCTCACCGAGGAAGAGGTGCTGGAGGGCCTGGAAGGCGCCCGCGCCTACAACGCGGTGTCGCTGTCCACCCCGACCGGTGACGGCGAGCGCGCCACCGAGCTGGGCGACATGCTCGGCGGCGAGGACGGCGAGTTCGAGCTGGCGGAGCTGCGGGTCGCCCTCGGCCCGGCGCTGGCCACCCTCGACGAGCGCGAGCAGAAGATCCTCACGCTGCGCTTCTACGGCAACCTGACCCAGTCGCAGATCGCCGACCAGATCGGTGTCTCGCAGATGCACGTCTCGCGGCTGCTGACCCGGGCGCTGACCAAGCTGCGCGGCCAGCTCGACGGCACCTACTGAGCCAGATCACGCACGTACTGAGCCAGATCACGACGGTGGGCCGGGTCGACAGACCCGGCCCACCGTCGTACCCCCGTTCGTCCCGCTCACGTGCCGTGCGGGGAAGGCTCCCCGACCACCGCCGGCCCGCGCTGGGTCAGCGGTCGGCCGGCTGCCGCCACATCGGCCAGAACGGGGTGCCGTCGGGCACCCGGAACGGCTCGCCGGCCAGATAGCCGTGCTTCGCGTACAGGTCCCGGCTGCGCGGGCTGCTCGCCTCGACGTACGCCGGCATCCCGTTGGCATCCAGCCAGGCGTGGTGGTGTCGCATCAACGCGCTGCCCAGCCCCTGACCCTGCCGGCCCGGTTGCGTCGCCAGGAAGGCCAGGTGGTGGTGGTCCGGGTGCGGGTGGTTCGCCGCGAACAGCTCGTCGAGGTGCTGGAACCGGTCGGTCCACTCGCCGCACGCGGCGGCCAGTCGGGCGTCGTAGTCCACCGGCGGCGGAGCCGGCTCACCCACCGACCGAAACCAGACCGCGACCGAAGCCCGGTCCGCGGTGGCGTGGACCATGCCGTGCCGCATCGCGTGGCCGACCAGAATCTCGAAGTCTCCGGCCAGCACGGCCTCCCGCTTGCTCGGGTCGGGCACCAGCCAGGACGTCACCCGCAGGGCGACGAACGCCTCGGCGATCCGGTTGGCCACCAGGGTGGTCTCCTCGGGTCCGAGCTGCTCGATTGTCACGCTCACCGGGTCACCTCCACCTGGGCCGGCGTCTCCGGCTTGACGGCGGCGCTCGCCGCGCCGAGGCCGATCCGGGCGTACGTGTCCGGACGGTTGTCACGCAGCACCAGCGCCCAGCCGATGCCCAGCAGCGCCGCCACCGGGTACACGGCGGGCAACGCCCAGCGCAGGGTGGAGTCCGGCGCGACACCGAGCAGGTTGGCGAAGTTCGACACGGCCAACCAGATGATCACGAAGAGCGCGATGGTGGCCAGGCCGGGAGCGATGGCTCGCCGCCAGAGGTTCTCGTCGCCGCCGGAGCGGGCGAAGTAGCCGATCACCGCCACCGAGGTGGTGGCGATCAACAGCAGGACGCCGAACCCGCCTGTGGTGCCGCCCCAGAAGAACAGCTTGACCACCGGGTCCCAGCCGTTGATCGCGTAGAGCAGGATGACCACGAGGCCGAGGACGCTCTGCGCCAGCGAGGCGGCGCGCGGCGCCCCGCTGCGGGTCGAGGTCTGCCCGAACACCGCCGGCAGCACCCGCTCCCGACCGAGCGCGAACGTGTAGCGGGCCGTGGTGTTGTGAAACGAGATCATCGCGGCGAGCACCGAGGTCAGGAAGAGCACCTGCCCGATGGTGACGGCGGTGTCGCCGAGGTGTGCGCCGGCCAGGTTGAAGATCAGCGTGACGCTCTGCTCGTTGGCCGCGGCGACGATCTGGTCCGGCCCGACGGCGACGGTCATGGTCCACGCCGACAGCGCGTACAGCCCGGCAATGATCACCACCGACAGGTAGGTGGCGAGTGGCACCGTCCGCTTCGGGTCCTTGCTCTCCTCGCTGAAGACCACTGCCGACTCGAAGCCGACGAAACCGAGGATGGCGAGCACCAGCACCGCTCCGACGCCCGGCACGAAGAGGTTGTCCGGCGAGAACGTGGCGAAGCTGACCTCACCGCCGGCCGGGTTGCCGAGCTGCCCCAGGTCGAAGACGAGGATCACGACGACCTCGGCGACCAGCAGCGCGGCCAGGACCAGACCGTTGATGTCCACCCGGAGCAGACCGAGCAGACCGACCAACGCCCACGCCACCAGGGCCACGACGGCCCAGTGCGGGTGCCCGCCGAAGATCCGGTCGAGCACCGGCTCGGCCGCCACACCGATGGTGCCGTACAGCCCGACCTGGAGCGCGTTGTACGCGATGAGCGCGACCCAGGCGGCGCCGACGCCGGCCGGTCGGCCCAGTCCACGGGAGATGTAGGCGTAGAAGGCCCCGGCGTTCTCCACCCGCCGCGACATCGCCACGTAACCCACCGAGAACAGGGCGAGCACCGCGGCGACAAGCAGGAAGGCCAGCGGGATGCCGGTCACCCCGACCACGCCGTAGCCGGTGGTGACGACGCCTGCCACCACGGTCAGCGGCGCGGCGGCGGAGAGCACGAAGAAGATCACCGAGGGGATGCCGAGACGGCCTCGGGCCAGGGCTTCGGAGACGTTGCTGGGTCTGTCGACTGTCGATGTCGGGGGCATACGACTACTCCGGTCGTCGAGGGGAGGGGTAGGGGGTTACCGGGGAATCAGGGGATGCCGCGCAGCACGGCGGCGCCGACGGCGGCTTCGGTGTGCCCGACGAGTTCCTTCAGCGGGGCCGGCAGCGCGGGGATGAGGACGTTCAGCCGGTGGTGCGCGCGGGGGCCCGCGCTCCACAGCACCTCGCGGGTCAGCCCCGCGGCCACGACGAGGCCGAGCAGCAGGGCGTCCGGCACGCTCGGCGGGTCCGGCCGGTCCAGCAGAGCCCGCAGCCGGGTGGCCGGCCAGGCCACCGCGTTCAGGTCGATCGGCAGGTAACTGACCGAGGTGCGCAGCAGCCGGCGGCTCTCCTGGCGGCGCAGCACCCCGGCGCGGGCCAGCCGCTCCCCCACCGAGGTCGTCGCGCTCTGCGCCAGGAAACTGAGCCAGGTGCGCAGTTCCTGGTGCTGGGACTCGCCGATGAGCTGGTCGAGCACGGTGTGCGCGAGCGCGTCGGCCGGTGGACGCCGGTCGATGACGGTGACCCGTCCGGCCTCGATGTGGATGTGTCCGTAGATGAGCAGCTCGCCGAGCAGCCCGCCGGCCAGTCCGAGTCCGGTCGCCGTCGCGTGCAGTTTGGCCTTGCCCCGGCTGTCGTTGTGGGCGACCAGAAAGAACTCGTCGGCGATGAGCAACGGCCCTCCCGCACAGGTGTGTCCACAGTGATCGCGACCGGGAAAGGATGCACCGACCGCTACTGCAACGCAACTCCCAGATTTGAAAGTTGCACTCCGTGCTGGCGCGACCTGCGGATCTTGGCGTGGCAGACTCGGACGGTGACCGCCACCCCCACCGGCCGACCCGCCGCCAGCCCCACCGTGCGCCGTCGACGCATCGCCAGGGAGCTTCGCCAACTCCGGGAACGCGCGGGCATGACCCTCGATGTGGCCGCCCGCCAGCTCGACATGTCGAAGAGCAACCTCTCCCGCATCGAGAACGCGCTGATCGGCATCAAGCCCCGCGACGTCCGGGCGGCCCTCGCGCTCTACCAGGTGACCGGCGCGGACGCCGAGGCGCTCATCGAGATCGCCCGGGGGGCGCAGCAACGCGGATGGTGGCAGAGCTACAGCGACGTCCTGCCCGAGTGGTTCGAGTTCTACGTCGGGTTGGAGGCGGAGGCCGCCGCGCTGCGCACATATGAGGCCGAGTCGGTGCCCGGACTGTTGCAGACCGAGGCGTACGCCCGGGAGATCTACCGGCGCACCGCCGGCGAGGACGGCCTGGAGCGCAAGGTCGCCGCCCGACTGCGTCGGCAGGAGGTGCTGCGCCGCGAGGATCCGGTCCACCTGTCGGTGGTGCTCAACGAGGCGGTGTTGCTGCGACCGGTGGGCGGCGCCGCGGTGATGGCCGAGCAACTGGCCCACATGAGTCGCGTCGCGCAATTACCCAACGTGATACTTCAGGTACTTCCGTTCGTGGCCGGCGGGCATCCCGCGATGAGCACCCCGTACGTGCTCCTCAACTTCGCCGACACCGCCGACGCGTCCGTGGTTTACCTGGATAACCTATCGATGGGACTGGCGTTGGAGGATGTCGGCGAGGTGCTGCGGTATAGCCTTCTGCACGAGGAGCTGTGCCGCCTGGCGCTCGATCCGGCGGCGTCGTTGATCCGCTTGGAGCAGGCTTCTCGTTACTTTGCGTGACCGCTTCTGCGGCACGCCGACCAGACGAGAGGTACCACGGATGACGGCGCACGACCTGACCCGGGCGGACTGGCGCACCAGCTCGCGCAGCAGCGGCAACGGCAACTGCGTGGAGGTCGCGACAGCCGGTGGCCGGGTCGCCGTCCGGGACAGCAAGGACCGCTCCGGCCCCGCGCTCGCCTTCGACCCGGTGGCCTGGCGGGCCTTCGTGCTCGGCGTCGGCGAGGTCCGCCGCCCCTGAGGCGCCCACGCCGGTGCGAGACTGGGCCGTGCTCTCCGACGTAACCCTGGACCTGCCGGTACGCCCGGTGCTGCCGGCGCTTGTCGCGGCGCTCGACGCGGCCGGGGCAGGCGTCCTGGTCGCCCCGCCGGGCACCGGCAAGACCACCCTCGCGCCGCTTGCCGTGGCCGACCGGGTCAGCGGTCGGGTGGTGATCGCGCAACCCCGTCGGGTGGCCGCGCGCGCCGCCGCCCGACGGATGGCCGAGTTGCTGGGCGAACGGGTCGGCGACCGGGTCGGCTACGCGGTGCGCGGCGAGCGTCGGGTCAGCGCCGCGACCCGGGTGGAAGTGGTCACCACCGGCCTGCTGGTCCGCCGGCTGCACCACGACCCGGAGCTGCCCGGCACGGGCGCGGTGCTGCTCGACGAGTGCCACGAGCGGCAACTCGACGCCGACCTGGCGCTGGCCTTCACGGTGGAGGCGCGGGCCGCCCTCCGGCCGGATCTGTGGCTGCTGGCGATGTCGGCGACTCCGGACACCGACCGCTTCGCCGCGCTGCTCGGCGGGTCCGCCCCGGCCCCGGTGGTACGGGCCGACTCGGCGCTGCACCCGGTTGAGCGGATCTGGGCACCGCCGGCGCGCCCGATCGTCGCGTCCGGGGCCGGGCCGGTGGATCGGGCCCTGCTCGACCACGTGGCCGCCACCGTCCGGCGGGCGCTGCGCGAACGTACCGGTGACGTGCTGGTCTTCCTGCCCGGCGCCGGCGAGATAGCGGCGGTCAGCGGCCGGCTCGCCGACCTGCGGGACACCGTCGCGCTGCTGCCGCTGCACGGTCGACAACGGGGCACCGAGCAGGACGCGGCCCTGCGCCCCGCCGATCGACGCCGGGTCGTGCTGTCCACCGCGCTGGCCGAGACCAGCCTGACCGTGCCGGGCGTACGGGTGGTGGTGGACGCCGGGCTGTCCCGGGTGCCCCGCATCGACCTGGCCCGCGGGTTGGGCGCGCTCGTCACCGTGCCCGTCTCCCGGGCCGCCGCCACCCAGCGGGCCGGCCGGGCCGGCCGGGAGGCCCCCGGGTACGTCTACCGCTGCTGGTCCGCGGCGACCCACGAACGGCTGCCCGCCCGCGCCGAGCCGGAGATCGCGACCGCCGACCTGACCGGCTTCGCGCTGGAGCTGGCCGCCTGGGGCCGACCGGACGGCGTCGGGCTGGCGCTTCCCGACGCGCCGCCGGCTGCCGCGCTGACGGTCGCCCGGGACACTCTGCACACGCTGGGCGCGGTCGACGCCGACGGTCGGATCACCGCGCGCGGGCGGGCGATCGCCGCCGCCGGCGCGCACCCACGACTGGCCCGGGCGTTGCTCGACGGCGCCGGGCGGGTGGGCGCCGACCGGGCGGCCGAGGTGGTCGCCCTGCTCGCCGAGGAGAGCGTGGCCGGCCCCGGCGACGACCTGGTCGCCGGCTGGCGTCGGCTGCGCGCCGGCGTCGACGCGGGTGCGACCGCCCGCTGGCGCACCGAGGTACGCCGGCTGCGCGCCGCGTTGCCCTCCGGCGCCCCAACCCCCGCCCCCGGCGCGGGCGGGCTGAGCGACGATCTCGCCGCCGGGCTGCTCGTCGGTCTGGCGTACCCGGAGCGGTTGGCCCGGGTGCGGCGGCCGGGCGGATCGGCGTACCTGATGACCGGCGGGACCGCCGCGGAGCTGATGGCCGGGTCGGGGCTGGCCGGGTCCGACTGGCTGGCGGTGGCCGTCGCGGACCGCACCCCCGGCGCGCCGTCGGCCCGGATCCGGCGGGCCTCGCCGGTGGACGAGGCGACGGCCCGGGAGGCGGCCGGCCCGCTGCTGCTTACGAGTCGCGAGATCGGCTGGTCCGACGGCGACGTGGTGGCCCGGGAGGTGACCCGGCTGGGCGCGATCGAGCTGCTCCAGCGGCGGCTGGACCGGCCGGAGCGGGCGGAGGTGGCCGCGGCCGTGCTGACCGGTCTCCGTCAGGAGGGGCTGGGGCTGCTGACCTGGACGCCGGCGGCGCGGGCGCTGCGGGAGCGCCTCGGGTTCCTCCGGCACCACCTGGGCGCCCCGTGGCCGGACGTCGGCGACGAGGCGTTGCTCGACGCCGCCGCGACCTGGTTGGGTCCCGAGTTGGCGGCGGCCCGGCGTCGGGCCGACCTGGCGCGGGTGGACGTGGCGTCGGCGCTGCGCCGGCTGCTGCCGTGGGCACAGGCCGCCCGCCTGGACGAGCTGGCCCCGGAGCGGATCGAGGTGCCGAGTGGTTCCCGGGTGCGGGTGGACTACACCGATCCGGCCGCGCCGGTGCTCGCCGTGAAGCTGCAGGAGACGTTCGGCTGGTCGGCGGCCCCCCGCGTCGGAGCCGGGCGGACGCCGGTGCTGCTGCACCTGCTCTCCCCCGCGGGCCGGCCGGTGGCGGTCACCGCCGACCTGGAGTCGTTCTGGCGTACCGGCTACCCGCAGGTGCGCGCCGAGTTGCGCGGGCGTTATCCCCGGCACCCGTGGCCGGAGGATCCTCGGACGGCGACACCCACCCGACGCGCGGCGCCTCGTCGACGCTGAGCCGCGCCCCTACTCCTCCAGGACGTCGGCCACCACGACACTCACGTTGTCCGGTGCGCCGGCGTGCAGGGCCAGATCGATCAACTTGCCCGTGCAGGCGCCGCGATCGGGATATTCCCCGAGCACCTCGGTGAGGGTGTCCGGGCGGACGACGTTGGAGAGGCCGTCGCTGCACAGCAGCCAGCGGTCGCCAACCCGGGGCACCATCGTGGAGTACGACGGGTTGACCTCGTCACCCTGCAGGGCCTGGGTGACGACGGCGCGGCGCGGATGGCTGCTCGCCTGGTCCGCGGTGATCACCCCCTGGTCCACCAGCATCTGGACGAACGTGTCGTCCCGGGTGACCTGCTTGAGCACGCCCTCGCGGAACAGGTAGGCCCGGGAGTCGCCGACGTGCGCGAGGGCCAGGCAGCTGCCGGTCCGGGCGAAGAGCAGGGCGGTGAGTGTGGTGCCCATCCCCTGGCGCTCGGGATCCTCGGCGACCGCCTGCCGGATCCGGGAGGTGGCCAACGCGATGCCACCTTCGAGCGCGGCCACCAGGGCGTCCTCGGGGGTCTCCACGTCCAGCGGGGCCAGCGCGCCGACGGTGAGGGCGCTGGCCAGGTCGCCGGCGGCCATCCCGCCCATGCCGTCGGCGACGGCGACGAGCCAGTTGCCGGCGTGCAGGGCGTCCTGGTTTCCGCTGCGGATCAGCCCACGGTCGCTCGTTCCCACCGAACGCAGCTTCAGGGTCATGGGAGGCAGCCTGCCAGGCGAAGGGCGCAGTTGTCTCTAGGAGATCAGGACGACGGCGCGTGGCGCGGCCAATCTCACGTCCGCGCGCCGGCGCCCCGGGCCGCGCCGGACGCGGTGGTCGCCCTCGTCGCGCGCCAGAACCCATCCAGTCAGATCAATTGACACGGGGTGTCGCCGCTGGAAACATCGAGCCGATACCTGGGAGCGCTCCCAGGTTTCCACCATCACCACCGTCCCCCACCCGTCCGGAAGGACTCCCCGTGACGAGATCCCGACGCCGCCTCCTGTTGGCCGCGGCGACCACCCTGGCCCTCACCGGAGCGGGCGCCGGCGCGGCTTACGCCGAGCCACCACCGGATGCCCCCGAGCAGATCGACAACGGCGACTTCAGCGAGGGGGTGAGCCCCTGGTTCTCCTTCGGCACCGGCCCACTCGCGGTCACCGACGGCCGGCTCTGCACCACAGTGGCGGGCGGGCTGGCCAACCCCTGGGACGCCGGCATCGGCCAGGACGGGGTGCCCCTGATCGCGGGCGCCGAATACACCCTCGGGTTCGACGTCTCCGCCACCCCCGGCGCCGCCGTCAAGGCCGTGCTGCAACTCGGCAGCGCCCCGTACACCACGTACGCGGCCGTGGACGCCACCGCCACCGGCACCGCCCAGCGGGTCGAGCAGACCTTCACCGTCCCGGAGACCAACCCCGGCGCCCAACTGATCTTCCAGGTCGGCGGCTCCGCCCAGACGCAGACCATCTGCCTCGACGACGTCTCGCTGCGCGGCGGCGAACCGCCCGCGCCGTACGTGCCGGACACCGGTCCGCGGGTGCGCGTCAACCAGGTCGGCTACCTGCCCGGCGGCCCGAAGAACGCCACTGTCGTCACCGAGGCCACCGACCCGCTGCCCTGGCAGCTGCGCAGCGCAGCCGGCGCCGTCGTGGCCAGTGGCACCACCACCGCACGCGGTGTCGACGCCGCCTCCGGGCAGAACGTGCAGTCCGTCGACTTCTCCAGCTACCGCACCCCCGGCAGCGGGCTGACGCTCACCGTCGACGGCGAGACCAGTCACCCGTTCGACATCTCCGGCGCCCTCTACGACCAACTGCGCTCCGACTCGCTGCAGTTCTTCTACGCCCAGCGCAGCGGCATCGCCATCGACGGGGACCTGATCGGCGACGAGTACGCCCGCCCCGCCGGGCACCTCGACGTGGCGCCCAACAAGGGCGACACGAACGTGCCCTGCCAGCCGGGCGTCTGCGACTACTCGCTGGACGTGCGCGGCGGCTGGTACGACGCCGGTGACCACGGCAAGTACGTGGTCAACGGCGGCATCGCCACCTACCAACTGTTGAACACCTTCGAGCGCACCAAGACCGCGGCGACCGCCGACGGTGGCGCCGAGCTCGCCGACAGCACGCTGCGGGTGCCCGAACGCGACAACGGCGTGCCGGACATCCTCGACGAGGCCCGCTGGGAGCTGGAGTTCCTGCTGAGCATGCAGGTACCGGCCGGCAAGCCCCTCGCTGGCATGGTCCACCACAAGATCCACGACCAGAACTGGACCGGGCTGCCGCTCGCACCGCAGGACGACCCGCAGCCGCGTGAGCTGCACCCGCCGTCGACCGCGGCCACCCTCAACCTGGCCGCCACCGCCGCCCAGTGCGCGCGGCTCTTCGCCCCCTACGACGCGGCGTTCGCGGCCCGCTGCGGCACCGCCGCGACCACAGCCTACGCCGCGGCCAAGGCCCACCCCGCGGTGTACGCCAGCCCGACCGACGGCACCGGCGGCGGCGCGTACGACGACAGCAACGTCACCGACGAGTTCTACTGGGCGGCGGCCGAGCTGTACCTCAGCACCGGCGCGCAGAACTACCTGACCGACCTGACCGCGTCGCCGCACCACACCGGAAACGTGTTCGAACCGCGCGGCTTCGGCTGGCAGAGCGTGGCCGCGCTGGGACGCCTCGACCTGGCCACCGTGCCGAACGGGCTGCCCACCGCAGACCTCACCCGGGTCCGCGCCTCGGTCACGACCGCGGCCGACGCGTACCTCGCCGAGCTGCGCCGGCAGGCGTACGGGCTGCCGATGCCCGGTGACGCCGAGAGCTACTTCTGGGGCGGCAACAGCAGCATCATCAACAACGCCATCGTCCTGGCCACCGCCTTCGACCTGACCCGCGATGCCAAGTACCGCGACGGCGCCGTGCAGGCGATGGACTACATCTTCGGCCGCAACGCCCTGAACATCTCCTACGTCACCGGGTGGGGCGAGCACGCCGCACAGAACCAGCACAGCCGGATCTTCGGCCACCAGCTCGACCCGAACCTGCCCCGACCGCCCGCCGGCTCCCTCGCCGGTGGCGCGAACGCCGCCCTGCAGGACCCATTCGTCGCCAAACTGCTCGCCGGCTGCAAGCCCCAGTTCTGCTACGTCGACGACATCAACTCGTACTCGACGAACGAGGTGGCGATCAACTGGAACTCGGCGCTGACCTGGATCTCCTCGTTCCTGGCCGACCAGGGTGACGCCGGCGCGGTGCCGGCCGTCACCTGCTCGGTGGGCTACAGCAACTACGGCACCTGGCAGGGCGGCACCGGCTTCACCGCCCAGCTGACCATCCGCAACACCGGTGCCACGGCCGTCAACGGCTGGAACGTGCGCTTCGCGTTCACCGGCGGCCAGCGGGTACGCGAGGCGTGGTTGGCGAAGGTCACCCAGTCCGGTGCGACGGTCACCGCCAAGAACGAGTCGCACAACGCCAAGATCAATCCCGGCGGCACTGTGACGTTCGGCTTCAACGCCACCACCTCCGGCGGCGCCAACCCGAACCCGGGCCTGGTCACCGTCAACGGCAAGCCCTGCTCGCTGTCCTGAGCACGCCCGGCTGGTGGCCGCCCTCCCTCGGGCGGCCACCAGCTCGGCTGGATCCGCATACCTACCATCGCGAGCATGGATGGACGAGTGTGGATTCTGGTCGGGGTGGCCACTTTGCTGCTCGCCGTACTCCTGGTGGCGGCACTGCTGGCCGTCGGGCGGCGCAGGCGCCGCGCCCCGGCCGGCGCCGACGAGACGATGCGCCGCGCCCGCCAGGCCATCCGGCAGAGCGGGCACCAACAACGCCGCCAGCGCCGGGGCACCACGCGCGGCAAGGGCTACGGCGGAGACGACAACCAGGCCTACAACAGTGGCATCGCCAGCGACTCCGGCGGCGGGCCCTGACGCCCGCTTCCATCGGGTGGTTGGCGGCGGCCCGGACCCCGCCGAGGCTCGGGCCGTCTCATCGTGCGTCCGGGTCTGCGTCTCGCGCCGTGCGGTCGATACCTACCTGTCTTCGGAGGTGGAGCCGTGCCCATGGACGACGGGCCCGTAACGCCAGCGCTGGTGATCTGGACCGCGAAACGGGTGATCAACCAACATCGCAAGCCGTCGAGTCGCTGCGCGCAGTGCCAGGACGACGGGTGCGAAATGCTGACGTGGGCGCGGAACGCGCTCACGGCGCACCGCGAATGATGGAGCGGGAGCCAGCCCGGTCGGCGGGTGCGAACACCTCCCCGCGCACGGATCGACGAAGTTGTCGTACACCTGTTCTATTCTCGGTCCATGTTGGAGGAGTTGGCGCAGGCAGAGGCGGCGGTCGCGGCCTGCGCCGACGCCCCGGCCTGGGCTCTCACCGAGTCCGACCTCGTCGCGGCTCTCGACGCGGCGCACCGGCTTGAGCGCCGTCTGGCGGCCGTCCAACTGACCCTGGTGCGTGAGCTGGACGGCCGGGGCACGGCGGGGGCGCAGGGCGCGTCCTCGACGGCGGTCTGGCTGCGCGACCGGCTACGGCTCACGGTCCCCGCCGCCCGCCGAATTGTCGACCTCGCCGGCGCGCTGGACACCGGAGCACCGGGGGTGCGGGCAGCCCTGGCCAGCGGGGCCATCAGTGTGGAGCAGGCCCGGGTCATCGCCGCGACGGTCGACACCGTGCACGCCGCCGCCGGCGCCGAGGCCGCCGACAAGGCGGTCGGTGTGCTGGTCGAGTGGGCCGGGCAGTTCGAGCCGACCCTGCTGCGCAAGCTCGGCACCCGCATCCTCGACCACGTCGCCCCGGAGGTTGCCGAAGCTGCCGCCCGGGCGGCTCTGGAGGCGGAGGCCCGCCGATCCGCCCGTGATCGTCATGTCACCCTGTCCGAGCTCTCGGATGGCCGCCTGCGGTTGAGCGGCACCCTGGACGCCGAGGCCGCCGGCCTGCTCCGCGCGGCGATCGACCCGTTGACGGCCCCATCGGGCCCGGACGATTCGCGCAGTCCTGGCCAACGCCGCCACGACGCGCTCGCCGACCTCTGTCGTCTCACCCTGCGCACCGGCGAGTTGCCCGAGCACGGCGGGGACCCCGCCCAACTCGTGGTCACCACCAGCTTCGACGCGCTGGGCCGGCAGCTCGACGTGGGAGCCCTGGACACCGGCCTCCGGCTCACTCCGGAGACGGTCCGCCGTCTCGCCTGCGACGCGGCGATCCTGCCCGCTGTCCTCGGCAGCGCCGGTCAGGCACTGGACGTGGGTCGACAACGCCGCCTCGTCACCGGGCCGCTCCGACGCGCCCTGGTCCTGCGCGACCGCGGCTGCGCCTTCCCCGGCTGCGACCGCCCGCCACGCTGGTGCGACGCTCACCACATCCGGCACTGGGCCGACGGAGGTGACACCAGCCTGGCCAACTCGGTGCTGCTCTGCGGCCACCACCACCGGCACGTCCACCGCGGCGACTGGGCCGTCCGGCTCGGCGGCGACGGTCACCCCGAATTCATCCCGCCCGCCTGGCTCGACCCCGACCAGATCCCCCGCCGCAACGAGTACCACCGGCGAACGTGACCTCCGCCGGTATCCGGTGACGGGGAAGCTCCACCGCACCTGACCAGCGAGGTCGAAGGGCCGTGCGAGCCCCACGGCGAAGGCCGACGGCGGCACGGCGTCAACGAGGCTTGGGCCCTCGACGAGATCACGGCGTGATCCCTTCGGCATCACGCCGTCAGCAGCCGCGTCACCGGCCGGCTGCTAGCCTGCTGGGCTGATGACAGGGAGATTCGGCACTCGGGACACCTTCGCCGTCGAGGTCGGCGAGATCCTGTCTCCCAACCTGCGCGTCGTCGACCTGTGGGCGGCAGGCAAGAAACTGACGACCCATGACAACGTGGCCTACGTACCGTCCCTCTGCCATTACATGCAGACTGCGGCAGCGGAGGTACGCCAGCGCGCGATTCGACCCCGCCCCTCTCGCGAACGGTCACCGGAGGAGATCTTCCGGCAGTTTGAGGCCGACGAGACAGACTTCCGCGAGCGGTACTGGTTTCTGCAGTGGAGCGAGATCGTCGACAACGTATCGTGCTACGCCTACCTCGACGATCACCTGGTGATCGTCTTCGCGTTCCGGCGAGCCGACCACCCCTTCCCCGAAGACGTGGGCAAGGTCTTCGTCGCCAGAATCCCGCCAGACGAATTCGCGGCCACCCTGGAACAGGCGACTGACCTGCTGGGCGACGAGCGGGTGGGTTGAGGCCCGACAAGGATGCCTTCGAGCCCCACGTCCTCAACCTAAAGACTTCTCAAACACGCTGTTCGGCCCGTACGCGCCGACTGACGCGCTCCTTGCTCCCCGGTTTTCCGATCGCCGCGGGTGCCGGGGCGGAACGCAGCCCGGACTTGATCACGTACAGCTCACGCTTGGCCGTGGCCATCCCCCGTGCGTCGAGCACGTACCCCGCGATCCACACCCACCCGTTGTACGGGTCGTCCTCGCCGATAGACATCACCCGCATCAACAGCGCCCGGTCCCCGGTGAACTGCACCGAGCAGTCCGGGCCGACGAACACGACGTCCCCCGCCTTCACGGCAGCCAACCGATGAACCTGCGTCGGAGCACATCGACCGGAGCCCAGCCCATGTCCTGTACGGCAGCGATCAGGCACAGGCTCAGGTAGTACGCCAGCGGCACCCGCTCGCGTTCGGCCAGCAGGTCCGCGCGGCGCGTGGCACAGGGCCAGGGCCGGTCGCATCCCTCGCACAGCCACAGCGGGAGGACCGGCGCGTGCGTGGTCACTGGCTCTCACCCGGCCAGTGGCCCCGGTTGATCGGGATCTTGTGTCTCGTCCGGCACGGCAGCTCGTTCCCGCACTTGCAGACGTTCCGCCACTTGATCCACGACCACACCGGCTGATGCCTGCGCGCCAGGGTCATCGCTACCGCCGCCAGGTATTGGCCGTAGGGCACGTGTCGGGTCATGCGCCCCACGGTCGTCGCCTCGGACGCATTAGTCAACTGGCAATATCCGAAAGGAAAGAGCGAGTCGCTTTACGTTCGGGCTATGGACCGAGGGCCGGGGCAGCTCATGGGGCCGTACGAGATCGCCGAGCGCCTGGGCGTCTCGCGGCAGCGGTTCCAGCAGCTCGCCCGGTATCCCACCTTCCCGAAGCCGTACCAGGAGCTACGGGGAACGAAGGTCTGGCTGGCCGAGGACGTCGAGGCGTGGATCAAGAAGTACCGCCAACCGCGCCCAACCGAGGACGACACCCCGGACTGACCGGGCAGGACGAAGCCCGCCCGGCCACCCGTCACGTCGCTACCGACGCCACCAGCGGAACAGCTCGGAAACAGCCTTCACAATGGCGGCGCGGTCTTTGGATTCAGCACCCCTCAGGGCGATACCGGCCACGATGACTTTGCCGGCTACCGGAAGCCCTACGAGAACCGCAGCGATCAGCGGACTAGCTGCGGCGATGGGTTCGATGCTGGACAGTCCCACTGCTTGCCCCTCCTCACTCTGGTCGAGCGAGGCCACGCAGGACTCAGCTCGACCAGTACGCATTGACTGGTGAAGCCGAGGTCCTGCACCGACTGAGCAAGATCTCAGATGTTGCGGAGTCTCCTGTAGGTATTCGATAGAACGGCAACTACGGCCGAAGTATAGGAGGTTGCCTAGCACCTGCTTGTCGGCTAGCGATGCCAGGTAGCAAGCTGCCGTCCCTGGGGAAGGCAGTTGCTCGCGTGTCCCTCGGGACGAGCTAATGATCGCCCAGCCCCGGAGAGGACATCAACGAGTTTACCTGCACGGACGCTGCCGGCTGACAAACACCCCCCGTCCGCATCGATGGAAGGCGGTGGCGAGGGCTCCAGTTCGCCGCAGAGACGCTGTCAACACGCGTTGGGGGTAGCGGTTATCCCCACCGCGCAGGCTCAGCACGACCAGTAGGTGACGACTGGTGAAGCTGAGTTCCTACGAAGCCCATCCTGCGCTCCCGGGGTGGGTGTCGGTTTTGATGCCACGACACGTCGGAGGCTCTGGGGCGACGAGCACGCCGTAGGCGGGCTGTGACGGGCGCCGCAGCGTTCGGGGCATCGGTGCGCGTACCCCCGGACCTAGGTTCGACGTGTGGGCATCCGGGTGGGGACTCGTGGCCGCTGGCGGTCTCTGTCGCCGCTGCCGCCGCCGGGTCGGCTGCGTACCCTGTCCCTGGCCACGCTCGCCAACACCGTCGGGACCGGGCTGTGGGTGACCGGTTCGGCGCTCTATCTCACTCGCGTCGTCGGGCTGAGCCCCACGCGGGTCGGGCTGGGGCTCACGCTCGCCGGCCTGGTGGGGCTCACCGCCAGCGTGCCGCTCGGCGGACTGGCCGATCGACTTGATCCGCGAAACCTGCGGGCGGTCCTCCAGTTGGCAGGCCGGCGTCGCCGTGGCGTACCTGCTGGTCGGCTCGTTCCCGGTCTTCCTGCTGGTGGCCACCGTGGACGCGCTGCTGATCTCCGGCAATCTGGCGGTCCGTGCGGCGCTCGTCGCCGCGGTCGGCGGGCCGGAGGGGCGGGTGCACGCCTTCGCGACCCTGCGCGCGGTGGCCAACCTGGGTGTGGCGCTCGGCGCGGCGCTGGCCGGGTTCGCGCTGGTGGCGGACACCGGGTGGGCGTACCGGCTGCTCGTGGTCGGCAATGCCGCGACCTATCTGGTGTCGGCGGCGCTGATCATGCGACTGCCGGGTTATCCGCCGGTCCGGCGGCTGCGCCGGCCCGACCCCGGTCGTGCCCTGCGCGATGGACGCTTCCTCGCGGTCGCCGGGGCGTCAGCCGTGCTCTCCCTGCACTGGGTGGCGCTGACACTGCTGCTGCCACTGTGGGTGGTGACCCGCACCGACGCCCCGCCGGTGCTGGTCTCCGTCATGCTGCTGGTCAACACGCTGCTGACAGTGGTGCTCGCGGTACGGCTGAGCGGCGGCGCCCGGGACGCGCTGCCGGCGGCGGCGACGATGCGCCGGGCCGGGCTGGTGCTCGCGGCCGGGATGCTGCTGTGGGCCGCGACCGGCTTCGTCTCCGGCGCGCTGGCGATCGGCCTGCTGCTGTGCGCGACAGCGATCTACACCCTCGGCGACCTGTGGCACGCCGGGGCCGGGGCGGCACTGGCCTACGACCTCGCCGCCCCGGACGCCATCGGCGCCTACCAGGGGGTCGACACACTGCTCGCCGGGCTGGCCCGCGCGGCGGGGCCGGCGGTGCTGACCTGGCTGATCCTCGGCGGTGGCCCGATCGGCTGGCTGGCCCTGGCCGGGCTCCTCGCCGGCGCCGGCCTGGCCGTGCCACCGCTGACCCGGTGGGCCCTGGCGAACCGCAGCGATCAGCCGATCTCCTCGTCGACGTAGCACCAGCGCCAGGTCTCGCCCGGCTGCACCGAGCGGATCACCGGGTGGCTGCTGGACTCGAAGTGCTTCGTCGCGTGCTGGTACGGCGACGAGTCGCAGCAACCGACGTGCCCGCAGCTCAGGCAGGCCCGCAGGTGCACCCAGTCGGCGTTGCCGATGGCGACGCAGTCGGGGCACTCCTCGGTGGTGCGCGGCTCGACCGTATCCGTCTCGGCCAGATGCTGACAGCTCACTTCTCGACCTCCCGCAGCAACGACTCTTCCAGGTCCAGGTCACGATAGGCCCGCACCAACACCTCCTCGGGGATCCGACCGGCGTCCCGGGCGGCCCGGAAGACATCCCGCTCGGCGTCGATCATCTTCTGTCGTAGCCGACCGTACGCCTGCGACGGCGTTTCCCGCTCGGTGCCACCCAGTCGTTCCCAGGCCAGGTTGTTGCGATCCTCAAGCGCGCGGCGCAACCGGTCCACCACCGCCTCGGGGGCGCTGTCGGCAAGCGCGTCGAGGCGGTCCTGGGCGGCCCGGCTGGCCTGTTGCTGCACCCCGGCAGCCGACAACGCGTCCTGCACCGGGTCGTCCTGGGGCAGCTTCAACCGCCGGGCGACCACCGGCAGGGTGGCGCCCTGCCCGACCAGGGTGACCACGATCACCGCGAAGGCCAACCAAATGAACAAAGCCCGGGGGTACGGCTCGTCTTCGGCCAGGGTCAGCGGCAGGGCCAACGCGGCGGCAAGCGTCACCACGCCCCGCATGCCGGCCCAGCCGATGACGATCGGAAACTTCGGTGACGGCCTGGCGTCGCGGCGGCGGACCCGGGGAACCAACCGGGCCAGGTAGGTGGCCGGGAAGAGCCAGATGAACCGGGTCAGGAAGACGGTGGCGAGCACCACGAAGGTGACCAGGATGAGGAAGCCGGCCGGCTCGTCGAGGTCGCGCAGCACCTCCCGCAGTTGGAGCCCGACCAGCAGGAACACCAGCCCTTCCAGCAGGAAACGAACGAGCCGCCAGAACGCGCCGATCTGCAGGCGGGACGCCGCCGACAGCAGCTGCGGCAGTTTGTGGCCGAGCACCAGACCGGTGACGACCACCGCGACCACACCGGAGGAGTGCACCGCCTCGGCGGCGAACACCACCGCGAACGGAATGATCAACGACAACGCGTTGTCCAGCACCGGGTCGGTGATCCGCCGGTGCAGGAAGCCGAAGACCACCGCGCCGAACGCGCCGATCAGGATGCCGCCGCCGGTGGCCCGCAGCACCTCCAGGGTGACGTCGGCGGCGCCGACCGCCAAGCCGGCGGTGGCCATGGTGGCGACCCGCAGCAGCACCAGCGCGGTGGCGTCGTTGACCAGGCTCTCCCCCTCCAGGATGGTGACCACCCGGCGGGGCAACCCGACCCGGCGCGCGACAGCGGTGGCGGCCACCGCGTCCGGCGGGGCGACCACCGCGCCGAGCGCCAGGCAGATCGCGAACGGCACCTGCGGCAGCAGCAGGTGCAGCACGAACCCGACCACGAACGCGGTGAACAGCACCAGGCCGACCGCGAGCAACAGGATCGGCCGAATGTTGTTCTTGAACGCCGGCACCGAGGTTTCCAGCGCCGCGACGTACAGCAGCGGCGGCAGGATGCCGACAAGCACCAGCTCCGGGTCGAGTTCGACGTGCGGGACGCCCGGCACGAAGGAGAGCGCCAGACCGAGCACGACGAGCACGATCGGCGCGAGCAGGCCGAGCCGGCGGGCCAGCGCAGCACCGAAGGTGGCGATCGCCAGGAAGACGACGACCGGAAACAGGCTTTCCATGGGGTACGAGCCTAGGGGTCGACGGATTCGGGCCTCGATCAGCCAGGCCTCGATCAGCCGGTCGGCCGCAGCTTCGGCAGCACCTCGGCGCCGAACGCGTCGATGAAGCCGCGCTGTTCCTGCCCGACGTGGTGCAGCGCGATCTGGTCGAAGCCGAGCTGCGCGTACTCCTCCAGCCAGCCGACGTGCCGACCCAGATCGGCCGAGACGTTCACCACCTCGGCGACCCGCCGCGCCGGCACATCGGCGGAGACCACGTCGAAGTGCTCGACCGTCTCCAGGTCCCAGCAGACCGGCGGGGCGAAGACGTTGCTGCGCCACTGGTCGTACGCGAGGGCCTCGGCCTGCTCCTGCTCCGGCGCCCAGGAGACGTGCACCTGCAGGTGCAGGGGGCCGCGCCCGCCGGCGTCCCGGTACGCGTCGATCATCTCGCGCAGGTGTGCCACGGGGGCGTTCACGGTGATCAGACCGTCCGCCCACTCGGCGCACCAGCGGGCGGTGGCCACGCTGACGGCGGCGCCGACGAGCGCGGGCGGCTCCTCGGGACGGGTCCACAGCCGGGCCCGGTCCACCCGGACCAGGCCGTCGTGGCTGACCTCCTCGCCGGCCAGCAGCGCCCGGATGACGTCCACGCACTCCCGCAGGCGCGCGGCGCGGACGTCCTTGCGCGGCCAGGGGTCGCCGGTGATGTGCTCGTTGCTGGCCTCACCGGTGCCCAGCGCTGCCCAGAACCGGCCCGGGTACATCGCGCCGAGGGTGCCGATCGCCTGCGCGATGATCGCCGGGTGGTACCGCTGGCCGGGCGCGTTCACGACGCCGAACGGCAGGCCGGTGGCCTGCAACGCCGAGCCCAGCCAGGACCAGGCGAAGCCGGACTCGCCCTGCCGTGCGCTCCACGGGGAGAAGTGGTCGGAGCACATGGCGGCGTCGAAGCCGGCCCGCTCGGCGTGTTTCACCGCCTCCAACAGGGCGCGCGGACCGATCTGCTCATGCGAGGCGTGGAATCCGAACAGCGTCATGGGCGCACTTCCTACCCACGCCCGCCCCCGCTGATGCGTGCCGCGCCGCTACCTACTCGGCGTGCGCGCCGGCTCCGGCCGAGGCGGCGCCCTCACCCACCCAGACCGTCTTGGTGTTGCAGAACTCCCGCATGCCCAGCGCCGACAGCTCGCGCCCGTAGCCGGAGTTCTTCACGCCGCCGAACGGCAACTCCGGATAGGAGGTGGTCATGCCGTTGATGAAGACGTTGCCCGCGTCCAGGTCGGTGGCGAAGCGCTCCTGCTCGGCCGGGTCCCGGGTCCAGGCGTTGGAGCCGAGCCCGAAGCTGGTGCCGTTGGCGACCTCGATCGCCTCGGAGTACGACGACACCCGGAACAGGCCGGCGACCGGGCCGAAGACCTCCTCGGACCACATCCGCATCTTCGGGGTGAGGTCGGTGACCACCGTCGGCGGGTAGAACCAGCCGTCGCCGGTCGGCATCTCGCCACCGCAGAGCACCGTCGCGCCGTTGTCGACCGCGTCGCGGACCTGGGCGTGCACCTCGTCGCGGCCACGTTCGCTGGCCAGCGGCCCCACGTCGGTGTTCGAGTCCATCGGGTCGCCGACCCGCAGCGCGGCCATGTTCGCGGCGAACTTCTCGGCGAAGGCGTCGAACACGTCGGTGTGCACGATGAACCGCTTCGCGGCGATGCAGGACTGGCCGTTGTTCTGACAGCGGGCGGTGGTGGCCACCTCGGCGGCCCGGTCCACGTCGGCCGAGGGCATCACCACGAACGGGTCGCTGCCGCCGAGTTCGAGGACCGTCTTCTTCAGCTCCCGCCCGGCGATCTGGGCGATGGACCGGCCGGCCGGCTCACTGCCGGTGAGCGTGGCGGCGCGGACCCGGGGATCGGCCAGGATCGCCTCGACCGCGTCCGAGCCGACCAGCACCGTGGTGAAGGCTCCCTCGGGGAAGCCGGCCCGGCGGAACACGTCCTCCAGCAGCAGCGCGGTCTGCGGCACGTTCGAGGCGTGCTTGAGCAGGCCGGTGTTGCCGGCCATCAGCGCCGGCGCGGCGAAGCGCATCACCTGCCAGAGGGGGAAGTTCCACGGCATCACCGCGAGCACCACACCGATCGGCTGGTAGCGGATGAACGCCCGGGTCGCCTTCACGGCGTCAGCGTCGGCCGGCTCGTCGGCGAGGAACCCCGGGGCCTTGTCGGCGTAGAAGCGGGCGGCCGTGGCGCACTTGGTCACCTCGGCCTGCGCCGAGGCGTACGTCTTGCCCATCTCCGTGGTCATGATGCGGGCGATCTCGTCGCGCTCGGCGTCCAGCAGGTCGGCGGCGGCGTTCATCCACCGGGCGCGCTGATCGACGGTGGTCGTCCGGAGCTGCTGGTACGCGAGGTCGGTGCGCTCGATGGCACCGTCGAGTTGCTCGGTGGACATCGCCTCGTAGGTCTTGAGCACCTGTCCGGTGGCGGGGTTGGTGGTGGCGATGTGGGGCATCTCGTCCTCCTGTCACTCGAACAACGAGTGTCGTACGCCCGGCTCCTCGCGGTGGCGGGCGGCGCGGCGGCGCTGGATCACGACCAGGTCGATCACGGCGACCACGGCGAAGATCGCGCAGAGGACGCCGAGCCAGGCGATACCTGCCCAGAACGCCAGCACCGCGAAGATCACCATCGTCACCAGCCCGAAGCCGGCGAAGGTGAGCCGGAGGTTCAACGCGCTGTTCGCGTGGCCGACCGTGCCACGGGCACGCCGGGGCTGCGATCTCGTCATGACCAGGGAGCTACCCCCGATCGGCCGGGTTAACCGGTACGACGCGCTCGCACCCGCCGGTGCGCCGGTGTGCTCCGGCACATCCGATCGCGCCGAGGGCCACGCGACCCGCACGATGGGCGCATGTCAATGACCCTCGCCGTGCCGGTGACCGTCGCCATCGCCCGCCGTGTCGACCCGACCCGGACCAGCGAGATGGTGGCCTGGATGCGGGCCGGCACCGCGCTGGCCGAGGCGTTCCCGGGTTTCCTCGGCGCCGGCTGGGTGCAGAGCGGCCCCGGTTCGCCGGAGTGGCACATGCTCTACCGCTTCGCCGACGCCGAGACGCTGCGCCGGTGGGAGGAGTCGCCGCAGCGGCACTGGTGGCTCAGCTCGGCCCAGGGCATCGTCGAGCACACCCGGGTCGAGCGACGTACCGGGATCGAGGGCTGGTTCGACCCGCCGTTGGAGCACTCGGTCGACCCGGTCGAGCCGGTCGGGCCGGTCGGGCCGGCGTCGCCGCCGAGGTGGAAGCAGGCGGTGACCATCTGGTTGGCGTTCTTCCCGCTGAGCCTCAGCGCCACCCTGCTGACGAGTCACTTCCTCGCCGCCGTGCCGTTGGCGGCGCGGGTGCTGCTGATGACGCTCTGCCTGACCCCGCTGATGACCTATCTGGTGCTGCCCCGGATCACCCGGGCCCTGCACGGGTGGCTGCACGGCCAGCCGGCACCGCGGCGGGATTAGAACACCTCACCGGCCCGGCCGCCGACACTCTGCCGCATACCCGACAGCAACTTCCCGGTGAACCACCTCCTACGCATAGAGTTACCGCGCTGTCGCTCTGTGCTGCGGGAACGGGGGACGTCATGCCTCGACGGTGGGTCGCCGCGCTGGCCTGTCTCGTCGCACTTGTCGCGTTGGCCTGCGAGGGCGGCACGTCCGCGTCGCCCCGCCCCACCCGGAGCGGCACGCCGTCGACCGGGCCGGGTGGCATCGCCGCCCTCGGTGACTCGATCACCACCGGCTTCGCCTCCTGCCTGGTGCTCACCTCCTGCGAGCGCAACTCCTGGTCCACCGGCGACGGGCTGCGGGTGGAGAGCCACTACCGGCGGCTGCTCGACCAGAATTCGGCGATCCGCGACCGGACGTACAACCACGCCAAGGCCGGCGCCCGGGCGGACGCTCTGGAGGGTCAGGCCACGGCAGCGGTACGCGACCGCCCCGACTACGTCACGGTGCTCATCGGCGCCAACGACATCTGCCGGGGCGGGGTGGACGCGATGACGCCGGTGGCGCAGTTCCGGGCCGACGTGGACCGAGGGCTGAAGGTGCTGCGGACCGGCCGGCCGAAGGCCCGGGTGCTGGTGGTGAGCATCCCCGACCTGTACCGGCTCTGGGAGGTCGGACACGACGAGCCACGGGCGGTCCGCGCGTGGCGGCGGGGCATCTGCCCGGCGCTGCTGGCCGAGCCCACCTCGACAGCGCCGGCCGACCGGGCCCGCCGGGCCGCCGTCCGGGATCGGATCGACGCCTACAACGCCGAGCTGGTCGCGGCCTGTCGGGCGTACGGCTCACGCTGTCGCCACGACGGCGGCGCGGCGCACAAGGTCCGGTTCACCCTGGACCTGCTCAACCCGCTGGACTGGTTCCACCCCAACGCCAGCGGCCAGGGCCGGCTGGCCGAGGCGACCTGGCGACCCTCCGGGATGGCCGGTTGACCGTCCCGGAGGGCGATCGTCAGGGTTGGCGGGGGCCCGGGAGAGCGGTGCCGCGGGGGCGGTAGAGCGCCCGCGAGCGCTGCGCGAGGTCCTTCGTGGCCGACGAGTTGGCCCAGGTGCCGAGCACGATGGCCGCGCCGGGGATGACCTTGGCGACGAGCCGCTTGGCGGCCCGGACGCCGGCCATCTGGGCCAACCGGACGCCGAGTTGCAGCATCACCCGACCGAGCGGGCGCTGACCACCCAGACCGAAGAGCGCATCGGCGCGTTCCCGGCCGGCGGCCACACCGAGCGCCAGTCGTGCGCTCTCGGCGACCTTGTGCACGCGCTGCAGCACCAACAGGTCGGTGGCCCGGTCGCTGTGCAGCGGATCGACGTCGTACGCGGCGGCGATGTGCAACACCATCCGCGCCTGGGTCCAGGCCAGTACGCCCACGTCGATCACGGCGCCGGGTAGCCCGGCGGCGCCGGAGACCGCGCCGGACAGCCGGGCCAGGTTGACGAACCTGCGGGCCGCCTGGTCGGCCAGGGCGTCGGACGAGATGCCGGGCTGCTCGGCTCGGGTCCGGTCGGCCCACTGCTCGGCTTCCGGTCCGAGCCGGCGCACCGCCTCCAGGGCGAGGTGCTCCGGGGCGTACTGGGGGTCGTCGCGCATCCGGTCCCAGAGACGGGCCGGCGGACCCTCGGGGGCAGCCGCCGACCCGGCGGGCAGATCGACGGACGGCTGGGGAGTAGGGGCGGCGGGCTGGCCGTCGACGGGCGGGGTGTCGGTCACCGGGTCTCCCCTGGAATGGGAACGGCGGACAGGGCGGCCGATGGAGCGGTCAGCGGCGGCGGTTGGAGAACCGGGCCGCCAGACCCTTGAGCTTCTGCTGGTTGTCAGGCTTGGCCATCTCCCGACGACCTCGCTCGACCAGCTGCTGCCCCTTCGGCGATCTCAGGAACGTGGTGATCCGCTGCATCAGTGACATGGCGTCCTCCTGTCGATGATCCCTCTGGTTCATGTGTACCCCGAACCCGCAACACATGTACCCGGGATGCGACAGCCTCAACCCTGACCGTCCACAGTGGGCGGAAGACTACCGCCCCGCCGGCACGATGGCGTCGACGACCCGGGTGGCCCGCCATTCGTGCTGCTGGTAGTACTCGGGGTACGCGGAGACCTGCACCGCCTGGGCCGCGTCGGTGAGTCGCATCCCCTGCCAGCCGGGCACCTGCTCCAGCGCGGAGAGGAACTGCCGGGTGGCAAACTCGGGGTCCATCAGCCGGTCCACCGGGCCCCAGCCGCTGCTGGAACGCTGCTGGAACAACCCGACCGAGTCGTGATCCCAGCCGACGCCCTGGTGCGGGTGGTTCTGCGACTCGGGCAGCACTCCGCTGGCCACGTTGTAGAGGTTGCTCTCCTGCATGGCGGTGGCGACCGCGATCACCAGACCCCGGCGGGGCACCCCCATCTTGCGGCCGGCGCGCACGATCGCCTCGGCGTTCTCCATCTGGTCCTCGTCCAGCCCGGCTACCGGCGCCGGTTTGGTCGGGCGGGCCGGGGCGGCCTTGCGGGCGGGCGCCGCGGTGTCCGGGTCGGCGGGGGTCGCCGTGGCGGACGGCGCCGGGGCAGCGGCGGTGCGGTCGAGACCACGGGAGGCGGCACCCTGCTGCTCGGCGCGCTGCGCCAGCTCCGAGGTGGCGGGCGAGCCGGATCGGGTCGCCGCGCCGGGCTTCTCGTCGCAGACCTGGGCCACGACGGTCAGGCCGAGGCAGCAGACCACACCGGTGGCAAGCGCCACCTGGGCCCGGCGTCGACCGGTCAGGTCCCGGACGTACGCCCGGAGTCGACTCGCGGCGGTTGTCCGTTCGGCTGAGGTGCCATCCTCCGTATCGGCAGCATCGCTGCTCGGGGCGTACGGGTCGTCGAGGGTGCCGTCGTCACGCATCAACCGAGGCTAGGCAGAGAGAAACCCCGATCACGCACGGTGATCACGTGGTGATTGCCACAGATCGGTGCCGTACTGGTGGACGACCCGGGCGGGTCGACCCGCCCGGGGAACATTCCTCGCGTACCGGATGAACCCGGCGGCGCACCCAGGCCGGCACGGCCGGTGACAGGCCCCGACATCCGACCCTGGGGCCTGACATGATCGACAAACTGGGCCGTTGGGCCGAACCAACCCTCCGCCGATCGGCCGACCGGCGGCGTAATCAGGCGAATAGTCCGGTCACGCCCATCCCCCGGGCGACGGATCGCCCGGCGCAGGAATGCACCAGGATGGCGGGTACGTTGCCCGAACGGGTGCTCTCCATCGCGACGGCACCCCGCAGGCACATTTCAGGGAGGTCCGCACCGGTGCTCGACCCACACGAGCTCTACCAGCTCACCGACGATCTGCCCGACCTCGGGCAACCGGTCCTGATCCAGGCCCTCACCGGGTTCGTGGACGCCGGCAACGCCAGCCGGCTGGCGCGCGAGCAGCTGCTCACCTCGCTCGAGGGTCGACCGATCGCCACCTTCGACGTCGACCAGCTCTTCGACTACCGGTCGCGACGACCGGTGATGACCTTCGTCGAGGACCACTGGGAGAGCGTCGACGCGCCCAAGCTGGAGCTGCACCTGCTGCACGACGACGACGAAACCCCGTTCCTGTTGCTCACCGGCCCCGAGCCGGACCTGCAGTGGGAGCGGTTCGTGGCCGCCGTGGCCGGGCTGGCCGCCCGCCTGGACGTCCGGCTCACCGTGGGGCTCAACTCGATCCCGATGGCGGTGCCGCACACCCGGCCGACAGGCGTGACGGCGCACGCCACCCGCCCCGAGCTGATCGCCGGATACGAGCCCTGGCTGCAACGCGTCCAGGTGCCCGGCAGCGTCGGCCACCTGCTGGAGTTCCGCCTCGGCGAGCAGGGCCGCGACGCGTTGGGCTTCGCCGCCCACGTGCCGCACTACGTGGCGCAGACCGAATACCCGGCCGCCGCCGAGGTGCTGCTCACCTCCGTGTCGCGCAGCACCGGGCTGCTGCTGCCCGGCGACGGGCTCCGCTCGGCCGCCGAGGTGGTCCGGGTGGAGATCGACCGCCAGGTCGCCCAGACCGAGGACGCCGCCGCCCTGGTCCAGGCCCTGGAGGAGCAGTACGACGCGTTCGCCCGTGGTCGGGGCGAGAAGAGCCTGCTCGCCCCGGACGCCGGGCCGCTGCCCACGGCCGACGAACTCGGCGCGGAACTGGAACGGTTCCTGGCCGAACAGACCCGTCCCGGCGACACCCCGGGCAGCTGACCCGGCGCGCCGGGGGCGGATACGGCAGGCTGGGGGCATGCGCCTGGCGACCTGGAACGTCAACTCGGTGAAGGCCCGCCTCCCCCGGCTGCTGGAGTGGCTGGCCGACACCGGGCCGGACGTCGTCTGCCTGCAGGAGACCAAGTGCCCGGACGGCGCCTTCCCGGTGACCGAGGTGGGCGAGCTGGGCTACACCGTGGCCAGCCACAGCGACGGCCGGTGGAACGGGGTCGCCATCCTGTCCCGGGTCGGGCTGGACGACGTCCGGATCGGGTTCGCCGGTGAGCCCGGCTTTCCCGACCCGGAGGCCCGCGCCATCTCCGCCACCTGCGACGGGGTCCGGGTCTGGTCGGTGTACGTACCCAACGGCCGGACGCCCGACGACCCGCACTACGCGTACAAGCTGGCCTGGTTCGCGGCGCTGCGCGACGCGGTGGAGGCCGAGCTTGCCGGTGGGCTCCCGCTGGCCGTCTGCGGCGACTTCAACGTCGCCCCGACCGACGCCGACGTCTGGGACCCGGCGGTCTTCACCCACTCCACCCACGTCACCCCGGCCGAGCGGGCGGCCCTCGCGGCACTGCGCGACCTGGGCCTCGTCGACGTGGTCCCGACCCCGATGAAGGGGCCACACCCCTTCACCTACTGGGACTACCGGGCCGGGATGTTCCACCAGAACAAGGGCATGAGAATCGACCTGGTGTACGCGTCCGCGCCGTTCGCCCGCGCGGTCGGCTCGGCCTACGTGGACCGGGAGGCCCGCAAGGGCAAGGGCCCCTCCGACCACGCCCCGATCGTGGTCGACGCGGAGCTGGTGCCCGCGGTCGAGGGGTTCTGAGTGGCTGTCGGGGCGTTCTGAGTGGCTGTCGGGGCGTTCTGAGTGGCTGTCGGGGCGTTCTGAGTGGCTAGGGTGGACAGATGGCAGTCGTGAAGATCAACGCAATCGAGGTCCCGCCCGGTGCTGGCGCGGAGTTGGAGAAGCGGTTCGCCGCCCGGGCCGGCGCGGTGGAAAACTCCCCCGGCTTCCTCGGCTTCGAGTTGCTCCGACCGGTGGCCGGCGAGACCCGCTACTTCGTCTACACGAAGTGGGAGAACGAGGAGGCGTACCAGGCGTGGGCCGCCGGCCCGTCGCGAGCCGCCCACGCTGCCGCTCCCGGCGAGAAGCCCCGACCGCCCGTCTCCAGCGGGGCGAGCCTGCTGGAGTTCGAGGTGGCCCTCCACGTCCCCCAGCCCTAGCCACCTCCCCGCCGGCCGAAATCGCACCGGGCCGGACGTCTCCGTTGATAGCGTCGAGGCGGCCCGAGCGGTAGCCGGCCACCAGTTGCCCTGCCCGCCGTCCCACGCCGTTGGCTCAGGGCGCATCCCGAGGCGCGGGGGTCCTGCCCATGTTCGACGGGTTCGAAGAGTTCGACATCGCTACGTCCGGCGCGACGATCCACGGCCGCCGGGGCGGCACCGGGCCACCGGTGCTGCTCCTGCACGGCATTCCCGAGACACACCTCATGTGGCATCAGGTCGCGCCACGTCTCGCCGAGCACTTCACAGTCGTCGCCACCGACCTGCGGGGTTGGGGCGACAGCGGCACACCGCCGAGCACGCCCGACCACGAGCCGTACGGCATGCGCGCCATCGCCCGCGACCAGATCGAAGTGATGCGGAGTCTGGGTCACGAGCAGTTCCGCCTCGTCGGCCACGATCGCGGGGCCCGCTGCGCGTACCGTCTCGCGCTGGACGCGCCGGACGCCGTCACCCGGCTGGCCGTCCTGGACGTCGTGCCGGTCGGCGACGTCTACCACCGCGCCGACCGGGCGTTCAGCCTCTCCTACTGGGTCTGGTCCTTCCTGGCCGCGCCGGCCCCGGTGCCCGAGCGGTTCATCGACGCGGCCCCCGCCGTGCTTGTCGACTTCATGCTCGACACCTGGCCCGAGGTGAAGGACGCCTTCCCACCCGAGGTGCGCGCGGCGTACGTCAGGCAGTTCAGCGACCCCGCCAGGGTGCACGCGATCTGCGAGGAGTTCCGCGCCGCCGCGACGCTCGACTACCAGCAGGACGAGGCGGACCGCGGCAACCGGAAGATCACCTGCCCGGTGCTGTTTCTCTGGAGTCAACGCGGACAGGTCGCCAAGCTCTACGACGACCCGCTCGCCATCTGGCGGGAGTGGGCCGACGACGTACGCGGCCAGCCGGTCGGAGTCGGGCACTTCATCCCGGAGGAAGCCCCCGACGAGACCACCCGCCAACTCCTCGCCTTCCTCAGCTGACGCCGGGCCCACCTGCGAACGTCGGCGGTTTGATCGACTCGACTTCACGGAAACCGGGCCGTCCAGGCCGACCTGACACCCCGACTTCAATGATCCCGAGTCGATCAAGCGGAGGTAGCCGGCCCGGCGGGCGGCCAGCCGGGCGGGCGGCCAGCCGGGCGGGCGGCCAGCCGGGCGGGCGGCCAGCCGGGCGGGCGGCCAGCCGGGCGGGCGGCCAGCCGGGCGGGCGGCCAGCCG
>NZ_JBICSY010000003.1:92313-441139 GCF_043197345.1 Micromonospora sp. NPDC049175 | reverse complement strand
CGGGCGGGCGGGTCAGCCGGGCGGGCGGGTCAGCCGGGCGGGCGGGCGGCCAGCAGGGCGGGTCAGCGGCCTGGTGTGCTCGGGTCAGGGCTTGCGGGAGGACTGGAGGGTGGCGAAGGCGATCACGTTGTCGGCGTAGCCGGTGCGACCGCCGATGAACTGGCCGCCGCAGGTGATCAGTCGCAGCCCGGCGGGGCCGTCGTTACCGTAGATGCGTTCGGCGGGCAGCCGGTCCTTCGGGAAGTGCTCCACGGTGTCGACCTTGAAGGTCACCGTCGACCGGTCCGCGCGAGCCACCTCGATGAGGTCGCCCGGCTTGAGTTTGCCCAGTTCGTAGAAGACCGACGGGCCGCTCTTGGTGTCCACGTGCCCGACGATCACCGCCGGACCGGGCTCGCCGGGCGTGGGGCCGCGGTCGTACCAGCCGGTCTCGTTGTGCCGCTCCAGCGGCGGTACGGCGATCGAGCCGTCCCGCGCCTGCCCGACGGGTGCCACGGGCGCGGCCACCTTGATCGCCGGGACGGTGAGGCGTACCGGGCGACTGGCCGACAATCCGGCCGACTCGCTGCGTGCTGGCCGGTCACCACCGGCCGGGGCCAGGTCGAACGGGCCGACCGAGCGGCCCAGCCCCGCCCCGGTGGCGAAGACCCCCACCAGCACCAGCACCACGGCCAGCGGCACCGACCAGGGGCTGCGGCCGGGCGGACGACTGCGCCGCGGCGTCACGGCGGTCGCCGGGCGAGCAGCCACCGCCGGGCGACCCGAGGCCGGCGGGCGCTCCGAGGCCGGCGGGCGCTCCTCCGACCAGCCGTCGTCGGCCGGCAAGCTGTCGTCCTCGGGCCACCTGTCGTCCGCCGACAGGCTGTCGTCCTCGGGCGGGCGGCCATTTTCGGGCGGACGCCCCGCCCCGGGCGGACGACCACCAGCGGGCGGACGACCACCAGCGGGCGGCAGGAAACCGAAGGCGGCCGGCGGGCGGGAGCCGGCCGGCGGCGGCGTGGGACGGAAGATCTCCATGGCGGTCAGTGGAGTCCGATGCCACGGGCGGCGCGTGGCCGGCGTAGCGCCAGCACGGCGAGGATCAGGCCGGAGACCGTCAACGCCGCGCCAACGGGCAGCAGCAGTTTGCCGGTCACGCCACCGGCACCGCCACCGAAGCCGGTGGCCGGGCCGCGACTCGGATAGGTCGGGACCTTCTTCACCACCTGGAGCATGGTCGAGGCCGTCTCGCCGTTGCGGCATTCCAACTTGACCCGGTAGTTGCCGGGTCGGGTACGGTCCCGCACCATCGGCGCGGCGGTGAGCAGCCCGTGCTGCGGCTGCACGCCGACCGCGCCGAACGCGTCGGAGACCACCGTCGCGCCGATCGAGTTGTCCCCGCAGCTCGCCCGGATGCCGACCAGGTAGCCGGGCTGCACGGTGCTCGGGCTCACCTCGACGAAGATGTCCACCGGCGGGTCAGGTTGCGGCTGGCCGTTCGACGGTCCAGGCTGAGGCGCGGCAAACACCGGGACAGCGGCCACCGGCGCAGCAGCCACCGGCGCAGCAGCCACCGGGACAGCGGCAAACAACGGCGCAGCGGCCACCGGTGCAGCGGCCACCGGTGCAGCAGCCACCGGGACAGCGGCGAACAACGGCGCAGCAGCGAACACCGGCGCAGCGGCCACCGGGACAGCCGCGAAGACCGGCGTGGCGGTCAGCAGGGGGCCGGCGAGGACGGTCAGCACCGACAGGGTCACGCCGCCGCGGGTCACTGTCACGATGCCCCCTCTCGACGCCGCGCGGCCGGGTCGGGCAGCGGAGCACCCGACCTGCCGTACCAGTTGGATCCTCTCATTTCCGGTCCCACATCACATCCGATTCGCTGGCGGCGTCGCGTAGGCTCGGTTGGCTGTGACCGCCACCGAACATGACCCCGTCGTCCCGCCCGTGAGCCGGACGATCCGGACGTTCCATCCCCGCCGGGGCCGGATGAGCGACCGGCAGACAGATGCGCTGGGCCGGCTCTGGCCCGCGTACGGCCTGGATGTTCCGGACGGACCGGTCGTGCCCGCCGACCTGTTCGGTCGCCGGGCCCCGGTGGTGCTGGAGATCGGTTCGGGCATGGGCGACAGCACCGCCGCGATGGCTGCCGCCGACCCGGATCGAGATTATCTGGCGGTCGAGGTGCACACGCCGGGAATCGCCAACCTGCTCGACCTGGCCGACCGGCTCGGCCTGCACAACGTACGGGTGGCTCAGGGTGATGCGTTGTCCCTGGTCAGCGGCCTGCCCACGGATGTGTTGGACGCCGTACACGTCTTCTTTCCGGATCCGTGGCCGAAGGCCCGCCACCACAAGCGGCGGATCATCCAGCCGGCGCACGTGGCGTTGCTGCGGTCCCGGCTGCGGCCCGGTGGCACGCTGCACTGCGCCACCGACTGGGCCGAGTACGCGGAGGCGATGCGGGAGACCCTCGACGCGGACCCGGAGTTGGTGGACGCGTACGGCGGCTTCGCGCCGCGTCCGGCGCACCGGCCGGTGACGAAGTTCGAGCGGCGGGCGATCACGGCCGGCCGGCCGGTCGCCGACCTGCTCTACCGCCGACGGTGACCGGCGAGACGCCCGAACGGACCGGCGCGACGCCCGAGCGGACCGGCGCGACGCCCGAGCGGACCGGCGCGACGCCCGGACGCGGCGGCGCGACGCCTGAGCGCGGCGGGGCGCTCGGGACGCCCGGACGGGGGTCCGGTGGACGCCGGGTTGGCGGAGCGGGGCATGATCCAGGCACCATGGACGGGATATGACGCTCACCGCCGCGCTGCCGACAAGCGCCGACCCCGACACCCTCTTCGACGCGTTCGCCGGCTGGGCGAAGGAGCGCGGCCTCGACCTCTATCCCCACCAGGAGGAGGCGGTCATCGAGATCGTCTCCGGCGCCAACCTGATCATGAACACGCCCACCGGCTCGGGAAAGAGCCTGGTGGCGATCGCCGCGCACTTCGCGGCCCTCGCCGACAGCCGGACGACCTTCTACACCGCGCCGATCAAGGCGTTGGTGTCGGAGAAGTTCTTCGCCCTCTGCGAGGTCTTCGGCGCCGAGAACGTGGGCATGCTCACCGGTGACGCCAGCGTCAACGCCGATGCCCCGATCATCTGCTGCACGGCGGAGATCCTGGCCAACCTGGCGCTGCGCGAGGGCGCGAAGGCCGACGTCGGCCAGGTGATCATGGATGAGTTCCACTTCTACGCCGAGCCCGACCGGGGTTGGGCCTGGCAGGTGCCGATCATCGAGCTGCCGCAGGCCCAGTTCATCCTGATGTCCGCGACGCTCGGGGACACCACCCGGTTCGTCGACGACCTGACCCGGCGTACCGGGCGGCCGACCGCCGTCGTGCGCACGGCGGAGCGGCCGGTCCCGCTGATCTTCTCGTACGCCATGACGCCGCTGCACGAGACACTGGAAGAGCTGCTGGAGACCAAGCAGGCCCCGGTGTACGTCGTGCACTTCACCCAGGCCGCCGCGCTGGAACGCGCGCAGGCGCTGATGAGCGTCAACGTCTGTTCCCGGGCCGAGAAGGACATGATCGCCGAGGCCATCGGTGCCTTCCGGTTCACGTCCGGCTTCGGCAAGACGTTGTCCCGGTTGGTCCGGCACGGCATCGGCGTGCACCACGCCGGCATGCTGCCCAAGTACCGCCGCCTGGTGGAGACCCTCGCCCAGGCCGGCCTGCTCAAGGTCATCTGCGGCACCGACACCCTCGGCGTCGGCATCAACGTGCCGATCCGCACCGTGCTGTTCACCGGCCTGTCCAAGTACGACGGGGTCCGTACCCGGCTGCTCAAGAACCGGGAGTTCCACCAGATCGCCGGGCGGGCCGGTCGGGCCGGGTACGACACCATCGGCCGGGTCGTGGTGCAGGCCCCCGAGCACGTCATCGACAACGAGAAGGCCCTCGCGAAGGCCGGCGACGACCCGAAGAAGCGGCGCAAGGTGGTCCGCAAGAAGCCGCCGGAGGGCTCGATCGGTTGGGGCCAGCCGACCTTCGACCGGCTTGTCGACGCCGAGCCGGAGCCGCTGACCTCCAGCTTCCAGGTCAGTCACTCGATGCTGCTCAACGTCATCGGCCGGCCCGGGGACGCGTTCGGCGCGATGCGGCACCTGCTCACCGACAACCACGAGGAGCCCGCCGCCCAGCGCCGGCACATCCGCCGGGCGATCGCCATCTACCGGGCGTTGCGCGCCGGTGGGGTCGTGGAGGAGCTGCCCGAGCCGGACGAGACCGGCCGGCGGATCCGACTCACCGTCGACCTCCAGCTCGACTTCGCGCTCAACCAGCCGCTCTCCCCCCTCGCGCTGGCCACCATCGAGCTGCTCGACGCCGAGTCCCCGTCGTACGCGCTCGACGTGCTGAGCGTGATCGAGTCGATCCTCGACGACCCCCGGCAGATCCTGTCCGCGCAGCAGTTCAAGGCGCGCGGCGAGGCGGTCGCCGCGATGAAGGCCGAGGGCATCGAGTACGAGGCCCGCCTCGAACTGCTCGACGAGGTGACCCACCCGAAGCCCCTCGCCGAGCTGCTGGAGGCCGCGTACGAGATGTACCGGCAGGGCCACCCGTGGGTCGCCGACCACCAGCTCTCCCCCAAGGCCGTCGTCCGCGACATGTTCGAGCGGGCGATGACCTTCACCGAGTACGTGCAGTTCTACGGGCTGACCCGCTCGGAGGGCCTCGTCCTGCGTTACCTGGCCGACGCGTACAAGACGCTGCGCCAGACCGTGCCCGAGGACGCCAAGACCGAGGAGCTGATCGACCTCATCGAGTGGCTGGGCGAGCTGGTCCGCCAGGTCGACTCCAGCCTGATCGACGAGTGGGAGCGGCTGCGCAACCCGTCCGACGTGGCCGAGGTGGCCCAGGCGCACGCCGCGCTCACCGACCGGCCGCCCGCGGTGACCCGCAACGCGCGGGCGTTCCGGGTGCTGGTGCGCAACGCGCTGTTCCGCCGCGTGGAGCTGGCCGCGCTGCGCCGCTGGGACCTGCTCGCCGAGTTGGACGCCGGCGACGGCTGGGACTACGACGCGTGGGCCGACGCGCTGGCGCCGTACTTCGAGGAGTACGACTCGATCGGCGTCGGACCGGACGCCCGAGGCCCGGCACTGCTCATGATCGAGCAGGGCCGGGAGCGGTGGACCGTCCGGCAGAGCTTCGACGACCCCAACGGCGACCACGACTGGGGCATCAGCGCCGAGATCGACCTCGTGGCCTCCGACGAGGTCGGCGCCGCGGTCGTCCGGATCACGGACGTCGGCCAGCTCTAGCAGCCGTCTCGACAGGGGGTCGTCCGCACGCCGGGCGGCCCCCTTTGTCGCGTTTTCCGCACCCCCGTTTTCGCTGGGCGATGTCAGACCCGTCGATTAGAATGTATGTACTAATCGAGTTCCTGACCTGCAGGATTACGACTAGGGAGGACGCCCGTGACCGCTCCCGCCTCCACGCCCCTCACCCCGTACGCCACGCTGCTCGGCTTCACCCGCTACGTCGACCGCACCGGCCCCACCAAGGCGACCTTCGTGGGCGGGCTGCGCAAGCAGCGCGCCAGTCGGTCCGGCTTCAACCCGCACGGCCAGTTCGTCAAGGCGCTCAAGGCCGACATCGCCTTCCACACCGGCGGCACGCACCTGACCGGGGTGGTCGACGTGGTCAAGCCACGCTGGCGCCCGCTCTACCAGGCGCTCGTCCCCGGTGCCACGGCCTGGCTGCACTCCCTCGGCGAGCCCGCCGCCGTCGATCTCGCCCAGACCCGCGACGCCCTGGCCATGCTGGGCGACCTGCCCGTCAAGATCAACCCCCACTTCGGGGTACGCCACGCCGACGGTCGCGCCGAAGCGGTCCGCCTGCACTTCGACGAGACCCCACCGAGCGAGGAATCGGTGCTCGCCACCCTGCACCTGATGGCCCGACACATGGACGCGGTGCTCCCGCACGCCGAGCCGGTCCTGGTCGACGTCCGCCGTGGCCAGGCCCACCGCATGCCCAGCGACGCCAAGCCCGACCAGATCGAACGCTGGCTGTCCGGCGAAGCCGCCGCCTTCCGCGCGATCTGGTCCACCGCCGCCTAACCCCTCCCCTCCCCCCTCCACTCCACGCCCCCACCGCACCCGCAGCCCACACTCCCGACCCGCCCGCACCCACCCCACCCGCACCCACCCGCACCCGCACCCGCACCCGCACCCACCCCACCCACGCCCACGCCCACGCCCACGCCCACGCCCACGCCCACGCCCACCCCACCCGCGCCTCGCGCGGGCGGCCCAGCAAGATCGTGCTCGATCCAGGATGTAGTGGCATCCCTGCTCAGGGAGGCCACTACATCCGTGTTCGAGCGCGATCATGGGGATAACGATGTGCGCGGCAACCGACGCACGACCGATGGTTATCCACAGGGGCAGCGCAGCGCGCGGTTGATCGGTCAGCCTGGAGCGCATGCCGAAAGCTCCTCGACGCCCGCCGCAGTTGTGTGGTCGGGTCTTCCGCGGCTCGGTCGCCGTCTCACGCGGTCTGTTGAGCCGAAACGACCTCCGCAGTTCCGCGTGGCGGCCACTGTTCCGGGACATCTACGCCGATGCCGGGGTCCGGGTCACGCACGGAGTCAGGTGCGCCGCCGTCGGGCGTTGGCTGATCCCACCAGGAGCGGCCATCGCGGGCCGCTCCGCGGCAGCCCTGTACGGCTGCCCGGCACCGACGGCGAGCGAGCCAGTAGACGTGTTGGTCCCACGAACCGCCCGGACCGGGCCGAGCGCCGGTCTCCGGATCCACCACGGAGAGTTCGACCCCGGCGACGCGGTGGACAGGGCCGGGCTCAGGGTGACAAGTCCCGCGCGGACCTGCTGGGATCTCGCCCGGTGGCTCGACGTGGTCGAGGCGGTGGTCGTCCTCGACAGCATGCTGGCCAGGCGGCTCACCAACGTGCAAGCCCTCCGCGAGTACGCGCTGAACCGGGCCGGTCGACGCGGCTGGCGGTCCCTGCTGCGTGCGGTCGACCTGGCCGACGCCGGCGCGGAGTCACCCCAGGAGTCGCGCACCCGCGTGCGGCTGGTGCTCGCCGGCCTGCCCCGCCCTCACACGCAGTGGGTCGTGGCCGACCAGGGTCGGTTCGTCGCTCGGCTCGACCTGGCCTGGCCCGAGTTCAAGGTGGCGGTGGAATATGACGGGCTCTGGCACGACGATCCCGAGCAGTTCCAACGGGACCGCCGGCGGCTCAACCGACTGCTCGGCGACGGGTGGATCGTGCTGCACGTGACTGCCCGGCGCCTCCGCGACGACTTCGACGGGTTTCTCGCCGAGGTCAGGGCAGCCCTCCAAGCTCGCTCCCGCGCCACCCGGTCGTGATGATCGCGCTCGAACATGGATGTAGTGGCCTCCCTGAGCGGGGATGCCACTACATCCTGGATCGAGCGCGATCATCGCCCGGCACGGGCGTGCGGCGTGCGCCGCGTCGGCGTGCGGCGTGCGGCGTGCGGCGTGCGGCGTGCGGCGTGCGGCGTGCGGCGGGTTAGGCGGCGGGGAGGTACTTGGCGAGGTCGTCGAGGATCTTGTTGGCGGCGCCGACGCCGATGCCGGTCATCCAGACCTCGTCGGAGACGGAGTACGCCTTGCCGGCCTTGACCGCGCCCAGACCCTTCCAGAGCGTGCCGCCGGCCACCTTGGCCTGCTCGGCGGCGGCCTTGTCGCCGTACGCGGTCACGAAGATGACGTCACCGTCGACCTCGTTGACCCGCTCGGGGCTGACCAGGTCGAAGCGCTTGTCCTCCTTGTTGGCGAGCAGCTGCCGCTCGGGGCGCCCCAGTCCGGTGTCGCCGAGGACGATGCCGGAGAAGGAGTCGGGGCCGTACACCCGGATGTTGCCCGGGAGGAAGCGCACGATCGACACCTTGCGCGCGGCGGCGTCGCCGAGGGTCGCGCCGAACTCCTTGGCCCGCTTCTCGTACGCGCCGAGCAGGTCCTTGGCCTGCTGCTCGCGTCCGAGCGCCTTGCCGTCGAGGAGGAAGTTGTCCTTCCAGGTGATGCCCACCTTGTCGGTGAACACGGTCGGCGCGATGGCGGACAGTTCGTCGTAGAACTTCTCCTGGCGGAACTTGCTGCCGAGGATGAGGTCGGGCTTGAGTGCGTTGATCGCCTCCAGGTCGGGCTCGGCGAGCACCCCGACCGTCTTGATGGTGGCGAGTTTGTCCGCGCCGAAGTAGGTCGGCCAGCTCTTGGCCTCACCTGCGGTGGCCGCGCCGACGGGCGTGACGCCCAGCGAGAGCGCCGTGTCGATCTTGTCGGTGTCGAGCACGACGACGCGCTTGGGGTCCGCCGGGACCTTTGTGGTGCCCATGGCGTGGGTGATCTCCCGGGTCTCCCCGGTGGTGGAGCCGGCGACCGGGTCGCTCTCACCACAGGCGGTGAGACCGACGCCGAGGGCGACGGCCACGGTGAGAGCGGCGACGAGACGACGCATCAGAGTCCTTTCGAGGGGTACGAGCCGACGAGCGGGGTGGCCGCGTCGCCGGTGGTGGCGGGTCAGGCGTCCGGTACCGACGCTTTCGACGAATCGGGGTAGTCCGCGTCGACGGGCGTGGTGCGCGGCACGGCACGGAACGGCTGACGCGGTCCGGCGACCGGGCCGCGAGACGTCCCCGCCGCGGCGGGCGCGTCGGTGGACGACCGGATCGGGGAGTTGCCCCCGGTATGGGCGGGCACCACGAGCGGCGCGCCGGTCACCGGACAGGGCACGACCACGCAGGCCAGCCCGAAGACGTCGCGGACCAGGTCGGCGGTGAGGATCTCCCGGGGCGGTCCGGCGGCGACCACTGCGCCGTCGCGCATCGCGACCAGGTGGTCGGCGTACCGGGCGGCCTGGTTCAAATCGTGCAGCACGGCGACCACTGTGCGACCCCGCTCGACGCGCAGCCGGTGCAGGAGGTCCAGCACCTCCACCTGGTGGGCCAGGTCGAGGAAGGTGGTCGGCTCGTCCAACAGCAGGGCGTCGGTGTCCTGGGCGAGCGTCATGGCGATCCACACCCGCTGCCGCTGACCGCCGGAGAGGCTGTCCACCGGCCGGTCCGCCAGGTCGGTCACGTCGGCCAGGGCCATCGCCTCGTCCACCGCCGCGCCGTCCTCCGACGACCACTGCCGCCACCAGCGCTGGTAGGGCTGCCGGCCGCGGCCGACCAGGTCCGCCACGGTGACGCCCTCGGGCACCAGCGGGCTCTGCGGCAGGACGCCGAGCCGGCGGGCGACCTCCCGGGTGGGCAGGTCGCGGATCGCGGTGCCGTCCAGCAGCACCGTGCCCCGGCGCGGGTTGAGCAGCCGGGCCATCGTGCGCAGCAGGGTGGACTTGCCGCACGCGTTCGGCCCGACGATCACGGTGAACGCGTCGGTGGGCAGGTCCAGGTCGAGGCCGTCGAGCACGGTCCGCTCGTCGTAGCCGGCGACCAGGTCGCGGGTGGAGAGCATCACACGACTCCTTGGGGGCGTCACGACGACCGCCGCCGTCCGCGCAGCAGCAGGAAGATGAGGTACGGGCCACCGATCGCCGCGGTCAGCACCCCGGCGGGCAGTTGCGTGGGCGCGAACAGCCGCCGACCGGCCAGGTCCGCCAGCACCAGCAGCAGCGCGCCCAGCAGCGCCGCGCAGACGAGCGGTGGCCGTTCGGCGCGTACCAGCCGCCGGGCCACCTGGGGGGCGACAAGCGCGACGAAGTCGACGGCGCCGACCTGGGCGGTGACCATCGCCGCGACGACCACGCCGGTGCCGGCCAGGCCGATCCGGCGCGCCACCGGGCGCAACCCGACGCCCCGGGCGGTGTCGTCGTCCAGGGCGGTGCTGTTCAGCGCCCAACCGGCCCAGGCCAGCACCGGCAGCAGCACCAGCAGGGTGCCCGCGATCCAGGCGGCCTCGGTCCAGCCCTTGCCGGCGAGGGTGCCGATCAGCCAGATCTGCGCGCGCAGCCCGTCGATCGGGTCGGCGGTGAGCATGACCACCTCGGTCAGGGCCCGGAAGGCGAACGCCACCGCCACGCCGGCGAGGACGAACCGCTGCGCGGCCAGCCCGTGCCGGGCGCCCAGGGCGAACAGCAGCACCGCCGCGAGCAGCCCGCCCACGAGCGCGGTGGGTGCCACGAGCACGGCGGCCATTCCGCTGGTCAGGGCAACCGTGGCGGCCAGGCCGGCGCCCTGGGTGATGCCGATGACGTCCGGGCTGGCGAGCGGGTTGCGGGCCACGCTCTGGATCAGGGTGCCGGCCACGCCGAAGGCCGCGCCGGCGACCGCCGCCAGCACGACCCGCGGCAGCCGAAGATCAAAGACAACGAGGTCGTACGGGGTGCCCGCGCCGGAGAGCGCGCGCAGCACGTCGGCCGGGGCGACGTACGGGGTGCCCAGCGAGAGGCTGAGCACGACGGCCAGCAGGAGCAGCACGGTCAGCACGGCGGCCACCAGCACCGCGCGGCGGCGGACCAGCAGGCTGACCGGGCCGATCCGCAGCAGCGACCGTCCGGGCAGCGAGGCGTGGCCGGCGCCAGACGAGGCGGCAGCCACCGAGGCCGGCAGGCCGGCCGAGCCGGTCGAGCCAGCCGAGCCGGTCGAGCCAGCCGAGCCGGTCGAGCCAGCCGAGCCGGTCGAGCCAGCCGAGCCGGTCGAGCCAGCCGAGCCGGCGGGACCAGCCGAGCCGGCGGGACCAGCCGGGTCGGAGGGACCAGCCGGGTCGGAGGGACCGGCCGGGTCGGAGGGACGGTGTGCGGTGGTCACGCGGTCACCACCCGGGCGCGGCGGACCAGGACCGCCAGCAGCGGCGCTCCGATCAGCGCGGTGACGATTCCGGCGGGTATCTCGCCGGGTGGGGCGACGAGCCGGCCGACGACGTCGGCGCCGAGCAGCAGCGCCGGGCCGAGCAGGGCGGAGACGGCGAGGGTCCAGCGGTGGTCCGCGCCGACCAGGGCACGGGCCAGGTGCGGCACGGCCAGCCCGACGAAGGCGACAGGTCCGGCCGCGGCCACCGCGGCGCCGGTCAGCAGCACCGCGGCGAGCCCACCGCCGAGTCGGACCAGGCCGATGCGGTGGCCGAGGCCGCGGGCCACGTCGTCGCCGAGGGCCAACGCGTCCAGGCCTCGGGCCACCAGGGCGGCCAGCAGCAGACCGGCGAGGACGAAGGGCAGCACCTGCGCGGTGACCGACAGGTCGCGGCCGGCGAGCCCGCCGACGACCCAGAACCGGTACTCCTCGAAGGTGCGGGCGTCGATGCTGAGCAGCGCGTACACCCCGGAGGCCAGGCTGGCGTCGAGCGCCGCGCCGACAAGCGCGAGGGTGACCGGGCTGGCGCCCTCGCGGGCCCGGGTGGCGATGGCGAAGACCAGCAGCCCGGCGATCAGCGCTCCGGCGATGCCGAACCAGACGTACCCGGCGAGCGTGCCGACGCCGAAGACGGAGATGGCGAGCACCACGCCGAACGACGCGCCCGCGCTGATGCCGAGGATGCGCGGCTCGGCGAGGGGGTTGCGGGTGAGCGCCTGGAACAGCACACCGGCCACGGCGAGCGCGAGACCGACGGCGAGGCCGAGCGCGGTACGGGGCATACGCAGCTCGCGAACGATGGTGCTGGCGTCGCCGCCGTCCGGTGCGACGAGGGCATGCCAGACCTGGTCGACGTCGAGGTGTCGGCTGCCGAGCGCGAGGCTGGCCAGCACGGCGAGCAGCAACACCAGGGCGGCCCCGACGGTGACGGCCAGCCGGCGGCGGGTGCGGGACCGGCCGCGGACCTGGGTCGGCCGGCTGGCGAGCGCGGTCACGAATCTCCCTGCACGATCGGGCTTAGGTTCGCCTAACCTTAGCCGACCTGCGGAAAGCGACCTAACCAGCGTCGGTCGATGCCGGCGCGGACGTCTCCGGCACGCCTGCCGTGCCACCGTCCCCGGCCTCCGCGCCACCGCCCGGCAGCACGTTCAGCGGTCGCATCATCTCGTTGTCCTCGTGTTCCAGCAGGTGGCAGTGCCAGGCGTAGCGGCCCGGCAGGTCGAAGCGCGCCTTGATCCGGGTCACCTCCCAGGGGTATGCGAGCACGGTGTCCATCCGTCCCCGCTCCTCCGGCGCCGGCCGCACCCGGCCCGAATGCCCTCGGCCGAGCAGCTCGAACTGGGCCTGGTGCAGGTGGACCGGATGGACGAGCCGGGTGAAGTTGCGGACCTCCCACACCTCGGTGGCGCCCAGGGTGGGCTGCTCGGTCGCCGGGTCGCTCCAGCGCATCGGCCGGCCCCGACCACGCTCGTCGAGGGTGCCGAGCAGCATCGTCATCGACCCCGACGGGCCGGACATCCGCTCGTTGAGTGACAGCCGCCGGACCCGCTCGGCCGCCGGCAGCCGGGGGCGCGACGGCAGCCGAAGCTGCTCCGGCGGCACGCTCGGGTCCGCGCCGGTCGCGGCGGTGACCACGAAGCGCAGCACCTGCCCGGTGGTCCGCGGGTCGGCCGGCGGGAAGTCCACACCGGGCCGGCCCCCGCGGTACGCCCAGTCGGGCCCCTCGTTGACGAGGTACAGCTCGGTGCCGACGGGCACGTCGCTGAAGTCGATGATCGCGTCGACCCGCTGGGCGGGGCCGAGGGCCACCCGTTCGTGCGGCACCGGCTCGGGCAGGAACCCGCCGTCGCTGCCGATCTGCCAGACCGGCAGCACCGGGCGGGCCGGTCGCGCCCTGGCGTGGGCGGCCACGCTCAGCAGCAGAAAACGGCTGTTGCAGCCGTTGAGCAGGCGGAACCGGTAACGCTGGCGCTGCACCGTGAGGCTGGGCCAGGTGCGGCCGTTGACCACGATGGTGGAGCCGACACCGGGTGACGAGTGCCCGCCCGGATAGAGCAGGTCGCCGTCGGCGGTGAAGCTCCGGTCCTGGATCATCAGCGGAATGTCGCGGTAGCGGGCGTCCGGCGGATCGTCGTGGGCCGGGCCGGGGCCGGGCAGCACCCCGTCCGGCAGGTCGCCGGCACCGCCGAGCAGGTAGAAACCGGCCGGTCCGGCGTAGACGTTCTGGGCGGTGACCCCCAACGTGTGGTCGTGGTACCAGAGGGTGGCGGGCGCCTGATCGTTGGCGTACTCGAAGGTGGCGGCGCCCGCCCCCCAGCGCAGACCGGAACGCTCGGTGAAGCGGGACCGGAACTCGTCGTACGCGCTGCCGCAGACGGCGAAGTCGGACGGCAGGTCGCGGGCCACCGGCAGGTACCACGCCTCGGCGTGCCCGTCGCTCTCCTGCGGGCTGTGTCCACCGTGCAGATGCACCACCTGGGGCACCGGCCCGCGGTATCCCCGCGGGTCGCCGTCGCGGTGCCCGTGCTGGTCCCGTTCCGCGGTTCCGCCCGCCGGGTTGGCCCAGTGCAGGGTGGGGTCGACCGGCAGCAGGTGCGGCAGGAAGTCACCCCGGCCGTCGACGAGCTGGTTGATCCAGGTCACCCGTACCGGATGGTCCACCCGGGCCACGATGCTGGGCGCCGGGTAGCCGAAGCTGCCGGGATGGGCCGGGGAGCCGTAGCCCCACACGGTCGTCCGCGGCCAGGACGCCGGCAGGATCTGCTGGCGGAACTGTCGCACCGCGATGACGTACGTGTCCCGCTCGGGACCGGTCTCCACCGCCGGCATGGCCGGTGGAATCCGCAACGGCGCGACGTACTTGGGGATGTCCGCGGCGTGCAGCGGCGCCGCCCCGGCGAGCGCGTGGCCCGCGGCCGTGGAGCCCGCCGGGACCAGCACCGCGGCACCACCGGCGGCACCGGCGGCGAGCAGTCCTCGTCTGGTGACCATGCCACACCTCCCATTCGCGTCCGATCCTCGATAAGAGAATGAGTTTCGCGGACGGGAACAAGTGCGACAGAACGCCGATGACACCCATAAGAGGGACGTTCCGCTGCGATCGGGCCATAGGCTGTCACCATGCGATTCGACCAGCACACGGTCGTCCTCCTGGTCCGACCGTCGGATCCGCCGGACCTGCCACCGGAGGCGCGCGACCGGGTGCACCGCGCCCACCTGGACCATCAGGCGGGGTTCGTGGAGCAGGGGCTGGTGCTGGCGGCCGGGCCGCTGCTGGACGCCGACGACGGCCAACTGCGGGGCTTCGTCGTGTTCTCGATCTCCGCGGAGGAGGTGCGCGGGCTCTACGCCGACGATCCGGCCGTCCGCGCCGGCCTGCTCGTCGCACGGGTGACGAGTTGGATGGTTCCGGAGGGCAACGTGCGGTTCGAGAGCGTGCCGATGCCTCGGTCGATGCTGGAGGCGGCCGCGGGCGACTGAGACCAGCCGAGCATGCCCTCGGTGGTCGGGCGCGGGCCCTCGGTGGTCAGCCGAGCAGATCCTCGACCGGGGCCACCCGCAGGTCGTCCGCCGTGCCGATGATCACCCGCAGCGACGGGAAGTAGGCGCCGAGCACCTGCCCGCACCTGTCGCAGGGCTCGACGACCTCGCGTCCACGGTCGGCGACCGTGACGATCGTCTCCAACTCGGTGACGCCCTGGGTGGCGGCGGCGCCGATCACGACCAGTTCGGCGCAGGTGTCCCCGCTGTCGTGCCGGACGTTCACGCCCGTGAAGACCCGCCCGTCCACGGTCCGGGCCGCCGACGCGACCGTGTGGTGCGGGCTGCGGCAGCGCAGCTTGGCGACAGCCGTTGCGGCCTGCACCAACGCGCGGTCGGTGTCGCGCATCTCCATCCGGCTCCCCCAGCGCTCGACGTCGGCCGCCAACTCTAGGGCCCGCTCGTGGCCGCGAAGGGACCGGAGGTGCCAGCCGGGCGGGCGGTCGGTAGCCGGGCGGAGAGCCGGCCACCCGGTAACCCAGGGGCGCTACGCCGCGAGGCTGCCTATCCTTGGGCACGACATGCAGAATCCAACCGCCTCCGTCGCGACCGACCCGGTCCGCGAGCTGCACCGCCGCCTGATCCCTCTGATGTTCCGCGACCAGCGCCGGCTCCAGCGGCGCCTCGACGGTGCCCGCAAGCTGCGCGACCCGCAGCGCCGGGAGGCGGCACTGGCCGAGATCACCGCCGACCTGGTCCGGGCCGAGCAGCGGCTCGCCACCCGCCGAGCGGCGGTGCCGGTGATCACGTACCCGGCGGGGTTGCCGGTCAGTGAGCGCAAGGACGACATCGCCGCCGCCATCCGCGATCACCAGGTGGTGATCGTGGCGGGCGAGACCGGCTCCGGCAAGACCACCCAGCTGCCCAAGATCTGCCTGGAGTTGGGGCGCGGGGTGCACGGCCTGATCGGGCACACCCAGCCCCGGCGGTTGGCGGCCCGGACGGTGGCCGACCGGATCGCCGACGAGCTGGGCACCGAGCTGGGTGACGTGGTCGGCTACAAGGTGCGCTTCAGCGATCAGGTGAGCGAGCGCAGCCTGGTCAAGCTGATGACCGACGGCATCCTGCTGGCCGAGTTGCAGACCGACCGGATGCTGCGCCAGTACGACACGTTGATCATCGACGAGGCGCACGAGCGCAGCCTCAACATCGACTTCATCCTCGGGTACCTGCGGGAGCTGCTGCCCCGCCGACCCGACCTCAAGGTGATCATCACCTCGGCGACCATCGAGACCGACCGGTTCGCCCGGCACTTCGCCGGTCCGCCCACGGCCGACGAGCCGGAGGGCGTGCCCGCGCCGGTGGTCGAGGTCTCCGGCCGCACCTACCCGGTGGAGGTGCGCTACCGGCCGCTGCTCGAACTCGCCGAGGGCGAGGAGGACGGCGACGGCGACGAGGAGACCGTCCGCGACCAGATCCAGGCGATCGGCGACGCCGTCGAGGAGCTGGCCGCCGAGGGTCCCGGCGACATCCTGGTCTTCCTCAGCGGCGAACGCGAGATCCGGGACACCGCCGACGCGCTCGCCAAACTGGTGCAGACCAAGCGCTCGCTGCTCGGCACCGAGATCCTGCCGCTGTACGCCCGGCTCTCCAGCGCCGAGCAGCACCGCGTCTTCGCCGCGCACACCTCGCGGCGGGTGGTGCTCGCCACGAACGTCGCGGAGACCTCGCTGACCGTGCCCGGCATCAAGTACGTGGTGGACCCGGGCACCGCCCGGATCTCCCGCTACTCCAGCCGGCTCAAGGTGCAGCGGCTGCCGATCGAGCCGGTCTCCCAGGCGTCGGCCAACCAGCGCAAGGGCCGCTGTGGGCGTACCTCGGACGGCATCTGCATCCGCCTCTACGACGAGCAGGACTTCCTGTCCCGGCCCGAGTTCACCGACCCGGAGATCCTGCGTACCAACCTGGCGTCGGTCATCCTCCAGATGACCGCGATCGGGCTCGGCGACCTGGCCGCGTTCCCGTTCATCGACCCACCGGACAAGCGCAACATCACCGACGGCGTCAACCTGCTGCACGAGCTGGGCGCGCTGGACCCGACCGAGGCCGACCCGGCGAAGCGGCTCACCACGTTGGGCCGGCGGCTGGCCCAGTTGCCCGTCGACCCGCGGCTGGCCCGGATGGTGGTGGAGGGCGAACGCAACGGCTGCGCCACCGAGGTGTTGGTGATCGCCGCCGCGCTCTCCATCCAGGACCCGCGCGAGCGGCCGGCGGAGAAGCAGGCCCAGGCCGACCAGGCGCACGCCCGGTTCGCCGACAAGGAGTCGGACTTCGTCGCCTACCTCAACCTGTGGCGCTACCTGCGGGAGCAGCAGCGGGAGCTGTCCTCCAGCGCGTTCCGCCGGATGTGCAAGGCGGAGTACCTGAACTACCTGCGGATCCGCGAGTGGCAGGACATCGTCGGCCAGTTGCGGCAGGTGCTGCGTACCCCGGCCGACGGCGACCGGCGCGGTGGGCGACCGGCGCGCGACACCGCCGACGGCGCGGACGCCGGCCGGGGGGAGAGCCGGCGCGGCGGCGCGGACCTGCCGGAGGAGTTCGACACCCAGAAGGTGCACCAGTCGCTGCTGCCCGGCCTGCTGTCGCACATCGGCCTGAAGGACGCCCAGAAACACGAGTACCTGGGCGCCCGGGGGGCGAAGTTCGCCGTCTTCCCCGGCTCGGCGCTGTTCAAGAAGCCGCCGCGTTGGGTGATGGCCGCCGAGTTGGTGGAGACCTCCCGACTCTGGGGCCGCATCGCCGGCCGGGTCGAGCCGGAGTGGGTCGAGCCCCTCGCACAGCACCTGGTCAAACGCAGCTACAGCGAGCCGCACTGGGAGAAGAAGCAGGCCGCCGTGATGGCCTACGAGAAGGTCACCCTGTACGGCGTCCCGCTCGTCACCTCCCGCAAGGTCAACTTCGGTCGGATCGACCCGGTGTTGAGCCGGGAGCTGTTCATCAGGCACGCCCTGGTGGAGGGCGACTGGCAGACCCACCACCAGTTCTGGGCGGACAACAAGCGGCTGCTCGCCGAGATCGAGGAGTTGGAGAGCCGGGCGCGACGCCGGGACATCCTGGTCGACGACGAGACCATCTTCGGCTTCTACGACCAGCGGATCCCCGCCGACGTGTCCTCCGGGCGGCACTTCGACAGCTGGTGGAAGAAGACCCGCCGGGAGCAGCCGGACCTGCTCACCTTCACCCGCGACGTGCTTGTCAACGACGGTCGGCCGGGGGTCGACGAGGACGACTACCCGGACGAGTGGCAGGCCGACGGGGTGCGCCTGCCACTGACGTACCGGTTCGAGCCGGGCACGCCGACCGACGGCGTCACCGTGGACATTCCGCTGCCGCTGCTCAACCAGGTGCCGGCGGAGAGTTTCGACTGGCAGGTGCCGGGGCTGCGCGAGGAGACGGTGATCGCGCTGATCCGCTCGCTGCCCAAGGCGATCCGCCGCAACTTCGTGCCGGTGCCGGACTACGCCCGCGCCGCGCTGGCGGCGATCACCCCCGGCGACGCGTCGCTGCTGGACGCGCTCACCCGTGAGCTGCGCCGGATGACCGGGGTCACCGTGCCCCGCGACGCCTGGGAGCCGGACAAGCTCCCCGCCCACCTCCGGGTGACCTTCCGGGTCCTGGGCGACGACGACAAGCCGGTCGCCGAGGGCAAGGACCTGCCGGCCCTGCAACGCCAACTCCGCCAGGAGGTACGCCAGGTGGTGGCGGCCGCCGCGCCGGAGGTGGCCCGTACCGGGCTGCGCGAGTGGAGCATCGGCACCCTGCCCCGGACCATCGAGCAGGTCCGTGCCGGTTACGCGGTCACCGCGTACCCGGCGCTCGTCGACGAGGGCGCCACCGTCGGGGTGAAGGTGTTCGACTCCCCCGCCGAGGCGGAGGCGGCGCACTGGGCCGGCACCCGTCGGCTGTTGCGACTCACCGTGCCGTCGCCCGCCCGGTTCCTGCAGGGGCGGCTCAGCAACGAGGCGAAGCTGGCGCTGAGTCGCAACCCGCACGGCGGCGTGCAGGAGCTGATCGAGGACGCGGCCGGCGCGGCGATCGACCGGCTGATCGGCGACGCCGGCGGGCCGGCCTGGGACGCCGAGGGCTTCGCGGCGCTGCGCGAGAAGGTCCGGGCCGACCTGGTCGACACGGTGGTCGAGGTGATGGACCGGGTCCGCCGGGTGCTCGCCGCCGCGTACGCCGTCGAACAGCGACTCGGCGCCACCCGCAACCTCGCCGTGGTGGCCGCGCTCGCCGACATCCGCAAACAGCTCGCCGGTCTGGTGCACGCCGGTTTCATCACGGAGGCCGGGTACGCCCGACTGCCCGACCTGCTGCGCTATCTCAGCGCCATCGAGCGTCGGTTGGAACGTCTCGGCGGCAATCCGCAGCGGGACCGCCAGCAGCAGGACCGCGTCGCGGTGGTGCAGAAGGAGTACGACGACCTGCTCGCCGCGCTGCCACCGGCCCGCCGACAGGCGACCGCCGTGCGGCAGATCCGCTGGATGATCGAGGAGTTGCGGGTGAACGTGTTCGCCCAGGCGCTGGGCACCCCGTACCCCGTCTCGGAACAGCGGATCTACCGGGCGATGGACGACGCCGAGGGCCGCTGACACCAGCGGCTCGCGGCGGTCAGCGCGCGTGCACGGAGAGCCCCCGCGGGCCTGCCACGGTCCGGACGGCGCTGGTCAGCGCCGTGCCGCGGGCCGGCGCGGCGGCGGGCGACCACCAGGCCCGGTTCTCCCGGTACCAGTGGAAGACCTCGCTCAGCCCGTCCTCGAACCGGATCTGCGGCGCGAAGCCGAGCTCATCGGTGATCTTGCGATAGTCCAGCGAGTAACGCTGGTCCTGCACCTTGCGGTCGGGCACGTGCCGGACCCGCTCCCAGCCGGCGCCGGCCAGCCGCAGGATCCGCTCGGCGAGGGCGCGGTTGGTGAGTTCGAGGTCACCACCGATGTTGTAGACCTCGCCGGCCCGGCCCTTGGCCAGCACCAGGGCGATGGCCCGGCAATGGTCGTCCACGTGCAGCCACTCGCGCACCGCGCTGCCGTCGCCGTGCAGGGTGATGTCCTGACCGGTGAGCAGACTGGTGACGAAGCGCGGGATGACCTTCTCCACATGCTGGTACGGGCCGTAGTTGTTGGCGCAGCGGGTGATCGACACGTCCACGTCGTACGTGCGCCAGTAGGACCGGACCACACAGTCGCTGGCGGCCTTCGACGCCGCGTACGGGGAGTTGGGCTCCAGCACGCAGTTCTCGTTCCAGGAGCCCGTGCTGATCGACCCGTACACCTCGTCGGTGGAGACGTGCACGACCCGCCCGACGCCACCGCTGACACACGCGGCCAGCAGGTGGTGCGAGCCCATCACGTTCGTCTCGAAGAACGGCGCCGGGTCGTCGATGGACCGGTCGACGTGGGACTCGGCGGCGAAGTGCACCACGGCGTCGTGCCCCGGCACCACGTCGGCGAGCAACTGCCGGTCGCAGATGTCCCCGCGGACGAACGTCAGGCGGGGGTGCGCGGCCGGCAGGTTGGCCCGGTCACTGGCGTACGTCAGCTTGTCGATCACGGTCACGTCGCAGTGCTCGAACCCGGTGTACCGCCCGCCGAGCAGACTGCGCGCGAAATGTGACCCGATGAAGCCAGCACCGCCGGTAACCAGGATCCTCATGGATGCCTCCCTGCCGGCGAGAAACGGCGTCGGCGCGTCATGCTGAGACGAATGGGGCTTTTGCCCGCAAGGAACCACCTTAGGTGACACGCACCGACACGGACGGTGATATCTGCGCCTTAAGCATGAATTAACCCAGTGGGTCGATTACCGGACCCGATCAGAGCGGATCCACCCCCGGCGGAAGGTCGTCACCGTCGATCGCCGCCTGGATGTAGTCGAGCAGGATCCGCCGCAGTTCCCGGCCGGCGTGGGTCGGCACGACGTCGCGCCGACGGGCCACCGCGATGGTCCGCCGCACGCCGGGCGGGGCGAGGGGGGTGATCCGCACGCCCGGCCGGCGAGCCAGCACGATGCCGGGTACGAGCGCGATGCCGAGCCCCGCCTCGACGAAACTCAGCACCGCGTCCATCTCGCCGCCGTCCACCGCAAACGTCGGTTCGAAGCCCGCGTCGCGGCACGCCTGGATGGTGGCGTCGCGCAGGTCGTACCCCTCCCGGAACATCACCATCGGCTGGTCGCGCAGGTCGGTGATGCGCAGCTCCCCGGTCGTCGACGCGGTCGCCACCTCCCCCACCGAGGCCACCACCAGGCTCTCGCGCAGGATCGGGTCGACGCGCAGGCCCGGATCGGCGCCCTGGGCCGGCATGATGATCAGCGCCAGGTCGAGGTCGCCGCGCAGCAGGTCGCGGACGAGGTCCTGGGAGCCGCCCTCCTCGACGCGCAGGTCGATGGTGGGGTGGGCGTCGCGGAACCGGCGCAGCACCGGCGGGGCGAGCGAGGTGGCCAGGCTCGGGGTGGCCCCGAGCCGGACCCGGCCCCGGCGCAGCCCGACCAGCTCCTGCACCTCCCGGGTCGCGGTCTCCACGTCGGCGAGGATCCGGGTGGCCAACGGCAGCAGCACCTCACCCGCCGCGGTGAGCGCGATGTTGCCCCTTACCCGTTCGAACAGGGGTGCCCCGAGGTCGGCCTCCAGAGCGTGAATTTGCTTACTGAGAGACGGCTGAGTGATGCCCACGATGTCGGCGGCTTGGGTGAAATGTCGTACTTCGGCCACCGCGACGAAGTACCTGAGCTGATGGAGCTGCATCTACATAGCCTACGGCTATCAACACTACGAGTTTGATGCATTGGACGACTGATCGAAGTGCTCCTAGCGTCGGTCCTGTGGTAATCACGAGAACTCGGTCGCCCATCCGCTCGAACGTCGGCCTGAAGGCCGTCATGGCGGTGACGGGCATCCTGCTGGCGCTGTTCCTCATCGCGCACATGTTCGGGAACCTGAAGGTGTTCACGGGGGAGACCTCGTTCGACCACTACGCGCACTGGCTGCGCGACATCGGCAAGCCGCTGCTGCCCGGCGTCTGGTTCCTGTGGATCCTCCGTACCGTGCTGGTGGTGGCGGTCGTCGCCCACATCGTGGCGGCCACCGTGCTGGCCCGGCGCGCCCGCGCGGCCCGCCCGGTCAAGTACGCCCACCGCAAGAAGGTCAACGGCAGCTACGCGGCCCGCACCATGCGGTGGGGCGGCGTGATCATCCTGCTCTTCGTGATCTACCACCTGCTGGACCTGACCACCGGCACCCTGAACCCGGTCGGCGACGCCAGCAAGCCGTACGGCAACGTCGTCGCCGACTTCGCACCGGAGCGCTGGTACGTCACGCTCTTCTACACGCTCGCCATCCTCGCGGTGGGCTTCCACCTGCGCCACGGCGCGTTCAGCGCGTTCCGCAGCCTCGGCCAGCAGACGCCGCGCGGCGAGCGTCGGGCGCGTACCGCCGCGCTCGTCTTCGCCGTGCTGCTGTGCGCCGGATACCTGGTGGTCCCGTTCGCCGTACTCACCGGATTGGTGTCCTGACATGGAACTCTTCACCGAGGGCGACCCGATCGCCGACACCAGGGCTCCCGCCGGCCCGGTCGAGAAGCGTTGGGAGACCCGACGCTTCGAGGCCAAGCTGGTCAACCCCGCCAACCGCCGCAAGATGACGGTGATCGTGGTCGGCACCGGCCTGGCCGGCGGCTCCGCCGCCGCGACCCTGGCCGAGCAGGGCTACCACGTCAAGTCCTACTGCTACCAGGACAGCCCGCGCCGGGCGCACTCCATCGCGGCCCAGGGCGGCATCAACGCGGCGAAGAACTACCGCAACGACGGCGACTCCGTCCACCGGCTGTTCTACGACACCGTCAAGGGTGGCGACTTCCGCTCCCGCGAGTCGAACGTGCACCGGCTCGCCGAGGTGTCCGTCAACATCATCGACCAGTGCGTCGCCCAGGGCGTGCCGTTCGCCCGCGAGTACGGCGGTCTGCTGGACACCCGCTCCTTCGGCGGCGCCCAGGTGCAGCGCACCTTCTACGCCCGGGGCCAGACGGGCCAGCAACTGCTGCTCGGCGCGTACCAGGCCCTCGAACGGCAGATCGGCCTCGGCAACGTCGAGATGAACGCCCGGCACGAGATGCTGGAGCTGGTCCTCGTCGACGGCAAGGCCCGCGGCATCGTCGTCCGGGACCTGGTCACCGGCGAGATCAGCACCGAGATGGCCGACGCCGTCGTGCTCGCCTCCGGCGGCTACGGCAACGTCTTCTACCTCTCCACGAACGCCAAGGGCTGCAACGTCACCGCCACCTGGCGGGCCCACCGCAAGGGCGCGTACTTCGCCAACCCCTGCTACACCCAGATCCACCCGACCTGCATCCCCGTCTCCGGCGACCACCAGTCGAAGCTGACCCTGATGAGCGAGTCGCTGCGCAACGACGGCCGGGTCTGGGTGCCGAAGACCAAGGGCGACGACCGCAGCCCGAAGGACATTCCCGAGGACGAGCGGGACTACTACCTGGAGCGGATCTACCCCTCCTTCGGCAACCTGGTCCCCCGCGACATCGCCTCCCGCGCCGCGAAGAACGTGTGCGACGAGGGTCGGGGCGTCGGCCCGACGAAGCTCGGCGTCTACCTCGACTTCGCCGACGCCATCGGCCGGCTCGGTCGCAAGGCCATCGAGGCCAAGTACGGCAACCTCTTCGAGATGTACGAGCGGATCACCGGCGAGGACCCGTACGAGGTGCCGATGCGGATCTACCCCGCCGTGCACTACACGATGGGCGGCCTGTGGGTCGACTACGACCTCCAGTCGAACATCCCCGGCCTGTTCGTGATCGGCGAGGCGAACTTCTCCGACCACGGCGCCAACCGCCTCGGCGCCTCGGCGCTGATGCAGGGCCTCGCCGACGGCTACTTCGTACTGCCCACCACCATCGCCAACTACCTGGCCTCCGGCCCGTTGGAGAAGGTCGACGCCAGCCACCCGGCGGCCGTCGAGGCGCGCACCGACGTCGAGGACCGCGTCCAGCGGCTGCTCGCGGTCGACGGCGACCGGACCGTGGACTCGTTCCACCGGGAACTGGGCCAGATCATGTGGGAACACTGCGGCATGGAACGCAGCGAGGCCGGGCTGCGCAAGGCGATCGACGAGATCCGCGCCCTGCGCGAGCAGTTCTGGCAGCGGGTCAAGGTGTCCGGCACCGGCGAGGAGCTGAACCAGTCGCTGGAGAAGGCCGGCCGCGTCGCCGACTTCTTCGAGCTGGCCGAGCTGATGTGCATCGACGCCCTGCACCGCGAGGAGTCCTGCGGCGGCCACTTCCGGGCCGAGCACCAGACCTCCGACGGTGAGGCGCAGCGCGACGACGACCGGTTCGCGTACGTGGCGGCCTGGGAGTTCACCGCCACCGGTGAGCCCTCGGTGCTGCACAAGGAAGACCTGAAGTTCGAATACGTCCACCCCACGCAGCGGAGCTACAAGTGAACCTGACCCTGCGCATCTGGCGCCAGAAGGGCCCTGAGGACAAGGGTCGGATGGTGACCTACCCGGTCGACGACGTGTCCCCGGACATGTCCTTCCTGGAGATGCTCGACGTACTCAACGAGCGGCTCATCCTCGCCGGCGAGGACCCGGTCGCCTTCGACCACGACTGCCGCGAGGGCATCTGCGGCATGTGCGGCCTGATGATCAACGGCGACGCGCACGGGCCCCAGCGCGGCACCACCGCCTGCCAACTGCACATGCGGCAGTTCACCGACGGCGAGACGATCGACATCGAGCCGTGGCGGGCCAGCGCCTTCCCGGTCATCAAGGACCTGGTGGTCAACCGGGGCGCCTTCGACAAGATCATCGCCGCCGGTGGTTACATCACCGCGCCGACCGGCAGCGCGCCCGAGGCCCACTCCACCCCGGTCGCCAAGGCCAACGCCGACGCCGCCTTCGAGTCGGCGGCCTGCATCGGCTGCGGCGCGTGCGTGGCAGCCTGCCCCAACGGCTCCGGCATGCTCTTCACCGCCGCCAAGCTCACCCAACTCTCGCTGCTGCCGCAGGGCCAGCCCGAGCGCTACACCCGGGTCATCGGCATGGTCGACGCGCACGACGAGGCCGGCTTCGGCGGCTGCACAAACGCCGGCGAATGCACCCCGGCCTGCCCGAAGGGCATCCCGCTGAACACCATCGGCCGCCTCAACCGCGACTACCTCGCGGCCACCGCCAAGGGGGCCGGCAACACCCCCGGCTCCTGAGGCGCCGACCACCTGGACCGCCGTACCCTTCGCAAGGGGGTACGGCGGTCTGGCGTTTGTCCTGCTTCGGGCTTCGGGCTTTGGGCTTGGTTGCGGGTGGGGCTGGGGCGACCGTCCCCGGCTCCGGGCGGTCAGGCTTGATCCCTCCGCCGGGGACGGTCGCCCCAGCCCTGACGTTGGTCACGGCCCGTCCGCCGGTTGCGCTCCTGCTGGGGTACGCCGACAGCGGCCTACCGACGCCCCGTCAAAGACAGCCCACCTCGCCCCCGCCACACCTAGCCCCGCCACACCTCGCCCCCGCCACACCTCGCCTCGTCATGCCTCGCCCCGACGTGCCTCGCCCCCACGTGCCTCGCCCCCACGTGCCTCGCCCCGACACCGACCTCCTCACCCCCGTCACGCTTCGCCTCATCGCACCTGTCTGCTCCGATGTGTCCCGCCTCGGACCGCCTCGCCCAGTCCCGCCTCGCCCCACCGCACCTGCTGGGCTCCGATGTGTCCCGCTCGCCCCTCTACATCGCATGATCCACTCGCATTTCAGGACGTCGGCCTGTCAACGGGCCTCGAATGCCGCGACTTCAAGGAACGCGAGTGGATCAAGTCGATCTCGGCCTGGATGAGCCGCAAACCAGGGCGACAAATACCCTCAAGGCAAGCATTTCGCTGCTCGATGCGCGGCTCGTTGACCCGTCCCCGAAGCGCACAAGCAACAGCCACCGACGGACCCGCCCACCGGCCCGCCCCATCAACCCGGCCCACGAGCCAGGGGCACGGACCCGGGGCACGGACCCGGGGCACCAACCCGGGGGCACCAACCCTGGGCACGGACCCGGGGCACGGACCCGGGGCACCAACCCGGGGGCACCAACCCGGGGCACGGACCCGGGGCACCAACCCGGGGCACAGACCCGGGGCACCAACCCGGGGCACAGACCCGGGGCACCAACCCGGGGCACAGACCCGGGGCACGGCCGGAGTCGCAGGTCAGCTCACGGGTCAGCTCACCGAGCGCACGGCGGCGATATGCCGATTCGTCATGACGGCTCGTAGCTCCAGCCCGGCCAGGCCGCTTGATCGACTCGCGTTCAATGAAGTCGCGGTTTCCGAGGCGCGTTGACGGCCCGACTTCAAAGAACCCGAGTGGATCATGTCCACGCTGGGAGATGCGCCGGGTGCGCCCGGGTTGGGAGCGAGCCGGGTACGGGCAGTGGCCACCCACGGGCTGGGGGCGACCGTGCCCGGCGGAGGGATCAAGCCTGACCGCCCGGAGCCGGGCACGGTCGCCCCCAGCCCTGACCGCAACCACCGACCACCAACCACGGACCACCGACCACCAAGACCACCGACCACCAAGACCACCGGCACACCCGACACCAGGGCCAACAGGACCGCCAGCGCCAACGCCCCTCGAACCCTGCCCCTCGGGCGCGGCCGGTTCAACTCCTCTCTCCCGGGTAGCAGTCAGGCAGCGACCAAGGGGAGGTAACCAGTCATGAAGGCGTTGACCTGGCAGGGCAAGCGGGACGTACGGGTCGAGGAGGTGCCGGATCCGCGGATCGAGGAGCCGACCGACGCGATCGTGAAGATCACGTCGACTGCGATCTGTGGTTCCGACCTGCACCTGTACGAGGTGCTCGGGCCGTACCTCAAGCCCGGTGACGTCCTGGGCCACGAACCGATGGGCATCGTCCAGGAGGTCGGGTCGGGGGTGACCGGGCTCAAGCCGGGCGACCGGGTGGTGGTGCCGTTCAACATCTCCTGCGGGAGTTGCTGGATGTGCCAACGCCAGCTCTACGCCCAGTGCGAGACCACCCAGGTCACCAGCGAGGGCAAGGGTGCGGCGTTGTTCGGTTACACCTCGCTCTACGGTTCGGTGCCCGGTGGGCAGGCCGAGTACCTGCGTGTCCCGCAGGCCCACTTCGGGCCGATCAAGATCCCGGAGACTGGCGCGGACGAGCGGTACCTCTACCTGTCCGACATCCTGCCCACCGCGTGGCAGGCCGTGAAGTACGCGGACACTCCACCCGGCGGCACCCTTGCCGTCTTCGGGTTGGGCCCGGTCGGGCAGTTCTGCGCCCGGATCGGCCGCCACCTCGGAGCCGGCCGGGTGATCGGGTTGGATCTGGTGCCGGAGCGGCTGGAGTTGGCCCGTCGGCACGGCATCGAGGTGCTCGACGTCCGTGAGCTGTCCGACGTGCCGGGCGCGCTCATCGACCTGGTCGACGGGCGCGGCCCGGACGCGGTGATCGACGCGGTCGGGATGGAGGCGCACGGTTCCCCGGGGGGCAAGTTGGCCCACGCCGCCGTCGGGCTGCTGCCGGACAAGCTGGCGCAGGTGATGACCGACAAGGGCGCCCTGGATCGGCTGTCGGTTCTGCATGCCGCCGTCAAGGCGGTCCGGCGCGGCGGCACCGTGTCGATCTCCGGCGTGTACGGCGGTGAGGTGGACCCGATGCCGCTGATGGAGATGTTCGATCGGGGCATCCAACTGCGGATGGGGCAGTGTCACGTGCGTCGGTGGACCGACGAGATCCTGCCGCTGCTCGCCGGTGACGACGACCCGCTGGGCGTCGAGGACCTGCGTACCCACCGGGTGCCGCTGGTTCGTGCCCCGCAGGCGTACGAGATGTTCCAGAAGAAGGAGGACGGCTGCATCAAGGTCGTGCTCGAACCGTGAGTCGGGTGGTGGTGGTCGTCGGCGCGAGCAGCGGAATCGGCCGGGCGACAGCCCGGGCGTTCGCCGAGCGCGGCGACCGCCTCGTCCTCGCCGCCCGTGCGACCACCACCCTGGTCGAGGTACGCGCGGAGTGCGCCGAGGTACGCGCGGAGTGCGCCGACGTCGATGTGCTGACCGTGCCGACCGACGTCACCGTGCCGGGCGCGTTGGAGGCGCTGGCGGACGCGGCGCTCGACCGGTTCGGCCGGATCGACGTCTGGGTGCACACGGCCGCGGTGATGGCCTACGGGCGCTTCGACGAGTTACCCGAACGGGTCTTCGACCAGGTGGTACGGACCGATCTGCTCGGCGCCGCCGGCTCGGTCCGGGTGGCGCTGCGGCACTTCCGGGCCGCCGGGGCCGGCACGGTCATCCTCACCGGCTCGGTGCTCGGGCACATCACGGCGCCGTACATGAGCGCGTACGTGGCGAGCAAGTGGGGGTTGCAGGGTCTGGTCCGGACGGTGCAGCAGGAGTTGCGCGACAGCCCGCAGGTCCGGCTGTGCCTGGTCAACCCGGGCAGCGTGGACACGCCCGTATACCAGCAGGCGGCCAACTATCTGGGCCGGATCGGCCGGCCCCCACCGCCGATCGCCAGCCCGCAGCGGGTGGCTCGTGCCATCGTGGACTGTGTGGACCGGCCCCGCCGGGAGATCTCCGTGGGCCGGCTCAACGTGCTGCTGCGGGCCGGCTTCACCGTACTGCCGGGGGTCTACGACGTGTTGGTCGGACCGCTGATGCGGGCGATGGGCCTCAGTGGACGGCCGACCGTCGCCCACGACGGCTCGGTCTTCACCCCGAACCCGGCCGGCGAGGCCGTACGCGGCGGTCACCTGCCCGACCTGCGGCAACTCGTGGCGGGGCCGGCGAGCGCGGTGGGGGCCGCGCTGCGCCGACGGCTCGGCTGATCTGTTCGGGAGTGTTTGCGACAGTTTGGAGTCGTCGTGCGTCGATCAACTCGCCTAGGGTGGTGGGCCAGCAAGCGCTCTGGCGCTCCACTATGGGGGAGACGATCGACCATGCGACTGAATCGCAGAACGGCACTCGGTCTGGGCACGATGGCTACCGCCGGGACGGTGTTGGGCGCCGCGTCGCCGGCGAGCGCCGCGTCGCCGGCGAGCACCAACGAGACCACACCGACCACGCCCGCCCGGGCCGCCCAGCGGGTCGCCTCCGTGTTCACCAGGCACAGCACCGAAGCCGGTGGCAACTGGCAGGCGTACGTCAGCGTCGCCGACCCGGCCGGTGCGCCGGTGGTCGCGGTGCAGGCCGACGCGGACCGGCGGATCGAGGCGTACAGCGTCAACAAGATCGCGGTTGCCACGGCGGTGCTCGACAAGGTCGACCGGGGGCTGCTCACCCTGGACCAGCAGGTCGAGGTGAGCGCGGCGATCGTCGTGCCGGGCGGCGACGGCATCTTCAGCCTGGACGGCGCGTACCCGAGCCTGGTGACCATCGGGCACGTGCTGGCCAACCTGCTGACCGTCTCGGACGACACGGCGGTCCGGCTCTGCGGCCTGGTCGCTCCGGCCGCTGAGATCAACTCCATCCTGGTCGCCAAGGGCTTCCCGAACACCCAGGTCCAGCCGGTGGCCAACCCGAACCGGTTCTTCCTCGGCACCAGCACCCCCCGGGAGACGCACGACCTGCTGCGCGCGCTGGTCGCCGGCACGCTGCTCTCCCCCGCCTCGACGACGTACCTGCTGGGCATCCTGCGCTCCCCGGTGGCGTTCACCGACGGCATCCGGCGCACCATGTCCTCCGACGAGCGGGCCCGGATCGCCACCAAGGCCGGCTGGTACGCCGACGCCCGGCACGAGGCCGGCGTGATCTTCGACCGCTCCGGCGTGGCGGTGCTCACCTACGCGCTCTTCGCCGACGGGCAGGCCGACCCGGACAACTTCGGCGCGACCCACCCGGCGGTGCAGGCCCGCGCCGCCATGGGCCCCAAGTTCCTGGCCGCGGTGGACCGCATCGCGGGCGTGGGCAAGACGTTCCGGATCACCGCCCGCCGCCCCAGCAACGGCGGCTAGGGCGCGTGTCAAAGTCCTGGGTCGAGCCGAGGCGGAGTCCAGGCGGCGATCCGGCAAGGCGGAGATTGGTCCGGATACAACACCGGTATCCGGACCAATCTCCAACGCGGCCGGTCGTCGTCTGGGCCCGCCGCAGGCCGGCCAGAGGCTTTGACACACGCCCTGGGGCACTCTCCGCCCCATCCCGGGTCGGTCGCCGCTGTTGGCGACCGACCCGGCGTGGCGACCGCCGAGGCACACTCCGGCGCGGGTGACTACCGTGTAGGGCGGACACGTCGGAGGGACGGCAATGGCACGAGCGCGGAGCACGGACGTCGAACGGTCGCTCGGTCGGCGGATGCGGGGAGCGGCGGGACTTGCGGCGCTGGCCGGCCTGGCCTGGGTCGCCCGGGATGTGCCGGCGGCCCTCGGTGGCCGGCTCAGCGGGGCCCGGGCCGAACGGGCGGCCCGCTCGCCCCAGTTCCGCGAGGGCACCTTCCACAACCGGGCCGGCACCCGCACCATGGTCACCGAGCCGGGGCGCAACCTGCTCCGCGAGCTGATCTTCGGCAAGCAGAAGCGGCGTCCCACCGCACCCGTGCCGCTGCTGCGCCCCAGCGCGTCCGTGCCGCCCGGGTCCGCAAGCGCGCCGGAGACCGCCGACGAACTCGCCATCGTCTGGTACGGCCACGCCTCGACCCTGATCGAGATCGAGGGCCGGCGGGTGCTGCTCGACCCGGTCTGGAGCGACAGGTGCTCGCCGTCCGGCCTGGTCGGCCCGCGCCGGCTGCACGAGCCGCCGGTACGCCTCGACGAGCTGCCCCCACTGGACGCCATCCTGATCTCGCACGACCACTACGACCACCTCGACATGGCCACCGTGCGAGCGCTGCTGGCCGGGCAGTCCGCGCCGTTCCTGGTGCCGCTCGGCGTGGGCGCGCACCTGGACCGCTGGGGCGTGCCCGCCGAGCGGATCATCGAGCTGGACTGGTCCGAGTCGCACCAGGTGGCCGGCCTGGAGATCACCGCCACCGCCGCCCAGCACTTCTCCGGTCGGGGGTTGCGCCGCGACGGCACGCTCTGGAGTTCCTGGGTGGTGGCCGGGGCGCGCCGCAAGGTCTTCTACACCGGCGACTCCGGCTACTTCGACGGGTACGCGGAGATCGGCGCCGAGCACGGCCCGTTCGACGTGACGCTCATGCAGATCGGCGCGTACGACAGTGCCTGGCCGACGATCCACATGTTCCCCGAGGAGGCCGTCACCGCCCACCTCGACCTGCGCGGCGGCCTGTTCGTCCCGGTGCACTGGGCGACGTTCAACCTGGCCCTGCACGACTGGTCCGAGCCGGTCGACCGGCTGTGGGCCGAGGCGAAGGCCCGCGACGTGCGGCTCGCCGTGCCCCGCCCGGGCGAGCGGGTGGTGGTCGACGAGCCGCCCGCCGTCGACGGCTGGTGGCAGTCGGTCGCCTGAGCGGGCCGGCCGCTCAGAGCACGAACGCGTCGGTCCAGAGTGCGCCGGACCGGCCGGAGAGCGCGTCCAGCATGGCCACCGCCTGACCGTCGGTGAGCTGGGCGACGAAATCCACGATGGCCCGGCCCCGGGCCCGACCGATCCGGTCCGGGGTACGCGGGTGCAGCTCCGCCTCGGCCAGCTCGACCAGGTCGTGCAGCCGGCGGGGCAACCGGGACTCCTCCTCCGGGTCGAGCAGCCACTCCCAGAGCGCCTCGACGAGGGTGCCCAGCAGCCGGGCCTGGCCCCGCTGGTGCAGGGCGAGATCCGGGCGGGCCAGCACGAAGCGGTGGTGGACGAACTTGAGCACCTGGACCTCGTGCCACTGCGCGCAGCCCAGCAGCACGTGCCCGGAACGCACCGACGGCTTGTCGGTGACCGTGATCGCCTCGACGAAGCGGGTGGACCAGCGGGCGGAGAACCGCGCCACGTACTGCTCGGCCTCGATCGAGCCGTCGAACGGCATCGCCAGCAGCCCGTCGACCAGTTCCTCGCGGACGTGCTCGACAGCGGCGGCGAAGGCGTCGTCGTCGGCGATCCACGCGTCCTTGCGGTGCAACTGCCGACGTAGCCGCTCGATCGCCGCACCGGGTCGTCGCGCCGCGGTGGCCAGCGCCGCGTCGGTGATCGCCCGGAGTTGGCCGCTCTCGCGCTGCCAGGCCATCAGCTCGGCGGAGACCGACCCCTGCTGGAGCACGCCGACCCGGTAGAAGTCCTCCACGTCGTGGATGGCGTACGCGATGTCGTCGGCGGTGTCCATCACGGACGCCTCCACGGTCTGCTGCCAGTCCGGGATGCGGCCGGCGAACGGCTCCCGTGCCTGCCGCAGGTCGTCCAGTTCGGTGCGGTACGCGCCGAACTTCGACGAGCCGCTCTCCGGGTCGTCCGGCGGCGGCGTGGCTCCGCGCGGCGGCGGGACCATCGTGCGCGGGTGCGGATCGGGGTGGTCCAGCCGGGTCCACGGGTACTTCAGCATCGCGGCGCGGACCGCGGCGGTCAGGTCCAACCCGGTGGTGGCGGCGCCCCGGATCTCGGTGCTGGTGACGATCCGGTACGACTGGGCGTTGCCCTCGAACCCATCGGCGAGGTCGAGGCGTTGACGGGCCAGCCGGTCCAGTACCCGCTCCCCCAGGTGCCCGAACGGCGGGTGGCCGAGGTCGTGGGCGAGCGCGGCGGCCTCCACCACGTTGGGGTCGCAGCCGCCGAGCCTGTCCAGCAGGTCACGGGAGCGCTCGTCGGTCATCAGCCGCTCGGCGATCGACCGGCCGACCTGGGCGACCTTGAGGCTGTGGGTGAGCCGGTTGTGCACCAGCAGGCCCGAACCGACCGGGCTGATGACCTGGGTGACGCCGCCCAGGCGGGCGAAGAACGGCGAGCCGACGATCCGGTCCCGGTCGGCGCGGAACGGGTCCGCGGCGAGGTCGCCGAGGGCGCGGGCGCTGCCGCCGAAGAGTCGGCGTGCGCGCGGCTCCGCAGGTGTTTCCATGATCGCAACGCTAGCGCAGGCCCGGCGGGGCCGTCCGGGGGTCGCCCGGCCGGGCACGGCGGTTCGGTCCTCCGCCCCGGCCGGGCGCGGCGACAGCGCCCCGGCCGGCCCGGCAGAATGCAGGCGTACCCACTCCCGAAGGCGGATCGAGATCGTGACCCAGTCTGTTCATCAGCGGATCGCCGACGAGCTCGGCGTGGCCGAGCGTCAGGTGCGGGCGGCCGTGGAGCTGCTCGACGGCGGCGCCACCGTGCCGTTCATCGCCCGTTACCGCAAGGAGGCCACCGGCCTGCTCGACGACACCCAGCTGCGCACCCTGGAGGAGCGGCTGCGCTATCTGCGCGAGCTGGACGAGCGGCGGGCGGCGGTGCTGGAGTCGATCCGCGGTCAGGGCAAGTTGGACGAGGCGCTGGAAGCGCAGATCATGGCGGCCGACTCGAAGTCCCGGCTGGAGGACATCTACCTGCCGTACAAGCCGAAGCGGCGGACCCGGGCGCAGATCGCCCGGGAGGCCGGGCTCGCGCCGCTGGCCGAGTCGCTGCTGGGCGACCCCACCCAGGACCCGCGGGCCACCGCCGCCGGCTTCGTCGACGCGGACAAGGGCGTCGCGGACGCCGCCGCCGCGCTGGAGGGCGCGCGCGCCATCCTGATCGAGACCTTCGCCGAGGACGCCGACCTGATCGGCACGCTGCGCGAGCAGATGTGGTCGCGAGGCCGTCTGGTGTCCCGGGTACGCGAGGGCCAGGAGGCGGCCGGCGCCAAGTTCGCCGACTACTTCGACTTCTCCGAGCCGTACCCGAAGCTGCCCTCGCACCGCATCCTCGCCATGTTCCGGGGCGAGAAGGAGGGCATGCTCGACCTGACCATGGAGTCGGAGGAGGCGGGCGAGGCGGACGCCGTACCGACCGGCCCGACCCGGTACGAGGCGGCCATCGCCGGCCGGTTCGGGGTGTCCGACGCGGGCCGCCCCGCCGACCGCTGGCTGACCGACACGGTCCGCTGGGCGTGGCGAACCCGGATCCTCATCCACCTCGGCGCGGACCTGCGGATGCGGCTGTGGCAGGCGGCCGAGGAGGAGGCGGTACGCGTCTTCGCCACCAACCTGCGGGACCTGCTGCTCGCCGCTCCGGCCGGCACCCGCCCGACGATGGGCCTGGACCCGGGTCTGCGGACCGGTGTGAAGGTGGCCGTGGTGGACGCCACCGGCAAGGTGCTCGCCACCGACACCATCTATCCGCACGAGCCGCGTCGGCAGTGGGACGCGTCGGTCGAGACCCTGGCCCGGCTGGCCGGGGCGCACGGGGTGGAGCTGATCGCGATCGGCAACGGCACCGCCTCGCGGGAGACCGACAAACTGGCCGGCGACCTGATCAAGCGGTACCCGCAGCTCAACCTGACGAAGGTGATGGTCTCCGAGGCCGGCGCGTCGGTCTACTCCGCCTCCGCGTACGCCTCGCAGGAGCTGCCGGGGATGGACGTGTCGCTGCGCGGGGCGGTGTCCATCGCCCGCCGCCTCCAGGATCCGCTCGCCGAGCTGGTCAAGATCGACCCACGCTCCATCGGCGTCGGCCAGTACCAGCACGACCTGTCCGAGGTGAAGCTGTCCCGGTCGCTGGACGCGGTCGTGGAGGACTGCGTCAACGCGGTCGGGGTGGACGTCAACACCGCCTCCGCGCCGCTGCTGACCCGGGTCTCCGGAATCGGCGCCGGCCTGGCCGAGAACATCGTGCTGCACCGGGACGCCAACGGGCCGTTCCGCTCGCGTACCGAGCTGAAGAAGGTGGCGCGGCTCGGGCCGAAGGCGTTCGAGCAGTGCGCCGGCTTCCTGCGCATCCCCGACGGCGACGACCCGCTGGACTCCTCCAGCGTGCACCCCGAGGCGTACCCGGTGGTGCGCCGGATCCTCTCCAGCACCGGGCAGGACCTGCGCTCCGTGATCGGCAGGAGCGCGATCCTGCGCGGGCTTCGGGCGACCGACTTCGTCGACGACAGGTTCGGCCTGCCCACCGTCACCGACATCCTCGCCGAGTTGGAGAAGCCGGGCCGGGATCCCCGCCCGGAGTTCCGCACCGCCACCTTCGTCGAGGGCGTGGAGAAGATCAGCGACCTGACGTCGGGCATGGTGCTGGAGGGTGTGGTCACGAACGTGGCCGCGTTCGGCGCGTTCGTCGACGTCGGGGTGCACCAGGACGGGTTGGTGCACGTCTCCGCGATGTCCCGGACCTTCGTGAAGGACCCCCGCGAGGTGGTCAAGTCCGGCGACGTGGTCAAGGTCCGGGTGCTCGACGTGGACGTACCCCGTAAGCGGATCTCACTGACCCTGCGCCTGGAGGACGACCCGGCCGCCGCCGGTGGTGGTGGCCGGACGAGTCAGGAGGGCCGCGGCGGCCCGGCGCAGCGCGGACCGCAGGGTGGACGCGGCGGGCCGGACGGTCGCGGCGGGCCGGACGGTCGCGGCGGGCAGGACGGTCGCGGCGGCGCCGGGGGCGGCCAGGGTGGGTCCGGCGGTGGCGGCAGGTCCGGCGGACAGGGCAGGTCGGGCGGATCCGGCGGACAAGGCGGACAGGACGGGTCCGGCGGACAAGGCGGGCGCGGCGGACAGGGCGGGTCCGGCGGACAAGGCGGGTCCGGCGGACAGAGCGGGCGCGGCGGACAGGGCGCACGGGGCGGGCAGCAGCGGCAGGGCGCACCGGCGCCGGCCAACGACGCGATGGCGGAGGCCCTGCGCCGCGCCGGGTTGGCCTGATCCATCTGGCGCGAGGAGGCGACGGGATGCTCGGCGGGGGTGGTCAGTTTCGGCGCGGGGCGGGGCGAGACGCGCGGTGACCGACTCGTCGGGCCACCGGCGGACACTGTCGACCTGCCCCACCGGTGGGGCGGGGCGGGACGTCAGGTGACCGACTCGTCGGGCCACCGGCGGACACTGTCGACCTGCCCCACCAGCGGGGCGGGGCGCGCGGTGACCGCAGCGTTCCCCGCCGCGGCCCGGCTGGTGTCCGACACCCGCTCCTCGAACGACCGCCGCCTGACCCACCCACCCGCGCGCCCGTAAGGACGCCGGTTTCGGTATAGATCTTGGACACTTTCCGTTAGCGCGCGCTAACGGAAAGTGTCCAAGATCTGGAGTTGTCGGCGATTCCAGGCGAGCACGCCCCAGATCTGGGGCAGCTCGACAGGGCACATTCGAGGGTCGGGGTCTGAGCGCGGCCATCCGTGACTGAGCCAGCCAGGGGCGGGCGGCAGGCAGGCGGCGGGCGCGCGGGCAGCAGACGCGCGGGCAGCAGGCGCACGGGCAACAGACGCGCCGGCAACAGGCACGCGGGCAGCAGACGCGCGGGCAGCAGACGCGCGGGCAGCAGGCGCACGGGCAACAGACGCGCCGGCAACAGGCACGCGGGCAGCAGACGCGCGGGCAGCAGGCACGCGGCGGGCGGCGGGCAGCGGGCAGCGGGCAGCAGGCACGCGGCGGGCGGCGGGCAGCGGGCAGCGGGCAGCGGGCACGCGGCGGGCAGCGGGCAGCGGGCAGCGGGCGGCGGGCGGCGGGCGGCGGGCGGGAAATTGGGTCGCCCAGCCGCGGGGTCTGGGTGATGATCTCGCGGTGCGGATGCATGCCGACCAGGTGGACGTGAGCGCGGACGTGGTTGCCGCGCTGGTGGCCGAACAGTTTCCGCGCTGGCGAGGGTTGCCGGTGCGCCCCCTCCGTTCGGCCGGCACCGTGAACACCCTGTTCCGGCTCGGCCCGGAGATCGTGCTGCGGTTTCCGTTGCGGCCCGGCGCCGATCCCCTGCTGCACGACACGCTGCGGCAGGAGCAGGAACACGCCGTGCTGCTCGCCGCGCATCTGCCGGTCGCGGTGCCCGAACCGCTCGCCCTCGGCGCGCCGGGCGACGGGTACCCCGGGTCGTGGACGGCGTACCGGTTCATCCCCGGCGAGACGGCCCAGCCCGACCGGATCGGCGACCCGGACGTCTTCGCCCGTGACCTGGCCGCTGTCGTGGTCGCCCTGCGCGGCATCGACACCGGCGGACGGTCCTGGCCGGGGTTCGGTCGGGGCGGACCGCTCGTGGAGCGGGATGCCGACGTCCGGGCCGCCCTCGCCGTCAGCGGCGACCTCACCGACACCGCGGCGCTCGCCGAGGTGTGGGACAGGTGCCGCGACGCGCGCCGGGACGACCCGGCCGACGTGTGGATCCACGCCGACCTGATGCCGGGCAACCTGCTGGTTCGCGACGGCCGGCTGGCCGCGGTCATCGACCTGGAGTCGGTGAAGATCGGCGATCCCGCGGTGGATCTGATGCCGGCGTGGAACCTGTTGGACGCCGGGTCGCGGGAGACGTACCGGCGGGCGTTGGGCGTGGACGACGCCACCTGGGAGCGGGGGCGCGGCTGGGCCCTGGAGCAGGCGATCAACGCGCTGCCGTACTACGTCGACACCAACCCGGTGATGGCCGGGATCGCCCGGCAGACCCTGCTGGCCGTACTCGACTGAGTCGGGTCGCGTACCGTCGGCTCGTGGGTGAGGGCGACGGCCGCGAGTGGCGGGAGCGGCAGCGGCACGCGGTGCGGGCACACGCCGACGCGGACGCGCGGCGACGGGCCGCCGAGCAGGCGGAGGCGGCCGAGTTGGTGGCCTGGTTCGTGGCCGAGGCGACCCGTCGGGGGCTGCCCACCACCCGGCTGGTGGCCCGGGGTTACGACGGGCGGGGACGCTACCGGACAGGGCTGACCGGCTGGTACGTCGACCGGGCCGAAACCCGCGCGGTGGACGTGGCCGGCCGGTTCCACCTGTTGACGGTGCCCGGCGGCGTGCGGGCCCGGCTTTTCGGCGTCGACCCGCAGCCCAGCGCGGCGCCGTTGGTCGTCGGCGCGGGAGGCCGCGACGGCGAGTCGATCCCGTTGCGGACGTTGCTCACCCGGCTGCTGGACGGCGGGACGGGTTCCACGAGCGGGCCCGCCGCCCCGCGAGGGTAAGCAGCCCAGCCAATCACCCACGGGTGCGGCGCTCGTTCTCCCTGGTGTGGACATCTCGCCAGCGCGGCCGGCGGCACTCTGCCGGGCCGTGCCCGGGGCGAGCCGGACGCGAGGACCGATCGGGTGGAATCGCGGCGTTGTCGGCCAAAACACTCGCGAGGTGCCATACCGGCTGATACAACCACTGTGGTCTTCCCTATCGTCCGATCGGAGGCGCCGCCCGTGGATCTGATCCACCACCGTCCGCCCGTGGCGCGCAGCGGCGGCCCAGGCGTGGCCGACCCGGTCTTCCTGTCCCCGCCGGACGTGGGTGAGGTGGAGGAGTCCTACCTGCTGCGAGCCATCCGGGCCGGGCGCTTCGACCCGGACGGGCCGGAGCTGGGCGCGTTCGAACGGGAACTCGCCGCACGGGTCGGCGTCGGCCACGCGCTGGGGCTCTCCTCCGGCACCGCCGCCCTGCACCTGGCGCTGCTCGCCGTCGGCGCGGGGCCGGAGACGGTGGTGGTGGTACCCACGCTCACGTTCGCCGCCACCGCCAACGCGGTCACCTACACCGGCGCCGAACCGGTCTTCGTGGACTGCGACGCGTCCACCGGCAATCTCGACGTCGACCTGCTCGCCGACCTGCTCGGTCGTCTCGTCGACGAGGGCCGACGGGTCGCCGCCGTGCTGAGCGTGGACATCAACGGCCGGTGCGCCGACTACGACCGGCTGTTGCCACTCTGCGCGGCCGTCGGCGTCCCGGTGGTGGAGGACGCGGCGCAGGCGCTCGGTTCGACCTACCGGGGGCGGTGTGCCGGCACGTTCGGCCGGGTCGGGATCTACTCGTTCAGTCACAACAAGGTGATGACCACCACGGGTGGCGGGATGCTCGTCTCCGACGACCCCGCGCTCGTCACCCGAGCCCGGCACCTGGCCACCCAGGCCCGCGAGCCGGTGTCGCACTACGAGCACCGCGACGTGGGCTACAACTACCGGCTCAGCACGTTGCTTGCCGCGCTCGGCCGTGCCCAGCTCACCCGACTGGACGACATGATCGCCCGGCGGCGGGTCCTGCGCGACAGGTACGCCGGGCTCTTCGGCGGCGTGCCCGGCACCCGGATCCTCGGCGCCGGTGACCCCGGCTCGAACTGTTGGCTGACCTCCGTCGTGGTCGAACCGGAGCGGACCGGCTGGCAGCCCGGCCACCTCGCCGAGCACCTGGCCGGCCACGGCGTGGAGTGCCGCCCGATGTGGAAACCGATGCACCGCCAACCGGTGTACGCCGACCGCCAGGTCGCCCAGACCGGCGCCGCCGACAGCCTCTTCGCCACCAGCCTGTCCCTGCCCAGCGGCTCCGCCCTCACCGACGACCAGGTCGAGCGCGTGCTCGCCGCGATCACCGAGTTTCTGGACGGACACCGATGAACCGGCCCTACGACGTCGTCAAACGAGTGCTGGACGTGGCCCTGGCCGCCATCGGCCTGCTGCTGGCGAGCCCGGTGCTCGCCGTGGTGGCGCTGGCGGTCCTGGTCACCATGGGCCGGCCCGTGCTGTTCCGGCAGGCCCGCCCGGGTCGGCACGGCCGGCTGTTCCACCTGGTCAAGTTCCGTTCGATGACCGTCGGCGGCGAGGACGAGGCGCCCGCCAACGACGGCGTCCGACTCACCACGTTCGGCAGGTGGTTGCGGACGACGAGCCTCGACGAGTTGCCCCAACTGTGGAACGTGCTGCGCGGCGAGATGAGCCTGGTCGGGCCGCGTCCGCTGCTGCCCGCGTACCTGAGCCGCTACAGCCCGGAGCAGCTCCGCCGGCACGACGTGCGGCCGGGCATCACAGGTCTCCAACAGGTGTACGGGCGCAACGCGCTGAGCTGGGATGAGCGCTTCGCCCTCGACGTGCGCTACGTGCGGCACCGCTCGCTCGGCCTGGACCTGCGGATCCTGCTGCGCACGGTACGCACCGTCCTGCTCCGGGAGGGGATCACCGCGGCCGGTGCGGCCACCGCACACGAGTTCCTCGGCCCGGCCGAGCTGGCCACCGCCGGCGGTCGCGGGCCGGTAGAGGGCCGCCGGTGAGCCTGGACCTCGTCATCGTCGGCTGCGGCGGGCACGGCCGGGAGGTGCTCGGCATCGTCCGGGCCGTCAACGCCGCCGCCACCGGCGGCCCGGTGTGGCGGGTCCTCGGCTTCGTCGACGACAGGCCCAGCGAGGTCAACCTGAAGCGGGTGCGGCGGCTGGAGGTGCCCTACCTCGGCGGCACCGCCCGTCTGGGCGAGCAGCCCGCCGGCACACACCTGGCGCTGGGCATCGGGGATCCGGCCGCCCGGCGATCGGTGGACCAGCGGCTCACCGCGTACCGGCTGCCGGCGGCGGTGCTTGTGCACCCGGACGCCACGGTCGGCCCGGACACCGTCTACGGCGAAGGCCTGATCGTGTTTCCCGGCGCCCGGGTCACCACGAACGTCACGCTCGGTCGGCACGTGCACCTCAATCAGAACAGCGCGGTGGCGCACGACTGCGCGCTTGGCGACCACGTGTCGGTCAACCCGTTGGGGGCGGTCTCCGGCGACTGCCAGCTTGGTGACGGGGTGCTGATCGGGGCCGGTGCCGTGGTGTTGCAGAGGTTGCGGGTCGGCGCGGGCGCCACCGTCGGCGCCGGCGCCTGCGTGGTCCGGGACGTACCCGCCGGCGCGGTGGTCAAGGGAGTTCCGGCCCGGTGAGCGTCGGTCCCCGCGCGCACCGGCCACTCGGCGTCCGCCAGCTCCGGATCGCGGTGCTCGTCAAGACCAACACCGGCGGGATGTGGCTGCTGCCGCAGGTCGAGGAGTTGCGGCACCGGGGGCACGAGGTGACAGTCGTGCTGCCGCAGGGGGCCGGCCGGCTCACCGACGAGTTGGAGCGCCGCGGCGTCGACGTGCTCAGCTCCCCGTACGACTTCACACTGGGCCGCGCGCCCATCGGGCTCCTGCTGCTGCGCGCGCTGTTACGCCGGCTGCGCCCGGACGTGGTGCAGTACCACCTGATCGCCTCGGCGTACGCGGTGCGACTGGCCACGCTGGGCCTGCCGGTACGCCGCGTACACATGGTGGCCAACCCGGCGTACCTGGAATCTCGGTTGGTCCGCTCGGTGGAGCGGTTGCTGTGGCGGCTTGACGACGTGCTGATCTGCGGCTGCCGGTACGCCTCGGCCCGGTACGGCGAGTTGGGGTGTCCGCCGCAGCGTCGCCCGGTCGCGGTGTACGGGGTGGACACCGACGCGTTCAGCCCGGACGCCACGGGCCCGGACCAGCGGGCCAAGCTGCGCGCCGAGTTGGGCATCGACCAGGGCGCATTCCTGGCGGTGATGGTCGCGCACGTCTACCCACCGAGGTGGTTCATCCACGCGGGTCGGGGGGTCAAGGGCCACGAGGTGCTCCTGGCCGCCTGGCGGACGTTCCGTCGCCGGCACCCGGACGCGCACCTGCTGCTCGTCGGTGGCGGCTGGACGGCTGCCGGTGAGGACTACCGGCGGCGGCTCGGTGAACGCTTCGGCGTCGCCGGCGACCCCGGGATCACCTGGGTGGAGTCGGTCGCAGACGTGCGGCCCTGTTACGCCGCCGCGGACGTCAGCGTGTCCCCGTCACTCGGCGACGGGCCGGGCGCGGCGGTCCAGGCTGGCGCGATGGGTGTGCCCAGCATCGTCAGCGCTGCCGGTGGTCTGCCCGAGGCGGTGACCGAGCGTTCCGGCTGGGTCGTCCCGCCCGGTGATCCGGCGGCCCTGGTGGCGGCGCTCGACTCGGCGTACCAGGGTTGGGTCGCGGGCCGGCTCGGCCTGTGCGGCCGGTTGGCCCGCCGGCACATCCTGACGTCCTTCGACGACCTGCGGGCGGCGGCCGAGGTGGCGGACATCGTCGAGGACGTGGCGGGCCGGCGGCGTTGAGCACACCGCCGGCGGCCGGTGGCCGGTCCCGCCGGACCACCGACCGCCCACGGTGGCGGCTCAGTGCCGGATGCCGGCCCAGTCGTGGTGCCGGCGCACGGTGGAGAGGATGAAGTCGACCACCCGCCGTGAGGTGTCCGGCACCTGGTAGTCGGCCGGGCAGGGCACGCCGTCCGCGGCGACCTGCGCCACCGTCACCTCGACCGCCTCGACCACTCCCCGCGGGTCGAGACCGGTCATGATGATCCCGCCCGCGTCGAGCGCCTCGGGGCGTTCGATGGACTCGCGCAGGGTCACCGCGGGGAAGCCGAGGATGGCAGCCTCCTCGCTTATCGTCCCGCTGTCGGACAGGGTGCAGAACGCCTTCGTCTGCAGGTGGACGTAGTCGAGCAGACCGAACGGGTCGTGGAAGGCGATGCCGTCCAGCGCGGTGGCGTCCGGGGCGAGCGCCTCCAGCCGCTTGCGGGTGCGCGGGTGGGTGGAGACCAGCACCGGGTAGCCCCAGCGGTCGCGGACCGCGACCAGGCAGTCCAGCAGCCGTCGCAGCCGGTCGGGCCGGTCCACGTTCTCCTCCCGGTGTGCGCTGACCAGGAAGTACCCGCCTTCGTCCAGCTCCAGCTGCCGAAGGATCGTCGAGCTGGCGATCGGTGCCCGGTAGTGCTCCAGCACCTCCCGCATCGGTGAGCCGGTGTGCAGGATCCGGCGCGGGTGCAGGCCCTCGGCGAGCAGGTTACGCCTGGCGTGTTCGGTGTAGACCAGGTTGAAGTCAGCGACGTGGTCGACGAGTCGCCGGTTCGTCTCCTCCGGCACGTTGAGGTCGAAGCACCGGTTGCCGGCCTCCATGTGGTAGACCGGCACCCGCATGCGCCGGGCCATCAGTGCCGCGATGCAGCTGTTGGTGTCGCCGAGCACGAGCAGCGCGTCCGGCCGCAGCTCGGCGATCGCCGCCTCCATGCCGACCAGGACGCCGCCGAGCACCCGGCCCAGCGAGGTGGTGTCGACGCGCAGGAACCGGTCCGGTTCGCGCAGGCGCAGCTCGCTGAAGAACACGTCGGAGAGGGTCGTGTCCCAGTTCTGCCCGGTGTGCACGAGCACGTGGTCGACGGTGTCGTCCAACCGGCTGAGCACCCGGGACAGTCGGATGATCTCGGGACGGGTGCCGACAACCGTCATCACCCTGGTCATGTGCTCTCCCTCCGTACGTCACTCACCGGGCGCCCACCGGCACCAGGTGTTCGTCGCCGACCGGCTCCGGCCACGTGTCGGGCCGTTCCGGGTCGAACAGCTCGTTGGTCCAGAAGAGGGTGAGCAGCTCGTCCGGGCCGGTGTTGGTGATGTTGTGCGCCCACATGGTCGGCATGTCGACGACCACGGGTTGGTCACCGCGCACCGGAAAACGGACGACGTCGGTGTCGCCGACGCGGCGCAGGCTGATCTCCGCGGTGCCGCGCAGCACCACGAACCGCTCCACCTTGGCCAGGTGGAAGTGCTCGCCCCGGGTGATCCCCGGTCGGGTGGTGGAGCAGAACGTCTGCCCCGCTCCTCCGTGCGCCTTGACCGTCTCGACGAGCGCCCCGCGGGCGTCGGCGCGGCTGGGCAGGGCCAACGGGTAGTGCGCCGGGAAGCAGTGTGACCGGTAGGTGTTGAACAGCCGCACGTCGTGCCTGTCGCGCAGCGGCGGGATCTCGCCGGTGCGGTAGATGCCGGCGTACGAGGCGAGTTGGTCGGCGAGGTCACGGACCCCGATCCGCAGTGCCGGCAGCGCCGGGTCCCAGGAGCCGCCCGCGGCGACGCCGACCAGTCGGGCGGCGGCGTCGGTGACGTGCACCAGGTCCAGCTGTCGGTCGGCGTGCACCTCCGGCTGGCCGCCCTCGGCGAGGACCCGGCAGAAGGTGGCGACGGCCGAGTTGTACCAGGGTCGGCCGTGCTCGCCGTACAGGTTGGGCAGCAGCAGGTCGTCCAGGGGCACGCCGGTCTCGGCGAGGATGCCGGCGGCGGTGGCCTTGGCGTCGCCGTAGGGGGTGCCGTTGCCGGCCTGCACCGAGTTGGCGAAGACCACCTGGGCGGGCGGGTCCGGGCAGGCCCGCAGGCCGTTGGCGAGTTGGGCGGCGAGGTGGACGTTTCCGGCGGCCACGTCGGCGGGCTCACCCCGGTTGACCCCGGCCAGGTGCAGCACCCGGTCCACCCCGGCGATCCTGCGGGCGACCACCGCCGGGTCGGCCAGATCGGTACGGGTCAGCACGACAGGTTCGGGCCAGCCGAGCGCGCGCAGCAGGACCCGCACGTGCCAGCCGAGGAAACCGCCCGCGCCGGTGACGGCGAGGCTCAGCACGCCAGCACCGGGTCCCGCAGCGCCAGCTCCGCCCGGATCTCCGGCAGCGACCTGAGCAGCCGCACCACATCGGGTACGCCGAGACGGGTGGCGTTCGCCGAGTTGAAGTCCTCGCCGGGCCGTTCGCCCAGCTCGCCCTCGGAGACGTAGAGCGCGTAGTTGAGGTCCCGCGCGTCCAACGGCACCCGGTAGAAGTCCCCGAAGTCGTCGGCCTGGGCCAGCTCCTCCCGGCTCGCGAGGGTCTCGTGTGACTTCTCGCTGTGTCGTACGCCGATGATGTCCAGCTTGAACGGCACGTCGAACAGCTGGCAGACGGCTTCGGCGAGGTCGCTGATCGTGCAGGCGGCGGCCTTGCGGATGAACACGTCACCGGGGCGGGCGTGGTGGAAGGCGTGCTCGACCAGGTCGACCGAGTCGGCGAGCGACATCAGGAAGCGGGTCATGGCCGGGTCGGTGACGGTGGGCGCGCGGCCGGCCTTGATCTGCTCGATGAAGAGCGGGATCACCGAGCCGCGCGAGTACATCACGTTGCCGTACCGGACGCAGGACACGGTGGTGGCGCTGTTCGGGTTGTTGCGGGCGTACGCCTGGGCGACCTTCTCCATCAGCGCCTTGCTCATGCCCATCGCGTTGACCGGGTAGACGGCCTTGTCGGTGCTGAGCACGACGACCGAGCTGACGCCGTTGTGGGCGGCGGCCTCGACCACGTTGCCGCTGCCGAGGATGTTGGTGCGGACCGCCTCCAGGGGGAAGAACTCGCAGGACGGCACCTGCTTGAGCGCCGCCGCGTGGAAGACGAAGTCGACGCCCCGCGTGGCCCGCAGCACCGTGTCGATGTCCCGGACGTCGCCGACGTGGTAGCGCACCCGCCCGTCCCCGATGGACCGCCGCATGGCGTCCTGCTTGGCCTCGTCCCGGCTGAGGATCCGCACCTCGGCGACGTCCCGGTCGAGCAGTCGTCGGGCCATGGTCTGTCCGAAGGATCCGGTCCCACCGGTGATCAGCACCCGGCGGCCCGCGGTCTTCACGCTCATTGGTTCTCCCGTTCGTCACCCGACGGGCGGGTTTCACCCGTCGACCCGGCGCGGCACAGCGCTGCGCGCTGTGGCGCGGGCGCCGGTCTCCGGCGGTCAGGCGGAAGCCCGCCGGATGCGGCACCCGGGTCAACGAGAGGCCCCAGCAGCAGATACGTGTTTGGGCGGCAAACGGGCCAAACGAGCTATAGGGCACTCGGAAAACATGTCGGCGTATGCAGTGATTTGGCCACTTCGTACCTCTGCACCTGGTAGAACGGTTCCGTGCCTCGCCGAGCCTGTCCAGACGGGCGCGAGGCGCACACGTTGGCCGACGCGCCACCGCGACACCACCCGACCCACGCCCTGCGACACCACCACACCGCTGGCGCACGGCTGGTGCCCGCCCCGTTGGCCCCACCCGGACGGCGACCCGCGGCGCCGCCCGGCCCCTCGCCCGTCGCGCCCACCGGCAGCCTGCCCGCCGTGCTGGTCCTGTGTGTCGCCGCCTACCTGGTGGCCCGCCCACCGTGGTGGTCGTTCAACTACGTGGCGATCCTCGCCGTGCTGGCCGTCGTGCTGACCGGCCGGTTGCCCCGGCTACGGCCGGTCGACACCGTCGCGCTGCTCACCGCTGGCTGGGCTGTCGCCAGCCTGCTCTGGACCAGCCACGCCGACATCACCGGGCCCGCCGCCTACCGCTACGCCTCGGTCAGCCTGCTCTTCGTGGCCTGCCGACACGTCGTCCGGGGCCGCCGGGACGTGCTGCTGGTCGGCTGGACCTTCCTGCTCGGCTGCGCGGTGGTCGCCGTCGAGGTGGCCACCGGCGCCCGCGCCCAGGGACAGGTGCTGCTCTTCGCCGAGCGCTACGGCATCGACGGCCGGGAGGTGAACGGCACCGCGTACACCCTGGCCGCCGGGGTGGTGCTGGCCCTGGTGCTCGCCGCGGCCGGCGCGCACCGGCCGGTGCTGCGCCTCGCGCCGCTGGCCCTGGCCGTGCTGCTCGGGTACGGCGTGCTGCTCACCGGCTCGCGCGGCGCGGCGATCGGCATCATGGCTGGTCTCGGCGGCGCGCTGGCCGCCCGCGTGGCGCCCCGACTGACCGGGGTCACCGTCGCCGGGCTCGCCGCCGCGCTCGTCGTCCTGGTGCCGTTCGGGCTGGCACCCCGGGCCGAGCTGCTCTGGCTCGACAACCTGTACGGACGCCCCACCGGCGACATCTCCGGGCGACTGTCGATCTGGCCCTACGCGCTGTCGACCTGGTCGGAGTCACCGCTCAACGGATCCGGCGCGGGGGTCTTCATCAGCACCAACCCGTACGAGATCGGGCCGCACAACCTGCTGCTCACCGTCGGCAACGACCTGGGGCTGGTCGGCGTGCTGCTCTACTTCGGCGCGATGGCCGCGGCGCTCGTCGGCACGGCCCGTACCGGCCGAGCCGGGCTGCTGCTGGCCTGCGCGTTCACAGGCGTCATGCTGCCGATCTGGCTGACCGGCCAGTGGGAGACGTCGCTCGCCTTCTGGCTGGTGCTGGCACTGGTCACCGTCCTGCCGGGGATCTGGGGTCCGCCGGCGGCGCCCCGGCACGCCCGCGCCCGCCGCCAGCGCCCGGAGCCGGTCGCGCCGCCCGGCACCAGCGTCGGCGGCACGGTCCAGGCCAGCCGCTACCGCTGACGCGCGTCAGTCGGCGTCCGCGTCCGCGAGCGCCCCGGCCCGGGGCGCCGGTGGGCGGTTCGTCGGACGGGTCGCCGCCTCCCGCAGCACCTCGGCGAAGCGGGCCGCCACCTGGTCGGCGCGGTGGTGCCGCACCGCGTACGCCAGCCCGCGAGAGCCGAGCCGAGCCCGTAGCCCGGCGTCGGCGCAGAGCGGGGTGAGCGCGCCCACCAGCGCCGCCGGGTCGTCGTCGCCGACCACCGCGCCGGCGTCGGCCGCCGCCAGGTGCGCCATCGAGGCCAGTTCGGCCGGGCCGAACCCGAGGATCGGACGGCCGGACGCCAGGTACTGCGGGATCTTGGTGGACAGCGAGTAGCGGGTGTAGCGGCGGTGCTCGGCGGCGAACGACTCGACGTGCACCAACACGTCGGCACGGCGCAGCGCACCGGCGACCTCGGCGCTGGCCAAGGATCGACCCAGGCGCACCGCGGGCAGCCCGGTGAACGCGCCGGCGTACCGCGCGAGGTCGGTCGCCGGGGCGTGCACGGTCAGCCGGGCGGGCGTCCCCTGGGCCGCCAACCGAACGACGGCCTCGCCGACGCGGCGCAGCGAGCGCCACCGGTCCAGGTGCAACCCGCCCACGTAGACCAGCTCGACCGGAGCGCCCGCCGGGCGGTCCGGCGCGGGCCGGTCGGGGTCGGCGAAGTCGGCGGCGTCCACGCAGTTGCCGAAGGCGGCGAACGGCAACCGGTAGCGGCGTTCGAACTCCCGCGCCATCGCCGGGCTGATCCCCATGCCGTAGGAGGCGTGCCGCAGGACGTCCCGGAAGCCGGCACGGACGGCGAGCCGGGGCAGCCCCAGCACCTGACCGCCGGCGTAGAGCGTGGTCGGCCAGTCGTCCATGAAGTGCGGCACCAGGGGCACCCGGCACTCCTGCGCGGCGGCGACGGCGAGGCGCATCATCCGGATGCTGCCGAGCGTGGTGTAGATGACGTCCGGCCGCTGCTCCCGCAGCCACCGGCGGACGTCTTCGGGCACGCGGACCGGGCTGAGGTCGACGAAGGCACGGAGCTGGGTGCGCAGCCGGGCACGCACCGGGCCGGGCCCGGGATCGCGCGCCGGGCCGGTCGCACCGGGCGCACCTGCCGAACCGGGCACACCTGGCGAACCGGCCGCGCCGCGCACCACGGCCCGCACCGGCCGGCGGACGCGTTCCCACTGCCGGAACAGGTGGTACTCCACCGGGGCGTTGCGCGGCGCGAACCGGGCGAACGTGCCGACGGCGTCCGGGCCCGGGGCGCGGTCCTCGGCGTAGAGCTGGGCGAGCCGCTCGGACGGCCAGCCGGTGAACAGGTTCGACAGGGTGATGCCGGTGCCGGTGGAGCGGTCGAACACGGCCGCGCTCACCACCAGCACGCGGGGATACTCGTCAGCGCGCACGTTCGGACACCACTTCTCCCTCGACGGCCGGGCCGCGGTGCAGACGCAGCGTCCGGCGATATCCGTACAGCGCCGCCGGCACGACGGTCAGCGCGTAACCGGCGGCGCCGACCCAGGGCACGGCGGCGACGGCGATCCGGTCGGCCGCGTACCACTTGCCGAGCACCGACAGCACCAGGAACGCGCCCCAGCCGAGCAACTGCGGGACGAGGACGCCGCCGGCGTTCTGCACCATGAACCGTGGCGAGAGCGCCGACTGCAGCAGCCACCAGACGCCCAGCCCGGCCAGCAGCCACCTGTCGCCGCCCATCGGCACCGGCAGCCAGGCCGCGAAGAGCCACTCACCGAAGGCGACGACCACGGCGGCCGGCAGGCCGGCGGCGAGCACCGACAACACGGTCATCCGGCGGGTGGTACGGCGGACCCAGTCCACCTGGCCCTGGGCCAACGCCTCGCCGTTGGCCGGCCACAGTGGCACGTTGACCAGGACGACGAGCTGGCCGAGTTGGGACAGCAGCTTCGCGGGCACCACGTATCCGGCGACGGCGGACAGGCCGAGCGCGTGCGCGATGATCAGCGTGTCGGCGTTCGTGGCGAACGAGATGACCACGGTCAGCACGAAGAACAGCCCACTGAGCCGGGTCAGCTCCCGGGCGGCGCGGGCCTGTACGGCCCTCGGCGTGGGTCGGATCCGCGGCTCCTGACGGCCGAAGAACCAGAGCGTGTTGAGCAGGTTGACGAGCAGCGGCGCGGCCACCGACAGGGCGACCACCAGGATCGGTGACCAGTCGGCCCAGACCACGCCGAGCACCGCGCCGAGCGCGGCCACACTGCCCGCGGTCTGCCAGACGTTGCTCCGGCCGACCTGCTGGTAGGCGTACTGGACGCGGGTGATCAGGCTGAGTGGGACGTTGAGCGCGAACGCGGTGAGACAGATCAGCGAGATCATCCGGGTCTGCTCCGGGCTGACCTGACCCGTCACGTTGAACAGCGCCGACCAGGGCACGGCTCCGGCGAAGATCCAGAGCAGGGCGGTGAGGGTGAGCGCGAGCCCCGACAGGGTCAGGTACGCGCTGGAGATGTAGCGACGGGCCCGCGCGGTGTCGCCGTGCGCGTAGCAGGGGGCGAGCTTCGTCATCAGCCCGCTGCCCAGCCCCAGGTCGGCGAAGGCCGCCATGCCGGCGAGCGCGGCCACCGCCATCCACAGGCCGTACAGGTCGTTGCCGAAGTAGGGCAGCGTCACCGGCACCAGGACGATCGGCACGACGAGCCCCACCGCCCGGCTGAGCAGCGCCGTCGCGACCCCGGAGAGCAGCCGGCGACCCCGGTCGGGGTGGCGACGGTGCGCGCCCGGTGGACGGGCGCGCGTGGTCCGCTCGACGACCCCGGACGTCATCGACGGCCCTACTGACTCGCGAGCGCGTGACCCGCCATCCAGGACACCGTGCGCTCCAGGCCGGTGCGCAACGGCACCGGTCGCACCCCGGGGAACAGCTCCCGCAGGCGGGTGCAGTCGGCCTGCGAGTCCCGCACGTCGCCCGGGCGTGGCGCCTCGTGCACGACCGGCAGCGGCCGGCCCATGATGTCCTCCAACTCGGCGATCAGGTCGAGTAGGGAGATCCGCGCGCCGAAGGCCAGGTTCACCACGTCGGTGGTGGACACCCGACGGACGATGGCGTCGACGATCACCGAGGTGACACTGCCGACGAACGTGAAGTCGCGGGCCTGCCGCCCGTCGCCGTGCACGCGGAGCGGCTCGCCGGCGAGCGCGGCGGTGACGAAGCGGGGCAGCACCGCGGCGTACGCGTGGTGCGCGGCCTGCCGGGGGCCGTAGACGTTGAAGAAGCGGAACGGCAGCACGCCCATGTCGTAGCAGGCGGCGTAGGCGACCGCGTACGCCTCGGCGGCCAACTTGGAGACCGCGTACGGGGAGACCGGGATGGGGCGCAGCTCCTCCTGGCGGGGCAGCACCGGGTTCGCGCCGTAGACCGACGACGAGGACGCGAGGATCACCTGCGGGACGTGGTGCCGGCGAGCGGCCTCCAGCACCATCAGCGTCCCGGTGGCGTTGGCGTGGTGGCTGGGCAGCGGCCGGTCGATGGAGCGCGGCACGGAGCCGAGGGCGCCCAGGTGCACCACGGTGGCCGCGCCGGTGAACGTCTCGTCCAGCAGGTCCGGGTCGAGCACGGTGCCCCGGTGCAGCCGGACGGGCTGGTCGTGCAGGTTGTCCAGCAGGCCGGTGGAGAGGTCGTCGACGACCACGACGTCGGTCACCTGGGGTGTCTTGTCGAGCGCCCGTACCAGGTTGGCGCCGATGAACCCGGCGCCACCTGTCACGACTACCTTCAACGCGTCTCCCCGTTCGGTTCGGCCCGGGCGACCGGCGGTGCGATGCCCGCCCGGCAGTGGCAGCGGTCGCACTGCGGCCACGTGTGTGACAACGAGCGCTGTTCGCACAAGTCACGCGAATCGGACGCCTCCACGCGTGTCCTTCATTCCCTTCCGCCAGTTGTCTGCCCAGGTGGGACGAGTTGACGTCGACGGGAGTGCCGGGCACATGCGAATCGGACTGATCAGTCAGTGGTATCCGCCGGAGAGCGCCTTCGTGCCTGGTCAACTGGCCACGGAGCTGGCCCGACGCGGCCACGAGGTGCGGGTGCTGACCACCTTTCCGAGCCTGCCGCTGGGGCGGACCTACCCGGGCTGGCGGCAGCGCTGGAACCACCGGGCCACCGATCGCGGGGTGACCGTTCGCCGGGTGCCCGCGTACCCGAGTCACGACCGTTCCGGCCTGCGCCGGGCGGCGAGCTATCTCTCCTTCGCCACCACCAGCACCCTGGCGGCCCCGCGTCACCTGCGCGGCGTCGACGCGCTCTACGTCTACCACCCGCCACCCACCGCGTACGCCGCCGCCGGTCTGCTGCGGCTGCTGCGTGGCGTCCCGACGGTGCTGCACGTGCAGGACCTGTGGCCGGAGTCGGTGACGGCGTCCGGGATGGCCCCACCGGGGCTGGCCGGGCGGGCCATGGAACGGGTCCTGGTCGGCACGATGCGCCGGATCTACCGCGCCTGCGCCGGCATCGCGGTGATCGCGCCCGCCATGGCGGAGCAGGTGATCGAGCGGGGTGTCGACCCGGACGCGGTGCGGACGGTGTTCAACTGGACCGACGAGGCGCTGTTCCGGCCGGTGCCCGGCACCGACTCGGCGCGGGCGACGATCGGGCACCGGGGGCGGGTGACGGTGATGTTCGCCGGCAACCTGGGTGTGTTGCAGGGCGTCGACGTCGCCATCCGCGCGGCCGCGGCGGCGCCGGACGCGGTGGACCTGGTCTTCGTCGGCACCGGGCTGGGCGCGGAACAGGCCCGTCGGCTCGCCGACGAGCTGGGCGCGGACAACGTGCGGTTCGTCGGTCGCCGCCCGGCCGCCGAGATGGCCGAGCTGTACGCCGCCGCCGACTACCAGTTGGTCATGCTGCGCGACCTGCCGTGGCTGCGCGGGACGGTGCCCTCGAAGTTGCAGGCCGCGCTGGCCTGCGGCGCGCCGGTGCTGATGTCGGCCGACGGCGACGCCGCCCGGTTGGTCAGCGCGGGCGAGGCGGGCCTGGTCTGCCCGCCGGACGACTGGCGGGCGTTGGCCGACCAGTTCACCGCCGCGGCCCAGGTGTCGCCCGAGCAGCGGGCGGCGATGGGCCGGCGGGGTCGTCAGCTCTACCTGGACCGGATGTCGTTGCGGGTCGGCGTCGACCAGATCGAGGACCTGCTCAGCAAGGCCGCGGCGCGCGGCCGGGGTTGAGGGGCCTGCCCGTCGGGCGGCCCGACCAGGCCGGCGAGGAAGTCGCGCACGCGGCGCCCCTGTGCGCCCGGGTTACGCGTCTCCCGCACGAAGCGGGCCCCGCCGGCGCCCAGCGCCCGGGCCTCGTCCGTGGGCAGGGCCAACACCCGACCCACGGCGGTACGCAGCCCGTCGGCGGTGTCCGGCTCGGCGAAGGACAGCCACGGCGCGTAGTCCCCGGGAATGCCGGGCAGTCGGGTGCTCACCACCGGCACCCCGGCGGCGAGGTACTCGATGATCTTCGACGGGAAGGACCAGCGGACGAAGTCCTGCTCCACCGGGCGCGGGTTCACCAGCACGGCCGCTCGGGCCAGCCGGGGCAGCAACTCCGCCCGGGGCAGCAGCGCCGGGGGCACGATGCGCCGATCCAGGGCGGCCTGGTCGCGCAGCCAACCCGCCAGCTCACCCCGGCCGTACACACACAGCCGCAGGTCGTTCCCGGGCAGCCCGCGGAACGCCTCGACCAGCCGGTCGACGCCGTAGGCGCGGCTCAGGCCCCCCGCGTACACGATGTCCCTGGTCGGACCGGGCGGACCCGGCGGCGGCACCACCGGTAGCTCCGGCGGGTCGGCGGAACAGATGCCCTCCAGCACCAACCGGGGCCGGCCGGGCGCGAAGTCCTCGGCGAGCGCGGCGGTCAGCGCGATCACCCCCGAGCAGCGGGCGAGGGCGGCCCGGACCAGCGCGACGTCGAGCCCGCGCAGCAGCCGGACCAGCCGACCGTCGGTGGGCAGCGCGACACCCGGCGGGTCGGTGAGCACCGGCACCACGTGGACGCCGCGGCTGCGGGCCCGCAGCACACCGAACCAGAGGAACGGCGAGTGCACGCCGTGCACCAGCAGCACCTCGGCGTCCCGCTCGCGCAGCGCCCGACCGCCGGTACGCCAGGCGGCCACGAACCGGGTGAGGTGCTTGAGGCCGAGCAGGTTGACGAACGCCAGCAGCTGCCCGTCCACGTCGTCCTGTCGGAACCGCCCCGCACGGAAGCGGACCTGCCTGTTGCCCGGCCAGGTGGACACCGGCGCCGCGGAGAGCAGGTGCACCGGACAGTCGGCGGCCCGCAGGCTCCGCACCAGGCCCCACGCGAAGGTGTGCGTCTGGGTGGGCATGATGGTGTCCCGGGCGGTGATCTCGGCGAGCACGTCGTCCGGCACCGTGAAGCCCAGCAGGGTGACTCGCGGGCCGGGTCGCTGCGCCACCGTCACTCCCCGAGGATCTGCCGGTAGACCCGGTCCAGGCGACCGAGCATGACGTCGAGGCTGTAGTCCTCGGCCACCACCTTGCGACCCAGCTCCCCCAGGTGGCGCCGCTCGGCGGGGTCGTCCAGCAGCGGCGTCAGCGCCGCGGCCAGGGCATCCGGGTCACCGGCCGGCACCAGCCGGCCGCCGCCGGAGCGCAGCACCTCGACGTTGCCGCCCACCGCCGAGGCGACCACCGGCAGCCCGTACGCCATCGCCTCCAGCAGCGCGTTGGAGAGGTTCTCGTGCCGGGTCGGGAAGACGAAGAGATCCGCCGCGGCGAGCAGGTCGGGGACGTCGAGACGGTTGCCGAGCAGGCGCACCTCGACCTGGCCGGCGTCGGCCAGCGCGGCGGCGATCCCGTCCCGGTCGGGCCCGTCGCCGGCGACCAGCACCACCCGGCGGGTGGCCGACGGCGGCAGCCGGCGCAGCGCGTCGGCGAGGACGTCGTACCCCTTCTCCCAGGTCAGCCGGGACACCGCGATCATCGCCACGTCGTCGGGGCGCAGGCCCAGCTCGGCGCGGACCCGGTCCCGGGCGGCGCGCGGACGGGCGGGCAGCGGAACGCCGTTGGGGATCACCCCGACGAACTTCGCGCCCAGGCCGCCCAGGAAGTCCCGGCCGGCGGCGTACGCGCAGACGGTGCCGACGTGGGTGGCCAGCCGCAGCGTCACGGGCTCGGCCCCGTGCACGAGCAGTCGTCGCCGCCAGGGGCGACCCGGCTGACGCAGGTCACGTACGGTGCCGTGCACGGTGACCAGGACCCGCGGGCAGCCGGCGAGGCGGGCGGCGAGGACGCCGTGGAAGCCCTCGTTCTGCAAGCCCCGGACGTGCACCAGATCCGGGCGGACCCGTCGCAGCAGCCGCACCCACTCCCGCAGCAGCGGCACGTTCAGACTGCCGTTGCCGGCGTGCTGGTGCATCCGGACGAACTCGTAGCTGTCGGCCAGGGGCGAGGCGAGCACCCGCCGCACGGCGGTCAGCGGGCCGTTGGCGCCGGGAGCGCCCGCCGAGTGCTGCACCACCACCGGTCGGCTCACGACGGGACTCCGGCCGACGCCTGGCGACGCCCGGTGTCGCGCACGGCTGCACGCTGCATGTCTCCCCATTTCGACGGCCGCCTAGACTAAGCAGTCATAGTGGCACAAATAACCTAAAATTCCTCAGGGGGTAGACCGTGGGCGAGCCCACCACCGGCACGGACCTGATCCCCGCCCTACGGCCCAGCGCGGGGCCAGCGGTGTTGGCGCTGGCCGCGTACCGGTTTCCGCACGGTGACGCGATGTCCAACCGGCTTCTGCACCTGGCCCGGTCGGCCACCCCGCCGGGCGGAGTGACACTCGTGGTCAACGACTGGCCGGACGACGGGTCGCGCCCACCGAGCGCGGTGGACCTGCCCCCCGACGTCCGCCTGATCACGCTGCCCCGACGCCGGCTGGGCGGCGGGGTGCTGGGCCGCTGGTCGCACAGGCGCGCCCGCCCGCTGCGGGTGCTGGCCGCGCTGCGCCGCGCGGGCGTCCGTCCGGGCGAGCTGGCGGGCGTCCACCTGCCGCTCGGGCTGTGGGACCTCACGACCTGGGCGGTGCTGCGAGTGGCGGTGCGGTGCCCGGTGACAGTGGACGTGCTGGAGCGGCACGACCGGGCACAGTTTCCCCGAGGCTGGCGGACGCCGTACTTCCTCCGGCACCGCTGGGCGTCCTTCTGGGCCGGACGACTCGCCGACCAGTTCATCGTCATCTCCGAGCTGCTGGAGCGGCACTTCGTGCGCCTGGGCCGGCCGACCCTCGTGGTGCCGCCCCAGGTCGACCCCGCCGACTACGCCGACCCCGCACCGGCCTCGCTCGGCGACGGGCTCCGACTGCTCTACGCCGGGTCGGCCGGCGCGAAGGACCAGTTGGCCGTGGTGCTGGAGGGCATCCGCCTCCTCGCGCCCGCCGAGCGTGCCCGGGTACGCCTGGTGATCGCCGGGATCAGCCGGGAGCAGGCCGGCAGGCTCTCCGACCTGGGGGAGGCCTGGTCGGCCGACCTCGACGACCAGGTGAGCTTCCTCGGCCGGGTGCCGCGCGAGGCGGTGCTCGCCGAGTTGCGCCGGGCGCACTTCTCCGTGCTGGTCCGCCCGTCGGCCGGGTACGCGCAGGCGGGCTTCCCCTCCAAGGTGCCGGAGAGCCTCGCCGCCGGCTGCCCGGTGCTGCTCAACCTCACGAGCGATCTGCGGCGCTACCTCGTGGACGGTCGCGAGGGCATCCTGCTCGACGGCTCGGCAGCCGAGGATGTCCGGCGCGGCATCGAGCGGGCGCTGCGTCTCGACGACGCGGCCTGGCGGGCGATGAGCCGCGCGGCCCGGGAGCGGGCCCACTGTTTCGACTATCGCGGCTGGACGCCCGTGGTCAGCGACTTCGTCACGGGCGTCGGACGCGGCTCGGGCGCCGGCAGCTCGGCGAGGCCGGCCATCTCGGCGGCGGTCAGCCGACGGTCGACCGGGTAGAGCTGCCGCTCGTGGGCCTGGATGGTCTCCACCGGCCACCGCAGCCGGATCACCCGGGCCGGGTTGCCGGCGGTCACCGCGTACGGCGGCACCGACCGGGTGACCACCGCACCGGCGCCGATCACGGCGCCCCGGCCGATGGTCACCCCGTGCAGGATCACCGCCCGGGTGCCCACCCACACGTCGTCGCCGATGGTCACGCCCCGGTCGTGGCTGTCGTCGCCGGCCTCCTTCTCGACCGCGATCATCGGTACGCCGACCTGCTCGATGCGGTGGTTGCCACCCCGGATCGTCACCTCGGGGCCGAACATCACGTTGTCACCGATGCGGATCCGACTCCGGGCCGCCACCAGGATCGGCCGGTATCCGAGGTCCACGTTGTCGCCGACCTCGATCGACTCGCAGGTGTACACACCGTTCGGGTCGAACGTGAAGTTGTCTCCGCGGGCCGCGAACCGGCCGGCGAGCGCAAGACCCCGGATCGCCCGACGGGCCCGCGCCCCCGTGCACAGGAGACGGTCGAGTGCCCCGATCACCGGGCCGAGCAGCGTTCCAGGTTGGTCACGGCGGACGCGCATCAGACCCCCACCCGCTCGGGCACCACACGCATGTCGCCCCCGCATCTCCGCCGTTTGTCCAGGTCGGTACCGGGGCCGATGGTATCCTCATCAACCTCCACAATAGGTGCGTAACGCTCGAAAGCTGCGTAGGCGCAGAGAGTCCGAGATGACCAGAATCCTGATCCTGACCGACTACCGCGGCACGTTCTACTCCACCGCCCGCACCCAGCACGGGCTGTGCACGATGGACGTCGACCGGATCACCGCGTACCTCGCCGGCGCCGGCCTCGCGCCGGAGGTCATCCGCCTCGCGGACCTGGACCTGAGCGACGATCTGCGCGGTGTCCCGGTGCTCTACACCTCCTCGGAGGATCGCGGGCTGTCCTACAAGAGTTGGATCGAGGACCTGGTGCTGGCGTTGGAGACCCGCGGCGCCCAGGTCCTTCCGGGCCACCGCTACCTGCGCGCGCACCACAACAAGGTGATGATGGAGGCGCTGCGCACCCACCTCTTCCCCGCGGACGCCCGGCGCCTGGGCACCCGCTCCTTCGGCACCTACGAGGAACTCGCCGAGGCGACCCTGGACGGGCCATGGCCGAAGGTGCTCAAGTCCGCCTACGGCGCCGGCTCCCAGTTCGTGGCCCGCGCCGCCAACCGAACGGAACTGCTGCGCGCCGCCCGCACCCTCAGCCGCACCCACGACCACGCGGAGTCCGTTCGCGAGCACGGCAGACGGCTGCTTCGCCGCGCCCACCACCCACGCTCGCTGCACCGACAGAAGTTCCTGGTGCAGGCGCTGATTCCGGGACTGACCGGCGACTTCAAGGTGCTGAAGATGGGCGGTCGCTACTACACCCTCTACCGCCGTAACCGGCCCGGCGACTTCCGGGCCAGCGGCAGCGGCGACTTCGACTTCCAGGACATGGCCGGCGTCGACCGCGACGCGCTGCTGGACTACGCCGAGCAGGTCTGCGACGTCCTCGGCACCCCGCTCGCGTCGCTGGACATCGGCCACAGCGGCGACCGCTTCCACCTGATCGAGTTCCAGTGCCTGCACTTCGGCACCGTCACCGCGGAGAGGTCGACCGGCTACCACGTCCGGACGGGCGCGGCGTGGCAGTACGTCGACGAGGAGTGCGACATCGAGGCGGTGTTCTGCGCGGCCATCGTCGGCCACCTTCGACGCCCCGGGCCCGCACTGCCGGCGCAGCCGACCCGATCGGCCACCTCGCGGCCGTCGACCCACTGACGTCGAGCGCGCCCACTCGGTGACCTGAGCGGCGGCACAACCCCCCACCGAAGGGGCCACCCCTCCCCTCGCCCGACCGGCCAGTCTTCCCCTCGCCCGACCGGCCGTTGCGACGCTCGCGGCTCGCGCCGCCGACCGCGGGGCCGCAGAAGGCAGCCGAGCTGGCCGTGTCCGACTGCGGGTTTTGGGGTTGATCGGGGGAATGCGGGTTGAGTGTCACCAATCAGGGTCGTCATCCGATTTCTGCCCCGATGGGCCGCTCACCCGGCGTTGTCCCCGACGCCGTTGGAGGTCAGATCGTGCCCATGCCTGGTGGTCCCTCGACCGGCGGTGCCCGATGAGCGACACGGTGTACCTGTCGCCACCCGACATCGGGCCACTCGAGGAGTCGTACCTGATCGCCGCCCTGCGCTCGGGCTGGGTCGCGCCCGTCGGCCCGGACCTGGAGGCGTTCGAGCGGGACGTCGCCGCCCGGGTCGGCACCGAGGGCGCCGTGGCCGTCAACTCGGGGACGGCGGCTCTGCACCTCGCCCTGCTCGGTGTCGGTGTCGGCCCCGGCGACGTGGTCATCGTGCCCACGCTCACCTTCGTCGCCACCGCCAACGCGGCCCGCTACATCGGGGCGCGGCCGGTCTTTGTCGACTGCGATCCCCGCACCGGCAACGTGGACGTCGCCCTCGTCGACGAGGCGCTGCGACGGCTGCGCGCGCGCGGCGAGCGGGTCGGCGCGGTCGTTCCCGTCGACATGTTCGGCAGCTGCGCCGACTACCGGGCACTGATCCCGGTCTGTGCCGACGCCGACGTCCCGGTGGTGGAGGACGCCGCGGAGGCCCTCGGCGCCCGCCACGGCGGACAGGCCGCCGGCTCCTTCGGGCGCGCCGGCGTGCTCTCCTTCAACGGCAACAAGATCATGACCACCTCCGGCGGCGGGATGCTGGTGTCCGACGACGCCGCGCTCCTCACCCGGGCCCGCCACCTCGCGACCCAGGCCCGCGAACCCGCGCGGCACTACGAGCACCGCGAGACGGGTTACAACTACCGGCTCAGCAACCTGCTCGCGGCGCTCGGCCGGGCCCAGTTGCTGCGGCTGGACGCGATGATCGCCCGCCGTCGACACCTGCGCGACCTCTACGCCAAGCTCTTCGCCCCGGTGCCGGGTGTCCGGCTGCTCGGCGCGGAGGACGGCGAGTCCAACTGTTGGCTCACCGTCCTCACCGTCGAGCCGAAGCGGTGCGGCTGGCGGGCCGACGACCTGGCGGACCACCTGGCCGAGCGCGACATCGAGACCCGGCCGGTGTGGAAGCCCATGCACCTGCAGCCCATGCACGACGGCGCGGAGAGCCTGCTCACCGGCGCGGCGGAGCGACTGTTCACTGACGGGCTCACGCTGCCCAGCGGAAGCGCCCTCACCGAGCCGCAGATCGCCCGGGTGTCCGGCGCGATCGAGGAGTTCCTGAGCCGCCGGACGGGAGCCGGCCCGGTGTGACGACCGGGTGGCGCGGGAGGCGATCGGTGCACAAATCTCCCATAAACCGCCTAAAAATATGAGACTGCCTGTAACAAGGACAAAGGGCGTTAAGTCCCTTCTGCCGTACGCGGCGGAAGCGGTCGCAGACGGGTCAGGGAGCCAGCACATGTCGCAGGAGACCGAGCACACGGAGCACGCGGACCGCTCGACACGGCGGGCCCGGGCCCGTCGCCGCACCGCAGGCTTCCTCGCCACCGACACCACCGCCTGGGTCAGCGGCTTCGCCGCGGCCGTCTGGACCCGGTTCGAGTTCGACCTCCCGGCGGGCCAACTGGGCCGGGCCGCGGCGATCGGCCTGCTCGCCGCGGTCGTGCACGTGGCCGTGGCGGCGGTCCGCCGGCTCTACTCCGGACGACACCCGCTGGGCAGCCTGCAGGAGGTTCAGGGCGTCGCCGGCACCGCCATCTCGACGGCGGCCATCGTGCTGATCGGCCTGCTGTCCTCCGGTGAACGGCCGGTACCGGCGAGCACCCCGCTGGTCGGCGGCGCCCTCGCCCTGCTGCTGATGCTCGGCGCCCGGTTCGCGTACCGGCACCGCCGGGACCTCTCCATGCGCCCCGACGTGCGGTCGTCGACACCCGTGCTGCTGTTCGGGATGGGCAACGCCGGGCAGGAGCTGCTGCGGGCGATGGTCGGCGACCCGCGCGGCCGGTACCTGCCGGTGGGCGCCCTCGACGACGATCCCGACAAGCGCGACCTGCGCATCCGGCGGGTACGGGTGCTCGGCGGGCGGGACGACGTCGACGCCGCGGTCCGCCGCACCGGCGCGAAGGCGGTCATCTTCTCGGTGGCCAACGCCGACGCGGCGCTGATCCGGCAGATCCGCGAGGCCACGCTCACCGCGGGAGCGGTGTTCAAGGTGCTGCCCCCCGTGCGGGACCTGGTCGACCACCGGATCACCGTCACCGACGTCCGGGACGTGCAGATCGGCGATCTGCTCGGCCGCCGCCAGGTGATCGGTGACCTCCCGCTGAACACGAACAGCCTGACCGGGCGGCGGGTCCTGGTCACCGGCGCCGGCGGGTCGATCGGCTCGGAGCTCTGCCGGCAGGTGATGAAGGCCGACCCGGGTGAGCTGATGATGCTGGACCGGGACGAGTCGGCCCTGCACGGCCTGCAGATGTCGCTCGCCGGCCGAGCCCTGCTGGACAGCCCCGAGCTGATCCTCGCCGACCTGCGCGACGACGAGGGTCTCCGCCGGATCATCCGGGAACGCCGTCCGGAGATCATCCTGCACGCGGCGGCGCTCAAGCACCTGACCCTCTTGCAGCGGTACCCCGGCGAGGCGGTCAAGACGAACGTGTGGGGCACCCTGTCGGTGCTGGACGCCTGCCAGGACGTGGCCAAGTTCGTCAACATCTCCACCGACAAGGCGGCCGACCCGATCAGCGTGCTCGGGTACTCCAAGCGGATCACCGAGCGACTGACCGCGCACGCCGCGTCCCGGTTTCCGGGGACCTTCCTCAGCGTCCGCTTCGGCAACGTGCTCAGCAGTCGCGGCTCGGTGGTGACGGCCTTCCAGCGCCAGATCGAGGATGCCAAGCCGCTGACCGTCACCCACCCGGACGTCACCCGCTACCTGATGACCGTGCAGGAGGCGGTCCACCTGGTGCTCCAGGCCGCCGAGATCGGCCGGGACGGGGAGGCGCTGGTGCTGGACATGGGTGAGCCGGTCCGCATCGCCGACCTGGCCCGGCAGATGGCCGAGCAGGCGTCCAGCCAGGTGCCGATCGTCTACACCGGCCTGCGTCCCGGCGAGAAGCTGCACGAGGACCTGTTCGGCGCCGGCGAGGTCGACACCCGGCCGTTCCACCCGCTGGTGTCCCACGTGGCCGTGCCGGGGCTCGACCCGATGGAGGTGAGCGGGCTCGACCCGTACGACGACGCGGCGAAGATCGCCGAGCACCTGGCGCTGCTCTGCGCCCAACCGATCGACCCGACGGTGGGCGGCCCGGTGGGCGTACCCCTGCAGTCCCGGTGACCGGCGGGCGCGGACGGTGGCCGGGAGCCGCACCCAAATCCCCTCACCGGCAGTTATGACCGTGAGGAACCCCAACGCGAGGCCGCGTCGCGGCAGCCGCCTCCCTCCGGCGTTCGCCGCAGACCGACAGGACCGAGAGATGCGGACCCGGGACGGCAGGTCTCAGCGGTACGAGCCGCTGCACGCCGCATCGCCCAGGCCGCGGCACGCGGTGCAGACCGTCGCGCGACCCGCGCCGGCGCCCCCCGCTCCCCCGGGCCCGAAACGCGGTCGTCGACTGCTGTCCTGGATCGCCACCGCCGCGCTGAGCCGGGTGGTAAGCGCTCTCGTGCCACTCGTCCTCCTCCCCGTGACCCTGTCCTACCTGGGCACCGACCTGTACGGACTGTGGGCCGCGGTGCTGGCCGTCACCGGGATGGTGGCCTTCGCGGACCTGGGCGTCGGTCTCGGGCTCATGACGAGGCTCGCGCCCTGTCGGGTCGACGGCGACTCGGACGCGGCCCGACGGTACGTCTCCAGCGCCTACGCGGCGGTCTGCGGGGTGGCGCTGCCGACGTGTGGCCTGCTCTGGCTGTTCGGTGGGTTCATCCCGTGGCCGCTGCTCTTCAACGCGACCGGGGCGGCGGCGCGCGACGCCCACCTCGTCGCCCTGGTGTGCCTGACCGCGTTCCTGCTCAACATCCCGCTGTCGCTCATCGCCCGCGTCCAGTACGCGTATCAGCAGGTGGCGGCCAGCAATGTCTGGCAGGCGACGGCGAGCGCACTCTCCCTCCCACTCGCGCTCGGCGCGGTGTACGCGAAGCTGCCCCCGATCGCGGTGATCGCCAGCATCGCGATCGGCCCGTTGCTCGTCAACATCGTCAACACGGTGTGGACGTTCGGCTGGCGCCTGCCGCAGCTGAGGCCCCGGCCGAGATACGTCGACGGCCGGGGGGTCCGGGAGCTGTTCGGCCTGGGCGGCCTCTTCTTCCTGGTCACGCTGATCATGGTCCTGGCGGACAACGCCGACCCACTGCTCATCGCACACGTGCTGGGTCTCGCCAGCGTCACCGCGTACGCGGTGCCGGCCCGACTGTTCAACCAGCTCGGCGCGCTCGTGACACTTGTCAACCAACCCTTGTGGCCGATGCACGGTGAGGCCCTGGCGCGTGGCGACCTCGACTGGATCCGCCGAACCGTGCGTCGGATGACGATCGTGTCGACGCTCATCGCCGTCGGGCCGTCGACGATCCTGGTGCTGTTCGGCGAGCAACTCCTCGCCGCCTGGCTGCCGATCTCGATCGGAAACCGGTCACTCCTGCTGGGCCTCGCCTGCTGGTGGATCGTGCTGGCCGCGATCTCGCCCCGGTTCATGGTGCAGAACGCGGCCGGAGTCGTCCGCCCCCAGTTGTGCGGCTATCTGCTGTACCTACCACTGTCGATCGTCGGAAAACTGCTCGGAGTGCACTGGTGGGGAGTGGCCGCGGCGCCCTACGTCGCCGTTGTCGTCTACACCGTGACTGTTGTCCCGGCGGCCATCGTCGGCTACCGGCGGGCGCTGAGAATACGGACCACGTGAGAGAGGTGGACGCACCGATGGTGTTGGACGAGGAATTCCCGCGGGTGCTGGTGGTGAGCCACACGCCCTTCAGCCGGGTCAGCGGCACCGCCATGACCCTGTCGAACCTCTTCTCCGGCTGGCCCAAGGACCGCCTCGCCCAGGTGCACACCGGAAACATTCCGCCGACCACGGAGGTGTGCGAGAACTTCTTCCACTTCCCGCCGCGAGACCACTACCTGCCGATCCAGTACTACGCCATGCGGATGTCGGGCTGGAACGGTCGCACGCCCCTGCAACAGAGCCGGCCGATCGCCGCCGTACACGCCGCGGCGGAGAGCCGTCCCACCATGGCCAAGATCTACGCACAACTGCGCGCGACGGCCGATCTCAGCCCGATCCGCGTTCCCCCGACGCTGATCGAGTGGATGCGCGGTTTCCGGCCGGACGTCGTCTACTCGATGCTCGGCAGCGTGCGGCTGACGAGGATCACGGCGCTCGCGGCGCGTACCTGCGGCGTCCCGGTCGTGCCGCACTTCACCGACGACTGGCCGGCGACCCTGTACGACAACGGTGAGCTGTTCGGCCGGGCCGACCGCTCCGTCCAGGAGACGATCGCGAGGCTCATCCGCCTGGCCCCGCTGGGCATGGTCATCAGTCAGCCGATGGCCCAGGAGTACGCCCGGCGATACGGCGTCCCGTTCAGCCCGTTCGCCAACTGCGTCGACGAGACCTTCTTCGCCCCGCCCCGCGGCGAGGCGGAGCAGCGGGAGACGACCGAGCTGGTCTACGTCGGCGCCCTGCACCTCAACCGCTGGGAGTCGCTGCGCGACATCGGCGCCGCGCTGGAGGGCCTGGCCGCGGCCGGTCTGCCCGTCCGGCTGACCATCCACGCACCGGAGCAGGACCTCACCCGGTACGCGCGCCACTTCGCCCCCCTGGCGCGGGTGCGGCTCGGGCCGTCGCTGAGCAGCGACGAGGTGCCCGCCGCGCTGCACGGCGCGGACGTCCTCGTCCACATCGAGTCCTTCGACGAGGAGATCCGCCGCTACACCCGCTACTCGGTCTCGACGAAGATCCCCCAGTACCTCGCCTCGGGCCGTCCGATCCTCGGCTACGGGCCGGCCGAGGTGGCGTCGATGCACCACATCCAGGAGGCCGACGCGGGCGTGATCATCGGCACCGACGACACCGCGGCGCTGGTCCGGGGCCTGACCGACCTCTGCCGGGACGCGGCCCTGCGGGAGCGGCTCGCCCGCAACGGGACCGCCTTCGCACGGCGGGAGCACGCCAAGGAGAACGTGGCCGCGCGGTTCGCCGCCACGCTGGGCTCGGCGGCGCGCACCGGATCCTCCACGGCCGGGGCCGCCGGCCGCCAACTGACCTAGGAGCGAGTCGAGGTGCTGCGATGAGACGTACCGGATGGGTCGCCTGTGTGGGTCCGTTCCTGTTCCCGTGGGGTGAGGCGGGGTCCCGACGGGTCTACGGCCTGGTGGCGTCGTTGGCCGCCGCCGGCTACGACGTGGTGGTCGCCAGCGGTGGTCCGGAGCCGCTCAGCCGCACGGCGCTGCCGGGCGTCGACGGACCGGGCTCGGTCTCCCACCTCGGTCTCGCGGAGCGGCCGTCGCCGGAGGCGGGGCCGCTGGGCAGTTCGGTGCAGACGCTGGTGCGCTGGGGTCAGCGGACGGCCCGGTGGCTCGACGCCCAGCCGACCAAGCCGTCCCACGTGCTGGTGCACGGCGGCCAGGCCCAGTACATGTTCCACCTCCAGCGCTGGTGTCGCCGGCACCGGGTGCCGCTGATCGTCGACGTCGTCGACTGGTTCAACGGCCGCCACGTCCGCGGCGGCTACCTCGGCCCCCTGCATGTCAGCATGAAGCTGGCCCTGCGCCACTACTACCCGCGGTGCGACGGCATCATCGTGATCAGCTCCTACCTGGAAGACCACTACCGTGGCAGCGGTAGACCCATCCTGCGGGTGCCGCCCACTCTCGACGTCAAGAGCCTGACGCCGGAGGCCCGACAGACCGCGGGCGACTCGCCTCCGCTCACGCTCGCCTACGCGGGCAATCCGCACGGGAACAAGAAGGATCTCCTGGGTACCGTCATCGAGGCGGTGGGCAACGTCCAGCGCGACGGCGCGAGTGTCGAGCTACGCGTCTACGGCCCGACGCGGGACGAGGTGGGCCGCCTCTTCGGCGGTCGGCCGCTGCCGGACGGTGTGCGGTGCCTGGGTCGGCTACCGCAGGCCGAGGTGTCGAACGCCCTCCAGGGCGCGGATTTCACAGTCCTCGTCCGCAGGCCGGAGCGGGCGGCGGACGCGGGCTTCTCGACGAAGTTCTGCGAGAGTCTCGCCAGCGGCACACCGGTGATCGCCAACCTCACCAGCGACCTGGGCAGATATCTGCGCCCCCACCGTGAGGGCCTGGTCTGCCGGGACCACTCGGTCGCCGAGGTCACCGGGGCGTTCCGCGCTGCGGCGGGGCTCAGCCCCGCGCAGCGCAGCGACATGCGCCAGGCCGCGCGCAGCCAGGCGCTCGAATCGTTCGACTACCGGGCGTACGCGGAGCCGCTCGGCAGGTTCTTCCGGCAGTGGGGCTGACGGCCCGCCCGTGCCGGCGGCATCCGCAGCAGGAAGGAACCACCCGGTGGGGTGCTCGGGTGCGCACAGATTCGCCACGGCACCTCGGCGTCCATGCTCGTGACTCAGCGCCGGCCGGAGATCGTCTTCTTCAGGTCCCACACCGCTACGCTGGAGCGGCCAGCGGTGACGAGTAGGCGGCTGTCGGCGCTGAACGCAAGATCGCCGATGGGGTGCATCTCCCGCGGCAGGACGGCGAGGCGGCGTCCCGTGGCCGTCGACCACAGCCGCACCAGGTCGGGACGGTCGTCGTACCGGTTCTGGGTGACAACTGTTCGACCGTCCGGGCTCAGCCGCGCGGTCCCCCCGTCCCCAGGCGCGGCTGGGATGGTGTGGCTTGCGCCCCCGGCGAGATCCCACACCCGGTAGCTGCGGTCGTGGCGGCCGGCGCTGAGAACGGTCCGGCCGTCCAGGCTGATCTCCAGAGCGTCGACCGGACCTTCGTGGCCGGCGAGCGCGCTGACCGCGCCGGTGCCCATGTTTCGCACCATGAGCTGGCCGGACCTGTCGCCGGTGACGACGATGGTCTGGGTGTTGGCGCTCACCGCCACAGTCGAGACGTCAGCGACCTCGTCGGCGACGATGACCGGCGGGGCATCCGGGTGCAGTGGCCACAGCCGTAGGGTGTCGTCGAAGCCAACGGTGGCCAGGGCTCGACCGTCCGGGTCGAATGCCAAGGCCCGCACCGGGGCGCCGGGCAGTGGGCTGACGGTGCCGCTTGCCACATCCAGCAGGCTGCCGTGGCGAGGGCCGTTGGAAAGAGGCCGACATGTCGCGACCCTCGAGCCGTCCCGGCTCAGGGTCAGGCAGAACCCGTCGGACTCGGGCATGGACCAAACCCGGCGCGGACGGTTGGGCGATAGATAGGTTCCGCGAGTCCCGAGGCGGTAGCGGTCCACGGCAAGACGCCCCAGGTCGTCGACATTCGCCGTCGTGATGACAGTGCCGCCTGAACTGATCGCCACTGCCGCAACCTCATAGGCTAGATAGGCTGTCCGCACTGGCCCGATGGACAACTCGATGCGGCTGACCACAGTCAGTGCGAGGGCGATGGCAAGTACCACACCAACGAGGCGCAGTTGCCTGCGGCGGCTGGTGAGGCGCGCCGGTAGTGGCCCAGCCGGTGCTCTGCGCAGTCCGCGCGTCTGCCTCGGCACGTCGGCCGACAGTCGCCAGGTGTCGGCAAGGTAACCCCGTAGCAGGTCGTGGCGGAACTGATAGGCAGGCCCTGCCTGTCGCAGCACACCGGCCGCGTGTGCCTGCTTGAGGAAGCCGGTCAGTCGCCAGGGCAACCGGCACCGGAGCGTGAGCCACAGTCGAGCGAGGGTGTAGGGCAGCCAGGGTGCGCCGGATCCGAACAGGACCAGGACTGCGGAGAGTGCCATGAACACCACCGCGACGCTAATCGTGGCGATGACGGAGGTGCTCTCGATGAGGGTGAGGGCAGCACCGAGGCCGGCCATGGTCGCACCGGCACCGCCCACCGCAACGAGGAGAGTCGTACGGTCACCTCGCAGCAGCGCCTCGGGTGAGGCCGCCGCGTCATGCTGTGCCGGGGTGCCCAGCCATCGCCCAAGCGCGATGGGAATGCCCGCGAGCACGGTAACCAGTAGGCCAACGAAGACCACATACGGCACATCGTCACCGCCGAGCCTGGTCAGTACGGCGGTGCCAATGCCGAGTATCAGCGCGATGCCGAAACCGACAGCGAGGTTCGATGGAAGATCCCGCAGCCGGGGTGCGCTGAGCCGGGGTGCGCTCGCCCGCCCGGCCGCCTGCGCGTTGGCGATTGCCAGCAGCGCGACACCCGCCGCAACCGACGGCACCGTCTTGCGATCAGCTTCTGACAGCAGCGTGCCACTGTCATCCCGGAATTGGGTGACCAGGTCCAGCAGGAGGTTGTTCAGTTCGATCGCGGCCGGTCGGTAGGTCATCTCGGCGCACATCAAGATCAGGCCGACGAGGGCTAGCGGTGGGACAACGACAGTCAGCACGGGGACGGCGATTGCCCTCAGGTCCAGCAACACGCCGGCCACCACCGTCGCGCCCGTGTTCCGCTTCGACGTAGGCGGGGGCACATGCGCGATTCGGGCACCATGAACGCCCAGCACGAGGCCGACGGCGGTCGCGACGAACACTCCTTCCGCGACAGTCTCGCCGGCCATCACCAGCGCTATCGCCATGGGGAACCCCACAAGCACCCCGAAGAGGGCCACGGTCAGCGTGACCAGCGCGGCGCGGGGTACCGCTCGGGCCAACCGCCACCACTCCAGGTTCGGGTCCCGCATCCGGTCCCGGGAGTGATGTGCGAGGAACGCGAGCCAGCGGCTGGCCCGCTCGGCCGCTGGCGGGTCGGGATAGACCGAGGGTAGGAAACCTTCGAGGAGGTGCCGCTCGACAGCCTTCGCTGTCGGTAGCGTGACCAGTTCTTGTGGTTGGGATTGTGGGGCCTGGTAGACGCGGCGAGCGAGGCCGATCATCAGCGGCGTGGAGAGCGCCGTGGCCAGTGGGCCGTCCGGGTCCCGCCGCATTGCCTCCAGTACGGGTTGCCATCGCTGACTGCCGCTCAACTCGCGCTGGGTCAGGTACACCTCGGCATCGACGATCCGTACCGGCTCGACGTCGATCACCGCTGCCAAGGAGAGGGCACCCGCCTCGTCAACCGTGTGTTCGAATTCATCGCTGCGGCAGGTGAGCACCATGCGCAGACCGGTAGCGGCAGCGCGCTCCAGTTCCCGCAGCGCTTGTGGACGGCGCGGGCCGGGCATCTCGTCCAAGCCGTCCAGCACCGGTACTACGAGCCGGTCGGCCAGGAGTGTTGCCAACTCGTCGGACCGCCCCGCCAGTTGCGGGTAGTCGAGCATGATCCGGTTGGTGAGCCACGATTGCAGCGGCTCAACCGGGTCCCATCCGGCTACCGACAGCAGGACCGGCACCGGGCCGTCCGGCCCACTGTCGTCGATCGCGGCCAACGTGTAGAGGATCGCCAGTGTGGTCTTTCCGGCGCCTGGCTCACCCAGAATCACCAGCTGCCGCTGCGGGTGGTCGTGAAAGGCCGCCGCCAACGCCGTGGCCGGCGGTCGGGTGTCGCAAGGGTCCTGCAGGAGCTGACCCTCGATTTCGGTGGCGCTACCGGCGCTGGTAGCTGTCGCCACCTGAACCGCACGGCCGGTCGGGCGCCAACGCAGCCGCAACGGACGGGGCTGATGCAACTGCCGGGCCGCGACCTCCGCTGACCACTGCACGGATACGGCCCGCCGCAGCCGCCGCAGAATCGGCTCCGATGGCTGCGACGGCATGGAAAACCCTCGGCGGACCAGCCAGCCGATCAGCGGGACCGCCATTGCCGCACACGCCAGCAAGAACGAGAGAACCTCGGCCGAATCGCTGGCCTGCCCTGGCTCCTGGTCGCCCAGGAAGGCCACGAGAGCCCAGAGCCCGGCCAGGGCTGCCATCGCCGCCGCCGCCGCAGCGAGCCACCACCCAACCCTCTTCTTGTTACGCACCGATCGCACAGAGTAATCATGGGGTATTGCCGCGACAACCTCGACTACCGTGCGGGACCGAAACAGTCCCCTTTCCGACCATGGTCAGTCAGCGCGTTGGCTGCCGGCCGGCCGCGCGGCGAAGCGCGGTCCCGCAACGGTCGGCCGGCGTTCACCGAAGAGCGACTGCATGACGTGCAGGGCCAGGAGCGTGGCCATCCCCACGATGGATTCCGGCGCCATCCCGAGCTGGTTGTTCGCCGGCACGTAGATGACGAGAATGCACAGCTGCGCGAAGATCAACGACGGGACCACCCGGCGGGACGACGCCGCCGCGCGCCACGAGCCGGCGAAGAGCCACCCGACCAACCCCATGAACAGCGCCGCACCGGGGAAGGTGAGGTCCGAGGCGAGCCAGGGATAGATGGTGGCCCAGTACATCCGCGCCGGCCATCCCGTCTCGTTCTCCGTCCGGTCGGGGAAGCTGGGATGTTCGCTGAGGTCCACGTCGAGGGTCTGCTCGGCGAAGATCGCCGCGGACGGCGCGCTGCCGAGACCACGGGACCACTCGAAGGGCACCTGGAGGTTGTAGGACAACCCGAGGTAGCCGTGCGTCGGATAGCCGATCATCGCGGCGATGCCCTCGGCCATCGTTTTACCCAGGACACGTTCCACCGAGGGGTTCACGTGGACCACGTCACCCGTGGTGCCGAACTCGGCCGCCCGCGTCGCGTGATTGTGGATCATGTAGGTGGCCAGGAGCACGAACGCCCCGACGACGAGCAGGAGCGCCCGACGCCGGCGCGAGTAGGTCCGCGGCCGGTGCCGGACCGACGCCCACGCGATCAACATCCCGGCCGCGAGCATGATGACGACGTCGCCGAGCCCCTTCATCGTGCCGATGAACAGGTAGAACGCGATGTGCGTCGACGTCGCGGCCACGCCGGCGAGGCGCAGCCAGCCGGGCAGAGCGCGCCAGTGCACCACGAGCAACGGTACGAGGGCCACGCTGAGGACGCCGAGGGGAAACAGGGCGGTCATCCACGGGCTCGTGCTGCCGACCCCCTGCTGATAGACGTCGAACTTGTTCACGTAGCCGGTGGCGGGGGCCTGGATGTTCGCCCACACGCTGCTGGGGCCGGTGGCACCGAACTGGCTCAGCCGCGTCAGGCTCACGACGACGTAGTAGACCGCGCTGGCCAGGACCAGTTGACGCACCAGCCGGACGCGGGCGACGGAGTGTGTCGCGGCGGATATCGTGGGCGGACGACGGGCCATCTGCGCCACGTATCCGCCGGCGAACAGCGCCGTCGCCACGAGCACGAAGGCGGAGAGCTGGTAGGGGTTCCTGACGTCGTGGGCAAGTCTCGTCGTCCAGAACACGCCGAACGTGCCGAGCATCCACGCCAGCGCCAGCGCCAACGGCAGCCAGGTGACCGTGTGCCCGGCAGGTGCCGGGCGGGCCACCGGCGGGCGTACGCGCTGCTCGGGTCGCGGTGCGGCGGCCGGGAGCTGCCAGCCGCCGACCGGCGAGCGGTGTCGGCCGTCACTGACTCTGTCGACGGCGGTCACCGAGGACCACTCCCGGCGCAACGGCCGACCCTGGGTGGCCGCGAGTCGACCCGGACGGGATTCCGAGATGGCACTCGCCGGCCCTCCACACTGTTGAGCACCCGCCGACCCGCGGTACGAAGGGCGCGGCACGGCACGCTCCGTCGGCGCGGACGGCGCTCCGCCACGCTGCGGGCCAATCGGTTGGCTGTCAGTAGTCACTGAACGAGCCAACGACCGGGTAGTCACCGGGTGATGGGCGCGCCCCAGTCCAGGGCTGTCGGCCGGGCCGGGGGTGCGGTGGCGCGAGCCCGGACCGGACCGGGCGGGCCGGTCGCGCGTCGTCCCGGGTCGTCCGCCTTCTGCCGGCCGGAGGCGTGGACCGGCAGCATCGACAGCAGGGCGAGGGCCAGCCACGACCCCCGCTCGAACTCCCACACCCCGGTCAGCCAGAGCGGAAAGCCGCCCACCAGGAAGAGCCCGGCGACCCGGAGCCCGACCGGGCACCGCGCCGCCCGCCGGGCGAGCACCGCCCCGAACAGGACGGCCACGCCCACCAAGCCCACCAGCCCCAGGTCCACGGCGACGGCGAGCACGGCGTTGTGCGCTCGGATGCCCAACGGGTTCCACAGCTCGAAGGTTCCCGCGCCGCCGCCCACCCAGAGGGAGTCCCACCAGTACGAGGACGCGTACCGCCACAGCTCGATACGGCTCAGCACGTCGCCGGTCGCCGCCGAGCCGATGACGTCGTCGGCCCACACCAACACGCTCTGCCCCAGACCGAGCGGCACCGTCACCAGCAGCGTCGGCACCACGGCGACCGCGGCCACCCAGGTCACCCGGGGGTTGAGTTCGCTGAGCAGCGCGTACGCCACCACGAGCAGCAGGGCGACCAGGGCGCCCTTGGTCCGGTTCAGGAAGATCCCGGACGCCAGCACCGGCAACGCGGTGGTCAGCGCGATGGTGACGAGCCGCCGTTGACCGCGGATCTTCAACAGGCCCAACGCCAGGACGAACGCGGTGACGCTGGAGTAGGCCGTGAAGTTGATGTTGGTGCCCTCGATGCCGAAGCGCACCGCCATGTCCATCGCGCCGGTCGATCCGCCGACCCCGCGCGCCTCGATGATCAGGCGCCACGCGGCGATGGCACACCCCACGATGTACGAACCCCCGACCGCGAGCAGGTGCCACGGCGTGGTGGCGACGTGGCGGACCGCGACGAACAGAAGAGCGGCCGAGGTGTACGCGAAGGCCACGCTCCGCGTCTGCGCGACGTCGCTGGACCAGAGGACGGTGAGCTGCGCCCACGCCGCGACCGCGACCGCCAGCACATCGGGCAGTCGAGGGCGCGGAAGGCGGCAACGGAGCAGGATCGCCCCGGCGGAGGCCTGCAGGACCGTCAGCCAGGCGTTCGCCGTGGACGCCTGGAAAGCCGCGACACACAGCAGCGCGACGGCGAGAGTCGTCATCATCGTCCGCCAGCCGCCCGGTCCGGCGCCGGCCACGGCACCACCCCCGGTACCGGCCGCGCCTCGGAAGCCGGATCCGGCACCGACACCGGCCGGGGGCGGCATCGGCGAGCGGAATCCGAGCGGCACCCGGGTTTGCGCTGTCACGACCACTCCTCCTCGTCCCCGCGGTGGCACCCGCCGTGTCGCGAGTGGCCATGTCGTCACCGGTGATGTCGCCACCGGCCATGTCGTCACCGGTGATGTCGCCACCGGCCGTGTCGTCACTGAAGCGGCACCGGCGGCGTTGGACAGACGTCAGACCGACGACCCGCCCCGACCGGCGCGCGCCCACGCGGCTCGCGCACCACCGAACGCGTCCTAAATGCCCGATTTGATGCGCTTGCAGCTTCCTACACCCACGGTCCTGGTCGGGACGAAACGACGGAATCGCCATTGCCCAGGGGGAAGTCGAAGGTGAAACCCGATCTCCGCGCGATCGCCGTGGACATGCGCGCGCTGGGCCTGTCGGCGCCGCTGCGCGCGGCGTACGAGGCGTCCAAGCGCAGCGGATTCCACGCCGTCCTGTTCCGCGGGCAGGCGCACCGGCACCACGCGTCCGCGCCGGTGCCGCTGACACGCGTGCTGCCGATCGGCGACGGAGCGCGGCAGCGGTGCCTGGACGACGCCGGCCGCGTGCTGAACGACGGGCTCCGGGTCTTCGGCGCCCGGGTCGCGACGGGCGTGTCGGCACCGTGGGGCACCGACCCGCTGACCGGGCGGCAGTGGCCGGCCGACGACCCGTGGTGGCGCATCGACATCCGCTCCGAGGCTCGGCTGTCGGACGTGAAGCACACCTGGGAGGCGGCACGCCACCGCGACCTGGTCGTCCTGGCCCGCGCGGCCCGCCTCGACCCGACCGGCCCGTGGCAGGGCGGCCTCGACGAGCTGCTGCGGGCCTGGTGTACGCAGTCCCCGCCGGAACGGGGCGTCAACTGGTACTCCAGCCTCGAACTCGCCCTGCGCGCCATCGCCTGGAACCAGATCCTCGCGCTCGTCGGCGACCGACTACCCGGCGACGTAGCGACCGCCATGGAGCGGCTGCTGCTGGCCAGCGCCCGGCACCTGATGGTCGAGCTGCCCTACACGTTGAGCAGCATGCGCAACAACCACCTGCTCGGCGACGCGCTCGGGCTGCTGCTGCTCGCCCGGATGTTCCCCACGGCCCGGCGGGCCCGCTGGTGGGCGCGTACCGGCGAGAGGATGTTCGCGGCTCAGCACCGCCGACACTTCGGCGCCGACGGCCGGATGATCGAGGATTCGGTGTCGTACCACAGGTTCGTCCTCGAAATGCTCATCGTGCGGGTGCTGCTCGGCGGCGCGCCGCCGCGCGTCCGCCGTGACCTGCACGCCGCGAGCCTGCACCTGGCCCGGCTCGGGGTGTTCGACGGGGACGTCCCGCAGTACGGCGACTGGGACGAGGGACGGGTGCTCGCGTCCTCCGGTGACCCGCTCGACGTGGCCGGCTCCGCCGCGCTCGGGCTCGCGTTGTGCGGCGAACGGCTGCCCGCGCGGTGGTACGCCGACTTCGACGAGTTGGCGTGGTACGCGCCCCCGCCCGACCCGGCGGCCACCTCGGAGACGTTCGCCGCGACGACGCGTCCCCGGTCGGCGGCGACGACCTCCGGGGGCATCGCGCGTGTCGACCGGGGGCCGTGGCGCGTGTGGTTCAAGGTGGACGGCGGCCCCTCGCACGGCCACGCGGACCTGACCTCGGTCTGGATCACGCACGACGACAGGTGGCTGATCGCCGACCCCGGCACGGGCACCTACAACGGCCCGCTGGAGGTCCGCAACGGGTTGCGCACCTCCGCCGCCCACCCGGTACGCCGTCCGAATGGGCAGGACCAGCTCCTCCCGCACCGGGCGTTCCGCTGGCTCAACACCGGCCGTGGCCACCTGGGCGCACCGCTCGTCCTGCCGGATCGCACGATCGTCTTCGGGTGGCACGACGCGTACGCGCGCGGCGACCACCCGGTGCGCGTCGGCCGCGCGGTCGTGGTGGCGGAGCAGTACGTGGCGATCGTCGAGTTCGCCGACCCGCCGGCGACCGCCCGGTCCTGGTCGCTGACCGTGCCGCTGCACCCCGACGTCGTCGTGGACGCCGACACGCTCGTCGTCGGCGGGACCAAGCTCGGCCTCGTCGGGCTGGACGGACACCAGGCGGTCCGCGGACGGTCGGCGCCCTTCGCGGGCTGGCACAGCCGGACGTACGGGCGCTGGGAGCCGGCGACGTGGCTGACGGCCGAGAGCCGGGCCGACACCACGGTGTGGGGGCTCGGCGCGATCCCCGGGCCGCCACCCGAGCCGGACGCGTTCGACGGCTTCAGCTATCAGGTGACCTGGAGCGACGCGGGCGCCTCCCTCACCGTCACCCACCTCGGATCAGGGGACGTCCACCACGTGCGAGCACCACGATGACCCCACGCAGAGTCCTCGTCCTCAACCACTTCGCCGTACCGCCGGGCCATCCGGGCGGCACCCGGCACGTCGAGTTGTTCAGCCGGCTGCCCGGCTGGACGCACGTGATCATCGCGGGCCGCCGCAACATGATCACCGGTCGACGGCAACGCGCGGAGCCGGGCTTCCACCTGGTCGCCGTCACGCCGTACCGGGGCAACGGCCTGGGCCGGGTGGTCAACTGGGCCAGCTACGCGGTGACGGCCACGGTGGCCAGCCTGCGGCAGCCCCGACCGGACGTGGTCTACGCCTCGTCGCCACACCTCCTGGCCGGCCTCTCCGGCTGTGTCGTGGCCACACTGCGGCGCACGCCGTTCGTCCTGGAGGTCCGGGACCTGTGGCCCCGCGTGCTCGTCGAGATGGGCACGCTGTCGGAGACGTCGGTGGCGTACCGGGCGTTGGAGCGCCTCGAACGATTCCTGTACCAGCGCGCCGACCGCGTGGTGATCATGGCGCCCGGCGTACGGGCCGCGATCGAGGGCAAGGGCGTGGCGCCCGAGAAGATCGCCTTCATTCCCAACGCGGCGGACCCCGAGGACTTCGTACCCAGCCGGCCCCGTGCCGAGTTGCGGCGGCGTTACCGGTTCACCCGCCGGACCGCCGTCTACGCCGGCGCGCACGGCCCGGCCAACGGGCTCGACCTGCTGCTGGCCGCCGCCGAGGCGGTACCCGAGATCGACGTCGTGCTGGTGGGCGCGGGGGTGGAGAAGTCACGCCTGCAGGCCAGGGCCCTCGGCGTGCCCAACGTCCGCTTCCTCGACCCGGTGCCGAAGTCGGAGATCCCCGATCTCCTGCACGCCGCGGACGTCGGCGTGCACGTGCTCGCCGACGTCGAGCTGTTCCGGGCCGGGGTCAGCCCCAACAAGGTGTTCGACTACATGGCCGCCGGGCTGCCGATCGTCACCAACAGCCCGGGGACCGTCGGTGACCTCGTGCTGGGCGCGGACTCGGGGTACGTGACCCCGCCGGGCCACCTCGCCCACGGCCTCGCCCAGATCACCCAGGCGAGCCCGGACGAGCTGGCCAAGATGGGCGCGGCCGGCCGGAGTTGGATCCGGGCGAACCAGTCACGTACGGCGATGGCCCACGCCCTCGGGCGGCTGCTCGCCCCGCTCGTCGACGACGACACACCCCGCTGACCGGCGCTCCCGGCGCTCCCGGCGTTCTCGGCAGCGCCGGGTTCTCGGCAGCGCCGGCGACGGGCGCGGCGCGCGGACGCCGACGCGGCGCGTCACGAGGTGGCGCGGCGCGTCACGAGGTGGCGCCGGCTCGCACGCTCTCCACGTCGGCCTGGGCGGGCAGCCGCGACGGGTGATCCTCCTGGATGCCCGCCAGGGCGGCGATCGCGGACAGGGCGGCCCTCGTCGTGCCGAAGGACGCGTCCAGCTCCCGGTCGTCGGGCGCGTTGCCGGCGATCACCGCTCGGGTGTGGGCGAGCAGCTCCTGGTGTCCCTTGCCACCGGGTACGCGCTTCACCTCCCGGCCGTCGATCTCCAGGCGTCGGAAGTCGTCGATCACCACGGTGTGCCCGCGACCGAGGACCTCCAGGCGCTCCTTCGGCGTACGCCGGTGCCCCCGGGTGGAGTAGGTGATCGTCGCCGTGGACCCGTCCGGGTATCCGAGCAGGACACTCACGTCCTCCTCCAGGCCCGGCTCGCCGCGACCGCTGCCGTACGCGTGCACGACCCGCGGCTGGTCGCCCACCAGCCACGACGCGAGGTCCATGAAGTGGCACACCTCGCCCCGGATCCGGCCACCCTGGCGTCGGTCGTGGTACCAGTGGGCGGCGGGCAGTTGCCCGGCGTTGACCCGGTAGGCGACGGTTATCGGCCCGGACCCGGCCGCCAGGGCCTGCTTGGCGTGCACGACCATGGGCGCGTGCCGACGGTTGAACCCGACGAACAGGTGACCGGAGTTGCGGTCGTAGGCGGCCCGAACCTCGTCGAGCTCGTCCTGGGTCAGCGCGAGCGGCTTCTCCACGAAGACGTGTTTGCCGGCGTCGAGCGCCTGCGCCACCAGGCGGGCGTGCGAGTCGTGGCGGCTGAGGATGAACACCACGTCGATGTCGTCGCGGACCAGGAGGTCCTCGACTGTCGGCGCCACCACGGCGATGCCGTTGCGCTCGGCCGCGTGCCGCGCGGACAGGCCCTTGGCCGACGTGATGGCGACGAGGTCGTCTCCCCAGCCCGCCGCCTTGAGCGCGGGCAGGAACGTCGCCTTGGCGTAGGTGCCGGCGCCGATCAGGCCACCCCGTGGCGACGTCGAGGTGCGGCGCGGCCGCATGGTGATCGTCTGTCGGGACGGCTGCGCGGGCGCCGAGTAGCTGAGCTGCACCGCGAGCGAGCGCGGGTCGGAGGCCAGCACCTCGTAGGCCGCCGTCGCGCGCTCCACCTCGTAGACATGCGTCACCAGGTCGTCGACCGCGACCCGGCCGCTGGCCACCAGGTCGAGGTAGGCCTCGACGTTGCGCCGCGCCGTCCAGCGCACGTGCCCGATCGGATAGTCGATGCCCCACTCCTCGTAGGACCGATCGTGGCGGCCGGGGCCGTAGCTGCGCGCGAACCGGAGATCCAGCTCCCGCTCGTAGAAGCGTCGACGGTCGAGGTCCAGGCCGACGTCGCCGACCACGACCAGTCGGGCACGGTCGCGGGCGATCTCGGTGCTGCGCGCGACCGGCTCCGACGAGGTCGTCGCCGCCGTGATCAGGACCGCGTCGACGCCTCGGCCACGGGTCAGCTCCATGATCTGCTCGGTGGTCGCCGCACCCGCCTCGACCAGGCCGACCGCACCGCACTCGCCGGCCAACTGCGCGGTCCAGTCGCGCAGGTCGATGCCGATGACGTGCAGCCCCGAGGCGAGCGCCAGTCGTACCGTCAGTTGCCCGACCAGGCCGAGACCGACGACCGCGACCGAACCGCCGAGGCCCACCTCGGCCTGCCGCAGGCCCTGCATGGCGATCGCCGCCACCGCGCCGAAGGCGGCCGCCTGGTCGGACACCGACTCCGGTACGGGTACCGCGAGCAGACCCGGCACCGCCTGGTACTCGGCGTGCCCCACCGACGCGGTGGCCACCCGCATCCCGGGTCGGATGCCGTCCGTGGCGGCGCCGGCGGTGACGACGACACCCGCGGCGCTGTAGCCGAGCGGCATGTCCTCGTCGAGCCGGCTGCGCACCGCGGCGATCGTGGAGCGGACTCCCCCGGTGCGTGCCCGGTTGACGACCTGGCGGACCAGATCCGGGCGGGCTCGTGCCTTGCGCAGCAGGCTCGCCGACGCCAGTTCGCGCACGGCCCGCTCGGTTCCCGCGGAGAGCAGGGATCTGCGCGTGGCGACGAGCACCTCGGTGGCGCCGGGCTCCGGTTGGGGAACGTCGACGACGCGCAGTTCTCCGCCGGACACCGATTGGACGATCTGCTTCACGCGGGTCTGCCTGCCTTCGGGAAGTAGGAACATCGTTCGCGGGGGTCGCCGGTTCGGCAACACAGACCGCAACGCATCCGTCATTCGACATTCTATGACGATTAGATGCCCTAAACTGGATAACTTGTACTATTGGCGCGCCGCCGTTGATTCGTACCGAATTTTCGAGGAGATCCATGCCAGCCGACGCCGTTCTGCACGTCGCGGGTGCACGTCCCAACTTCCCCAAGGCAGCACCGGTGATCCGTGCGCTGGAGCGGCACGGCGTGGCGCAGCGCCTCGTCCACACCGGACAGCACTACGACGAACGGATGTCCGAGGTCTTCTTCCGGCAACTGGGCCTGCCCGAGCCGGACCTCAACCTGGGGGTCGGTTCGGGCAGCCACGCGCGCCAGACCGCGAGCGTCATGACCGGCCTGGAAGAGCTGATGATCGCCGACCGACCGGCCCTCACCGTCGTCTACGGCGACGTCAACTCCGCGCTCGCCGCCGCCCTCGTCGCGTCGAAGCTGGGCATTCCGGTCGCGCACGTGGAGGCGGGGCTGCGCAGCTTCGACCGGTCCATGCCCGAGGAGATCAACCGGGTCGTCGTCGACCACGTGTCCGACCTGCTGTTCGCCACCAGCCCCGACGCCGTGTCGCACCTCGCGACCGAGGGCGTCGCTGCGGAGAAGGTCCACCTGGTCGGCAACCCGATGATCGACACCCTGCTGGCCAATCTCGACCGCTTCGACGTCGCCGGCATCCGGGCGGCGCTCTCGCTCCCCGAGCGGTACGTGGTGGCCACGCTGCACCGACCGGGCAATGTCGACGATCCGACGGACGTCGTCGACCTGGTCAAGGCGATGCACGCGGTCGCCGACCAACTGCCCGTCATCCTGCCGCTGCACCCGCGCGGCCGGCAGCACCTGGAAAGCGCGGGCCTGCTCTCGCACCGCGCGCTGCGGGTCGTCGCCCCGCTGGGTTACCTCGAGTTCGTCAGCCTGGTCCGCGGCGCGGCGGTCGTCGTCACCGACTCCGGCGGGGTGCAGGAGGAGACCACGATGCTCGGCGTGCCCTGCCTGACACTGCGACCCAACACCGAACGCCCGATCACGATCACGCACGGCACCAACCGCCTCGTCACCCGATCCACGCTCGCCGAGACCGTGGCGAGCACGGTGGCCGCGCCGCGACCCGCCGTCTGGCCCACGCCTCCGCTGTGGGACGGCGCGGCGGGTACGCGCATCGCGGACGTCATCTCGTCGACGCTCCGGTAGCCGGTCCCACTCGATCACTAGCGGCACCCGCACCGACACGGTCAGCCACCTCGCACTCATCGAACTATTGACATCGATAGGGCCAGACCGAAGGCTCGCGCCTACAGGTCCTTGACCCAAGGAGGCGCGATGAGACCGAGACGACTGGCGATCGCCGGCGTGCTCACCCTGCTCGGCGCACTGGCACTGGCCCCACCCGCCAGCGCGCGGCCGTCGTCCGATCCGGGCACCCGCGACGGCCTGGAGGTGTACGTCGGCACCGTCGACGCGAAACAGCGCGACACACTGCGCGCGGCGGGGGTCGACCTCGGCCACGACGCGAAGACCGACTCCACCGGACAGAGCACCGTCGAGACGGTGCTCAGCCGTCGGCAGGCCAAGCGACTCACCGACCAGGGCGTCCCCCTGTCGGTCAAGAAGGTGCGCGGCAAGGACGCCTCGCAGGCGCTGCGGGAGCAGGCCGCGGCCGGCTGGACGGCGTTCCGCCCCTACGGGGAGCCGGGCGGCCTCCGGGACGAGCTGAACGCCACCGCCGCCCGGTTCCCCCGACTGACGAAGGTGGAGACGCTCGGCCGCACCCAGCAGGGCCAGCCGATCCTCGCCCTCAAGGTCACCAAGAACGCGCGGACCGTCCCGGACGGGCGGCGGCCGGCGGTGCTCTACGCCGGCGCGCAGCACGCCCGCGAGTGGATCACGCCGGAGATGACCCGCCGGCTGATGCACCACGTGCTGGACAGCTACGGCACCGACCGGGAGATCACCCGCCTGTTGGACACCACCGAGTTGTGGTTCCTGCCGGTCGCCAACCCGGACGGCTACGACCACACATTCACCCCCGGCAACCGCCTGTGGCGCAAGAACCTGCGGGACAACAACGGCGACGGGCAGATCACCGCGGGCGACGGCGTCGACCTCAACCGCAACTTCAGCTACAAGTGGGGGTACGACAACGAGGGCTCGTCACCGGAGCCCAACAGCGAGACCTACCGGGGCCCGAGCCCCAACTCGGAGCCGGAGACCACGGCCCTGGACCGGCTGTTCAAGCGGGTCGGGTTCGAGTTCTTCGTCAACTACCACTCGGCGGCCCAGTTGCTGCTCTACGGCGTCGGCTGGCAGGTGAGCACCCCCACCCCGGACGACGTGATCTACGAGGCGATGGCCGGTGACGACGCGCACCCGGCGGTGCCCGGCTACGACCCGGACATCTCCGCCGAGCTGTACACCACGAACGGTGACACCGACAGCCACGCCACCGTCAAGTACGGCACGTTGGGCTTCACGCCGGAGATGTCCACCTGCGAGGCCGCGTCGGCTGTCGACCCGGACGACGAGTGGCGCCCGGAGGACTGCGCGAGCGAATTCATCTTCCCCGACGACGAGGCCCTCATCGCCGGTGAGGTGCGCAAGAACCTGCCGTTCGCACTGGCCGTGGCCCGATCCGCGGCGGACCCGGACGACCCGGTGTCGGTGGTCGGCCGCAGCACCCCGGACTTCGTGGTGGACGCGTTCGACACCTCGTACGGGCGCACCCAGCAGGTCGCCTCGATCACCCGTCGGGCGCTGAAGAACGTCCGGATGCACTACACGGTCAACGGCGGGCGACCGAAGACGGTCGCGGTCCGCGAGTGGCGCGGCGGCGAGCGGTACGGCGACACGCACGACGACTACTACGCCGAGCTGCGCGGCACGGTCACCGGCGCGAAGCCCGGTGACCGGGTGGAGGTCTGGTTCACCGGGAGCAAACCGCGTGCCGGGGTGGTCGCCAGTCAACACTTCACCTACCAGGTGCACAGCGACATCGGCGGCGACGTGCTGGTCCTCGCGATGGAGGACGTCACGGGCCTCAGCCCGACGCAGACCGGCACCACGGCGAAGTACGCCGACGAGGTCGCGGCATCGCTACGCGCCGCCGGGCGCAGCAGCGACGTGTACGACTTCGACACGATGGGACGCACGGCGCCCCACCCGCTGGGCGTGCTGTCGCACTACAAGACCGTGGTCTGGGAGACCGGCGACGACGTCATCCTGCGGGCCCCCGGGCAGGTGCCCGGCACCACGGCCAAGGCGGCGCTCAACACCGAACTGGCCGTCCGGGACTACCTCAACGAGGGCGGCAAGCTCCTGATCAGCGGCCAGTACGCGCTCTACGCCCAGGGCGCCAACGGGTCGTACGTCTATCACCCGGACGCGCCGCCCGAGTGCACCGACGCCGAGTCCGACACCTGTCTGCCGTTGTTGAACGACTTCCAGCAGTACTGGCTGGGCGCGTACACCTACGTCAGCGACGGTGGCACCTCCCCGGAGGGGGGACCGTACCCGGTCGCCGGGACCGACGGGGCGTTCGCCGGCTTCAGCGGGCAGCTCAACGCGCCCGGGTCGGCGCAGAACCAGGAGCACGGCGCGTCGTTCCTGACCACGTCGGGCTTCCTGCCGCCGGACGAGTTCCCCCAGTTCGCCAGCTCCGCGCCGGTGGGCTGGACCCGGCCGGGCGCCGCGCCGTTCGACCCGCGTACCGGTGAGTGGTACCTGCACAGCGGGCAGAGCGACGAGTCGTACAAGCGGCTCACCCGCACGGTTGACCTGACCGGGGCGAGCAGTGGTGAGTTGCGCTTCTTCACCTCCTACGACACCGAGCAGGACTGGGACTTCCTCTTCGTCGAGGCCCACGAGGTGGGCACCGACAACTGGACGACCCTGCCGGACGCCAACGGCAAGACCAGCACGGCCACCGGGGAGAGTTGCCTCGGCAACTGGGACGATCTGCACCCGTTCCTCGCCCACTACCAGGGTGCGGACTGCTCGCCCACCGGGACCACCGGCAGCTGGAACGCGGCGTCCGGCGCCTCCGGCGGCTGGAAGGAGTGGGTGGCGGACCTGTCCGGTTACGCCGGTAAGCAGGTCGAGGTGTCGATCACGTACGCCTCAGACTGGGCCACGCAGGGTCTCGGCGTCTTCGTGGACGACGCCCGGGTGCTCGTGGGCGGGGCGACCGTGGCGGAGACCTCGTTCGAGTCGGCCGACCTGGGCGGCTGGACGGTGGCCGGACCACCGGCCGGGTCCGGTGGCAACGCCACCGACTGGTCGCGCAGCCAGCGGGCGTTCGAGGAGGGCTCGGTGGTGGTCACCGGCGACACGGTCTACCTGGGCTTCGGGTTGGAGGGTCTGCCTCCGGCGGCCCGCGACGACCTGGTCGCCCGCTCGCTGAGGCACCTCACCGGTCGACCCCGACCCTGACGGCGGCGAGGTGCGCCGGCGGTCGGGCGACCGCCGGCGCACCTTCGCGGTACGCGGGGTGCGGCCACCGCGAATGTGGTGAGCTGTACGGGTGTCGGGGCTGGGACTTGTGCTGCACCCCACCCGGGATGTCACCGAGGTGGTCGGGATCATCGAACGGTGGGCGACGCGCCACCACAAGACGCTGATGGTGCGCGAGGAGGACCAGCACCGCGTACCGTCCTGCGTCGAACCGGTGCCGGCCGACGAGGTCGCCATCCGCGCCAACGCGCTGATCAGCATCGGCGGCGACGGCACCATGCTGGGCGCGCTGCGCTCCGCCATCCGCGACCCGAAGCCGGTGCTCGGCGTACACCTGGGTCATCTGGGGTTCCTCGTCGAGATCGAGCCGCCGGAGCTGCCCGACGCGCTGAGTCGGCTGCTGTCGAAGGACTTCACCGTCGAGTCGCACGCCTGCCTCGCGTGCGACGTGTGCGGTGACGACGTCGTGGCGTTCAACGACATCGCGCTGGTCCGCCAGCCCGGCTCCGGTTTCGTCAGCGTCACCCTCGGCATCGACGGCCAGCAGTACGGCTACTACCGCAGCGACGCCGTGGTGGTCAGCACCCCGATCGGCTCGACGGCGTACAGCTACGCGGCCGGCGGCCCACTGATCTCCCCCGCCGCGGACTCGGTGGTGATCACGCCGTCGGCGCCGATGGCCGGCATCTCCCGGTCGGTGGTGCTCTCGCCGGACGAGAAGATCCGGTTGGAACTCCGGCCCGACTCGTCGCCGGTCGTGGTGGAGATGGACGGGCTGGTGTTCCGCGACGCGGCCACGGAGGGGACCGTGGACATCACGTACCGCCGCAACGCCGGCCTGGTGGTCCGCTTCGACCCGCTGCGCTACCAGGAACGCAACCAGCTGAAGATGACCCTGCTCGACCTGCCGTTCCTGCCGGAGCAACTCCGCGAGCTACTCCCCGAAGAACTCCGCCGAAGAGCCCAACAACAAATCCCCCCACCCTGCTAACCCCACCCCACCCCACCCCCACCCCCGTTGACCCACCCCGTTGATCATGGAGTTATAGCTGCGACACGCCGAGGTGCGGGGCTATAACTCCATGATCAACGCGGGCGGGCGGGGGCAGGAGGGAGGGGGCAGGGCGGGGTTAGGGGGTTAGGGCTTGGTCTACCAGGTTCTTGGCTTCTTCTTGGATCTGCTTGAGGTGGTCGGGGCCCTGGAAGGACTCGGCGTAGATCTTGTAGACGTCCTCGGTGCCGGAGGGCCTCGCGGCGAACCAGCCGGACCTCGTGCTGACCTTGAGGCCGCCGATCGGGGCATTGTTGCCGGGGGCGGTGGTTAACGTCGCGGTGATCGGCTCACCCGCGAGTTCGGTGGCGGTCACCTGCTCCGGGGAGAGCTTGGCGAGCACGGCCTTCTGCTCCCGGGTCGCCGGGGCGTCGATCCGGGCGTACGAGGGCGCGCCGAACCGCTCGGCCAACTCCGCCCAGTGCTCGCTCGGGCTGCGCCCGGTGGTGGCCAGGATCTCGGCGGCGAGCAGGCAGAGCAGCAGGCCGTCCTTGTCGGTGGTCCAGGTCGATCCGTCGCGGCGCAGGAACGACGCCCCCGCGCTCTCCTCACCGCCGAAGCCGACGGACCCGTCGAGCAGGCCGGGCACGAACCACTTGAAGCCGACCGGCACCTCCAGCAGCGGCCGGCCCAGGTCGGCGGCGACCCGGTCGATCATCGACGAGGAGACGAGCGTCTTGCCCACCGCGGCGGCCGGACCCCACTCGGTGCGGGTCTGGAACAGGTGGCCGATCGCCACCGCCAGGTAGTGGTTGGGGTTCATCAGGCCCGCGTCCGGGGTGACGATGCCGTGCCGGTCGGCGTCCGCGTCGTTGCCCGTGGAGATCTGGTAGTCGGCGCGGGCCGCGATCAGCGACGCCATCGCGTTGGGCGAGGAACAGTCCATCCGGATCTTGCCGTCGCCGTCGAGGGTCATGAACCGCCAGGTCGGGTCGACAGTCGGGTTGACCACCGTCAGGTCCAACCCGTGCCGCTCGGCGATCTCACCCCAGTACGCCACGCTCGCCCCGCCCAGCGGGTCCGCGCCGATGCGGATCCCGGCGTCGCGGATGGCGTCGATGTCGATCGCCGCCGGCAGGTCGTCGACGTAGTGCGCGAGGAAGTCGTACTCCCCGGTGGTGTCGGCGGCCCGCGCCCGCGCGTGGGTGATCCGGCGGACCTCCTTGAGCCCGGCGGCCAGGATCGCGTTGGCGCGGTCCTGGATCCACCGGGTCACGTCGGTGTCGGCCGGCCCGCCGTTCGTGGGGTTGTACTTGAAACCGCCGTCGTCCGGCGGGTTGTGCGACGGGGTGATGACGATGCCGTCGGCGAGCCCGCTGGTACGACCCCGGTTGTGGGTGAGGATCGCGTGCGACAGCGCCGGGGTGGGGGTGTAGCCGTCGCGGCTGTCGACGAGCACGGTGACGTCGTTGGCAGCGAGCACCTCCAGGGCGTCCACGGCGGCCGGCGCGGACAGGGCGTGGGTGTCCCGGGCGAGGAAGAGCGGCCCGTCCAGCCCCTGCTCCCGCCGGTAGTCGCAGAGCGCCTGGGTGACCGCCAGGATGTGGTCGGAGTTGAACGCGTTGCGCAGGCTGGAGCCGCGGTGGCCGGAGGTGCCGAAGGAGACCTGCTGGGCCGGGTCCGCGGGGTCCGGATGCTCGGCGTAGTAGGCGGTCACCAGGCGCGGCACGTCGACCAGGTCGGCGGGCTCGGCGGGCTGGCCGGCACGGGGGTGGGTCACTGCGGGATCCTCCTCGGGGAGTGCCTGTCGCTCACGGCTCGACCTTCTGGCCCTTGCCGATCACCACGATGCCATTGTCGGAGACGGTGTAGCGCTGCCGGTCCTTTTCCAGGTCGACGCCGATCTCGACGCCCTCCGGGACGAACACGTTCTTGTCCAGGATCGCCCGCCGGACCACCGCGTGCCGGCCGATCTCCACACCCTCCATCAGCACCGAGCCCTCGACGTGCGCCCAGGAGTGCACCCGCACCTTCGGCGAGACGATCGAGTTCTCCACCAGCGAGCCGGAGATCACCACACCCGGGGAGACCATCGAGCCGACGGCCCGGCCGACCCGCTCACCCCACTGGTGGACGAACTTCGCCGGCGGCCACGGCGGCTGCTCGGTGTAGATCGGCCACTCGAAGTTGTAGAGGTTGAAGACGGGGTGCACGTTTATCAGGTCCATGTGCGCGTCGTAGAACGAGTCGAGCGTCCCCACGTCACGCCAGTAGCCGCGGTCCCGGTCGTTGCTGCCCGGCACCTCGTTGTCGCGGAAGTCGTAGACGTTCGCCTCGCCCCGGTCGACGAGCATCGGGATGATGCTGCCGCCCATGTCGTGCTTGCTGGACTTGTCCGCGGCGTCGCGCTCGACCGCCTCGCAGAGGGCACGGGTCGTGAAGACGTAGTTGCCCATCGAGGCGTAGATCTCGTCCGGCGCGTCCGGCAGGCCCACCGCGTCGGTGGGCTTCTCGCGGAACGCCCGGATCCGCTTGCCGTCCTCACCGACCTCGATGACGCCGAACTGGTCGGCCATCGACAGCGGCTGGCGGATGCCGGCGACGGTGACCGCGGCGCCGGAGGCGATGTGGTCCTCCACCATCTGCCGCGGGTCCATCCGGTAGATGTGGTCGGCGCCGAAGACGATCACGTAGTCGGGCTGCTCGTCGTTTATCAGGTTGAAGCTCTGGTAGATGGCGTCGGCCGAGCCGGCGAACCACCACGGGCCACGACGCTGCTGCGCGGGCACCGGGGTGACGTAGTTGCCGAGCAGCGTGGACATCCGCCAGGTCTTGGTGATGTGTCGGTCGAGGGAATGGGACTTGTACTGGGTCAGCACGACAATCTTGAGATAGCCGGCGTTGGCCAGGTTGGAGAGGACGAAGTCGACCATGCGGTACATCCCGCCGAACGGGACGGCCGGCTTGGCCCGGTCCGTGGTGAGTGGCATCAGGCGCTTGCCCTCCCCACCCGCCAGGACGATCGCGAGCACCTTGGCAGCCATGCCCCGACGCTATCCACCCGCGTCGGACTTCACCACTCGTACGGGGACTCTTCTGCATTAGGGTGCGGGGTCATGACGGAACCCACCCCGCTGCGCGTCGACCTGCTCACCCGCGAGTACCCGCCGGAGGTCTACGGCGGCGCCGGGGTACACGTCGAGTACCTGGCCCGGGAGTTGCGCCGCCGCGCCGACGTCCGGGTGCACTGCTTCGGTCTGCCGCGCACCGAGCCGGGCGTCACCGCGTACCCCGAACCGCCCGGCCTGACCGGCGCGAACGCCGCGCTGCGCACGATGGGTGTGGACCTGGAGATGGCCGCCGGCGCGGCCGGCGCCGACGTGGTGCACAGCCACACCTGGTACGCGAACCTGGCCGGCCACACCGCGAAGCTGCTGCACGGGGTGCCGCACGTGGTGACCGCGCACAGCCTGGAGCCGCTGCGGCCGTGGAAGGCCGAGCAGCTCGGCGGCGGCTACGCGCTCTCCTCCTGGATCGAGCGCACCGCGATGGAGGCCGCCGACGCGGTGATCGCGGTCAGTGGCGGGATGCGCAACGACGTGCTCACCGCCTACCCGCAGATCGACCCGGACCGGGTCCGGGTGGTCTACAACGGCATCGACACCATTCAGTACGCGCCGGATCAGGCGACAGATGTGCTCGACCGGCTCGGCGTCGACCCGTCCCGTCCCAGCGTGGTCTACGTGGGAAGGATCACTCGACAGAAGGGCCTGCCCTACCTGTTGCGGGCCGCGCGGGAGCTGCCGGCGGACACCCAGCTCGTGCTGCTCGCCGGCGCACCGGACACCGCCGAGATCGCCGCCGAGGTGGAGGAGCTGGTCGCCGAGTTGCGGGCCAACCGTTCCGGCGTGGTCTGGGTCGCCGAGATGCTGCCCAAGCCCGAGGTGATCCAGGTGCTCACCCACGCCACCGTCTTCGTCTGCCCGTCGGTGTACGAGCCGATGGGCATCGTCAACCTGGAGGCGATGGCCTGCGAGACGGCGGTGGTGGCGACCGCGACCGGCGGCATCCCCGAGGTGGTGGCCGACGGTGAGACGGGCCTGCTGGTGCCCATCGAGCAGGCCACCGACGGGTCCGGCCGACCGCTGGCCCCGGAGACGTTCGTGGCCGACCTGGCGGCGGCGATCAACACGCTGCTCGCCGATCCGGCGCGGACCGGGCGGTTCGGCCTGGCCGGTCGCCAGCGCGCAGTGGACCACTTCTCCTGGGACGCCATCGCCGGTCAGACCCTCGACGTGTACCGCTCCGTCGGCGCGGGCTCCGCTGGCTTCACGGGCTCCGCTGGCTTCACGGGCTCCGCGGGCTGAGGCGGCCGGCGACATGCGGTACGACGAACTCGAAGCGGCGATCCTCCGTCTGGTAGTCGCGGCCGGTGAGGACGAGCTGCGTGCCTTCGGCCTCGACACGGTCACCCGGCTGGTCCGCAGCGACCTGCTCGACACCGCCGCGGGCGACGAGTTGGACGAGGACGCGTGGGCGGCACTGGCCACCGCCCGGGAAAATGTCCGCACGGCCAGCGCGACGGAGCTACGCGCACAGCTGGAGCGGATCGACGCGGGCGTCCTCGCCGACGGCGACCTGGATCAGGGGCTTCTGATCGTCATCACCGCGCTCGAACACTGGACCACCTACCTGGAGGAGGACCAGCGTGGGGAGCTGTACGAGCTGGCCATCCGCTCCGTCGAGGAGGTCGACTTCCAGATCTCGGCCGATCTCGACGACTTCCTCGCCACCCCGGAGATGACCGCCGAGTACGCCCGGATCGAACGCCTGCTCACCACCGGCCTCAGATCGCCGTCCCCGGCGGGGACTTGAGTGACGGAGTCGCCTCGGCGGAGTGACCGCCGCGCCCGTTGCGGAGCGCGCTCGCCGCGATGCGGATCAGGTCGATGTTGACCCCGGCCGCGCCGCTCGGATCATGCACCTTCAGCTTCACGTCGAGGCTCACCGCCGTCTCACCCCAGCCCTGCGCCTCGATGTTCAGGTGCGCCACCTTCTGCGACGCGAGGTGCGGTAAGTAGCCGAGCGGAGCGACCTCGACCGTGCCGGCGGCGTGGCTTTCCGACAGGGCGTTGAGCTTGGACTGCTTCTTGGTGTTGGGGTTGTCGACCAGGTTGCGGAAGTCCTCGGTGCCGCCCAGATTGACCTGGTAGGAGCTGACCAGGGTGAGGCCCCGCTCCTGAAGGAGCCGCAGCAGCGCGTTGTGCAGCACCGAGGTGCCGAACTGGCTGGCCAGGTCGTCGCCCAGCAGCGGCACGCCCGCCTCCTCGAAGCTGTGCAGCACGTCCGGATCACGGGCGACCGGGTCGGACGTGGTGTTGATGAAGGCGACACCCGCTGTGCGCGCTGCTTCCGCGTACGCCCGTGCCGTGTGCGGCCGCCCGCTCGGCGCCGAGTAGAGCAGCACCTCCGCGCCGGCCAGCGCCGCCGCTACCCGTTCCACCTCCGCCGCGTCGACAAGGCCCTTCGTGACGGGCACGCCCGCTCGGGGTAGGTCGCAGTCCAGCCGAGGAAAATTGTTGGGCAGTAGGAAGATCGCCTCGGTCAGGTCCCGACCGATCTTCTCCGCGGAGGTGGCGAAGGCCGCCACGACGTCGATGTCGCCCACCCCGAGCCCGTCGATCATCGGCCTGCGGATGCCGACCAGACTGCCGCTCTGGCGGTAGAGAGCAAGCCCCTGCACCAATGCCGACGTGTTGTTACCGACGCCAACGACCGCGACCCGCACCCGTTCGACCATGGCCGGAGGCTACGTCACCTCCGGTTCGGTGATCCACTGCGACCGCATCATCAGCGGCGCCAGAAGTGTCGTACACCTGTTCTAGTCTTTGCTCGTGATCGATGCGTTGGAGCAGGCCGAGGCCGCGGTGGTGGCTTGCTTCGACACGCCCGTCTGGGCTGCGGCCGAGCACGACCTCGTGGCGGCGTTGGACGCCACACACCGCATCGAGCAACGGCTGGCCGCGGTCAAGCTGGGCCTCGTGCGTGAGTTGGACGGTCGCGGCACCGCGACGGCGCAGGGCGCGTCCTCGACGGCGGTGTGGCTCCGCGACCGGTTACACCTCGGCGTTGGTGTCGCCCGCCGCCTGGTCGAGCTGGCCGCGACGCTCGACGCCGCGCCGCCCGGCGTGCGGGACGCGTTGGCCGGTGGGACGGTCGACGTGGAGCAGGTCCGGGTCATCGCCACCACGGTCGAGACCGTCCACGCCAGCGCCGGCCCGGAGGCCGCCGACAAGGCCGTCGGCGCCCTCGTCGACTGGGCAACACAGTTCGATGCCACCCTGCTGCGCAAACTCGGCACCCGCATCCTCGACCACGTCGCCCCGGAGGTCGCCGACGCCGCCGCCGAGGCCGCGCTGCGGGCACAGGAGTCACGGGCCGCGCGCGATCGGCACGTCACCATCAGCGAGCAGCCCGACGGCCGACTACGCCTCACCGGCATCCTCGACACCGAAGCCGCCGCCGCCCTGCGGGCCGCCATCGACCCGCTGACCACGCCCACCGGCCCCGACGACACCCGCGCCCCCGGCCAACGCCGCCACGACGCCCTCGCCGACGTCTGCCGGCTGGCCCTGCGCACCGGCGAGCTACCCGACAACGGCGGAGACCCCACCCAGATCGTCGTCACCACGAGCTACGACGGGCTGACCCGGCAGTTGGGCACCGCTGCCCTGGACACCGGCCTACACCTCAGCGCCGAGGCCGTGCGTCGGCTCGCCTGCGACGCGAGCATCCTGCCCGCCGTGCTCGGCGGCGGCAGCCAGATCCTCGACGTCGGCCGGCAACGCCGCCTCATCACCGGACCACTCCGCCGCGCCCTCGTCCTCCGCGACCGGGGCTGCGCCTTCCCCGGCTGCGACCGCCCGCCCCGCTGGTGCGACGGCCACCACATCCGGCACTGGGCCGACGGCGGCGTCACCAGCCTCGCCAACGCCGTCCTGCTCTGCGGCCACCACCACCGCCACGTTCACCACGGCGACTGGATGGTACGGCTCGGCGGCGACGGCCACCCCGAATTCGTGCCACCCGCCTGGCTCGACCCCAACCAGATCCCCCGCCGCAACCACTACCACCGGCGCAACTAGCCAGACAGCCGACCGAGCTGCGCCAGGACCGCCCCAGCCCCGACGCCCCCACCCCGTCGGGCCCCGGACATCTCCGCTCCGTTCCCGGATCTGGCGGTGTCAGCCAGAGCGGTCGGCGCGCAGGCGGTCCCGACAGAAGTCCCGGAAGGATCGTGGCGTACGACCTGTCACATCTGCGACGGTCGACGTCGTCCGGTCCTCCGCGCCGGCCGCGATCGCCGTGTCCAGGCTCGCGAGGAAGCGGGCGAAGTCCGGCGGTATGCCGTTCGCGCTGTGGCGTTCGGCCAGTTCCGCCGCGTCGATCGCACGGTGCCGGACCGGCCGGCCACCGACCTCGGTGAGGACGGCGGCGACAGCGTCATAGCTCAGCGCCTCTGGGCCGGTGATGATGTGGTCGGTGTTGTGCGGCGTCGGGTCCGTGAGAGCCCGCACCGCCACCTCGGCAATGTCGGCAGGATCGACGAAGCCGACCCGGGCGGTGCCGGTGGCGCTGACGATCTCGCCATGGTCGCGGGCGCTCACGGCGTACGGCTGCTCACCCACGAAGTTCTCCATGAACCAGGACGGCCGCAGTACCGCCCATTCCGCGAACAGCTCACCGAGGCGTGCGTGTACCAGGCCCAGTCCGTGCTCGGCGGGCGGGACGGCCGAGGAGCTGAGCAGGACCACCCGGCGGACACCGGCGTCGCGTGCCCGCTCAAGGAAGGGCAGCATGATCGGTGCCGGGTCGACCTCGCCGACCGGGGGGATGGCGTAGATCGCGCGCACGCCACCCACAGCGTCCGGGTGGGTGGTCGGGTCGCGCCAGTCGAAGCGGACCCCTCCGACGGCGGGGCGTCGGCTGGCGATCCGGGTGGGGTGACCGCGCTCGGCAAGCGTGGCGGCGACGATACGGCCGGTGGTCCCGGTGCCACCGATGACCAGGATCATGAGCGCACCAGGCCGCCACCGAGCAGCTGCTGTGCGGCGATCGGATCCCAGTAGTCGCGATAGTGCAAAAGTTGCCCGTGACGGATGGTCAGGACGGCGATGTAGCGCACCTCGTACGGTCGACCCGTCGCGACGACGAAGCCGGCGGCGACGAACTCGACGACGATGACCTCCGGTTCCCTGGTCTCGTGCACGGTTCGATCGCGGATCTCGCGGACGTCCAGCAGTGCGGGGTAATTGATCAGGTACTCGTGCAGCTCGGCGCGCCCGGCTACCCGACGCGGCTGGCCGGGCGGTGCGAACGGAAGCTCCAGCACCGCATCCTCGGCAAACAGCGCGATGAACCCGGCCATGTCCTTGGCGAGCAGCAGCTCCATGCCGCGATGGAACACGGCGGTGGGGTGGTCCGACATGATCGTCCTTTCGTCGTCCGGGACGGTCGCGATAAGATTCGGACCGCCGGTCCGCTTCGACTATACGGACCAGCAGTCCGTTTGGCGAGAGGGGTGTCCGGTGCGGGCCGATGCGCTACGCAACAGGGAGTCGGTGCTGGCCGCCGCCGGGCGTCTCTTCGACGCCGCAGCCGACCCCGATCAGGTGTCGATGGACGACATCGCCACCGCAGCCGGCGTCGGCAAGGGCACCCTGTTCCGGCGCTTCGGCGACCGCATCGGGCTTGTCCGCGCCCTCTACGAGCAACGGGGACTGCGGTTGCAGGCCGCGCTCGCGGTGTCAGCCACCCGGCCGGCGGCGGAGCAGGCCGTCGAACTGCTGCGGGCCATGCTGCGCTTCAAGCTCGACAACCGGGTGCTCACGCTGGCGCTGGAGAGCGCCGGGGGCGGCAGTCCGTACCGCAATGAGGCGTACGACTACTGGCACGCCCTGCTCGCCGGCCTCGTCGCGGAGGCCCGCGGCCCGCAGTCGGCGGACTATCTGGCCCACGCCCTGCTCGCCGCCGTCCGCAGCGACCTGGTCGAGCACCTACGCGACTGGCCCGAAGCGCGGTGGCACGAGGGACTGAACGCACTTGTCGACTCCGTACTCGGTCACGACGGCCATCCGGCCTCCCCGCAGGCCCACCGCGCTGACTGACTCCCCCGGGGGCCGGTGACGGGCGTCAGGCGACCCCGCCCGCCTGACTCCGTTCGACCCCTCGCCCGGCCTAGATCCACTCGGGTTGCAGGAAACCGTCGTATCCGGGTCGCCTCGATGCCGCGGTTTCAAGGAACGCGTGTGGATCTTGACGCGCGTTCCCGGCGGAGGGACGGACCGGCGGGCTTGGCCGCGCGCGAACTGATCTCGCGCAGTAGGTTGGCGGGGTGACTGGACGGTTCCCGATCGAAGACGTCTCCCCTGTCGTCTCGTGCGGGCGATACCCGGCCAAGGCGGTGGTCGACGAACCGGTCCCGGTGTCGGCCCGCGCCTACCGGGAGGGGCACGACGCGCTCGGCTGCAACGTGGTCTGGATGGGTCCGGACGGCGTCACCAGGCCGTTCACCCGGATGCGCCCCGGCGAGCCCGGTCAGGACCGGTGGCACGCCACCATCCGACCCGACGCCGTCGGCTCCTGGGCCTTCGCCGTGGAGGCGTTCCAGGATCCGTACCTGACCTGGCAGAACGCGGTGACGAAGAAGATCGCCGCCGGGCAGGGTCCGGAGGACCTGGCCAACGACCTGGCCGAGGGCGCGCGGGTGCTCGCCGCCGCCCGGGACCTCGTCCCGACCGCCGACCGGCCCCGGGTCGCCGACGCGCTCACCGCGCTCGTCGAGACCGACAGGCCGTTGCCGCAGCGGGTCGACCCGGCGCTCGCCCTGGCCGACCTGCTCTGGGAGCACCCGGTGCGGGAGTTCGTCACCTCCGGTGACACGTACTCGATCTGGGTGGACCGCAAGCGGGCCCTCTACTCGGCCTGGTACGAGTTCTTCCCCCGCTCCGAGGGGGCGACGCAGGACCGGTCCGGCACCTTCGCCACCGCCACCGACCGGCTGCCGGGCGTGGCCGCGATGGGCTTCGACGTGCTCTACCTGCCGCCGATCCACCCGATCGGCCGGATCAACCGCAAGGGCCGCAACAACGCGCTCACCGCCGGGCCGACCGACGTGGGCTCGCCGTGGGCGATCGGCGCCGCCGAGGGCGGCCACGACACGATCCACCCCGACCTGGGTACGCCCGCGGACTTCCGGGCCTTCATCGAGGCGGCGGCGGCGCAGGGCCTTGAGGTGGCGATGGACCTGGCGTTGCAGTGCGCGCCGGACCACCCGTGGGTCACCGAGCACCCGGAGTGGTTCACCACACGGGCCGACGGCAGCATCGCGTACGCGGAGAACCCACCGAAGAAGTACCAGGACATCTACCCGGTCAACTTCGACAACGACCCGGAGGGCATCCGGGCCGAGGTGCTGCGGGTGGTGCTGCACTGGGTGGGCGAGGGCATCCGGATCTTCCGGGTGGACAACCCGCACACCAAGCCGTTCGACTTCTGGCACTGGCTGATCGCCGAGGTCAAGAAGATCGACCCGGACGTGCTGTTCCTGGCCGAGGCGTTCACCCGGCCAGCCATCATGCACGGCCTCGGCAAGATCGGCTTCACCCAGTCGTACACCTACTTCACCTGGCGCACGACGGCCGCGCAGATGCGGGAGTACTGCGAGGAGCTGGTCGAGTCGGCCGACCACATGCGGCCGAACTTCTGGCCGAACACCCCCGACATCCTGCACGAGTCGTTGCAGCACGGCGGCCCGCCGATGTTCAAGATCCGGGCGGTGCTGGCCGCGCTGCTCTCCCCGTCCTGGGGCATGTACGCCGGCTTCGAGCTGTTCGAGCACGTGGCCCGGCCGGGGGCGGAGGAATACCTGGACAACGAGAAGTACGAGCTGCGCCCCCGCGACTGGGCGGGCGCCGAGGCGCAGGGCCGCTCGCTGGCACCGTTCCTGACCACCCTCAACCGGGTACGCCGCGACAACCCGGCCCTGCACCAGCTCCGCAACCTGGTCTTCCACGAGATCGACAACCCGGCGTTGCTCTGCTGGTCCAAGCACGACCCGGACACCGGCAACACCGTCATCGTGATCTGCTCGTTCGACCCGCGCATCGTGCAGTGGGGCAACACCACGCTCGACATGCCGGCGCTCGGCTTCGACTGGCACGAGCGGTTCACCGTGCACGACGAGCTGACCGGCACCAGCTACGACTGGGGTCAGCGCAACGCGGTGCGGCTCGATCCGTACCTGCAACCGGCGCACGTGTTGACCGTGCGCCGCCCGACCCCACCCGCCACGCCGGAGCCCACCGGCGTCGTACCGGCGGACCTCACCGTCACCGACGTGCCCACCGAACTGTCCGGCGGTACCGCGCCGACCGCCCCCGCCCCGAAGGACGCCCGATGGACCAGCTGATCTCCGGAGCGACGCACGACCCGCACGCGCTGCTCGGCGCGCACCCCTCCGAGGGCTCGACGACGATCCGCACGCTGCGCCGGGGCGCCGGTGACGTGGTGCTGCTCGTCGGCGACGAGCGGCATCCGATGAAGCGGGTACACGACGTGGGTGTCTTCGAGGCCCAGGTCGACGGCACCGTGCTCGACTACCGGGTGGAGGTCGACGGCACCGCCCACGACGACCCGTACCGCTATCCGCCGACGCTCGGTGAGCTGGACCTGCACCTGATCCGCGAGGGCCGGCACGAGCGGCTGTGGGACGCGCTGGGCGCCCGGGTCTTCGACGAGGGCGTCGCGTTCGGCGTGTGGGCGCCCAACGCCCGCGGCGTGCGGGTGGTCGGCGACTTCACCGGCTGGGCCCCGGACGACGGCTGGCCGATGCGCTCACTCGGCTCCAGCGGCGTGTGGGAGCTGTTCGTCCCCAACGCCCGGGTCGGCGCCCGCTACAAGTACCGGGTGCTGGGCGCCGACGGGCAGTGGCGGGACAAGGCCGACCCGCTGGCCGCGTACGCGGAGGTACCGCCGGCCACCGCCTCGGTGGTGCACCACTCGACGTACCTGTGGAACGACGCGGACTGGCTGGCCCGGCGGGCCGAGCGGCAGCCGCACCAGGAGCCGATGAGCGTCTACGAGGTGCACCTCGGTTCGTGGCGCCCCGGGTTGGGCTACCGCGAGCTGGCCGACCAGCTCACCGCGTACGTCACCGAGTTGGGCTTCACGCACGTGGAGTTCCTGCCGGTGATGGAACACCCGTTCGGCGGTTCCTGGGGCTACCAGGTGACCGGCTACTACGCGCCGACCTCACGCTTCGGTGACCCGGACGACTTCCGGCACCTGGTCGACCGGCTGCACGCCGCCGGCATCGGCGTGATCCTGGACTGGGTGCCCGCGCACTTCCCCAAGGACGAGTGGGCCCTCGCGCGCTTCGACGGCACCCCGCTCTACGAGCACCCCGACCCGCGCCGGGGCGAGCACCCCGACTGGGGCACGTACGTCTTCGACTTCGGCCGCAACGAGGTCCGCAACTTCCTGGTCGCCAACGCGCTCTACTGGTGCGACCAGTTCCACGTCGACGGGCTGCGGGTGGACGCCGTCGCCTCGATGCTCTACCTGGACTACTCCCGGGAGCACGGGCAGTGGGCCCCGAACCAGTACGGCGGTCGGGAGAACCTGGAGGCCATCGCGCTCATGCAGGAGGTGAACGCGACCGTCTACAAGCACCACGCCGGGGTCGTCATGATCGCCGAGGAGTCCACCGCCTGGCCGGGTGTCACCCAGGCCACCGCCGAGGGCGGGCTGGGCTTCGGGTTCAAGTGGAACATGGGCTGGATGCACGACACCCTGCTCTACACCTCGAAGGACCCGATCTACCGCCAGCACCACCACCACCAGCTCACCTTCTCCCTGGCGTACGCCTGGAGCGAGAACTACGTGCTGCCGATCAGCCACGACGAGGTGGTGCACGGCAAGGGCTCACTGGCCGGCAAGATGCCCGGCGACACCTGGCAGCGGCTGGCGAACGTCCGGGCTCTGCTGGCGTACATGTGGGCGCACCCGGGCAAGCAACTGCTCTTCATGGGCTCCGAGCTGGCCGACGACCGGGAGTGGAGCGAGGAGCGCGGCCTGGACTGGTACCTGCTGCACGACCCGGCCCGCGCCGGAGTGCAGCGCCTCGTCGCCGACCTCAACCGGGTCTACCGGGACACCCCGGCGCTCTGGGCACAGGACACCGAACCGGCCGGGTTCCGGTGGATCGCCGGCGACGACGTCGCCAACAACACCGTGTCGTTCGTCCGGATCGCCCCGGACGGCTCGACCCTGGTGTGCGTGGCGAACTTCTCCGCCCAGCCGCTGCACGACTACCGGGTCGGCCTGCCGGCCGGCGGCACGTGGACCGAGGTGCTCAACACCGACGCCCACCACTACGGTGGCTCCGGAGTGGGCAACCTGGGCCAGGTACGCGCCGAGGACGTGCCCTGGCACGGGATGGTCGCCTCGGCGGCCCTCCAGGTCCCGCCGCTGGGCGCCGTCTGGCTCCGCCAGGGCTAACCCGCGCCTCGTCGATCATGGAATTGTGGTGGGTGACAAAGCGCCTACATAGCGCCGAATCAGGCACCACAACTCCATGATCGACATGGTTGTCCGCGATCTTGCTCTTCTACGAATGGTCGGACCTCACCTTTCACCGGCGCCTTGATGCGCGCGCGACGAGGCAAGACGCCGCATAGCCTGGAAGACAGACTCATCCTCGTCCTCATCATCTTGGTCGTCGTCTTCCAGAGGCTGGAGGATTAGCTCCAACTCCTCTGTCCTGCCAGCCTCGGCAAGCAACCAGGCCTTGACCTGCCATGTCGCGTAGCCCAGTCCGAATTCCTGGTCGGCGATGTCCTGCAGGTGACCGCGGTCGAGCAGTCGGACAAGGACAGGAATCTCCCGGTGGAGGACGTGCTCCAATTCATCGACGACGACGGTGAGCGTCGCCTCGGAGTCGATCACCCAACGCTCGTACGTGTCGCCGCGCTGAGGAACGAACCGGGTACTCCAGAGGCAGTCCGTCACATCCGGCATCTCACACCCCCTTGCCATCGCACTCCGACTCCAATCCCATCTGTGATTCATCGTGAATCCGGCATTGATGTAGAAGAGACGCCTCGATCGCGTCGATGCGTCCGATGTCTGCACATCGACGACGACCCAGTCACCAAGCGGCGACCGGAGCCGGAACTGCCGACCAGAGGACGAGAAACCATATGCGGCAAGGATTCGGCCTATTTCCGTGACAACAACGTCGATCGGTGACCGAGATTTCACAGACCCAACTCCCTCGTCAAAAGCTCACCAGCACCGGACCCACAGATGACGCCGTCCTCATGATCACTTGATGCTGAGTAGTTCTGTGGATCTCCTGGCAACTACTCAGCATCACGTGATCGAGCGGCATCCGCTCGTCGAGCCGCGAAGCGACGGCGCTGGCCACGGCGGTTGACCCAGGCGTAGTACCTCGGGACGCCCACCACGGTTCTCAGCAGATAGACCCCGATACCCATGAGCAGCACGAGAACCAGGCCGGTCCGCAGGATGCCCAGCAACGCCAGGGCAAAGGCCCAGATTCGCCACGCCGGACGACCGTACCGGCAGTCGGTGTTGCCCTTGCCGTGGCAGACCTCGCGGAACTCGACCGGCCCGCCCCGGTCGGCGGGGGTGACGGTCGAGTGCCGGACCACGGTCCGCACCTCGCGACCGTCGCGGGTCCGCACCGTCACCGCGCAGTGCCACCAGTAGCCGAACCCGTCGCCGCTCACCGGACCGACCCGGCGGCACTCGTGGACCGTCGCCTCCACCGGCTGCTGGGCAGGGGTGGACTTGAACACTCCCACGCCCGGGTAGAAGCTCGACACGGTGTCCACCGCCAGCGTCGAGGCGACGAGGCCGGCCGCGAGGGCAACCACCGCCGCGAACTGCCTCAGCCGCCCCCAGAACGGCCCGCGCCGCTCGTACGCGGCGGTCTGTTCACCCTGCAGGCGCGCGGTCTCGTCACTGTCGCCTTCGGGCAGCTCGGCCGTACCTGCCACGCCATTCACCGTCACTCCCCACCCCACCCCACCTACCGCCCAGGCCGGTCGGATGGGACCGTAGCCCAGCACGGCAACCCCGGCGGCGGCCAGACCGGGCCGGCGTCGGCCGGCTGGCCGTCGAGCTCTGCGGCCTGCCCGTCGCTGGGGTGCCGTCTGGCTTCGCCAGGCTGAGACGGTCCGCTCAACCGGGGCCTCATGGCTGCTCCGGTTCCCGGAGCCTTCAGAGGACTGTTCAGCGTCAGGTGGTCAAGCCGCAGGCCACGGACGACGGCCTGCGGCACGGGATCGCCGGGCAGCCCTGGCTATCGCCCGGCGGCGACGCCAGAGGGAGATCAGCCCCGGCTCCCTGCGATACGGCGGCGGGACCAGGAAACGTGGCTGGTTGAACCAGATGATTGCCGGCATGGACAGCATGAGAAAGAAGAGCGCGCCAGCTTCCACCCGAATCACCACGGTGGCGAGATCGGACGACACCTCCCCCGACGGGATCAGCATCACCACCATCAGGAGTAGCGTGAGAAACGCGGCCGGAGTGGCGCGCCAGAGCGCGTTCTTGGCGGAACGTGAGATCGGCAAGAACCAGTAACCCCGCATCGTCACCGCCTTCCCGATGCCTCGCCAGCAGCGCCTGACCGCCACGGCGGCGGCAATCAGGAACAGCGCCACGAGCAGTGGCATGAGGATGCCTTCAACCCTGTCCGACATGCCACCAGCGCCCATCCATACGAGTATCGGCCCTTCCCTCGGAATTTGTGACTGTCAGAGTCCTTCGCGAACAGCCTGCCTGATCCGGCGAACTGTCTCGTCCCGATACGGAACAGCGTCGCGCGCCTGCCAGACGAAGCCCGGACCCGTGGGGAGGATGGCGCAGAAGGAGACGGTGTCGCCGTACCGGGAACTGATCGTCAACCGCGCGCCGGACGCGGGTTCGACGGCCGTCACGTCCGGAAGGCTCATCGACCTGGCGCGGACCCAGGCCTCCCCAGGGTTGGGGATTTTCCAGATCCGAGCCGGCGCGAAGAGCAGGCGCCTGGTGGTGAGGACGAGGAGAGCACCGTAGGCGCTGAACACCGTGCCACCAAAGGGAAAGTATCCCCGCTGGGTGAACAGGACCGGTTCGTCGGACGCCAACTGCGGCTGCACGTATCGCACCATCGACCCCCGCTCCGGCCACCCGCGGCGGCCGGCTCGGATGGCACCGTAGCGCAGCGCGGCAACCCCGCCGGCGGTCAGACCAGGCCGGCGTCGCGCAGCAGTTGCCACAGGCCGGCGCCGTCCGGGGCGGACAGCCACTTCTGCCCCACCGGCCCCGACGACGGGCGACCCGCCGGGGCGGGCAGGGTGCCGGCCAGCACGGACTGCGTCGGGGAGAGCCGGCGGATCGCCACCGCGGCGACGTTCTCCGGGTGGGCGGCGGCGAACTCCCGGTAGATCTCCTGGTCGTGCTGGCCGTCGTCGCCGACCAGCAGCCAGCGCACGTCGGGGAACTCGCGGGCCAGCCGGGCCAGGGTGACCCGCTTGTGTTCCATTCCGCTGCGGAACCAGCGGTCGGCGGTCGGCCCCCAGTCGGTGAGCAGCAGCGGCCCCGCCGGGTAGAGGTGCCGGGACAGGAAGCGGGTAAGCGTGGGCGCCACGTTCCACGCGCCCGTGGAGAGGTAGAAGACCGGCGCGCCGGGGTGCGCGGTGACCAGCCGCTCGTAGAGCACCGCCATGCCGGGCACCGCGTTGCGGGCGTGCTCGTCGAGCACGAACGTGTTCCACGCGGCGAGCAGCGGCCGGGGCAGCGCGGTGACCATCACCGTGTCGTCGATGTCGGAGATGATGCCGAACTTGACCTCCGGGTCGAGGATGCGCACCGGCGCGTCGACCGGCTCGGCGTCCGGGACGCTGAGGCGGACCGTGCCCCAGCCGGGTGGCAGATCGGCCTCGACGAGCGTGTCCACGAAGCCGCTGCGGTCGGCCTGCGTCTCGTGCCGTACCCCGCCGGCCTCGATGGTCACGGTGACGTGCTTGTTGGGCAGGGTGGTGAAGCTGCGCCAGCCGCGGACCTTGTCGAGGCGGCCCCGCTGGCGGGTGTCCGGTCGGCCCAGCAACACCCGACACATCACCCGTACCCAGCCCGGGGCGCCGTAACCGGTGTACGCGACGATGTTGACCCGCCAGCCGGTGCGCCGCAGCCGGCGCTGGACGAGTTGGTGTACGGCGTCCTCGATCCGCGCAGCCCGGTGCAGGTTCGGAACGGCCAGTTGACCGGCGGGAGTGGGTGGCACGCGCCAACCCTGCCACACGTCGACGGCAGCGGCCACGCGAGCCGACTCCGGCTGCGCCGAACCTCCCCGGTCCGCCCGCCGTCCGTGAAACACTCCGGTCGGGACGACGACGGGGGCGTTGGTCGTGTCGCATCCAGAGCAGCACGGTGGGCGGTGGCGTCCACGACTCGACCGGCCGGCGCTCGTCGCGCTGCTGTTCGGGCTGGCCGGCGTCGTCTACCGGCTGGTCCTGACGTTGTACACGGTGCCGGTGTCGAACAGCGACGAGGCCACCTTCGGCCTCGCCGCGCTGCACATCGGGCAGGGCCGGGAACGCCCGGTCTTCCTGTACGGCCAGCACTACATGGGGATGTTGGAGTCGTACCTGGCCGCGCCACTGGTGGCGGTGGCCGGGCCGAGCTGGCCGGTGCTGCGGCTGCCGATGCTCGCGCTGTACGCGCTGTTCCTCTACCTGATCCACCGGCTGACCCGCCGACTCTGCGCGCCCTGGTTCGCCACCTTCGTGGTGGGCCTGCTCGCGCTCGGCGGCGAGCGGGTGGTCCGCGACCAGCTCACCGTCGTCGGAGGGCGGCCGGAGGTGAAGCCGGCGGTGCTGCTAATGCTGCTGATCACGGTGGGGTTGGCGGTCGGCACCGTGCGGCGTCGGCGGCTCGCCGTCGCGCTCTTCGGTCTGCTCGTCGGGCTGGCCGCCTGGTCGGACTGGCTGATCCTGCCGTACCTGGCGGTGGCCGGGCTGGCGCTGGTGTGGGCGCTGCGGCGCGACCTTCTCGGCTGGTCCGGTCTGCTGCTGGTGGCGGGCGTCGTGGTCGGGGTCGCGCCGATGGTCCTGGACAACCTGCGCGCCGGGCCGGGTGAGGACTCGCTGACCGTGTTCCGGGAGGTCAGCACCAAGGCGGGGCCGTCGCCGCCGTGGTCCGAGCGGCTCCGGGGCGGCCTGCTGGAGGGGGTGCCGCTGGCGCACGGGCTCTGCCCGGTGGACGGCTGCGGGCGCTGGCAACAGTGGTTCGGGGTGGTGTATCCGCTGCTGCTGGTGGTCGCCGCGGTGCTCGCGGTGCTCGCGTACCGCCGGGCCGCCGCGACCCCGCGCGGAGAGCGGGTCGGGCCGGTCGTGCAGCTCGCGCTTGTCGCGGGCGCCGCGTTGACCCTGGTGTCGTACGTCCGCACTCCGCTCGCCGCGACCAGCCCACTCGACAACGCCCGCTACCTGTCGGTGCTGCAACTGTCGCTGCCGGCGGTGCTCTGGCCGCTCTGGGTGGCGGCGCTGACCGCCTGGCGGGGCACCAGCAGCGTGCTGGGGCGGTTCGCCGGCGCGCTGTCCGCCGCCCTGCTCGTCGCCCTGACCGCGACCACGCTCGTGGTCACCGTGCTCTTCGCGGCCACCGGCACCGCCGCGTCGCGGACCGAGGAGCGCCAGGCCCGGGAGTTGGCCGCCGCGCTGCGCGCCGACGGCCCCCACGAGGTGTACGGGGACTACTGGACCTGCAACCGACTGATCTTCAACACGGACGAGACGGTGGTCTGCGGGGTGCTCGACGGCGACCTGTCCCCCGGGCAGAACCGCTACCGCCCGTACTGGCGGCAGGTCGGGAGGGCCGCCCGGCCGGGCTATGTGGTGGAGGTCGGCTCCCCGATGGATCGGCGGCTGCGCCGACTGCTCGCCGACCGGGCCGACACCACACCGGTACGCGAGGTGGGCGGCTATCGCGTGTACCACCCCGCGACCCCGGTGCGGCCCTGGCGCTGAGGGCGGGTCGTACGCTGGCCGGGCCGCCGTCCCGCCCGTCGAGGAGACCCGATGCTCATCCTGCTGCCGCCCTCGGAGGGCAAGGCCGACGCCGGCACCGGGCGGCGCTGGGCCCCGGACCGGCTCTCGCTGCCCGAGCTGAACCCGGCCCGGGAGCGGGTGCTGGACGCGCTCGTGGCGTTGAGCGCCGGGCCGGACGAGGCGACGGCGCGGGCGGCGCTCGGCCTCAGCGAGGGCCAGCGGGGCGAACTGCGCCGTAACGCCCGGCTGCGGGAGGCGGCCACCGCGCCGGCCGAACGGCTCTACACGGGTGTGCTCTACGAGGCGCTGGAGCTGACCTCGTTGCCGGTCGCGGCGCAGCGGGCGGCCCGCCGGTCGATCCTGATCAGCTCCGGGCTGTGGGGCGCGGTCCGGTTGGCGGACCGGATCCCCCCGTACCGCTGCCCGATCGGCGCCCGCCTGCCGGGCGTCGGGGCGTTGTCGACGTACTGGCGCGGGGAGCTGACGCCGGCGGTGGACGCCGCCGCCGGCCGGGGGCCGGTGCTGGACCTGCGCTCCGGCGCGTACGCGGCCACCTGGACGCCGCGGGGAGAGCTGGCCGAGCGGACCGTCAGCGTGCGGGTGCTGCACGAGCGGGAGGTCGACGGCGTGCCGGTCCGCTCGGTGGTCAGCCACTTCAACAAGGCGACAAAGGGTCGGCTGGTCCGTGACCTGCTCGTCGCCGGCGCCCGACCGCGCACCGCCGCGGAGCTGCTCGGCACGCTGCGGGAGTTGAAGCACACGGTCGAGGAGCAGGCCGCCGCGCCCGGCCGGGTGCGGCAGGTGGACCTGGTGGTCACCGACCTGTAGCGGTGGGAGCAGACGCAAGATTTGCTCAAGGCTGGGCCGGAGGAGTTCCGTAACGGCGAGGCAGGGGCCACGGTAGGGGAACCCAGACTCCGACGAGGGAGCCTTCGTTGACCCGCGAACCCGCCCTGCTCGACCGGCCGCGCTCGCCGACGCCGCCGCCCCCGCTGGACTGGCTGACGCTGAGCGACGCGTTCGAGGCCGCCTGCCTGCTGCGCTGCACGCCGTCGGCGACCGCCGCCCGACCGAGCGCGGCACGCCTGGCGCACGCGCCCGGTGTGGAGTTCAACCGGGAGGACGCCGCCCAACGGGCCCGGCAACTGCTCGCCCGGCTGGACATCCCGGTGACCCACGAGGTGGTCGTCGGCGGTCTGCGCCGCCGCTACGAGCTGCACCGGCTCTGGGTGCCGCAGGAGCACCGGGAGGCGTACACCCGGGTGGTGGACGCGGGCTGGTGGCAGGGGCGGCGCGAGCTGCTCGGCGGGCCGTTGCCCGGTGCCTCGCCGGCGCGCCGGCGGATGGTGGGCCGGCTCGCGGCGGCGGCCTGGCGCTCGGCGCTGCTGGCCGCCGGACGACACGTCCGCCGGCACATCCTCGGCGTGCGGCTCGCCGACCGGGAGTTGGCCGCCGTGCTGATTCGCAGCGCTGCCGTGCTCGACGTGCCGGCCCGGCTGAGTCCCGGCACCGGCTGCTTCCTGGTCAGCGTCGCCGACGGCCCGGACCGGGCCCGGATCCTGAGCAGCGCGGCGTTGGCACCGGCGCGCGGACCGGCGGCGACGCGGGGCGGGGTCGTGGCGCCGGCACGTCGCCCGGCCTGCTGATCGAGGTTCCGGCCACACCCACCCGGCAGCGGTACGGCAGCGGGCTTGCGCGCACCAGTCCGACGGCGCACAGTGCACCGCGTGAGACGTACCTCCTCCCGCCGGCCCGGGCGTCCGCGCGCGGGGACGGCAGCCCTGTTGACGGTGCTGCTGACCGCGGCACTGAGCGCCGCCGGTTGCCAGGACGCCCCCACCGAGCCGGTGCTGATCCGGATCGCCACCGGCAGCCCCACCGCCGTCTACTACGCGTTCGGGCAGTCGCTGGCGGCCATCCTCAACCGGGAGCTGCCCGACGTCGACGCCCGCGTGGTGGTCACCGCCGCCTCCGCGGAGAACGTCCAACTTGTCGAGTCCGGCCGGGCGGAGCTGGGTTTCACCCAGGCTGACGTCCTGCCCACCAGCACCGCGGGAAGCTCCTCGGTCGAGGCGATCGCCCGGGTGTACGACGACCAGCTCCATCTGGTCACCACGGCCGGAGGGCCGGTACGCACGCTCGACGACCTGCGCGGCCGGCGGGTCTCCGTCGGCGCACCCCGGTCGGGCACCGAGATCACCACGACCCGGCTGCTGGAGGTGGCCCGCCTCGGCGGCGACGCGATACGCCGTACGCGGCTCGGGCTGGACGACTCGGTGGAAGCGCTGCGCTCCGGGCGGATCGACGCGTTCTTCTTCTCCGGTGGGCTGCCCGTGTGGGGCATCGAGAACCTGGCCCGGCAGCATGCCACCCGAATCGTGGACCTCAGCGAATGGACCGAGCGGCTGCGCTCGCGCTACGGCCAGGTGTACGTCTCCCGGGACATCCCCCGCTCCGTCTACGGAGTGGACGCGGTGACCACGGTGGCCGACCCGAACTATCTGATCGTCAGCGCCAGCCTGCCGGAGCCGTTGGTCCGGGAGGTGACCCGCCTGCTGATGGACGGGCGGGCCGAGCTGGCCGCCGCACATCCCGCGGCGGGGCGGATGAGCCCCCGCTCGGCGATCGTCACCGCGCCGCTCACGCTGCACCCCGGCGCCGCCGCCTGGTACCGGGAGGACAAACCCTGATGGCGCGGCCCTACCGGGTCAGGGTGGGCCGCCGGTCGGTGGCCAACTCGCCGTCCGCCGGCTCCGTCGACGGCTCCGGGTCCGGCTCGGGCTCGGGCTCCGGCTCCGGCTCGGGCTCGGGAAACCACAGGGCGGCCACCAGCCCGCGCGTCTCCCCCGGGCGCATGGTGAGCCGGCCGTCGGACGCGTCCACAAGCACGGCGGCGATGGTCAGGCCGAGCCCCGCGCCGTCCACGTTCTGCGCGTCCGGCGCCCGCCAGAACCGCTCGGTCGCCTGGCCGAGCTGACTCTCGGTCATCCCCGGTCCGGAGTCGCGCACCTCCAGGACCACCCCGTCGTCGCGGCGGGCCACGGTCACCGTCACCGCCCCGCCGGCACCGCTGAACTTGACCGCGTTGTCGATGAGCGCGTCGAGCGCCTGGTCGACGGCGGTCGGCACGGTCTGCGCGTACGCCGGGGCGTCGGACGTGGCCAGCAGCAACGCGACCGAACGGTGCCGGGCCAGCGGCGCCCAGGCAGCCACCCGGGACGCGGCCACCGCGGCGGCGTCCACGGTGACCCGCTCGTTCTCCTCCCGTTCGGCGCGGGCGAGGGTGAGCAGCGCGTCAAGCACCAGCGCCAACCTGTCGGTCTCCTCCAGGGCCAGCCGGTGCTCGGACCGGCCGTCCGGGTCGGTGAGGCTGGGGCCCAACTCCTCCACCCGCAGCCGCAGCGCGGTGAGCGGGTTGCGCAGTTGGTGGCTGGCGTGCGCGACGAAGGCGCGTTGCCGGTCCATCACGTCGGAGACCACGTCGGCCATGTGGTTGAAGCTGGCCGCGAGGCGCCGTAGCTCCGGGGGGCCCAGCCGGTGCTGCACCCGGGCGCCCCGGTCACCCTCGGCGATCTCGTGGGTGACCGCGTCCAGCTCGGTGACCGGGCGCAGCACCCAACCGGCCAGCCCGAACGCGGTGAGCACGCAGGCCAGCACGGCGAGCAGGCCGGCCAGGGCGAGCAGCGACCACCACACGGCGACCGCCCGGCGGATCGGGTCGGCCGGAGTCACGATCACCACCGCGCCGAGCACCTCACCACCGTCGTTGATCGGCACGGCCACCACCACCGGGCCGGTCGTCCACGGCCAGACCGACTCGGGGGCGCTGGTCTGCTGCCCGGACAGCGCCATGTCCAGCACCGACGCGGTCCCCGGGGTGGGCCGCCACCGCGGCGACGCCACAGGTGTGCTCCGTTCCCGGTCGACGATCGCGGCACCGATCCCGTACAGGTCGTCGTAACTGCTCAGCTCCGACGCGATCGGACCCGGCTCGGCGTCGCGCAGCGCGGGCCCGGCCAGCGAGGCGAACCGGGTCGCGTCGGCGAGCCGGTCGGCCCGGACCCGGTCGGTTTCGCGGCTGGCCATGGTGACCGCCAGCGGGGTCTCCAACGCGATGAGGACGAGCACCATCAACAGCAGGTAACTGATCACCAGTCGACGGCGCACGTCAGCCCCTCACGCGGCGCGCAGCCGGTAGCCGACGCCACGGACGGTCTCCACCAGCCGGGCGTCGCCGAGTTTGCCGCGCAGGGACCCGACGTGCACCTCGACGGTGTGCCGGTCGGCCCAGGTGGTGCCCCAGGCGTCCAGCAGGATGCGGTCGCGGGGCACCGCCACCCCGGGTTGGCGGGCCAGCGAGAGCAGCACGTCGAACTCCTTGCGGGTCAACGTGACGGCGCGGCCGTCGACGGTGACCGTCCGCGCGGCCACGTCGATGTGCACCGACCCGGCCTGGATGAGGTGGCGCTCCGGCGCGGCGTTCGCGGCCCGGCGCAGCACCGCCTCGATCCGGGCCTGCAACTCCACCATCGAGAACGGCTTGACGACGTAGTCGTCCGCGCCGAGACGCAGGCCCAGCACCCGATCGCGTTCCTCACCCCGCGCGGTCACCGCGATGATGCCGAGCTGGCTGCTGCGCCGGCGCAGCTCCCGGCACAGGTCGGTGCCGTCCCCGTCGGGCAGGGTCAGGTCGAGCAGCACCAGGTCGCACGGGGCGGCGGAGAGCGCGGCGGCGACGGTGGCGGCGTGCTCGACCTCGTAGCCCCTGCGGGTGAGCGCGGAGGAGAGGGCGGCGGCCACCCGGCGGTCGTCCTCCACCAGCAGGATCCGCACCCGTGCCCCCGTTTCGTCGCAGCGCTGTTCTGCGAATGGTGGCAGAAGCGCGCGCCCGGCGGGAAGCCGAGTGTCGGGTCGGACCTACAAGCCGAAGACGTCGTCGGCGGTGGCGTCCCGGACGCCGTCGGTGAAGCCGCGGAAACCCGGGTCCTCGTGGCTGGCCGGCACGCTGGTGACGGTGACCCCGCTGGCCTGGGTGACCGCGTCGACAAGGGGCGGGTAGTCGATCTCCGCGTCGTTGAAGGCGTCGTCGTCCGCCTCGGCCAGGTTGATCACGTGCTGTACGTCATCGGACGGAGTGTCCGGGTCCTCGGCCCACTCGCCGCCCGCCCGGTAGCACTCGTCGTACAGCGCGCGCTGACTGTCGGTCCAGTCGTCGTCGTAGCTCTGCATCGCCCATCCCTCCGCGGCCCTTGACCTGAGCATGCCCGGCCCGGGGCGACGGGCGCGGCGGTACCGGCGAAAACCGGGCGAGCGCGCCGACGGCGCACCCGTAGGCTGCGGTGGTGATCTACAAACTGTTGTCGGCCACGGAATGGGACGACGCCCTCGCCGCCGGATCCTTCACCGGCTCCGCCGTGGACCGGCAGGACGGCTTCATCCACCTCTCCGGCGCCGACCAGGTGGTCGAGACGGCCCGCCGGCACTTCGCCGGCGCGACCGGCCTGACCCTGCTCAGCGTGGCCGAGGAGCGGCTGGGTGACACGCTGCGGTGGGAGCCGTCGCGCGGTGGGCACCTCTTTCCGCACGTGTACGGCCCGCTGCCGGTCGCGGCGGTCGTCGCGGCGCGGGCATTGCCGGCGGACACTCCGGCCGCCGACGCGGTGGCCGCCCTGCTGGGCTGAAACCGGTCGCGCCCGACCCGAACGGTGTCGGGCCGGGCGCGCGGCGTCATCCGTGCGCCGGTCGCGCGGCGCGGTGGGTGCCGCTCAGCGGCAGAGGCGGTCGATCTCCTCCTGGAACCGGTCCATCGGGTTCGCCTCGGCCGGGCCGAGCAGGTAGGTCTTCAGCTCCCGGCGGGCCTCGGTCATCGGGTCGTCGCCGGCCCGGGTGACCGCCACGATCTTCTCCAGCTCGCCGCAGTCCTTGGAGAGCAGGTACGCGGCCCGAGCCGTCGGGTACTCCCGGCGGAACTCGTCCTCGGACAGGCCGGACGGGTTGGCCACCACGTACGGCCGCTGGCTCTGCACGAAGTCGGAGACCACACTGGACACGTCGCTGATCAGCAGGTCGGTCTGGTTGAAGCAGTCGAACAGCGCCGGCGTACGGCCGGTGACCACCAGGTGCGCGGTGCCGTCCAGCGAGGACGCGTTCGGGTCGCCGCCGGCGGCGCGGATGGCCGACACGATCCGGTCGTGCGCCGCGCGGGCCGCCCGGGACCGCGACCCGGTGAGCGGGTGTGGCTTGTAGACCAGCCGCAGCCGGGGCGTCGTGGCGAGCAGCCCCTTGACGATCCGCTCGCCCATCAGCACCAGCGAGGTGTGGTACGGGTCGTCGTCGAGCCAGCCCTCCCAGGTGGGGGCGTAGAGCACGGTGAACTGCCGGTCCACCGACTCGGCGCCGAAGGTGTGCACCCCGGCGAGCTGCGGGCGGCCGATCTCGACGATGTCCGAGTCGAGGACCCCCACACCGGCTCGGGCGTAGCGCTCCCGGCCGGCCAGGCCGGCGACCCAGACCTCGTCGTACACCTTGCTGTACGGGTTGACGCTTGCCTGCTTGTCGCTGTCGCCGTGTCCGACGAAGACGTGTTTGGTGCTCGGCTCACGCAGCATGTGGATGTTCGCGCCGACGTTCGCGGAGTAGAGCGCCGCGCGGATGCTGCGCAGGTCGAGGTTCATGAAGTCGACCCCGGTCGGTACGCAGATCACCGGCAGCCGGGTGTCGGCCAACTCCAGGAACGCGTCCCGGCTGCGCAGCAGGACCACCGCGCGCTGCTGGAGCGCCTCGGTCGGGGCGAGCCACATGTTCGCCTGGTAGACGTCCTTGGCCGGACCGGCGAAGTAGAGCGCCACCTCGGGCCGGTGGTTGTCCAGCCAGCGCTGCACGGCGGGCAGCAGCGGGCCCTCCCCCGTGCTCCGGCCCCGGCCGCGCAACCAGGTCAGCGCGGTGATGGCGCCCACCAGACCGGTCGCCACGACCGCCACCGCGGCGGCGGCGAAGAACGGCGTCGCATCGTGCTGGACCGCCGCGGCCACGGCGGCCGGCACCAGCAGCAGGTTGAGCAGGGGCATCCGGTCACCGGCCACCGCCGCCACCCAGCCGGGCAGTTGGGGAGCCGAGCGCAGCTCGCCCAGCTCGATGTTGCGCACCATGGCGGAGAGGGGGTTACGACGCTCGATCATGATGGAGAGCGCGCCGGCGAAGACCGACACGACCCACACCGCGGCCGGCAGCGCCAGCAGCAGGGTCAGCTCGCCGCCGCTGAGCCGCACCTCGGCGGCGACGAGCAACACGGCCGCGAGGTCCCGGGTCAGCTGCCGGTACGACCAGTGCAGGCCCACCTTCTCCAGCAGTAGCTGCGACGGGGGTGACCAGCGGGCGACGGCGAACTCGCCGATGATGGCGGCGAGCCCGGCGACGGCGAACAGGCCGACCCAGCCGAACAGACCACCGACGAGCATGACCAGGTAGGCCAACACCAGTAGCGCGCTGTGGGCGGCCACTCCGAGGCGTCCTGTGAACGTGCCGAACAAAACGAGTTCGCTCCCTACGAGAATGCGTTGCGGGCTGCGCCCGTGCTGGGCCGACGTCATTCCCCCGTTGGCGCGGCGGGTCAACCGTGGCCGGCCGCGCCTGACTGCGACCTTAACGCGAAGGGACAGCTCGGTGTCGCTCGGGTATCCCGCACCATTTCGGGCAAAGTCGCGCGCTCGGCGCAGCCCGACCCCGCCCCGGCGTCGGGTGCCCGGCGACGGGTGGAGCGCTCAGCCGGCCCGCCCGAAGCAGGTCATCGCCCCGGGGGCCTTGCGCGTGGCGAACTCCCGGTAGCCGAGCTGGGGCGCGGTGTCGCGGGCGTACTGGTTGCCGTTGTAGACGCAGATGGTGCCGACGTCCAGGCGGTCGAGTGCCGGCGTCAACTCGGCCGGCGACGGGCTGGCCGTGCCGTCGGCGAACCCGGCCAGCAGCAGCCGGTCCTTGGCGAACTGGGAGGTGAGGTCGTACTCGACGAGGTAGAAGTCCCGCGGCAGGACGACCCGGACCTCGCTGGTGACGATCGGCACCGTCCGCATGATCGTCTTCGGCGCGAGCAGCATGCCCTGCGGGCGGTCCAGGCCCTTGATCCAGAAGGCGATGGCCTGACGCTGCTGGGGAATCTTCCAGGTCGGGCGCTTGTGCACGTCGACCCAGCTCTTCGCCGACCACATCGGGGTGGCGAACAGCGCGAACGAGGCGACCAGCAGCACCGCGATCCCGCCGACCGCCGTGCGGTACAGGGCCGGTCGCGACGTCGGCACGCGCACGGTGCTGAGCAGAGCGATGAGCGTCGGCAGGGCGAGCAGCCACGGCACGCGCCAGAGCACCACCGAGATCCCGCTCAACGCGCTCATCAGCTCGAGCACGCCGGGCACCAACATCACGCTCAGCGCGAGGGTCGCGCCGGCGGCGAGCAGCGCGGGCGTACGCCGACGGGCGAGCAGGGGGCCACACCACAGCGCCAGACCACTGATCACGCCCACCACCCCGAACAGCAGGGTCCGCCGGTAGGTGTACGCCGCGTCGAAGAAGGCGTCGTCCGCGCCCTCGGCGGACATCCCGCCGAGCAGCAGACGGGAGACCACGAGCGAGCCGATCGGGTACGCGAGGGCGGCGACCGCCGCGATGGCGGCGTCCTTCCACCGGCCGACGAGCAGCATGGCGAAGCCGGCGGCGCCGACAAGCAGCGGCAGGATGATCGCCGCGGTGTTGGTGAGGCCGATCGCGGTGATCGAGAGCGCCACGATGAGCACCAGGCTGCGCCGCGACCGGGTGTCGAACCACTCGGTCAGGTAGAGCCACATCAGCGGAATGACCGCCGAGACGAACATGCCCTTGCCCTCGTGCAGCCGCAGGAGGTGGAACGTGCCCAGCGCGGCGTCCGCGCCGGCGACGAGGTACAGGTACGCGAGCGCCACGGTGAAGGCGAGCACCGGACGGCGCGGAGCCCACCGGTGCGTCAGCCGCCAGAGCGCCAGCGCCGCGATCATCGCCATGATCGGCAGCAGCACGTACCAGAGGGCCGAGCTGGCGTGGATGCCGACGACGTTGGCGAACGCGCCGTCGAAGACCTCGATCGACGGGATCGGCGGCTGCGAGCCCATGGCCGGCAGCACGTTCTCGGAGAACAGGAAGTCGTTGAGCGGGATCAGGTCGCGCTCGGCGATCCAGACCGACTTGCCGACGTAGTAGACGTCGTCCGGGGTGTTGCGGGCCATGAAGAACGAGGAGATGCCGACAAGCGCCGAGACGACGAGCGCGTACGCCGACTGGGCCGCGGTGGGCGCCGGGGCGACGGTGGTGGACACCGGGCCGCGCAGCCAGATCTGGCGTACCAGCAGCAGCCCGCCGATCGCGGCGAGCAGGCCGGCCACCGCCGGAATCCACCACGCGACGCCGGCGCTGGTCCCGGCGGTGACACCGGCGGAGACGGCGGCCACGCCGGCGGCGACGAGCACCCCGATCAGCAGGCGGCGGTCGACGGCGGGCCGAATGCCGCCCGGCTCGGCCGGCGCGCCGTCGGCGGCCGCCGTCCCCTCGGTGTCGGCCGGGGAGGCGACGAGCCGACGGCGGGCGCGCAGCAGGACCACGGCCGCGAGCAGCACGCAGGCCACCAGCCAGATCCGGAAGGTCACCGACGGACGCAGGTCACCCAGGAAGGCCAGGTGGTAGATCACGGTGAAGAGCGCGAACGCGAGCACGGCGCCGTCAGTGAGCACGGCCGGGGCGACGGCCACCAGCGCGCGTACCCGGGACTGGGCCGGACGACGACCGACCGGACGGGGCGCGGGCGGTGTCGGGTCCGGGTCGGCGGGCGCTACGGCGATGCTGTCGACGTTGGCCACGGTCGTCCTTACTCGTCAGACGGATTAGGGTTTCGGCGCGCTGCCGGCCGGGTGTCCGGGGGCAGCGTAGCGGAATCGGACAGGGCGACCGCCGCTGCGGGCGGCGGTGTGTCGGGCGCCTGGTCAGCCCGAGATCGGGGCGGGCCGAGGACGGGGCAGAACAGTGTCGGCGCCGAGCCCGGCGGCCACGGACTCGACCAGGTTGTCGAGATAGCCGTCGGTGAGCGGGAGACGGGCGATGGCCAGCCGCCAGTAGAGCGGGCCCACGATGAGGTCGATCGCCGCGTCCGGATCGGTGTCGGCGGGCAGCTCGCCGCGCTGCACGGCACGGGTGACCAGGCGACCGCCGATCTCCTGCTGACGGGCGTGCAGCACCTGACGCAGGGTCGCGTCGATGCTGGGGTTGCGCGCCGCCTCGGCCAGCAGGTCCGGGATGATCTGCGACGCCAGCGGGTGGCGCAGCGCACGTGCCACCGCCTGGAACAGCAGGGCGAGGTCGCCGCGCAGGGTGCCGGTGTCCAGGGCCGGTAGCTTGCCCTGGGCCACCGCGGCGACGATCTCCAACACCAGGTCGAGCTTGGAGTTCCAGCGCCGGTAGATCGCCGTCTTGCTGACACCGGCGCGCCGCGCCACCGCCTCGATGGAGAGCCGGCCGTAGCCGACCGCGGCCAGCTCCTGCGTCAGGGCACGCCGAATGGCCGTGGTGATCTCCCCACGGAGCACTGCCGCACCGGCCGGGGCACGCCTCTTCTCGGTCGTCACCAGGGACTCTTATCGCAGGTCACGGTGCCCAGGGTAGCGCAACGACGGTACGGTTGCGTCCCGACGTGTTTCGGACTACTGTCCACGCAGCGACGAGGCGGCGCCCCGCGCACATCTCCCACTAGGATTCCATCGTCGCGAGCTACCCCGTCTGCACGAAAGATCGGAGCGCCATTTCCATGGCCACCACCGCGCTGGTCGACCCCGACACGGGCCTGACCCAGGCGCAGCTGGCCGCTCGGCACGGGTTACGGGTCGCCGGTGAGCGACCGACCCTCGTCGAGTACAGCCGCCAATTGTGGGCCTACCGGCACTTCATCGCCGCGTACGCCAACGCCAAGCTGGTCGCCTCCTACAGCAACGCCAAGCTGGGCCAGCTCTGGCAGGTGCTCACCCCGCTGACCAACGCGGCGGTCTACTACCTGATCTTCGGGGTGGTGCTGGCACAGAACGACATGCCGAACTACATCGCCTACCTCACCACCGGGCTGTTCATCTTCAACTTCACCCAGAGCGCCGTCCTGGCCGGCACCCAGGCGATCAGCAGCAACCTGGGGCTGATCCGGGCGCTGCACTTCCCCCGGGCCAGCCTGCCGCTGTCCACGACGTTGACGCAGTTCCAGCAACTGCTGGCGTCGATGGTGGTGCTGATCGGCATCGTGCTCGTCACCGGCGAGCCGATCACGCTGAAGTGGCTGCTGCTGGTGCCGGCCCTGTTCCTCCAGGCGGTGTTCAACGCCGGCGTCGTCCTCGTGGTGGCGCGGCTGGGCAGCAAGTCGAGCGACCTCAAGCAGGTCATGCCGTTCATCATGCGCACCTGGATGTACGGCTCCGGCGTCCTCTACAACGTCAGCCTCTTCGAGCGGCTGCCGAGCTGGGCGACGACGCTCGTGCAGTACAACCCGCTGCTCGTCTACATCGAGCTTGCGCGGTACACGCTGCTGGAGGAGGCACCGCTGCTCAACGAGTCGCTGGCCCAGCTCTGGCTGGTCGGCGGCGGGTGGGCGCTGCTCGCCGGCTTGGGCGGTTTCATCTACTTCTGGCGCGGCGAACAGGAGTACGGCCGTGGTTGAGCACTTCGAGGCCCCCACCGAGGCGACCGCGACGATGACCGCGGCCCAGGAGCGCATCCCGACCGTGGTGGTCGACGACGCGCACATCATCTACCGGGTGCACCAGGGCGCCGGCGGTGGCACCACCCCGGTGGCCGCGCTGCGCCGGTTGGTCAAGCGCACCCACGCCCCGAACATCCGGGAGGTGCACGCCGTCAAGGGCGTCTCCTTCACCGCGTACCGGGGCGAGGCGATCGGGCTGATCGGCAGCAACGGCTCCGGCAAGTCCACCATCCTGCGGGCCATCGCCGGCCTGCTGCCGGTCAACCGGGGCGCGATCCACACCCAGGGGCAACCGTCGCTGCTGGGCGTGAACGCCGCCCTGCTCAACGACCTCTCCGGCGAGCGCAACGTCACCCTCGGCTGCCTGGCCATGGGCATGCACCCGGACGACGTGGCCCAACAGGCCGCCGGGATCATCGAGTTCTCCGGGATCAACGAGCGGGGCGACTTCGCCAGCCTGCCGATGCGGACGTACTCCTCGGGCATGGCGGCGCGGCTGCGGTTCTCCATCGCCGCCGCGAAGAAGCACGACGTGCTGCTCATCGACGAGGCGCTCGCCACCGGCGACAAGGGCTTCCGCAAGCGCAGTGAGCAGCGGGTACGGGAGCTGCGGGAGGGCGCGGGCACGGTGTTCCTCGTCAGCCACCAACTCTCCTCCGTACGCGACACCTGCGAACGAACGATCTGGTTGGAATCGGGCGTCCTGCGGATGGACGGGCCCACCGACGAGGTCATCCGGGCCTACGAGGCGTACGCGAACAGCAAGTAGACAGCCTGCATCGACACGACGCCATGGACCGCGTCGCCCGCGTTGGGGCGGCGCGGTCCGCGCGTTAAGGTTCATTCCGTCGCCGCTCGGGCGGAACCTTCCGTTAACGCATCCGAAGAGAGTGAGGATCCGGCAATGACGCAGGACCAGACCACTGGCCCGGACGCCGCAGCGGGGACCCCGACGCCGTGGCGGCCCTCGCGGACGGTGGCCGTGGTTCTGGCCGGAGGCACCGGGACCCGACTGGGCCTCGGCATCCCCAAGCAGCTCCTCAAGATCGCCGGCAAGCCGATCATCGAGCACACCCTGGCGGTCTTCGAGGCGGCGCCGGAGATCGACGAGATCATCGTGCTGATGGCGACCGGCCACGTCGACGACGCCCAGCAGATCGTCGAGAAGGCCGGCCTGCGCAAGGTCAGCAAGGTGATCGAGGGCGGCGACACCCGCAACGCCACCACTCGGATCGCGCTGGACGCGGTCGGCCCGGAGGACTGCAACATCCTCTTCCACGACGCGGTCCGCCCACTGCTCAGCGGCCGGATCGTGCGCGAGTGCGTCAACGCGCTGTGGACCTACGACGCCGTGGACGTGGCCATCCCGTCCGCGGACACGATCATCCAGGTGGACGACAACGACTGCATCACCGACATCCCGGTGCGCTCCCGGCTGCGCCGTGGGCAGACCCCGCAGGCGTTCCGCTCCCCCACCATCCGCGAGGCGTACCGGATCGCCGAGGACGACAGGGACTTCGCCGCCACCGACGACTGCGGCGTGGTGCTGCGCTACCTGCCCGGCACCCCGATCAAGGTGATCGACGGCTCGGACGAGAACATCAAGGTCACCCACCCGGTCGACGTGCACCTGGCGGACAAGCTCTTCCAGCTCGCCGCGGCGCAGGCACCCCGGCTGACCGACCACCGCAGCTACAGCGAGGAGCTGACCGGCCGCACCATCGTGGTGTTCGGCGGCAGCTACGGCATCGGCCACGAGCTGACCGAGCTGGCCCGGCGCTACGGCGCCCAGGTCTTCCCGTTCAGCCGTTCCAGCACCGGCACCCACGTGGAGCGGGCCGCCGACGTCGAGGCCGCGCTGACGACCGCCTTCGAGGCCACCGGCCGGATCGACCACGTGGTGGTCACCGCCGGCATCCTGGAGAAGGGCGCCCTCGCCGAGATGGACGAGGAGACGATGGACCGGCTGCTCCAGGTCAACTTCGTCGGCCCGGTGACAATCGCCCGCCAGGCGCTGCCCTACCTCCAGCAGACCAAGGGTCAGCTGCTGCTCTACACGTCCAGCTCCTACACCCGGGGGCGGGCCCGCTACGCGCTCTACTCGGCCACCAAGGCGGCCCTGGTCAACCTCACCCAGGCGCTCGCCGACGAGTGGGCCGACGTCGGCGTACGCGTCAACTGCATCAACCCGGAGCGGACCGCGACGCCGATGCGGACGCGGGCCTTCGGCGAGGAGCCGGAGCACACCCTGCTCGCCGCCGAGGCCGTCGCCCAGTCGTCGCTCGACGTGCTGATCTCCGACCTGACCGGCCAGGTCATCGACGTACGCCGGGCGCCCGGCGACGGGCCCACGCCGAGCGTGCCGGCCCAGACCGGGCCGAGTCTCCTCCAGGCGCCGGCCGGCGCGGCGTCGACGAGCTGACACCTACCGGCGGCGGAACCACGAACGGAGCGACATGCGCGGCGACCTGGTCCGAAAGCTGGCCGCCCGGTGCCTGAGCACCGGGTTGGCCGTGCTGGCCTTTGTCGTGCTGGCGCTCACCGGCGCCACCGGCTGGGGGCTGGCGCTGGCCGTCGCCGCGCTCGTCGCCTCGGCGGCCGAGCAGCGGATCCGGCCCGGCGCCGACCTCGTCGCGGAGACGACTCTTGTCGCCGCCGCGATCCTGGTCGGATACTCCCGGCGGCTCGACGACGGGCTCAACCTCACGCTCGTCGCCACCGCCCTGGTCCTGCTGGGGCTGGTGCTGCTGGTGGGGCCGCTGCGTACCGCCGGCAACCTGGAGATCCGCGCGGCCAACCTGCCGGTCCGCGCCTGGACGCCGCTGGTCGCCGACCGGCTCGGCACCGTACTGCTCGGGCTGCTCGCCGTCCTGGCGCTCGCCGCCGCGCTCACCCTGCCGGCCGGCGTGGCGTTGGCCGCGAGCCTGCTGGTCGGCGCGGGCACCGGGGCTGTCGCCCTGGACCTGGCCCGGCGGCGGTTCCGGCCGGGAGCCGGTGGCGGGCCGGTGGCCCGCGCGCTGCGCCGCCACCAGCCGGAGTTCCTGCTCTACTTCTCCGCGCCGCCCGGCTCGGAATACCAGGTCACCATGTGGCTGCCGTATCTGCGGCGGATCGGCCGACCGTTCCTCGTCGTGCTGCGCGAGCCGGAGTTCCTGGCCCCGATCGCCGCGGCCACCGACGCGCCGGTGGTCTACTGCCCCACCCTGCGGGCGATGGACGAGGCGCTGGTGCCGAGCCTGCGGGCCGCGTTCTACGTCAACCACGGGGCGAAGAACAGCCACTGCATCCGCTTCACCCAGCTCACCCACGTCCAACTGCACCACGGCGACAGCGACAAGGCGCCGAGCGCCAACCCGGTGTCCGGGATCTTCGACCGGATCTTCGTGGCCGGCCCGGCCGCGATCGACAGGTACGCCCGCGCCGGCGTGCGGATCCCGGCGGACAAGTTCGTGGTGGTGGGCCGCCCGCAGGTGGAGTCGATCGACGTACGCCCCGAGCCGGCCCGGGGGTTGGCCAACCCGACGGTGCTCTACACCCCGACCTGGACCGGGCACCACGCCGACGCCGACTACTGCTCGTTGCCGGTGGCCGAGGGGCTGCTGCGTCGGCTCCTGGAGCGCGGCGCGACGGTGATCCTGCGGGCCCACCCGTACACGACGCAGAACCCGGCGTCGGCACGCCAGTTGGGCCGGCTGACCGAGTTGCTCGTCGCCGACCGGGCCCGCAGCGGACGCCCGCACGTCGTCGGCGCGGCGGCCCGCGAGCTGAGCCTGACCGAGTGCGTGAACGCCTCGGACGCGCTGATCTCCGACGTGTCCGGGGTGATCTCGGACTACCTCTACTCCAGCAAGCCGTACGCGGTCACCGACATGGGTGACGAGGGCGACAGGTTCGCCGAGCGGTTCCCGTTGGCGGCGTCGGGTTACGTGCTGCGTCGGGACCTGTCCAACGTGGACGAGGTGCTGACCGCGCTGCTGGACACCGATCCGCTGGCGGCGGAGCGCTGGGCCACCCGCCGGCGCTACCTGGGTGACTTCCCCGCCGAGTCGTACGCCGAGGCGTTCCTGACCGCCGCCCGCCGGGAGCTGGCGGCGACGGAGGACCCCGCGGCCGAGCGTGCGCCGCAGCTCTCCCCCCTCGCCTGACCCCGCCTGCCGGACCCGGCGAGAGGGCTAGGGCACGCGGCTAGCGCAGGCCGAGCCGATCCCCCGCGTTCAGCTCGATCCGGACGATCCCGGACGTGCCGGCCGGCGCGTGCCACTCGGCTGTCGCGATGCCGTCGGCCGACTCGGGGAGCGACAACTCCCACGGCTGGAGTGCGGAGGAGGCGACGACAAACCGCAGCACCTCCTCGGCGCCCATCAGCGTGGCCCCGAGGTGTGCCACGATTCTCCGCCGCCCGTCGGCGAGGGTCTCGCTACCGACCGACTCGATGTCCTCCTCGTCCAACCCGACGACGTCCCGGACGACGGCCGTGGCGTCCGCGACCGGGCCGACGACGTCGACGGTCAGCACGACCCGTACGGCGTCCCGCAACGCCTCCTCGATCGCGCTGATCAACTCGGCCTCGTCCGGACCGTCCTCACTCCGGCCTCGCAGCACCATCTCCCGGGTCTCCACCGGCCGGTCGACCGGCCCCGGGTCGAACGGGTCGATGCCGGTCCGCACGTACAGCGCCTCGACCGTCGGACCTTCGGTGAGTGGTCGGTCCGCCTCCATCGCCGCCACCATCCAGACGCCGAGCGGTGACCTGCGCAGGCGCCCCGTCAGGAGTCCGAACTCGGCGGCGAGGGCGTCCACCCCGGTCCCGAAGGGAGCCTGCGGTGACACGTCGACCAGGGGCAGCACCAGGAGCAGGGCCAGACCCCACACGCCGCCCCCGTCGACCGCCACCGGGTGGAGGTCGACGGACCACACGTCCGCCCGTCCGAGCAGTGGAAGGCAGCGGACCAGGGCGGTGTCGAGATCCGGGGCCGTCAGCCGGGCGTGCACCCGGGCCACCACGTCGTCGTCGGACGCCGCTGCCGGCAGTCGCCTGACCCGTCGCCGGACGGACCGGACGGACGTGTCGGCGGGCAGCCACTCCGGCGGATCCCACCACTCCTCCGGAGTGTCACCGACCGCGCCGACGGACACGCTCAACGGCGTCACGCCGTCGGTCGTCCGCTCGGGACCGGCGGCGAAACCCCACGGATGGCCGGCAGCCGTGTCGGAGATGTCGAGGTCGCCACGGCCCCACCGGAAGCGCTCCAGCAGCGGTGCGACGACCTGGCGTACCGCCTCCCCGCCGGACGCCGACGGGGAGGCCGGCGTCAGCCCGAGGTCCAGGTTCACCCCGGCGCGGGGGCCGTCGACCTCGGTTCGGGACGCCGTGAGGCTCACCGCGCCGAGCGACGCGACGAGCGGCCGGCAGCGACGCGCCGCGTCGTCGAGTCGGGTGTCGACGACGTTCAGGCTCACGCTCGTGACCAGGGCTTGCTCGACAGGGGACATCACCGCGGAATGGTAGGCGTCGGGGTGGGGCGGCACTACGGGTTTATCACCCCGACGAAGCTCAGCGGTACGCGTCCAGCAGCGCCAGGACGGCCGCCGGATCCTCCACGTGCGCGTTGTGGCCGAGACCGGGCAGCGTGGCGACCGGTACGCCGTACTCCTTGAGCTGCGCGTCGGTGACCATCGGATCGTGCTCGCCGCGCGCCAGCAGCACCGGCACGTCGATCGCCGCCAGCAGCGCGCTCAGGTCGGGCTCGCCGACGGCGAAGGCGTTCGGATCCATGGCGAGACGCCACCGGCCGTCGACCTGACGGAGACCGGCGTCCACCACCGGGTGGTCCGGCGGGAGCAGGCCGGCCAGCCCGGAGACACGCAGGTAGCGGCGGGCCGCCTCGGTGCGGCTGGCGAACCAGCTCACCGGGCGGGCGGCCAACTCGGCGGCGCGGTCCAGCTCGGTGGGCGACCAGAGCGCCTTGATCCCCAACCCGACCACCGCGTCCACGGGCATCCCGGCGTCGCGCGCGGCCAACGCGAGGCCGACCACACCACCCAGCGAGTGCCCGAGCACGACGAGACGATCGTCGAGGGCGAGGGCCGGCGCGATCCGCCGGGCGAAACCGGCGAAGGAGTACGACGGCAGCGGCGGCGTCCAGCCGTGGCCGGCGAGGTCCGGTGCCAGCCACCGGCCGGGCCAGTGTCGTTCCAGGTGCGGCGCCCACGGCAACCACACGTCACCGGTCGCCCCCATGCCGTGCAACAGCAGCAGGACCGGCCGTCGACCGGTGTGACCACCCGATTCATCCACCACGGCCGCAGTCTCCCACGGTTCACGGTCCCGGACGAGAGTCGTCGACGGGGGCGTACCCCGGACCGGCGGGAGAGACACCACGGGCGCCGGCCCCTCGTGAGGGACGGCGCCCGTGGCGGTCAGCGTGCCTGGGTCAGGCGGAGTAGCCCCGGCTGGCGATCCAGTTGGCCAGGTCGATCGTGGTGATCCAGTACGACGGGTCGGACGGGTTCGCCGAGTCGGCGATGCGTACCGTGCGGCCGTTGTCCTTGTAACCCACGACGGCGACGTAGTGCCCCCCGCCGTAGGAGTGCCAGCTGCCGTCGGTGTCGGTGGCGTCCCCGACGACGTTGGCGACCACGCCCCGGCCGTCGGTGATGGCCTTGACGACGTCGGCCTGGAGGCGGTCCATCTGGGCCGGGCTGGGCGCGCCGGCGAACATCCGGGTCCGGTACGGGGAGCCCTTCACCTCGGCGTTGAGCACCCGCGTGGTGTCCTCGGCCGAGTTGGTGCCCATCTCGGTGGTGCCCAGCTCGGCGCCGAGTTCCTCCTGGGTACGGTCGATCCCGGTGGCGCTGAGCGCGTTGCGGGTGGCCGCCGGGCCGCAGTTGTAGTAGGTGTTCTGCGCCTCGTACTCGTAGTCCAGCACCTTTGTCGCCGGCGGCTTCGGCCGCTCCGGCTTGCGGGTCAGGTCCGGGTTGCTGCTCGCCTTGGCGGCGGGCGCGGCGGCGCTGGTGGCCGGGGCGGCGCTCGTCGGCGCGGCGCTGGCCGACGGGGAGGCGTCTCGCACCTCGCCACGGGAGGCGGCGACGTCGCTGCGCATCTCGGCGACAGTGGTCGCGGTGCGCTGGCCGGCCGGCGCGTCGTCGGTGGTGGCGAGCAGGGTGCCGGTGGTGGTGGCGATCACGAGGGCCGCGGCGGAGGCGGCGGCGATCTGGTACGGGCGCTGGGTGGCGATGCGGCGGAGCTGACGCTGCATGGTGTGCTTCACGGGGTCCTCCACGGATCGGGGGGAGAGCGGCACACCGGGGCCGGGCCGGTATCCGGGCAGGGGCCAGCGCGCGGACGATGGTCCGCGGATGGTGAACCGCTCAGGGGAACACCCGGCGTGGCCGGGCGGTTGGGCGATGACCCGGGGGTCAGCTCACCGTCACGTGACCGATGAGCGGGGGCACCGCTACGCCGTGGAGGCGAGGGAACAGCCGAGGGGTGGAGAGATGCTGCACGAGGATGGAACTCCTTCCGAGACCGCCTACCGGGTTAGCTGACGGATTCGGGCGGGAAGATCGCCCTACCGCGGGCCGTGGCTCGCGGATTCACCCCGGACTTACTGATGGGTCCCCGGTTCGTTCATCACGATTGAGCGGGTCGGCGCGGCGTCGCCTCTTGCGATCGGTTACCGCACCGGACGGGACGACACTACTGGCCCGTTCACACCCTGCCAAGCCAGGTTCACCTGCGTAAACCCGGATCGGCGCAGCAATTTCTCCGCGTCTGGCCGATGACGTGACTCGATGGGACAAGCGGTTACGGTGACGCCTACGGGCGACAACCGGACAGGTCGCCAAAAGTGCGGCCACAATCCCGGGAACAATCGAGCCGATCGTGCCGGACGCCCGATTTCGGAATGCGGTGAGCGGGCTCACATAACGGATCGAGCTCAACCCGCACGGGCGGGACGCCAGCGTGTCACGACGGCGGGGCGGGCAGCCCCGGGCACCAGCCGGCGGGCCGGTGCCCGGCTGGGCCGCAGCCGGGCCGCTGCCAAAGCCGCCTCCTGGGCAAGGACGCGCGCCGACTCGGCGGCCAGTTCCGCGGCCCGCCAGGCGGCCCGCTCAGCGTCGGCGGCGGCCTGGTGGTCGGCCCGTCGCGCGTCCCGGATCGCCCGGCTGAGCAGCGCTTCCTGCTCGACCGGGTGCCGCCGGGGATCCCAGCCGTGCCGCCGCCCGAACACGTCGCTGAGCTGCGCCATGCTCAGGTCGCCCCGCCAGTACGCCGCCGTCGCCGCACGGTGCAGGTAGCGCTCCCGGGCGGCGTACTCGGCCGGGGTGCGGGGGGTGCCCGGGGTGGGCAGCGCCCCGGATCCCGCGAAGCGGCGCGCCGCGGTGTCCGCCTCGTCGTACCGCGCCCAGGCCCGTTCCGCCTGCTCCTGACTGATCAGCCAGGCATCGCGCCGCCGCTGGGCCGTCCTGGCCGCGCCGGCCGCGGCGACAGCCACCTCCTCGGCGTACCGGCGCCTGTCGACGACCTCGGCCGCGGCCACCTCGCGGGCGGTCGGTACGGCCGGCGACGGGTCACCGATGGGACGGTCCCGTTCGGGCCTGGCGACCAGCACGGCGAGCACGCCCAGCGCCAGGAGGAACAGGGCCGACCAGATGGCGGCGGCCTGCGGTACCTCGGTTACGAACTGGTAGAAGACGGCGGTCTCCATAGTCGGCACCTCGCGGAGGAAGCAGAGCGATGAGGGCCCCGCGAGTCCCCTGGCCACGGGCGGGCCAAGGGTCGGCGGGGTGCGGAGCTGGTCTGTCGACAGGGCGCGGCGACGGGACGCTCGTCCCGGTGGCTCAGCGCCCGGGTGGACCCCGGGGCGCCCGGCTGCGGGAGCCGTCGACGAGGGGCAGCCGGTCGGACCCGGCCGCGCGCACCCGCAGCGCGCCGGTCACGACGGCGCCCTGGCCGCCGGGGAGCGCCGGTTGCGCGTCGACCGACCAGGCCGGGGAGGCCTCCCCGGCGACACCCGCACTCGGCCCGGCGCCCACGGTCGGCGCGGCGCTCAGGCTCGGCGCGACGGACGGGCTCGACGCGGCGCTCAGGCTCGGCGCGGCGCTCAGGCTCGACGCGGCGGACGGGTTCGGCACGGCGGCCGCGGCCGCGCCGGCGCCGAGCGCCAGGGCCGCGACGACGGCGAGGCTGGTCAGCACCCGGGTCGCCCAGCGCGCCACCCACCACAGGGGACAGGTGAACGCGACCGGAAGCACGTCCCCACGCTACCGTCGTGCCGACCCGGGCGCATCGACCACGGGCGTGTCGACGCGCGCCGCGCCGAGCCCGCTGACCAGGGTGGATGGCGTCAGCGCGTGTCCGCGTACGTGGATCGATTGTCGGTCTGGTCGGGCCCGCCGGCCTCGGTGCGGGTCCCCACGCCGGTCTCGGGGGCGTCGTTGCCGGCGGCCCGGCTGGGGGCCGTGCGTTGTCCGGGGACGGACGCCGCTCGGGCCGGACGGCGCGGTGCGAGCCGGCGCATCATCGGGGTTTCGACGTAGCGATGCAGCAGCCCGGCGAGGAGCAGTGTCACCAGCAGGAAACCGAGCACCACGACCGGGCCGCGCCAGCCCTCGAAGCCGGTCCCCCAGTCGCCGGTGAAGCGCAGCACGCTCGTCATCACCAACACGTGGACCAGGTAGAAGGCGAAGGAGACCTCGCCGAGCCAGACCAGCGGGCGGGACCGCCACGGCGACCGCCGGTCCCGCACGTCCGCGTCCGCGGCGGCGGTGATCACCAGCAGGTACGCGACCGCGAGCAGCGTGGTCCACAGCTCCGCGGGAATCCACTGCGTGGCAACCGCCCAGGTGCCCACGAAGATGACGCTGGCCCAGGTCAGCCCCGGGCCGCGCCAGAGTCCCCGGCGCATCAACTCGGCCGCCACCGCGCCCAGCCAGAACTCCAGCGACCGGACCGGCGGGAAGATCTGGGTGAACCACCACCGGCTCACCTCCGGCACCAGGTGCTGGGCCGGCCAGAGCGCGAGGATCAGCAGGGGCAGCGCGACGATCAGCACCACGAGCAGCTTCGGCCGGGCCCGGCGCAGCAGCGGCAGCGCCAGCGGCAGGCAGAGGTAGAAGAAGAACTCGCAGGAGAGCGACCAGCTCACCGTGTTGAGGCTGTAGAACCAGCCCGGCCGGGGATCCCACGCCTGCAACAGCAGCACGTTCTCCAACGCGGCCGCCGGCAGGACCGGGTCGGCGAACCACCAGGCGACGAGCAACGTCGCCCCGAACAGCACCAGGTGGTTGGGGTAGATCTTGGCAATCCGACGCCGCCAGAAGGTACGCCGGGAGTCGCCGACCCGGGCCGACCAGACCAGCACGAACCCGCTGAGGATGAAGAAGAACTGCACCCCGGACAGACCGAGACCGAACAGCTTGTCGACAACGGCCTTGTAGTCCGGCTCGGCGATGATCCGCATGGTGCCCGCGTGGAACCCGAAGACCAGCAGCGCGGCGATCCAGCGCAGCCCGGTCAGCGAGGGCAGCCGGGGCGGTGCGGGGGCGGGCCGGGCGGTCGACGGCGCGGCGGCGCTCGTCATGAGCGGATACCGAGGCTTGGCAGGGTCACCAGCACGTTCGTATCCTCCTCGGCACGGCGTGGACGGCCCGGCGGCGACGCCCGCGACGGCCCGGCGGGGCCGCACCCGGGGCACCCTACCGGGTCACTCCCGGGTGAACCGGACGAGTCCCACCGGTCCCGGGCGTGGTGGGGCGGGCGGCGTTAACCTTCCGCTGGGTGGGAGTTCAGCGACTCCACCATCGGCGGTCACGTGCGGTTCCGGGGCCGGCCACCCGGGTCGTCGAAGGTGGCGGGCGTGGTCAATGAGCCGACGCACGCACCGCTGCTGAGCATCGTCGTGCCCGTGTACGGCGTCGAGGCGTACCTGTACCAGTGCCTCGAGTCGATCCGGGCCGACATCCCGGCCGGCGAGTCGGACGCGGTCGAGTTGATCGCCGTCGACGACGCCTCCCCGGACGGCTGCGGCGAGATGCTCCGCTCGTACGCCGCCGGCCACGACCGGGTCCGCGTCGTGCACCTGAGCAGCAACGTGGGTCTGGGTCTGGCCCGCAACGCGGGGCTCGACGTGGCCACCGGCCGGTACGTCTGGTTCATCGACAGCGACGACTGGGTGCCGCCCGGCACGATCCCGGCGGTGCTGGACCGGCTGCGCCAGCACCAGCCCGACGTGCTGATGCTGGATCACCTGCGGGTGCACGAGGACGGCCGGCGGGAGGTCGACGCGAGCAGTCACCTGCTGCGCGGGATCGCCGACGTGACCCGCCTCGACGACCAGCCGCACCTGCTGCGGGTGCAGCACACCGCCTGGAACAAGGTGGTCCGCAGGGACTTCCTGGACCAGTTGGAGCTGCGGTTCTTCCCCGGCTGGTACGAGGACATCCCGTTCAGCCACCCGCTGCTGATCGGCGCGGAGAAGATCTCCGTGCTGGACCGGGTCTGCTACCTGTACCGGCAGGGCCGGCACGGCGCGATCACCTCCACCCGCAGTGGCCGGCACTTCGACGCGTTCGCCCAGTACGAGCGCCTGTTGGACTGGGTCGCCCGCAGGCACCCCGACGAGCTGTTGCGGGCCGAGTTGTTCCAGCTGATGATCAGCCACTACCTGGTGGTGGTGGGCAACGACGACCGGCTGCACCCGCACCTGCGGCGGGACTTCTTCCGCCGGGCCGCCGCGCACTACCGCCGGTACCGGCCCACCGGCGGCTATCCGCTGCCCACCGGCGTGACCGGGCTCAAGCACCGCCTCGTCGGGCGCGGTGACTGGCTGGCGTACTCGGCGCTGCGCCAGGCGCACCGGGTCGCCGGTCGTCTGCGCCGCGGCGCCCCGGCGGGTGGCGTCGGCACCGCGGCCAGCCCGGTGAACGCCGACGAGGACCCGGGGCGAGGGGCGGACGTCGCGACGACGCGGGACGGCGGGATCACCGCGGATCGGCGCGACGCGCTTGCCGGGAGCCGCCTGCCGTGACCACCGCACACCACGCCGGGAGCCGGAGCGACTCCCGGCGCACCGGTTTTCCAGGTCGTCCGCCCGCCGGGTGGACGACGACAGCGGCACCACCGCACGCGGGTGCGGGCAAACCTGAGCAGAGGTCGGAATGACGGCGACAGTCAAGATCGGACCGCACCTGGTCGGTGCCGGGGAGCGACCGTTCGTGGTGGCCGAGATGTCCGGCAACCACAACGGTGATCTGAACCGGGCGCTGGCCATCGTCGACGCGGTGGCCGAGAGCGGGGCGCACGCGCTGAAGCTCCAGACGTACCGGCCCGACACGATCACGATCGACGTCGACACCCCGGCGTTCCGGATCTCCACCGGGCACGAGTTGTGGGGCGGGGAGAACCTGTACCGCCTCTACGAGCGGGCGCACACCCCGTACGAGTGGCACGCGCCGATCTTCGAGCGGGCCCGCGAGCGTGGGCTGACCGTCTTCTCGTCACCGTTCGACGCGACCGCCGTGGAGCTGCTGGAGTCGCTGGACGCGCCGGCGTACAAGATCGCATCTTCGGAGCTTGTCGACCTGCCGCTGATCCGGCTCGTGGCCAGCACCGGCAAGCCGATGGTGATCTCCACGGGGATGGCGACGGTCGCCGAGATCGACGCCGCGGTACGCACCGCCCGGGACGGGGGCGCGGCGGGCATCGTCCTGCTGGCCTGCACCGCGTCCTACCCGGCGCCGCCGGCCGACAGCAACCTGCGCCGGCTGCCGGTGCTGGCTGGCGCGTTCGACGTGCCGGTCGGGCTCTCCGACCACACGCCCGGCATCGGGGTGGCGGTCGCCTCGGTGGCGCTCGGCGCCTGTTTCATCGAGAAGCACGTCACGCTGGATCGTGCCGACGGCGGCGTGGACTCGGACTTCTCGCTGAACCCTGCGGAGCTGACGGCGCTCGTCGCCGAGTCCGGCCGGGCGTACGAGGCGCTGGGTGGCACCGCGATCGGCCCGACCCCGGCCGAGCGGGAGGGACTGCGGTTCCGCCGCTCGCTCTTCGTGGTCGAGGACGTGCGCGCCGGTGACCAGGTGTCCACGCAGAACGTGCGCTCGATCCGGCCGGCCGGCGGCCTGCCCCCCGTGGAGATCGACCGGGTGTTGGGCCGCACCTTCACCACCGACGTCTCCCGCGGCACTCCCCTGAGCTGGGATCTCATCTGACCGTCGTCTGACCGTCGTCCGAGGCCGGGTCGCCGAGTGGGTGCGGCCCGGCCCGGTGCACTCCCCTGAGCGCCTGTAGAGCTGCCCCAGATGTGGGGCACGGGCAGCCGGCCACCGCGAGCCCGGGTCGGGGACACCACGGCGGGCGACGCCCCACACGTGGGGCAGCTCTACAGGACGCAGCCACCACCACCAGCACCCACCCCGTCAACAGCACCTACCCCGTCCGGAAACGCAACGACGGGCGACGTCCCACACATGGGGCAGCTCTACAGGGAGCGACGACCGACAGCAGCACCCCGATCGTCGGGCACGAAGCCGACGGTGACCACCAGGTCGGCCAGCCAGAGGGTCCGCCAGACCGCGGACCCGTCGGCCGGCGTACTCAATCCGTGCCGACGCCACCACGCCGCCACCGGCACGTTGGTCAGCTTGCAGCAGCACTCGGCGCGGGTCCACCGCGCCCAGAAGTCCTCAACGCCGAACCTGCGGGCCAGCGCCGGGGGCACCGGGGCGTCGGCCCGTTCCGCGTCGATGGCCACCCGCCACCCCGGCGTCCGCGGGCCGTACCAGCCGACGCAGCGTCCGTCGTCCAGGTGACTGCGGGTCACCGCGTCGGTCAGGGCGGCGGGAGCACCGATGCGCAGGTGTCGTTCGGCGACGGCCAGCAGCCCCGGCACCGGACGGGGCCGGAGCTGCCGGTCCAGGTCAGATGGCGGCGGCACCGTCCACCACGATGACCTGGCCGTTGATGTTCGTGTGCTCCCGCAGCAGCATCCGCACCACGGGCGTGACCTCCGCCGGCTCGGTCAGGTGACCGGTCGGGGTGCGGCGCACGATCTGGTCGAGCTGGGTCGGGCCGAGCACGGCGGACATCTCCGAGGCGAAGAAGCCGGGAGCGACCGAGTTGACGAGCATCCGGCCGCCCAACTCCCGGGCGAGCGAGCGGGTGGCGGCGTCCATGCCGCCCTTGGTGGCGGAGTACGCGACCAGGCCCGGAAAACCGCGCTGCCCGCAGATCGAGGTGATGTTGACGATCCGCCCGCGCATGCCCTTGCCGAGCATCCGGCGGACCACCAGCCGGGTCAGCTGCAACGGGGCGGTCAGGTTGGTCTCGATGATCCGGGCGATGTCGTCGGTGGCGGTGTGCACGTGCAACGAGTCCTGCCCGACGGCGGCGTTGTTGACGATGCCGTCGATGGGGCCGAGGCGTTGCTCCACCTCGCGGACGAAGCTCTGCGCGGCCCGCAGGTCGGTGACGTCCACCGAACCGACGTGCACCCGGTCGGGGTGTTCGGCGGCGAGTTTCGCCAACTCCGGCGTGACGGTACGGGCGAACGCCGCCACCCGTACGCCGGCGTCGAGCAGGTCGGTGACGATGGCCAGGCCCAGGCCCCGGGAACCGCCGGAGACGAGGACCACCGTGCTGGGCGGGACGAGCGGGGTGACGGCGGGATCAGACATCGCTCTTCAGGGTCTCCTTGACGGGAATGTCGGTGAGCACGCGGATCCGGCGGGGCACCGCGTGCTCGGGAAGCCGGTCCGCGCACCAGCGGACAAGCGCGGCCTCGTCGGGCACACCGGTGCCGACCGAAGGCGGGCCGGTGGAGTCGGTGGGACTGAGGACCACCTCGGCGACCACCATCCGGCCGAGCACCGGGGCGCGGCGGCCGGTCACCCGGGCCCAGGCCACCGCCGGATGCCCGGCCAGCACCGCGCGGACCACGCCCGCGGAGACCTTGCTGCCGCCGACGTTGATCTCGTCGGAGTCGAGGCGGCCGGTGATCAGCACCCGGTCGTCGAGCACCTGCGCCCGGTCCCCGGTGTGGATCGGGCCGGAAAGCCCGGCCCCGTGGTGCGGGGAGGTGACCACCAGCTCGTCGTCGCGGACGGAGAGCGTGGGCCGGCCCGGGGTGTCCCGGTCCAGCCAGTCGACCGGGAAGCCGGCGCGCCCGTCGTGCACCACAATTGACGCTCCCACCTCCGACGAGGCGTAGATCCAGGAGATCCGCGCCGAGGGGAACACGTCCCGGAGCTGGTCCAGGATCGCCTGGTCCACCGGCTCCCCGCCGAGGGTGATCTGGCGCAGGGGCACCCGGGCCAGCGCGGCGGCATCGCGGTAGAGGGTGCGCCGCCAGAAGGTCGGTGTGCCGGAGGCGGCGTCGACCCCGTACTCGGCGGCGATGCCGGGCCAGTCGTCCAACTCGTCGGGCTCGACCACCACGAGGTGCTGACCGGGCTGGGTCAGCGACAGGGTGACCACCTGCCACCAGGCGTACGTGCCGGGCGCGTACGGGCAGAGCCAGGTCCGGTCGGGCTGCTCGGCCCGCACGGTGGTCAGCGTGTCGAGGGTGTGCCCGACCCGCTTGGGACGCCCCGTCGAGCCCGAGGTCAGCAGCCACAGCCGGCCGGCCTCGGGGGCGCGGGGCCGGGCCGTCGCGCTCGGGTGTGCTCCGTCGTCGTCGAGGACGCCGACGGTGAACCCGGCCTCCCGCAACTCCGCGCGCATCGCCGTGTCGACCCGACTCGCGGTGCTGAGCAGTAGCTCGGTGCCGTGCACGGCGTGCTGCCGAGCGGCGGTGAGCGCGTGCACGCCACGGTGGGCGAGCACCGCGGCCGGGTCGGGCAGCGTCGGCGTGGGCAGTGCCCGCCAGGTCAGCGCGGTGCCACCGACGACGATCCGGTTGTCGGCGCCCGCCGGCTCCCGGGGCGTGGGTGCCGTGTCGCGCGCGGTCGCGACGGTCACTGGTGTTGAAGCTCGACGAGGAAGTCGAGGACGTCTCCGACGGTGGCGATGCGGCGTAGGCCGGGGGCGTCGAAGTTGAGCTCCTCCCCCGTCTCGTCCTCCACCCGCAGGGCCAACTCGGAGAAGTCGAGCGACCGGAACCCGATCTCCCGCAACTGCGCCGCGTCGTCCGCGGGCAGCTCCTTGTCCTGGTTCTTCAGCACCTGAGCCATGAGGTCGCGGATCTGCGCGCGACTCAATTCGTTCATGCGGCGCAGTCTACAACCCAACGAATGCATATCTGCTTTCCCGGTGCGCCCGGGTAAGGTGCTCCGACCGGACGTGAACAGCTAGGAAAGCGAGACGCACGTGCTGCGCGAAGCGACGGCGGACGACGTTCACCTGATGTTGTCCTGGCGTAATCAGGAAACGAACCGTCAGGTCAGCAAGACCAGCCACGAAATCACCGCCGACGAGCACGACCAGTGGTGGTCGGCGGTCCGCGACGACAGGTCCCGGCGGGTGCTGGTGTACGTCCGCGACGACCGGCCCTGTGGCGTCGTCACCTTCTTCGACCTGCGGTTCGACGGTCCTCGCACCGGTGCGTGGGGCTTCTATCTGGACGCCGACGGGCTGGCCGGGCGGGACGAGACGCTGCCCGCCTGGCTGGGGGTCATGCGGGAGGCCGTCGAGTACGCCTTCGACGGGCTGCACCTGGACCGACTCGACGGCGAGGTGCTCGGGCACAATACCGTCGTACGACAGATGAACCGGCGTTTCCGATTCGTCGAGGGCACCCCGAGACAGGAGTTGTCCGACGGTCGGGAAATCACCGTCATCCCGATTTCCCTGGCTCGGGCCGACCGCCGCCAACGCTGATTGTCGTACTCATTCGGGTCATGGTCCCGAATCATTAACCGATGGTGTTCCCGGTGGACATCCGCCGTTCACGACTAGCGGTGTCCACCGGGGTCAGGCCCGCCGCCAGGCCGCCCAGTGCTGCGCCGGGTTGCCGCCGAGCCGGACGAAGCCGTACGCGGCGCCGTCCCAGTCGTCTGGCTGGCCGGGCGCCCAGCGGGCGAAGACCACCTGCGCCGCGGCCGGCGGCTGCTCGCCGAACCACCGGACGTCGGTCCAGGTCACCTGGTGGCTCAGGTTGAACCGCAGGGCGTAGTGCACGCCGGTCGAGGCCCAGACCCGCTCGCCGGGGCGCACGCCGACGTCGGCGACCCGGGGCGTCGGCGCGGTGCTCGCGACGGCGGGCCGCACGACGCGGTGCTCGATCACCTGCATGGCGACGAGGTTGGCCACGACGAGCACGCCGAACATCGGCAACCGCAGTCGGGGCACCAGCGCGGCGGCGACGAGCAGCAGGCAGCCGCCGATCCCGACGAGTGACCCGAGCACCGGGCGCATCTCCCGCCAGCCCCCGGTCAACGCCGCCAGGTCCGGCGCGCTGAAACCGCCGTAGCGCAACCGGTGGCCCTGGCTGGCCACGTACGCGAGGCGGACGGCGATCAGCGCACCGCCGCCGACCAGCAGGGCCACCGCGACGGCCGCCCGGCGCAGCACCACCCGGCGCCCGGCGGTGAGCAGCACCCCGAGCCCGACCAGCAGCCAGAACGGCGCCAGCATCTGCACGTAGCGGCCGTAGATCGCGTCCAGCGGCTTGCCGGTGATGCCCGCCAGGATCACCGACGCCCCGCCGGCCACCCCGACGGTCACCACGAGCGCCACGCCCATCGTCCAGCGGGCGGCGTCGCCGTGCCGTGGACGCCACAGTTCGCGCACGGCGGCGGCCCAGGCCACTCCCGCCATCCCGAACGTGATCACCACGAGGTACCAGAGCTGGGTGGCGACGCCCGCGCCGACGCGGACCACGCCCTGGACGGAGGCGACCGCCTCGACCGTGCCGCCGCCGGGGGTGCTGCCGAGCAGGTAGACCCTGTCGCCGAGGTAGCGGATGGCGGCGGCGTTGACGAGCGCCATGGCGAGCACCGGCAGCAGCGCGGCGAGCACCGCGGGCGGGCCGATCCGGCGGCGGACGAGCAGCAGCAGGACCAGTCCGGCGTGCACCGCCACGATCACCAGGCCGCGCGAGTGCAGCAGGTGGAACCCGCCGACCAGCAGGCCGACGGTGGCGGCGGCGAGCGGGCCGGGCCGGGAGATCCAGCGGTGCACGGCGAGCAGCCAGGCGACGACGAGCGGGGCCATCACCGTGTCGATCATCGCGATGCCCGCGTAGAAGGCGGTGGCCGGCAGGGTCGCCGCCGCGACCGCGCCGAGCAGCGCGTACGAGCGGCGCAGTCCGAGCAGGCGGCGACCGAGCAGGTACGCCAACGGCAACAGCGTCGAGTTCACCATCGCGTTGATCAGCTGGACGATCCGGTAGCTGTCGCTGAAGTCCCGGTCCCCGAGGAACGCCGGCGAGATGAGCATCGGGTAGCCGACCCGGCGCAGCAGGTCGTTCTCACTGCTGAAGCCGCCCGGCCCGCCGGCCAGCGCGCGGGCGGTGTTCAGGTAGCTGTCCTCGTCGGTGTGCGCGATCGGCAGCACGATGTGCCGGGACAGCCACATCCGCCAGGCGACGCTGAGCACCCAGCCGACGACGAGCAGCAGCGGCACCAGCCAGCGCCGCGCGGGTGCGGGGTCCGGTGTCCGCGCCGGCGCCGCCGGCCGGTCGATCACGTCGCTACCGGATGCCATGAACGCCTCCAGAACTGCCGGCCGGACCGGTCCCCGCGTGGACCGGCCGGGCCTGTCGGCCGGCGCCGGTGACGCGTGGGATGACCCGCTCGCACCGAGCCGATGCGGATGTCGGGTGAACGCGCGACCGGCCGCAAACCGGGCTGCCGGGTCACTCGCGCGGTCACTGTAGCGGCCCGATCCGGCCTGGTCAGGCCGGTTACGGGCCGACCGGAAGTGTTTGCCTACGCGGTGCTCGGCATTCACAGGAGCAGGGGGCGCGGTTCACCCGCGAGCGTCGGGGAGTTAACCCGCCATGGTTAGCGTCTCACCCCGGTCGGCCGGCCGAGGGCCGCCCGTTCATCCACGATCACGGGAGCACCACATTGAGTGAGTTGAATGGATCGTCCATTCTGATCACCGGGGGAACGGGTTCCTTCGGCAGGACCTTCCTCCGGCACATCCTCACCGAGGCCGACCCCGCCCGCGTGGTCGTGTTCTCCCGCGACGAACTCAAGCAGTACGAGCTGCGCCAGCAACTCGGCGACGACCCCCGGTTGCGGTGGTTCATCGGCGACATCCGGGACCGGCACCGCCTCACCCGGGCCATGCACGGCGTCGACCACGTGGTGCACGCCGCCGCGCTCAAGCAGGTGGACACCGCGGAGTACAACCCCTCCGAGTACATCGCCACGAACATCACCGGTTCCCAGCACGTCGTCGACGCCGCGATCGAGGCCGGCGTCCGGAAGGTCATCGCGCTCTCCACCGACAAGGCGTCCAGCCCGATCAACCTGTACGGCGCGACGAAGCTGGTCGGCGACAAGCTGTTCGTCTCGGCCAACCACTACGCCGCCCAGCACCCCACCCGGTTCGCCGTGGTGCGCTACGGCAACGTGGTGGGTAGCCGCGGCTCGGTCGTCCCGCTGTTCCGCCGGCTGGCCGCCGAGGGCAAGAGCCTGCCGATCACCGACAAGCGGATGACCCGTTTCTGGATCACGCTCGACCAGGCCGTGCAGTTCGTCATGGACTCGTTCGACCAGATGCAGGGCGGCGAGTTGTTCGTGCCCCGCATCCCGAGCATGCGCATCCTCGACCTGGTCGAGGCCGTGGCCCCGGACGCCACCACCCACGAGATCGGGATCCGGCCGGGCGAGAAACTGCACGAGGAGATGATCGCGCCCGACGACAGCCGCCGGACGCTGCGCGCCGACGGCCGGTTCATCGTCCAGCCGACGATCGCGACCTGGGGCTACCAGCCGCCGGTCGACTGCGACCCGGTGCCGGACGGCTTCGCCTACCAGTCGGACACCAACGACGAGTGGCTCACCGTCGAGCAGCTGCGCGACATGCTCGGCCTCACCGCATGACGGGGATGCTCCCGTACGGCCGACACTCGATCACCGAGGACGACATCGCCGCCGTCGCCGACGTGCTGCGCGGCGACTGGCTCACCACCGGCCCGCAGGTCGACGCCTTCGAGGCCGACCTCGCCCGGTGGACGGGCGGGGTCGGAGTCGCCGCCGTCGCCAACGGCACCGCGGCCCTGCACGTGGCGTACGCGGCCGCCGGGGTGGGACCGGGCGACGAGGTGGTGGTCCCGCCGATGACGTTCGTGGCGACCGCCAGCAGCGCGGTAGCCCTCGGCGCGACGATCGTGTTCGCCGACGTCGACGACGAGACGTTCTGCCTCGACCCGGCCGCGGCCGCCGCCGCCGTCACCTCGCGGACGACTGTCGTCGCCGCGGTCGACTACGCCGGTCACCCCGCCGACTACGACGCGCTGCGCGCTTCGGTCGCGGGCAGCGACGCGTTGCTCCTGGCCGACGCGGCGCACTCGATCGGCGGGACGTACCACGGTCGGCCGGTCGGCTCACTCGCCGACCTGACCACGTTCTCGTTCTTCCCCACCAAGAACCTGACCACCGCCGAGGGCGGCGCCGTCGCCGCGCTGGACCCGCGGCTCCTCACGCGGGCCCGCCGCTTCCGTGGCGTCGGGGTGGTCCGCGAACGCGACGAGCTGCGCTTCGGCGACGAGGGCGGCTGGCACCAGGAGGTGCACGAGTTCGGGCTGAACTACCGCCTGCCGGACGTGCTCTGCGCCCTGGGCCGCAGCCAACTGCGCCGGCTCGGCGAGTTCAAGGCCCGACGCGCCGCCCTGGTCGCCCGCTACGACGAGGCACTGGCCGACCTGGACGGCGTACTCCGGCCGACCCGGCGGTCCTGGGCGGAGCCGGCCTGGCACCTCTACCCGATCCGCGTGCTCGACGGGCGTCGCCGCGAGGTGTACGACCGGATGCGCGCCGCCGGCATCGGCGTCCAGGTCAACTACCTTCCGGTGCACTGGCATCCGGCCTTCGCCGACCTCGGCTACCGGCGCGGGTCCTGCCCGGTGGCCGAGTCGTTCTACTCCCAGCAGTTGTCCCTGCCGCTCTACCCGGGGCTCAGCGACGCCGAGCAGGATCGCGTCATCGACGCGCTGACCGCGGCCCTGCGGGTCGGCTCGGTGCGTTCCGCCGCCTGATGGGAACCTGATGCACCACGCCAACCACTTCTACGGCCACGCGCACGTGCTGGCCCGCTACGCCGGTCTCGGCGACCGGCACCCACCGCGGATCAACGGGTACGTGCAGCACGGCTGGAACATCGGCGACGGCCTGGCGCCCGGTCACCCGTACGCCGAGCGCGCCCCGAGCCTGCTCTGGTCGGAACAGACCCGCCGGCGGGCCTGGTCGGTGGGGCGGCGCAACGTGGTCGTCATCGGCGCGCCGTTCGCCTACCTGCTGGCCCTGCGCCCCGAGGACCCGCCGGCGGAGGAGCGGGAGGGCACCATCTGGTATCCGTTCCACGGGTGGGAGGGCCAGCACGTCAAGGGCGACCACCGGAAGTTGATCGCGCTGATCCAGGACACCGAGCCCGGCCCGGTCACCGTCTGCCTCTACTGGCACGAGTACCGGATGCGCAAGGTCCGCCGGCTCTACGAGCGCGCCGGCTTCCGGGTGATCTGCCACGGCTACCGGGGACACTGGTGGAAGGACACCGACCCGGAGTTCCTCGACAAGCAGTTGACCGAGCTGCGTCGGCACCGCCGGGTAGCATCCAACCGGCTGACCAGTGCGATCTTCTACGGCATCGCGGCCGGCTGCGAACCGGCGGTCTACGGCGACCCGATGATCCTGTCCAACGAGGACCCGACCTTCGGCGGGACGGCCCGCATCCGGCGGCAGTGGCCGCAACTGCACGGCACCGAGGTCGACATGCCCACCGCGGTCGAGATCGCCCGCGCCGAGCTGGGCACCGACCACCGCTGCACGCCGGCAGAGCTGCGGGAGCTGCTCGGTTGGGCGAACCTCCAGGAGGAAGAGGACCACAGTGACGACTGAGACGGCATCCGCCGGCCGGATGACCCTTCCCGGCGGCGAGATGCTGGCCTGGTCCGACCTGCCGCGGCAGCGCCTGGCCGACGGTGGACCCGTCGCCGCGCTGGCCGCCCGGCTCGTGCCGCCCGGCGCCCGGGTGCTGGTGGCCGGGCCACACGATCCGGCCCTGCTCGACCAGCTCGGCCACGCCGAGGTGACAGGCCTGCTGCGCAGCCACCCGGACGCGGTCGCGCTCGCCCAGCGGGCCGCCCACCTGGTGGTGGGTGGGCCGGCCGGGTTGCCCGACGACGAGACGTACGACGTGGTGATCGCCGCGGCCGGGCTGGACCCGGTGGAGTCGGTGGAGGGCGCCCGCCTCGGTTGGGACGGCGTGCTGGCGCGACTGGTCGCCGCCCTGCGTCCGGGTGGCGCGCTGGTGCTGCGCGTGGACAACCCGCTCGGCCTGCACCGACTCGTCGCCACCACCCCCTGGTACGCCGGCCGGGACGATTCCGCGTGGACGATCGGCGGGGTCCTCGACCGGACCCACCCGGCCAACCGGGACCAGCTCCGCGAGCGGCTCACCGCGGCGGGGCTGCGGCCGGGCGCGTGCTGGGCCGCGTACGCCGACGCCGACGCCCCGACGGCGCTGCTCGACGCCGACCACCTCGACTCCGACACCGGCTCCGGGCTCTTCGACGCGGTGCTGCACGGCGCGTGCGCCGGTTTCCCGAGCGACACCGTGCTCCAGGACCCGTCCCGGCTGGCGGTGGACGCGCTGCACGCCGGCCGTGCCGCCGACCTCGCGCCGGGTTGGCTGGTGCTCGCCCACCGGCCCGCCGACCCGGCGGAAGCCACCCCACCGGCCGTCGACCGGGACCTGCCGGTGGTGCTCGTGCAGACCGGGCGGCCCGGGGTCGGTGTGCTGGAGGTGCTGCACGGCCCGTCGGGATGGCGGTGGGGGCGGATCGCGACCACCGAAACGGACCTGCCGGCCGCCGCGCCGTTCGCCAGCCGCGAGGCCGCGTACCGGGACGCCGGCGCGCTGTCCGGGCCGGTGCCGGCCGGCCGACTGCTGCGTACCCTGCTGCTCGACGCGGCCCTGCGCCGCGACCTGGCCACCCTGCGCACGCTGCTGCACGGGTACGCGGGCTGGCTCGCCGACCAGGCCGACACCGACGGCCGGATCCCCGGCGCGGCGGCGCTCGCCAGCGCCGACAACGTGGTCGTCGACGGCGAGCGGTACGCGGTGCTCGACCCGAGCTGGCGGGCCACCGAAGCGCTGCCCGCCGACGTGGTGCTGGCCCGCGGGCTGTGGCGCTTCGCGACGGCCCTGCTCACCGGCGGGTACGCCCACCCGTGGCCGTCCACCCTCGACGTCGCCGGCCTCACCGTGGTGCTCGGCGGCCTCGCCGGCCACGACCTGAACCGCGCGACGGTCGCCGAGGCGGTGGAGGCCGAGGCGGCGATCGCCGCGGCGCTGCACGGGCTGGACACCGACGGCAGGATCCACCTCGCCACCGAGCTGCACGCCGTCACACCCACCGACCCGCCGGTCGGCGCGCGCAGCTACCAACAGCTCCGCGAGGCGTGGCTGCGCCAGCGCGAGGAACTCGCCCGGCTGGCGGCACTGACCGCGTGGACCGAGGAGCTGCTCACCTCACGGGAACGGGCGCTGCGTAGGGCGGAGACGACAATCGGCCTGCTCAGCGGGTCGTTGAGCTACCGGGTCGGCCGACTCGCCATCACCCCGGCCCGGCTGGCCAAGCGGGGCGCCCGCGCCGCCAAGCGCCGGGCCACCGCCGCGCTCACCCCGAAGGAGGAGCAGCAGTGACCGGCGTACCGGCCGACGGGGTGCCTCCCACGCGCGAGGTGGCGCCGACGGACGGGGTGGCCCCGACGCACGGCGCGGCTCCGACGGACGGGCTGGCCTCGGCGGGCGGCGCGGGAGCCCGGATCATCGGCATCGTGCAGGCCCGGATGGGTTCGTCCCGGCTGCCCGGCAAGGTGCTCCGCCCGCTCGCCGGACGTTCCGTGCTGGGCCGGGTGGTGCGCGCCGCACGCGACAGCGGCGTCCTGGCCGACCTGGTGGTCGCGACCAGCACGGACCCCGTCGACGACGCCGTGGTGGCCGAGTGCGCGCGGTTGGGCGTGGCGTGCCACCGCGGGCCCGTCGACGACGTGCTGGGCCGATTCGTGGGTGCGCTCGCGGCGTACCCGGGCGACGCGGTCATGCGGTTCACCGCCGACTGCCCACTGCTCGACCCGGAGATCATCGCCCTGGTCGCGTCGGTCTACCGGGCGGTCCCCGGGCTCGACTACGCGAGCACGTCGATCGCCCGCACCCTGCCCCGCGGCCTGGACGTGGAGATCATCGCGGCGGAGACGCTGCGCACCCTGGACCGGCTCGCCACCGATCATCACCGGGTGCACGTGACCTCGTACGCGTACACCCATCCGGAGCTGTTCCGGGTGCTCGGGGTGACGCTCACCCCGGACCTGTCGGCGCTGCGGCTGACCCTCGACACCGAGCGGGACTGGGCGCTGGTCAGCGCGGTCGTCGACCACTTCGGCGACGTCAGCATGCCGCTGGCCAAGCTCGCCGACTGGCTGCACGGGCAACCCCACCTGCGTGCGCTCAACGCCGACGTCCGACAGAAGCGGCTGGAGGAGTGCTGAGCACGCCGCGGGTCGGGCTGCGCTGCGACGCCAGCCCCCGGCGGGGCGTCGGCCACCTCGTCCGCTGCCTGGCACTCGCCGAGGAGTTCCTCGCCCGAGGCGCCCACGTCGCCGTGTTCGGCACCGTCGAACGGCTCCCCTGGGCCACCGCGGAGCTGGCCGCGCGGGGCATCCCCCTGCACCCGGGCCCGGACTCGCCGGCCGAGCTGGTCGAGGCGGCCCGCCGACACCACCTCGACGTGCTGGTCCTCGACTCCTACGAGCTGGACCCGGCCGGGGCGGGCGCGCTACGCGCCGCCGGCGTGTTCACCCTCGCCGTCATCGACGGGGACAGTCGGGGCCAGGTCGCCGACCTCTACCTCGACCAGAACTTCGGCGCGGAGCTGCCGGGCCTGGGTTCCGCGGCGGAGCCGCCGGAGCTGCCAGGGCTGCCGGCGTCGCCGGGGCCGCCGGGGCTGCCGGGGCTGCCGGGGCTGCCGGGCCGGCTGCTCGCCGGGAGCGATTACGCCCTGCTGCGCGACTCCGTGATCTCCGCCCGGCCGGCGGCGCCCCCGCCCGCCACGACGGTCAGCCGACCACGGGTGCTGGCCTTCTTCGGCGGCACCGACGCGGTCGGCGCGGCACCGGTACTGACCCGGGTGCTCGTCGCCACCGGTCATCCGATGGACCTCACGGTCATCGTCGGCCGACCCGAGATCGAGGCCGAGGTCGAGGACGTCGCCCCCGGCCGCGGGCAGATCATCCGGCCGGTGCCACCCACCAGCTCACTGCCCGCCCTGATCACCGAAGCCGACCTGGTGGTCAGCGCCGCCGGCACGTCCACCTGGGAACTCTGCTGCCTCGGCGCACCCGCCGCGCTGGTGTGCGTGGTCGACAACCAACGCGAGTCGTACACCCGGGTGGTGCGGCACGGCCTCGCCGCCGGCCTCGGTGAGTTGCCGGAGCTGACGGCCGCCGGCGTCGCCGGACGCGCCGCCCGCGCGGCGGCGGCACGGACCCTGCTCGGGCTGCTCAGCTCACCGCAGCGCCGCGCGACGCTCGCCGCGCAGGCCTGGTCCACCGTCGACGGGCGGGGCCGGTCCCGGGTCGTGGACGCGGTGTTCGACGCCGTACGCGCCGCCGCCGGTCCCGGCCGACCGCCAACGGTCCGTCGCTAGCACGGGTGTACGAAAGTGCTGCTAGGGTGGCCGTATGACGCAGGCCGCCTACCAGCCGTCGATGCTCGACCTGGCCGACGCCGGGCCGACCCTGGGGCCGCTGCCCGGCCTGGTCCGCCGCCACCGGCTCAGCCGGGGCGCCTGGGTCGACCACCTCCCCGGCTGGGTGCACGGCTCCGACGCCGTCCTCGACACCCTGCTCACCGAGGTCCCCTGGCGGGCCGAGCGGCGCACCATGTACGACAGCGAGGTCGACGTGCCCCGCCTGCTCTGCTGGTATGACGGCGACCGGCAACTGCCGCATCCCGTGCTCACCGAGGCCCGGGCCGCGCTGACCCGGCACTACGCCCCCGAGCTGGGCGAGCCGTTCGTCACCGCCGGCCTGTGCCTCTACCGCTCGGGGCGCGACAGCGTGGCCTGGCACGGCGACACCATCGGCCGCTCCGCGCACACCGACACGGTCGTCGCGATCGTCTCCTTCGGCGCGCCCCGGCCGCTGCTGCTGCGCCCTCGTGGCGGCGGCGACAGCCTGCGCTTCCCGGTGGGCCACGGCGACCTGATCGTGATGGGCGGCTCCTGCCAACGCACCTGGGAACACGCCGTCCCGAAAACCGCCCGCCCGGTCGGCCCCCGGGTGAGCGTCCAGTTCCGCCCGGTCGGCGTGGCCTGAACTCAAGCCCCACCGTAGGTGGGCTAGAGAAGGCCGGCGAGTTTGTAGAGGACCAGCGATCCGGCGACGGCGACGTTCAGGCTCTGGCCGTGCCCGACCATGGGAATCTCCACGGCCGCGTCCAGGTGGTCGAGGGCCTCGGGCGGGATGCCTGTCGATTCGTGCCCGAGCAGCACCACGGTGCGCCCCCGAGCGGCCGGCAAATCACCGAGTCGGACGGCCTCGTCGGCCAACTCCACCCCGAGAATCCGGGTACCGGCGGCCCGTTCGGCGTCCAGCCACCGCAGCGGACTGCCGACCCGGTGGACACAACCCGGCCGGCGCAGGGTGTTGCCGCGGGCGAGAGCCTCGTCCACCCACCGAAACGGCGGCACTGCCAGGCAGGCACCGACCGCGTCGCAGGTACGCAGCAGGGTGCCCAGGTTCGCGCCGTGCAGCGGCCAGAGCGGGGCGGCGATCAGGTGGCCCCAGCAGCGATGCTGGCGGGGTCGGCGGGCGGCACGCAGCTCGCGCCTCGGCCGGACCCGGATGGCGGCGCTCACGCCGCGTCGGCGACTCCGCCGGACAGAAGAAAGGTCATGTGAGAGGTGCTTGGCGGCGCACCCAGGCCATCACCGACAACAGGAGCCCTCACCATACCGCCCCCGGGGCCTCCCTCCACATGATCGTGCTCCATCCAGGATCGAGTGGTATCGCCTCGTCGGTGATGCCACTACTTCCAGGATCGAGCGCGATCATGCGGAGGTGCGAACGTCAAGATCCGCGCAGCTTCCGGTAGATGCCGCCCGCGGCATGTCGGAGGCAGCACCTACCCGGAAGTCGCGCGGATCCCTCGGGCGAGACACACCCCGGGGACGGCAGGTTGAGATCAGTCGCGTTCGATCACGTGGCCGACCACGGTTGGGCCGAGCATCACCGCGAAGCCGGAGCCGTCGCGACGGGGATCCGCCGCCGGCAGCTCCACCGGCTCACCGGTGCCGGTCGCGCCGACCGGGCGCGGACCCACCCAGGCGACGACCACGTCCGTCTCACCCTTGAGGAAGCGGTGCGCACGCACGCCGCCGGTCGCCCGACCCTTCGCCGGGTACGACTTGAACGGCGTCACCTTGACCGTCGCCCCGGTGGAGGTGACCACCATCGGCTCGCCGTGCCCCGGGTCGTCGGTGCGGACCCCGCCGAAGAACGCCACCCGCGCCCCGGCCGGCAGGTTGATGCCGGCCATCCCGCCGCCCTTGAGGCCCTGCGGACGGACCAGCCCGGCCGGGAAGCGCAACAGCGACGCCTCCGACGTGACGAACGTCAGCGATTCGGTCCCATCGGCCAACCAGGTCGCACCCACCACCTCGTCGCCGTCGCGCAGGCCGATCACCTCGAACTCGTCGGAGCGCACCGGCCACTCCGGCGCGCAGATCTTCACCACGCCCTGCCGGGTGCCCAACGCCAGCCCCGGTGAGCCCTCCGCCTGCCCGCCCAGCGGGGCCAGGCCGACGACGGTCTCCCCCGCCGCCAACGGCACCAGCTCGGCCGCGGACATGCCACCCCGCAGCGACACCGTGCCGGCCTGCTCGGGCAACACCGGCAGCGGCAGGACGTCGACCTTGAACGCCCGACCGGCGCTGGTCAACAGCAGCACCCGACCACGGGCCGTCGAGTGCACGATGGCGCGTACGGTGTCGTGCTTGACCCGGCCGTTGCGCCGACGCCCCTCGGCGCTCTCCTCCGACTCGGCCGCGGTCCGGGCGACAAGCCCCGTCGCCGAGAGGATCACCTGGCACGGGTCGTCGGCGACCTCCAGCGGGCCGGCCGGCGCGGACGCGGCCAACACCTCCTTCAGGTCACCGTCGACAAGCGTCGTCCGCCGTTCGGTGCTGAACTGCTTGACCACGGCCGCCAGCTCGTCGGAGACCACCTTCCGGAGCACCCGCTCGTCGTCGAGGATCTTGCTCAACTCGGCGATCTCGGCGCGCAGCCGCTCCTGCTCGGTCTCCAGCTCGATCCGGTCGAACTTGGTCAGCCGGCGCAACGGAGTGTCCAGGATGTAGGTGGCCTGAATCTCGGACAGGCCGAACCGGCTCATCAGCCCGTCCTTCGCGGCCTGCGCGTCGTCGCTGCCCCGGATCAGCCGGACCACCTCGTCGATGTCCAGCAGCGCGATCAGCAGACCGTCGACCAGGTGCAGCCGCTCCTGACGCTTCCGCCGACGGTACGAGGTGCGTCGGGTGACCACCTCGTACCGGTGCGCCAGGAAGACCTCCAGCAGCGCCTTGAGCCCCAGCGTGCGCGGCTGCCCGTCGACCAGGACCAGGTTGTTGACGCCGAACGACTGCTCCAGCGGGGTCAGCCGGTAGAGGTCGGCGAGCAACGCCTGCGGGTTGACCCCGACCTTGCACTCGACGACGAGTCGGGTGCCGCTCTCCCGGTCGGTGAGGTCCTTGACGTCGGCGATGCCGGTCAGCCGCTTGGTCTTGGTGACCTCGTTGGTGATCGCCGCGATGACCTTCTCCGCGCCGACGCCGTAGGGCAGCTCGACCACTGTGATCGCCTGGCGGCCCCGGCTGCCCTCGATCGGGCCGATCTCCACCTTGCCGCGCATCCGCACCACACCGCGCCCGGTCTCGTACGCCCGGCGCACCTCGTCCAGGCCGAGCAGCACCCCACCGGTGGGCAGGTCGGGGCCGGGGACGAACTCCATGAGCTTGTCCAGGGTGGCGTCCGGGTGGTTGATCAGCCAGCGGGCCGCGGAGACGACCTCGGCGAGGTTGTGCGGGATCATGTTGGTGGCCATCCCGACCGCGATCCCGGACGCGCCGTTGACAAGCAGGTTGGGGAAGGCGGCCGGCAGCACTGTCGGCTGGGTCAGCGACCCGTCGTAGTTGGGCTCGACGTCGACGGTGTCCTCGCCCAGCTCACCGACGAGCAGCATGGCCTCGCGCGACATGCGTGCTTCCGTGTAACGCGAGGCAGCCGGGCCATCGTCTGGGGACCCAAAATTTCCATGTCCGTCGATGAGTGGCACGTTGAGCGAGAAGTCCTGCGCGAGGCGGACCATCGCGTCATAAATGGCCGTATCACCATGTGGATGATACTTTCCCATTGTATCCCCGACAATTCGGGCAGACTTCACGTGCCCGCGATCCGGGCGGTAGCCCTGCTCGTACATCGACCAGAGGATGCGCCGGTGCACGGGCTTGAGGCCGTCGCGCGCGTCGGGCAGGGCGCGGGAGTGGATGACCGAGAACGCGTACTCCAGGTAGGAGTCGGAGACCTCGGTGACCAGCGGGTTGTCGAAGACCCGCGCGCCGGCCTGGTCGAACGAGGAGAGATCGACCTTGTTTTCCTTACGGCGTGCCATGACTCAGCTCTCCACGGGAACTGGAAGTGGAACGGAACGGGCGCTCACGCGTCGATCGCTTCCCGGTCGACCCGGTCGGCCGAGTCGATCAACCAGTTGCGGCGCGGCTCGACCTTCTCGCCCATCAGCAGTTCGAGGATGCGTTCGGCGGCGTCGACGTCGTCGAGGGTGATCCGGCGGACGGCCCGGGTGGCCGGGTTCATCGTGGTGTCCCACAACTCGTCGGCGTCCATCTCACCGAGACCCTTGAACCGCGGGATGGGCGTGACGATCTGCTTGCCGGCCTTTTCCAGCTTGCGGACCGTCGTCTCCATCTCGGCCTGGGTGTAGGTGTAGACGGTCTGCGGGTTGCGCCCCCTGGTGGTGATCTTGTGCAGGGGCGGCATCGCGGCGTAGAGCCGACCGGACTCGATGAGCGGCCGCATGTACCGGGCGAAGAGAGTGATCAGCAGGGTACGGATGTGCGCGCCGTCCACGTCGGCGTCGGCCATGATCAGCACGCGGCCGTAGCGCAGCGCGGACAGGTCGAACGTACGCCCCGAGCCGGCACCGAGGACCTGGACGATCGCGGCGCACTCGGCATTGTCCAGCACCTGCTGGAGGTTGGCCTTCTGCACGTTGAGGATCTTGCCCCGGATCGGCAGGAGCGCCTGGTATTCCGACGATCGTGCCATTCTGCTCGTCCCGAGGGCGCTGTCACCCTCGACGATGAACAGCTCACTGCGTTCGACGCCGGTGGCCCGGCAGTCGACGAGCTTGGGTGGCATCGACGCGCCCTCCAGGGCGGTCTTGCGCCGGGCGGCGTCCTTCTGTTGTTTCTGGGTGAGCCGCACCCGGGCGGCGTCGACGATCTTCTGCAGGACGGTGCGGGCCTCGGCCTTGGTGCGCCGGTCCTCCAGCCAGGCCTTGACGTGCGCGTCGACAAGGCCCTGGAGCACCTTGGTGATCCCGGGGGTGGAGAGCTCGTCCTTGGTCTGCGAGGTGAACTGCGGCTCGGGGATGCGCACGTGCACCACTGCTGTCATCCCCTCCAGGACGTCGTCCAGCAGGGGCGGCTCTTCCTTGGCCTTGAGCAGGCCGCGGGTGTTGCGGACCGCGTCGGCGAGGGCGCGCACGAGGGCGCGCTCGAAGCCCTTGCGGTGGGTGCCGCCGTGCGCGTTGCGGATCGTGTTGGTGAAGCACTCGACAGTGCGTTCGTAGCCGGTGCCCCAGCGGAACGCCACCTCGACCTCGGCGCGCCGCTGCACGTTCGACTGCATGACACCGTTGGCGTCGGCGGCGTTCTCCCGGTAGGTCCCCTCGCCGTTGACCAGCAGGGTGCCGGAGACGGGCCGGTCACCTGCCGGCGCCAGGAACTCCACCATGTCGCTGAGCCCGTTGGGGTAGTGGAACCGCTCCTCGGCGGGCGCCTCGCCGGTCAGGTCCCGCAGCAGGTAGGTCACGCCGGGGACCAGGAACGCGGTGTTGCGCAGCTTGGTGCGGACCGCGTCCACGTCGAGCGCGGCGCCGGTCTCGAAGTAGCGGGCGTCGTGCCACCAGCGGATCGAGGTGCCGGTGCGCTGGTTGCGCTTCATGGCGCCGCTGACCTGGAGGCCGGGGCCGGCGGTGAAGGGCGCGTCCGGTCCGGGGCCGTCGAAGACGCCCGGGACGCCGTGCCGAAACGACATCGTGTGGATCTTGCCGGCTCGGCGGACGGTCACGTCGAACCGTCGGGACAGCGCGTTGACCGCCGAGGCGCCGACGCCGTGCAGGCCGCCGGAGGTCTTGTAACCGGAGCCGCCGAACTTGCCGCCGGCGTGCAGCCGGGTGAGCACCAGCTCGACCCCGGAGATGCCGGATTTGGCGTGCACATCGGTGGGGATGCCCCGGCCGTCGTCGTCGACCTGCACCGAGCCGTCGGTGTGCAGGATCACCTCGACGGAGCTGGCGTGGCCGGCGACACCCTCGTCGGTGGAGTTGTCGAGGATCTCGTTGACGAGGTGACCCACGCCACGGCTGTCGGTGGAGCCGATGTACATGCCGGGCCGCTTACGGACGGCGTCCAGCCCCTCAAGGTGGGTGAGGTCATCGGCCCCGTACAGGGTGTCAGGCTCTGCGGTCAACTGGTCGTACTCCCCGGTCTCGGCTGTGTGCTGCCGGTCACCGGCGACATCAGCCGGCGTGGCGCGCCGCAGCGAGCCTAGCCCGAGGCTAGGACAACTCCCGGAGGACCTACGCGACCCGCCGCGCGGCAGCCGCCGGACGTGAGCCAGCGAACAGTCAGCCGGTGAGCACGGGAGCACGCAACGCAAGGCACGATCACGGTCGGTTGGGGCGCACGGCTTCGGAAAGCGACCGGAGTGAGCCACGTGTCTTTCATCGAACGATTCTGTTACGGGCCATTGACGCCCGTTGCACGAGGGTGATCTGATCGCGCTCTCAGAGAATCTTTCATCTTTCGATGGATGGGGGCCCCATGCCCAGGTTCCGCCGTACCGCGCTCGCCGCGGGACTAACGATCGCCCTGGCCGCGCTGTCGACAGCCGTCGCGCTGCCCGCACCCGCGTCCGCCGCGCTACCCACCGCCGCGGTGGCGCTCGGGGACAGCTTCATCAGCGGTGAGGGCGCCGGGGCGTACACCCCTGTGGTCGACGTCAACGGCGTCGCCCAGGGCTTCCCCGGCTGGACTGCCGCGAACAACAACGCGTTCTTCTGCCACCGCTCGGCGAACGCCTCGCTCAACCAGGCCAACCTGCCGGGCATCCAGAACCGGTTCAATCTGGCCTGCTCCGGTGGCCAGCCGCACGACATCGCGACCGCCTCGCAGGCGCGGACCAACGGCCGTACGGTGGCCTCGCAGCTCGACCAGCTCCGCGCCGTCGCGCAGACCCAGGACATCGACCTGGTGCTGATCGGCCTGGGTTCCAACAACAGCTCGTTCACCTTCGGCAGCGTCGCGGAGAAGTGCGCCAACCGGTTCATCGCCGACGCGTGGACCGGCTGGTGGGAGTTCTGGGCGTACCTGAACGGCCCGGTCGAGCAGAAGCCGTGCAGCGACGCCGACCTGGCCACCGCCGCGCAGATCAGCGCCGCGACCGCCGAGACCACCGCCGCCGTCCGCCAGGTGCTGACCACTCTGGACCAGATCGACCCGGACGGGCAGCACCGGGTGGTGTTCCAGGACTACACGAACCCGCTGCCGCTGGACCTGAACCCGGCGTACTACGAGGAGGACGGCCGGGACGACACCCGGGACAAGTTCCGTGACCTCGGTGCCGAGCGGTACGCGGGCGGCTGCCCGATCCACCGCGCCAGCCTGGCGCCGGGCCACCGCTTCTCGCAGGCCCTGGGCGCCATCGTGAAGTCCACGCGGGACACCCTGGCCGCCGAGTTCCCCGCCGACGACCTGGTGTACCTGAACGTGCAGCAGGCCTTCAACGGCGCCCGGCTGTGCGAGCAGACGAGCAGCCCGACGGGTTCGCTGGCCACGCCGATCCGGTTGCAGGACGGCGCGAGCGGCACCTTCGTCACCAGCCTCGCCGGCAAGGACAAGATCGCCATCCAGCGGATCGCCAACACCTGCGTCAGCTACTTCCAGACCTGCCAGGAGTCGTGGCACCCGAACGCCACCGGGCACCAGGTGCTCGGCCAGTGCCTGAGCGGGGCGGCCTCCACAAGCGCCCGCGCGGTGGCCTGCGTCCGCGCCGGAAACGGGACGATCTCCGTCTCCTGACCCGTCGCCAACCGGAGGGCTCCGCCACGGCGGGGCCCTCCGTCGCGTCCGAGCGCCGTCGGCTACCCGCCGGTAACGCCGGAGCCGTAGGCTGGGCCGGTGGACGCAGACCCGGGGTACGCGCAGGAGTTCGTCGACGTCGACGGCGGCCGGTTGGGTGTGCAGGTCTACCCGGAGCCGGTGGGCACGACGGGCGCGCCGGTGGTCGTGATCTGGCCCGCGATGGGTGTGCGGGCCCGCTACTACCGGCCCTTCGCGACCGAGCTGCGCGCCGCCGGGCTGGCCGTGGTCGTCGCCGACCTGCGCGGGAACGGGGCGAGCACCCCGACGCCGAGCCGGGCCGACCGCTACGGCTACGCCGAGTTGGCCGACGACGTCGGCGCCGTGCTGGGCGCGCTCAAGCCACGGCTGGACGGGCGTAACCGGCTGCTGGTCGGGCACTCGCTCGGCGGCCAGGCCGCACTGCTGCACCTAGCCCTGCACGGCGCCGACGAGGTGGACGCGTTGGCGCTGATCGCGGTCGGCATCCCGTACTGGCGGAGCTACCCAGGGCTGCGCGGCCTCGGTGTGCTGCCGTACACCCAGGGGATCGCCGCCACCGCGGCCCTGCTCGGGGTCTGGCCGGGTTGGGGTTTCGGCGGGCGGCAGGCACGCGGCGTGATCCGCGACTGGGCGTACACCGCGCGGACCGGCCGTTTTCCCCGGCTCGACGGTACGGACACCGAGGCGGCGGTACGCGCGGTGCGTACACCGGTGCTGGCGGTCAGTGTGGACGACGACCAGTACACCCCGCACGAGACGATGGACGACCTCTGCGCGAAGCTCACCGCCGCCCCGCTCACCCGGGAGCGTTACACGGCGGCGCAGGCCGGTGCCGCCCTGGACCACTTCTCCTGGGTCCGCGCGAGCACCCCGCTGGCGCGGCGGATCGCCGGTTTCGCCGGCGACCTGCCGCCCCACTGAACCGCACCGGGTCACGGAGGGGCTCAGTCGTCCTGGTCCAGCGGCACCAGCTCACCGTCGCGCTCCACCTGGATCTCCGCGTGCTCCTTGCGGGGCGCGACCTCCGCGGTGTTCCGGTGTGGGTCGTTGTCCGGGTGCATGAGCACCGCGTCGGTCTTGGGGGTCTTCTCCCGACTTTCGTCCGGCTGCGACATCCCGTTCCCCTCTCCGTCAGCGTCGCTCGGGATCTACCCGCCACCGCGCGGACGACTCCTGCCGGCGGCGATGGTCGACGTCGAAGCCCGAACGTCCCGGTCGTGCCGTCGCGGCGCGGATCAGCCGCCGGGCGACGGGGTTAGCCGCCCGGGCGGCGGGTAAGCCGCAGCGCCCAACACGGCGGAAGGGGATCACATGTCCGAACGGCATACCGCACTGCGCTCGATGCACGATCTGGGTCTCGCGGCCTGGTTCGGCGGCTCCCTCATGGGTGCCTTCGGCGTCAACGGCGCAGCCGCGAAGATCAGCGACTCGACCCAGCGACTCTCGGTCGCGTCGGCGGGATGGTCCAGATGGACCCCTGTCAACGCCGCCGCCATCGGCGCGCATCTGGCCGGTGCGGTCGGCGAACTGGTGACCGAGAGCCCACGCGTGGCGGCTCAGTCGGGGGTCGGCCGGACCAGCGCCATCAAGACGGCGTTGACGATCGGCGCGCTCGCCGTGACCGGCTACAGCCGGTTGATCGGCATGCGCCTGGAGAAGGCCGGCGCCTCACCGGTGAGCGGGACGACGGAGCCCAACCACCAGACCCCGGCGAGCGTGGCCTCCTCGCAGCGGCAGATGAGGATGCTCCAGTGGGCCATCCCGGCGCTGACCGGGGCCCTGGTCGTGGTCACCGCGTACATGGGTGAGCAGCAGAAGCCCGGCCAGGTCTTCAAGGGGATTCTCGGTCGGGGCAGCAGCATGAAGGGCGCCTCGAAAGGCATGATCAAGATGGCCGGCATGAGTAACGGCAAGCGGCCGATGGCGATGGCCGGACGCTGAACGCCGGGCCGGCCGGCGTCCCGCCGCCCTCTCGACGGCGGGACGCCGGCCGGCCCAGCGCGCGCAGCGCCGCGACGACCCTCGGGTGGCGACACCGCGCGACCTGAGAACAGCACACCGTCCGCCGACCGCGGCGGACCGAGGAGCGGGGTGGCCATGACGGCGCACAAGGGACGCAGCGGTGACAACGACCGGCAGGAGCCGGAGGCGACCCAGCCGTGGGGCGGCGGCGACGGCGTCGACGCCGACGCGCCCTGGGGCACCGACGAGGACTCGCCGATGGACGAGGGCAGCGAGCAGACCGCGGTGCCCGAGGGACGACGCGGGGAGCGGCGGGCGGGCGCCCCGGCGGGACGGACCGACCCGGCGGGACGGCACGGCTTCGGCTCGGTGGAGCCGACCCGCACGACGATGGCCGGACCCGGTGCCCCACCGGACCCGGCGCCGAGCGGCCGGACCTTCCCGGACGACGCCGACATCGGCGAGTCGACGCAGGACGCGCTGCGCAGCCGGGGCCGACGCTCCTGACCCCACCGGGGACGGTCAGCCGCTCGATCCGGCCGCGACGCTCCGATCGGCGATCATCGTCTCGGTGAGCAGTTGCGCCAACCGGGTGGCGTCGCGTTGGGCCTGACCGGCGCAGCAGTTGTTGAACAGCACGTGCAGGTCGTCGGTCGCGCCGGCGAGGTCCGCGAGCAGGCCGGCCCAGTGCCGCAGCTCGTCGTCGCCGTAGGCGTACCGGAACTTCTCCTGCTTGTCGCCGTCACGCCAGGCCTGGCTGTGACCGTGGAACCGGACGATCACCGGCTCGGCGGTCCCGGTCAGGATCGGGGGCACCGACGACGGGTGCCCCTGCGGCATGTCGACGCAGACAAGTGACAGGTCGTGCGCGCGCAGCAGGTCCAGTGTCCGGGCCGCGGCCGGACCGTCGAACCAGGAGCCGTGGCGCAGCTCCACGCCGACCCGCCACGGGCGGCAGCGCTGCGCCAGCTCGACGATCCGGCGTTCGGCCGCGGCGCCGCGTGCCAGCCAGGGTGGGAACTGCAACAGCACCGCGCCCAGCTTGCCGGCCGCCGCGATCGGGTCGAGGGCCGCGCGGAACCGGGCCCACAGCTCGTCGTACGCGCGCTCGGGCAGGTCACGACGGCGGATCCGGCTCGGGCCACCGGCCGGACGCAGGTCCCGGGGTAACGCGGCGACAGGCGTCGGATGGCCGGTGAAGAGACTGAACGCCTTGACGTCGAAGGTGAAGTCGTCAGGTGTGGCGTCGACCCAGCCGTGCGTGGTCTCCGGGACGGGGACCGCGTAGTAGGAGGTGTCCACCTCGACGAGCGGGAACCGGCTGGCGTAGAAACCGAGTCGACGGGCCGGCGTGTTGGCCGAGCGTGGGTACCACCCGGAGCGCAGCAACGACTGGTCGGCCCAGGACGACGTGCCCACCTTAATCACACCCATGTCATTCAGTGGACCGCCACGGACGCGGATCGGCAACCGCTGGCGAATTACGCGTCGCACGCGGTGTCCGACACCGGAAGTGTCGGTGCCTCGCCCTAGGGTGGGTGAACATCGACGAGGGGTGGCGGCATGACCAGCACGGAGCAACTCACCGGTGAGCGGGCCGATCTACTGCAGACGCTCCGCCGGCACCGGGGTTTCCTCCTGCACACGGTGAACGGGCTCACCGACGAGCAGGCGGCCACCCGGCCGACGGTCAGCGAGCTGAGCCTCGGCGGCCTGGTCAAGCACGTGGCAGGCGTCGAGCACCGGTGGATGCTCTTCGCCGTGGGCGGAGCGGAGGCGATGCAGCGCGAGGAGATCGACTGGGTCGGTCAGTTCCAGATGACGCCGGGCGAGACCCTCGCCGGTCTGGTCGCGCGGTTCCAGGAGGTGGCCGACCAGACCGACGCGCTGATCGCCACCCTCGACCTGGACTCGGCGCACCCGCTGCCGCAGGCGCCCTGGTTCGAGCCGGGGGCGAGCTGGACGGTCCGCCGGGTGCTGCTGCACCTCATCGCCGAGACGTCCCAGCACGCCGGGCACGCCGACATCCTGCGGGAGTCGATCGACGGCACGAAGACGATGGGCTGACCGGCGAGGCCTATCGACCCTTGCCCGCGGACGCGTCGATCAGGCCGCGCACGTAGGCGGCCTGGCCGACGTGTTGCAGGTCGTCGTCGACGATGCTGACCAGCCGGACTCCGAGGGTGACCGGCGGGTCCCACGACTCGTCGACCACCCGGTCCAGGTCCGCCGGGCGCAGGCCGACCAGGAACGATCCGGTCCGCGACGCCACCGCCTCGTAGTAGTCGACGAGCGCCTGCGCGCTCTCCGGCCGCACCGTCTCGACCTGGTCGGCCGAGTGACCGTAGCCGGTGTTGTCCGGGTCGGCGGTGAGCCCGAACCGGCCCGCCCAGTCGCCGCTGACCCAGACCTGGTCGGCGTCGAGCAGGTCGGCGACGTGGTGATCCTGGACCCGGGTCAGGTGCCAGACGAGCCAGCCGATCGAGTTGGCACCCGGGCCGGGCGCCCAGCGCAGGTGCTCGGGTCCCAGCCCGTCGACCGCCGCGCGCACGAGGTCGGGCAGTCGGTCGTACGCCTCGGTCAGCAGGTCACTCACGTTCACTGGCACGCCCTTCGGGTCGGTTTCCTCCTCAGGTACCGCTGGGGCGTGCGATCAAACCTCGGCCACTACGGTGATCGGGTGGTCGCCGCGTTGGAGTTGTATCTGGACCCGGACGCCACCCGGCGGATCCGGGCCCTCTGGGACGCCCTGGAGGCCGAGGGCGTGCAGAGCATGCGTTCGCTGTGGGAGCGGCGCCACCGGCCACACGTCTCGCTCGCGGTGGCACCCCGCTTCAACCCCGAGCAGGTCGCCGAGGCGCTGCACGGCACCGTCGTCGCGGCCCCGCTGCGACTGGACTTCCAGCACGCCGGGCAGTTCGTCGGCCGGGTGCTCTGGCTCGGCCCGGCCCCCACCTCGGAGCTGCTGACCCACCAGCGGATGGTGTCCGACCGGCTCACCGCCGCCGGCATCCCCCTGACCGAGCACTACCGGCCGGGCCGCTGGGTGCCGCACTGCACGCTCTCCATGCGGGTGCCGAACACGCTGATGGCCGCGGCGGTGCGCCGCTGTCTCGAGGTGTTGCCGCTGGCCGCGACCGTTGTCGGCGCGGCGCTCACCGACCACGCCCGGGGCATCGCCCACCCGCTGCCCTGACCACCGCCGGCCCCGCGCCGACCGGACCGTCGTCCGACGTGGACGGGGTGGTCACCTGTCGCGCCGTCGTCGTGCGGAGACCGTCGCCGCCACCGCGGCGGCGAACGGTACCGACGCGCCCGCCACCAGCAGCAGGCGGGGACCCAGCGGGGCGAGCGCCCCGGCCAGTCCGATGCCGAGCGAGCCGGCGGCCCCCCGTAGCGCGGCCGTCGACACGAACACCTGCGCCCGCACGGCCTCCGGCGCGTACGCCGACCGCGCCGCCAGGGTGGCCACGAACAGCGGCGCCGTCGCCGCCCCGGCCAGGGCGAACACGACGACCGCCACCGGAAAGCCGGGTACGGCGGCGCAGAGCGCGAGCCCCACCGAGCTGAGCGCCGCCCACCGCAGGGCGAGTCGCTCCGGTTCGCCGACCAGCGGTAACGCGGTGACCAGGAGCGCGGCGGCCAGGTTGCCACAGCCGTACGCGGCGGCCAGCAGCGCGCCGGAGACCGCCTCCCGACCGAGGTCCGCCGCCAGCATGACGGCGAGCACCGGCACCGTCCCGCCGGTGAGCGCGGCGAGGGTGGTGACGCCGGTGACCCGGCGCAGTGGCCCGGGTCCGAGCAGCGCCCGGATCGCGCCACGAGCGGCAGGCCCGCTGCGCTCCGGCTTGCGCGGTCCGGGCACGCGCGCAGGCTCCCCCGACCCCGACCCCGGCACGCGCGCCGGCTTGCGCGGTCCGGGCACCCGCGCCGGGTCCCCCGATCCCGGCACGCGCGCCGGCTCCCGCGGTCCGGGCGCCCGCGCCGGCAGGGTGGCCACCAGGGCCGCCGCCAGCAGGGTGGCGGCACCCAACCCGACCAGGGACATGCGAGGTCCGGCCAGGACGGCGAGGGCGGCCACCGCGCCCGGTCCGGCACTGCCACCCACCCCGTACGTCACCGCGTCCCAGCCCTGACCGCGACGTTGCACCCGTTCGTCGGGGTCGAGCAGTCCGGCGAGCCGACTGCTCAGACCCCCGGTCAACAGCGGTCCGCAGGTCCCCGCGACGATCAGCAACACCGCGGGCACACCAACCGGTACCCGACCGAGCAGCAGCCCGGCCGCCGCGACCGCCGCGGCGTACGTGGCGAAGCCGGCCGCCAACCGGCCCCGGCCGTCCGGCGCGCGGTCCAGCCAGCGGGCCAGCAGCGGCCCGAGCAGGTGCGGCGCGGTCAGACAGGTGGCCAGCAGGCCGCCGAGCAGCGCCGGACGGGCCGCCCCCACCGCCGGCAGGGTGGCCAGCAGCACCACCCCCACCGCCGCGCCGGCGTCCGCGCCTCGGGCCAGCGTCGCGGCGGCGAGGTAGACGGGCAACGCTCGGCGGACGGGGACGGCGGGCGAGACCATCTCGGCGGCTCGGGTCACCCGGTCTCGCTACCCAGTCGTCAGGTCCGTCCAACGTCGATGCGTAATGTCCGGTTTGGCAGGGCGCAGTCGGAAACCCGTAAAGAAGCGGTGCGAATATGGCCGAACGTGGGAAGGTTCGAGTGGCTGTCGTACCGGTGGAGCGTGGACGTCGCGCCGCCGACGAGGGCTTCGACGAGGAGAGGCGGGGCCCATGCAGGCTCAGCGCAGACCAGCACGTGCGGAGCGGAGCCAGGCCCGGGACGACCGGACCGGCGGCGGCATGACCGGGGCGGCGACGCCACTGACGATCTGGGCCGCCGCCGTCCTGTTGGGCCGAATCGCCGCCGGCGACGACGACGTCGAGGACGAACGGCACATCCTGCGCGGCATCGAGTGATCCCGACCGCGCGGTTCACAGCCAGCCGCGCCGCTTGAAGATCACATAGAGGGTGCCGCAGACCAGCAGCATCAGCAGCAGCGCGAACAGGTAGCCGAAGCGCCAGTTCAACTCCGGCATGTGGACGAAGTTCATCCCGTACACGGTGCCGATGAGTGTGGGAGCGAACAGGATCGCCGCCCAGGACGAGACCTTCTTCAGCTCCTCGTTCTGCGCGTAGCTGGCCGCGGTGAGGCTGCGCATCTCCTCGTTCTGCTGCTGCGAGACGAGGGTCGCGTTGACGGTGAGGATGTTCTGCAACAGGTGCCGGAAACCGTCCACCCGCTCCACCACCTGGGTCAGGTGGTCGGTCACGTCCCGCAGGTAGCGGCGCAGCTCCTCGTCCGTGCCGGCGCTGCCGGCCCCGTCGGCGAGCGCGTCGAGCACGGCGAGCAGGGGGCGGGCGGCCCGCTGGAACTGGATGACCTCGCGGCTGAGGCCGTAGATGCGCCGGCTGGCGTTCGGGTCGCCGCCGAACACCTGGGTCTCGATCTCGTCGATGTCGTTCTCCAGCCCGGCCACCACCGGCGCGTACCCGTCGACGACCTGGTCGAGGATCGCGTACAGGACCGCCTCCGGGCCCCGGGCGAGCATCGGCGCGTCGGTCTCCATCCGCCGCCGCACCGCGGCCAGGTCCGGGACCTCTCCGTGCCGGACGGTGATCACGAAGCCCGGCCCGATGAACAGGTGCAGCTCGGAGAACTCGACCTCCTCGCGCAGGTCGTCGTAGCGGGCGGCGCGCAGCACCACGAACAGGGTGTGCCCGTACCGCTCCAGCTTGGGTCGCTGGTGGGCGTTTATCGCGTCCTCGACCGCCAGGTCGTGCAGCCGGAACTCCCGGGCCAGTGACGTGATCTGTTCGATGTCGGGTCGGTACAACCCGATCCAGGCCATCGCGGCGTCCTGCTCCTGCAGGCAGCGGTACGTCTCGGCGAGCCCGGACGGCGAGGCGAAGCGGTGCCCTCGGACGTAGACGGCGCTGTCCACCAGACCGCCGGTGGGCTGGTCGGGCGGCACCGTCGTCGGCGGCGGCACGCCAACCGGGGTCTCGTACTCGTCCAGTTGGCGACCGAAGCCACCACCAGGGCGGAAGCGACGGCCACCGACCATGCCTGTCCCCTCCCCGGCGCCGTCCGGCCCGGTGCGCTCCCGCACACCCGGGGGCGCTGCATCCCCCGTGTCCTCCGCCCGAAACCCCGGCCCGCGTCGGGTGGGTTCCGGGCACCAGGGGACGGGCGCGGCCCAACGGGCGGATACTCACGGTGACCATGGGCGGATGACGGGGGACGCGCCGATGGAGGTCGACAGGCGCGGCGGCCGGCTGCGGGGGTGGTTGCTCGACGCCGGCTCGGACCAGGCCGTGCGGCATCCGGGGCCACACGGACGCCCCCCGGAGCACCGGCAGCATCCGTGGTGGAAGGTGATGTGCCTGACCGGCGTCGACTACTTCTCCACGCTGGGCTACCAACCGGGCATCGCGGCGCTGGCCGCCGGGGCGCTGTCGCCGGTGGCGACCCTGGTGCTGGTGCTGGTGACGCTGCTGGGCGCGCTGCCGGTCTACCGGCGGGTGGCGGTGGAGAGCCCGCACGGTGAGGGTTCCATCGCGATGTTGGTACGCCTGCTCAGCTACTGGCCGGGCAAGTTACTGGTGCTGGTGCTGCTCGGCTTCGCGGCCACCGACTTCATCATCACCATCACCCTGTCGGCCGCCGACGCGACCGCGCACATCGACGAGAACCCGTTCTGGCCGGACGGGTTCAGGGGACACGAGGTGCTTGTCACCCTGGTGCTCGTGTCGCTGCTGGGCGCGGTGTTCCTCAAGGGATTCACCGAGGCCATCGGCATCGCCGTCGTGCTGGTGGCGGTCTACCTGGCGCTGAACGCGGTGGTGGTGGTCGACGCGCTGTGGCGGGTGGTGACGCACCCGAGCGCGGTCGAGGACTGGACCACGACGCTGACCACCGCGCACGGCGATCCCTGGCTGGTGGTCGGGCTGTCCCTGCTGGTCTTCCCGAAGCTGGCGTTGGGCCTGTCCGGCTTCGAGACCGGGGTGGCCGTGATGCCGAGCGTACGGGGCGACCCGCGGGACTCCGAGGCTCGACCGCTGGGCCGCATCCGCGGCGCGCGCCGACTGCTCACCACGGCCGCGGTGATCATGAGCGTCTTCCTGATCACCAGCAGCGTGACGACCACCATCCTGATCCCGGCGGAGGACTTCCGGCCGGGCGGGCCGGCGAACGGCCGGGCGCTCGCCTACCTGGCGCACCAGCACCTCGGGGAGGTGTTCGGCACCGTCTACGACCTGTCCACCATCGGGATCCTCTGGTTCGCGGGGGCGTCGGCGATGGCCGGCCTGCTCAACCTCGTCCCCCGCTACCTGCCCCGCTACGGCATGGCACCGGCCTGGGCGCGGGCCGTCCGACCGCTGGTGCTGGTCTTCACCGCGGTGGCCTTCCTGATCACTGTCGTCTTCGACGCCAGCGTGGACGCGCAGGGCGGCGCGTACGCCACGGGTGTGCTGGTGTTGATCACCTCGGCGGCGACGGCGGTGACGTTGGCGGCGGCCCGGCGGCGGCAGCGCGGTCGCACCGTCGCGTTCGGCGTCATCGCGGTGGTCTTCGTCTACACCACCCTGGCGAACGTGGTGGAACGCCCCGACGGCGTCAAGATCGCGGCCTGTTTCATCGGCGGGATCATCGTGGTGTCGGTGCTGTCCCGGGTGTCTCGTGCCTACGAGCTGCGGGTGGACCGGATCGAGCTGGATCCGGTCGCCACCCGGATGATCGACGAGCGTGCCGGACGGCGAATCCGGCTCGTCGCCCACGAGCCAGACCGGCACGACGAGGCCGAGTACCGCGCCAAGTTGGCACAGACGATGGCGGACAACGACTTCCCCGACGACAGCGACGTGATCTTCGTCGAGGTGCACGTCACCGACCCGTCGGACTTCGAGACCGAGTTGCTGGTACGCGGCGTCCTGGCCGACGACCGCTTCGCGGTGCTCAGCCTGACCAGTTCCTCGGTGCCCAACGCGCTCGCCGTCCTGCTGCTGGAGATCCGCGACCGGACGGGGCGGCGACCGCACATCTACTTCGAGTGGAGCGAGGGTGGCCCGGCCCGCAACTTCCTGCGCTACCTGGCGTTCGGGCAGGGCGCGATCGCCTCGGTGACCCGGGAGATCCTGCGCCGCCAGGAGCCCGACCCGTGTCGCCGGCCGCACGTGCACGCTGGTTGACCGGCGGCTTGACATGATCGGCTAGCTTGCCCGGATGAGCTACGACATGGTCGTCCAGCGGTTCGAGCAGGGCGATGCGGCACCGATGGCGGGTGCGGCGTTCCTGGCCGTCTTCGCGCCTCGCGTCGACAGTCGAGAACCCGAGGACAACTACTGGCACGTCAGCGCCGACGACGGCGGCACGGCGGACGTCTACGCCGCCCCTGCCGGCGGCACGCTCGGCAGCCTCATGATCAGCCATTTCTCGCCCGGCGCCATTCTCGACCTGCTCGTCGAGTACCTCGGGCTCGCTGATGCCGTCGTGCTTCCGCCCGGCTGCCCCACCCTGCTCGCGCACGAAGGGCAGCGGCGCCACCTTCCCGACGTGCTTCGCGCCGACGCCCTGGTCGTGAAGGCGGGTGCGGACATCGAGCGCGTCCTGCGGAGCTGCTAATTAGTCGTTGGGCTCGCGCCCCAGCAACCGGATCTCCTCGTTGTCCAGCGCGGCCTGAAGCTCCTGTAGCACCAGGTCGTCGATCTCCCGGTTGTCGCGCAGCCGGGTGACCTCCCGCCGCTTGTGGGCGAGGACCCCGAGGCGCAGTCGACGTTCCACGCGACGTTCCTCGGCGGTGCTCCCCCCGGTCTCGTTGACGTCCGCCAGGTGCCGTTGGTACTCGGCCTGCAACCGGCGCACCGACTCCTCCCGGGCACCCACCTCGGCGGCGACCTGCGGCAGGGCGGCCAGGCCCGCCTCGGTGGCGCGTCGCCGGGCGTGCCTGGTCTCGTGGACGCGTCCGGGATCGCCGACCAGTCCCGCCCAGCGCACCACAAGCGGCAGGGTGGTGCCCTGGAGCAGCATGATCAGCACGATCACCAGCGCGGTGACGAAGATGATCAGATCGCGTTCGACCACCGGCCGGCCGGCGACCGTCATCGTCGGGACGGCAAGCGCGGCGGCGAGCGACACCGCGCCCCGGAAACCGGACCAGCCGCCGACCACCCCCACCCGCCAGCCGGGGGAATCCTGGGCGTCGTCCACCATCCGGCGACGCCGCAGCCGCGCCGACAGCGCGGTGAGGTAGATGAAGACCAGCCGGGTGGCCACGACGACAAGGGTCACCACCAGCACGATCACCAGAGCCCGCTCGGGCGAGGTGCTGGTGATGCCCCGCACCGCCCTGGGTATCTGCGTACCGAGCAGGACGAACAGCCCACCGTTGATCAGGAACGTGGTCAGGTCCCAGAACGCGTACGCCAGCACCCGGGACCGGGCGCGGATGACCCGCGGGCCGGCGTAGGCCAGCACCAGCCCGGCGACCACCACCGCCAGCACCCCGCTGGCGTGCACCGAGTCGGCGAGCAGGAAGGCGCCGAACGGTGTCAGCACGCTCAGCGCGCCCTCGCGCAGTGGATCGTCGAGCCGCTTGCGGATCAGCACCACGGCGGCCCCCACCAGCAGGCCGGCGACCACGCCGCCGACGCTGGCGCCGACGAACTCCTCGCTGATGCCCAGCACGCCCGGCTTGGCGCTCTGGCTGAGCAGACCCACGGCCACCGCGAAGGCCACCAGGGCGGTCCCGTCGTTGATCAGGCTTTCCGCGTGCAGGGTGGTGAGGAGCTTCCGGGGCAGCCGCTTGGCCAGGCCGGTGACCGCGGCGGCGTCGGTCGGCGCGAGGACCGCGCCGAGCACCCAGGCGGCGGCGGGATTCACGCCGAACGCCTGCGCGGTGAACGACACCGTGACCATGGTGAGCACCACCAGCACCACGGCGAGCAGCCCGATCACCGGCAGGTTGGCCCGGATCTCCCGCAGGCTGATGGTGAGGCTCTCCCGGTAGAGGATCGCCGGCAGGAAGATCAGCAGCACCAGGTCCGGTTCCAGGGTCACCTCGGACAGCGGCGGCGTGAGCCCGAGCAGCACCCCGAACGCGATGAGCAGGACCGGCGGGGCGACCCGGTACCGACCGCCGAGGGTGGTGCCGATCAGGACGGTGCCGCCCAGCACCACGATCAGGACGAGCACCTCCACGCGTACCCCCTCGATCGTCGGCGCGACGGTGCGCGCGCCGGTGGTTACATCTGACCGCACCCCGGTTGCCGGTTCGGCACGTTCGGGCAAGTCGCCAGGGCCCGAGCGCCGGCGTGCCGTGCGGCACGTGGACGGGTACCCGGGGGAAGCGTGCGGCCGGGGAAGGAGAGCTTCGGAATCCAGCCGGGGTTGCCGGTCCGTTCGATGGGGTTTCCAGACGAGTCAGTCGCCGTCGAGATAGGGCGCCACGACCTCCCGGGTATCGGCGCTGTGCACCACCGGAACGATCTCGAACGTGACGCCCGCGCCGCGCCACCCGAGCACCCACTGCTGGAGCAGTCGCAGGTCGTCGCATCGCATGAGCTGGAAGCAGCGGCCGAAGGTCGGCTCGACCCAGCTGTCCACGTATTCCAGTCCGTCCGGGAGCTGACGGCCGCGGTCGCGGACCGCCCGGTATACCGGCACCATGTCGTTGTCGCGGAACCGCTCGATCACCATGAAGAGCATCGGGCATGGTAACCGCCTCGCCGCGGCGCTCAGGTGGGGCCGGCGGCACGGACGCGCGCGGTGAGCGCGTGGGCGGTACGGCGGTGCGCGGCGGCTTCCTCGTCGCGGCCCAGAGCGGTGGCCAGCTCGGCGAGGTGCCCGGCCACCGGGCCGGCGGTGACCATTCCGCTGCCGGCGGCCAGCTCGGCGGCGGCCGGCCGGAGCGCGGCGGCGACGCGTTCCATGGTGGGCCGGTCGCCGATGGCGAGCGCCGCCCGAGCGGTGAGGCACAGCCGCACCTCCCGCAGCAGGTCGTGCGGCCCGTCCGGGAGGGCCCGCAGCGCCGCCCGGGTGGCGACCCGGTCGCCGGCGGCGGCGAGCAGCAGCGGCCGGACCCAGGGCTCGTGCGGACCCCAGTCCAACCTCGCCCAGTCCTCGTCGTCCGGCCCGGGAATCGGGCGCTGACGCCCGGGGTCGGGCCCGGCTTCGCTGACGGCGTCGGCCAGTCGCAGGCCGAGCAGGGCGAGTGGCAGCAACCCCCGGGCCAGGCCCGGCATCGCGTCGGCGGGCAGGCGTTCGGCGGCGGCCCGGTACGCGGTCGCCGCAGCGTCCCGGTCGCCGCCCACGGCCAGGCGCAGCGCTGCGTACCAGCCGGTGAAAACCCCGACCAGCGGCAGCTCGTAGCGCTGCGCGAGGCGGTCGGCGGCGCGGGCGTGCGCGTCCGCGCCGGCCCGGTCGGCACGCGCGCAGCAGGACTGGACCAGGACGAGGTGACCCAGCACCTCGAAGGTCACCAACTGCTGCGGGGTGGCCAGGTCGACGAGCTCCGCGCCGATCCGGGCCCGCTCGTCGGCCAGCCCGACACGGTGGAAGGCGTGCATGAAACGCGCGTTCAGTGCGAATGCCAACAGCCCGGGATCCCCGACGGTCCGGGCGATCCGCTCGGCCTCGGCCGCGGCCCGGCGGCCACGGTCGCCGGTGGCGCCCCGCAACTCCAGCGCGAGCGTGCTCAGCAGCCGGCTGCGGTGCGCCGAGCCGGTCGGGCCGAGGCCGGTCAGGGCGTGCTCGGCGGCACGCACGATCCGCTCGGAGAGCGCGTCGTCGTCATTGCGGGTCCAGATGGCGGGCACGTCGAAACCGGCGAGTACCTCCGCGGTCAGCCGGGGGTCGCCGACCGCCTCGGCGTCGGTGATCGCCGCGGCGCGATGCCGCCGCGCCTCAGCCAACCGACCCGTCACCGCCAGCCCGCGCCCGAGGCCCAGCACCGCGCCGAGCCGCTCGCGCCGCTCGTCCCGCCCGGCCCGGTCGTACGCGTCGATGACCTGCGCCCACAGCCGGGCCGCCTCGTGCGGGTTGCCGTCGCGTTCGGCCTGTTCGGCGGCGGTTCGGGCGTAGCCGGCGGCGCGGTGGGCGGCCTCCTGCCCGCCGGCGTGCAGCAGGTGGTGGGCGAGCGCGGCGGGGTCGACGGGCTGCTGCCGTCGCATCGCCTCGGCCACGGCCGCGTGCCAGGCCGCGCGACGCGACGCGGACAGGTCGGCGTAGAGCGTGTCGCGGACCAGGATGTGGGTGAACCGCAGCCGCCCGTCGGACTCCTGCTCGGTCAGGAACCCGGCCTGCAACCCACGGTCCACGGCGTCCAGCACTGCCGCCGGGTCGTCCGCGAGCGCGCCGAGCACCGCGGGGTCGAGGTCCCGGCCGAGCACCGCCGCCTGCCGCAGCACGGTACGGGTCGGCGCGGGTAGCTGGGCGAGGCGGTGCCGGATCACGTCGCGCACCCCCGGTGGCACCGCCGCCAGCGCCGCCTGACCCGCGCTAGCGGACAACTGGGCCAGCTCCCGGACGAAGAACGGGTTGCCGCCGCTGCGGTGGTGGATCAGCCGGACGGTCGACGCATCCAGCTCCGACCCGGCGACGGCACGGGCCAACGCGCCGGTCGCCTCGCCGGACAGTCCGCCGAGGTACTCCCGCACCGGTTCGAGTCCGGCCGCGCGGGCCAGCGCGGCGGTCAGCTCCGGGCTGATCTCGGTGGCCCGGTAGGTGCCGAGGACCAGCATCGGGCCGGTGGCCGGCTGCGGGCCGGCGAGCAGGCCGGTGAGCAGGTCCAACGTGTCCCCGTCGGCGCGGTGCAGGTCGTCCAGGACCACCAGCAGGGGTCCCCGGGCGGCGACGGCGGAGACCAGCGCCGCCACCGCGCGGTGCCGACGGAACCGGGCCACGGCGGGATCACTCGGGCCATCGGTCACCGCCGGCTCGGCCAGCGCGCCGCCCACCGGCCCGGCCGGCTCGCCGTCCACCGGCCCGGCCGGCTCGCCGCCCACCAGCCCGCCGCTCACCGATCCGGCCGGCTCGGTGAGCGCGTCGGTGATCTGCGTCCACGGCCAGGCGGCCGGGGCGCCGTCGTACTCGGGGCTGCGACCCCATGCCGTGGTCCAGCCCTCGGCGACGAGCTGTCGGCTCAGCTCCTCGGCCAGGGCGGACTTGCCGGCGCCCGGGTCCCCGCTGAGCAGGGCGAGCGTTGGCCGACCCGCCCGGGTGGCGGCCTCGGCGGCGTGCCGCAGCCGCGCCAACTCCGCGTCCCGCCCGACGAACGGTCGCCCCGGCGGCGAATCCGACCCGCCACCGCGAACGGCACCGGCCGCGACGGCCACCGCGGGGGTGGGGGTGAGGTGTGCCGCCTGGGCCAGGATGTCGGCCTCCAGCCGGCGCAGCTCGGGCCCCGGGTCCACCCCCAGCGCGGACACCACGGCGTCGCGGGCTTCGCGCAGCGCGGCCAGCGCCTCGCCCTGCCGGCCGGCGCGGTAGCGGGCCAACGCGAGCAGCCGCCAGGCGTCCTCCCGCAGCGGATGGCCGGCGAGGTGGGCGGGCAGGTCGGCGGCGGCCTCGTCCGGCCGACCCAGCGCGAGCAGGGCCTCGGCCCGCCGTTCGACGGCGAGCAACCGCAGTTCGTCCAGCCGGTTGGTCTCCGCGACGGCCCAGACGGCGCCCACGCAGTCCGCGTACGCGGGTCCGCGCCAGAGCCCGAGCGCCGCGTCCAGCGCGGTCAGGGCCGGCGCGGGCAGGTCGGCGGCCAGCAGTCGTCCCGCCTCGCCGACGGCCGCCTCGAAGCGTGCCGCGTCCACCGCGTCCGGGGCGGTCCGCAGCGCGTACCCCGAGGGTTCGGTGAGCAGGAGGCGGGGTGGCTGCCGGGGGGGCCGGTCGGGCTCCAGCGCCCGGCGCAGGTCGGCGACGAAGGTCCGGATCGCGCCCACCGCGCCGTCGGACGGGACCTCCCACAGGTCGTCGACGAGGCGGTCCACCGGCACCACCCGGCCGTGGGCGATCAACAACCGGGCCAGCACCAGGCGCTGCCGGTGCCCCCGCAGCGGGACCGGGCCGCTCTCGGTGGCGGCGGTCACCGGCCCGAGTACGCCGAACGTCACCCGCGCCGGTGACGTCGACTGCCTGGTCATGACACCAATCTAGGCGGCCGTGCCGGCGGGCACTGATGCGGCGCTGACCGGGCTCTAGCCGGCCGAGCCGCCGGCCGGGTCTTCCGCGCCGTCCACCACGGAGCGAACGCAGGCCAACCAGTCGTCCCACGCGGCGGGGTCCGTTGGTCCGCCGTCTGCCTCGATGTGGATGTCTCCCAGAAGCGTGAACAGGTCGTCCCCGGCCCGGTTCGCGAACTGCCACACGAAGCGGGACATCGCCACGAATGCCTCGCGCTCGTCCATCGAATAGCGGCTCATCGGACCTCTTCCCGCGGGCGGAACCCGCTCTGCGGCTGTGATCGTCATCGTGCCGAGTGGGGCACAGGTGTGGCCACCGATAATGATCGTGGTGGAGCAGGGACGACGGTAATACCTCCGAAACGTGAGCGGGCCGCCGGACGCTCCCGTGCCGGAAGACCACCGAAGGTGGCCCTGACCTGCGGAAATGCGACTCTGCGCGGGTGGACGCGAACCGGTCGGCGGTGATACACAGGCAGATACCGGCAGCCAACGGCGGCGAGTCGCCCATCGACCGTCCAGCTGCACCGCCGCCCTCGGGCTTCGCCGCACGGACCGCCCCGCGGTCGCGACCCACCCCACGGCACAGGCCCGGTGTCGGTCTGGCGAGCACGGTCCTCGACCAAGGAGTCGCCGTGGGGCATCTGCGCAACCGCGCCAAGCACCAACCGTTCGAGGTGGCCGCGTTGATCACGACACCCGTCTGTGGTGTCCTGCTGCTCGCGCTCGACGTCCGGCCACCGTCGGTCCAACTGTCCATGCCGGAACCCATCCAGCTCGGTTGGGAGGTCGCCCTGATCGCCGTCGGCGTGGGCGGGCTGCTGGGCATCCGGTGGCCCGGTCGGCTCTCCACGGGCCTCGGCATCGAGTTCGCGTCCGTGCTGATGCTCGGCACCATCACCGGCATGTACGCGGTGGCGGGTCAGCAGGGCATCGTCGCCGCGTCGTTGATCAGCGCGGTGGTGCTGGGGTCCTTCTGGCGGATCGCCCAGATCGCGTCCGACCTCCGCTGCCTGGCCCACGGGCACCGGTGCACGACTCACCGACGGGTCGTGGGAGGTGTCACGTGATCTCGGTATCGACACCCGAGGCACCGCACTGGGTCCAGGTGTTGCTCAGCCTCCTCGGCGTCCTCGGCGGCACGACCGGCCTGGCCGCCATCGCCACGGTCGTGTCGCAGCGGGGCAAGTTCAAGGCCGACGCCGCCGACACGCTCACCGAGGCCGCCCTGACGCTCGTGCAACCCCTGCAGACGCGGATCACCGAGTTGGAGAGCGAGGCGGTGAGCGCCCGGTCGGAGTTGGGGCTGCTGCGCGAGCAGGTCAACCAGTTGCAGTACGTGGTCCGGGTGCTGACCCGCACGCTGGACAGGTGGCGTACGGCAGTGCACGCCCCCGACGCCACCCTGCGCAAGATCCGCACGGTGGTCGCGGAGTCCGAGCGACTGTCCGAGGACCGGTGAGGCTCATTCCTCGTCCGACCGGCGCAACCGGCCGGCGAGTTCCCGCAGGGCCGCCCGGAACTCGGGCGCGGACTCGTCCGGGTGGTGCCCGCGCAGCGGTGGCGGTCGACGCTCCCCCGGTGCGGGCAGCAGGTCCCGGGGGTCGCGCAGCCTCCGGTCGACACGCCCGGCCGGGTCGGCGGCGTCCGGCGGCGGATCCCCGGGCCGGTGCGCGGCGAAGATCCAACCGCCGACCGGGTCCGTGTCGCGCCAGAGGTTGAGCCACCGCCAGCCGACCCGCTCCCCCACCTCGCGCAACACGGTCTCGTTCAGGTACGCCGGAAAGAGCCGGGCGTAGAGGCGGTCCAGCGGGGAGCCGTAGGTGAGCAGCGCGACCCGTCGGCGTGTTCGCGGCGGCAGCCGCAGCACCGCGAGGGCCAGCAACGCCGAGCCGTGGCTGTGCCCGCACAGCACCACCCCGGCGTGCCGCTCGGCCAGTTGGGTGATCCGGTCGGCCAGCTCCGGCACCGCGCGGTCGGCGTAACTCGGGGGCGCGAACGGGTGGGCGGCCCGGGGCCAGAAGGTGCCCAGGTCCCACAGGATCCCGACGTGCCGGCGGAACCATGCCGTCCGGTAGGCGAACACACCACCCGACAACAGGACGAGGACCACTGCGGCGATGACGTAGGTGCCCACGGTGAGCGCCATCCCGACGAACCCGGTCGGCAGCCCGAAGACCTGCCACGCCACCTCGTCCGGTTCGCGCCCGAACTGCCCGAGCAGACCCGCGGCCAGCCCGACCACGGCGAGCACCGCGTACCCGGTGGCCAGAGGGCCCAGCCACTCGGTGAACCGCGCCCGGGCCACGGCCCCGGTGACCTCCCGCAGCCGTCCGGTCGCCTCCGGCGGCGGCGTGGGGAAGTCGCGGGCGGTGATGTCCGCCGCCGCATGCCACCGGCGACGCCGGGACAGGACGGTCAACGCGGTGCACACCAGCGCCGCCGCGACCAGGTGCAGGAACACCGCCAGGATCGTCCAGCGGTACGGCAGCGGCGGCTCGTCGTCGGCGCGATAGCCGCCGAGCAGCACCCCCGTCTGATAGACGAGGTCGGCGGAGAACGCGCCGGACAGACCGACCGCGATGGCCGCGATGACCGTCGCACCCAGTCCCCGCGGCAGGGCAGACCGGCGCCGGACGTGACCGTGCCGCCACAGCACCAGCCCGCAGAGCAGCACGAGCAGCACCATCTGGCCGAGCAGCGCCGCGCCCGTGATCGCGCCGTAGCCGGGGAGCGTGGCCGAGGATGCCCAGCCCCGCTCGTCGCCCGCGACGGCGACGAGGGTCGCCACGGTCAGCCCGGCCGCGACCACTCCCGCCGCGCGGGCGGCCCAGGTGGACATCCGTGCGGTCGCCGCCCGGTCGATAAGCCCCGGCACGGCGAGCAGACCGACGCAGGCCAGCAGGACCGCCGCGCTGAGCGTCAGCAGCAGCGTCGTCGCGGGCGTCGCGCCGCCGCCGCGGCGGGCCACGAGCAACAGCAGATCGAGTACGGCGAACGCGGCCGCGACGTGGATCGCCCGCAGCCGCCCCACCAGCGGCTCCACCGCCCACAGCGGGTTGCCGGACGGGCGGGACCTGCGGGTTCCGAGCAGCCGCAGGAGCGCGACCGCGGCGATCGGCAGCAGCGCCAGCACCGCCAGCCGCTGCCCGACGTGTCGGTCGTCGAGCCCGGCCAGCGTGTCGAACGGCGCCCGGCAGTCCGCCGCGCCGAGACAGCGCCAGGCGAGCAGGTCGAGGCCGACCCCGGCGATGGACACCACGTAGACCACTGTGAGGTTCAGCGCGAGGAGCCGGCACAGGACGGTGACCCCGGCGGCGGCGCGGCCGGCGGGCCGCATCCACACCGCCAGGTTGCTGAGCATGAACGGCAGCAGGAAGACCAGGGAGAGCGTCCGCGCCACGGTGCCCGAGGGCAGGTCACCCCAGCGGTACGCCTCCAGCGTCAGGCCGTCCGCGTCGGTGCCGTCGGGCCCGGCGCGGCGGTGGAAGCCCCCGCTGTCGTCGCCCGCGACCTGCCGCACCCTCGCCTCACGCAGCACGACCGAGGGTCGCGCCCCGGACACGCCGTGCACCCGCAACTCCACCACGTCGTCGCGTCGCGGTTGGTCGCCGTGCCTCGGTGGTCTCTGCGGCATCGGGCCGGCTACCCGGCCGCCACCAGCTCCGCCGCCACGTCCCAGAGCCGCCGCGCGTTGCCCGGATCGAGGGCGTACGCCGCCACGCCCGTGTAGTCGGCTGGCCGCTCGGTGACGACCGGGGCCTCGGCGCAGTCCTCGAAGTAGCGACCGCCGACGCCGTCGAGCAGCGGGGACGCGGCGAGCAGCACCGAGGTCGCGGCGCCCTGTTGCGGGGTCTTCTGGCGTTCCCTGGGCGTACGCAGCCCGCCGGTGTGCTTCTGCAGGCCGGTGGCGATCGCACCCGGGTTGAGCGCGTTGGCGTAGATGCCCTCGCCGGACCAGCGGCGGGTCGCCTCGACGGCGAGTAGGGCCTCGGCGCTCTTGGACTGCCCGTAGGCCAGCAGCGGGTCGTACGGCCGGAACGCGAAGTGCAGGTCGTCGAAGATCACCGGGGAGAAGAGGTTGCCACTGGAGCTGACCGACACCACCCGGGCGCCACCGGCGGCGGCGAGCGCGTCGTGCAGGCCGACGGTCAACGCGTAGTGCCCCATGAAGTTGGTGGCGAACTGCATCTCCCAGCCCTCGGCGGTGCGCTCCAGCTCGGGCAGCGCCATGATCCCGGCGTTGTTGACCAGGATGTGCAGCGGCTGGTCCCAACCGGCGACGAACCGGCGTACCGAATCCTGGTTGGCCAGGTCCAGCTCGCGGACGGTGACCCGGTCCGCGCCCAGGCCGGCCGCGATGTCCGCGGCGGCCTGCTCGCCGGCGCCGACCCGACGGACCGCGAGGACGACCTCGGCGCCGGCGGCGGCCAGCGAGCGGGCGGTCTCGACGCCGATGCCGGCGGCACCTCCGGTGATGAGGGCCCGTTTGCCGGTCAGGTCGACTCCGGCGAGGACCTCGTCGGCGGTCGAGGCGAACCCGAACGGGGTCGTGAGTCGCTCGCTCATCTCTGTCCCATCTCTCGTTGGTGCGTACGCCCCAAACTGTCACCCCGCCGGCCGGCGTTAGCCGGGTTCCTGGTTTTCCTGGTAGTGGCAGGACCAGGATGGGCGGCCGGTGGCCACTCCTAGGATGGGTTGGTGCGCACGGCCGGTCCGCTCGGTGAGTACCTGCGTGCCCGGCGCGAGCTGATCAGGCCGGGCGACGTCGGGCTGCCCGCGCACGGCCGTCGGCGGGTGCCCGGCCTGCGGCGCGAGGAGGTGGCGCTGGTGGCCGGCGTCAGCGCCGACTACTACCTGCGGCTGGAGCAGGGGCGTGACCGGCACCCGTCGACGCAGGTGCTCGACGCGCTGGCCCGGGCGTTACGGCTGGACGCGGCGGCCACGACGCACCTGCACCGGCTGGGCGAGCAGGCGTCCACCGGCCGCCCGGCGCGACGGCCCGAACGCGTGCCGGTGGGCATCCGACAGCTCGTCGGCTCGTGGACCCACACACCTGCCCTGGTGCACGGCCGGCACCTGGACGTCCTCTTCGCCAACCCGGTGGCGACCGCGCTGGCCCCGATCTACGCGGTCGGCGTGAACCTGCTGCGCGCGGTCTTCCTGGACCCGGTCGTGCCGTCGCTCTACCCCGCCTCGGCGGCGGTCGCGGCGAACGCGGTGGCCGGCCTGCGCGCGCAGGTGGGCGCCGAGGTCGACGACCCGCGGCTGACCGACCTGGTCGAGGAGTTGTCCGCCGGCAGTGAACGGTTCCGGCGGCTGTGGGCCCGGCACGACGTGGCCGCCCGCGCCGGTGGCGGGGTCCGGGCGTTCCGTCATCCGAGGGTGGGCGAGCTGGAGCTGCGCTACGAGAAGCTCACCATCGCCGGCACGACCCAGTCGCTCGTCGTCTACCACGCCGAGCCGGGCAGCCCGTCGGCGCGCGCGCTCGCCCGGCTGGCCCGGCACGCGGTGGGCACGTCGCCCGGTCCGGCCGGACACACGCCCTAACCGGCCGGACACACGCCCTAACCGGCGGTGGCCCGGTCGGCGACCACCACCGAGATCCCGTCGAGGACGCGTTGCAGGCCGAACTCGAAGGCGTAGTCCGGGTCGTAGGGGGCACCGTGCTGTTGGCCGGCCGCCGTGCCGACCCGCGCGGCGGTCGGGTAGGCACCGGCCGTCAGGAACGTCTCCAGCCAGGGCGCGTGCGACTGCCACCACTGCCCGTCGGTCATGCCGGTCTCGCGCTCCAGGTCGACCACCTCGCTGGCGGCACGGGCGGAACTCTTCACGTGCCCGAGGACGAGCGTGAGCACCGCGTCCATCTCGACGTCGGTGAGCCCGATGTCGGCGACCGCGCTCAGCTCGCGGTCGTACTTGGCCAGCAGGTGGGGGCCGAGCACCGGCCGGGTCGTCTCGGCCCGGAGCATCCACCGATGCCGCAGGTAGAGCGCGAGATTGTCGCGGGCGACCCGCTCCAGCCGGGCCCGCCAGTCCCCCTCGGCGGCGGGGTGCGGCATCTCGCCGTACGCGGTGTCGATCATGACGGCGACGAGTTCGGCCTTGCCCGGCACGTAGGTGTAGACCGACATGGTGCCGACGCCCAACGCCTCGCCGACCCGGCGCATGGTCAGCGCGTCGAGCCCCTCGGTGTCGGCGATGTCGATCGCGGCCCGGACGATCCGGTCGACGCTGAGCCCCGGGCCGGCGCTGCGGCTCGCCGGTTCCCGGGTGCGCCAGAGGATGGCCAGGCTGCGGGCCGGGTCCGCGGTCCCCCTGCGTTCACTCGCCATGATCCGGTCATCCTAACAACGCGGGCGTACGCCGTACGTCGCCCGCCGGCCCGACCTCACAGCTCCTCGCGGTCGTCGGACAACGTCGGGCCGGCGGCGGCGGGCACGAGGTGCCGCACCTCCGGTTCGTCGTCGGTCAACTCCCGGGCCCGTTCCTCGGCCGCGCGATCCTCGCCGGTCAACCGACCGCCGTGCTGACGCAGGTGTTCGTCCCAGGACGGCACCAGGTACACCTCGACGAACCGGTCCGTCGTCTCGGCCGGCCGGAACAGCCCCCACCGCATCGCGCCGGTCCGCTGCCGCGCGCCGCGCACCTGGTCCATCGCCGCGAGGAACGATCCGGCCCGCTCCGGCCGGACGGTGTACTGCACCGTCACCAGCACCGGCCCCACCCCCGGGTCCGGTTCCCGCGCCAGGTGCAGTTGCGGCCAGTAGGCCGCCGGCTCACGGTTGACCGACCGCAGGTCCGGCAACGGCCAGAGCCGGCTGGTCGCGGTGCCGACGAGCATCAGCGCCGCCGCCGCGAGATAGGCGACGACCAGCCCGGCCATGTCGGCCACCAGTCCCCAGACCAGAGCGCCGACCGCCTGCCCACCGGCGAAACACACCTGGTAGACGGCCAGGCCCCGGGCCCGTACCCAGCTGGGCAGGAAGAGCTGCATCTCGGCGTTGACGTTGGCCAGCACCGTCACCCAGGCCATCCCGGCGGGCAGCAGGGCGAGGAGCACCAGGGGTACCACCCGCACGGTGCCGACCACTGTCAGCGCGACGGTGAACAGCACGCCGGCGATCAGCAGGAGCTGGTTGGCCGACAGCCGGGTGCGGATCATCGCCAGCAGCACACCGCCGGTGATGGCACCCACGCCGAGAGCCGCCAGCAGCAGCCCGTACCCGCCGGAACCCAACCCCAGCCGCCGGGCGGCCACCAGCGGCAGCAACGCCCACAGCGCGCTGGCCGGGACCACGAAGACCAGCGCACGACGCAGGAGCCGGCGCACGGTCGGCGAGTGGCGTACGTACCGGCTGCCGGCGCGCAGGGCGGCGGTGAACCGCTCGGGCACCTCGACCGCGCGGGCGTTGCGGGGCCGCCAGCGCCACAGCGCGTACGCGAAGATCCCGAAGGCGACCGCGTTGATGCCGAAGACCGGGGCGACGCCGGTACGGGCGATCAGCACGCCGGCCACCGCGGGCCCGACGGCCCTCGCCACGTTCACGCTTATCGAACCGAGCGCGGACGCCGACCGGAGCTGATCCTGCGGCACCAGCTCCGGGATCACCGCCGCCCAGGCCGGCAGGGTCAACGCCTGCCCGACCCCGAACGCGAAGGTGAGGGTGAGCAGCAACGCCGGCGGCATCCGGTCGGTCAGGGTGAGCAGCGTCAACGCCACCGCCACGGCGACCAGGAACAGCTGCACGGCGATCAGCAGGTGCCGGCGGTCGAAGTTGTCGGCCAGCACCCCGGCGGGCAACGCCAGCAGCAGCACCGGCAGCAGGCTGGCGGTCTGGACCAGCGCGACGAGAGTGGAGGCGTTGGAGTGGTGGATCAGCAGCCACTGGGCGCCGACCGTCTGCATCCAGGTGCCGATGTTGGCGGCGAGCAGGGCCAACCACAGGTTGCGGTAGACCGCGGTCCGCAGCGGCGCCCAGGCCGACGCCGGACGGTCGTCGGGTCCGGCTCCGGCCGTCACCACCGCCCGTCCGCGCGCAGCACGCGCTCACCGGACACGTAGAGATCGTCGGGTTCGAGCAGCAGCAACCGGACGACCTCGGTGGCGACCTGTTCCGGCAGGGCGTACACCTCGTCCAGGAACTCGGCGCCCACCCGTTCCTGCAACCGCGTCGGCATCGGACCGGGGTGCAACTGCATCACCTTCACCCGGTTGCTGTGCTGCGCCTCGGCCAGCGAGTCGACGAGGCTGTTCCCGTAGCTCTTGGTGGCCCGGTAGACGGGGATGCCGGGCCGGGGGGCCGCCAGCGCCAGTGCGCCGATGTACACGACATTCCCGTGGCCCTGCCGGTGCAGGTGCCCCACCACCTCCCGCAGCAGGTACGTGAGGCCCAGAACGTTGATCTCCACGGCTCGGCGGATGTGCTCCACCGACAGGTCCCCCAGCTCGCCGCCCGCCCACATCGAGGCGCAGGCCGCCACCCCGTCGATCGTGCCGTAGCGCTCGACCACCTCGGCGAACCCGTCGCGGACCTGCTCGTAGGAGGAGATATCGCAGACCGCGCCGTCGCACCCCAGCTCGTCGGTCGCGGCGGCGACCTCGGCCGGCACGTTGCCGAACACCACGACCTGATGCTCGTCGACGAGCAGCCGGGCCACCGCGAGGCCGAGGCCACTGGTACCGCCGACAACCACGAAGGTTCTGGCACCCATGTCTCTCCAGCCGCTGCCCGGACAGGTCACGTACGCCGCGTTCTTCCCGTTTCCGGAGGCCGCACACGCGATGGGTCGGTAGTGCTGGACCTACCTCGGAAAGGGGATCTGGACGGCTGGGGCACCAGGTCGTGCCCGATTAGCGTCATCGGCATGACCCCGGAACCCCCTACTCGGCTGGACGAGGCGCTGCGTCGCCGCACCTGGCTGGTCTCCGCCTGGCCCTGGCGGGCGCTGGTCTACCTGATCAGCACCGTGCCGATCGCGGGCACGCTCTCCGTCGGGCTGCTCATCATCGGCGCGCCGCTGCTGGCCGCCGCCAACGGGTTGCTGCTGCACGGTCGGCCGCCCGGCGTCGCGCTGCTGCTGTTCCTGGCGGTCGGCAGCCTCAGCCTGCTGGCGGTCGCACCGATCGTGAGCTTCCCGGTGGCCGTCATCGAGCGGTGGCGGCTCCGGCTCGTGGACAACCGCCCGCTGCCCGCGCCGCCGTGGCCGGGTCTGGTCGCCCGCTACCGCAGCGCCGGGGCCTGGCGAGAGGTGGCGTACCTGTTCTGCCTGGGCGGGCTCGTGCCCGTCGTGTACTGGTTCTTCCTGCTGCTGGTGCTGCTCGACCTCGGGATGATCACCAGTCCCTGGCTGGCCGGCGACGCCGAGCCGGTCGTCATCTGGCAGCCGATCGAGACCACCGGGGAAGCCATCCCGTACGCGATCGTGGCGGTGCTGCTGCTGCCCGTCCTCTGCTACGCGGCCGGTCTGATCGCCGCCGCACAGGCAGCCGTGACCCGGTGGGCGCTGGCCTGGCCGGTGAACGCGGCGGCCCTGCGCGAGGTCGCCCGTTCGCGCAGCCGGCTGGTCGGCGCGTACGAGGCGGAACGGCGCCGGATCGAACGGGACCTGCACGACGGCGCGCAACCACGACTGACGAGCCTCACCCTCCAGCTCGGCCTGGCCCGGTTGGACGTACCCGAGGACTCCCCGGCGGCCCGACCCCTCGCCGTGGCACACGACCAGGCCCGGGGCCTGATGGTGATGTTGCGACAGTTGGTGCACGGCATCCGCCCGCAGAGCCTCACCGACCTCGGTCTGGCCGGCGCCGCGAGCGAGCTGGCCGACGTCGCCACCATCCCGGTCACCGTGCACGCCGACCTGCACGGCGAGTTGCCGGAGATCGTCGAGACGACCGCCTACTTCGTGGTGTCCGAGGCGCTGGGCAACGTCGTCCGGCACGCCGGGGCGACCCACGCCGAGGTACGCCTCGGCCGGTCCGGTGGGGACCTCGTCGTCGAGGTGACCGACGACGGCCGTGGCGGTGCCGACCCCACCCGGGGCACCGGCCTGACCGGTCTCGCCGACCGGGTCGCCGCCGTGGACGGCCGGCTGCTGCTGTCCAGCCCGCCCGGCGGGCCTACCCTGGTCCGGGTGGAGCTGCCGTGTCGTCGGTGACCCGAGTGGTCCTCGCGGAGGACGAGGTGCTGCTGCGGGAGGGCCTGGTCGCGCTGCTGACCCGCTTCGAGTTCACGGTGTGCGCCGCCGTCGGCTCCGCGCCCGAACTGCTGGGCGCGGCCCGCGAACACCAACCGGACCTGGTGCTCACCGACATCCGGATGCCGCCGGGCCGTCACGACGACGGGCTCCGGGCGGCCGTCGCGTTGCGCGCTGAGCGACCCCACCTGCCGGTGGTGGTGCTCAGCCAGTACGTGCAGACCGGGTACGCGGCGGCGCTGCTGGACAGCGGCGACGGTCAGCGGGTGGGTTACCTACTCAAGGACCGGGTGGCCGAGGTCACCGAGTTCGTCGACACGCTGCGCCGGGTCACGGCCGGCGGCACCGCCATCGACCCGGACGTGGTGCGGCAACTGCTGCACCGCCCGCGCGATCCGCTCGCGGCGCTCTCCGCCCGCGAACGCGAGGTGCTGGCGCTGCTGGCCGAGGGCCGGTCGAACGCCTCGATCGCCGGCCGACTGCACGTCACCGAGGCGGCGGTCGGCAAGCACGTCGGCAACATCCTGCTGAAGCTCGACCTGCCGCCCAGCGACGACACCAACCGCCGGGTGCTCGCGGTGCTCACCTACCTGCGCCGCGACCCGACGGGCTGACCAGCACCGGGCCGAGGTCGGGGCGTAGATTCGACGCGCGGTGCCGCCGCCACCGATGGGCGCGGGCCGGCGAGACGGGGGTACGGGCATGGCGGAGGCGCTGCGGGTCGGTCTGCTGGGATATGGGCTGGCGGGTCGGGTGTTCCACGCGCCGCTGATCGCCGCGACCCCCGGGCTGCGGCTCGACGCGATCGTGACCCGCGATCCGCAGCGGCGCGAACAGGCCCGGCAACACTTCCCGGACGCCCGCCTGGTCGACGACGCCGACGAGCTGTGGCGTACCCCGGACGCTCTGGACCTGGTCGTGGTGGCGACACCGAACCGGCAGCACGTGCCGATGGCCCGAGCGGCACTGGCCGCCGGGCTGCCGGTGGTCGTCGACAAGCCCCTCTCCCCGACCGCCGCGGAGGGTCGCGCCCTGATCGGCGAGGCCACCGAGCGTGGGGTGCCGCTGACGGTCTTCCAGAACCGGCGCTGGGACGGCGACTTCCGGACCGCCCGCCGACTGGTGGAGCAGGGCGAGTTGGGCCGCGTGCTGCGCTTCGAGTCCCGGTTCGAGCGGTTCCGACCGACGATCAAGCCGGGCTGGCGGGAGCTTGCCGGTCCCGAGGAGGCCGGCGGCGCCCTCTTCGACCTCGGCGCCCACCTCGTCGACCAGGCGGTGCAACTGTTCGGCCGGGTCGAGCGCGTCTACGCGGAGGTGGACCGCCGCCGCGCGGGCGCTGCCGTCGACGACGACGCCTTCGTGGCGTTGACCCATGCCAACGGGGTGCGCTCGCACCTGTGGATGGGCGCGGTGACCGCGCAGCTCGGGCCCCGGCTACGGGTGCTGGGCGATCGGGCCGGCTACACGACGTACGGCCTCGACGTACAGGAGGCGGCCCTGCACGACGGCGGCCGACCGGGCCAGCCGGGGTGGGGCGAGGTTCCGCCGGAGCGGTACGGCCTGCTCGGCGTGGATGGCGACCTGCGGACGGTGCCGACCGAGCCCGGCGCGTACCAGAGCTTCTACGCGCAGGTGGCGGCGGCGCTACGCGACGGCACGCCGATGCCGGTGGACCCGCGGGACTCGGTCGCCACCGTCGAGCTGATCGAGCTGGCGCACCGGTCGGCCGCCGAGGGCGCGGTGCTGCCGGTCCCGCCCGCCTGACCGAGGCGAGCACCGCCGGCCCCGCCCCGCCCCGCACCGACCCGACCCGCCCCGACCCGCCCCGACCCGGCCCGGCCCGTTCATGATCGACTCGGTTTCCGTGAAGTCGGGGTGTCAGACCGCCCCGGACACACCGACGTCACCGAAGGCGAGTGGACCTACTGGTCGGCGTTCAGCTCGGAGGGGGCCTCGTCCGGCACTCGCGCGTCGTCGTCGGTCAGCGCGTCGTCCGACGAGGCGGTGAGGTTGCCGAGCCGACGCTCGGCTTCCCGGACCTCCTCGTCGAGGCCGGAGTTCTCCTCGTCGGGGCTCTGCGACATGGGCGACCTCCATCGGGCACGACCGGCAGGTCTCCGTGTACCCGGCCTGCGGGCGGGAACACGGACCGCACGCGGCGTCCCTTGATCAGGTGATGAAAAGGAGTCGAATCCGCCCTCGGACACCTACTTTTCGTCACTTGATCGAGGAGAATCCACGTCCTCGGCGACCCACAGTCCACGGCCCTGAAGAGCCGGAGCATTGCTGGCCGATGAGCCGAGCGCCGGGCCGGCCGGGGAGCGCACCGGGCGGGGAACCCAGGAGCGTTTGCCGGCCCGGCCCGGTGCCGGATCAGCGCTGCTTCAGCTCGCGCCAGGATGGGTGGGTGCCGCGCCAGGCATCGGCGAGGATGGCCGCCGAGGCCCGGCTTGGGCACTGCTGCACCCGCTCACGACCCGACGCCCCACCGATCTGGGCGCGGACCTCCCAACCCTGCCCGTCAGTACGGATATACACGTCCCGGCGTCCGCGCGGGGTCGTGTCTCCGTTCCACCAATGCTCCTCGACCTTCATTCGCCGACCGTATAGCAAATTTTGCGCCGGGGGTACGGCGCAGGTGGGCTTATACCAGGGCGATAGCCGTAATTCCGGCGCATTTCGGCCTATGCGTTGACGAGGAGGACCCGCATCGGCGGATCCTCCCCGTCCTGAGCGACCAATCAGCGGGTGCTCACATGTCGCCGAGCACACCGGCCAGGGTGGCGGCCAACGCGTCCTGGCCTGCGGGGCTGGGGTGCGGCGAACCACCCTCGGCAGTGATCTGGATGTCGCCGGGCGTGAACGGCGGCGGGGTCGCCACCCGCACGGCCGGGTCGAACGGCACGCCGAGCTGGACCGCCCAGTTCAGATCGCTGATCACTGTCCGCACGGTGCCCACCCAGAGCGGGTCGATGAGCGGTTGCAGCGTCGACACCGGGGCCGCCGGCAGGTAGGACTGCAATCCGGTCGGCAGCAACGACCTGAGCTTGGCCCAGGAATACTGACCGATGTCGACGTTGGCCGGGGTGATGTCGTAATACAGCATCCAGACGACCTTGTCCGCGCCGGCGGCCAGCAACGAGTTGACGATTGTGGTGGCGTCGGCGGTGATGCCGGCGTACTGAGCCGGGCCGTTGTACCGCGGCACCCCGATGTTGATGTAGTAGTCCTCGCCGGCCGGCAGGTCGAGCCAGAAGTTGCAGCCCCCACCGTTGGTGACGATGCCCTGCTTGCCGCCGACGGCCGCCCACTCGAAGCGGAACAGACCCGTGGGGTTGAGGCTCTCCCCGGCGAACTCCAGCGCGCGACACATGGCCAGCCGGATCAGCACGGTGTTCCAGTTGGTGTTGTTCACCCCTCCGGTGGTGGCGTGGTACGCGTGGTGCCCGTCCGCCTTCGCCTTCGCGATCCGCGCGGTGGCGAGGCCGAGTGGGCTGGCCACCCGACCCCAGGCGTTCCCGCACGCGTCGGGGCCGGCGCGACCGGCGATGATGTCCCCGGTGCCGTACCCGGTGCGCGCGTAGTTGTCGTAGTCGACGACGCTGCCGTCCAGGTCGAAGTACCGCCGGCCGTAGCTGTAGACGCCGTTGTTGCCGGGCATGCCGCGGCCGTCGAACGAGGTCATCGGGCAGCCGGGGCCCACCCCGAAACCGAACTGGTGGTGCGCGGAACTGATCGAGTCACCGGTCAGGGTCAGCACCGTGTCGTCCGTGACCGTCTGCACCTCCCGGCAGCGGATCCGGTCCTTGTTCGCGTCCACCAGCGTGGGGTTGCCGGCCACGTTGGGGCAGCCGGTCGGCGGCGGGGGTGGTGGCGAGGGCGGCCCGCCGGTGGGCGGGTCGGTCGGGTTGGGCGGGTCGGTCGGCTCCGGCGAGCCGCTGCCGCTGGGCGACGCGGACCCGGACGGCGACGCGCTACCGGACGGCGAGGAACTGCCCGACGGCGACGCGCTCCCCGAGGGCGACGCACTGCCCGACGGCGACGCGCTGCCCGATGGCGACGAACTGCCCGACGGGGACGCGCTGCCCGACGGCGAGGAACTGCCGGACGGCGACGCGCTGCCCGACGGCGAGGAGCTGCCCGAGGGGGACGCACTACCCGAGGGCGACGCACTGCCCGACGGCGAGGCGCTGCCGGATGGGGAGGCACTACCGGACGGCGACGCGCTGCCGGAGGGGCAGGGCGTGCCGGTGGGCGAGGCCGTCGAACTGGGTGACGTCGTCGAACTGGGTGACGCCGTCGTGGTGGGTGCGGTCGCGGTGGCGGCCGGGGCACGCTTCGCGACCGGCTCCGCCGTGACGGGCGGCCGGGTCGCCCGGGTCGGCGCGGTCGAGGCCGACGGCGATCCGGTCGGGTCCGGGCAGTCGGCCGCCTCGGCCGCGTGCTGGGTCCGGATCTGCGCGAGCCGCGCCTCGACCTCCACCGGAAGCTTCCCGCCCGGCTTGACGCACGGGTCGAGCAGCCAGGTCGTACCCTCCAACTCGCGGGTGCACGGCGGCGTGTCGTACGACGCCCGCTCCGCACCGGCGGCGGCGGGGCTGGCCGGTGCGCCGCCGGCGGCCGGGGCGACAAGTGCGGTGACCGTGGCCACCGCCACCGCCACCCCGGCGGCGAAGAGAGCATTGTGGACGCGGGGCGACCTGGTGCGTCGCGGTCCTGGCGGTCCACCCGGGTGCAATTGGCTCATGCCGTCCTCCAGGGACTGAGGTGCGCCGGTAGTTGTTACCGCACGGTAGGCAGGTGTGCGGTAACCCGGTAGATCAGTCGCCCTTACCTACTGTGGAGGATCAATCGCGCCCGGTGACCTGTCCGATGCCCCCGCTCGGTCGTGGCCGAGCACCACTGCCAACTCCCGGCGGTTGCGCACACCCAGCTTCGTGAAGACGCGGGCCAGGTTGTTGTTGACGGTGTTCACCGACAACCCCAGCCGGTCGGCGATGCTGCGGCTGGGCAGGGTCACCGCGAGCATGGCCACGTCCCGCTCCCGGCGGGTCAGCGTCGCCTCCTCGGCGCCCGCGGCGGTCGCGGTGAGCAGGGGCGTCCGGACCGCTCGGCACTCCCGGGCCAGCGTCGCGGCCCGCTGCGCCACCGCCACCCGTGGTCGGCCGCGCCGCGCGTACGCCCGGGCGGCGGCACCGAGCGCCTCGGCGGCGAGCAGGGTGTGGCCACGGGCGACGAGCTCGCCCGCGGCGGTCTCCAGTGCCGGCCCGTCATCGCGGACCAGAGCGTCGGCCGCGCCGGCGAGCGTCGACGCCAGCCCGCCGAGCCGTTCGGCGAGAGCGCCCAGCCGCTCCCGTACCGACTCGGGCGCGCCCAGCCGCGCGCACTCGTAGAGCGCCACCGCCTCGATTGTCGGCTGCTCGCTGCCCCGAGCCAGGTCGGCGGCGGTGCGGGCGGTACGGATCGCGGCGGTAAGATCACCCTCGGCCACCTGCACCCAGGCGCGATCCAACTCCACCCACGGGTGGAAGATCCGGTTCGCGGCGCGCTCCCGCGCGTCGGCGGCGGCCAGCCAGCGGCGGGCGCCGGACGGGTCGCCGGCCAGCGCGCGGACCCCCGCCAACGCCGCCCAGTACGTGCGCACCAGGTGGTACTGGTCGTTCTCCTCGACGAGCGCGATGGCCTCCCGCAGGTCCGCCTCGGCGGCGTCGAGCCGTCCCTGGGTCTTGGCGACGATCCCCCGGAACCCGGCCCACACGGCGACCATTCCCCGCGCGTCGCTGGCCACCGCCGCGGCATAGCCGTGATCGGCCAGGTCGGCGGCTGCGGTCAGCTCGCCGGCAGCGTACTGGGCGTAGCAGAGCCCCAACCCGACCTGCGCCTCGTTCCACGGCATCGGCTCGGGTTCGGCGGCGAGCACCGCCCGGCCCCGCTCCGCCAGCTCGGCGGCGAGCCCGAGCCGACCGAGCATCCCGGCCGCCGACGCCGCGCCCATCGTCGCCCAACTGGCCGCCCGTACCCCGGTGTCGGGCCGGGCCAGCACGGCCTGGCCGACGGACAGCGCGGCCTCGCACCGGCCGTCGTAGAACAGCACCCACGACCGGGTGGCCTCGGCCAGGTCGTGGCCGGGCGAGCCCGCCGGCACCATTTGCAGCGTCTCGTGCGCCTCGTCGATCCGGTCCAGGCCCCAGTAGAGCAGGCCGGCGCGGGTGATCGCCCACATGGCGAGGCGCTTGCTGCCCGGCGGTGGGGCCGGCGGAAGCATGTCGAGCGCCTCCTGGCTGCGCGCCTGGTACTGCAACACCCGGGCCAGCAGCCACTGCGCCTCCCAGCCCGGCGCGGCGTCGTACGCCGTGCGGGCCAACCGCTCGGCCAGGTCGATGTCGAACCTGTCGATCGCCTGCCGGGCGGCGGCCAGCGCGATGCCCGGATGCCGGACGCTGCCCGAACGGAGCTGCCACACCCCGGCGACAAGCGCGTCGTCCCGTCGCCGCAGCGGCATGCTGGCCAGCACGTCGGCGAGTTGCCCGAACACGGTGCGGGACCGGCTGGCCGGCATGCTGGCGCGCAGCGCCTCCCCGTAGAGCGGATGGGCCATGCGCAGCGCCGTACGGGCGCCGGAGCGTTCCGCGACCACCATGCCGCTGCGTTCGGCGGCCTCGATCGCGGCCGGGTCGGTGAATCGTTCCAGCAGCGCCAGGGAGAGCGGTTCGCCGCAGGCGACCACCTCCAGCACCTGCCGGGCGGCCGGTTCCAGGGCGCGCAGCCGGGCACTGACCAGCTCGGCGAGCCGGGGGCTGCCCGAGGCGGTGCCGCGCCACCGCCAGACCCCCCGCGACTCGCGGAGCCCCCCGGTGTCCATGGCGTCGGCCAACAACTCCCGCAGCAGCAGCGGGTTGCCGTCGGCGAGCCGCGTCAGCCGCCGGCGGCTGATCGCGTCGAGCGGTCCGGGCGCGGCCTCGTCGAGCAGGTGTTCCACTGCGGTGGCCGGAAGCGGGCGGACGTCGAGTCGCCGGCCGGACCCGGTCCACAGCGAGGTGAGCGCGTCGGAGAGCGGGAGGCCCGCCCGGACGGTCGCCACCGCCACGGCGAGACCGTGTACGGCGAGCTGGTGCAGCAGCCCGGCGGAGGGTTCGTCCAGCAGGTGGGCGTCGTCGATGCCGATCACGATGGGGTGGTCACCACCGCGCCGGGCGAAGTCGCGTTCGACGGTGCCGACCAGCCCCACCGGATCGGCACGCGGTCGGGTCTGCGCGGGGATCAGGTGCGAGACCGCGCCGAACGGGATCGACCGGGCCGCTCCGGTCGCGGAGACCCAGTGGCACTCGACGCCGTCCTGGGCCGCGCGGGCCAGTGCCTCCCGCAGCAGCCGCGTCTTTCCCACCCCGGCGGCGCCGACGAGCACCAGCCCCGGCAACCGCGACGACACGACGTCCTCGATGATTTTCAGCTCGTCGTCGCGGCCGACGAGCGTCCATTCGCCACGTCCCGGCATGACGACCCTCACCTCGCCCTCGGGCAGCCCTACCACTCACCCTAGGGGGAGTTCCGGCACTCCCGCTCGACAGACGTCGATGCGAGGCCGGGTCGGCGGGCACGGCGGGCCGGCGGGGCGCGGCGGGCGGGCCGGGCGCGGCGGGGCGGGGCGGGGCGGGGCGCTCAGCTCTGAGTGGTCAGCAGGTAGTCGTCGGCTTCTGGGCTCCACCGCAGGTCGACCACGCCACCGGTGGCCGCGGCCTTGCAGAATTGCAGGAAGCTGCGGTAACCGAGCTTCTTCTCGCTGAAGTCGGGCCGGGCCCGGCGCAGTTGGTTCTTCAACCCGGACAGCGCCACCGGGTTACCGCTGCTGCCCAGCTCCGCCACCACGCCACGGAGCAGGCCGAACGCCACCTCCCGGTCGCCGTGCTCGGGCAGCGAGACCTCGGGGTCGCCCTTCGCGGGCCCCTCGGCCAGCTCGATCACGGTGTGCTCGGCGAGGTGCCGCAGCAACTCCCCGAAGGTGCGGAACCCGTAGTCGGACTCGCTGAACGTCGGGTCCTTGCGCAGCAGGGTGCGCTTGAGCCGGGACGCGGTGACCTCACCGTTGGCGCTGCCCTGCAAACCGGCCACCGTCTGGGCGACGAGCACGGCGAGCGCGTCCACGTCCCGTCCGGGCTCCTCACCGGCCGGCCGACCGACCTCCGGCTCCGGCTCCCGCTCGAGTTCCGGCTCGGGCGGGCGCTGATCCGGGCCGGCCGGGCGGGTCGGACGACCGCGCCGGCTGCGGGTCGGCGGGATGTCCACGCCTTCCAGGCGGTCGTAGTAGAGGAACTCGTCGCAGGCCGGCGGGAGCAGCGCCGACGTCGACCCCTCGACCCCGACGCCGATGACCCGCTTGTTCAGCTCGCGAAGCTTGTGCACGAGCGGGGTGAAGTCGCTGTCGCCACTACAGATCACGAACGTGGAGATGTAGTCGCGTTCGAACGCCAACTCGATCGCGTCGACGGCCATCTTGATGTCCGCGGCGTTCTTCCGGGACGCGCCCATCCGCTGCGGGATCTCGATCAGCTCGACGTGGGACCGGGTGAGCATCCGACGGTCCTCGTCGAAGTAGGACCAGTCGGCGTACGCGCGGCGCACGACCACCCGACCTCGTTCGGCGAGCGCGTCGGCGATCGGCCGGAAGTCGAAGTCCGCGCCGCCACGGTGGTCGCGCGCCCCCAACGCGAGGTTCTCGTAGTCGAGGAACAGGGCGATCCGGTCTTCTTGATCCACGAGGCCCAGCGTACGCCGGGCGTGGGCGGTCTGGGCGCAGGCGAAGCGCGACACCTCAACTCGCCGATCGTCCATTTCTTGCGGTCTAGTGGTCGCCTATTTTCGTTCTTCGATTGTGGTCTTGCAGTGCGATGTCCGGTGCTGCATCATGACGATCAATGTCGGGCGTCGGGGGAAGCGCCGGGCGGACCTCCACCACCACCCATCCAGGAGGGTCACCGATGATTCGCAGCATCCTGCCGGCCCGGGGACGCCCCGGCCGACGAGCCGGCACCGCCGTGGCGCTCGCCGCCGGCCTCGCCGTGCTCGTCGCCGTGCCCACCGTCGCCGTCGCCGGCCCGCCCGCGCCCGCCGGCACGCGACCGGTGGTCACCCGCGCCGCCCTCGACCCGGCACTCGTCGTCGGGCGCGGCGCCGACGTCGACTTCGTCGAACAGGAGGCGGAGAACGCCCGCACCAACGGCGAGATCATCGGCCCCGACCGGACGGCCTACACGCTGCCCGCCGAGGCCTCCGGCCGCCGGGCGGTCCGGCTCGCCCCCGGGGAGTACGTGGAGTTCGTCCTCCCCAGCGCGGCGAACGGGATCAGCGTGCGGTACAGCATCCCGGACGCCCCGTCCGGCGGTGGGATCACCGCTCCGCTGCGTGTCGACGCCAACGGCAGGCACGTCCGCACCATGACGCTTACCTCGCAGTACTCCTGGCTCTACAACCAGTACCCGTTCTCCAACGACCCGCAGGCCGGGCTGCTGCACCCGGACTGGTGGATCACCGAGTGCCAGTGCGTGCCGGCGGCCACCACGCCGTACCCGAGCATCAGCACGCCGTTTCGGCCCACCCACTTCTACGACGAGCAGCGACTGCTGCTCGGGCGCACCTACCGGGCCGGTGACCGGATCCGCCTGACCGCGCCGACCGGCAGCGCCGCCGCCTGGACCGTCATCGACCTGCTCGACTCCGAGCTGGTCGCGCCGCCCCGCGTCCGGCTGCTCGCGGCGAACGTGCTCGCCTTCGGCGCCGACCCCACCGGCCGGCGGGACTCCGCCGACGCGATCGATCGGGCAATCGCCTTCGCCCGGCGCGCCCACCTCAAGGTCTACGTTCCGCCGGGCACCTACCAGGTCAACCGGCACATCATCGTCGACGACGTGACGATCGAGGGCGCCGGCAACTGGTACACCGTCATCAAGGGCCGCGAGGTCGCCCTGCCCACGCCCGCGCCGGACGGCTCGGTGCACACAGGCGTCGGGTTCTACGGCCGCGACGCCGCCGACGGCGGCAGCCGCAACGTCCACCTCTCCGGCTTCACCATCGAGGGCGACGTCCGGGAACGCATCGACACCGACCAGGTAAACGCGATCGGTGGGGCGATGAGCGACTCCACGATCGACGGGCTCTACCTGCGCCACACCAAGGCCGGCCTGTGGTTCGACGGGCCGATGCGCAACGTCCGCGTCACCAACAACATCGTCGTCGACCAGATCGCCGACGCGCTCAACTTCCACACCGGAGTGACCGACTCCCTGGTGGCGCACAACTTCGTCCGCAACACCGGCGACGACGGTCTGGCGATGTGGTCGGAGAAGACCGCGAACGCGCGCAACACGTTCGACCACAACACCGTGCAGTCGCCCACGCTTGCCAACGGCATCGCCATCTACGGGGGTACGGACACCACCGTCTCGCACAACCTCGTCGCCGACCCGGTCCGCGAGGGCAGCGGCATCCACGTCGGGGCCCGCTTCGGCGCGGAGCCGTTCACCGGGCACCTGCGGATCACCGACAACACCACCGCCCGCGCCGGCACGTACGAGTTGAACTGGAACATCGGGCTGGGCGCCATCTGGTTCTTCGCTCTGGACCGGAGCATCGACGCGGCCGTCGAGGTGACCGGCGACGCGTACCTCGACAGCACCTACAACGCGATCATGCTGGTCAGCGACTGGCCGGTGAAGGACCTCTACTCGATCTCCAACGTGCGGTTCCGCGACATCCGGGTCGACGGCACCGGCACCTCGGTGGTCAGCGCCCGCTCGGCCGGGTCCGCCTCGTTCGCCAACGTGGACGCCCGTCACGTGGGCGCGGTGGGGGTCAACAACTGCGGTTCGTTCCACTTCACCCCGGCCGGTTCGGAGTTCACGGTGACCGACCTCGGCGGCAACGACGGCGGCTGGCTCGCGCCGTGGCTGCTGCCCAACACGATCACCTGCGACGACCGGCCGCCCGTGTCGCCGCCCCCGCCTCCGGCGCAGTGGTGAACGCGGTGGGCGGTCCGACTCGCCGGGCCGCCCACCGCAACGTCACCGCGCTCGCAGGTACGCCAGCGGCACGGTCGTCGGCTGCCCGCTCCACCTGCCGAGCAGCGCAGCGCCGTCGGCGTCGGCGGCGGCGGCGGGGCGGCGGACGACGACAAGTTCGACGGTGTCGGTGACGACGAGCGTGCTGTCCTCGTCGACCACCCGGCGCACCGCGCCGACCGGGGGCGCGTCGGCGTTCCCGGCGCCGCTGACGGTGACCGTCACACTCGGCTCGCGCACCTCACGCCGACCGTCCACCTCGAAGTACTGCTCCGCCTGGCCAGAGCCGGTGCGGATGGCGTGGGCCAGCGCGGCGGCGTACACCTCGTCGACGCAGCCGTCGTAGACCCAGCGCCGGCCGAGCACCGAGTGCTCGGTGGTGCCCACCAACCAGGTGTCCGCACCGTCGAGGGGTGCGGCCCGATAGGTCAGCGGGACGTGGTGCACCGGCCCGTCGGGGGTGCTGACCAGCAGTGTCTCGATGCCGACCTCGCCGGCCGGATCGTCGAAGCGGTAGGCCCCTCGGCTCACCACCTCGGCACCGGCGGGCCCGGTGTACCACTCTCGGTCGGGGAGCCAGGTCGCCAGCAGGTCGAGCTTCGTGGGGCGCAGGGTCGCCTTGTGCAGCAGTGCCATGCCGGCAGCCTAGTCAGAGGCCCGCGCAGGGTTGCCCGCCGATCGTGCAGCTCTCCGGTTCCCGGGCCTTCGGCCGGCTGTCGCGGACGTCGAAGCTGATCGTCTGCGAGCCTCCGGCCGCCACCGCGGCTCCGGTGAAGGTGATCGCCCGCCCGTCCTGTCGCCAGTTCGCGCCGTCGACGTCGTCGACAGTCGTGCCCTCGCCGAGAGTGACCACCACGGCCCAGTCCGCCACCGGCACGCCGCCGGGGTTGCCGACCACCACCGCGCCGGTGTAGCCGAACAGTCGGCTGGAGTCGGTCTCGTAACGGGCCACCATGGGCACCGGCGGCGCTGGCGGTGGGGGTGGCACAGCGGACGCGGGCGGACTCGGCGGCTGCGCCGACGGGGTCCGGCTCGGGCGGGTGCTCGCCGACGCGGTGCTCCGCGAGGGGCGCGCCGAGGGGGTTGCCGTCCGGGCGGCGGCGGTCGTGCCGGCCGGGACGGACGGCGACGGCGATCCGGTCGACACGGGCGCGGCGGTGGGCGTCGACTCGGGCGGCACCGTTATCCAGGCCGCCGTCCCCGTCAGCAGGGCGGCACCGGTGACCAGGGCGGCGACCAGGGTGCGACGCCGACGGCGGGTGCGGCCGGACGAGCCGGGCGCACCGATCAGCGGCAGCTCGGTGGTCATCCCACCGTCGGCGCGGCGCAGGTCGACCTGCTGGAACGCGAGCCAGTCGAGGATGGCCGGCAGCCGTACGGTGAGCGCCTGCCGCAGCTGCTGCTCACGCGGGTCGTGCTGGTCGGCGGACCACGCGCCGTGCGTGGTGACCTCTCGTACCTCCAACCGGCAGCCCTGGCTGGTGGCCGTGACCGCGCAGGTCAGCTCACTGAGCCGGCCGGCCTCGTCGCAGGCCAGCACGAGCAGCGCCGCCTCCTGCCGCTCGGTCACCTCGACCTCGACGTTGGCCTCGAAGCCGGGCAACTCGGCCGTGTGCAGCAGCAGTCGGTCCGCCACGCCCTCGACCGTGTCGGCCTCGGCGAACCACCGCCCGAGCAGCTTCCGATCGGTGAGTGCGCGCCAGACCCGGTCGGGCGGGTGGGACAGGTCGACCTGCGCACCGATCTCGATCACGGCGAGACTCTACGGGTTTCCCGGTCGGCGGTCCCGACCGCCCGAGGCCGCCGGTCAGCCCCAGCGCGCCGACCGCTCGACCACCGCCGCCAGCGCGGTTCGGGCGCCGGCACTCACCTCGGTGACCACCTCGGCCGCCGGCAGATCCCGGGCGAGGGGGTGCGCCTGCCCCGCCCACAGGTTCGCGACGGACGCGTCGCCGTCGCGCCGGGCGGCGGCCAGCAGCGGACGCGTCAGGTGCAGCACCTGCGGGTAACCGGTCGGCGCCGACGCGTCGTGCTGGCGCAGGAAGTCGTTGGCCACGCCCCGGGCCCGCTTGCCCGTGTACGACCGGGTCAGCGCGGTCGGCGCGGCCCCGGCCACCGCCGCCCGGTGCATCGGCGAACTGCCCGCCTCCGGGCAGCGCAGGAAGGCCGTGCCGAGTTGCGCGGCGGCGGCGCCGGCAGCCAGCACGGCGGCCAGCCCGGGACCGTCGACGATGCCCCCCGCGGCCACCAGGGGCCGGTCGCAGCGGGCGGCGGCCAGCCGGAGCAGGGGCAACAACGCGTAGTCGTCGTCGTCCGGCAGCCCGCCCCGGTGCCCGCCGGCCTCGGTACCCTGCACCACCACCGCGTCCACGCCCAGGTCGGCGGCGGCCGTCGCGGCGTCCGGGCGGGTGACGGTGGCCCACACCTCGGTCCCCCGCTCGCGCAGGGCGCGCACCGCCGCCCGGTTTGGCAGCCCGAACACGAAGGACACGACTCCGACCGGGTCCGCGAGCAGCGCGGCCAGCTTCTCCGGGTACGCGTCGTCGCCGCCGACCGGCTCGCCCAGCCGCACCCCGCGCGCGGCGGCCTGCGGGGCGAGCCGTTCGGCGTACGCCCGGACGGCGGCCTCGTCCACGCCGCCGGGGTCGGGCAGGAAGACGTTGACGCCGAACGGCCGGTCGGTGCGGGCGCGAACCTGCGCGACGTCGGCGGTCATCCGCTCGACGTCGATCATCCCGGCGGCCAGGAAGCCCAACCCACCGGCGGCGGAGACGGCAGCCGCGAGCGCTGGCGTGGACGGGCCACCGGCCATCGGGGCCGCGACGATCGGGTGACGCAACGTGGACAGCACGGACATCCCACCATCCTGCCGCACCGCCGGCGTGCGCTCAGCGGCGCGCCGTGTGCCTCCACCGCAGCACGCCGGCCAGGGCGAGCAGCACCACAAGTGTTCCGACGCCGGCCGCCACCAGCCAGGTGCGGTTGCCCGGGCCGGTGGTTTCCTCGGCGATCGGTCGGACGAGGGTGGGCAACGCCGAGGCGGCGGAATCTGTCGGGCGCGCGGCGGTGGCCGGTCCGTCGGTGGCCGGGTAGCGCAGGATCGTCGGACGGGTGCCGGGTGGTTGGTCGGCGGACTCGGAGACGGTGAGCAACGAGCGGCCGTCGCGACTGTAGGTGATCGACTCGCCCTGGGGCTCGTCCGGCAACGGGGTGATCCGCGCGGTGCCGGCGGTCAGCGCGCGGACCACGTCGCCGTCGGGCACGTCGTACTCGAAGGCGTCGGCGTAGCTGCGCAGCACCACCCGACGCCCGTCCGGTGCGCTCGCCGCGCCGGTGATCACGCCGCGCCCGAGGAACGAGAACGGGTTGCTGGTGTTCGTCGTCGGCAGGGTCACCTGGCCGACCGAGGCCATCGGCGTCGTCGCCCCGGACCGCAGCGCGGCGGTCGGGGCGTACAGGAAGACGGTGCCGCTGCCGCCCTTGGTGATGACCACCGGCCGATCGGACGCGTCGAGCAGCAGCGCCTCCGCGTCGTGCGGACGGTCCGGGTAGGTCAGCCGGTGCAGCACCGGCTCGTCCGCCCCGGGGGCGAGCCGCCAGACGGCGATCGTCGCCCGGGAGTGGTCGTTGTCGCCGATGTCGGCGACCCAGACCGTGCCGTCGCGGCCGATGGCCAGGTCCTCGGTGTCGCGGGGGCGGGACGGGAAGGCCACCGCCCGGACCACCGCGCAGCGCTTGTCGAGGAAGAAGATCCGGCGGCGGGCCTCGTCGTCGGCACCGTCGTTGATCATGACGTACCCGTCGTCGGTGGCGACCATCCCGGAGAGCTCGCGGAGCCGGTCGTCGCGCACCTGGCAGACGGGCGTCCCGGCCGCCGCCGCGCCCGCCGCCGCTGCCGGCGTCAGCGCGACGGCCGGCGCCACCGCCGCGGCGAGCAGCGCCGCCGACGCCACACCCGCACGGGTACGCCGCCCCCAGGTCAACCGTCCGCTTACCCGCATCGCCCACCCTCCTCGTCGCGGCCGGGACCGGCCACCTGCCCATCCTGGCCGATCCCGGCCACCGGCGTGGTCGGCGCGGCCGAGGTGGCCGCGCGTCGTCGACGTGCTGTCACCCCGCGAGCCGAACGGTCACCCCGCCCTCACGATGCGCCGAGGACGGCGCGGGCTTACGTGTCGGCCCGCACCCCGGTACGGTCCGAGGTGACCGCGGTCACGGCCGACCCGGACGACGGCGCCCCGCCGGGTCCGACGTCCGACGCCGTCCGGCCGCCCGGCACGACGGAAGGGGCGCGGGGTGCGGATCAGAGCGGGGTTGTGCGTCGCGGTGCTCGTCGCGGCGGGGCTGGCGGTCGCCACACCGGCCGCGGCCGCACCTGTGGACGCCGCCACTGTGGTGCCGATCCAGGTGACAGGTGATCCGGCGAAACGGTTCAACCTGGTGCTGCTCGGCGACGGCTACACCGAGGCCGACCTGCCCGCCTTCCGGTCACACGTGGACCGACACCTCAACACCCTGTGGACGATCGAGCCGTTCAAGTCCTACCGCAGCTACTTCAACGTCTACGCGATCGAGATCGTCTCACCGGAGTCCGGGGTGGACTGCGACCCCGGCCTGTCCGCGCCGCGGCGCGACACCGTCCTCGACATGGGCTTCTGGGGTGGCTGCAACCCGGCCAGCGTGCAACGCCTGCTCACCGTCGACGGCGTCGCCGCGAACGCGTACGCCGATCTGGCCGTCGGCACCACCCCGGGCAACCGGCAGTTGATCGCCCTGGCCAACAGCGGCACCTACGGTGGGGCGGGCGGCAGCAACGCCACCGCCTCCGGCGGCAACGCGCTCTCCGCGCTGATCAGCCCGCACGAGCTGGGGCACTCGCTCGGTGGCCTGCAGGACGAGTACGACTACTACGGCCGTGGGGTGCCCGGCGACACGTACGAGGGCCCGGAACCGGACTCGGCGCACCACACGGTGCTGACCGAGCGGCAGATGCGCGACACCCGCGCCAAGTGGTGGCGCTGGCTGGGCGAGCCGAGCGAGGCGGGCGGCACGATCGGCCGCTACGAGGGGGGCCTCTACCTCCAGCGCGGGGTGTGGCGGCCCAGCCGGCACTCGATGATGAAGTCGCTGGGCTTCTACTTCGACCAGGTCGGCCGGGAGCAGATGACCGAGCGGATCGCGGGCCGGGTGGGCATCGTCGAGGGCGGCACGGCCACGGACCAGCCGGTCGGCGCGGACCGGCTGCTCTGGGTGGACACCCTGCACCCGGTGAGCCACGCGTTGACGGTGACGTGGTCGGTGGACGGCCGGGCGGTGCCGCGCACCGGCAACGCCCGCCACCTGGACCTGCGGACGCTGCGCCTCAAGTCCGGCCGGCACACCGTCACGGCCACGGTGACCGACCCGACGGAGTTCGTCCGCGACCCGGCGGTGCGCCGCTCGCCCTCGCTGACCCAGACGCGCACCTGGACGGTGGACACCGGCGTGCGCACCCCGCCGGTGGCGCAGCCGCTGGCGATCACCGACTCCACCGCGACCGACCGACCGGTTGGCGCCCGCGACGTCGTGTACGTGCGCACCAGCCAGCCGGCCGACCGGGTTCCGCGCGTGCGCTGGTCGATCGACGGCCGACCGGTGGCCGACACGGGCAGCGACCGGGATGTGCGGCTGGGCGCTCTACGACTGTCGCGCGGCACCCACCGGCTGACCGCGCGGGTCAGCGACCCGGCGACCCGCGCGGTGGTGACCCGCACCTGGGCTGTCGACGCGACCGGACCCGACGTCGCGTCCACCCTCTCCGAGCCGCTGCTCACCACGACCCGGCCGGGCCGACCCACCGAGTACGTGTACAACGGCCCCTTCACCATGGGGTTGACCGGCACGGACGACGGCACCGGGCAGGTCACCGCCGAGTTCCGGCTCGACGGCGACGGGTGGCACAACTACTACGGCTGGCCCACCGACGCCCGGTCGCCGTTCCGGTTCACCGCCACCGGCACCGACGTGGACGGCCTGGTCTACGGCAACCTCGGCTCGGGCGGCCTGTCGGTGTCCCCGTTCGCCGAGCGGTCCCCCGGTTACGGCCGGCACACCATCGACTATCGGGGCATCGACGCGGTCGGCAACATCGGGGCCGCCCACACGTTCGTGGCCACCCTGATCCCGCCACCACCGGCCTGCACCCGCGTGGTCAGCGGCCGGCACACCGGCCCACTGGCGGTCACCACCGGCGTCACCTGCCTGCGTACGGCGACGGTGACCGGTCCGGTGACCGTCGCGGCCGGCGCCGCACTGGTCGCCGAGGGCTCGACCATCGCCGGGAGCCTGGCCTCCTCCCGCGCCGCCGCCGTGGAGCTGCTCCACACCGAGGTACGCGGCGCGGTGGCGCTGACCGGCACCACCGACCACGTCACGATGGTGGGGGCGCGGGTCACCGGCGCGCTGGCGCTGACCGGCACCACGTCGGCGCCCATCCTCGCCGGCGGTCAGGTGGGCGCGCTCACCTGCACGGGCGGCCCGGCGCCGGTGGATCTCGGCGCCCCGACGACGGTCCGGGGCGCGACCGGGGGGCACTGCCGCGCCAGTGGATCGTGAGCGGGTGGCAGGCCTGAGTGTCGCGGTGCGGGGTAGGCAGCGGCCCGGCGGCATGTCGACAACCGCCGGGCAGGAGGCTCCGATGAGCACGCACTCAGATGATCAGGGCGACACGTTCCCTCCTCCGGAGGCGGACGCCCAGGAGCAACGGCAGGACGCCGTCGACTACGGGCCGCCGGACCGGGTGTCGGGTGACGTCGACCCGGAGGCGTCCGAGGCGGACCTGGCCGAGCAGGGCGCCCTCCCGGGCGGCACGCTCGAGGAGGTGACGTCGCTGCCGGCCGACGCCAACCCGGCCGACGCCCTGGAACAGCGTCAGGAGATCTCGACCCGCGACGAGGGCCGCCGCACCTGACCACACCGGCCCCATCGGCCCCAGCGGCCCCAGCGGCTCAACCGGCTCAACAGCCCCGCCGGCTCAACGGGTGGTGACCTGCCAGAGCAGGAACGCGTTCAGCGCGACCACGAGCACGGCCACCAGCGACGCGGCGGCGGTGGTCAGCGGGTGGTTGACCAGGTTGCCCATCAGGTCGCGTCGCCGGGTGAAGGCGACCACCGGGATCAGCGCGAACGGGATGCCGAAACTGAGGATGACCTGGGACAGGACCAGGGCTCGGGTGGGGTCGAGGCCGATGGCGAGCACGGCCAGGGCCGGCAGCAGGGTGACCAGCCGGCGCAGCAGCAGCGGGACCCGCCGCCGCAGGAAGCCCTGCATGATCACCTCGCCGGCATAGGTGCCGACGCTCGTGGAGGCCAGCCCGGACACCAGCAGGGCGACGGCGAACCCGAACGCCGCCGCGGTGCCGATGGTCTGGCCGAGCCCGGCGTGCACACCCTCCAGGCTGTCCGCGCCACCCGGGCCGCCACCACGGAAGCTGGCCGCGGCGATCAACAGCATGGCGAGGTTCACCGCGCCGGCCGCGCTCAGCGCGAGCAGCACGTCGGCGCGCTGGCCGCGAAACAGGACCCGGCGCTCGGTGTCGTCGGTGGCCGGGATGCGGTCCCGGGTCAGTGCGGAGTGCACGTAGATGACGTGCGGCATGACTGTGGCGCCCAGGATGCCGGCGGCCAGCAGCACGCTGTCGGTGCCCTGGAGCCGAGGCACCAGACCGGCCAGGGCGGAGCCGGGATCGGAGCCGGACGCGAGCAGGTTGGCGGCGAAGGCCAGGACGATCACACCGAGCAGTACGGCGATGGCGATCTCGAAGGCGCGGAACCCGCGCGAGCGCAGGGCCAGCACGGCGAACGCCGCCGTGCCGATGAGGAGACCGCCGGGCAGCAGCGGAATGCCGAAGAGCAGGTAGAGGGCGACCGCGCCACCGATCACCTCGGCCAGGTCGGTGGCCATGGCGACCAGTTCGGCCTGCACCCACATCAGCCGGTTCAGCGGCCGAGGCAGCCGTTCCCGGCACAGCTCGGGCAGGCTGCGCCCGGTGGCCAGGCCCAGCTTGGCGGTCAGTGTCTGCACCAGCATCGCCATCAGGTTGGCCACCACCACGACCCACACCAGCAGATAGCCGTAGCGGGCACCGGCGGCGGAGTTCGTGGCGAAGTTGCCGGGGTCGACGTAGGCGACGGCGGCGACGAACGCCGGGCCGAGCAGGATCAACCGCCCGCGTACCCGCCCCCGGGCGCGAGCCACCTGTAGTGGAGTCGCTCTCGACGTCGCCACCTCGTTGGTGACCATCGAACACCTCTCCGTCGGCACGAATTCCGTGCCGGTCCCTTCCCGCTGGACTGGCCCGTTGGTGCCAACCTCTGGCCCGCCGGTGCCACCCAGCCCGACGCGCCGAACGCATCGCGACGCGCCGTGTACTTGACAGCGACGGGGGCACCGATGAAGCTGTCTATTAGTCCTACTGTCGTAGGACAACAGGAAGGATCATCACGCGTGATCGAGTTCGTGTTGGACAGCCGGTCGAAGGTGAACACCTACATGCAGCTCGTGCAGCAGGTGAAGCAGGCGCTGCGCGTCGGTCTGCTGACGCCGGGCGACCAGTTGCCGAAGGTCCGGGACGTCGCGCAGTCACTGGCGATCAACCCGAACACGGTGCTGAAGGCGTACCGGGAGTTGGAGATCGAGGGTCTGGTCGGCGGCCGACCCGGGGTGGGCACGTTCGTCCAGCGCACCCTGGCCGGCGCGTCCCTGCCCAACCAGGCCGAGCTACGCGAGGACCTGGTCGCCTGGTTGCACCGCGCGCAGGCCGCGGGCCTCTCGGCCGAGGACGTCATCGCGCTCGTCGAGACCACGCTGCGCGCCACCCTCGCCGACGACGCCCCGCAGACGGAGCCCGCCTGAGCGTGTACGGCGAGCGAACCACCAGGCATCGCACCAAGGGCTGCTCCGCCACGAAGCCGCGGGCGCAGCCGGGATCGAGAGGACAGAGGATGGACATGGTCTTGGAGGCCGACCGGCTGGGCAAGCGGTACGGCAGCACGTGGGCGTTGCGGGACTGTTCGCTGCACCTGCCGGCCGGCCGGATCGCCGCGCTGGTCGGGCCGAACGGCGCGGGCAAGAGCACGCTGCTGCACCTGGCCGTCGGGTTGCTCAAGCCGGACGCGGGCGCGGTCCGGGTCTTCGGCAGATCCCCGTACGGCGACACGGAGGGTCTGGCCGACATCGGGTTCGTCGCCCAGGACACCCCGCTCTACCGGGACTTCACCGCCGCCGAGCTGGTCATCGCCGGTGGCAAGCTGAACAGGCGGTGGGACGCCACGCTGGCCCGCCAGCGGTTGGCCCAGCTCGGCATCCCCCCGGACCGACCGGTCGGCAAGCTCTCCGGCGGTCAACGGGCGCAGGTGGCGCTCGCCCTCGCGTTGGCCAAGCAGCCCCGGCTGCTGCTGCTCGACGAACCGGTGGCCAGCCTCGACCCCCTGGCCCGGCGGGAGTTCCTCCAGTCGCTGATGGGCAGCGTCGCGGAGTCCGGCACCACGGTCCTGCTCTCCTCGCACCTGCTGGCCGACCTGGAACGGGTCTGTGACTACCTGATCGTGCTGAACTCCGCCCAGGTGCAGCTCACCGGCATGGTCGACGACCTGGTCGCCGGGCACCGCCAACTGGTCGGCCCCCGGCACGACGGCGGCGTCATCGGGGGCGTCGCCGCCGTGGTCCGGGCCAGCCACACCGATCGGCAGTCCACGCTGCTGGTCCGCACCGACGGCCCGGTCACCGACCCGGCCTGGACGGTGCGCGAGGTCACCCTGGAGGACGTCGTGCTGGCCTACCTGGCCGACGGCACCACGCAGACCCGGCACAGCGAGTGGGGAGTGGCGGCATGATCTGGTTGACCTGGCGGCAACACCGCAAGCAGGCGTTCTACACCCTGTTGGGGCTCGTGGCGCTCGCCGCCCTGCTGGTGCCCATCGGCCTGGCCATGCGGAACACCTACGCCGACCTCGGGCTGACCGACTGCGCCAGCCAGCTCGCGGACCCCAACGTGGCGGCGGCGACCCGGGAGGCCTGCGACGCGGGCTTCCGGCGCTTCGGCAACCAGTACGGCAGCCTCACCCTGGTGGCCGTGCTGTTGATCACCCTGCCGGCGCTGGTCGGCCTGTTCTGGGGTGCCCCGCTGGTCGCCCGCGAGGTGGAGCACGGCACGCACCGGTTCGTCTGGACCCAGGGCGTCGGCCGCACCCGCTGGGCTCTGGTGAAGTTCGGGCTGGTGAGCGCGGCCGTCCTGATCCTCGCGACGATCTACGGGCTGGGCATGTCGTGGTGGGTCGACCCGCTCACCCAGGCCGCGCACGAGGGCCGGTTCGGCATGATCGTCTTCGACCTGCAGGGCATCGTCCCGATCGGGTACACCCTGTTCGCCGTGGCGCTGGGCGTCTTCGCGGGCACCGTCTGGAAGCGGATGCTGCCCGCCATGGGCATCACCCTCGCCGGCTACATCGGCGTCCGGGCGGCGGTGGAGCTCCTGGTCCGACGGCACTACCAGCCGGCCCGCACCCAGACCTTCCCGATCGAGGGGGAAGGGCCACCGGAGATCAGCCGGGGGGACTGGGTACTCGCCCAGGGCGTCCGGAACCCCGACGGCACGATGATCTCGGAGGGCGGCCGGATCCAGTGCCCGCCGGGCGGCAAGGGACCGGAGGGCCGGGTCTGCGGTGCGGAACTGGGACTTGAGCCGGGCGCGTACAACTGGCAGCTGTACCAGCCGGCGGACCGGTTCTGGCTGTTCCAGGGGATCGAGACGGGCATCTTCGTCGCCCTCGCCCTGCTCCTGCTCTACCTCGCCATCCGCCGGGTGCGTCGGATCGCGTAGTGGCGACGGGTGATCGCCGGGCCACGGGGGCTCGGCGATCACCCGTCGAGTGGGTCAGCCGGCCAGTCGCCGGTAGCGGGCGACCGAGAGCGGCAGGAAGACCGCGACCAGGACGACCGGCCAGAGCACCGCCAGCAACGGGTAGTGCTGCGCCGCCCAGGAGTCACCACCCCAGCCGGGGTTTCCGAACAGCTCCCGGGTGGCGCCGACGGTCGCCGACAGCGGGTTCCAGGCGGCCACCGCACCGAGCCACGCGGGCATTGTGGACGGTGCGACGAACGCGTTGGAGAGGAAGCCGAGCGGGAACTCCAGGGTCTGCACGGCCACCACGGCCGTCTGCCCGCGGGTGACCAGCCCGAGGAAGATGCCTACCCAGATCAGGGCGAAGCGCAGCAGCAGGATCAGCCCCACCGCCCCGAGCGTGGCACCGGCCCCGCCGTCCGCCCGCCACCCGATCGCGAGCCCGGTCAGCAGCAGGACCCCGAGGGTGACCAGGGCGAACAGCATGTCGGCCACGGCCCGGGCCGCCAGCGGGGCCAGCGACGCGACGGGCATCGACCGGAGGCGGTCGGTCAGTCCGCGCTCCAGGTCCTCGGCGACGGCGATCGTGGTGAGGCTGATGCCGAACACCATCGTCATCACGTACATGCCGGGCATCAGGAACTCCCGGTAGCTGCCACCGCCGGGCACCTGCAACGCGCCACCGAACAGGTAGGCGAACATCAGCACGATCAGGATGTTGAAGCCGAGTGAGGCGACCAGCGGGCCGGGGTCGCGTCGCCACCGGGCCAGGCCACGCCAGATCAGCGTGCCGCTGTCGGCCAGGAGGGCGGGCCGACCGGGCGTCAGGTCCACCGCCGGGACCGGCGTGCTCGCCGCGCTCATGCCGCCACCTCCTCGACGGCCCGGGTGCGGTGCCCGGTGAGGTGCAGGAACACGTCGTCCAGGGTGGGGCGGCGCAGCGCGACGTCCGCCACCGGAATGCCCTCGGCATCCAGCGCCCGCAACACGTCGACGAGCGCGCCGGCCCGGTGGCCGACCCGGACGCTCACCATCCGCCGGTCCACGTCGACAGTCGGTTCGTCGCCGGCCACCCGGCGCACCTCGGCGACGGCGACGGCGAGGTCGGTCGGGGCCGCGACGACCACCTCGATCCGATCGCCGCCGAGGCGGGCCTTGAGGTCGTCGGGTCTGCCCTCGGCGATCACCCGGCCCGACTCGACCACCGAGATCCGGTCGGCGAGTTGGTCGGCCTCGTCCAGGTGCTGGGTGGTGAGCAGCACTGTGGTGCCGGTGCGCACCAACTCCCGGACCGCTTCCCACACCTCGTTGCGGCCCCGCGGGTCCAGCCCGGTGGTGGGCTCGTCCAGGAAGAGGACCGCGGGGGCCAGGATCATGCCGGCCGCCAGGTCGAGCCGGCGGCGCATGCCCCCCGAGTACGTGCTGACCGGCTGCTCGGCTGCGTCGGCGAGACCGAAGCGGTCCAGCAGCTCGACCGCTCGCTGCCGGGCGCGGCGTCGACCAAGGTGGAACAGTCGACCGAAGAGCACCAGATTCTGCCGGCCGCTGAGTGCCTCGTCGAGCGCGGGATGCTGCCCCACCAGCCCGATGCGGTAGCGCACCTGGTCGGGCTGGCGGGTCACGTCGAACCCGGCGACCTCGGCACGACCCTCGTCCAGCCGGAGCAGGGTGGACAGGATCCGTACCGAGGTGGTCTTGCCGGCCCCGTTGGGGCCGAGCAGGCCACACACCGTCCCCGGCCGCACCCGCAGGTCGAAGCCGTCCAGCGCGTAGCGGTCCCGATACCGCTTACGCAGCCCTTCCGCCACTATCGCGTCGTCTCTCGTCGGCACAGTGCTCCCCTTCCGCAGGCGTTCAGGCGCGGTTACCGTACACCATACGGTAGGACGTACGGGAGCGATGCTTCGACTAGGTTCGGCGGATGACGATCTCCTTGGACGGTCGGCGGTTCCGGGCCGTGGCGGATGTGGTGGCCGGCGAGGTGGGCACGCAGACCGTCTTCACGTACCACGAGCGGGCCGGCGAGGTGTGGGCCGAGTACGCCGGCGGATCCATCCGGCGCGGTCGCCTGGTCGGCACCCGCGCGGGCGACCGGCTGGACTTCCGCTACGTCCAGCTCAACGCCGACGGCCAGACGTCCTCGGGGCACTGCGTCTCCGACGTGTCGGTGCTGCCCGACGGCCGGGTCCGGCTGCACGAGACCTGGTCGTGGGAGTCCCGGCCGGGCAGCGGCAGCAGCGTCGTGGAGGAGGTGCCGACTCCCTGACGACTACCCGCCGGTCCCGACCTGGCCCGCCACGCCGACGTTCAGCGGGTCGACGAGGAGTTTGTCGAAGGCCAGCTCGGCCGCGCCGATCAGGGCGGCGTCCCGCCCCAGGGCCGCCGCGCGCAGCCGCAGGTGCGCGCGGGAGGCGGGCAGCGGCATGCTGTCCAACCGCTCGCGGACCACGTCCGCTCCGGCGGTGAAGATGTCGCGAAGCGAACCGCCGAACACCACGGCATCCGGGTTGACCACGTTCACCAGATTGGCCACACCGAAGCCGAGCCATCCGGCGACCTGCTCGACGGCGGCGCGGGCGGTTCGGTCGCCGTCCGCCGCCGCGCGCAGCACCTCGGCCACCGCGGCGCGATCGCTCGGATCACGGCCCGCATGCCGCAGCAGCGCGGCTTCGGAGATCTCGGTCTCCCAACAGCCACGTGAGCCGCAGCCGCAGGGCAGGCCGTTCGGGTTGACGACCATGTGACCGACCTTGCCGCTGTGACCGCGGTGGCCCATCACCAGCCGGCCACCGACGATGATGCCGGCGCTGATACCCAGGTCGCCGTGCAGGTAGATGACGTCGGCGATGCCCACCGCCACGCCCCGGACGTGCTCGGCCAGCCCGGCGATGTCGGCCAGGTCACCGGCCACGAAACCGGGGCCGCCGCTGAACTCCGCCTCCAGCGCGACGGCGAGCGTCTCGTCGATGCTGGCGATCCGGATCCGGCCGTCCGGGTCACGGGTGGTGTCGGTGACCGCGGCGGCGCCGCCGACCAGCAGCGCGTCGGTAGCCACCGACCGTTCCATGTCCCGGACCAGGTCGGCGAGGGGCCCGACGGCGTCGACCGCCGACAGGCCACTGGGCCGCGGGATCTCCCGCCGATCGAGGATCTGCCCACCGAGGCCGACCCGGGCGGCGCGTAGTCGGTCCGCGTCGATGCTCAACGCATGGGCGTAGACCCGGTCGGAGCGGGGACTGACCACGAGTGAGGGCCGGCCGGCGCGGCGGGCCGTGGTGGGCGCCTCCTCGGTGACCAGGCCGCTGGCGACCAGGTCGGCCGCGAGGGCGCCGATGGTGCTGCGGTTGAGGCCGAGCCGGCTTGTCAGTTCGGCCCGGGACGTCGGCCCGTGCACGTGGACGTAGCGCAGCACGGCGCCGAGATTCTGCCGCCGGATCTCCTCCTGGCTGGCGCCGGGGACCGACGGCAGCGGGGGTTCGGTGGGGCGGCCGACGCCGGCTGGTCTGGACCGGACGGGTGTTGCCACGGTCAGACCTCCTTCCGGGTCGAAGCCGGTTGGCGCGGGGGCGTAAGGACGACGATGGGTCCCGGTAGAGGAGACCCGGGACCCATCGGCGTTGCTGCCTACCGTGCGGTGATTACTTGGTGAGCGGCGCGAGCTTCGGGTCGTTGGCGTACGCCTCCGCGGCGTTCGCCTTGGTGACGGCGACCGGCGGGAGCAGGAACGTGTCGACGACCTTGCTGCCGTTGTTGTAGGACTTGGTGTCGTTCACCTGCGGGGCGTCACCGGCCTGGAGAGCCTTGACCATGTTGATGGTCTCCTTCACCAGGTTGCGGGTGTCCTTGTTGATCGTCATGTACTGCTCACCCTTGACGATCGACTTGACCGACTCGACCTCGGAGTCCTGGCCGGTGACGATCGGGGTCGGCTTGCCAGCGCCCTTGACCGAGGTCAGGATGGCGCGGGCCAGCGTGTCGTTCGGGGAGAGGACGCCGTCCAGCTCCTTGCTGCCGTAGGTCGAGGTCAGCAGCTGGTCCATGCGGGCCTGCGCACCCTCGGCCTTCCAGCCCTGGATGGCGGTCTGCTTGACCTCCTTCTGACCGGAGGCCACGACAACGTTGCCCTTGTCGATCTCCGGCTTGAGCACGCTCATCGCACCGTCGAAGAAGACACCGGCGTTGTTGTCGTCCGGCGAGCCGGAGAACAGCTCGATGTTGTACGGGCCGTTCGGCTTCTTGGCCTTCATGCCGTCCAGCAGGGCCTGGCCCTGGAGCTGGCCGACCTTGAAGTTGTCGAACGCGACGTAGTAGTCGAGGTCCGGCGTGTTCTTGATGAGCCGGTCGTACGCGATGACCTTCACGCCGGCCTGGTGGGCCGCCGCGACCTGGGTCGACAGCTGCGCGGCGTCGGTCGCGCCGATGACGATGACCTTGGCGCCCTTGGTCACCATGGAGGTGATCTGCGCCTGCTGGTCGGCGACGGTGGTCGACGCGCCGGCGTACTGCACGTTGCCCTCGAAGCCGGCCTCCTTGAGGCCGTTGGTGAACAGGTCACCGGCGAGGACCCAGTTCTCGGAGGTCTTGGCCGGCAGGGCCACGCCGATCAGCGAGTTGGCCGCGAAGCCCTTGGCGTCGCCGCCCTTGGCGTCGGAGTCGCCGTCACGGCCGGAGCCGCAGCCAGCGAGGGCCAGCATGGCGGCGGCGCTGATGGCGACCACCGACGTGCCGAAGAATTTACGCATGGTGAGGACTTGCCTTTCTGGATGTGTAACAGGGTGGTGAGGTCGGTGACCGTCAGCCGGACACCGCTGCCTTGGCGGGCTCGCGCTCCGCGTTCGGCGGTGAGGCGGAGTCGTCGCGGCGGAACGGCCGCATCAGGCTCCCGATGATGGAGAAGCGCCCCTGGCTCTTGTTGTAGACGTCGATCGCGACGGCCAACAGCAGGACCAGGCCCTTGATGATCTGGACCTTGTCGGTGCCCACGCCCTCGAGCTGGAGGCCGTTGTTGAGCACGGCCATGACGAGACCACCGACGATCGACCCGCTGATGGTGCCGATACCGCCGGCGACGGCCGCGCCACCGATGAAGACCGCGGCGATGGCGTCCAACTCCCAGCCGTTGCCGTCCTGCGGGCCGGAGGCCGCCGAACGGGCCACGAAGATCATGCCGGCCAGCGCGGCCAGGACGGACATGTTCATCATGACGAAGAAGTTGACCCGCTTGAGCTTCACGCCGGACAGCTCGGCCGCCCGGGAGTTGCCACCCACCGCGTAGATGTGCCGGCCACCGGCCGTGTTGCGGGTGTAGAAGGAGTACGCGATCACCAGGACCAGCAGGATGATGCCGGAGATCGGGAAGCTGGTGCCGACGCGACCGCTGGCGAAGCGCAGGGCGGCGAAGGCGATGACCCCGACCATGATGGCCATCCGCAGGATCGAGACCCACATGGGCGCCGGGTCGGCGTCCATGGCCCGCCGGGTGTTACGGGCCCGAAGCTCGCGCCACACCACCGCCACCGCCGCGGCCAGGCCGAGCAGCAGCGTCGCGTTGTTGTAGCCGGTGTCCGGGCCGAACTCGGGCAGGAACCCGGAGCCGATGTCCCGGAAGCCCTCCGGCACCGGAATGCTCTGCGCGTTGCCGATGAACTGGTTGCCGCCGCGGAACAGCAGCATGCCGGCCAGGGTGACGATGAACGCCGGCACCCCGATGTAGGCCACCCAGAACCCCTGCCAGGCGCCGATCACCGCGCCGATGGCGAGACCGAACACGATGGCGGCGGGCCACGGCAGGTCCCACTCGGTCATCGACTTGGCGACCAGGATGCCGGTGAAGGCCGCGACCGAGCCGACCGACAGGTCGATGTGCCCGGCGACGATCACCATGAGCATGCCGATGGCCAGGATCAGGATGTACGAGTTCTGCTGGAACAGCGCGATCAGGTTGTCCGAGCGCAGCGTCAGCCCGTTGGTCCAGATCTGGAAGATCAGGACGATCGCCACCAGGGTGAAGATCATCCCGAACTGGCGCGCGTTGGAGGTCGTACCTCCAAACAGATTCTTCTGAAGGTCCTTGATACGGCTCATCGGGAGGCCAACTTCTTCGTCGAGGTCATCTGCTTCATGAGGTTTTCCGGGGTGGCGTCGGCCCGGGCGATCTCGCCCGTGATGGCGCCTTCGAACACGGTGTAGATGCGGTCGCAGAGCCCGATCAGCTCAGGCAGCTCCGAGGAGATGACGACGACGCCCTTCCCCTGGTCGGCGAGCCGCTGGATGATGCCGTAGATCTCGTACTTGGCGCCCACGTCGATGCCGCGCGTCGGCTCGTCGAGGATCAGCAGGTCCGGATCGGTGAACATCCACTTCGCCAGCACGACCTTCTGCTGGTTGCCGCCGGAGAGCTTCGAGACGCCCTCGTCGACAGTCGGGGCCTTGGTCCGCAACTCCTTGCGGTACGCCTCGGCCGCCTGGTACTCCTCGACCTCGTTGAGGACGCCGTGGTGCCGGATCTTGGACAACTTGGCGGCCACCGTCGACGTCTTGATGTCGTCGAGCAGGTTGAGGCCGATCGCCTTGCGGTCCTCGCTGACGTACGCGAGCCCGTTGTCGATCGCGTCCGCGACCGTCTTCAGGACGATCTCCTTGCCGTCCTTGATGATGGTGCCCGACTCGAACACCCCGTAGGAGCGGCCGAAGACACTCATCGCGAGTTCCGTGCGGCCCGCGCCCATCAGACCGGCGAAGCCGACGATCTCGCCGCGGCGCACCACGAAGCTCTCGTTCTTGCAGACCTGCCGGTCGGCGGAGATCGGGTGCCGGACGTTCCAGTCGCGCACCTCGAAGAAGACGTCACCGATCTTCGGGGTGTGGTCCGGGAACCGACTGCTCAGCTCACGGCCGACCATGCCCCGCACGATCCGGTCCTCGTCGACCCCGTCCGCCTTGACGTCGAGGGTCTCCACGGTCCGGCCGTCGCGCAGGATGGTGATCTGGTCGGCGATCGCCTCGATCTCGTTCAGCTTGTGCGAGATCATGATCGAGGTGATGCCGCGGGAGCGGAAGCCGCGCAGCAGGTCCAGCAGGTGCCGGGAGTCCGCCTCGTTCAGCGCGGCCGTCGGCTCGTCCAGGATGAGCAGCTTCACGTCCTTGGCGAACGCCTTGGCGATCTCCACGAGCTGCTGCTTGCCGACACCGATGTCCTTGATCAGGGTGTCCGGGTTCTCCTGGAGACCGACCCGGGCCATCAGGTCCAGCGCCATCCGGTTCGCGGCCTTCCAGTCGATCGCGCCCCGCTTGCGCGGTTCGTTGCCGAGGAAGATGTTCTCGGCGATCGACATGCCGGGAATGAGCGCGAGCTCCTGGTGGATGATCACGATTCCGGCGTTCTCGCTGGCCCGGATGTCGGAGAACTTGCTCTCCGACCCCTGGTAGACGATCTGGCCGTCATAGCTGCCGTACGGGTAGACCCCGCTGAGGACCTTCATCAGCGTGGACTTGCCCGCACCGTTCTCGCCGCAGATGGCATGGATCTCACCGGCGCGAACCACCAGGTTGACGTCGGAGAGGGCCTTGACTCCGGGGAACTCCTTGGTGATGGAGCGCATCTCAAGGAGGGTCGGCACGTTGCTCATCGCTCGTACCACCTCGCCAACGTCATCGGTTGCCTCCGGAAGGTTGAACCTTCACTTGGTTTTGTTGTTGACGGCAACGTATTGCGGCCGAAGGGCCATCCGCAAGGCGAGGGACTGTTGAAAATGTAACAATCCGGCAATATCGACGAAGCACTCTTTTCGCCCGTCACAGCCGCCTCCGCAGCCCCTCCCGGCACCTTCGCCTGCCGGTGGCAACGTTGTCAAATGGAAGACAACGCCGCGATCGGCTCCCATCATCCCCGACAGGCCCGCCACCAGCCACGATCCTCGTCGGGCCACACAGGGGGCGCCACATCGCGCCCCGGTCACCATCGAATGATCGTGATCGGGCCGCGACGCCGGCACCCCACCCGGGACGGCCCGGCGACCCTCGGCCGACGGTGTGACCCATGCCTCCATCGGAGGGTCGGATCGACGGTGATCGTCCCGTCACCCCCGCCACCAGGAGACGGGTCCGCACCTTAACGTCCCTTAAGGGCGGATCGGGGACCGTCTGCCCGCCCGCGCCCCCGGTGCCGACAGGTCAACTCGGGCGCAACACCGCCTTGATCACCCCGTCCTCCCGGCGGTCGAAGCGGCGGTACAGCTCCGGCGCGTCGGCGAGGGTGCCGTGGTGGGTCACGACGACGCTGGGCCGGGCACGACCGGCGACGACCAGGTCGCGCAGCAGCACGGTGTAGCGGCGGTCGTGGGTGCGGCCGAACCGGACCGCGACGCCCTTGGTGAAGAGCGTCCCCCACGGTGCGACGAGATCCTCGTGGGTGTCCGCGCCGGGTCCGGGATGCAGGTCCTTCTCGGGATAGACGCCAGCGACCGCTATGGCGCCGGCGGGGTTGACCAGCCGGGCGGCGTCGGCGATGACCTGGTCCGGCCGTTCCCGGTCGGAGCGCTCCCGGTCGCGGGCCTGGAACCCGACCGCGTCGATCACCTTGTCGACTCCGCCCAGCTTCTCCTCGCCGAGCGGCAGCCCCACCCGGGCCCGGTCGGCGCGGATCTGCTCGACCGGATCCCCCCGGCGGAAGTCGACGGGCACGGCGCCGATCTCCCCCGCCTTGTCGAGCCGAGCGTCGACACCGTCGACGCAGTAGACGACCCGGGCACCCCGGAGCAGCGCCGCGTAGGCGCCGAGCAGCCCGATCGTGCCGGCGCCGAAGACGGCCACCGTGTCACCGGGCTCGACCCCGGCAAGGGTGGCGGCGGCATGCCACCCCGTGACGAACGCGTCGGCGAGCAGCACGAAGTCGTCCTCGTACCCGTCCCCCGGCTCACCGGGCAGGGGTACGCAGTTGGCGTCGGCCCACGGCACGCGCAGCAGGTCGGCCTGGGCGCCCCGGTAGGGGCCCATCCCGGCGTAGCCGTACGCCGCGCCCGGCCCCTCCGCCCGCGCCCGCAGACAGGCAGCCGAGAGCCCGCGGGCACACATCACACACGTCCCACAGAAGAGGTGCGTGGGAATCACCACGCGGGTGCCCGGCCGGACGGTCTGCACCGCCCGGCCCACCTCCCGCACCACACCCAGCGGTTCGTGGCCGAGCACCAGCCCCGGGGTGGCGCCGGTGCGTCCGTCGTACATGTGCAGGTCGGTGCCACACAGCGCGGTGGAGGTGATGCGTACGAGGGCGTCGGTCTCCGCCTCCAGCGTCGCGTCGGGCACCTCCCGCACGGCGACGGTCCGGACGTCGGCGTAGACGACGGCTCGCATCCCGGGTCTCCTGTTCGGCGGCGAAAGAGCCGGTCTTCCCGCAAACCGGGCCGTTCATGCCGGGGCCGGACAACCAGGCGGACGGCGGTGCTATCTTAGGGCTCCTAAGTTTCTTCCTAGCGAGACAAAGGTGCGCGATGCCACGGCAGGGTCTGACAAGCGCGCGCGTTTCGGCCGCCGCGGCCGAACTGGCGGACGTGGTCGGTCTGTCCCGGCTGACCGTCGCGGCCGTCGCCCGGCACTTCGGCGTCTCGGACGCCGCGCTGTACGTGCACGTCCGCAGTCGGGACGCCCTCATCGAGCACGTCGCGGTCCGGGCGGCGGCCGCGTTCGCCGACCAGCTCGCGATCGCCGTGGCCGGGCGAGCGGGCCACCGGGCTCTCGTCGGGTTCGCCGACGCCTGGCGCGCGTTCGCCGTGGCGCACCCGGGGCAGTACACCGCGACGCAGCTCCCGCTTCCGCCCGAGGTCGGCACCAGTTCGGCCGGGCATCTGCGCCTGATCGAGCTGAGCTACGCGATGCTGCGCGGCTACGGGCTCGACGAGCCGGCGCTCACCGACGCGATGCGATTCGTCCGCAGCACCCTGCACGGCTTCGCGAGTCTCGAAGCCGTGGACGGTTTCGGGCATCCCCGCGCCGTCGACACGTCCTGGCACTCGATCCTCGACGCGGTCCACACCACCTTGAGCAACTGGCCAACCGAGAAACGGGAGCAGCAGTGAACAGTCGTGACCAGTCGGTCGAGTCGGCCGACGGCACCCGCCTGGTGGTGCGACGCCTGGGCGTCGGAGACCCCGTCATCCTGGTGCACGGCTCGGGTGGCGGGCTGCACTCCTGGGCCACCGTGGCGGAGCACCTCGCCGACGACCACGAGGTGTGGCTGCCGGCGCGGCGCGGCTACGGCCCCAGCGACGTCCCGGCCGGCGCCAAATCCTTCGCCGACGAGACCGCCGACCTGCTCGCCGTCATCGAGGCGGCCCGCCAGTCCTCGAACCGACCGGTCCATCTCGTCGGCGCGTCCTACGGAGCGACGCTGGCGCTGCACACCGCCCTGGCCGATCCGCGCGACGTCCGCTCCCTGGCCATCTTCGAACCACCGCTCTTCGCGGCCGGGGCGGAGATCACGCCGCTGCTCGACCGGTACCGCGCCGCCTTCGAGCGCGACGACGCCGCCGCGATGGCAGCGGCTCTGAACGACGTGACGCGGGTCCCGGCCGAGATCGTCGCCGCGATCGCCGCCGGCGCGGCCGATCGGGTACCCGACCCGGTCGAAGCGCGCCGCTCGGCGATCGGCTGGCTGCACGATCTCGAGGCCCTCGCGCAGGACGGCACCGACATCGCGCGGTGGTCGGCGATCGCCGTGCCGACTCTCCTGTTGGCGGGCGCGGACACCTGGGAGCCGATGCCCACCACGATGGACACTCTCGCCAGGACGATTCCGGCAGCCCGCTACGTCGTCTGGCCGGGCCAGTCGCACTTCGTCACCATGACGGCACCCACCCTGGTCGCCGACGCCCTACGGCAGTTCTTCGTCGAGGCATCGGCGGCCCGACCGGGAGGGTGACCCCAGCCGGGATGGCGGCCCGACCGGGACGGTGACCGCCACCCACTGACGCCGCCGGGGCAGGAGCCCGCGCCACAGGCGCGGATCCTGCCCGTCGCATCGGCGGACGCCCCCGGCCTACTCGGGCACCTGCTGTTCGCGGAACTGTTGCACCGGGAGTCCGCCGCGACCCCAGTTGTCGGTGTCGACCTCGTCGATCACCACGAATGTCGACGTCAGCGGCTTGTTCAGGACGTCGCGCAGCAACTCGCTCACGCCCTTGATGAGGGCGGCCTTCTCCTCGGCGGTCGCCGCGGGCGCGCCCGCGGTGCTGCCCTCGCGGGTGATCTGGATGGTCACGATCGGCATCGTCTGCTCCTTTCTGCGGTGTGGGTGGCGTCAGTGACCGGCGTTCTGGCCGCCGTCGACGTGCAGGATCTCGCCGGTGACGAAGGGGGCGGATTCCAGGTAGAGAACGGCGTCGACCACATCGCTTGTCTCGCCCATCCGGCCGACCGGGTGCAGGCCGGCGAGCGTCTGGTGCGTCTCCACCGGGTGCATCGGGGTCTTGATGATGCCGGGCGCGACGGCGTTGACCCGTACGCCACGAGCCGCGTACTCGATGGCCAGGGACTTGGTGGCCGAGCTGAGGCCGCCCTTGGTCAGCGAGGCGAGCACCGACGGAACGTGCGAGCTGGGCTGGTCGACGAAGCTGGTCGTGAGGCTGACGATGTGCCCTGCGCCCCCGGCCAGCAGGTGCGGCAGGACGCGTCGGGTGAGGTGGAAGAACCCGGCGAGGTTGACGCCGGTGACCTGGTCGAACTCCTCGTCGGTGTAGTCGGTGAACGGCTTGGCGACGAAGATGCCGGCGTTGTTCACCAGGGTGTCGATCCGCCCGAACCGGTCCAGGGCGGCACTGACCACCCGCTGCGCGGTGTCGGCTTCGGCGATGTCGCCCCGAACCGTGACGACCTCCGGGTCGGTGGACGCGCCGATCGAGCGTGATGTCGCCACGACGCCGTACCCGAGCTTGCGGTAGGCGTCCACGAGGTCGGCGCCGATGCCCTGGGAGGCCCCGGTGATCACGACGACCTTCTGTCCCGGACTGCTGTTCATGAGGAAACCACCTTCACTAGATGACTGGTCTACTAAAAGCTAGCCGACCGGTCGTGTATCGTCGAGGCATGGGACGCACAAGTGACGCGCGGAACAAGATCCTCGACGCGGCTGCCGCGCTTATCGAGCAGCGCGGCTACACGGCGCTCGGGGTGGCCGAGATCTGCACGGCGGCGGGAGTGCCGAAGGGCAGCTTCTACTACTTCTTCGAGTCCAAGCAGGCGCTCGCCCGCACCGTCATCGACGGGCACTGGGTCACCCAGCGCCGCCAGTGGGAAGAGGTGCTCGGCAGCGAGCGCGACCCGCTACAGCGGCTTCGGGACCTGTTCGAGGCCACCGAGGAGGTCCAGCGCGTCGGTCAGCAGAAGGCCGGAGTCGTTGCCGGTTGCCTGTTTGGCAACCTCGCCCTCGAACTCAGCAACCAGGCCGAGGAGATCCGCGGTCGGCTCCAGGAGATCTTCGAGGAGCAGATCAGCCTCATCGAGCAGGTCGTCGTCGAGGCGAAGGAGAGTGGCCTGGCGGGCCCCGAGGTCGACAGCCGGGAAGCAGCCCGATCGATCGTCGCGCAGATCGAGGGGCGGGTCCTGTTCGCGAAGTTGCTCAACGATCCGACCCAGCTGGAAACGTTGTGGCGCAACTGCCTCGATCTCCTCCAGGTACCGGCGGAGGCGCGGACCACCACCGGCTGAACGGACGACTGTCGTTGACCGTCCACTCCGGGCGCGCTGCGCGGTCGCTCAGTACCATCGGCGGGGCACGATGTTCAGGCGGACCACCACCGACCCGATCGGGCAGCCGACATGACGACCGAGCAGACCACCTCTCCGCCACGTGCCGGCGTCGGCATCGTCGCCAGTGCCCTGGGCCAGAGCGTCCGCGGTCCTCGCCAGATCCTCGCCGACATCTCGCTGGCCATCGCACCCGGTGAACTGGTCGCGATCATCGGCGCCAGCGGCGCCGGCAAGACCAGCCTGCTGGAGCTGCTGGCCGGTGTCCGGCGACCGACGGCGGGCGCCGTGACCTACGACGGCGCCGCCCCGGCGGGCGCGATCGGTTTCGTCCCGCAGGACGACATCATCCACCGCGAGCTGCCACTGGCCCGCACCCTGCGCCACGCCGCCCGGTTACGCCTGGCACCCGGCACCGGGCCGACCGAGGCCACCCGCCGAGTCGAGGAGGTGCTCGCCGAACTGCGCCTCACCGAACGGGCCGCCACCCCGGTGGGCCTGCTCAGCGGTGGTGAGCGCAAACGCGCCAGCATCGCCGTCGAGCTGCTCACCCGGCCCGGCGTGTTCTTCCTCGACGAGCCCACCTCGGGTTTGGACCCGGCGATCGCCGTGGAGTTGCTCCGGGTGCTGCGTACGCTCGCCGACTCCGGGACCACTGTCGTGCTCACCACCCACCAGATCACCGACGTGGACCGTTGCGACCGGGTCGTCGTGCTGACCCGACAGGGTCGTCTGGCGTTCACCGGCACACCCGCCGCCGCCCGGGAGTTCTTCGGCCTGCGGTCCCTCGCCGAGGTCCACCTGCGGCTCGACGAGGCGGCGCACCCGGCCGAGTGGCCCGACCGCTTCGCCGCCCAGACCGAGGCAGCCCAGAGCGACGCCGAGCACCGCGACGCCGAGTGGCGGCGCCGCGCCGGCGACGACAGTGACATCGCCCCGACGCCGCCCCGGCGGGTCGGGCGGCTGCGCCAGTGGGCCGTCCTCACCGCGCGCAACGCGGAGATCGTCGTCCGCAATCGGCTGACCCTGGCGATCCTGCTCGGCTCACCGCTGATGGTGCTCGGCATGTTCGCGCTGCTGTTCCGACCCGGGGCGTTCGAGCCCACCCGGCCGAGTCCGACAGTGACCGTGATGATCCTGTTCTGGATCGCGTTCGGCGGCTTCTTCTTCGGGCTGACCTACGGGTTGCTGCAGATCTGCACCGAGCTGGCGATCCTGCGCCGGGAGCGGCTGGCGGGTGTCCGGCTACTGCCGTACCTGCTGGGAAAGGTCGCGGTGCTGCTGCCGCTGTTGGCCCTGGTGGACCTGGCCCTGCTCGGGGTGTTGCGCGGGATCGACCGGCTGCCGCCGGTCGACGGCAGGGACTTCGCGGCCCTGTACGCGACCCTGCTGCTCTCCTCGGCGGCGGCGCTCACCCTCGGCCTGCTGTGCTCGGCTGTGGTCTCCGACGCGGCCCAGGCGACGCTCATGCTGCCGATGCTCTGCTTTCCGCAGGTGCTCTTCGTCGGAGCGATCCTGCCGGTGCCGGCCATGGCCGTCGGCGGTCAGTGGCTCAGCTTCGCGATGTCGAACCGCTGGGCGTTCGAGGGTCTGGGGCACACCGCGGGGGTGGAACGACTCTGGCGCGACGGCGGTTCCCCGCTCGGCCCGCCGCTGCTGGCCACGTACGGTGACAGCTTCTCCCGGCCGGTCTGGGTGAACTGGCTGGTGCTCGGCGGTTTCACGGTGCTCTTCCTCGGCGCCGCCTGGGCGGTGCTGGCCCGACGGGACTCCCGTCGTGCCTCCTGAGCCGATCCCGCACGCCTCCCCCACCGCGCTGCCGGGCTACGCCGCCACCGGCCGGATCGACGAGTTGCGCGCCACCGAATACCGGCACCTGGACACCGCCGGGCAGGTGTACCTCGACTACGCCGGCGCCGGCGTCGCGGCACAGGCCCAGGTACGCGAACATCACGACCGGCTGCTGGCCGGCCTGTACGGCAACCCGCACTCGGAGAACCCCAGCAGCGCGGCGGCCGGTTCCCTGGTGGAGTCGGCACGACGCGCGGTGCTCGACTTCTTCCGCGCGGATCCGTCCGAGTACGCGGTGGTCTTCACCCCGAACGCCAGCGGTGCCTGCCGGCTGGTCGGCGAGGCGTACGACTTCGGCCGGGGCGCTCCGCTGGCGCTGACCTGGGACAACCACAACTCGGTGAACGGCATCCGCGAGTACGCCCGGGCGGCCGGCGCGGCCGTGCGCTATGTGCCGCTGAGCGGGCCGGAGCTGCGGGTCGCGGAGTCGGATCTGACCACGGTGCTCGATGCAAGCCGTGGCGGGCGATGGGGTCGGCGTCGGGGTCGGCGCGGCCTGTTCGCCTATCCGGCGCAGAGCAACTTCTCCGGTGTGCAGCACCCGCTGGGCTGGGTGGAGCTGGCCCACCAGCACGGCTACGACGTGTTGCTCGACGCTGCCGGCTTCGCGCCGACGAATCGGCTGGACCTCAGCGTCGTCCGGCCGGAGTTCGTGTGTCTGAGCTGGTACAAGCTCTTCGGCTACCCGACCGGGGTCGGCGCGTTGCTGGCCCGCCGCGACGCGCTGGCCCGGCTGCGCCGTCCGTGGTTCGCCGGCGGCACGATCCGGGCGGTAAGCGTGCAGGGTGACTGGCACCGGTCGATGGACGACGAGTCGGCGTTCGAGGACGGCACGCTCAACTTCCTGAGCATCCCGGACGTGGAGTTCGGGCTGCGGTGGCTGGACTCGATCGGCGTGGACCTCGTGCACACCCGGGTCGGCCTGCTCACCGAGTGGCTGCTGGCGCGGCTGACCACGCTGCGGCACGCAAGCGGCCAACCCCTGGTGCAGGTGTACGGGCCGACGACGGGCGCGGATCGCGGCGGCACGGTGACGTTCAACCTCCGCGACCCGGACGGCGTCCTGGTCGACGAGCGGCTTGTGGCGCGAGAGTCGGCGGCGGCCGGCTTCGCCCTGCGGACCGGCTGCTTCTGCAACCCGGGCGCGGGTGAGGGCGCGTTCGGCATCAGCCGGGACTCGCTGCGGCGGCGGCTGTTGGCGCGGGTCGACACGATCGACAGCTACCTTGCCGAGCTGCGCCTACCGACTGGTGGCGCGGTCCGTGTCTCGTTCGGGCTGGCGTCCACCGCGACCGACGCGGAACGCTTCGTCGACTTCGTCCAGTCGACCTACCTGGACCGTGGTGTCGGCGTCGAGGCACCGCTGCCACCGCGGTTGCGGTGTTGACCCGGACGCGCAGGCGCGTCAGCCGACCTGGGCCACCGGCGCCGGGCGGTGCCTGATCTCCTCCATGAACGGGAACTGGGCGGTGAGCTCGGCGATCGTCAGCCCGGACTGCCAGGCGGCGGCCACCTTGGCGACCTGCAACAGGTCCATCACGTCGCCGCGCGCCAGCACCTCGCCGGACACCCGCAGGTCGATCATGAAGTAGCGGGCCTGCGATCCCAGCTTCACACAGACCACGCCCTGCCCGGAGTGCAGCTCGGCGCAGGTGAATCGGCTCCGCCCCTGCTCGGGGGCGGTGACCCGACCGAGATCGAGCCCGTGTCGGGCGGCGGTTTCGATGAGCGCGGGGGCCAGACCACCTCGCTCGACCAGATCCGGGTAGAGGCGCACACCCAGCGCCGTCGACGCGTCGCTCATGACTGACTCCCACTTCCTTGTGACAGAGACCAGCAGCGCGCAGGTTACGAGGAGGTTTCCCGCACGCCTCGTCATCCTGTCCCGGGTGGACGCCCCACGGCAATAGGAAGGGTCGATTCGACCGCCATCGAGTAACAGACGAGGCCACCGCTCCGGGGGTCGTCGCCTCCATCTCGGAGTCCCGGACGGTCGCCGAGCCGCGCTCGGCGCCGGCGCGCGAGGGGCGATGCGAGCGTATTGGAAACACTCTTGACAGAAAGACATGATATCGACATGCTTCTCTACAGAGAGCGCTCTCCGCCCTTTTCGTCGCGCAGCCTCCACCACTTTCCGCTGAGGAGCCTCCCGTGTTCACAGCCCGCACCCGGCCTCGTCCCCTCGTACTCCTGGCGGTTGCCCTCGTCGCGGCCGCCGCGGCGCTCGTCCCGGCACACCCCGACCGCGCCGAGGCCGCCATCGGCGCGATCAGCTGGCAGGACGAGTTCAACTCTCCGTCCGGCACCCCCGTCGACCAGAACAAGTGGCGCTTCGACACCGGCGGCGGCGGTTGGGGCAACAACGAGCGGCAGTACTACACGAACAGCACGAGCAACGCCGTCCACGACGGCCAGGGCAACCTGGTGATCACGGCCCGCCGGGACAATCCCGCCAACTACCAGTGCCACTACGGGCGCTGCGAGTACACGTCGGCGCGGCTGCTGTCGGCGGCCACCTTCACCCAGACCTACGGCCGGTTCGAGGCCCGGATCAAGATTCCGCGCGGCCAGGGCATCTGGCCGGCGTTCTGGATGCTCGGCACCGGCGGCGGCTGGCCCGACGCCGGCGAGATCGACATCATGGAGAACATCGGCCGGGAGCCCAACACCGTGTACGGCACCGTGCACGGGCCCGGCTACTCCGGCGGTGGCGGCATCACCGGCAGTCGCAGCATCGGGGCGCCCCTCGCCGACGGCTTCCACACCTACCGGGTGGACTGGGAGCCGAACGTGATCACCTGGTACCTGGACGGGGTCCAGTACCACCGGGTCGATCCCGCGCGGCTCGGCGGCAGCCGCTGGGTCTTCGACCACCCCTTCTTCATGATCCTCAACGTGGCGGTGGGCGGCAACTGGCCCGGCTACCCGGACGGCTCCACGCAGTTCCCCCAGCAGATGCTCGTCGACTATGTCCGGGTGTCCAGCTACACCTCCGGCGGCGGCGACCCGGCGCCCGGCACCAGCCGGATCAGGGGCGCGCAGAGCGGGCGGTGCGTCGACATTCCCAGCGCCAACCCGGTCGAGGGCGCCAAGCTGCAGATCTGGGACTGCAACACCACCGCGGCCCAGGCCTGGACCTTCGCCTCCGACGGGACGGTCCGCGCGATGGGCAAGTGCATGGACCCCGCCTGGGCCGGCACGGCGAACGGCACCGAGGTCAACCTGGTCAGTTGCAACGGCAACACCGCGCAGCGCTTCACCCTCAACGCCGCTGGCGACCTGGTCAACCTCAACGCCAACAGGTGCGTGGACGTGCGGGACGCCAACCCCAACAACGGCGGCAAGCTGCACCTGTGGGACTGCCTCGGCGCCGCCAACCAGAAGTGGTCTCGCATCTGACCGGCCGAGTGCGAAGGCGTGGGCCGTCCGAGGGAAACTCGGGCGGCCCACCGCCGTGCGGGCCGGCGCTCACCTCCTCGAACCGGATTGACTCGATGAGCGGAGGGCATGACTTACGCCCACTATGTTCGGATTAGTCCATAATCCGGCAGTTCCGGGAGTGAGCTCATGTCGCACCACCTCGATACCCCCCTGGCCGCCCAGGGCGGCCAGTTGTACATCGACGACCTGTACGTCTTCAACGGTGACCGCGCCACGGTGTTCGTCATGGACGTCAACAGCTCGGTGACCAAGGCCGACATCAAGCGCGGCTTCCACGCCGAGGCGCGCTACGAGATCAAGATTCACATCAACCGGTCCGAGGTGGAGGACCTCACCTACCGGTTCGCCTTCGGCGAGCCGGACGGCGACGCCCGGCAGGCCCTCCAGGTGTACGAGCTCAGCGGAGCGGACGCCCGCGACGACGCCGCGATGGGCACCCCCGTCGCCGAGGGGCGCACCGGCGAGGTGACCACCGGCGGCACCGTCCGGATCTGGGCCGGCCGGATCACCGACCCCTTCTACGTCGACCTCGACGAACTCGCCACCATCAACGGCGCCGTCAAGAACGGTTCGCGGGTGGACCGCTCGGCGTGGCGGGTCGACCAGGCCAAGAACAGCTTCGCCGGCACCACAGTCGAGTCGATCGTCCTTGAGGTCTCCCATGACGAGCCACTGCTGCGCGACGGTACTGAGATCGGCGTGTGGTGTCGCACCATGCTGGCCACCGACGCCGGCGGTTGGCGCCAGATCAACCGCGCCGGCCACCCGATGATGTGGCCGATCTTCTGGCCACACGACACCGACTTCTCCGACCCCGCCAACTTCCGGCACCCCGGCAACGACCTCACCGAAGGCGGCGAGGAGATCGCGAACGCGGTCGCCGGGGTGGTCAAGGCGAACGGCACCGCACCGGACCCCCAGGCGTACGGCTGGAGCGTCGCACGGCAGCTCTACCCCGACCTGCTGTCCTACCAGGTCGGCACGGCGGCGAACTTCGGTTTCGCGGTCCGCAACGGGCGCACCCTGGCCGACAACGCGCCCGAGGTGATGTTCTCCCTCGTGTTGAACACCGGCACGACCTCCGGGCTCACCCCGGAGGTGACCAAATCGGCCCGCGCCGAACGGTTCCCGTACGTGATCCCCGCCTGACCAGGCAGCCGCGCGCTACTCGCAGGTGGGAAAACGCCCTCTTAGTCCGATATGCGGTTGTTTGCGCAGATAGTCTCATCAGTGCAATCCCACGGGGGATGTCAGGACGAAGGAGACTTGATGCGCAGGAAACTTCTCGCAGCCGGCCTAGCCGGTTTCGCCGCTGCCGCCGCCCTCGCCGGGCCAGCCGCCGCGGACACGACGGGCGACACGATCGTGACCCTCACCGTCAACGCCGCCGGTGGCCTCTCGATCACGGTGCCCGCGACAGCGAACATCGGAAACGGCGTGGAGGGCACGACCGTCTCCGGCCAACTGGGCCCGGTCACCGTGCTGGACCAACGGGGATCGCTCACCCCGAACTGGACCGCCACCGTCGTCTCGACCGACTTCGTCACCGGCGGCGGCACCTCCGGGGAGACAATCCCGGCCATCAACGTCCTGTACTGGTCGGGTAACGCGACCGGGACGGCCGGCAGCGGCACCTTCACGCCGGGGCAGCCGACCTCGGCCCAGGCGGTGATCATCAATGTTCCGCGGACGGCGTTCAGTCACACGGGTGGCACCGGCAACAACTTCGCGAGCTGGAACCCCACGCTGCAGGTGAACGTTCCGGATGGAACCGTCGAGGGCGTCTACACCGGGACGGTGACACATTCGGTGGTCTGAGCCGCTCGGCCGGCTGGTGCTGCTGGCCTCGGTCGCTCTCGTAGCGGTCGGGGCGTCGGCGGCACCAGCCGTTGCCGCGCGGGAGCAGCGGTACGAACCTGGGGACGATCCCGCCGCGATCAATTTTCGATTGCTGGACATCCCCACCGCCCGGGCCGAAGATCCCCGCGCCCGGGTCTACATCATCGACCACCTCAAGCCAGGCGCGACGATCAGCCGCCGGGTCGAGGTGCGCAACGATTCTCCGGCGACGCAGAAGATCGAGCTCTACGCCGGCGCGGCCTCGGTCGAGAACACCGCCTTCACCGTGCCCGATGACCGCACCGGCAACGAACTCAGCGGCTGGATCAAACTGACGACGGCCGCCGTCGAGCTCGCCCCGGGCGAACGTGACTCGGTGGCGGTGGACATCGCCGTTCCGAAGAATGCGTCCAAGGGCGAGCGGTACGCCGCCATCTGGGCGCAGGTGACCAGCGGGTCGAAGCAAAACGGCAACGTGGTGCAGGTGCACCGAGTGGGTATCCGCGTCTACCTCGACGTCGGTCCGGGCGGCGAGCCGCCGACGGACTTCCGGATCGGCGATCTGGCAGCCGAGCGCGGAATCGGTGGGCTCCCCGTGGTCACCGCGATCGTCACCAACACCGGCGAACGGGCGCTGGACATGACCGGACGTCTCACGTTGAGCAAGGGAGCGGTCCAGGCCGGGCCGTTCAAGGTCACCAACGGCGTGACGATCCTGCCGGGCCAGAGCGGCAAGGTCCGCATCGCGGTCGATCAGTCGCTGCCCGCAGGCGTCTGGGACGTGCAGGTGTTTCTCGCCAGCGGGCTGGTGGAACGGAAGGCGGAGGGACGTATCAGCCTGCCCGTTGCGGCACCGATGGAGCTCGCCCAGTCCCCGAGACCGATCTGGCTCGCCTACGCGATCGGCGTCGCGGCGATGCTCGTGCTGCTCGTGCTGGTCGGCTGGTATCTCGCTCGACGACGACGGACACGATTCACGCCCGGTCACCGCGTGAGCTGACGCGGACTGACCTCGTCGGCGCGGCCGAGGAGGTCAGTCCGCGGGATGCTGTCAGCCCTCGATGTCCCGCGGGTCGCGGCTGCGGGGGTAGGTGTTCTTCTCCCCGATCGTGCCGTCCTGCTTCTTGATCACGTGCTCGACGCCGCGGTCGGCCGCCATCTCGCGGCCCTGGGCCTGCGCGTCGGCCTTCACGTCATGCGTGCTGGTGGCCCGCTCGTGGCCCTCCGGCTTGTTCTTCCACTGCCCGTCCTCGTGGTACGTGTCGACGTCACCCTTGGCCATGGCCGGCTCCTCTCCGCGTCTGAACTGTCCCCCCAGTCAGTGCCCCGAGCCGGGCCGGGCAAACCGCGGTGCTCAGGAGACGGCCGGGCAGTTGTTGCTCACCCGCCGGAGGATCTGTTCACGTTCGTCGGTGGTGATGCCCGACGCCGTGCCGTCGAAGTACGTCTCGACCTTGTCCCAGCCGCGTCGCTGCTCGTAGTGCAGGTGCGGCGCGCCGGAGTTGCCGGTGCTGCCGAGCCGCCCGAGCTGGTCACCCTGGGCGACCTTCTGACCGACAGCGACCAGGGGCGGTTCGAGCATGTGCAGGTACTGCGTCTCCCACTTGCCGCCGTGGTCGATCTTCACCCAGTAGCCGCCACCGCGCCCCCGTGGGCCGTCCGGGGTCTCCGGGGTGCGGCCGCCCAACGACCCGTTGATGCCCGCCACCGTGACCGTGCCGGCGGCGGAGGCGAGCACCGGCCGCCCCCACGCCTCGCCCTCGATCGGAAAGAAGTCCACGTCGTAGTCGTCGTGACCGGGGTAGGTGCTGAGCTGCCACGTCTCGCCACAGGAGACCGGCATCTGGAAGAGCGGGCGCGGGCCGGCCGGTCGCAGCATCGGCACCGCGACCACCGCGATGCCCAGGACGGCCGCCACCGCGACGAGCGCGAGGAGGATGCGGAGGGCGCGACTGCGAGGACGGCGGTGGGAAGGGGCTCTGGGCGGGCGGCCGGTCGTCATCGAGCCGAGCATGGCAGATGCCGGCAACACCTCGGCCCCCCGCGGGTCTGCACGATGTCCACTTTGGCAGTGCGCAGGGATCACGGCCGATAGGCTCGGTGCAAGGAGACGCAGCGGATTAGCACGTGATGACGGGAACAACAATGCGCAGGCCCTTTGAACTGACCGTGGCAATCGGAGCGGCATGCCTGGTGGCTTGTCCCACGCCCGCCCGGGCCGACAGCACCGGCGACGTCACGGCCACCGTCGTCGTCGCCGGCGGTGAACTCTCCATCATCGTGCCGGCGAGCGCAGATCTCGGGCAGGGGTCGCCCGACGAGGGCATCTCCGGTCAGCTCGGCACGGTCACCGTCGTCGACGATCGCGCACAGCTCACGGCGACCTGGGTGGCGACCGTGACAGCGACTGACTTCACCACCGGTGGCGGGACGCCGGAAGAGACGATCCCGGCCAGCACGATCGACTACTGGTCCGGACCAGCTACGCAGGACGTCGGCACCGGCGTCCTCGTACCGGGTCAGCCCACCGCGGCCGAGGCGGTGCCACTCGCCACGGGACCCAGGGCGTTCAGCAGGACCACCGGTGACGGACTGAACAGGGCCAGCTGGAACCCGACCTTGATCTTCGAGCTGTCACCGTCCACGGTGGTGGGCGTCTACACCGGAACGGTGACCCACTCGGTCGGCTGATCGGCGCCGTACGACAAGCGCCGGCTCGGCAACCGCCTCTCGGCGGCCACCGCGGCTCGCGGCTCGCTCAATCCAGACTGACCGCGCCGGCCATTCGGTCGGTGCTCTCGGTCGGTCGGGACGCCGAGTGGGCGTGCGCGGGCGCAACCCGGCGTCGGCGGTGGCGAAGCAACACGATCGCGCCCAGGCCGACGATGAGCAGCGCCACCACCGCACCTGCGGACCAGAGCCAGGACATGCCGGAGCGCTCCGCGGCCGGGGCGACGGCACCGGCCGGGAGCAGATCGGAGTGGGTCGCGCAGACGAGTGGCTTCTTGCCGTCCCTGGCGGTGGCACACGCAACCGTGGCGAGTCGCAGAAGATCCTTTGGCGTCTCACCGACCCGGGCCACAGTGGTGAAGGTGGACTCCTGACCCACAGTGAGGTCGGCGTCCCAGGTGACCGCGCCGTCCCGAGACTTGCCTCCGCGGTCGGCGGAGACGAGGGTCAACCCGGTCGGCAGGCTCTGCGAGACCTTGATGTCCGCCACTTTGGTGGTGCCGAGATTGCGGACGGTGAGCCGGTAGGTCAGCTCGTCGCCGGCGGCGACCTCGGTCCGGCCGTCGTCCACCGTGATGCTGAGCAGCGGGCCGGGCGGCGAGGCCGACGCGGACGGCTTCGGCGTTGGGGCCGCCGCCTGCGCCGGGGCGACCGCTGGCCCGGCCAGCACCCAGGCGGCCAGTGCGGTCGCCAGGACAGGGATCCTTCGCATGATGCTCCTCAGGCTGTTACTCGGTAATCGCCACGTACTCCAACGTCGTGGAGTACTCGTCGGCTACGACCGCGGGAATGCTGACCTCGTAGTCGTTGCCGATCGCGTCCCCGCCCGGCGCCGACGGCCCGGGCTGGCGGTGCACCACCACCGGCGTCACGTCGGAGAGTTCGCGGAAGACGCTGGTACCGCTCTCCCGTACCCTCAGGTTCTCGATCGGGATCGTGTACGGATTCGCGGGATTCGCCCCGACCAGTTCGGGCGCCAGCCCGCGCACTGTCACGGCGTACCCGGTGGGGCTGTTGGTGGTGACGGTCATCGTGACCGCCTCGGGCCGACCGACCACCTGCTGGGGCCGGCCGGTCAGGGTGAACCCGGCCGGCAGGCCAGACAACGTGATCGACTGCGCGGCCACGACGACAGTTGCGGTGCACGCGGCGGCACCTCCACCCGCCGGGCAGGTGTTTCCGAGGGTGGTGGAGGCCACGGTGTTGACCAGGCTCCCGTCCCCGGAGACCGGTTGGTTGACGGTGACGCTGTAGGTGATCGCGGCGGTGGCGCCGACCGGCAGGTCACCGGTCCAGGTGAGCACCGGGGCGCTGTAGGACAGCACGCCCGTGGTGGTGACGGCGTCGCCCGGGTACACGGCATCGTCGAGGACGTCGACGAGTGAGTCGGTGACGGCAGCGCCACTGTAGGGCGCCTGCCCACTGTTGGTGATCAGCACCGAATACTGCACCGTGCCACCGGCGACGACGCTGCCGGTGTTCGCGGTCTTGGTGATGGTCAGCTCCGGGATCAGGATCGCGACCGTGGCGGTGCACGAGGGTGACCCAGGACAGTCCGCGCCCACCGTGCTGGAGCTGACCGTGTTGGCGAGACTCCGGTCGCCGGTGCTCGGGAAGTTCACAGTGACCGAGTAGGTGATCACCGCGACCGCCGCGACCGGGAGGTCACCGGTCCAGGTCAGCACCGGCGCCGCGTAGGAAACCAGGCCGGAGCTGGCGGTGGCGTCCGCGTTGTACACGGCGTCGTCGAGCACCCCGGTGAGCGAGTCCGCGAGGGTCGCGCCGGTGTATGGCGACTGCCCGGTGTTGGTGACCGTGATCGTGTACGTGACGGTGCCGCCGGCGGTGACGGTGGCGGTGTCCGCGGTTTTGGAGATGCTCAGCCCCGGGATCAGGATGGCCACCTGGACGCTGCACCTCGGGTCGGTGCTGCCCTCCGCGCAGTTGTTGGCCGGCGCGTCGGAACTGAGCGTGTTGACGAGGGTCCGCCCGCCGACCTGACTGTTGTTGACCGTCACGGTGTAGGTGATCGTCACGGCGGTGCCGACCGGCAGGTCACCGCGCCAGGTCAGCACCGGTGCCACGTAGGAGACCACCCCGGAGCTGGAGGTGGCGTCGGCGTTGTAGACCGCGTCCCCGAGCAGGCCGGCGAGCGAGTCGGTGATCGTCGTGTCGACGTACCCCGTCTCTCCGGTGTTCGTGGCGGTGATGGTGTAGGTGACGGTGCCACCCGGCGTGATGGTCGGGTTGTCGGCGGTCTTGTCGATGACAAGGCCGGGCAGCAGCACGGCGACGCTGACGGTGCAGGCCGGGCCGGGCGCGGCGGTCGGGCAGTTGCTACCGGGCGCGTTGGAGGTGACGGTGTTGGCCATGACCCGGTTGCCGGTGTCCGGGTTGTTGACCGTGACGGTGCCGGTGATGACGACCTCCCCGCCGATCGGGATGTCGCCGGTCCAGGTGACGACGGTGCCGACCACGGTCAACGTGCCGGAGCTGGCGACCTGGTCCCCATTGGGCCGGGAGTCGTCAAAGCGGTTCGCGAGGTTGGTCACCCCCTGGATGCCCACGTACGGGGTGGGCCCGGTGTTGGTCAGGGTGACAGTGAACCGGACGACGCTGCCGGGCGTGGTGGTGGCCACGTCGGCGACGTTGGTGATGCTGAGCGACGGGATCAGCACAGTGACGGTGACCGTGCAGGCCGGATCGGTTCCCCCGGCCGGGCAGTTGCTGCCCGGCGTGGTGGAGGTGACGGCGTTGGTCATGCTCCGGTCGCCGTCGGAGGGGTTGTGCACCGCGACCGAGTAGGTGATCACGGTGCTGCCGCCGACAGCGAGGTCACCGGTCCAGGTCAGGGTCGGCGCGGCGTACGACACCACGCCGCCGGTGGCGACCGCGTCGTCGTTGAAGGTGGCGTCGTCGAGCACGGCCGCGAGGCTGTCGCTCAGGGTGGCCCCGGTGTAGTCCGTCTGCCCGCTGTTGGTGACGGTGATGGTGTAGCCCACCGTGCCGCCCGGGGTGGTGGTGCCGACGTTGGCGTGCTTGTTGATGCTCAGGGCCGGCAGCAGCACCTGGACGGTCGCCGTGCAGGCCGGATCCGAGCCTCCGGGCGGGCAGTTGTTGCCCGCGGCGGTGGAGCTGACCGTGTTGACCAGGACGTTCCCGCCGGTCTGCGGATCGTCGGCGGTGATGGTGTAGGTGATGGTGACCGACCCGTCGATCGCCAGGTCACCGGTCCAGGTGAGGGTCGGCGCGGCGAAGGCGACGACGCCCGAACTGGCGACGGCGTCACCGTTGTAGGTGGCGTCGTCGAGCAGGCCAGCCAGGTCGTCGGTGACGGTGGCACCGGTGTACGGGGTCTCGCCGACGTTGGTGACGGTGATGGTGTAGCCGACGGTGCCGCCGGGGACGGTGCTGGCCCGGTCCGCGGTCTTGAGCACGCTCAGCGCCGGAATGAGGATGGTGACCGTCGCCGTGCACGCCGGATCGGTTCCGCCCGCCGGGCAGTTGTTGCCGGGTGCGGCGGAGCTGATCACCGAGGTCATGATCCGGTTGCCCGCGTCCGGGTTGTTCACCGTGAGCGTTCCGGTGACGGTGAGCACCGCACCGACCGGCAGGTCACCGGTCCACCTGATCGACGCCGTACCCGGCACCAGGACCAGAGCGCCGGTCGAGGCCGTCGCGTCGCCGGTGTAGGTGGCGTCGTCGACCGAGCCGGCGAAGTCGGCCGTGATCTCGATCGCGGTCAGCGGGGTCGTTCCGGTGTTGGTGGCCGTGGTGGTGAACCGGACGGTGCCGCCCGGTACCGAGGTGGGCGCGTTCGCCGTGTTGACGATGCTGAGCACCGCCACCGTCACGGTGGCCGTACAGGCCGGGTTGGTGCTGCCGACGGCGCAACTGCTGCCGACGGCCGGCGAGCTGACCCGGCTGGTCAGGAGGCGATCGCCGGTGTCCGGATCGGCGACCGTCACGGAGTAGGTGACAGTGGCCGTCGCCCCCGGGGCGAGGGTGCCGGTCCAGAGCAGGTTCGGGCTGGTGAAGGTGACCGTGCCGGTGCTCGCGGTGGCGTCGCCGTTGTAGGTCGCGTCGTCCAGCAGCCCGGCCAGCGCATTGGTCACCGTGACGCCGGTCTGCGCGGTCTGTCCGGTGTTGACGATGGCGATGGTGTAGCCCACCTGCGCGCCGGGCGTGGTGCTGGCCGTGCCGGCGGTGATGGTGATGCCCAGGCCGGGCGTGAGGACGGGTACCAGCACCGAGCAGTCCGGGTTGGAGCTGGCCGGCGGGCAGGTGCTGCCGGGCTCGGTCGAGGAGACGGCGTTCACCATCGTCTTGTCGCCCGGGTCGGGGCTGAGCACGGTCATGGTGTACGTGATGACCGTGCTCTGTCCCGCTGGAAGATCGCCGGTCCAGGTCAGTGTCGGGGCCGCGTACGCCAGGCTGCCGACGGTGGCGGTGGCGTCGTTGCCGAAGGTCGCGTCGTCCAGCGCGCCGGTCATGTCGTCGGTGACCACCGCGCCCAGGTACGGAGCGGTGCCGGTGTTGGTGACGGTGATGGTGTAGCCGACCGTGCTGCCGGGTGTCGTCACCGGCGTGTTGGCGACCTTGACGATGCTCAGCGCCGGCACCAGAACGTCCACCCGGACGGTGCAGCGCGCGTCGGTGCCGCCGACCGGGCAGTTGTTCCCCTGGATCGCCGAGCTGGCCGTACTTGTGATGATCTTGTTGCCCGGGTCCGGATTTCGGACCAGGAAGGTGCTGGTGATGGTGACCACGCCGCCCAGCGGCAGGTCGCCCATCCAGCTGAGACCGTCCGGTCCGACCACGAGGGTGCCGGAGGTTACGGTGTCGCCGATCGGCACGACATCGTCAAGCAGGTCGGCGCCGCCCAGGTTGACGGAGGCGCCAAAGTACGCTGTGCCGCCGTCGTTGGTGATGGTGGTGGTGAGGACGACCGTGCCGCCGGGCAGCACGGTGGCCATGTCGGCGGTGTTCTGAATGGTCACCTGGGACACGCTGACCCGCGCGGTGCACCGCGGGTCGACGCTGCCAGGGGAACAGTTGTTGTTCTCGGCACTGGAGACCACCGTGTCGACCATCAGGTTGTCACCGGTGACCGGCAGCACCGTCACGCTGTAGGTGATGGTCACCGACCCGGCTGCCGGCACGTTGCCGGTCCAGGTGAGCACCGGAGCGGCGTAGCTGATGGTGCCCACTCCGCCGGCCGAGGCGTCGTTGTTGTAGACGGCGTTGCCGAGCACGTCGGCCAACGAGTCGTCGAAGGTCGCGCCGAGGTACGGGGTGAGTCCGGAGTTCGACACCACCACCGTGTACGTGACCACCGACCCGACGACGGCCGAGGGCACGCTTGCCGTCTTGGCGAACGTCAGTTGGGTCTCGTCGGCGACCGCGACGGTGACGGTGCACCGGGGGTCGGTGCCGCCCACCGGACAGTTGGCTCCGGCCGCGGCGGTGCTGGCCACGTTGACAAGCGCGTCGTCACCGACCACGGGATTAGCGACGGTCACGGTGTAGGTGATCGTGACGGTGGCACCGACGGCCAGGTTGCCGGTCCAGGTGAGCACCGGCGTGGTGTAGGAGACCGTACCGGCCGTGGCGCTCGCGTCCGCGTTGTAGGCCGCGTCGTCGAGGACGCCGGTCAGGTCGTCGGCGACGCTGGTCGCGGTGTACGGAGTCTGCCCGCTGTTGGTGATGGTCAGCGTGTACGCCACCGTGCTGCCCGGAGACGTCGTCGGGGCGCTCGCGGATTTGGCGACGGTCAAGGCGGGGGTCAGGACCTGCACACTCGAGGTGCACCCCGGCGCCGTCGTCGTCGCGCTGCAGGAGCTGCCGACGGCGGTGGATTGCAGGGTGTTGAGCATGATCTTGTTGCCCAGGTCGGGCGAGCGCACCACCACCGAGTAGGTGACCGTGACGACCGCACCGACCGCCAGGTCACCACTCCAGGTGAGGGTGGTGCCGGCCAAGGCCACGGCGCCTGCGCTGGCGACCGCGTCACCGTTGTAGATCGCGTCGTCCAGCACCGCGGCCAGCGCGTTGGCCACACTGATCGCGGTGTACGGCGCAGTACCCGAGTTGGTGATCGTCACTGTGTAACCGACGGTCTGTCCCGGCACGGCGGTCGCCGTGTCGGCGATGACGTCCAGGGCGAGGCCCGGCACCAGCACGGCCACGCTGAAGACACACCGCGGGTCGGTACTCGCGGGTGGGCAGTTGTTGCCCGCGGCCGAGGAGAGCGCCCGACCGGTGATCAGCCGGTCGCCGGTGTCCGGGTCGAGAACGGTGGCGGTGCCGGTCAGCGTGATGGTCTGTCCCACCGCGATGTCACCGGTCCAGACCGCACCGCCACCGCCGGCGGTCAGCGTCCCCGAGGAGGCGGTCTGGTCGCCGGTGGGCAGCACGTCGTCGATGAAGCCGCCAAAGTCGAGGTTCACCCGGGTGTTCAGGTAGGGAACCTGGCCGGTGTTGGTGAAGGTCGCACCGACCCGGATCACCCCACCCGGCCTGACGGTGGCCGGTTCGGCGCTCAACGCGATCACCAGCCGGGCCACCGGCACGCTGACCGTGCAGCGGACGTCGCTGCCCCCCACGGTCGGACAGTTACTGCCGGACGCCCCCGAGCTGACCCGGTTGGTCAGGCTCAGGTCACCGGCGACCGGATCGTTCACCGTCACCGAGTAGGTGACAGTCACCGATCCCCCGATGGCCAGGGGTCCGTTCCAGATCAGGTTGGGGCTGACGAAGGCGACCGTGCCGGCGGAGGCGACCGCGTTGTTGTTGTAGCCCGCGTCGTCGAGCACGCCGGCAAGCGCGTCGGTGACGGTCAGCGTCGGGTACGCGGTCTGTCCGGTGTTGCTGATGGTGACGGTGTAGCCGACGGTCGCGCCCGGCGTGGTGGTCGGCACGCTGGAGGCCTTGGTGATGGTCAGTGCCGGCACCAGCACCAACACGGTGGCGGTGCACCGCGCGTCGCTGCTGCCCGTCGCGCAGTTGTTGCCCGGGGTGCTGGAGACCACCGTGTTGACAAGCGACTTGTCGCCCGGGTCCGGGTCGAGGATGGTCATCGAGTAGGTGATTGTCGCGGCGGCGCCGACGCCCAGCGGGCCCACCCAGCTCAGGTTGGGCGAGGTGTAGCTGACCGTGCCGGACGTGGCGGTGGCGTCACCGTTGTAGGTGGCGTCGTTGAGCGGGTTGGCCAGCGAGTCGGTGAACTGCGCGGCTGCGTACGCCGTCTCACCGGTGTTCGTCACGGTGATGGTGTAGGTCACCACCCCGCCCGGGACGGTGGTGGCGCTGTCCGCGGTCTTGACGATCGTCAGCGCGGGCAGCAGCACCGTGACGGTGGCCGTACAGGCCGCGGAGGGCGTGCCGGGCGGGCAGTTGTTGCCGGCCGCCGTCGAGCTGAGCGTCGAGGTCAGCGCCCGGTTTCCGGTGTCGGGGACCTGGACCGTCACGGAGAAGCGAACGGTGACTGTCGCTCCCATCGCGAGTGCACCGGTCCAGGTCAGCACCGACCCGGACACGCCGACGGTGCCGCTGTCGGCGGTGGCATCGGAGTTGTAGACGGCATCGTCGAGCACGCCGGCCAGCGGGTTGGTGACGCTTGTCGTCGCCGGGTAGGCCGACTCGCCGGTGTTGGCGATGGTGATCGTGTAGCCGATCGTGTCGCCGGGCGTGGCGGTGGCCGCGCTGGGGGTGTTGGTCAGGGTCAGTCCGGGCAGCAGCACGGCGACCGTCGCCGAGCAGCGGGCGTCGACGCTGCCGGTGGCGCAGTTGGCACCGGGCGTGGGCGAGACGAGCTGGTTGACCATCGACCGGTCACCGGTGGCGGGATCGCTTACCGTCACCGAGTACGTGATCGTGGCGGATGCGCCGACGGCGAGGTTACCGGTCCAGGAGATGGTCGGGCTGCTGTAGCTGACGACGCCGGAGGTGGCGGCCGCGTTGGCGTCGTAGGCGGCGTCGTCGAGCACCCCGGCCAGCGAGTCGGTGAAGCTCGCCCCGAGGTAGGCGGACTGGCCCGTGTTGGTCACGACGATCTGGTAGGCCACCACCGAACCGGGCGTCGTGCTCGGCACGCTCGCCGTCTTGAGCAGCGTCAGCCCGGGAATCAGGATGGTCACGGACGAGGTGCACCGCGGGTCGACGCTGCCGGGAGCACAGTTGTTGCCGACCGCCGAGGACGACACCACGCTGGTCAGGACGCGCTCGCCGGTGGTCGCCGAGCTGACCGTCACGCTGAACGTGACGGTCACGGTCGCGCCGACCGCGAGGTCGCCGGTCCAGGTCAGGTTCGGGCTGGTGTAGGCGAGGACTCCGGCGGTGGTGGTCGCGTCATTGTTGTACGTCGCCCGGCCGAGCAGCCCGGCCAGCGAGGTGGTGGCACTGATGCCGGTGTACGCGGTCTGCCCGGTGTTGGTGATGGTGACCGTGTAGTCGACTGTCGAGTTGGGTGTCGTGTTCGCGGTGCTCGCGGTGTTGGTCAGGACCAGGCCGGGCACCAGCACGGTGACAGTCGCGGTGCAACGGGCGTCGTTGGCGGCGGCCGGGCAGTTGCTGCCGAGGCTGCCGGAGCTGACCGTGTTCGTCATGACCTTGTCGCCGGGGTCCGGCACGCGAACGGTAACCGTGTACGTGATGGTGGCGCTGGCGCCGACCGCCAGGATGCCGGTCCAGGTCAGGTTCGGGGAGCTGAAGGAGACCGCACCTGTCGTCGCCGCCGCGTCGTTGTTGTAGACCGCGTCGTCGAGCACCGCGCCCAACGCGTCGGTGAAGGTCGCGGCCGGGTAGGCGGCCTGGCCGGTGTTGGTGACCGTGACGGTGTAGCTGACCACGTCGCCGGGTGTCGCGGTGGTCCTGTTCGCCGTCTTGACGATGGTGAGCGCGGAAATCGGGACGTTGACGGTACAGCGGGCGTCGAGGCTTCCGGTGGCGCAGTTGCCGTACGTCGGCGAGGTGACCGCGTTGGTCAGCATCAGGTCACCGGTTGGCGGGCTGGCCACGGTGACCGAGTAGCTGATGGTCACGGCCGCTCCGGCGGCCAGGTTGCCGGTCCAGCTCAGCGTCGGGTTGACGAACGAGACGGTGCCCGAGGTGGCGGTCGCGTCGGCGTTGTAGACCGCGTCGTCGAGCACCCCGCCGAGCGGGTCGGTGATCGTCACGCCACTGAGCGCACCCGAACCGGTGTTGGTCGCGCTGATCGTGTAGTTCACCGTTCCGCCGGCCGCCACGGTGGACACGTTCGAGGTCTTCGTCACGACCAGTGGCCCGGTGGTGATCACCAGGGTGACCGGTTGGGTCGCCTGTTGGCCGGCGGCGTCGACCACCCGCACTGTGAAGCTGGAGCTGCCCTCGGTGGTGGGGGTGCCGGAGAGCAGACCGGTGCTCGGGTTCAGGGTCAGACCCGGCGGCAGCGTGCCCGCGCTGACCGACCAGACGAACGGCGCGGTGCCGCCGTTGACCGTGAGCTGAGTGCTGTAGGGAATGCCGACCTGGCCGGGCGGTGGCGGCGGGAACGTCAGCGTCGGTGACGCGGTGATGCCGAGGGAGACTGTCCTGGTGGCGGCCTGGCCGAACGAGTCGACCACCCGGACGGTGAACGAGAAGTTGCCGCCGAGGGTGGGGGTGCCGGAGAGCAGACCGGTGCTCGGGTTCAGGGTCACACCCGGCGGCAGACTGCCCGCGCTCACCGACCAGACGAACGGGCCGGTGCCCCCGTTCACAGTGAGCTGGGTGCTGTAGGCGATGCCGACCTGCCCCTGCGGCGGTGGCGGGAAGGTCAGCGTGGGCAGCGGCGCTATGACGATGCTCAGCGCCTGGGTGGCCGCCTGGCTGCTGGCGTCGACCACCCGGACGGTGAAGGAGAAGGTCCCGGCCGTGGTGGGGGTGCCGGAAAGCAGACCCGTGCTCGCGTTGACGGTCATCCCGGGCGGCAGGCTGCCCGCACTGATCGACCAGGCGAACGGTGCCGTACCGCCGTTCACGGTCAGCTGGTTGCTGTAGGGGACGCTGACCTCGCCGGCGGGCGGCGCGGGGTTGGTGAGGCTGGGCGACTGGTTCGGGATGACCGGTGCGGACTGCGCCGAGGGCGGTCCGGCGCCGCCCGCGTTGCGGGCCGTCACCGTGAACGTGTACGCGGTGCCCGGGGTCAGCCCGGCCACCGTCTGGGTGGTCGCCGCGCTGGCGAAGGTCTGTGGGGTCTGCGCCACCCCGCCGATGTACGGGGTGATCACGTACGAGGTGATCGGGCTGCTGTTGGCGTTGGGGGCGGTCCAGGTCAGCGTGGCCGAGGAGTCACCGGCGCTGGCCGCCGTGATGGTGGGGGCCCCGGGCACCGCGTACGGCACCACCGCGTTGGACGCCGGACTCGTCGCGCTGGTGCCGATCGAGTTGACCGCCGCGACGGTGAACGTGTAGCTCGCGCCGACCGTCAGCCCGGAGATCACCCGGCTGGTGGTGGACGCGTCGTACGTGATCGGGGTCTGCGCCACCCCGTTGCGGACAGGGGTGACGATGTAGCTGGTGATCGGGCTGCCGTTGCTCGCCGGAGCCGTCCAGGTCACCGTGGCGTTGGCCAGGCCGGCGGTCGCGGTCGGCGCGGTCGGGGTGGCCGGCGCGTCGGTGTAGACGTAGGTGGCCGCGGCGGCGACACCCCGGGTGACCACTGTGACGTTCACCGTGGCGGCGCTGCTGCGCGCGGGCATGGACGAGATGCTCAACGTCCCGTCGCCGTTCACCGTGAAGCAGCCGGGCGCCGGGCCGGACGGGCAGGGCAGCAGGGTGACCGGGGTACCTGCCTGCTGCTGGGCCGTGGTGCCGATCTCGATGGCGGTCGCCCCGGCGATGTTCGTCCCGCCGACCGTCACCGCGACGCCACCGGCGATCGTGCTCGTCGCGGGCGAGACGGTGATGCCGCTCGGCGTCGCCGGCGGCGTGCCCACGACAGTGGTGGTGGAGATTCCGGGGTTGCCGTCGATGGACGAGGCGGTGACCGTCGACTGCGTCTGGATGATCGACGGTGTGACGGCGGACCCGGTGACGATGGCGACCACCGAGATCGGTGGCAGTGAGGTCCCGTTGGCGAAGGGTCCGTTGCTGTTGGTGCAGGTGACGGTCTGCCCCGTTGGCGCCGCGCAGACCCAACCGCTACCGAACGCGCCAACCGGCACCACGCCCGGCGGCGTGGTCGCGGTCATCGAGACCGGGGCTGTTTCGTTGGCGCCGACGGCGACCGAGGGAACCACCGTGTAGTTGACCGGATCACCGGGTTGGGGGTTCGGGCCGGTGTAGCTGGTCTGCGTGACGTTCAGGTCGGGCACCGGGTTGAAGGTCACCACGTTGGTGTTGTCGACCTCGTGGTTGTCCACCACGGAGCCGGTGGACGCCACCCAGCCGAAGGCGAGTTGGCGCGGGATGCCGTTGCTGTTCAGCCAGTTCGGTGAGGGGTAGAGGCCGGCGGCGACCGCGGGTAGCGCCCCCTCCAGGACCCGCGAGACGCTCGCGCCGACCGGCCGGAAGACCACCATGTAACGTCCGGCCGCCACCACCAGACCGGAGGCGGTGGTGAACGTCGAGGTGGTCGGGTTGATGACCACCTCGACCGGTACGACCGAGCCGGCGCGGTTGTTGGCCCGCAGTGGGACCACTGGCGACGATCCGTTGGTGGCGGTGCTGTTCAGACCGCAGTAGCCGACCGTGCCGCGACCAGGTCCCCGCACGAGCACCTGACCCGGAATCCGGGAGGCGGTGACGAAGGCTGGGTCGGTACAGCCGCTCCCCTGGTAGGTGGTGGTGCTGTAGTTGCCGAAGACGTCGAACCCGATGCCCAGGTAGCCGTTGGCCAGACCGGGCAGTGTCCTCGTACCGGTGTAGCCCAGCCCTCCCCCGGACTGGCCGATGCTGGCCGGCGCGGCCGGGTTGGCGGGGTCGACCGCCGCGAGGACGAGGGTCATCCCGTCCGCACCGCCGGTGTTGCCGTACTGGTAGAGGTTGAAGGTCATGTCCAGCCCGGACGCGGTGGGCACGCTGGTCGCCCCGAAGAGCCCACCGGTCCGGTTGATGGTGGCGTCGGTGAGTCGCAGCTTGCCGCTGCCGGGCGCGTCGGTCTGCGTCGCACAACTGTGCAGGGCTCCGGTGCTGACGTTGCCGGAGGCGCTCAGGCAGGCGAAGTTCGCGGTGGTGGACGCCGCGGGTAGGGCCGGCAGGACGATCGGGCCGAGTCCGTCCGGGGTGTTGTTGTGGAAGGGCTGGTTGAACAGGACGGTGCCGGCTGCCTCGGCGACGACCGGGTTGAGCACGGCGACCAGAGTGGCCAGCAGGGTGCCCACCACGCCAACTGCGGTTCGGCGTCGGACCTCGCGCCGACCGAACAGTCGCGAGGACCGGGTGCGGGTGTTCAACGGGCCACGTCCGTGCTGTCGACGATCGCGACAGTCAACGAGGGGCGCACGCCGTTCGTCGCGGCACCGCTCCGACCCCGTCTCGCCGTAAAGCCATTCACCATCGCCACGGACATGCGTCAACCCCCCATAAGACGCACTAAGGCTATGTCAGCCGATAAGCCGCTCTCAGGCATAATCCGGAAAGACAGGACAAATTGGGGCACGGACCGGACCTGAGCGTGATTTCGTGAATCGTGAAAGACGCTCGGCGGATGGCGGTCGGCCCGCCGGCCAGACCAATCGGGACGGACCGAGGGATAGCACGTGGCCTACCGGGTCAGGTCGTCAAGAACCGACGCCGGCAGCGCCGGATGCGCTCCTTCACCCGCCACCGTGGACGGCGCCGGTGTCGCCGCAGCGGTACCGCCCCGGCGACGCCGGAGCATCCAGCCGAGCAGGAGCAGGATGACGAGGCCCCCCACCGTCGGACCGATGAGGTGCAGCGGAAGGATGACGACCGTCGCCTGCGCGCTCCCCGCCCGGCCGGCCGGGTTCGGCACCGCGACTGTCACCCGACAGACGCAGATGAGGGGTGGATCGTCCCACCGGGCGCTGACCTGTCGGCTGCCGTCGCGCAGCAGGGTGAAGTCGGGGAACGTCACGTCCTCCCCTGCCACCCGGGCCCGCAACCGGTCGGCCGCGACGAAATCGCGGCGAAGGGTGCCGACGTTGCGTACCGTCGCGGTGAGCGCCAGCGGACCACGCAGCGCGAAACCGGGCGCATCGACGTCGCTTACCTGCACCGACTCGATCGCGTCGCCCGGCACCGTGACATAGATCGGCGCGCCGACACTGCGGCGGATGCTCGTCCCGGCCGCATTGGCCGGCGGTGGTGCCGAGAAGATCACCGCTACCTGGTGCTCGCCGGGTTCGGCGTTCGCCGGTACCGCGATCCGGAGGTCCACCGGTTCGGTCGCACCGGGGGCGAGCCGAAGGCGCTTCGGGTTCACCGTGACCCAGTCGATCGCCGTGTGTGCCACGTCCGAGCGGAACGTCAACACCCCCGCAGGATCCACCGTGAAGCTCGCCGTTCGCATCGAGACATCGATCGCCGACTGACCACGGTTGGTCACGGTGAACTGTCGCGGCTGCCCGATCTCGTCGGCTGGTACGACCATCCGGCTGGGGCTGACGGTCAACGAGAAGTCCGACTGGTCCGGCGAAACGGTGTTGGCCGGCACGATCGGCGTCAATGCCAGCAGTACCGGCAGCATGGCACCCGAAATGTGAGACAAAATCGACACCTTTCAGGGTGAATTGGGGTAGAAAATGGGGGTCATATCCTAACCAGACCGTGCCGTCGCCGAGCCGCGAATGGACTGTTCGCAACTGGGCGAACGCGCTACGCGGAGCGAGGCTGGTGGTCGGATGGCGAGGGTCACGTCGTGGAGGCTGGCAGGGTTGCCGCGCGGTAGCCGGGAGCCCCAGCCGCACGGTTTCCGGATCGGGTGTCTCGCGTACGGCGGCGGCCAGCGCTGTTACATTGCAGTCGCATCGCAAAAGAGGTATTGTCGTTTCAATGCAGTCGCATTGCAACGAGGGTAGGTCGCCATGCACGTGATCGCGTTGTCCGAGGTGACCGCCGCCATGACCGCAGTGGCTGGCGGTAAGGCAGCCGGTCTGGGCGAGCTGATCCGGCACGGCGAGCAGGTCCCCGACGGTTTCTGCGTCACCACCGAGGCGCACGGACTCGGGGTCGTCCCGACGGCCGAGGTCGTCGCCGCGTACCAGCGGCTCGGCGCCGGCCCGGTGGCGGTGCGCTCCAGCGCCACCGCCGAGGACCTGCCGGACGCGAGCTTCGCCGGGCAGCAGGACACCGTCCTCAACGTCACCGGCACCGCCGAGCTGATCGCCGCCATCGAGAAGTGCTGGGCTTCGCTGCACGGCGACCGCGCGACCGCCTACCGCGACGCCCACGGCATCGATCATCGAACGGTGCTGATGGCCGTCGTCGTGCAGCGCATGGTCACCCCCACGGTGGCGGGGGTGCTGTTCACCGCGAACCCGCTGACCGGGCGCCGCGACGAGATGGCCGTCGACGCCGCCGCCGGCCTCGGCACGACAGTGGTGGACGGCGCCACCGCCGTCGACCACTACCTCCTCGACGACGTCACGCGCGACGAGACCGGCTGCCTGACGGCGGCCCAACTGGCCCGCCTCCGCGCCACCGGCGAACGGTTGCAGGCGCACTTCGGCTGCCCGCAGGATGTCGAGTGGGCCTTCGACGCGGACGACGTGCTGTGGCTCCTCCAGTCCCGGCCGATCACCAGCCTGTTCCCCGCCCCGCCGCCGAGCGGGAAGCCCCTCCCCCGCGTCTACCTGGAGTTCGGGCACGTCCAGGGCATGCGGCAACCGGTCACCCCGATGGGCATGTCGACCCTGCGGGCGCAGATCGCCGGGATGCTCGCCGCGCTCGGGGTGCGGGTCGAGATCGTCGACATCGGCGGCCGCCTCTACGGCGATTTGACCGACCTCGCGCGGGACGGATCGTCCCGTAAGCGACTGGTGCGGCTCCTGGCTGTCGACTTCGGGCCGCGCGCCCAGGCGGTGATGCAGCACGTGCTCGCGGATCCCCGGTTCGCCCCGACCAAGGGCGGCGCCACGCGCGGCCGGGCACCGGGGGCCGCGTCGCTGCGGACGGCCGGCCGCGCGGTGGTGGGGATCCTGCGGGCGCTGGCCCGCCCCGAGGCCGCGCGGATCCGGCTGTTCGAGGCCGTCGAGCAGCTCAGAGTACGGTCCGCCGCCCCCGCCGACCTGCGTACCGCGGCCGATCGGCTGCGCTTCGTCCAGGCGACTGACGCCGACGCCGACGACACCGCCGACGCGATCATGTGGCCGATCGTCGCCGGGATGCTCGCCACCGCGTTGCCGACCACCCTCCTCAGGGGCCTCGCCGGTCCCGACGAGATCCACGCCGTGCTGGCCGGGATGCCGCACAACGTCACGATCGAGATGGACCTGGCCCTGTGGCGACTCGCCCAGGGTGCGGGCGACCACCGTCAGCTCCTGCTCGACACCCCGCCGGCAGAGTTGGCCGCACGCCACCTGAACGGCACGCTGCCCGACATCGGCATGGCGGCCTTCCTGGACGTCTACGGTCACCGGGGCGTCGCCGAGGTCGACCTCGGCGTGCCGCGCTGGGCGGAGGACCCCACGCCGGTCTTCGCCGCGGTCGCGAACTACCTGCGGGTCACCGATCCGCGGCAGGGCCCCGATCAGCGCTTCCAGCGGGCCGGCGCGGCAGCCGAGGCGGCGTTGGAGGAGCTGGTCGGGCGAGCCCGCCGTCGGCGGCCGGTGCGGGGCAACATCGCCGGGTTCCTGCTGCGCCGGGCGCGGTCACTTGCCGGCCTGCGCGAGGCCGGCAAGTTCGCCGGGCTGTACCCACTGCGGGAGACGCGCTGCCAACTGCTGCTCATCGGTGCCGACCTGCACGACTCCGGGCTGCTGGACCAGCCCGACGACATCATGTTCCTGACCCTGGACGAGGCGCACGCCGCCGTACACCAGGGTGTTGATCTGCGCGGCACCGTCACCTCCCGACGGGCGACGCACCGCCGGGAGCTGCGCCGCCGAAGCGTGCCGGTGGCGCTGCTCTCCGACGGCACCGACGTCGAGACCGTCCTGCCGGCGGCGCCCGCCGCCGACGGGACGCTCGCCGGAGTGGGCGCGTCGGCGGGCCGGGTGACCGGGCCCGCCCGGGTCGTCCACGACCCGGGCACCGCGCACGTCGAGCCCGGCGACGTCCTGGTGGCGGCGACCACCGACCCCGGCTGGACCCCGCTGTTCCTCACCGCGGCGGCGCTGGTCACCGAGACCGGCGCGATCATGGCGCACGGCCCGACCGTGGCCCGGGAGTACGGCATTCCCGCCGTCATCTGCGTGCCGGACGCCACCCGGACGATCCGCACCGGACAGCTCGTCACCGTGGACGGTGGCGCCGGCACCATCACGGTCCACCAACCGTCGACGCCCGAGCGGGAAGGACGACAGTGACCGACACGAAGGCACCGACCAGGGCGCGGGTGGGCCCGCTGCTGCGTCGGGCGGCCGAGGCCGAGGCCGCGACGTGGCGCAGCCTGTACGTCTGGGCCCGGCGCCGCCCCCTGCCGCTGGGACCCGGCGACGAGCCGTTCGGCTACCTCGGCGTGGTCAAGCCGATCCTGGGCATCTTCATCGGCCTGTCGGTCGTGGAGATCCCCATCTTCGACGTGGTGGTCACCCACGTGGTGCCGTGGCGGCCCGCCCGCTGGATCGTGCTGGGCCTCGGCATCTGGGGTCTGCTCTGGATGATCGGCCTGTTCGCCAGCATGACCATCCACCCCCACGTCGTGGGCGACCGGGGCCTGCGGGTGCGGCTCAGCTCGGGCATCGACATCTGGATCCCGTGGACCGACGTCGAGGCCCTGCGCAAGCGCCACCGCTCGTTGCCGTCGAGCAGGTCGGTGCAGGTCGAGCAGGAGGGTGAGCGTCGGGTGGTGTCCATCTCGGTCGGCAGCCAGACCAGCATCGACGTGCTGCTGCGCCGGCCGCTGACCTTAGATCTGGCGAAGACCGGGTCGATGCCGATGAACGAGCTGCGCCTGTACGCCGACGACCCGGACGGCCTCCTGCGCAGCGCGCGGGGCGCGCCCGCTAACCACCCGGTCAGCCGGTAACCGCCGCCGCTGGCGGGCTGTCCGGGCCACCCACTGTGAAACGATCGAGGCCATGCCCAAGAAGGTCGATCACCAGGAGCGACGCACCCTCATCGCGGACGCGCTGATGCGGGTCGCCGCGGACCAGGGCCTGGAGGCCGTCAGCCTCCGCCACGTGGCCACCGCGGCCAGCGTGTCCGCCGGAATGGTCCAGCACTACTTCCGGACGAAAGACGAGATGATGGCGTTCGCGTTGAGCGTGGTGCGGGAACGCGGCCAGATCAGGGTCACCGAGGCGCTGGCACGACTGGGCGTGGACCCGCCACCCCGGCTGCTGCTGCGCACGATGCTCGCCGCGCTGTTGCCCCTGGACGAGGGCACCCGCGACGACGGGCGGGTGGCGCTCGCGTTCCTCGCCTACACGGCGGTGCGTCCGGCCGCCGTGCCCAGCCTGCGCGAGGGCACCCGGCAGCTCACCGGGTTCATCGCCGGCGTCCTGCCCGACCGGCACGGCGACGCCGCCGCGGCCGGTCTGCTGGCGCTCATGGAAGGGCTCGGTGTCTACCTGCTGGGTGGGCAGTACACCGTCGAGCAGGCACTGGGCGCGTTGGACGCCCACCTCGACCTGCTCTTCGACTGATTCGGTCGGAGCGGGGCGTTGGCCTCCGACGAGGTGCGAAACAGACCAGGATGAGCGGATGAGCCGCGTCCACCGGTCCCGGCCGGTGCTGGTCGAGGAGGCACACCGGGCCACCACCTTCGAGATCTTCTTCGACCTGGTGCTGGTGTTCGCGCTGACACGGCTCATCGGTTTCATGGCGGAGTCGCTGGGTCCGCTCACCCTGTACCAGGGGTTACTGCTCCTGCTCTGGTTCTGGTACGCGTGGAGCTGCTACGCGTGGCTCGGCAACCAGGTCCGTGCGGACACCGGCCCGGTGCTGGCCGGGATGCTCGCGGCGATGGCCGCCATCTTCGTGGCCGCGCTGGTGATCCCGCAGGCGTGGCAGCGCCACGACGGCGCGTTGAGCCCGCCGCTCACCCTCGCCATCGCCTACATCGTGGTCCGTGGACTGCACCTCGGCCTGATCACCTACTCCTCGTCCGGCAACCCGCAGTACCGCAGGCAGACCCTGCGCTTCGCCGTGCCCACCACGATCGCCTGGGTCCCGCTGCTGGTGGGCGCCATCCTCGGCGGGACCGCGCAGACCGTGCTGTGGACGGTGGCGTTCCTCGTCGACTACGGCGGCGGCCGGATCGCCACCGCCGCCAGCTTCGGGGAGGTCCGCAGCGGGGCGCACTTCGCCGAACGCCACGGTCTGGTGCTGATCATCGTGCTCGGTGAGTCTCTGCTGTCGGCCGGGGCCGCAGGTCTGGAGGTGATCGCCTGGCCGGTGCTGGTGGCCTCGGTGTTCGGCTTCGCCGCGACCGTCTGCCTGTGGTGGCTCTACTTCGTGGGCGTCGCACCGGCCGCGGCGGAGGTGCTGACCTCGGCCTCGCCGCGCTCCCGGCGTCGGCAGCAGTTGGCGGCGGACGCGTACACGCTGGCGCATCTGCCGCTCGTCGCCGGGGCCGTCTACGTCGCCCTGGGCATCCACCTGATCCTCGCGAACCTGACGGAGCAGACACGACCCCGGCAGCTCAGCGGGGAACCGATGAGCTGGTCGGCCATCCTCGTGCTCTACGGCGGCGCCGCGCTCTATCTCGCCGGCCGCCTGCTGTTCCTCCGGCTGACCGTAGGAAGGTCGGCGGGCCACCTCGTGGCGATCGGCATCGTCCTCCTCCTGATACCCCTCGCCCGGACCCTGCCCGCGCTGGCCGCTCTCGGGCTGCTCACAGCCTTCCTCGCCGCCCTGGTCAGCTACGAGCGGCGACCCCGGGTCGACTGACCACCCGGATCGCTGGCGGATCGACGGGATTGTGCGGGTCCGCCCGCCGTGGCAGTCTGCGGATCCTTGGAAGCCGGAAAAAGGGGCGGTGGCACATGCTGAGCATGCAGGGGGCGTCAGTCGGCTACGGCGACGCGCCGGCCGTCCTCCGGGAGATCTCGTTGACGGTCCGGCCGGGACGGGTCCTGGCGTTGACCGGGTCGTCGGGCGCGGGCAAGACGACGCTGCTCCACGCCCTGGCCGGGCTGCTGCGACCACGGGAAGGGTCCGTGACAGTCGACGGGCAGCCGCTGCGCGACCGCGATCACGCGGTAGCGCACCGGATCGTGCTCGTCCCACAGGACAACGGCCTGGCCCCGATCCTCACGGCCGCCGAGAACCTTCAGGTGGCGCTCGTGGCCGATGGCGTGACCCCACCCGAGGCCCGCGGGCAGACCGCCGCGATGCTGGAGCTGCTGGGCCTTGCCGGCCAGGCCGACCAACTCGTCGAGGAGTTGTCGGGTGGCCAACAGCAGCGGACGGCCGTCGCCCGCGGCCTGGCCCTGCGCGGGAGCGTGCTGCTGGCCGACGAGGTGACGAGCGAGCTGGACGCGGGCAATCGGCAGCGGGTGCTGGACCTGTTGCACGGCGAGGCACGCCGGGGCGCGGCTGTCGTGTTCGCCACCCACGACCCGGAGGTGGCCGCCGCCTGCGAGGCGGAGCTGCACCTCGTCGAGGGGCGGGCGGAGATCCTCCGCGACTGAGGCCACCGGTGACCGGCAGGTCTCGGTCTACCGGTACGGGGCGGCGGGCGGGCGGTCCGGTCGATAACCTCGGCACCAATGCTGACCGTCATCTGGGGTGCGATCGCGGCCCGCCGAGCACAGGCGTTGGCGGTGCTCCTGCTCGCGGTGCTCGCCAGCGCCGCCGCGGCGGCCGCACCGAGCTACGTCGCCGCGGCCGGGCAGGCGCTGGCCCGGTACGAGATGTCCACTGCGGAGCCCAACGAGCTTCGCATCCGGCTCGCCGAGGGCGCCGAATATCCGGGGATGCCCGGTGACCCCACCCGCACCGTGTTCACCAGCACGGTCCGGCAACTGACGCCGGCCGGCTTCGACGTCGTCCTGGGCGCTCAGACCGGTGGCGTCGCCGCCGGCCGAGCCGGAGAGGTGACCTCCCGCCTGATCTTCCGGGAGGGGGTGTGTGAGCGGGTCGCCGTGGTTGGCGCCTGCCCCCGGGCCACCTCGAGAGACCAGCCCCCCGAGGTCATGGTCAGCACGCACACCGCCGCGCGGCTCGGTGTCGCCGTCGGCGATCGCTTCACCTTCGCCGCGGTGCCCGTGCGGGTGACAGGCATCTACCGACCGCAGGACGTGACCGATCCGTTCTGGCTCGGCGGGGAACTCATTCGCCCAGCCACCGGGGGCTCCCCCGGCACGTCGATCCCGGGCAGCGCCGAGGATGCCATCTTCATCGCCGAGGCCGCTCCCCTGCCCGACGACGATGTCATCCTGCACCGGTCCACGGCCGACCTCTACGTCACCGAGAAGCTGCTGGACAGCGGATCCATGCCGGAGCTGCGGGCCGCGGTCATGAAGCTGCAGCGGGACGGAAACCGCGAGAACTTCGGAGCCGGCACCACCACGACCAGCCTGTTCGACCGCATCGAGCGGCAACGCGGGCAACTGGCCGACGGGGTCACGCTGGGCGCCGGGCTGCTCGTGCTGCTCTGCTGGCTGGTGCTCTTCGTCGCGGTGGGTTCGGCGGCGGAGCAGCGGCGACCGGAGCAGGGCCTGCTCCTGCTCCGCGGAGTGCAACGCCGACGACTGTGGGCGCTGGCGATCGGCGAACACGCCGTACCCGCGTTGGTCGCGATCCCCCTCGGCTGCCTGGGTGGCGTCGCCGCTGCCACACTGCTCGCCGCGCACACCCTCCCGGCCCGCGCCGACGTCACGCTGGACGCCAACGTTGTCGCCTTCGCCGCCATCGGCGCGGCCGGCGCGCTCGCCGCGGTGCTGCTGGCCCAGGCTCGGATGCTGTCCGCACCTGTCGTCGACCTGCTGCGTCGGGTGCCGGCCCGGGTCCGGGGGTGGCGGGCGACGATCGGCGACGTCGTCGCGGTGTCCATCGCGGCAGCCGCCGTGGTGCAGTTGCGCTCCGGCGGGTCGCCCAGCGGGCTGGCACTCGTGGCACCTGTCGCCGGGGCGCTCGCCGCGGCGGTGTTGCTGGCACGGGTCGCGATGCTGGCCGGCGCCGCGGTCGGTGCGGCACTGCTGGCCCGGGGCCGCACCGCCGTCGGCCTCGCCCTGGTGCAGGTGGCCCGGCAACCACGGTTCCGACCGCTGATCGCGCTGCTCACCGTCGCTGTCGCCATGCTCGCCTTCACGGCGTCGATGAACGAGCTCGCCTCGGCCGCCTACGGCGATCGGGCGGTCGTGGAGGTCGGCGCGCCGCGCGTGGTCGAGGTCGACGCGCCGTCCCGTTCGCACCTGTTGGCGGCCGTGCGGAAGGCCGATCCCGAGGGTCGCTTCGCGATGGCCGCGGTCGTGACGAAAAGGCTCCCCGACGGCGGCACACCGGTGCTCGCCGTGGACTCCGCCCGGCTGACGGCGGTGGCCGTGCCGCACCCGTCCTACGGAGCGTCCTTCGCGGACATCGCGCGCGCCATCCGCCCCGCCCCGCCCGGAGAGCCGGTGCTGCTCCGGGGGCGACTGCTCAGCGTCGGCCTGTCGACCACCAGCTTCGACACGGAGGTCTTCGGGGGGAATGCGCCGCGCCTCGCGGTGACCGTCTCCAGCGCCAATGGCACTCGGGTGGTCGTCGCGCAGCCGGACATCCATCCGGGGCGCGACCAGTACGTCGTTCCGGTGCCCGAGTGCGTGACACAGTGCCGCCTGGTCAAGATGGAAATCGTCACCGCGGTGATGTGGCAGGACGTGACGGTCCACTTCGAGGAGATGCGCATCGGCGATGGCAACGCCGACACGGTGGTGCTGACCGGTACGCAGTTCGCCGATCTGAGGCGGTGGCGACGCACCGTCGCGGGGGATGACTCGGAGGTCAGCGCCAGGGGCGGTTCGTCCCCAGCGCTGGCCCTGAAGATGTGGGAGGGGCGTGCGGGGGTAGACGGCATCAGTGTCGCCGACTCACCGTTTCCGCTGCCCGTCTACGTGACCCGGTCGGAGGGGACGCAGCTCGGCGCCACTTATCCGCACGAAGGCGTCGACGGGGCACCGACCACGGCCCGGATCGACGGGGTGGCCGACGGTCTGCCGCAGCTCGGTGGCGCCGGCCTGATCGTCGACCTGGAATACGCCGATCGGATCGCGGTCTCCGGCCAGAGCGGCACCAAGGAGGTGTGGCTGGCCGCGACCGCGCCCGCCGACGTCCTCGACCGGCTTCGCGCCCAGGGTCTGGCGATCGTCGGCGAGCGGACGATCACCGGGGCTCGCCAGGACTTCGATCGGCAGGCTCCGGCGTTGGCACTGCGCTTCAACCTGTTCGCCGCCCTGGCCGGGGTGCTGATCGGGGCGGCCGGCCTGATCGCGATGGCGGCGGCCGAGCAGCGTACCCGGGTGGCCATGTTGGTGGCGTTGCGTCGGCAGGGGTTGCCAGCGCGCGCCGTCCGCGGCGGCTACGGGTTACCGGTCGCGGTCGCCGCCGTGTCGGGCGGTCTCGTCACCCTGGTGATCTGGCTGCTCACCCGAAGCGGGCAACGACTGTTCGGTGACGGCCGCTCCCCGGTCCCGATACCCGAGTGGCCGGACCTCGGCCGGCTGTTGGTGTTCGTGGTGCCCACTGTCACGCTGTTCGCCCTCACCGCGGTCGTGCTCGGTCGGGTCATCGCCGCCTCGGTGCGCCGCCGGAGCAGCCGATGACCGCCCAGCCGCAGGACGAGCCGATGACCGTCGAGCCGCAGGACGAGCCGATGACCGTCGAGCCGCAGGACGAGCCGATGACCGTCGAGCCGCAGGACGAGCCGTTGACCGTCGAGCCGCAGGACGAGCCGTTGACTGCCGAGCGGCCGGAGCGGCCGACCGCCGCCGAGCCGCCGGCCGGGGGTGTGGCCGTCACCTGCCACCGGCTCATCCACATCTACTCCACCGGCACCGGCGACGTCGTCGCGCTCTCCGGTGTGGACCTACACATCTCGCCGGGCGAGATGCTGGCGCTGGTGGGGCCGTCCGGCTCGGGAAAGTCCACACTGGTGGCGATCCTCGGCGGGCTCCTGCAACCGTCCGCCGGCCGCGTGCACGTGGGCGACCACGAGCTGTCCCGGCTCTCGTCCAAGGGCCTGGCGGGCCTGCGCGGGGCCACCGTCGGCACGGTGCTCCAGGGCGCCGAACGTAACCTGTTGCCGTACGTGTCGCTGTCGCGCAACGTCTGGTTGGCGCAGCGACCCGCGGCGCGCATCGCCGGACGTCGGCTCGACCCGCCGGAGGCGGTCCTGGAGCTCGTCGGCCTCGGCGGTCACGGCGCGCGGCGGGTGGGCGACCTGACTCCGGGGCAGCGTCAGCGGGCCGCCCTGGCGCAGGGGCTCGCGGCCGGGCCCGGGCTGCTCCTGGTCGACGAGCCGACCAGCCAGCTCGACGCGTCCGGTCGGGACGAGGTGCTCAGGGCGCTGGCCACCGTCAACGCCCAGCGGGGCACCACGGTCGTCGTGGTGACCCACGACGGCGAGGTGGGTGCCCGGTTGGGCCGCGCCGTCACCATCCGGGACGGCCGGGTCGGGGCCGAGGGGCGCGACGGCCGGGACTTCGCCGTGGTGGCCGGTGACGGCACGATCCAGTTGCCACCCGAGGCGTTCGCGGCCTTCCCGGCCGGGACGTTGTTCGAGGTCGAGCACGCCGACCAGGCGGTCACCCTGCGCGCCGTGGCCACCCCGTCGTCCGTTGGCGCGGACGACGGGGTGGCGAAGGACGGCGGCGGGCCCGACCACGCCGCCTGACCCGGACCCGTCGGCTCAGTGCGCCGTGACGCCCGCCCGCGCCTTCAACCGGCGCAGCTCGTCGGCCGACATCAGCCAGGTCGAGTTCGTCGCGCCCAACCCCAGGAGCACCTGGTCGAAGGCGTTCCCGTCGTTGTCGTCGGTGTAACACAGGCTCACCTCGCCCCACGGCGACGCGGCGACGGCCAGTTGCTCCTGCCGACCCGTGGTGGTCTGGCTCAACGCCTGGGCCGCCAGCCGACCGGTGGAGGTGCCGTCCGGGTTGAGGCCGCGCGCCCAGACGTCCGGGTTGGCGCCCGACACCGTCCAGCCCACCACCACGTTGTCCTGGTCGTCGATGCCGACGCCGGGCGCGACGGCCCCGGTCCCGGTGGAGACCTGGACCTCGTCGTGGCGGGCGGTGCCGGTGGCGGTGAACGACCGCGCCCAGACGCCTCGGGCGCCGGTGTGGTCGGATTCCCACCCGACGGTGAAGTCCCCGGCGACGTTCGCCGCGACCGACGGTCGCTGCTGCTGCCCGCCGCTCTGCACGTTGGCGGTGCGCCGCGACAGCGCCACCGCGCCGGTGGACCGGGCCAGGCGGGTCAACCCGATGTTGTACGAGCCGTTCGCGTCGGCGTCCTCGTCCCACACCACGAGCGCCTCGCCGGTGGCGGACACCGCCACGTCGGGGCGGTGGTGCGAGCCGGTGGTCTGCGAGGCAGTCACCTCGTACGCCTTGGTGGTGGCCGCAGTGTAGCCGGCGGCCTTGACGGTGGCCGGAGCGGTCCCCTGGACGTCCTCCCAGACCACCGTGAACCCGACCGCGCCGCTGGTCGGCGCGCCGTCCGGGTCGAGCGCCACCTTCGGCCAGATCTGCTGCCCGGCGTCGCTGGCGTTGGCCTGCCCCGAGGCGAGCACGGCGCCGCTCGACGACACCACCCGGTACTGGATGTTGTAGACGCCGTTGCCGTCGCCGTCGGCGGCCCAGACCACCACGGCGTTGCCCCGGTCGTCGAGCCCCACGTCGGGGCTGATGTGCCGCCAGGCGGCCCCGCTGGTGCCCCCACCGGAGAGCTTCACCTCGTACGCGGGCGTGCCGTCGCGAAACAGTCGCAGGTAGATCTCGCTGTGGGTGTCGTCCTCGGGCGCGGTGCTGTCCCGGTCGTCCTCCCACACCACGGCCACCTGGCCGTTGCGGTTCATGGCGATGCCGGGCAGGTCCTGGTCACCGGTGGCCACGCTGTTCGCGGTGGTCCAGGTGACCGCCTCGGCGGTGACCGCGATCGGGGCCGGTGCCAGGCTCGGGAGCAGCAGGGAGGCGGCGAGCAGTGTCGTGAGTGCGGTCATTGTGGGTCTCCTTCTACCCGGCCTGGAGGCCGGGCTGGCCGTCGAGGATGACGAACGAGCGGGCCGTGGCCGCCGCGGCGCCGTGCTCGGTCACCGTCTGCACCGTGCGGAAGTCCGCGCGGACCTGGCTGCGGCTGATCGTGGTCCGCACGTAGCCACGCCGGTCGGAGTAGAACTTCAGGTGCGGGTTGGCCGCCGCGTTCGGGACCGTGGTGCTGCCGCTGCCGTTGCCGGTCGAGGTGATCGAGGTGCAGACGAGTTCGGTGCCGATGGTGGCCGAGGCGGGGTTGGCGTAGTCGGCCTTGAGGTCGTTGGCCCACGACCGGTGCACGTCGCCGGTGAGCACCAGCGGGTTGCGCACTCCACGCTGCTGCCAGCCGGTCTGGATCCGGCTGCGGGAGGCCCGGTAGCCGTCCCAGGCGTCCATGCTCGCCGCCCCGTTCGCGTCGAGCTGTTGGGCGAAGAAGACCTGCTGGCCGAGGATGTCCCAGGTGCCGTAGCGCTGGGCCAGCCCGTCGAGCAGCCACGCCTCCTGGGTCGCGCCGGTCAGGGACCGGGAGGTCAGGTCCGCGTCGGCGCAGACCTTCCAGCCGTCCCCGCACGCCTGGTCGTCGCGGAACTGCCGGGTGTCGAGCATGTGGAAGGTGGCGAGCTGTCCCCACCGGATGCGCCGGTACAGCGGGATGCTGTTGCCGTTGGCGGCGGAGGCCGGCCGCAGCGGCATGTTCTCGTAGTAGGCCCGGTACGCGGCCGACCGTCGGGCGGTCCACTGCGCGGCGGTGAGCGTCGGGCTGCTGTCGTTGCGGACCATGTTGGCGTAGTTGTTCTCCACCTCGTGGTCGTCCGGCACCACGAGCCAGGGTGCTGCCGCGTGCGCCGCCTGCAGGTCCGGGTCGGACTTGTAGAGCGCGTACCGGCGGCGGTAGTCGGCGAGCGACACGATCTCGGCGCCGACGTGCTGCCGCACCGTGGAGGTGCCGACGCCGCCCTCGTAGATGTAGTCGCCGAGGTGCAGGATCAGCCCCGGGTTGTCCTCGGCCATCCGCCGGTACGCGGTGTAGTAGCCGGCCTCGTAGTGGGCACAGGAGGCGAAGGCCATCACCAGGTCGCGGCCCACGGTGCTGGGCGCCGGGGCGGTCCGGGTCCGCCCGACCGGCGAGATCTGGCCCTGCGCCCGGAACCGGTAGTAGTAGTCCGAGTCGGCGGCGAGCCCACCGGCGATGGCATGCACGGAGTGCGCGTCGGCGTAGCGTGCGGTCACCGAGCCGGAGGCGACGAGCGAGGTGAACCGGTCGGTGGTGGACACCTGCCACTCGACCGTCACGTCGGCGTTGGCCATGCCGCCCTGCCCGTCGGCGTTGAGCGGAGACGGTGCCAGCTTGGTCCAGAGGACCACGCTGTCGGGCGCCGGATCACCGGACGCCACACCGAGTTTGAAGGGATACGGCACCGCGGCGCGGGCACCCTGGCGGGGGGTCACCGCGATTCCGGCAGCCACCAGTCCACCGAGGACGAAAATGCGACGGCTCAACCTTGTCATGGTCAACAGCCTTGAGAACGTCGATGAACGGCGATGGGTGTGGCGCGTAATCCCGTATGACGGGAGGCTGTCCGCGCCAAGGCGGGCAGGTGTCCGGACCGCCCGGCAGCCGGACCGTCAGGTGAGCGGCGCCGGGGACTCCGCGCCCGGGATCGTCAGTGTCGGCGTAGCGGACCCGTCGGCCGGGACGCTCCAGACGTCGGGCTGGCCGTCGCTCTGGCGCAGCGTGTAGGCGAGTGTGCCGCCGTCCAGCCAGGCGGCCTGGTCGTCGACGCTGCGCGTCTCGGCGGTCGCGGTGACCCGCATGGTCGCCAGGTCGAGGACCGACAGCCGCCAGCCCTTCGCCGGGTCGGCGTCGATCGCCTCCTTGAAGGCGATCCGGGTGCCGTCGGGTGACAGCGACGGGCACTCCACGTTCTCCCGCACCGTCTCGACCGTACGGGCGGCGACGTCACCCAGGACGAGGTAGCGCTTGCCCCCGGTGGACATGGTCGCGTAGAAGCGGTTGTCGTCGGCGGTGAAGGTGACGCCCCAGTAGTTGACGTCCGGGCTGCGGTAGCGGCGTCCGTCCCGGGTGATGGCGAACTCTTCGAGCGTGTTCACCGTGGCGCCGGTGGTGGTGTCGAGAATCCCGGTGCGGGTGGAGAAGCCGCTGGCGGTGTAGGAGTCGCCACCGACGAACGTCGTCCAGGAGACCATCCGGCCGGAGGCCGACACCCGGGCCCGGTTCGGCAGACCCGGCACGCCGACCGCCCGCGTCTGGCGCAGCGCCGCGTCGAGCACGACGACCTCGTACGACCAGGCGGTCTCCGGTCTCAGGCAGACGCCGGTGCCGCCCGTGGCGTACGCCCGCAGGCATTCCACGCCGGAGACGGTGCGGGGCCCGGTGGGGTCGGCCGTGGCGACGGTGGACAGGTGCCGGTCGGTGATGGCCAGCAGGCGCGGACCGGGCGTCAGAGTGACCACCTGGTCGCCGGTGGCGGCCGGCGGCGTCCGGGCGGGTTCCGCCGCCACGGCCACGTAGCCGGCTGCCACGCTGCCCAGCAGCACGGCCGAAGCGACCAGCACGCCGAGTTTCGCTCGGGTCGACAACGCGCTCATCGGGGCACCCTCCGGGTGACGAGACGGGACGGGGCGGTCAGCAGGAGCAGCGTGCCGACCAGGACGCAGGCGACCGCCACGGCCGCCGCGCGGATCGCCGCCTCCGGCCCCCAGGCCTGCCAGCCGAGACCGAACAGGACCGAGGAGACGAGGTACGCGAGGGCCTGCCCGGTCTGCACCAGCGCGATCCCGGTGGTCCGCAGCCGCGCCGGCAGCACCGGTCCGGCGAGCGCGATGAGCACGCCGTCGGTGGCGGCGTAGAACGCGCCGTACAGCCCCAGGGTCAGCACGATCAACGGCCAACCGTCGACCGGGCCGGCCAGCAGCAGGTACGTGGCACCGAGCGCGGTGTAGCCGCCGAGCACCACCGGCAGCCGGCCGATCCGGTCGGCGAGGACGCCGAGCGGGGCGGCGAGCAGCAGGTAGGCCAGGCTGGTCCCCACCGCGAGCAGGGGGAACCAGCGCAGGCCGAGGTCCTCGCGGCGTTGCAGCAGCAGGTAGACGAAACCGTCGCCGATGGTGGCCAGCCCGAGCATCGCGGCGGCCAGCACGAGCCGGCGGGCCGGTCCCCCGCCCAGCAGGCCGAGCGCCTCCCGGACGGAGACGCTCGGGTCGTCCGGGCCGTCCGTCGCCTGCTCGGCGGGGCGTTCCCGGACGAAGAGCACGAGCACGACGACGGCCAGCGCGGCGACGCAGAAGCTGGTGACGAAGACCGCGTCGTACGACTGCCCGACGACGAGCAGGACCGCGAACGCGGCGAGCGGTCCGAGGAACGCGCCGACGCTGTCCATCGCCCGGTGCACCCCGAACGCCCGACCCAGCGCCTCGGGTGGCGTGGAGAGCGTGATCAGCGCGTCGCGTGGTGCGCTGCGCAGTCCCTTGCCGAGGCGGTCGACGGCGATGACGCCACCGATCGCCGGTATCGACCGGCCGGCGAGCAGCAGACCGAGCTTCGCGACCGCCGAGAGGGTGTAGCCGATGCCGGCGATCAGTTTGCGCCGCCGGAACCGGTCGGCGGCGAACCCACCGACGACCCGCAGGAGCGCGGTGGCGCCGGTGTGGACGCCGTCGAGCACGCCGAAGGCCACCGGGCTGAGCTGGAGGCCCAGCACCAGATAGAGCGGTAGGACGGCGGCCACCATCTCGGCGGAGACGTCGGTGATCAGGCTGACCGTGCCGAGTGCGACGACGTTGCCGCTGACCAGGGCGAGCCGTCGACGCCGGGGCCCCGGTGCGGGCGGGTCGGCGACCGGTCGGGAAACGGTCGACAGGTACACGAGCATCTCCTCGGGTCGACAACTGCCGGCCAGCCATCGTCCGTACTCGTCGCGAAGGGCACAACGGACCGCGCGTGGCAGCCGGGCGAGGCGCGGGTGAACGTGCCGCGAACATCGAGGTGTTTGCCTGCCGGGACGTGGTGTTCATCCACCCGTCGCCCGCCGGTCCATCGACCTTCCTACATTCCGTGGGCTTCACACCCGTAGCGAAGGAGTCCTGGATGGATATTCGATTCTCCCGTCCGCCGATCACGACGGGAGCGGTGCTGGTGCTCGTCGCCGCGACCGCCGCCGTCGTCGGGATAGGCGCCGACGCGGCGTCGGCGGCGAGCGTGACGTTCACGCCGGTCGCGGACACCTACGTCCAGAGTGACGCGACGTCCACCAACTACGGCACGTCCACGCAGATCGTGGTCGACAACTCGCCCGTGCGCCGCTCGTTCCTGCGTTTCACCGTGAGCGGTGTCAGCGGCACGGTGACAAGCGCCAAGGTGCGACTGCGCACGATCAGCGGCAACAGCGGCAGCGACGCCGGTGGCACGTTCCGCCGGATGTCCAACACGACGTGGTCGGAGACCGGCACCACCTGGGCCAACCAGCCGACGATCGACGGGGCCACGCTCGGCACCATCGGCGCGGTCAGCGGCAGCACCTGGTACGAGGTCGACGTCACGGCCGCCGTCACCGGCAACGGGACGTACAGCTTCGGTGCGACCTCCGCCAGCGGCGACGGCGCCTACTACGACACGCGCGAGAGTGGCGCGGACGCCCCGCAACTGGTGGTCACCACCGGGACCACCACGCCACCGGAGTCCGGGGACCCGGTGTTCGTGGGGGCGGGCGACATCGCCGACTCCGGCTCCGGCGACAGCGCCACCGCGACGCTGCTCGACAGCATCCCGGGGACGGTCTTCACCACCGGCGACAACGTCTACGACAGTGGCACCGCGTCGCAGTTCGCCAGTTACTACGAGCCCACCTGGGGCCGGCACAAGAGCCGCACCCGCCCGTCGCCGGGCAACCACGACTACAACACGTCGGGCGCGACCGGCTACTACAACTACTTCGGTACGTCGGCCGGCCCGAGCGGGCGCGGCTACTACTCGTACGACCTCGGCAACTGGCACGTCGTGTCGTTGAACTCGAACATCAGCATGTCGGCCGGATCCACCCAGGAGCAGTGGCTGCGGGCGGACCTGGCCGCCAGCGGCAAGCCGTGCACGCTCGCCTACTGGCACCACCCGCTGTTCACGTCCAGCTCCAACCACGCGCCGTCGACGTCCACGCGCCCGCTGTACCAGGCGCTCTACGACTACAACGCCGACGTCGTGGTGTGGGGACACAACCACGTGTACGAGCGCTTCGCGCCGATGAACCCGTCCGGTGGCGCCGACACCAGCCGCGGCATGCGCAGCTTCGTCGCCGGCATGGGCGGCGCGGGTCACTACGGCTTCGGCACCATCCAGCCCAACAGCGAGGCACGCAACAGCTCGGCCTGGGGAGTCCTGAAGTTCACCCTGCACTCCAACAGCTACGACTGGCGGTTCGTACCGGTAGCCGGCCAGACCTACACCGACAGCGGCACCAGCGCCTGCCACTGACCGCATGGGATCCCGCCGGGCCGTTCGCGGTGCGGCGGGATCGCCTTTCCGCTCCGGCGCCATTCGGACGGAGGCCCGTCGACGGCGGTGCCCCCTGCCCGCGAGGCGGGCAGGGGGCACCTTCGTACCGTCAGGGCGTCAGCGGGCCGTGCCGGCCCGGCGCTTGTTGTAGACGTCGAAGGCGACCGCGACGAGCAGGACGAGGCCCTTCACCACCGACTGGGTCGACTGGTCGATACCCATCAGCTGCATGCCGTTGCTCATCACCGCCATGATCAGACCGCCGACCATGGCGCCCACAACGGTGCCCACGCCGCCGGTGACCGCCGCGCCGCCGATGAAGGCCGCGGCGATCGCGTCCAGCTCGAACATGTTGCCGGCGGCGGGCTGAGCGCCGTTCGACCGCGAGGAGTAGATGACACCCGCCACCGCCGCCAGGAAGCCCATGTTGACGAACATCCAGAAGTTGACGGTGCGGACCTTCACCCCGGACAGCGCCGCCGCCGACAGGTTGCCGCCGATCGCGTAGACCTGGCGACCGAAGACGGTACGCCTGGTGAGCAGGCCGTAGACCAGCACCAGAACCGCCAGGATGATCAGCACGATCGGCAGGCCGCGGGCGTGCGCCAGCTGCCACGCGAAGTACATGATGACCGCGCCGACGAGCACGACCCGGGCGACGAACAGCGGGAACGACTCGACCGGCTGCTGGTAGCGGATACGCGCCACGCGGGTGCGGAAGCCACTCACCGCGTACCCGGCCACGGCCACGGCGCCGATCAGCAGCGTGAAGGCGTCGAAGCCCTGCCCGCCGAGCAGCCCGTTGAGGAAGCCCGCCGCGACCTTCTGGTATTCCGCCGGGAACGGCGACAGCGAGATGTTGTCGAGCACCCGCAGGGTGAGACCCCGGAACAGCAGCATGCCGGCCAGGGTCACGATGAAGGCCGGAATGCCGGCGTACGCCACCCAGAAGCCGTGCCACGCGCCGACCGCGACGCCGACCGCGAGCGCGGCCACGACGCCTACCCACCAGGGATAGCCCTGCTGGATCACCAGGACGGCGGACACCGCTCCGGTCAGTGCGACGACCGATCCGACCGACAGGTCGATGTGCCCGCCGATGATCAGGATGACCATCCCGATCGCGAGCACCAGGATGTACGAGTACTGCAGGACGATGTTCGTGATGTTGCCGGGGCTCAGCAACACCCCGTCGGTCAGGACTGCGAAGAGCGCGACGATGACGACCAGGGCGACGTAGATCCCGCTCTGCCGCAGGTTGTTCAGCACAAGCGCCCGCAGGTCGTTCGTGCCGCTGTGCAGAGCGGCCGCGGGTGTGCTGTCCGAAGGCGCCGGGCTCTCCGTCGGGGGGGTCTTGATGCTGGTCACGCCACGAGCTCCTTGTCCTTTGTCATCAGCTCCATGAGGCTCTCCTGAGTCGCCTCGGCCACCGGCATCTCACCGGTGATCCGGCCGGCGGCGAGGGTGTAGATGCGGTCGCACATCCCGAGCAACTCCGGCAGCTCCGAGGAGATGACGATCACCGCCTTGCCGGCGGCCACCAGCCGGTTGATGATCGTGTAGATCTCGTACTTGGCGCCGACGTCGATGCCCCGGGTGGGTTCGTCGAGGATCAGCACGTCCGGGTCGGTGAACAGCCACTTCGACAGGACGACCTTCTGCTGGTTGCCGCCGGAGAGCTTGCCGACGACAGCCATGACGCTCGTCGTCCGGATGTTCATCTCCCGCCGGCTGTCCTCGGCGACCTTGATCTCCTCGTTGCCGTTGACCCAGCCCAGGCGGGACAACCGGTCCAACGCGGCGGCGGACACGTTACGGCGGACGTCGTCGATGAGGTTGAGCCCGTACCTCTTGCGGTCCTCGGTGACGTAGGCGATGCCGTTGTCGATCGCCTCGGCGACGGTGCGGGCCTGCACCTCTCGACCGCGCACGAAGAGTCGGCCCCGGATGTCACGCCCGTACGACCGGCCGAACACGCTCATCGCCAGCTCGGTCCGCCCCGCACCCATCAGGCCCGCGATGCCGACGACCTCGCCGGCGCGGACGGACAGGGCGACGTCCTCGACGACCATCCGGTCCTGCACGGGGTGCCGCACCGTCCAGTCCTCGATCCGGAGGACCTCCTCGCCCGGCGACGACTCGCGGTCGGGGTAGAAGCTGTCCAGGTCGCGCCCGACCATGCCGCGGATGATCCGCTGCTGGGTCACGTCGTCGGACCTCATGTCGAGGGTCTCCACCGCGCGCCCGTCCCGGATGACGGTGGTCGTGTCGGCGATGGCGGTGATCTCGTTGAGCTTGTGCGAGATCATGATGCAGGTGATGCCCTGGTCGCGGAGTGCCCGCAACAGGTCGAGCAGGTGAGCCGAGTCGACGTCGTTGAGCGCGGCCGTCGGCTCGTCCAGGATGAGCAGGCGCACCTTCTTCGACAGCGCCTTGGCGATCTCCACCAACTGCTGCTTGCCGACGCCGAGCTGGATGACCGGGGTGACGGGATTCTCGTGCAGCCCGACGGACGCCAGCAGCTTCGCCGCTTCGGCGTTGGCCAGGTTCCAGTCGATCAGCCCGAGGCGGCTGCGCCGCTCGCTGCCGAGGAAGATGTTCTCCGCGATCGACAGGTACGGCACCAGGGCGAGCTCCTGGTGGATGATGACGATGCCGTTGGCCTCGCTGTCGCGGATGCCACGGAACTGCATCGGCTTGCCGTCGAAGAGGATCTCGCCGTCGTACGAGCCGGACGGGTAGACGCCGGACAGCACCTTCATCAGGGTGGACTTGCCGGCGCCGTTCTCACCACAGATGGCGTGGATCTCCCCGCGGCGCACTGCGAGGGTGACGTCCTCCAGCGCGATCACGCCGGGGAAGGTCTTGGTGATGCGACGCATCTCGAGGATGGTGTCGTCCATTGTCACTGTCCTCCGTCAGGTCTGGACACGGTACGCCCAGACGTCGGGCCCGGCGATGACCGCCGGGCCCGACGATTGGCTTACTTCTTGGCCTGACCGGCGGCGACCTCTTCCGCCGTCCAGTAGCCGGAGTCGATCAGCGCGGTCTTGATGTCGTCCTTGTAGACCGTGACGATCGGGAGCAGGTACGCCGGGACGACCTTGACGCCGTTGTCGTACGTCTTGGTGTCGTTGGCCTGCGGCTCCTTCTTCTGCAGGAACGCCTCGGCGGCGTTCACGGCCTGGTCGGCCAGCAGACGGGTGTCCTTGAAGACCGTGGAGCTCTGGACCCCGTCGTTGATCAGCTTGATCGAGGCGATCTCGGCGTCCTGACCGGTGACCGGCGGGAGCTTCTTGGCGGCGGTGCCGTAGCCGGCGTTCTGCAGGGCGGTGATGATGCCGCGGGAGATGCCGTCGTACGGCGACAGCACACCGTCGACCTTCGAGCCGTCGTTGTAGCTGGAGGTCAGCAGGTTCTCCATGCGCTTCTGCGCGGTCTCCTGCTGCCACCGCAGGGTGGCTACCTGCTCGGGGGTGGTCTGCTTGGACTTGACGACAAGCGTACGGCTGTCGATGAACGGCTTCAGCGTGTCCATCGCGCCACCGAAGAAGTACTGGGTGTTGTTGTCGTCGAGCGAGCCCGCGAAGAGTTCGATGTTGAACGGACCCTTGGCCGTGCCCTTCGAGCCGTCCTTGTTCAGCAGGCCGAGACCGACGAGCAGCCCGGTGCCCTGGGCGACGCCGACCTTGTAGTTGTCGAAGCTGACGTAGAAGTCGACGTTCTTGCTGCCGCGGATCAGCCGGTCGTAGGAGATGACCGGGATCTTCGCGTCGGCTGCGGCCTGCAGCTGGCTGCTGAGCGCGGTGCCGTCGATCGCCGCGATGATCAGGACGTCGGCGCCCTGAGTGATCATCTGGTCGACCTGCTGCGACTGGGTGGGGATGTCGTCGCCGGCGTACTGGAGGTCGACCTTGTAGCCCTTGGCCTCAAGCTTCGACTTCACCGCGTTGCCGTCGGCGATCCACCGCTCGGAGGTCTGGGTCGGCATCGACACACCGATGGTCAGGTCACCGGGCTTGTCGGCGCTCTTGTCGTCACCGCTGCCCGCACCCCCGCCACTGCACGCTGCCATACTCAGCGTCAGCATCACACCGCCGAGAGCAACCAGGAATCTCCTGCCCACGGGCCTCTCCTCTCTGGACTCCCCCGTCGAGTGCCGGGGCCAAAACTGTCACCTTTCGGGGTAGTGTTAGCGCTCACATACGGCACGTCAACACCTGATCCGAAATACCGGTGTCACGGTCTCGTAACGGAGGCGTCCCGACCGACCAGGCCAGCGGCCGAACAGGCCCGGACCTGCGATCACGGTGACGAACTGTGACGACGCGGACGGGCGCCCGCGGAGGCCGCCAACGGGGCCAGAACCGCCGCGAACCACCACCGGACCGGCCGGGCCACCGCCCGAGCAGGAACGGCCGCCGGGGCGCAACCGCCGGCAGACGCGACGGTGCCCGCGGACGACGGGTGTCGTCCGCGGGCACGTGGCGGGCGGTCGGATCAGGTGGGCTGCCGCGACCTGGTCGGTCGGCGGACCTGGTCGGCTAGCGCCGCGTCCACCGCTGGTTCGCCGCCCCGGTGCAGGTCCAGAGGAGCACCGTGGTGCCGTTGGCCGTGCCGTTGTTGTTGACGTCCAGGCAGAGGCCGGACTGCGCGTTGCTGATCGTGCCGTTGGTGTTGACGGTCCACTGCTGGTTGGCCCCGCCGTTGCAGTCCCAGATCTGCGCCTTGGTGCCGGGGGTGGCGTTCGGGGGCGCGTCCAGGCACTTGCCGAGCGACTGCAGGGTCTGACCGTTCGCGGTCCAGCGCTGGTTGGCGGCGCCGTTGCAGTCCCAGATCACCGGCTGGGTGCCGTTCGCGGTGTTGCTCGCCGGCACGTCGAGGCAGCGGCCGGAGGCGGCGCTGGCGAACGCGCCCGAGGTGCTCGGCGGCGGGGTGGTCGTGGGCGGCGGGGTGGTCGTCGGCGGGGTCGTCCCGCCACCGCTGACCCGGTAGACCACGGTGCCGTGCGCCGGAACGCTGGCGCTGATGGTCCCGGTGCTGGAGGTGCTGGCACCGGACCACGCCTCCACGAGCGTGAACGAGCTGCCGGACTTGCCGACGGCGGCGGCGGTCGTCGAGATCGTCGTCGTCGAGCCACCCTGGTTGAACAGGGCCACGGCGACATCACCGTTGGCCAGCCGCTTGGCGAGCACCCGACGGGTGCCGTCGAACGAGACCTGCGCCCCCTGCAGCCCGAGCGAGTCCTGGTTGATCCCGATCAGGTTGGCGTTCTTCAGGATGGTCTGCGTCGCGGCGTTCATGTTGCGGACGTCGTTGCCGGCGATCAGCGGAGACGCCATGATCGCCCACATCGCGAAGTGGCTGCGCATCTCCGTGTCGTTCATCCCGCCACGGCCGATTTCCATCATGTCGGGGTCGTTGAAGCCGCCCGGCCGCGCGTACGAGGCCATCGGAACCGTCACGTTGATGATGTTCTGGATGCCCATCGGGTAGCCGTTGGTCTGCCCGGTGTCCCACGCGTTGGTGATGTCCTCGGTGGTACGCCACATGTTCGCCACGTCGCCCCAGTTGCGCTGCGGGCCGGTCTTGGCGTGGATGCTGTTGGAGTTGATGCTGTAGACGATCGGTCGACCGGTGGCGGCCAGCGCGTCACGCATCTTGGCGAAGGTGGTCACCTGGTCGTTGATGCTGCCCTCCGGCGAGCACCAGTCGTACTTGAGGAAGTCGACACCCCAGGCGGCGAACTGGCGGGCATCCTGCGCCTCGTGGCCGCGGCTGCCGGTTGCCCCGGGGTAGCCGCCGAAGTACTGCGCGCAGGTCTTGTCGACGGGCACCTGGTAGAGGCCGAACTTCAGGTCCCGGGCGTGCAGGTAGTCGCCGAGCGCCTTCATCCCGCTGGGGAACCGGCCGGGGTCGCCCTGGAGGTTGCCGGAGCTGTCCCGATTGGGGTTGAACCAACAGTCGTCGACCACGACGTAGTTGTAGCCCAGGTCCCGCATGCCGCTGCTGACGATCGCATCCGCCGACTGCCGGATCAGGGCTTCGTTGATGTTGCAGCCGAACGAGTTCCACGAATTCCACCCCATGGGAGGAGTGCGTGCCACCCCGTTGTCCAGTGCCTGCGCCACGGGGGCGCGGAGGCCGACCAGAGCGCCGGCGACCAGCACTCCGGCCGCCAGGACGCCCCCCCAGCGTCGACCTCGGGTGATGCGGTTCATCGAGCCTCCTTGTCGGTGGCGCCCGCCCGTGACTACGATCTGACTGGTGGGACGGAAGTTGGACGCCAATTCTTGTTAGCGTTAACAGCGACGTCCATCATGTTACGGCCAGATTTCACGAGGTTCAATACCTCCCCGGCAGTTGCATCGTCGTGCGTCGATGAAAAACGCACAAGCTCGATTGAGCTACGTCTTACCGACTGTGACGGCCCGGATGGCGACGAGGTGAGGTCGGCCCCGAGCGACCGCCCACCGTGAGCGACGCTGGGCGGTGGCGACCTGATGCCCGGCGACCTCGCGGCGGCCCGGCTCTCAGCGTTGCGGCGGCGCGACGCTCCCTCGGGCGACAAGCGTTGGCGCGATGGTCTTTCGCAACGCCCCGCCGGTGCCCGACTCGATCTGGGTCAGCAGCATCTGCAGGCTCGCCCGCGCCACCGCGTCGAAGTCCGGACGGACGGTGGTCAGCGGCGGAATGAAGTACGCCGCCTCCGGCACGTCGTCGAAACCGACCACGCTGATGTCGTGCGGCACCCGCCGACCGAACTCGTGCAACGCCCGCAGCACGCCCAGGGCGAGATGGTCGTTCGAGGTGAAGACCGCCGTGACCTCCGGCATCCTCGCCAACATCTGCCCGCACCGGTAACCCGATGCGGCGGACCAGTCCCCCGGCATCAGCGGCGGCGGGTCCACCCCGGCCGCCAGCAGCGCCTCCCGCCAACCGTCGATCCGGCCGACGCTGTCGAACCAGTCGAACGGCCCGGAGACGTGCCAGACGGTGCGGTGCCCCGCGTCGAGCAGGTGCTGGGTCGCCGCCCGGGCGCCCGCCACCTGGTCGACAGTCACCAGCGGCACCGGCCGACTCGGGTCGCCGTCGACGGTGACGAGGGGGACATCCTGCGGCAGGTGTTCCAGCGCCTCACCCGCCGACTCCACCGGCGCGATGACCACGATGCCGGCGACCCGGTGCGACAGGTGTCGCTCGACGGCGGCCGAGATGGAGCGGTGGTCCAGGTTTCGCACGCTGCCGACACTCACCGCGAAACCCTCTTCGGCGGCGGTCTGCTCCAACGCGGCCAGCATCGAGGCCGGACCGTAGAGCGTGGTGTTCTGGGCGACCACCCCGATGACCTGGGATCGGCCGGTCACCAGGGCACGAGCGGCACCGTTGGGACGGTAGCCGAGTTCGGCGATCGCCGCCCGCACCCGAAGCCGGGTCTGCTCACGGACGTTGGGGTGCCCGTTGAGCACCCGCGACACCGTCTGATGGGAGACACCGGCCAGACGAGCGACATCTGTCATCGCGGGACCGTGGACGGCCATTTCACTCTCCCCGCTACGTCTCCGGCCCGCGGCCCGTCGACGTCGACTGGAACGGCCCGGCCCGATCCCCCTCGCTCAGCCACCACGCCGGTGCTGAATCCCAGGTGACCAGCGCTGAATCGCCGTCAGTCTACGCCAGCAACCGCTTCGAATACGGGACGGCTGTGCCCGGATGTGCTACGCATCGAAGCCACACAAGGCTTTTCCCACGCGCCGTACGCGGGCCACCGGCTCGCGCGTACGGGCTGCGATGGTGCGCCAACCTGCTCCACGCTCCTGGACAGAGCGTGGAGCAGGCCGACTGGAACATGACCAGGTGGCGCCGACTTCGTGCCGGACCGGCCGGCGCTCGTCGACGCCACCTGTCACACCGAGCGCCGTGTGACCGGCGTCACGGCGTCGTCAGGGCGAACTGGCGGACCGTGACCGCGCCGCCGAGCGCCGACGTCGCGTGGTTGAAGATGGCGAACCGGTAACCCATGAAGAACTGCCAGTTGTTCGCCAGCGTCAGGGCATTGCCGAACGAGGTGAAGTTGACCCCGTCCGTGCTGTACGAGAAGCGGGCCTGCCGCCCGGACCCCGGTCTGATGTCGGCGTTGGCCCGCAACCAGATCCGGCCACCGGAGACGGCGGTGCTCGCCACCTCACTGCCGGTGCTCGTGGTGTTCCAACTGCCGTCCATCGTGAGCCCGTTCTGCATCACCAGTCGGGTCGCCCCGTTGTCCCGTCGGACTCCGATCCAGGCCGACGAGTTGCGCAGCACCGCCAGGCCGGTCCGATCACCGTCGCGCATCGTGGAGTAGTCCAACTCGATGGTGGCGGTCGAGGTGGGGCCCTGGATCCGGTGGGTGAGCGTGTTACGGGCCTTGTACAGGTCGCCGGTGACGGTGGCGGTCTGCAGGTTCAGCCCGTTGTTGACCGAGAACTTGCTGGTGTCGGGGTTGTGGTTCCACTCCCACTGCGGGCCGAGCGTGGTGCCGGCGAACGTGTCGGTGCCGGTGAGCGGCTTGACCGCTCGCGGCGGCGCGGGCAGGTTCGGCTTCGGGTACGAGGAGCCCCACGTGCCGTTGACCGTCTGCAGCACCGGCCAGCCGTCGCCGGTCCAGGTGATCGGAGCCATCGCGGGCATCCGACCACCGGGGTACGCGTCGACGAAGGACATGTAGTACCAGTCGCCGTTCTGGGTCTGCACCAGCCCACCCTGGTGCGGCACGCCGCCCCCGGAGATCGGGCCGGGCAGGTTGAGCAGCACCTGGCGCTGCTCGTACGGGCCGAACGGGCCGTTTGTCGACTTCAGCACGTACTGACCGTTGGCCGGGCGGGTGAGCCAGATGTAGTAGGCGCCGTTGCGCTTGTAGAACCGGGCGCCCTCCAGCGTGCCGATGCTCGACGGCGTCTGGTACACCTGCTGGGCACGGACCTGGGACTTCCCGTCCGCGGACAGCTGCGCCACGCTGATCGTGGAGTTGCCGTACGCCACGTACATGGTGTCGTTGTCGTCGATCAGCATCCCGGCGTCGTAGTAGCAGTTGGGGATGGTGGTGTGCTTGGTCCACGTGCTGTCGACGGCGGACGCGGTGTAGATGTGCGTCTGCGCGAAGTCGATGCACCCGGCCCAGTAGTACGTCTTGTTGCTCGGCCGGTAGTTCAACGTCGACGCCCAGATCCCGTCGACGTACGCGTTACTGCCGCCGCTCATGTCGTACTTCGAGCCGAAGTCGAGCTTGGGCACGGAGTGACCGGCGTACTCCCAGTTGACCAGGTCGTACGAACGCAGCACCGGCGCGCCCGGCGAGTAGTGCATGGTGGACGCCGACATGTAGTAGGCGTTGTCCACCCGGATGATGTCGACGTCGGCGAAGTCCTGCCAGACCACCGGGTTCGAGTATGTGCCGTTCGACGGGGGCGGCGTGGTGGTGGGCGGTGGCGTGGTGGGGTTGCCCCCGCCGTCGACGCGGACGAGCTGCCACTGCTGGTTGGTGCCGTTCCAGTCGGCGTACTGCACGATGTTGCCGCCGTCGGCGGTCGAGGCGCCCTGCACCTCCATCGCCTTGTTGCTGTTGCGGTTGATCAGCCGGACGTAGCCGCTGTCCGAGTCGGCCAACCGGAACTGCTGGTTGGTGCCGTTGTTGTCGGACCACTGCACGATCGGCCCGCCGTCGGCGGTCGAGCGGCCGGAGACGTCCAGCACCTTGCCCGACAACCTCGACTTGAGCCGGTAGTAGCCACCGCCGGAGTCGACGAACTGCCACTGCTGCTGGTTGCCGTTGTTACGGGTCCACTGGGTGATCCGCGCGCCGTCGTTCGTGGCCATGTTGTACACGTCCACTGCCTTGCCGCTGTTGCGGTTCACCAGGACGTACCAGGCGCTGGTGTCGACCGTGGCCGCTGACGCCGGCGACGAGGCGACGGCCGCAGCCGCGCCACCGACCACAAGCACCATCGCGGCGACGGCGAGTCTCGTAAGCCACCCGCGCCGTGGCGCACCCCGGGGAACCCGACCGATGGAAAGCATGATCCTCCTCTGCTGACGCGAACCGTGCGGTCTGGGCCGGCGTCCGCGGCACCGGGCGGGGCACCGAGCTGACCACGCCCGGCCATGTGATCGCTAACACCGGTCGTCCGACCGTCGCGGTGCCGAGGTGCCGAATCCGCGGGGTAGGACGCGCGCGTGGCCGGACCAGCCAACGACATCGACCATCTTGGCTATAGACTGTGAGCGATAACATGCTGTTAGTCAAGGCGTAACACAACCGTCTCGTGGCCCTGCCGGCGGAGACGCGAACGGGTGGTCCATCCCCGGCCCGCAGGCAGGGGATGGGACCACCCGTCAGATACGCGGCCGGGCCGCGCGGGTCAGAAGCCGCGGGCCAGCCGGTAGTAGGCCTGGTTCCAGCGGATCTCGTCGGCGAAGCGGCGCGGCGTGGTGTCGGCGTCGATGACGACCAGTTCGGTACGGCTCATCTCGGCCAGGTCGTGCAACTCCTCCACGCCCACCGCCTGCGACAGCACCGTGTGGTGCGGCGCACCGGCGGTGATCCACGCCTCGGCCGAACCGGGCAGGTCGGGCCGCGGACGCCAGACGGCACGGGCCACCGGCAGTCGACGCAACGGTTGCGGCGGCGCCACCACGTCGATCTCGTTGGCCACCAGCCGGAACCGCTCACCCATGTCGGCCAGCCCGAGCACCACCGCCGGGCCGGGCGCGGCGTCGAACACCAGCCGGACCGGGTCCTCCCGCCCGCCGATGCTCAGCGGGTGGATCTCCACGTTGGGGACGTCGGAGGCGATTGTCGGACAGACCTCCAGCATGTGGGCGCCGAGCACCAACTCCTCGCCCGGGGTGAGGTCGTAGGTGTAGTCCTCCATGAACGACGTGCCGCCGTCCACGCCCACCGACATCGCCTTGAGCGTGTGCACCAGGATCGATGTCTTCCAGTCGCCCTCGCCACCGAAGCCGTAGCCGTCGGCCATCAGCCGCTGCACGGCGATGCCCGGCAGCTGACGCAGGCCGCCGAGGTCCTCGAAGTTGGTGGTGAAGGCCCGGAAGCCACCCGCGTCCAGGAACCCGCGCATGCCCAACTCCAGGCGGGCCGCGTACCGCAACGAGTCGTGCCGATCGCCCCCGGGCAGCAGCTCCGCGCCGATGCGGTAGGTGTCCTCGTACTCCTTGACCAGGTCGTCCACCTGCGCGTCGGTGACCTCGCCGACCACCTTGACCAGGTCGTTGACCCCGTAGGTGTTGACCGACACCCCGAACCGCAGCTCCGCCTCGACCTTGTCGCCCTCGGTCACCGCGACGTCGCGCATGTTGTCGCCGAAGCGGGCCAGCCGCAGCGACCGCATCGCCGACCAGCCGAGCGCGGCGCGCGCCCACGCCCCGACCCGGGCCGACACCCGCGGGTCGCTGACGTGCCCGGCCACCGTCTTGCGGGCCACACCGAGACGCGTCTGGATGTACCCGAACTCACGGTCGCCGTGGGCGGCCTGGTTCAGGTTCATGAAGTCCATGTCGATGTCGTTCCACGGCAGCAGCACGTTGGCCTGGGTGTGCAGGTGCAGCAGCGGCGTCTGCAACGCGTCCAGACCGGCGATCCACATCTTCGCCGGAGAGAAGGTGTGCATCCAGGCGATGACCCCGACGGCACCCTGGGCGGCGGCGTCCCGGCAGACCTGCAGGATCTCACCGCTGTTGGTCAGGACGGGCTTCCAGACCACCCGAGCGGGAATCTGCGGCGAGTCGTCGAGCGCGGCCGCGATCTGACGGGACTGCTCGGCGACCTGCCGGAGCGTCTCCTCGCCGTACATGCCTTGGCTGCCGGTGAGGAACCAGATCTCGGGTGCGTTTTGTGGTGCCATGGAGTTGCCTTCCGCGAGAGGGGCGGTCACTTGTAACGGATTCCGATGAGGCGCTGGAGAAGGATGAACGCGAACAGCAGGCCGCCGATCACGATCTTGGTCCACCAGGAGTTGAGGCTCCCATCGAAGGTGATGAGGGTCTGGATCACACCCAGGACCAGCACGCCCAGCACCGTTCCGAAGACGTAACCCGCGCCCCCGGTGAGCACGGTGCCCCCGATGACGACGGCGGCGATGACGTCCAGCTCCATGCCGACGGCGATCAGTGGCGCACCGGAGAGGGTGTAGAAGGACAGCAGGATCCCACCGATCGCGGAGCACAGGCCGCTGATCGTGTAGACGGCGATCCGGGTCCGCCCCACCGGCAGGCCCATCAGCAGGGCCGACTGGGGGTTGCCGCCGATGGCGTACACGTTGCGGCCCAGCCGGGTGTAGGCCAGCACGTACGCGGCGATGGCGAGCACGACGAACGCGATGAGCACGCTGATCGAGATGAAGTTGCCCTTGGGATCGCCGATCCGCTCCTGCGACATCCTGGTCCAGAACCCGTCGGTGATCGGGATGGACGCACCGGAGATCAACGTGCACATGCCGCGGGCGAAGAACATCCCGGCGAGCGTGACGATGAACGGCTGGATCTCGAAGAAGTGGATGGCGCAGCCCATCAGCAGGCCGAGCGTCGGGCCGATGAGCAGGGCGATCACGAGCACCAGCGCCGCGGGCAGGCCCTCCTGGAGCAGCCAGGCCGACACCATCGCCGTCATCGCCACGACGGACCCGACCGACAGGTCGATGCCGCCGGTGAGGATCACGAAGGTCATCCCGATCGCGACCACGAGCAGGAAGCCGTTGTCGATGAAGACGTTGAAGATGACCTGCACGTTGGAGAACGCCGTGTACTGCGACACCCCGATGCCGTACATCACCAGCAGCAGGGCGAGCGTCGCCAGGACCGGTATCTGCTTCCTCGGCAGCCGGAACCGGTTACGACCGGCGGTAAGCGTTCCAGTGGTCATGCCGGCACCTGCTCCTTCGGCTTGTCGGCGATGGCGGTGGGCGGTGCCGCACTGCGCCTGCGGCGGGCGAACTTGGCCCGGAACGCCGGCGCCTGGATGAGGCAGACGGCGATGACGACGACCGCCTTGAACAGCAGTGAGGTCTGCGGCGAGATGTTCATGGCGTACACCGAGGTGGTCAGGGTCTGGATGATCAGCGCGCCGAGGATGGTGCCGCTCAGGAAGAACCGACCGCCGGCGAGGGACGTGCCACCGATGACGACCGCGAGGATCGCGTCCAGTTCCACCCAGAGGCCGACCGCGTTGCCGTCGGCGCTGGAGACGTTGGCCGTCATCATGAAGCCGGCGACCGCCGCGCAGACGGCGCTGACGACGTACGCGAGGAAGATGACCCGGCCGGAGCGGATGCCGGCGAGTCGGCTCGCCTCCGCGTTGCCGCCCACCGACTCGATGATCATGCCGAGTGCGGTGCGGCGGGTGAACGCCGCGACGAGCACTGCCGCGGCGAGCGCGATGAAGATGGCCAGCGGCAGGGTCAGCAGGTGACCCAGCCCGATCGCCCGGAACGGCCCGGAATTGATGGTGATGATCTGCCCCTGGGTGATCAGCTGGGCGAGACCCCGGCCGGCCACCATCAGGATCAGGGTGGCGATGATCGGTTGGATCCCGATCACGGCCACCAGCACCCCGTTCCAGACGCCCAGCACGAGCGCGACCCCCAACGCCATCGCGAGGGCGGTCAGCACCACGGTGAGACTGTTCTGGTCGGGCTGCTTGCTGATGTACATGCAGGCCATCGCGCCGCTGATCGCGCAGATCGAGCCGACCGACAGGTCGATTCCGCCGGTCGAGATGACGAGGGTCATGCCCAGCGCTACGAGGATCAACGGCGCGCTCAGCCGCAGGATGTCGATCGGCGAGCCGTACAGGTGCCCGTCCTTGAGTTCGATGGAAAGGAACCCGGGCCGGTAGATCGTGTTCGCGGCGAGCATGACGACCAGCACGGCCGCGGGCCAGAACAGCCGGTGACCGGTGATCGTCCGGTAGCGGCTCATGGTGTCGCTCATCGGTCTGCCTCCTCGCGGTGGGATCCACTCGCGATGGTCTGCATGATGCGGTCGGCGTTGAGGCTGGCGTCGTTGGGGAGCTGTGCGACCATCTGGCGGTCCCGCATGACGGCCACCTTGTGGCTGAGGCGCAGCACCTCCTCCAACTCGGCGGAGATGAACAGCACCGCCATGCCACCGTCGGACAGTTGCGTGACGAGCTTCTGGATCTCGGTCTTCGCGCCGATGTCGATGCCCCGGGTCGGCTCGTCGAGGATCAACAGCCGTGGCTCGGTGATCAGCCACCGGGCCAGGAGCACCTTCTGCTGGTTGCCACCGGAGAGGTTGCGGACCGGCACCTCCGGGTCCGCGGGCCGGATGTTGAGCGCCTTGACGTACTTGTCGACAAGCTCGTCCTGACGACGACGCGGAATGGGCCGCAGCCAGCCGCGGGCCGCCTGCATCGCGAGGATGATGTTCTCGCGGACCGACAGGTCGGCGACGATGCCCTCGGCGCGGCGGTTCTCCGAACAGAAGCCGACGCCGTGGTCGATGGCCTGCGCGGGGGTCCGCAGGCTGCTGGCCGCACCGTCGACAGCTACCTGGCCGCCGTCGGTCCGGTCGGCGCCGAACAACAACCGTGCGACCTCGGTACGCCCCGAGCCCAGCAGGCCCGCCAGGCCCACCACCTCGCCGGCGTGGATGGTGAGGCTGAACGGTTCGACCGCACCCGCCCGCCCGAAGTCCGACACCGCCACCAGGGGGGTGCCCTCCTCCACCGCGGCCAGGTCGCGTCGGGAGTGCTCCTCGATGCCCTCGAGCACGTCGAGTTCCTTGCCGATCATCTTCTCCACGAGGGAGAGCTGGGGCAACTCGGCGGTCAGGTACTCGCCGACGAGTCCGCCGTTGCGCAGCACGGTGATGCGGTCCGCGATCTCGTAGACCTGGTCGAGGAAGTGGGTCACGAACAGGATCGCGATGCCCTCGTCGCGCAGTTGCCGCATGATGCGGAACAGCTGCGCCACCTCGCCGGCGTCGAGGCTGGACGTCGGCTCGTCCAGGATCAGCACCCGGGCCTTGATGTCGATGGCGCGGGCGATGGCGACCATCTGCTGGATCGCCAGCGAGTACGAACCGAGCGGCGCGCTGACGTCGAGGTCGAGGTCGAGGCGGTCGAGCAGGGCTCGGGCACGACGGCGGACCTCACCCCAGCGGACGGCGCCCAGCAGCCGGGGCTCACGGCCGATGAAGATGTTCTCCGCCACCGAGAGGTTGGTGCAGAGGTTGACCTCCTGGAACACGGTGCTCACGCCGGCCGCGGTCGCCTGCATCGGCCCGGTGAAGGACACCGGCTCGCCGTCCAGCGTGATGGCGCCCTCGTCGGTGTCGTAGACACCGGTCAGCACCTTGATGAGGGTCGACTTGCCGGCGCCGTTCTCGCCCATCAGGGCGTGCACCTCGCCGGGAAAAAGCCGGAAATTGACGTCGTGGAGTGCGCGCACCCCGGGAAAGGACTTGCTGATCCCGGTCATCGTCAGGACCGGACGGCTATCCGTCATCCCATCAGACCTCTTCTGGGGGTTGTCGACGCGGAAGGGCCGCTGCGCTCCCACCGCGCCCGCCCGGCCGCCCCTGCGGGAGGCTCGGGCGGGCGTGGCGCGGGTCATCGCGGGTCATGCCCGGTCCGTTCGGGTTTATGGGGCGACGAGGCGGGGCCGCCACGCGAGCGCGGCGACCCCCCGACGTCGATCAGTACTTGCGGGTGGGCAGAGCCTCCTTGGCCTGCGCCTGGGTGAAGGTGGTCTCCTCGGTCTCGATCCGAGCCGGCACCGTCTCACCCGCGTGGACCTTCTTGGCCAGGTCCATCAGCTGCGGGCCGAGCAGCGGGCTGCACTCCGCGATGAAGTTGAACTTCCCGTCGGCGAGGGCCTGCATACCATCCTTGACGGCGTCGACCGTGATGATGGTGATGTCCTTGCCCGGCACCTTGCCGGCGGCGGTGATCGCCTCGAGCGCACCCAGGCCCATGTCGTCGTTGTGCGCGAACAGCACGTCGATCTTCTTGTTGGCCTTGAGGAACTGCTCCATGACCTGCTTGCCACCGGCGCGGGTGAAGTCACCCGGCTGGGAGGCGATGATCTTCAGGTTCGGGTTGGCGGCGATCGCCTCGCCGAAGCCCTTCTTCCGGTCGTTCGCCGGCGCCGCACCGGTGTTGCCCTGCAGCTCGACGATGTTCACCGGACCCGTGGCGGTCTTCTTCTGCTCGACCAGCCAATCACCGGCGAGCTTGCCCTCCTTGACGAAGTCCGAACCGAGGAACGTCTTGTACAGCGACTTGTCGGCCGAGTCGACCGAGCGGTCGGTCAGGATCACCGGGATGCCGGCGTCCTTGGCCTCCTTGAGCACGGTGTCCCAACCGGACTCCACCACCGGCGAGAAGGCGATCACGTCGACCTTCTGCTGGATGTAGTTGCGGATCGCCTTGATCTGGTTTTCCTGCTTCTGCTGCGCGTCGTCGAACTTCAGCTCGATGCCCGCCGCGGTCGCGGATTCCTTGATCGAGGTGGTGTTCGCGGTACGCCAGCCGCTCTCCGCGCCGACCTGCGAGAAGCCCATCGTGATCTTGCCGTCGTCCTTGGTGTCGCCGCCGCCGCCGCCGGTGTCGCTGTTGCCGCAGGCCGCCATGCTGCCGACGAGCAGCACACTGGCGAGGACCGTGGCAGCGCGCCACGGAGCGGAGTGCATTCGCATCTTGCGCATCGAATCTCCTTGGCTCGGTGTGGTGGGGAACCGCGCCAACCGCCGATGTGCAAGGAGCGGCGTACGCGGGTGTTGCGTGCTGCTACTTCGGGGTGGTGCAGACCGGCGGGTCGGGTGTGGCCGCAGAGGGTCAGGAACTCGCCGGTGGGACTGGTTGTCGACCGTAGACGTTCTGGTAACGGTCATGAAGGGCGTCGATGTCGGCAGGCGCGATCGGCACCGGCTGCCCGAGCGCGCGGGCCAGGTGCGCCGTACGGGCCACGTCCTCACACATGACCGCGGCCTTGACCGCCGCGCGGGCGTCCCGGCCGATGGTGAAGACACCGTGGTTGCGCATCAGCACCGCGGGTGAGCGGTGCCCGGCGAGCGTGCTGACGATGCCCTTGCCGATGTCGTCGCCGCCGATCAGGGCGAACGGACCCACCGGGATCTCCCCGCCGAACTCGTCGGCCTGCGCCGTGAGATGGCAGGGGATCGGCTCGCCCCGCGCGGCCCAGGCGGTGGCGTACGAGCTGTGCGTGTGCACGACCCCGCCGACCTCGGGCATGGACCGGTAGACGTACGCGTGGGAGGCAGTGTCGCTGGACGGGGCGAACTCCCCCTCGACGAGGACGCCGTCGAGGTCGCACACCACAATCGTGTCCGCCGTCAGGTCGTCGTAGCTCACGCCACTCGGCTTGATCACCATGAGGTTCCGGCCGGGCACCCGCGCGGAGACGTTGCCGGCCGTCCAGGCGACCAGGCGGTACCTGGTGAGTTCGGTGTGCAGGCGGGCAACCGTCTCGCGCAGCTCGCTGATCGCTGTCACGCGACCACCTCCAGCGCGGCCTCCTGTGGGGACGCGGCGGTCTCGGCCGCCGCGTTGCGGATCGCCCGCAGGCGGAGCATGACGTCGTTGCCGCCGCGACCGAAGTGGTCGTGCAGCGTGCGGTACTCGGCGTACAGGGCGTCGTAGGCGCTCGCCCGGTCCGGGTCCGGTCGGTAGACGGCCTCGTGCACCCGTCCCATCGCCTGCGACGCCTCGTGGATCGACGGGAACTCACCGGCGGCGACGGCGGCGTGGATCGCCGACCCGAGCGCCGGCCCCTGCGCGGACGCGATGATGTTCAGCGGCCGCCGGGTCACGTCGGCGTAGATCTGCATCAGCAGCGCGTTGTTGGTGAGGCCACCGGCGATCACCAGGTCGTTCACGGGCACACCGGCCTCGACGAACGCCTCGATGATCATCCGCGTGCCGAAGGCGGTGGACTCCAGCAGCGCCCGGTAGATGTCCTGTGGCCGGGTGGCCAGGGTCATTCCGACGATCATCCCGCTGAGGTCGTGGTTGACAAGCAGCGAGCGGTTGCCGTTCCACCAGTCCAGCGCGATCAACCCGTGCGCGCCGACCGGTTGGCTCGCGGCCAGCTCGGTGAGCTGTTCGTGCGAGTCGATGCCGGCCGGGGCGGCGTGCTTGACGAACCAGCCGAAGATGTCGCCGACGCCGCTCTGCCCGGCCTCGTAACCCCACGCGCCGGGGCTGATGCCGCCGTCCACGACACCGCACATCCCGGCCACCTCGGCGACCTGCGTGCCGTTGACGACGTGGCAGGTCGAGGTGCCCATGATCGCGACGAGTCGGCCGGGCTCCACGGCCTGCGCGGATGCCGCGGTGACGTGCGCGTCGACGTTGCCGACGGCCACCGCGATCCCCTCCGGCAGGCCGGTCCACGCGGCGGCCTGGGCGGTGAGCGCGCCGGCCCGGGCGCCGAGCGGCAGCAACGGGCCGTCGAGCTTGGTCACGAAGTCGCCGAAGTCGGGGTTGAGCGCGGTCAGGAAGCCCTCGGACGGGTAGTGGCCGTCCTGGAGGATGCCCTTGTAACCGGCGGTGCAGACGTTGCGGGTCTCGGTGCCGCAGAGCTGCCAGACGATCCAGTCGGCCGCCTCGACGAAGCGCTCGGCCCGGTCGTAGACCTCGGGGTCCTCCTCCAGGATCTGCAGGCCCTTGGCGTACTGCCACTCGGCGGAGATCTTGCCGCCGTAGCGGCCGATCCACGGCTCGGCCCGCTCGTGGGCAAGCGCGTTGATCCGGTCGGCGTGCGGCTGTGCGGCGTGGTGCTTCCACAGCTTGACCCAGGCGTGTGGCCGGTCGCGCAACTCGGGCGTCTCACACAGTGGGGTGCCGTCGGCAAGCGTCGGCAGCACCGTGCAGGCGGTGAAGTCGATGCCGATGCCGATCACCGCGGCGGGGTCCACCCCCGCGGCGGCCACCGCCGCCGGAACTGCGTGGCGCAGCACGTCGCGGTAGTCGTCCGGGTTCTGCAGAGCCCAGTCCGGGGGCAGCGTGCGGCCTCCCGGAAGCGCCGTGCTGATAACGCCGTCGCCGTACTCGTGCACCGCGGTCCCCAACTCGGCACCATCACCGACACGGACCACCAGAGCTCGCCCGGACAGGGTGCCGAAGTCGACACCGACGACGTAGCGGTCGTCAGCTCCGTCCACACGGTTCATGTTCACCTCCACCGTTAACGGGGATAGTGTTAACGCTCACATCCAGCCTCGTCAAGACATCTAGGCGCAACAGCTCCGTAACGGAACGCGGAAGCCGGGCCGACTCGGGCGCGTCGCTGGCGGACCGGCACAAAGCACGCGAATCAGGTGTCGGCCACCGATCGGGCAGCCGGGACGGGGGGCGTCGCGCCGACCGACCACCGACCGGGCGGCCGGGACGCGGCCCGGCGCACGGACCGCCACCGACCGGAAGCCCCTCGACGGGCGGGGCGACGGCGACCGCACCACTCTCACCACAAGACGCCTTCCCGAGCACGGCCGCCTGTTGATGTTGGCGATAACATCACCGCCACCGCCGCGCTCCCTTGGTCATACCTCTGGCATGACTGCCGGCATCGCGATGACTCGTGAGTGAGCGCTCCCCAGGGGCTGTGAACTCACCCCGGGGCCGCGCGACGGGCCGGTGTTATCGATAACATTCGACCTTTGGGTACGGCCGGGAACGGCCGCGAGCCCGCCGGTCGAGCCGAGCCAGGCCGAGCGAGCGGGGCGGCGCTGATCCACTCGCGTTCCTTGAAATCGGGAGGTCCTAGTGGCGGAGACAGGCCGACTTCATGAAAGCCGAGTTGATCAAGCCCTCGCGACCGACGGCCGGCGGCCCGTACCGCGCGACATGGACAGCCGGCGACTCGGCCGTGTGGCCGAGTCGCCGGCTGTCCGTCGCGATGGCGGGACGTCGAGCGGGTGTCGGGGATCAGGTGGCCCGACTGCGGTTGTACAGGGCCTTGGCCCAGAAGAAGCTGGCCAGGCTGATGACCGCGCACCAGACGACCGCGAGGATCCAGTTGGTGCCGATCCCGGTGCCGAGCAGCAGGCCACGGAGGGTCTCCATGACGGGCGTGAAGGGCTGGTAGTCGGCGAACAACCGCACCGGGGTCGGCATGGAGTCGGTGGGGACGAAGCCGCTGCCGAGGAACGGCAGGAGGATCAGCGGCATGGGCAGGTTGCTGGCCGTCTCGACACTCTCGCTGACCAGACCGAGGGCCACCGACAGCCAGGTGAGCGCAAAGGTGATCATGGCGAGGACGCCGATCGCCGCGAGCCATTCGACCGGGTTGGCCGTGGGCCGGAACCCGACGAGCAGCGCTACGACGATGACGGCCGCGAGGCTGAGCAGGGTCTGGACCAGACTGCCCAGTACGTGGCCGGTGAGCACCGACGGTCGGAAGATCGCCATCGTCCGGAACCGCGCGATGATGCCCTCGGTCATGTCCATCGCGACCGAGATGGCGGTGCCCTGCGCCGCGCTGACCACGGTGATGAGCAGGATGCCGGGGGTGACGTAGTTGGCGTACTGGGAGCGGCCGCCGGACGGGCCGAGGCCGGCGCCGAGCGTGCCGCCGAAGACGTAGACGAAGAGCAACAGGATGATGATCGGAATGCCGATGAGCAGCATGGTCATCGACGGGTACCGCCGCATGTGCAGGAGGTTGCGCCGCAGCATGGTGCCCGAGTCGCGGACGGCGAGGGAGACGGTGCTCATCGCACTGGGGCCCTTTCGTGGTCGGGTCGACCGGCGCCGGAGTCGGGCTGGCCGGTGAGGGTGAGGAAGACGTCGTCGAGGTCGGGGGTGTGCACGGAGAGCCCGGCCACGCTTATCGATTCGCGGTCGAGTTGGTCGAGAAGCGAACGCAGCGACAGGACGCCACCGTCGCTGGGCACCTGGAGGGTGAGTGCCGCGTCATCCCGCCGGCCGGCCGGGAACGTACGGGCCGCCGAGTCGAGCCCGTCCGGATCGGCGAACTGCAGCACCACGTGGCCGCCCGGGATGAGCCGCTTGAGCTCGCGCGGGGTGCCCTCGGCGATCAGCCGGCCATGGTCGAGGAACGCGACGCGGTCGGCGAGCTGGTCGGCCTCCTCCAGGTACTGGGTGGTGAGCATGATGGTGACGCCCTCCGCGGCGAGCGCGCGGATGATGTGCCACATGGCGCGGCGGCTGCGCGGGTCGAGACCTGTGGTCGGCTCGTCGAGGAAGATCACGCGGGGCGCGCCGACCAGGGTCATCGCGAGGTCGAGACGCCGCCGCATGCCCCCCGAGTACGTCGACACCGGCTTGCCGGCCGCCTCGGTCAGGTCGAACTGGTCGAGCAGCTCGGTGATCCGACGCCGACCGACGCCCTTGTCCAGGTGACACAGGTCGGCCATCAGGTGGAGGTTTTCCCGGCCGGTGAGCAGGTTGTCGACGGCGGAGAACTGGCCGGTGACGCCGATCAGTTCGCGTACCGCGTCCGGCTCCCGGGTCAGGTCGTGGCCGAAGATCCGGGCGTTGCCGCCGTCGGCGTTGATCAGGGTGGAGAGAATCCGCACCGTGGTGGTCTTGCCGGCGCCGTTGGGGCCGAGCAGCGCGAAGATCGTTCCCTCGGTGATCATCAGGTCGATGCCGTTCAGCACGACCTTGTCACCGTATGACTTCCGCAGGCCGGTGGCGACGATCGCGGGCTTCGTGGAGCTGGTCATGGTCTCCTCTTTTGCGTGGTCGCGGTGCGGACGGGTCAGGCGCGGCGGATCATGATGTCGCCGTAGGCGGTGTTCGCCCGGACCTCGACCGTCTCGTCGGTCTGCGCCGGACCGTCGGTCGTCTCCAGGGCGTTGTGCACGCGGCCGTGCTTGGAACTGACGTCGAGCCAGGCGGCGGTCCCGCGCCGGATGCCGACCTCGATCGCCCCGTACGAGGTGTTCAGCTCGATCGCCCCCCGGACGACCTCACCCAGCCGGACGTTGCCGTAGGCGGTGCGGGCCGTCACCGAGGCCAGCGGCGCATCGAGGGTGATGTCGCCGTACGCGGTGTTGACCCGGACGTCGCCGCCGCTGCGGCCGATCCAGCAGTCGCCGGAGGAGTTCTTGATCTCGGCGGAGCCGTCGACCGCGCCGATGCGTACCTTGCCGGACGAGACCTTCACCCGGGCCGAGCCCGCGACCCGCTCCACCGCCACCTCGCCGTGGCTGCTGTCGATGTCCAACGGCCCGGTCTCGTCGAGCCGGATCCCGCTGCCCGTCTTGATCCGACACTCGCCCAGCCGACCCTCGCACCGGAACGCCGCCCAGGAGGACTCGGCGTGCACCCGCGACCCGGCCGGTAGCTCGATCCGGACGTCGACCGACGGCCCGGAACCGAAGCCGTAGCGGCGCCAACTCTTCGACACCCTGATCAGCAGTTGTCCCGCCGCGTACTCGACGGTGGTCTGTTCCGCGGTGCTCACGTCGGCCTTGCTCGACGGGTCGCGGGGCCGCACCGTCACCACGGTGTCGGTGCGGTCGGTCGCCGTGATCCAGACATCTCCCACCGGCAGCTCGATCCGGACGGCGATGGGTTCTGGCGTTTCGAAAATTGGCATGGTGGTCTCCCGGAAGGTGGTCGGCGAATGTCGCCGCTGGTCAGCGGCGCGAAAACAGAGGGGTACGGAGGGTCAGCGGGCCCAGCCGGTGATGTGCTGGCCGGAGCGTGGCTCCGCCCGGCGAGACGGACGACGCTGCGTCTCGCCGGCGCCGACGGCACCGGCGACGGCGCGCACCAGCCAGGCGTTGACCGAGAGCCCGGCGCGCCCGGCGGCCTCCTCGACGCTGGCCTTGAGGTGGTCGGGGAGTCGGAGGTTGATCCGCGAGGTGCCGCCGTCCTCCCCCTCGGGCGCGGGGGCCGGCGCGGACAGCGTCGGCGGCTCGCTCGCCTCGGCCAGCTCGTCGACAGGGCTGGCCGGTGTCACCACGAAGTCCGGCTCGCGTCCCCGCAACCGGACGTGCACCGAACCGGGCGCGAGATCGCGGGTGATCTCGTCGGCGGCGTCGGACAGCGCCTCGAGCAACGTGAGACGGGTCGCCGCCTCCAACTGGGTGAAGAGCCGCTCGGCCAGCACCCGGGCCTCGGGGTCGACCCCCTCCGCGGCCACGGCGAACTCGTCGCGCAGGTTCTCTACGTATGACCTCAACTCCATGGCACCATCATGGCACCACTTTGGCTCAGAGTGCAACACCCATGGCTCAGGATGATGCCGGTAGGTCAGTCCCGCTGTGGCACGCCCTGCCCTTCCAGGCCGCCGAACGCGCCCCGGACCAGGTGATTCGCCTCCCCCTGGGTCAGCCCGGTGGCCACCAGCAGGTCGCTGACCGTCGTCCGGACCTGTGCCACCACCACCGCTCCGGAGAAGCCGACCCCCTCCCGGTAGGCCTGACCGGCCGTCCGGACCGCCCGCAGCGCCTGCTCGCGTGCCCGGTTCGGCTCCACGGCGGCGGCGAACTGCCGGGTGAGCAACCGGACGGCCTCGGCGAGATCGGATACCGCCCCCGGCAGGGCGTCCGGGACCGGTTCACCGTCCTCGATAAGCGTCACCGACCGACGGATCAGGGTGCCGCTGTTGCGCATCGCCCGGTCGATCGGCTCCGCCGCCTGCGCGTACCGGCCCACCGGCCCGTGCCGATCCCGCCAGTGCACAGGCGACAGGGCGCTGGCCTCCCGGGCGCCCTGGGTCGCCTCGACGAACGCCTGCAACTGGCCCTTGTTCCGCCGCAGTTCGCTCCGCGCGGCGCGGGCCCGATCGGCGTCCCGCTCGGCCAGCGCGCGGGCGGTCGCGTCGAGTTGGGTGACGAGCAGATCCAACGCCGGCCGCGCGGCCCGGTTGAGCACCCGCAGCGGGTTCAACGGCAACAGCACAGTGGTGACGAGCAGCGCCAAGCCGCCCCCGACCAGCGCGTCCACGAACCGTGGGATCTCCAGATCACGGACGGACGGACTGAGCGTGGCGATCAGCACCGCCGTCGCGCCGGCCTGGACCACCACCGCCGCACTGCCCGCGAGGAACAGCGCGACCATGATCGCGAGCGCGACGATCAGGACGAGTTGCCACCACCCGGTGCCGATCAGCAGGAGCAGCAGATCGCCGATCAGCACTCCCACGGTGACACCGATGATCAGCTCGACGGTACGGCGCAGCCGTTGGCCGACGGACGCGGCGAGAGTCGAGACCGCGGAGATCGGTGCGAAGATCGGCTGCGACACGTGCAGCAGCTCGTGCGCCACGAACCACGCCAGCGCCGCGGCCAGGCCGGCCTGCACAGCCAGCCCGCCGATGGCCCGTACCCGACGCAACCGGTCGCGCAGCGTGAGCACCGCGCGGTCCCAGAGCCGGAGCATGATCGGAGCGCGGCCGTCCACTCCGTGCCGACCGGCAGCGACCATGGCGGCACCTACCCCGCCAGCACCCGCTCAATCCCCCGCGCCGCTGGATCGACGCCCCGCCCGCGCCTGCGGTACGCGGCGTCGACCGTCCGGCCGCGGCGGGAACGGGCCGCGATTGGAGCCGTCCGGTTCGGGTAGACCGCGGTCTGCCGCCGTCGCCGGTGGCGACCCCGGCACGGTGCGGACAGGGCTGGCCCCGGGTGGAACGTGTGCCATGGGGCCGCGACGCCTCGGGGGGACCATCGGATGGATCAGCGCGGTTGAGCGGGCCAGACATCGCCGGCGGCATCGTGGAGCTGCGGGTGCACGGGGTCTCCGGCGCGAACGCCGAAGAGGTGCTGGACCTACGGCAGACCGCGCAGGTGGCGGGTGACCGCAGCGGAGGCTTCTACCGGCCGCGCCCCCAATATTCGGACGCCACGGGCGCACACGGGTTGACGCTGGAGGCGTACCGCTGGGGTGATCTGCCCTCCGGGACCGTGGCCCGCGCCCTGGGGTTGGTCTTCCTGCTCCCGTTCATGCTCGTCAACGTGGCGATCTGGATGCGTCCCGCGAACTCCGGTTCCGAGGCGGTGGTCAGGTCGCTGTACCGGGTGCTGGCGCTCACGCTCACCGTGCTCTACGTGCTCGCCATCGCCGGCGTCGCCCTGGATCTCGTCGGCTGGAAGTGTCTGAACTCGTCGAACTGCCTCGCCGGACGTAGCTGGCTGTCCTGGTTGAGCGGGCGGCCGGTCGGGCTGCGACTGGCGGTGCTCGCGCTGGTCCCGGCCACCGCGATCGGCCTGATCTGGCGGGCCAGCAACCGGCCGGGGCGGACGTTCGAGGCGTTTCGTGCACCCGAGCAGGTCTCCGGGCACCGGCTCGGCGCGGTCGGTCAGTGGGACGCCGAGCCGCTTGTCGGGCGGCTGCGCTCGATCCACGTCGCCGCCGCGTTCGCGACGCTGGACCTCACCCTGCTCCTGGCCCGGATCGCCAGCGGCGCCACCGCCCTCGGCGTCGCCCTGACGGTGGCCACCGTGGTGGTCCTGGCCGCCTGCGTGGGATCGCTGTGCGCTCCCCCGTTGATCGACCGGGCCGCGAGCGATGGGCGACTCGACCGGATCACCCACGCGCTGCGGTCCACCGCCATCGTCCTGACCGTTGTCGTGGTGGCCCACGTGCTGGCCAGCCCGCAGCCGTGGGACGAACGTCGCGAACTGCCCGGCTACGACACGACCCTGGCCGGGCTGTTCGTGGCACAGACGACCCTGCTGGTCGCGCTGGGCGTGGTGCTGCTCCGGCGCCGGGACCGGCGGCGGGGTGCGACACCGCTGGTCGGGCTGGGTGGGCTCGCGATCGCGGCCGCCGGGGTCAGCGTGGCGGTGGCGTACTCCGCCGAGCTGGTCTACCGGGCGGCGGACTTCCTCGACCGGGACGTGCCGACGGGCGCGGGCATCGCCGCCGGCCCGCCCCGCGCGTACACGTGGGTGATCTTCGGCTTCCTGCGCGCGATCGTGCTCACGCTGATCGTCGCCGGCCTGGTCGTCGTGATCTCCCGCCGCGGCCGGCGTCGCGACGCCGCGGCGATCGTCGCCCACGACTACCCGGACCCGCCGGCGGAGGCCAGGACCCGACTGCGACAGGTCCGCGACGCGATAGCCCGGGCCCGGTTCACCGAGAAACTGGTGCCGCTGGCGGTGCTCTTCGGCTGCCTCGCCGGCCTCGCCACGGCCAACACCACAATCGGCCTGCTGGGACAGTTCCCCAGCGACCTCGTCGAGAGAACCATCGGGTTGCCGGCGGACGCGGTCACCTTCAGCATCGCGTTCGGCAGTTGGCTGATCGCCGCGATCATCCTCGGCCTGATCGTCGGCAGCGTCTTCGCCTACCGGACCATCCCGTTCCGGCGGCACGTCGGCGTTCTCTGGGACCTCGGCACGTTCTGGCCCCGAGCCGCCCATCCCTTCGCACCGCCCTGCTACGCCGAACGCGCGGTGCCGGAGCTGACCCGCCGGATCACGTACCTCGTCGAGAGCGGCAATGCCGTGCTGCTCACCGGGCACAGCCACGGTTCCGTCCTGCTCGCCGCGACGGTGCTTCAGCTACCCCCGAAGGTCGGCAGCCGGGTCGCCCTGCTCACCCACGGATCACCGCTGCGTCGCCTCTACGCGCGGCTCTTCCCCGCCTACATCGACGATGCGGCACTGCACGACATCGGCCACCGGGTCGGTTGGCGCTGGGTGAACCTGTGGCGCGACACCGACCCCATCGGCGGCTGGGTCTTCTCCTCCCACCGGTCACCCCGGGCGGCACCGAGCAGCGATCCGGCAGACGCCGTGGATCGTCGACAACGCGATCCCCGCGACGTGGTGACGCCGGCCAGCGACAGCGTTCCCCCTCCCATCCACGGACACTGGCCGGACGAGGCGGACGCGTCGTTCACCGCGGCGGTGCGGGAGTTGGTGCGGCGTCTCGGTGGGCGGACGGACCCACCCGCCGCGCCCCGGTAGCGAACCGCCTCACCGGGGGCGGGTCGCCCGGGCACGCCAGTCGTCGAGGCCGGTGCCGGCGATGCGCGCACCGTCGGCGGGGACCAACGAGCGTTCGCCAAGCGTGGCACCGAAATACCGGGCATCCGGGTCGGCCACCACCGACCGGGGATCCTGCTGGGACGCGAGGATGGATCGGCCCAGTTCGTCGAGGCGGAACTGCTCCGGGCCAGCGATCTCGACCACCGCGTTCGTGGGCGCGCCGACGACGACCTCGGCCACCTCGGCCGCGACGTCGTCCGCCGCCATCGGTTGGATGAGGACCGGCGCGAGGTGCACGGTGTCGCCGTCCGTGGCGGCGTCGATGATCCCCTGGAGAAATTCGAAGAACTGCGTGGCGTGCACGACGGAGTACGGGATCCCGGCCGCGACGATGAGCTTCTCCTGGGCAACCTTGGCCCGCATGTATCCGCTGTCCGGGATCCGGTCGCACCCCACGATCGAGAGCGCCGCGTAGTGGCCCACCCCGGCCGCCGCCGCGGCGGCGAGGAGGTTGCGGGTGGACGTCTCGAAGAACTCCAGCACGGCGGCGGCCTCGAACGACGGCGAGTTCGACACGTCGACCACGACATCGGCGCCGGCGAGTGCCTCGGCCACTCCCTCGCCGGTGAGTGTGTTGACGCCGGTCTTCGGTGACGCCGGCACCGCCTCGTGCCCCCGGGCACCGAGATTGTCCACGAGCTTGGAGCCGATGAGGCCGCTGCCACCGATGACGACGATCTTCATGGTCGGACACGTCCTGTCTGCGCTGGGTTGTCAACCGCTGCCAACCAGTAAGACGGAAACCGTGCAGCGATGTAGGACAATCGCCCAAGAACAGTTCGACGAGGATCACCTGATCCCCCCGGAGGTCGACGTGGCCGAGGTGTCCCATCCGGTGTTCGCCCGGGTGTACGAGAGACTCAGCGTCGCCATGGACCGCGCCGGCACGGCGGAGTTCCGCCGGGACCTGGTCGCCGGCCTGTCCGGTCGGGTGATCGAGATCGGCGCGGGCAACGGCAGGATGTTCGCCCACTATCCACCCGCGGTGACCGAGGTCGTCGCGGTCGAGCCGGAACGTCGACTGCGCGCCGCCGCCGAGCGGGCGGCGCCGGGCGCGCCGGTGCCGATCACCGTCGTCGACGGTCTGGCGGAGGCCCTGCCCGCGGGTGACGGCGAGTTCGACGCGGCGGTCGTCGCACTTGTGTTGTGCACCGTGCCGGATCAGGCGAGCGCGCTCGCGGAGGCCAGCCGGGTGCTGCGCCCGGGTGGTCAGTTGCGCTTCTTCGAACATGTCGCCGCCGAGCGGCACAGCGGCTTGCACCGAGCCCAACGACTGCTCGACGCGACACTGTGGCCGAAGCTGTTCGCCGGCTGTCACACCAACCGCGACACCGTCGCCGCCATCAGCGCCGAGGGGTTCGTGATCGAGGAGCTACGTCGGTTCCGTTTCCCGGCCACCAGCAACAGCCCGTCCGCACCCTGCGTGCATGGCCGGGCGATCAGGCCCGCGGCGGCACCCCAGCCCTGAGGAAGGCCGCTGGGCTGGGAATAAGGACGACTGTCGATTCGACAAGGCTCGTCCTTTCGCGATGTCGGGCACAGGGGCGGACCAACCGATCACGCGGTTCGGGGCAATGTGAATGCGAATGGACATTGCCGATTCGGCGTACCTAATATTCCGTTTTGTACGCATAAGCGACCGTGTCGTGATGTGGTGGTGACCGCACTTTGACAGTGCCATCAGGACGTTTCACGCAGGGTCGTGGCTCACCGGGCTCTCCTGCGAAGTAGTACCCACGGAGGGTGTTCTGTGACCGTAAAGCCCAATCATCATCGTCGTCGCCGAGGGCTGCTAACCGCGCTCGCGGCGTCCGCGGCCGCCGCCGTCGCCGCGAGTTTCCTGCTGCTCGGTTCGACCCCGGCCAGTGCCGCCGACGCACCGGTAAACCTGGGAACGGCCGGCAACTTCTCCGTCCTCGCCGGAGCCGAGCCCACCAACACGGGCCCGAGCTTCCTGGGTCAAAGCCTTGGACGGTTCCCGGGAAACACCGCGGCGGGTTTCGGCACGGCAACCATCGGCGGTGAGGTCCACCTCGGTGACGCGATAGCTCTCCAGGCCCAGAGTGACCTGACCATCGCCTACAACGACGCCGCCGGGCGGACACCGTTCACCATCCTGCCCGCGGAACTCGGCGGCAACACGCTCAACCCCGGCGTCTACCGCCTCGGGGCCGCACAGCTGACCGGGGCGTTGACGCTCAACGGCCAGGGCGACCCCTCTGCCGTGTTCATCTTCCAGATCGACTCCTCGCTGACGACGGCGTCGAACAGCAGCGTCGTCCTGATCAACGGCGCTTCGGCCTGCAACGTGTTCTGGAAGGTCGGCAGCTCGGCGACGATCGGCACGGGCACCACATTCGTCGGCACCGTCATGGCCCAGGCTGCGATCACGATGGCCACGGGCGCGACCCTCCAGGGTCGTGCGCTGGCGCGTACCGCCGCCGTCACCCTCGACGACAACGTCATCACGGCGCCGCTGTGCGCCGGGCCCAGCGGTCCACCCGGCCCGTCCGGTCCGCCCGGCCCGTCCGGTCCGCCCGGGAGCCCCGGCGCGCGTGGTACCCCCGGCGCACCCGGCAGCCCCGGCGCACCCGGCAGTCCCGGCGCACCCGGCAGCCCCGGCGCACCCGGCAGCCCCGGCGCACCCGGCAGTCCCGGAGCACCCGGCAGTCCCGGAGCACCCGGTACCCCCGGCGCACCCGGTAGCCCTGGCGCACCCGGCAGTCCCGGCGCACCCGGTAGCCCCGGCGCACCCGGCAGTCCCGGAGCACCCGGAGCGCCTGGCGCGCCCGGCAGCCCCGGAGCACCTGGACCGCAGGGCGCACCCGGGCCGCAAGGCGCACCCGGAGCACGAGGACCGCAAGGCGCACCCGGGCCGCAGGGCGCACCCGGAGCGCGAGGGCCACAGGGAGCACCCGGATCGCCTGGCGCACCCCGTAGCCCCGGCGGCAGGGATCGCCCCGTCCTGCCGGTGACCGGCGGTGGAGCGGTCCCCGCCATGACGGGCATCGGAAGTGTGCTCGTCCTGCTGGGCGCGTCCGCGTTCTTCCTCGCCCGGCGTCGCACCCGGGAGTCCTGATCGGAGGCCCGGCCGGTGACGCACCGGTCGGGCGCCTCCGGGACTGACCACGCACACCACCAGTCGGCCCACTCCCCAGCGGGGTGGGCCGACTGGTCGGTGGGTGCGCCGGTGTGGATCCGCACGCGACCGGCGTCACCTGGTGGGCAGGCCCGCCACCCAGTCGTCCAGTCCCGCCGGGCTCGCGAACAGCAGCACCGGCGGCCCGGCCGGATCGGCCTGCCAGGCCCGCATCCGCCGCCGTTCCCGGCCGAACGCGGCGACGTGCCAGACCAGGATCGAGTCCGCGGACAGCACGCTGCCAAGTGATTCGCGGTTCCCGTTGCAGATCACCTCGCCCGAGCCCAGGCGGCGCAGGGTACGGCGCAGCAACCGCCAGAACGAGCGCCACCACGGGTAGTCCAGGGCCACCACCAGGTCGGCACGCGCCAGCGGCACGTCCCGCCACCCGTGGTACGCGCCGTCGAGGATCCACGTGTCCCGACGGCAGATCTCCTCGATCCGGCCGCGCTGCTCGGCAACCGGCACCTCGACCCAACCCGGCCGCCACACCAGGTCGTCCACCGGATGCCACGGCATCCCGAGGCGCTCGGCCAGGCGTTCGGCGAGAGTGGACTTGCCCGAGCCGTGCACCCCGTAGACCAGGATGCGACGCGGTGCGGTCATCGCGGCAGCGTACGCCGGGGCAGTGGCTGCGTAGTCGGGCGGACCGACCTACGTAGCGACTACCGACGATCGCCGGCCGGCTGGCCGGTGCAATGGACGCATGACAAGCAACGAGGCCGCGAAGGCCAGCAACCCGGACAGCGCCGAGGCGATCGTCCGCCCCAGCACCCCACCGAGCACACCTCCGCAGCGGACCACCCCGGACGACGCGCCGGCCAAGGCGGACATCGCCGCACCGGCGCCGCCGCCGGTGCGCGCACCCGAGCAGACCCGGCAGACCGAGCAGGCGCAGCGCGCCGAGGGACCGCCGGCCACGTCCGCTCCGGTCGTCAAGGGCGACGCCCAGGCGGCACCGACGACGCCGACCCCGTCGCCGCCGACCACCATCACCGCCGACACGGTGGCCGCGCGGGCCGTCGTGCTCGACGGCGCCGACAACGGTCTGGTGCTGACCAACTTCACGACCCGGGCGTACACGATCGGGATGAACGGTGGCACCAGCACCATCAGCCTGGCGAACGACAAGCGCGCCTACACCACAATCCTGGACGGGCAGAACGGCAACCTGTGGGCGGCCAACAACGTCAACAGCCGCAGCCTCAGCGCTAACCAGGTCGACCTGGACGGCCCGAACAACCACGTCAAGTTCTGCCACAGCAAGACCCGCACCTACACCGTCGGGATCGACGGTGAGAAGAGTTCGATGGCGTTCGCGCACCCGGACACCCGGCAGTACAAGCTGCTGCTCAACGGCACCACCGGTGACCTGTGGGCGGCCAACAACCTGAACAGTCCCAGCGTCACCGCGACGAACATGTCCGCCACGAACGCGGTCAGCTCGAAGATCGTCGCGGCGAACCAGGTCGACCTGGACGGCACGAACAACCACATCAAGTTCTGCCACAGCAAGACCCGCACCTACACCATCGGGATCAATGGCGACCAGAGCTCGATGGCCTTCGCCAACCCGGACACCCGGCAGTACACGGTGGTCATCGACGGTGTGCACGGCGACATCTCGCTCAGCAACGCGGATCTGGCCGAGGAGTTCGATGTCGCCGACGGTCACCTGACCGCGGCGATTCCCGGCGCGGTGCTGGTGATCGGCGAGACCGGTGCGCTGGAACTGGCCGACAAGCCGTACGACAGCGCGGTGGCCGGCGTGGTCTCCGGGGCGGGCAGCTTCGCCCCGGCGATGGTCCTGGACCGGCAGCCGGACAGCGACACGCGTCGACCGCTGGCCCTGGCCGGCAAGGTCTACTGCCTGGTCGACGCGACACACGGCCCGGTGCGCCCCGGCGACCTGTTGACCACCTCCCCCACCCGGGGGCACGCCATGCGGGTGGCCGACCCGCTCAAGGCGGTCGGGGCGATCCTGGGCAAGGCGCTGGGTCCGCTGCCGACCGGTCGGGCGCTGGTGCCGATCCTGGTGACCACGTCATGACCAGCCTGCGTCAGGCGGCCGGCAAGTATCTCCGGTTCGAGGCGCCGATGACGGTGCGGGCGGTCGGCGCCGACCTCGGCCGCCCCACCGGGTCCACCCGACAGTTGCTGGTGCAGCTCGACCAGACGTCGAGCGAGTGGTTCTCCGGCAGCCTGCTGCCCTCGAGTGTGAAGGGCAGCGCGTGGCTGCGGCTGTTCAGCGACGGTTTCTACATGTTCGAGGGGCACGTGCACGAGAACGGCGCCGTCGCGCACAGTTGGTCGATGGTGGCCACGCCTGCCTTCGTGGACGCGGACGGCAACGCCTTCGTCTTCTCCGCCAGCGGCAAGGTGTCGGACAACGAGAGCAGTGACGACTTCGCCGAGCACGGGCACGATCCGCGGATCGCGCAGTACTGGGATCAGCTCACCAACGCCACGGTGAACTTCCGGCTGAGCGTGACGATGAACGTGGGCCAGCTCATCGGCAACATCCTGAAGTGGATTCCGCTTGTCATCCTCGGGGCGGTGGTCGCCGGGTGGGTCGCGTTCTTCGGTCAGCCGGGCAAGGTCCACGCCTACAAGGACGAGAACGGCACCGTGCACATGTGGAAGTCGAGAGAGTGACGGCATGGCAAGCGTCCGTACGGCCGCCGCGCAGTTTCTCGACATCCGGGCGCCGCTGACCCTGCGCCAGGTCGGTGCGCAGGTCGGGCATCCGTCCGGGTCGACCCGGACGGCGATGGACCGGCTGGAGCAGGAGTGGAGCAACACGTTCTCCGGCAGCCTGTTGCCGTCGAGCGTCAAGGGCACCGCGTGGCTGCGGATGGCCAGCGACGGCCACTACTGGTTCCAGGGGCACGTCCACGAGAACGGTCTCCTCAGCCACAGTTGGAGTTTCGCCGCCGGACCGAACGTGGTGCACCAGAACAGGAACGTGTTCGTGGCCGTCGCGACCGGTCGGGTGACCGACGAGCACAGCAGCGACGACTTCAGCATCACCGGCCACGACCCGCGCATCGCCGAGCTGTGGGAGCAGATCCGGTACGCGTCGGTCACGTTCCGCCTGGACGTCACGGCCAACTTCGAGGAGTTGGCCAAGACGGTGGGCAAGGGAATCCTGACCGGGCTGGGCATCACGTTGCTGGTCGGCGCGGTCAACCTCCTCGGCGCCAAGGGGGCGGAGTGCCACGAGGACTCCAACGGCAAGATCACCTGCTACACGAAGAACAGTTAGTGGTTTCGCCGGAGGCGACGGCCGTGGCACACCCACGGCCGTCGCCCAGCCCTCAACCGGCCAGACGTAACGCGTCGGACAGCTCACGCCGGGAGGTCACCGCGAGTTTGCGGTACGCCCGACCCAGATGGGTCTGCACCGTACGCACCGACAGCACCAACTGCTCGGCGATCTCCCGGTCGGACAGGCCACGGGCGGCGAACCCGGCGATCTGGGTCTCCCGTGCGGTGAGCCCCGCCGCCACCGCTGGGTCGCCGGGCGCCGCGGCCCGCAGGCGGGTGCGCAGGTCGACGAAGAGTCGGGTGCTGGTCGGGGTGCCGGATCGCCGGGCGACCTCGTCGACCATCCGCAGCGCCTCACCGTTCAGGTTCAGCTCCACCAGGCGGTGGGCGTGTTCCAGCATCACCGTCGGGTTCCGGCCGGCCAGCGCGATCACCGCCCGGCCGGCGGTGACCAGCCGTTCGGCGTCCACGTGCCCGAGGGCTTCGGCGATGCGGGCCGCGTACCGGGACGGGCCGGCGACCGGATCGAGGTGCGCCGCGTAGATGAGATACCCCAGCTCCACGAGCCAGCACCCGGACGTGCGGGCGACGGCGATCGCCTCGTCCATCAACAGTGCCGCACGCGTTCGCTGACCGGACGCCGCGGCTACCGCGGCCGTCGCCCACGGCCGCAGCCCCGGCACCAACGCGACCGCGTCGACGGGGTGCTCCCGCAGCACCGCCTCGGCCTCGTCCGGGTGGCCGTCCTCGGCCAGGGTGATGGCGAGCCAGCCGGTGGCCTCGGAGCGGAACAGCCCCTCCCCGTCGGCCTGCTGCGCGACGGCGTCCCGGAGCCGGCTGATCGCCCCGGCCCGGTCCCCGCTGACCCGCTGGGCGTACCCGTCGAAGACCGGCCACGCGGTGTGGGACAGACCGGAGACCAGCGGATCACTGGGCATCGGCCACCGTCCCGTGGCCGGGTCGGAGACCGGGCCGGTCGGGACGGGCTCCCGCCACAGCTCGGCGAACGCCAGTGCCGCCCCGGCCATCCCCCGGGCGAACGGCAGTGCCGACGAGCCGGACCGCTCCACCGCCGCGACCGCCGCACGGCCCACCCGCGCCGCCTCCTCTGTCCGCCCGGTCAGCGCCAGCGCGACCACCGACGCCAACGTGACACGGAGCCGGCCGGCCGGCGGAAGCGACTCGGCGAGTAACTCGCGGGCACCGTGCAGCGCCCGCGCCGCCTGCCCACTGAAAAGACGCACCACCACGGCGACCGTCGCCGCCTCCGCCCGGACGTCCACGTCGCCGGTGGCCTCGGCGTCCGCGCGGATCCGCAGCAGATCGTCGTACGCCTGCCGAGGCGCACGCCCCACCCAGGCCCGGTGCCGGGCCAGCGCCACCCGGACGGTCAACTGGGCGCCCCGGTCACCGGTTGCCTCGGCATCCCGGTGTGCCGCCGCCAGCGTCTCGTACGCCTCGACGGTGCGGCTCTGCTCGACGAGCGCGGCGGCGAGCGCCACCGCCGCCGGCGCCCCGCCACCGTGCTCCCGGGCCCGTCGGGCGAGCTGTTCGGAGGCGGCCGGATCCGCGTACCGGCAGAGGTTGGCGGACCTGATCAGCTCTGCCGACCCGGCCGGTTGACCGGCGTGCACCGCCCAGAGCGCGCTGGCCATCGCGTGTGCTCCTCGGGTCGCGCCCGGGGGCGTGCTGGCCAACAGGGCGGCGGACACCCGGCGACGTCGCGCGGGCGACATCCGGCGACGCACCGCGGCACCGAGCATCGGGTGGCGGAGTCGTACCAGGATCTGATCGTCGCTCTGCTCGCTGCGGACCATGCCGAGTTGTTCGAGATCGGCGATCACCTCCGCCGACGCGGCCGCCTCCACGACGGACAGCGGCAGGGGTCCGCCGAGGGCCAACGCGGCCAGGGCGTCCTCGCCGGGACGGCCGACGCGGTCCAGCTCGCGGTCGAGCAGGTCGGCCACCTGCGCCGGCACCGCCAGGGCGGCCCGCCACCGCCACTGGTCGGTGTCGCGTACCAGCGCACCGATCTCGCGTCCGTGGTCGATCAGCGCGACCGCCAGTTGTGGCAGCCCGCCCGTCCACTGCCACAGCAGCCCGGTGGTGGCGCGACTGACCGGGCCGGACAACAGTTGCTCGGCCAGGGCGCCGACCGCGTCCTCGGCGAGGGCCGACACGATCAGCCGGGGCAGCCCGACGTCCTTCCAGAGCGCGACCACCGCGTCCGGGGCCGCGACCCCGGACCGGACGGTGACGAGCGCACGGACCGCGCGGGCCTGGACGAGACCGAGCAGCACCGCGGCCGACGGCCCGTCGAGCAGGTGGGCGTCGTCGACGACCAGGACCGGGGTACGACCGGGGCCGCACCTGTCGCGGAGTGCGGCCAGCACACTCGTGTGCACCAGGGCCGGGTGCAGGGGAAGGTGACCGCCGCTGAGGAGTTGGCCGAGCGCGCCGAACGGCACCTCCTTGCTCGCTTCGGTCGCGGTGATCCAGACCTCGCGGAACAGTCGGGGCGGCAGGTCGGCGACGGCGGTCCGGGCGAGGGCGGTGCGCCCGACACCGGCCGGGCCGACCACCACCGCACCGGCGGCCCGGACCAGCGCGGTACGGGCCTCCACCAGCAGGCCGTCACGCCCAGTCAGCATGAACGCATAGTGAACCAACTGCTGGCCAGGGGCGATCACTCATCCGACAGCTGTCGCGCTACCGTCAGTGCCCGCGCGGCGGGCCGCTGCGGCGGCGTCCGTCGGGGCGGAAAATCGTTTGCCGTACTCCGCGGACTGCACGAGAGTGACGTCCATGACGTACTGACGGAACTCCCCCACGCATCCGCCCCCGGTGACATCTCCCGGCGGGCGTGCCGTCGTCCGTTCCCGCGTCTTGTGCGAAATGAGCCTCCTTGTCGCAGCACCACTCCCCTCGGGAGTCCCTGTCCCCGTCCGTCCCGGCCACCGTCACGGTGTTCGCCTCACCCGCGAGCTGGATCGAGTCCGCCGCGCTCGACCAGTGCCAGCAGGTTGCCGCCCTCGACGGCATGATCCACGTTGCGGCGATGCCGGACCTGCACCCCGGCAAGGGCGCGCCCATCGGCGCGGCCATGACGTCGCGGGTGCTGTACCCGTTCCTGGTGGGCTCCGACATCGGCTGCGGCATCGCCGTGTTCCCCATCGCACTCAAGCGTGCCGTGCCGGAGCGCCTCGCCACCCGGTTCCCCGACCTCGACCGCGCGTTGGACCCGGAGCGGGACGCCGACGACCCAGCCTGGGCTGTCGTCGAGGGTGACGTCCCAGCCGGTCACCTGGACGGGCTCGGGACGGTCGGTCGCGGCAACCACTTCGTCGAGCTGGCGCGCGTCGACACCGTCCTCGACGCGCAGCACGCGGGTCGTCTCGGCCTCGACGCCGGCGATCTCGTGCTCATCGTCCACAGCGGTTCCCGTGGCCTGGGCGAGCGGATCCTGCGGGCACACACCGAGGTGCACGGCGCAGGCGCCGCTCCCGACCCCGCCGCCTATCTGGCGATGCACGACGACGCCGTGCGCTGGGGTTCGCTCAACCGCCGGGTGCTGGCGGCCCGGGTCGCGTACGCGTTGGGGGCGGAGCCGACCGCGCCGATCGTCGATCAGTGCCACAACCTGGTCGAGGTCTCCGACGGGGTCTACCTGCACCGCAAGGGCGCGGCCCCGGGCGACGGCCGCGACGTCCTCGTCGCCGGCACCCGGGGCACGGCCTCCTACCTGGTGGCCGCCCACGCCGGCCCGGAGGCCAACCATTCGGTGGCGCACGGCGCCGGCCGCAAGATGTCGCGCGCCGACGCCCTGCGGCGGGGCCGGGCCAAGCACACGGTGGAGGAGCTCCGCCGCACACCCGTCGGCTCGCTCGTGGTGTGCGGCGACCGCCAACTGCTCTTCGAGGAGGCGCCCACGGCGTACAAGCGCATCGAGCAGGTGATCGCCGATCTCGTCGCGCACCGGTTGGCCACTCCGGTGGTCCGGTCGACTCCCCTGGTCACCTACAAGACGCCCGACCTCGGGCCCACCTCCCGCAGCCAGCGGCGGGGCCACCGCGACGGACGGGGCCGGTCGTGAGCGTGCTCCTGCTGCTGTCCGCCGGTCGTGGTCCACGCGAGTGCGCCTGGGCGCTGGCCCAGCTCCTGCATCGGCTGAGCGACGCCGGCACCCGCCGAGGTCTGACGATCGAACAGGTTCAGGTGACGCCCGGCGATCGGCCCGGAACCCACCGCTCGGCGCTCATCCGGATCACCGGCGCGGACGCGGACGCGTTCGCGGCCTCGTGGACCGGGACGCTGTGCTGGCAGGCGCCGAGCCCGTACCGGACGAGCGCGGGCCGGAAGAACTGGTACGTCACCGCGCAGCAGCCGCTGCCCGACGCCGCGCCGACGCCGTTCGCCGAGGCGGACGTCGACATCGTCGGCTGCCGTACCGGCGGTCCGGGTGGTCAGCACCGCAACAAGGCCAGCACGGCGGTCCGCGCGACGCACCGCCCGTCCGGCCTCGTCGTCGTGGTGGACGAGGAACGGCAGTTCAGCCTCAACCGCCGGGTCGCCCTGCGACTACTGCGCCAACGCGTCGAGCAGGGCGACGAGGCGGCCCGCGCCGCCGTCACCACCGCCCGGTGGCGGGTGCACGACGACCTGGTCCGCGGCGACCCGGTGCGGGTGGAACGTCCGGAGCCCCAGCGACCGGGCCGCCGGGGATAGCGACAGGCCTCAGACGTCCAGCACGGCGTCCGCGAACGCCCGGGGCGCCTCCTGAGGCAGGTTGTGCCCGACGCCGCCGCCGATGGTCCGGTGCTCGTACCGCCCGGCGAACTGCTTGCCGTAGACGGCGGGTTCCAGGTGCGGCGCGCCGTTGGCGTCTCCTTCCAGCGAGATGCTGGGCACCGTGATCTTCGGTTTCGCGGCCAGCCGCTTCTCCACCTCGTCGTACTGCGACTCGCCGGGGGCGAGGGCCAGCCGCCACCGGTAGTTGTGGATCACGATGTCCACGTGGTCGGGGTTGTCGAACGCGGCCGCGCTGCGGTCGAAGGTGGCATCGTCGAACGACCACTTCGGGGACGCGGTGTGCCAGATCAACCTGGCGAAGTCACGCCGGTTCTTGTCGTAGCCCTCCCGGCCGCGTTCGGTGGCGAAGTAGTACTGGTACCACCAGGCCAGTTCCGCCTTCGGGGGCAGCGGCACCGTGCCCGATGCCTGGCCGTCGATCAGGTAGCCGCTCACCGAGACCAGCCCCCGGCAGCGCTCGGGCCACAGGGCGGCCACGACGTCGGCCGTCCGCGCGCCCCAGTCGAACCCGGCCAGCTTCGCGGTGTCGATCTTCAGGGCGTCCATGAGGGCGATGAGGTCGAGCCCCATGGCCGCCGGTTCGCCGTTGCGCATGGTGTCGTCGGAGAGAAACCGGGTCGTGCCGTAGCCCCGCAGGTACGGCACGACGACCCGGTAGCCGGCGTCGGTGAGCAGCGGCACGACGTCGACGAAGCTGTGGATGTCGTACGGCCAGCCGTGCAGGAGGATCGCCGCGGGACCGTCGGACGGCCCGGCGTCCACGTACCCGATGGTCAGGACCCCGGCGTCGACCTGCCGCACGTCACCGAACGATGCCCCCATGCCGGACCTCTCCTCGCGTACCAACCCCTCGGACGTGCTGGCCACGCTTCAATGTAGGGAACCCGCCGGGTGGGCGATCGGGGTTTGCCGGTGCTCGGCCCCGGCCCGCCGCGCGCTGGCTAGGATGCACACAGCGTCGCCCCGCGCGACTCCGGGTGCGGAAACGACCGTAGGGTGATGGCATGGCTGAGCGACCTCTGACCCTGATGGCGGTGCACGCCCATCCCGACGACGAGGCGACGAGCACCGGTGGCGTCCTTGCCCGCTACGCCGCGGAGGGGATCACGACGGTGCTGGTGACCTGCACCGACGGGCGGTGCGGCGACGGCCCGGGTGGGGTCAAGCCGGGTGACCCGAAGCACGACCCCGCCGCCGTGGTGGCGATGCGCCAGGCCGAGTTGGAGGCAAGCTGCGCGGTGTTGAAGGTCAGCCACCTGGAAACCCTCGGTTACGCCGACTCCGGGATGATGGGCTGGCCGACGAACGACCAGCCCGGCGCGTTCTGGACCACGCCGGTGGCGGAGGCGGCGGACCGCCTCGCCGAGCTGATCCGTCAGTACCAGCCCGACGTGATCGTCACGTACGACGAGAACGGCTTCTACGGCCACCCGGACCACATCCAGGCGCACCGGATCACCATGGCCGCCGTGGAGCTGACGGACACCCCGGCGAAGGTCTACTGGACCACTGTGCCGCGCACCGCGTTCGAGCAGTTCGGTCAGATCATGCAGGAGCTTGGCGTCGAGTGGGACGAGCCGGCCCCGGGGGCGGAGCCGGAGCCGATGCCGCAGCTCGGCCTGCCCGACGACGAGATCAGCACGTGGGTCGACACGAGCAGCTTCGGGGCGCAGAAGTTCGACGCCCTGGCCACCCACGCCAGCCAGACCGAGAACATCTTCTTCCTGCAACTGGGCCGGGAGCGGTTCACGGAGCTGATGGGAGTGGAGACCTTCGTTCGGGTCCGCGACCACACCGACGCGCCGACCCCCGAGGACGACCTCTTCGCCGGCCTGCGCTGACCGCACAGGTCGAGTTTCGCAGCGCAACGCCCGAGCAGGCAGCACCGGCTACTTCCAGGACGATGAGGGCCGGCGTTTATAGCGGTGAGGGCTACCAATGCTCGGTGGCGCGGCGGGGTCGGCGGGAGATCGACAGCCACCCGAGGAAGCGCAGGTGCAGCGCTCGTACGTCGGGACGTGCGCCGAGGGCATACAGGTCGTCGATCGCGTCTTGCAGGTTCGACGCCAGGTAGAACGAGAGGGCGATCGAGTGGCCGTAGAACTCGGTCGCGAGGTGAAGCTGCGCCGGGTTGCACGCCCAGGGCGCTGCGCAGTTGCGGCACAGCCAGGCGGGGCGCATCGGGATATGGGCGCGGGCGACGCGAGAAGACCAGCGGCGGGCGCGGCGATCGGCCGGCGGCGGTAGGCCAGCGGACGGGATCATCGGTCCAGGCGACCAGGGGTCAAACGGCGCTATCGGTGCGTCGGGGTTGGCGGGCGGCGTCGGCTCACGTTTCGGCTTCGGCTTCTCGTCGGGCACAGACTTCCCCCTGCTGCTGTTGGGAAGGGGCCGCCCCACGAGCGCTCGCCCGCAGGGGCGGCCCCGGTGCGAACGCGTCCGCCGGGTTCGGGTCCCTACCGGCCGCGCCACCTGGTTCCACTCTTGTGCGTTACCGCCTAGTGTCGGAAGGTGTTCGACCACGTTGGAGAGACCGCGAAGGCCAGCGTTCGCCCTGGTGGGGACACATGGGGGTACGCGAGCTAGAGGCGGGGAAGGGCCGGGGACATGAGCATGACGGCTGCCGAAATCCTGCTCGATGAGCTACGGCACGCTCGTGCCTCACGCGGGATAAGTCAGGACGACTTTGGCAAGCTCATCAGCTATTCGGGTACGCATGTCAGCGCCGTTGAGACTGGTTCGCGACCGCCGACGGGCGACTACGCCACGGCCATCGATCGTGCGCTGAAGACCGGAGGAATGTTCGCCCGGCTGCTCGATCGGCTCTCCGACCTTGACGCCGCGCCGCTCTGGCTGCGCGAGTGGATCACTTTCGAGCAGCAGGCCCGCACGTTGCGATGGTGTGAGGTCGCGTGGGTGCCGGGTCTCTTGCAGACCGAGGCGTACGCCCGTGCCGTGTTCGCCAGCGATGGCCGGGTTAGCGCCGAGGAGGTCGAGACCCGGGTAGCTGGAAGGCTTGCCCGGCAAAAGATCCTTACCAGTGACGACCCACCGCACCTCGTCGCCGTCCTGGACGATGCCGTCCTTCGGCGTCCCGTCGGTGGCGCGGCGGTGATGCGTGAGCAACTGTTCCACTTGGCGCAGCTCAACCAGGACCGGCGGCACGTGAGAATCCATGTCGTTCCGCGCGGGGTCGGCGCGTACGCTGGCCTCGACGGGCCGTTTGTCCTCGCGACCCTGGCGGATGTGGTTGATGTGGGCTACCTCGACAACCGGCTCCGGGGCCAGGTGGTCGAGCGGACTGCCGAGGTAGCGGCCCTGCGTGAGCAGTGGGAAGCCATCCTCGCCGAGGCGCTGACCCTGCGACAGTCCACCGAGCTGATAACGGAAGTGGCAAAGTCATGGACCTGACCGGCGCACGTTGGCACAAGAGCACCCGCAGCGGCAGCAATCAAGGGGCCTGCGTAGAGGTCGCCGACAACCTTGCCGGCATCGTCGGCGTACGGGACTCGAAGGATCCGGCCGGGCCGGCGCTGATCTTCGCGCCGGAGTCCTGGCGGGCCTTCGTTGGTCAGGTCGCCGAGCGACCGTAAGCAACGCCAGACGCATGAAGCGCCCGCCTCCGTTATCGGAGGCGGGCGCTTCATGTTGTCCGGCGATGTCGGCAGCGTGGTCGCAGCAGGTCGCCGGTCTCCGGAAATTTCGGGAGCATCTCCGGCGAGCCCGCGCAGGTCATATGACGAATTTCCGGAAGTTTTCAGCGTTGACGCCCGGACATGGACGGCCTTAACGTTTCGAGCAGGTTTCCGGTCACCGGCCGGAACTACCGGCCCACTACCCGCGCCAGGGCGCTCGATCGCGAATCCCGCTCCCCATCCGCCAACACCGGACCCGCACCTTATTGACCGACACATGTCGATCAAGGTCTGGAAAGGAAGGCACATGTTGCTGAGACAGTGGACCACCGTCGGCGTGGTCGCCGTCGTCACCGTTGCGGCGCTGAACTCGGTGCCCGCCACCGCGAGCCGGCCGTACGACCCCACCGCGCAGAGCCTCGGCGCCCTCGGCCTGCGCCACGGCCTCCACGTCGGCACCGCGGTCAACATGGACGCGCTCGACGACGCCGGTGACCCGCAGTACCGCGCGCTGGCCTCCTCGGAGTTCACCTCGGTCACCGCCGAGAACGTGATGAAGTGGGAGGTCCTGGAGCCCACCCGCGGCACCTACGACTGGGCCGCGGCCGACCAGCTCATCGACTTCGCCAAGCGCAACCGGCAGAGCGTACGCGGCCACGTGCTGGTCTGGCACAACCAACTGCCCGCCTGGCTGACGAGTGGTGTCGCCGACGGCTCCATCAGCAAGCAGGAGCTGCGCGAGCTGCTTCGCAAGCACATCACCACTGTCGTCAACCGGTACCGGGGCAAGATCTGGCAGTGGGACGTGGTCAACGAGGCGGTCAGCGACCCCTGGGACACCCCGTCGACCCTGCACTACAAGGGTTTCTGGGCGGAGAACCTCGGGCCCGGCTACATCGCCGACGCGTTCCGCTGGGCGCGGGCGGCCGACCCCAAGGCCCTGCTGTTCTACAACGACTACAACATCGAGGCGTTCGGCTCCGGTAACCCGGCGGACGACAAGACCCAGTTCGTCTACGAGATGACCAAGGGGCTGCGCGCCCAGGGTGTGCCGATCGACGGCGTCGGCTCCCAGGGTCACCTGGGCACCCAGTACGGCAACTTCGACACCCTCCAGGTGACCGCCGCGCTGAAGAAGTTCAGTGGGCTCGGCGTCGCCACCGCGTTCACCGAGGTCGACGTCCGCAGTCAGATGACGGCGGGCGTCCAGGCCGGCAACGCGGAGGAGATCAACCCCCGGTTGCAGGCGTCGGCCGCCAACTTCAGCGTGCTGATGAAGGCGTGCCTCGCGGTGCGGAGCTGCCTGTCGTACACGGTCTGGGGTTTCAGTGACAAGCACTCCTGGGTGCCGGACTGGTTCGACGACCCGCCGGAGGGCCTGGCCACCATCTACGACGAGAACTACCAGCCCAAGCGGGCGTACCAGGAGCTGAAGTCGGACCTGCTCCTCGCTGGCCCGCCGTACGTGCAGCAGCGCAGCACACCCCGACCTCGCCGCTGACCTCCGGTCGCGGCCGCCTCGACGGCATGTCCGTCGGCGTAGGGCCGTGTGGGGTGCGGCGGCGCCCCACACGGCCGGTACGTGACCACGTTCAGTCGCCCCGCGCGGCCATCCGGACGCCATCGGAGTATTGATGTCGGTTTTACCGGCTTATCGATCGCGTTGGTGTCACTATGGCAGGCGTGGGAACTGCGAAAACTGCCATGCCTGCGATCTCGCCGCTCACCGGCGATCCAATCAAGCGGGCCGATGCCGAACGGCTCGCGGGGGTGCTGAAGGCCTTCGCCGATCCAGCGCGACTGCGTCTGCTCAGCCTGATCCAGTCCGCGCCCGAAGGTGAGGCGTCCGTCAGTGACCTCACCGGGGCGCTCAACCTGTCCCAGCCGACCGTGAGTCATCACCTGCGGATCCTCACCGAGGCTGGCCTACTCGAGCGCGACAAGCGGGGGGTGTGGGCCTACTACCGCCTGGTGCCCGCCGCCATCGCACAGATCGCCGACCTGTTGACGCCGCCCCGAAAGCGGGCGACGAAGAAGACCCGCTGACCCCTCACATCCGCTCCGGGGTGCGGATGCCGAGCAGGTGCAGCCCCTGCCGCAGCGTCCGGGCCGTCAGCTCGGCCAGCAGCAGGCGGCTCTCCCGCAGCTCGTCCGGTGCCCGCAGCACCGGGCAGCGCTCGTAGAACGCGTTGAACACGGTGGCGAGCCGGTGCAGGTAACCGGCGAGGTGGTGAAACTCGAGGCTGCGCTCCACCTCGCCGACCACCGCGGCGAAGCCGAGCAGCTCGACCGCCAGCGCCCGCTCCGCCGGCAGCGTGAGCACGAGGGGCGCGTCCGGCCGCGCGGTGGCCCCGGCGCGCCTGGACATCGACCGGATCCGGGCGTACACGTACTGCAGGTAGGGCGCGGTGTTGCCGTCCAGGGCGAGCATCCGCTCCCAGTCCAGGACATAGTCCTTGGTCCGATCGGTGGACAGGTCGGCGTACTTGACCGCGCCGATCCCCACCGCGCGGCCGATCTCGGCGGCGGCTTCGGCGTCCAGCTCCGGGTTCCTCCTCCGGGCCAGGTCGGTGGCCCGGGTGACGGCCTCCTCCAGCAGCCCGACCAGCTTCACCGACTCGCCCGCCCGGCTGCGCAGCATCCGCCCGTCCGCGCCGAGGATCGACCCGAAGCCCAGATGCTCGGCCCGGGCCGGCGGACGCAGCCAACCGGCCGCCCGGGCAACCGCGAACACCATCGCGAAGTGCTGCCGCTGCGGCAGCCCGACGACGTAGAGCAGCCGGGTGGCGCCCAGCTCACCGACACGCTGCCGCAGCGCAGCCAGATCGGTGGCGGGATAGCCGTACCCTCCGTCGCTCTTGCGCACGATGAGCGGCACCGGCTCGCCGTCGCGGCCGCCGAACCCGGCCGGGAAGACACAGTCGGCCCCACCGCTGGACGTCAGCATGCCCAACCGGTCCAGGTCGTCGACGACCCCCGCGAGCAGATCGTTGTAGGCGCTCTCGCCCCGGAAGTCGTCCGCGGACAACGTCACGTCGAGCAGGTCGTAGACGGTCAGGAAGTACCGCTCGGACTGCGCCACCAGCAGCCGCCACCACCGCAGCGTCCGCTCGTCGCCGCCCTGCAGCGCGACCACCCGCAGCCGCGCGCGTTCCCGGAACGTCTCGTCGGCGTCGAACTTCACCCGCGCCGCCCGGTAGAAGCCGTCCAGGTCACCCATCGACAACTCGTGCGCCGCCCCGACCTCGCCGAGGTCGGCCAGGTGCTCGATCAGCATGCCGAACGGTGTCCCCCAGTCACCCAGGTGGTTGACCCGCACCACCCGGTGCCCCAGCCAGTCCAGCAGCCGTACCGCCGCGTCGCCGATGACCGTGGAGCGCAGATGTCCGACGTGCATCTCCTTCGCCACGTTCGGCGCCGAATAGTCGACCACCACGGTCTGCGGGGCCGCCGTCACCGGCACGCCGAGCCGGGCGTCGCCGGCCAGCCCGGAGACCAGGTCGGCGAGTGCCGGGTCGGCGACCGTGAGGTTGATGAACCCCGGCCCGGAGACCTCCGCCGACACGCCGACGTCGTCGAGCACCGCGTGTGCCAGCACCGCGGCGGCGATGTCGCGCGGCGGGCGGCCGAGCCGCCGGGCCAGCGCCAGCGCCGCGTCGGACTGGAAATCCGCGCGCGGAGAGCGCCGCACGAGCGGGTCGACAGGTCCGCCGGCCACCGCGGCGAACGCCGGTGCCAGCCGGTCGGACAACAACCTTTCAAGATCCATGAGTACGCCGATCTCACTCGGACCCGCACGGTCAGGCGGGCCTCGGACGACAGGAGATGCGGGCGGACCGAGGACGACAGCGCACAACCGGCGGCTCGATCCGCCGGTCGCAGGGAAACAGGTCAGCGCGGGCGGGCGACGGATCGCCGGCGTCGCCGTGCACCGACCTGGACGTCACACGACGCTCCGGTGCAGGTGGCGATCACGCTTGTCATGCGGGCACCCTAGCCGGCCGGTGGATGTGTCGGCATCCCGATTACCACCGCCCGGGTGAACGTCCGGTGGTCGTGATGTGTCGTTTGGGACGGGACGCCACCGGGAACTGCCCCGACATCGACGAAAGGTGATCATGAGCCGACACACACCGCTACCGCCCGCCCGTACGCGACGCGTGCTTGCGCTTGTCCCGTTGCTGGGCACCATCACATTCGCCGCCGCCTGCACCACCACCGCGGACCCGCCCGGCTCGACCACGTCGAGCGCGGCACCGACCTCCGCGGCGGCAGGAGTGGACCCGACGGGCCAGCCCTCGCCGAGCGCGAGCGGCCCGACGACCATCCCGACGTCAGCGTTCGTCGAGCTGCCGACCGAGCTGCGGAAGTCTCCGCGCCGGACGGTGCCGGTCGAGGAGGCCCTGCCGAAGCTCTGCGGCAACGAGTTCGGCACCGGAGGCCGCCAGGTCACCGCCTCCGCGGCGATGACCGTCACCTACAAGAAGGCCGACGACAATCCCTCCAACACGCCCCAGGGGATGATCCACCAGACCATCTTCACCTTCGGGGGCACCGGGGCCGCCGAGTACATGACGCGTCTGCGCACCGACCTGCAGGCGTGTCCCACCTACCAGCACTCCGGCAACCGGGCCACCGTCAAGAGCCAGGCCCTGCCCGGCGTCGGCGACGAGGCGCTGTTGCTGACCCGGACGTGGCCCTACACGAACCTGAACGGTGAACACACCGGCGGCGACGGGACCAGCCAGATCGCGGTGGCCCGCGTCGACACGGTGGTGACGGTGTTCGACGACCAGGGGTGGGAGGGTTCCAGCGGCAATCCCGCCATCCTGGACCGGGTCGTCCGCGACGGCGTGCGGACCATCGACACCTGGCAGCGGTAGTACCCCCACGGCCGGCTCCGGCGCGGGGCTCGGCACCCGGGTCTTCGGCGCGACACCGTCGCTCGTGGCGATGCACGCGCCGAAGACCCGCCGCCGGATCGACGGGTGATCCCCCGGTGCGATGATGCGGCCCGTGACCCCCTCGCCCGCCGATCCCCACAACCTACGAAGTGTGCGACGTGCCTACGACACCGTCGCCGAGGACTACGCCACCCTCCTGCCGGACACCCGCGCCGAGGCCGCACTCGACCTCGCCGTTGTCGACGCGTTCGCCGAGGCGGTGACGGCGGGCGGCGACACCCGGGTCCTCGACGCCGGATGCGGCGCAGGCCGGATGAGCAGGTACCTCACCGACCGTGGGTGTCTCGTGCACGGCGTCGACCTGTCGCCGGGCATGGTCGTCAGAGCACGACGAGACCACCCCGACCTGATGTTCACCGTGGGCTCGCTGACCGCCCTCCCCTACCCGGACGGCAGGTTCGCCGGCGTCCTGCTCTGGTACTCCACCATCCACACACCCCCCGCCGGGCAGGCACGCGTCTTCGCCGAGGTGGCCCGGGTCCTTCGACCCACGGGCCACCTGCTCGTCGGCTTCCAGGCCGGCGAGGGAACGCGCGACCTGTCCGAGCCCTACCGCCGCCGCTTCGGCCACGAGATCCACCTGGAGCGACACCGTTACACGGCGGACCAGGTCGCCGCCGAGATCGAGGCCGCCGGCCTGCGGGAGGAGTGCCGCCTGGTGCGGCGGGCTCGGGGCACCGAGCGCGACGATCAGGCGTTCCTCCTGGCCACGACGCGTCGCGTCAGCGGTTGAAGGCCACGTAGAGGCCGAGCCCGAAGTTCACCACCAGGACGATCGCGCCGACCACGGCGAACCCGCGCTGCCAGGCCGTCCACCGGACCGTCCTCTTCGACTCGACGAAGCCCGCCTCCTGCACCCGAACCGCCGCGATGTTCTCCCGTTCCCTGGTGTCCCGGCGATCGGAGACCACACCGGCATTGAAATGGAGCACGTTGGAGCGAAGCTCATCGGTGAGACTCTGCAATGCCTGGGTCATCGAGTCGATCGAGCCGTTGATGTGCCGCAGGTGCTCGTCGTGCCCGTCCAGACGCTGCTCGATCCGGCCCGCGTCGACACCACGGCTGTAGGCGGCCGCCTTCTCGTCGGTGCTCTCCGGGCTCGTCATCGTGGTCTCGTCGGGCGCGATGGGGCGGCATCAACAGCGCGCGTGGGCGTGACCCCCGGGGCGGCCGCTCGCAAGGGTCGGCGTCGGAGGGAGGTGCAGGTGTTACGCATGGAAGGAGCCTCCTCAGGACCACCGCCCCCGCCGGTTGGTCGATGCTCAAGTGGTACCACTCGAACATCGAGAAAGCTACTGTCCGGATCCGACAAAACCCCTGGTCAGAGTGTTTTAGCCGGGCCTCCGGCCACCGTTACGCCCGACCCGGCTGCGCTCCGGTCGGGCGACAGGCACAACTGCGGCGGTACGGCGGCACCGACCCGTACCGCCCGGGATGTAGAGGCATCGACAACTCCGACCCGACGACTCCAGGGCCCTCCGCTCCATACGCTGCGGCTGCACACCTCAGGCGATCGAAGGGAAATGCGATGTCCATCCACCACTTGTTCAGCGCCGCAATCGCTCCGCTCGGGGAGATCGCACTGGCCGCACCGGCAGCAGCGCACGCGTCGGTCGAACCGGTCGCCGCCACCGCTCTCACCATGAGCTCCGGGCGACTCGGCGCGACCACGGCCGTACTGCTGGGGCTGGTCGGCGTCGTCGTCGGCGGGCTGGCGCTGGCTCGCCCCGCCAGCCGCGTCGGCTCCGGCTCGGCGCCACTCGGAGCCGTCCTGGCCCTGACCCTGGGACTGGCCGGCATGGTGCTCGGCGGGGTGGTGGTCGCCACCTCCGACGGCGGCATCGGTACGGGTAACGGGCGCGGCGGGGCCTTCGTGGCCCTGGCGGTCGGGCTGGTCGGCGTGGTCCTCGGTGGACTGGCCCTGGCCCGGGCCCGCCGCAGTGCCCGCCTGACCGCCTGAGACCTTGGTCAGGGGCGGGTGAGCCAGCCGGGAACGGCCAGACCGGACTCGTAGGCGAGGATCACCAACTGGGCACGGTCCCGGACCTGCGCCTTGGTCATGATCCGGCTGACATGCGTCTTGGCGGTGGCGGGGCTCAGCACCAACCGCGCGGCGATCTCGTCGTTCGACAGGCCCGCGGCGACAAGCGCGAGCACTTCGCGCTCCCGGGTGGTGAGCACGCTCAGTCGCGGCCCGGGGTCCGGATGGGTGGCCCGGGCGCTGAACTCGGCGATCAACCGACGGGTGATCGACGGCGCGATGAGCGCGTCGCCACGGGCGACCACCCGCACCCCGTGGATCAGCTCGGCCGGCTCGGTGTCCTTGACCAGGAAGCCGCTGGCGCCGGCCCGGAGCGCGCCGTAGACGTAGTCGTCCAGGTCGAACGTGGTCAGGATGATCACCCGGGCCGCGCAGGTCGCGACGATCTGCCGGGTGGCGGCGAGGCCGTCCAGGACGGGCATCCGGATGTCCATGAGGACGACCTCCGGCCGCAGGTGCGCGGCGAGCCGCACCGCCTCGGCGCCGTCGGCGGCCTCGCCGACCACCTCGATGCCATCCTCGCCGTCCAGAATGGAACGGAAGCCGGCGCGGACCAGGGTCTGGTCGTCGGCGAGCAGCAGCCGGATCACGCGGGCTCTCCCACAGTCGCCGGGCCGGGCCGCAGCGGCAGTCGGGCGCGGACCCGGAAACCGCCGTCCGGCCGCGTGCCAGTGGTCAGTGAACCGCCGAGCGCGCTCGCACGCTCACGCATGCCGATGATCCCGCTGCCCGGAGCCCCGGGGGTGGCGGTGCCGTCGTCCTCCACCTCCACCACCACGTCGTCGCGGTCGGGTCGCACCCGGACCACCGCGGCGGAGGCACCCGCGTGCCGGGCCACGTTCGTGAGTGCCTCCTGGACGATCCGGTACACCGCCAGGTCGACCTCCGGGGGCAGCGACCTGGTTTCGGCAAGGTCGGTGCTGATCGTCAACTCGGGCCGTCCGGCCGTCCGGATCAGATCGCCCAGGCGATCGAGGCCGGGGCCGGGCGCGGTCGGAGCACCGCCCTCCCGCCGCAGCACGCCGAGCGTCGCCCGCAGCTCCCGCAACGTCTCCTTGCTCGTCTGTTTGATCGCGGTGAGCGCCTGCTCGGAGCGGTCCGGGTCCGGCCGGTGCAACGCGGCGCTGGCCTGCACATTGATCAGCGAGAGGTGGTGACCGAGGACATCGTGCACCTCACGGGCGATGCGCAACCGTTCCTCGGTGGCCCGCCGCCGGGCCTCCTCCTCCATCCGCTGCTCGGCGACGACCGCGCGGGCCTGCGCTTCGGCGAGGTAGGCCCGGCGGTTGCGGGTCACGCCGACGATGACCGCGACGAGCCAACCGGCGTGCAGCAGCGTCGCCCCGTTCATGGTGTCCGGGGACCGGTTGTCGTCGTCCGCGGCGGCGAAGGCGATCACCGAGGCGAGACCGAGACCTGTGGCGATCCAGAGGTGTCCCTCGTCGACAACCGTGTAGAGCGCCACGACGAAGACCAGCATGATCGGGCCGGCCTTGTGCAGCAACACCCCGTACGCGACGACGGCGGCCAGCGCCACCACACCCACCGGCACCGGGTGGCGGCGGCGGACGCTCAGCGCGGCGGAGGAGGCGAGCACCACCAGCAGTGTCGTCCACTCGGCGGTGGTGTCGATGCCCCGCGACTGCACCACCAGGCCGGCGCAGGCGACCAGACCGACGGCGACCACCAGGGCGACATCCGCCGCCCGGCCACGCCATCGCGCCCCTGACATACGCGCAGCCTAGCCTCCGGCAGGCAGGCGGATGAACGCCCGGAGCGCCGGACCTCACCGGTGGACGTACCCCTCCGTCCTGGCGTCGCTCCTCAGTGCGAGGACGAGGGGTCCTGGTGCGGAAGCCGCGGCCGCTCGGCCAGGTTGGCGTCGTAGCCGGCGGCCTGGAGAGCGAACAGCTCGGCGTAGCGACCGCCGCTGGCCACGAGCTCGTCGTGGGTGCCCGCCTCCACCAGCCGGCCGTGGTGCAGGACGAAGATCCGGTCGGCGTGGCGGACGTTCGCGAGCCGGTGCGTGATGAGGATCGTGGTGGCGCGGCCTCGGCGATCACGGATGGCCTGGAACAGGGCGTCCTCGGCCCGGGGATCGAGGGCGGAGGACGGCTCGTCCATGATCAGCAGTTCGGCGTCACGGAGGAACCCGCGGGCCGCGGTGATCCGCTGCCACTGCCCGCCGGAGAGGTCCTGACCTCTGGCGAAGGTGCGGTCGAGCAGCGTCTCGTACCCGTGTGGAAGCTCGTTGATCATGTCGTGGGCGACCGCGCGGGCGGCGGCGGCCTCGATGAGGTCCTGCCGGGCCTCGGTGTCGACGTCGCCGATGGCGATGTTCGTCGCCGCGGTGAACGGCCACTTGTGGTATTCCTGCGTCACCACTGCGATCCGGGCCCGCAGCCCCGCGACGTTCCAGTCCGCGAGCGGTCGACCGTTCCACTCGATGCTGCCCTCGGAGGGCGCCCGGAGGCCGGCGATCATCGCGGCGAGGGTCGTCTTGCCCGAGCCGTTCTCCCCGACGAACGCGACGGTCTGGCCGGCGGCGATCCGCAACGTGACGCCGTCGACGGCCGGGGTGTCCCGGTCCGGATAGCGCAGGCTGACCTCGCTGATCGTCAACTCCCGCAGCCGTTGCGGACTGGCGGCGGCCGACGGCCGGGTGGCGGCCGGAAGGTAGGCGTCGGCACGGGTCATGAAGCCTGTGTAGTCGCCGAAGTGCTGACCCTCGGTGTAGACGTGGTCGACCTGGAAGGTGGCGATGGCCAGGGACCGCTGCGCGGACTGCACCGCGATGACACAGGTCGCCGCGGCGGCGAGCGGGATCTGCCCGTCCAGGAGCAGCAGGCCGAGCAGGACGTAGACGGTGCCGGTGGCGAGACCGCCGATGATCGCCCCGACCGTTGTGGTCGTGGTGACCCGACGGGCCAGGGCGAGTTGGATGTCGGTCTCCACCCGCATCACCCGGTCATACTGGTCGAGGAGGAAACCGCGCAACCCGTACGAGCGCAACTCCGGGGCCGAGGCCCGTTCGGCCATCAGCTTGTGCAGCAGCCACAGTCGACGTCTGCGCACCGATCCGGCGGTGTACGTCTGGTAGCGCAGGTGCCCGGCCCGCAACGACGCCCAGGCGTTCGGCACCGTGGCCACCAGCAGCGCCAACAGCAGCAGCGGGTGGATGATGACGACGGCGGCCACCACGGCGAGCAGCCCGGCCAGCCCGGCCAGCAGGTTCATCGACGCCTGCACCAGCCCGATCGTCGACTCGGTGCCCCGCGAGGCGCGTTCCATGTCGTCGGCGAACGCGTCGGCGTCGAACGCCTCCAGGCGTACCGCTGTGGACACCTCGAACAGACCCCGCTCCACCTCGCGGTTCACCCGCGGCGTCAACCCGTTCTGCGCGTACCCGGTGGCGATGCCCATCCCGGCGCGCAGCGCGGTCGCCACCGCCAGCACGGCCAGGGCCGGCATCGCGGCCCGCACCTTGTCCGCGGTCGGGCCGCCGGCGAACAACTCCACGAGCACCCGCTGGGTGGCCAGCAACCCGAAGGCCGCCATCACCCCCGCGCCGACCGTCGCCGCGGCCACCACGCCGGTACGGAGTCGGTCCGCGCGCCAACTGATGCCCAGGGCTGTCCGCACGAGCCTGGGCAGCTCCGCGAAGACGGCGAAGACACCGGCCTCGGCGCGCGCCCGCACCCCCGTCTCCCACCACATCTCCCGCAGCTCCGGCAACACCGACTCGGCGCTTCCGGGGCCGGAGCGGGATGGTGGGGTGCGGTGGGCCTCTGCGGCGGCGGTCTCGATCATGGTCGTACCTCCCGGGCGGCGCAGCCGTCGCCGTCTCAGCCTGTGCAGGCGGATTGGCGGGTTCCTGGAGGATTGGACCACCCGGACTTAGCCCTTCGCAATTGACTGATCACCCGCAGTCATGACGACACGAGCACCGACTCCACGGTGCTCGGCGCCTCGCCAGACGACCGGAGCGTCCCCGGTGATCAGTCCTCGCCCGGCGCGTCGAGGCGCGCTCGCAGCGCGGCCGCGATCTCGCCGGCCGCGAGGATCTGCTCCGGTGTGAGGGCGTCGACGAAGAGCTCGCGAATGGCGCGCAGGTGGGGAAATGTCGCGTTGCCGAACGCCTCGGCACCGGCGGCGGTGAGCTGCACCTCCGCTCCCCGGGGGACCGTCGCGCACTCCTGACGGCGGATGAGGCCGCGCCGCTCCATCCGGCCCAGGTGGTGGGAGAGCCGGCTCCGCTCCCAGCCGATGTGCGCGGCGAGCGCGGACGAACGCATCGCCCGGTCCGGCGCCTCGCTGAGAGCGAGCAGCACGGCGTAGTCCCCGGTCGAGAGGGAGGAGTCACCCTGGAGGCGGGACTCGAGCCGGGAGCTGAGCGCCGCCGTCGTCTCGATGAAGTCCCGCCAGATCCGCAACTCCTCGGCCGCCGGCAGCTGGCGCCCTCCCCGCCGGGCGGGTGTGGTCTCCGTCATCTCACCTCTCCCGGGAATTGACGTGTCAATCGCCAAGTTAGCATCATTGACACGTCAACCGGTAGGTCCGCTTCCCGCGGGTCGCCGACGGGAGCCGAGGAGGTCACGATGACAGCTACAGGTTTCGAACTGGGGCTCAACTCGTTCGGGGAGGTGGCCACCGACGGTGACCGGGTCCTGAGCGACGCCGAGACCGTCCGACTCCTCGTGGACGAGGCACGACTCGCCGAGTCGGTCGGACTCGACGTGTTCAGCCTCGGTGAGCACTACCGGGAGGGCCACAACGACTCGGCGACACCCGTGTTGCTCGCGGCGGCCGCGACGGCGACCGAGCGGATCCGCCTCGGCACCTCGGTCACCGTGCTCAGCACGAACGACCCGGTACGCCTCTACCACGAGTTCGCCACCCTCGACGCCGTGTCCAACGGCCGCGCCCAGCTCGTCCTCGGACGCGCGTCGGCGACCGAGTCGTTTCCGCTGTTCGGCTACGACCTGGCCGACTACGAGCGGTTGTTCGAGGAGAAGCTCGACCTCTTCCTGCGGCTGCGACGCGACGAAACGGTCACCTGGTCGGGAACCGTACGAAGCCCGCTGACCGAGAAGCGCCTGCACCCACGGATGCGACCCGGCGGGATCCCGACGTGGATCGGCGTCGGGGGCAGCCCGAACTCGGTGGTCCGCGCCGCCCGGCACGGTCTCCCGCTCATGCTGGCGATCATCGGTGGGCGACCCCAGCGGTTCGCCGGCCACGTCGACCTCTACACCAAAGCGCTCGACCAGTTCGGGCATACCCCGCAGCCAATCGGGCAGCACTCACTCGGCCTTGTCGCAGACACCGACGAGGAGGCGGTGGAGACGTGGTGGCGGTACTGGCAGCCGGTCGCGGCGGCGCTCGCCGCGGAACGCGGCTTCTACAAACCGGACCGCGCACGCTACGAGGCCGAAATCGACCACGGGGCGCTCTTCGTCGGATCACCCGAGACGGTGGCGCAGAAGATCGCCACGGTCGCCCGCGACCTGCGGCTCAACCGCTTCGACCTGAAGTACGACATCATGCACCTGCCCCGCGAGGCACGCGCGCGCACCATCCAACTGCTGGGCAGTGAGGTCGCGCCGCGGGTCCGGGAGCTGCTGGCGAAGGAGCCCACCCATGTCTGATCTCTTGTTCGGCCTCGACACGTTCGGCGACGTACCGGAGGACGACAACGGCAAGCTCGTCTCCCACGCGGCGGCGATCCGCCAGGTCGTCGACGAGGCGGTGCTCGCCGACCAACTCGGCGTCGACGTCATCGCGTTGGGCGAGCACCACCGGCCGGAATACTCGGTGTCGACCCCGGAGACGGTGCTGGCGGGCATCGCCACCCGTACCTCACGGATCCGGCTGGCCTCCGGGGTGACCGTGCTGAGTTCGGACGACCCGGTCCGGGTGTTCCAGCGTTTCGCCACTGTGGACGCGCTGTCGCACGGGCGGGCCGAGGTCATCCTCGGGCGCGGCTCGTTCACCGAGTCGTTCCCCCTCTTCGGCTACGACCTGCGCGACTACGACACGCTGTTCGAGGAGAAGATCGAGCTGTTCGTGAAGCTGCTCGACGAGAAGCCGGTCACCTGGAGTGGCACCCTGCGTGCCCCGCTGGAGAACGCCGACGTCTTTCCGAAGACGGAGTCGGGTCACCTGGACACCTGGGTCGGCGTCGGTGGCTCACCACAGTCGGTCGTCCGCACCGCCCAGTACGGGCTGCCACTCATGCTCGCCATCATCGGCGGCGCTCCCGAGCGCTTCGCGCCGTACCTGGACCTCTACCGCAGGGCGGCCGACCAACTCGGTACGACGGCGCACCCGGTCGGCATGCACTCGCCGGGCTTCATCGCCGACACCGACGAGGAGGCCAAGGAGATCTACTGGCCGCACTACCGCGTCATGCGCGACCGGATCGGCGCGCTGCGCGGCTGGCCACCGATCCGCCGCCAGGAGTTCGACTCCGAGGTGGAGAACGGCTCGCTCTACATCGGCTCGCCGGAGACGGTGGCCCGCCGGATGGCCCGCGCGATCCGCAGCCTCGGAGTCGGCCGGTTCGACCTCATCTACTCGGCCGGCGCGCAACCGGCGAGTGCCCGGATGCGGGCCGTGGAACTGTACGGCTCCAGGGTGATCCCCATGGTCCGCGAACTGCTGGCCTGATCAGCACGTCAGAACCGAGAGGACGACATGTTCGACAACGACCGACCCCAGACCCTTGGTGTGCTCGGGGCCGGCAAGGTGGGCACGGTGCTCGCTCGGCTCGCCGTCGCCGCCGGCTACCGGGTGCTGGTCGCCGGCTCCGGAGACCCGGCGAAGATCGCCCTCACCGTCGAGGTGCTCGCTCCGGGGGCGGCGGCCACCACGGCCGTCGACGCGGTGGCCGCCGCCGACATCGTGATCCTCGCCCTGCCACTGGGTAAGTACCGCAGCGTTCCCGCCGAGGCGCTGCGCGGCAAGCTCGTCGTCGACGCGATGAACTACTGGTGGGAGATCGACGGCATCCGCGACGACCTCACCGACGCGCGTACCTCGTCGAGCGAGATCGTCCAGGCGTTCCTGCCCGGCTCCCGCGTCGTCAAGGCGTTCAACCACATGGGCTACCACGATCTGGAGGACGGGTCGCGGCCGAGGGGAACGCCGGACCGCAAGGCCATCGCGATCGCCGGCGACGACGCCACGGACCTCGCCACGGTCGCGACTCTGGTGGACGCGCTGGGCTTCGATCCGGTCGTCGCCGGCCCCCTGGCCGAAGGCGTACGACTCGAACCCGGCAGTGAGTTGTTCGGCGCCAACGTCAGCGCCGACGAGGTGCGGGCCATGCTCGACCGCTTCGGAGAGTCCGAACGCGGACGAACCATCGCCGCTGCCCGAGCGTCGGCCTAACCGATCAGGAATCGAGAAGCCCGGCCGGTGTCGTCCGGCCTAACCTTTTCCCAGGTCGCGGCATGGTGCCGCACCTGATCGAGAGGGAGCCCGCGCATGTCCGCGAAGACCACCACGACCACGCCCGACGGTTTCAGCGCCGAGGAGCGGGCCGCGATGCAGGAGCGCGCCGCCGAGTTGCGCGCCGAGGGCAAGAAGGGCGCGAAGAAGGCCGACGGGCTTCAGGCGCTCCTCGACCGGATCGCGCAGATGGAGCCGGACGACCGTGCGCTCGCCGAGCGCGTCCATGTGGCGGTGACCGCCGCCGCCCCCGAGTTGTCCCCGAAGACCTGGTACGGGATGCCCGCGTACGCGAACGCCGACGGCAAGATCGTTGTCTTCTTCCAGGACTCCGGCAAGTTCAACTACCGCTACTCGACCCTGGGCTTCCAGGACGCGGCAAACCTCGACGACGGCGACCTGTGGCCGGTGGCGTACGCGCTGCAGAAGTGGAGCCCCGCCGTGGAGAAGAGGGTCGTCGAGCTGGTGCGGGCGGCGGTCTCCTGACCGTCACCCGCCCATCGCCGCGAGGTGCGGCACGCACAATGTCGCAGTTATCGACATGTGAAGATGTCCGGCCGCCTGGCGAAGGCGGGTGGATTCCCGTCGGAGGGGCCAGCCATGATCCCCTGCGGGGTGCCGACCTGACGCCCCAGACGGGGGACATCGATGCTGCACCGACAATCATCCGCACGGGCGCGCGCCGCACTACCGCGCCGGATCGCGGGCGTGACCGCCGTGGCGACCCTGGTCGCCGCCGCCGCGGTCGGCGTCACCGGGCCGGCCGTCGCCGCGGCCCCACCCAGCGCTTCCGCTGACAGCATGACGCTCCTGCCAGATGTCACCGACGTCGCCGACACCGCTGCCGGCGGCGGCCGGGTCTTCGTCTCCGCGGAGGACCGGGTGATCGTCGCCGACGCGACAGGCGCCATCACCGACACGGTGACGGGGCTTGCCGGCGCGAACGGCCTCGCCAGCACGCCCGGCGGAGACCGCCTCTACGTGGCGCTGTACGACAGCGGCGAGGTGGCGGAGATCGACCCGAGCACCGCGAAGGTCACCCGCAAGATCGACATTGGGCGGCGCTGCCCCCGGCACCTCGCGCTCTCCGGCAGTCGGCTCTGGGTCGGCTACGGCTGCGAGGGTGTCCACGAGGGCGGAGTGCTGACCCTGGACGTCGCCGCGCCCACCCCCACCCTGGTCGGCATCATCGACAACACGTTCGGTGCGCCGGCGGTCGCCGTGGCCGGTGGTGTGCTGGCCCTCGGTGAGACTGATCTGCATCCGTCGGTGGTTCACGTCTACTCCGTCGACGGCCAGCAGGCGACCGAGCGCGGCACGATCGAGGTGCCCACTCTCAACGACCTGGCGCTGACCCCGGACGGCTCGCTGCTGGTCGTCGCCTGGGGAGCGGATTTCCTGCACTTCGCGTACGACACCACCACCCTCGCCGAGGTGCGCCGCTACGGCGACTCCTCCTCGGCCTGGGCGACGGCGGCGGCGTTCAGCTCGGACGGCCGACACCTCGCTGCCGGCCACCGCTCCCCTGACGGCCCAGCGCTGGTCATCCACGACACCGCCAACGGCACGGTGGTCAACACCGCCCGCCCCGAGAGGGGTTACCTGGTGGGTGGTGCCGTGAGCTTCCTCGGCAACGACGCCTTCGCGGTCATGGAGGGGGCCGAGAGTTTCTGGCTCTGGCGAGTGGCTGACGCGACGCTTCCGGCGTCCGCCATCTCCCTGACCGCGCCCACGTCCGGGACCGCGCTCGACCCGCTGCGCATCACCGGCCGGCTCACCCTTGCCGACGGCGCCGCTCCGGGGGTGCAGGAGCTGCAGGTCACCCGCACGATTCCGGACGGCACCTGGGCCACCCTCTCGGTCACCACCGCGGCCGACGGCACCTTCACCCTCACCGACGTCCCCCCGCTGAGTGGTCAGATCCGCTACGACGTCTACTGGAATCCGACCGCGGACTATCAACGCAGCACCGCCTCGGTAACCGTCCCGGTCGACGGCCGCACCGCGACGCTCACCCTCGGCGGACCGAGCAACGGCAGGGACGGCAGCCGGCTCTCGCTCTCCGGCGTCCTGGGCCTCGACGGCAGGGCTCCGGAGCAGCCACAGACCCTGGCGGTGACCCGGACGATCTGGAACAACCGCCTCGACGGCGCCGTCGAACAACTGCCGAACGTCACCACCGACAGCCGTGGCGCCTTCACCATCCTCGACACACCCAGCCAGGGCGGCCGGCACGTCTACACCGTCACCTGGCACGGCGACTCCGTGTACGCGTCGCCGTCCGCCAGCCACGAGGTCGCGGTGACATCCGCGGACTCGCACATCGCCGGGCAGGTGGCGGAGCCCGCGTACATCGGGGTGCCGTTGCGGGTCACCGGTGCCGTGACCTACGACGTCGGCGTGTGCCAGGGCCCGACCGTGGTGCACGTGAGCCGGCGGATCAACGGCGGTGCGGCGAAGCGACTGCCGGACGTCACCACCGACGCCTCGTGCGGGTTCGGTTTCGACGACACCGTGGGCAGGACGGGGCCGGTGACCTACACCGTGGCCTGGGACGGCAACTCCACCCAGCGCAGGACCACCGGCGCCATCTCCGTCACCGTGCAGAAACAGCCGTCGTTCATCGAGGCCACCTCTCCCGACCGCACCCTGCTCAACGGGCAGCAGGCGGTCATCGAGGGCACGGTCACGGATCTCCACGGCGAGTCGATCAGCGGGCGGTTGAAGCTGACCGTGCAGCGGATCGGCCCGGACGGCTCCTCGGTCACCCTCCCGAGCGTGACCACCGCCGCCAACGGCACCTTCTCCTACCGCGACTCGCCGCCGACCATGGACGCCAGCACCTACCCGCAGTTCCAGTACGAGTTCTCCTGGTCCGGCACCGCCACGTACCGGACGACCACGGGCAGTGTCTTCTTCTACATCGTGCCGCCGGAGTGCGGCTGCTGAGGTGCCTGCGATGCCGCCCGCCCGCCCGTCGTGGGGGCGGGCGGCATCATGTCCGACATGTCAATCACCGACCACGCACTGGCCATCGCGGCGGCGGAAGCCGGAGCCGCTGTCGTCCGCGAGCAGTACGGCACATCGCTGGCACGCTTCAGCAAGACCGGGGACGACTTCGCCACCACGGCGGACGTCGAGGCCGAGAAGGCGATCCTCGACGTCCTGCGCGCGGGACGCCCGCAAGACGCCGTGCTGGCGGAGGAGAGCGGGCGCACCGGCACCGGCGGGAACGGACGTACGTGGCTGGTCGACCCGTTGTGCGGAACGCTGAACTATGCCGTACGGACCATGCTGACCTCGGTCAACGTCGCTCTCCGGGCCGGGACACGCGTCTCCGTGGCCGCCTCGGCCGACCCGTTCACCGACGAGGTGTTCTGGACCGACGGCACCGCCGCGTACGCCAGGCGTGGTGGCGTCGACGAGCCGCTCACCCCGTCGGCCGAGTCACGACTTGTCGACGTCAATCTCGACCCGCCGTTTCCCCACCGGCACGTCTTCCTGGCCGCCCGGATGCTCGCGGACGAGGGGTTCATCGAACAGTTCCGCCCACGCGTCGTCTCCACCACACTGGCCGTGGCCTGGGTGGCCGCCGGTCGGCGCGCCGGCTACGTCACCGATGGCGAGTACCTCTGCGACAGCGTCCACTTCGCGGCCGGAATCGCCCTCGGCCAGGCTGCCGGTTGTGTGGTCACCGGGATCGACGGCGGGCCGGTTCACCCCGGCGGGAAAGGTCTTGTCGTCGCCGCCGACGAGCGGACGCACGGCGCCCTCCTGGCTCTCATCCACAACCAGCGGTGACCTTCGGCCCGACGGCCCACGCACGAGGACCGAAGCCCGAGCGCGACAATCTTCGGCCGCAGGACGTACGCGGACACCAGCACCGGGATACTGGCCACCGTGACGATCAAAGCGCTGGTCTTCGACTTCGACGGTCTGCTGATGGACACGGAGACCACGCTGCTGGAGAGCTGGCGTTGGGAGTGGCGGCGGCACGGCCTGCGGCTCGATCCGACGGGCTTCTTCGCCGACCACGGTGGCGACGCGAACGAGGCCCGGTATGTGGCGCTCGAAGCGGCGATCGGGCCGGCGTACGACCGCACGTCCAGCCACGCGCTGCGGATGGCGTACCGGGCAGAGCTGAATGCGGCGCTGACGCCCGCGCCCGGCATCCTGGGGTGGTTGGACCGGGCCGCGGAGTTGGGGCTGCGGCTCGCCGTGGCGAGCAGTTCCCCGATCACGCACGTTGGCGCGCTACTGGACCAGGCGGGGCTGCGCGCGCGGTTCGAGGTGCTGGCGACCGGCGAGGAGGTGCCCGCCCACAAACCGGATCCGGCGGTCTACCTGCTGGCGCTGGATCGGCTCGGGCTGCCCGCGGACCAGGCGGTCGCGTTCGAGGACACCGCGCACGGCGTGGCGGCGGCACAGGCCGCTGGGCTCCGGTGCGTTGCCGTGCCGAACCGCCACGCGGACCACGCCCGATTCACGGCCGCGGACCTGGTGGTGACCAGCGCGGCCGGCCTGCCCCTGGACGCGCTCCTGGCCCGCCTGGCGCTGGGGGCGAGCAGGCCAGCACCGATCCGGAGTTCCGGACTCGGTCGCTGATCATCAACGAGCAGCGCGCCGAGGTGTTCGGCTGAGGGGTGCTCGCGCACGGGCGGGAGCGACAGGTTCCGCCGCTCCCGCCCACAGGCGCTAGCTGGCGTACGTCTCGAACTCGCCGACCCGCGGCGTACCGCTGGAGCTGTTGATCCTGAAGTTGATCTTGGTTAGGGCGGTCGAGGAGAAGGTGATGGAACCCGCCCCGCTGCCGGAGGCCAGGACAGCCCCGTTGTCGTTGTTGACGAGCTGCCAGGCCCCGATGGAGCCCTGGGTCCCCGACGGCTCACGGATGACCACTCGGGACACCCGGGTCGCGGAACCCCACTTGATCGAGATGGTGCCCGTCGCTCCGGCCGGTGACCAGTAGGTGCCGATGTTGCCGTCCCGCACGTTGCCGTAGCTGGTCCCGCTGGCCTTGCTGGATCCGTCGGCACCCGCGCCGAGGCTGAGGTTGGTCCCGCCACCCGGCGGCGGCGTGGTTGGCGGGGCGCTCGTCGGCGGAGTCGTGGTCGGCGGCGGGCTCTGCGGAGAGCAACTGCCGTTCGACACCCGCAGGCCCGTGTTGGCGCCCACCGTCTGCCGGACGATCTCCGGCACGCAACTCGCCCCGTCGAGGCTGTACGGATACGGGATGGTGACCGTGGTGTTGGACGTCGGGTTGGGGCCGGCGGGATAGTTGTCGCTGCCGGCGCCGGACCAGGTGACGTTGTCGAAGATGTTGCCGCTCACCTGCCAGTAGCCGCGCTGGTCGGTGTAGAAGGTGCCCAGCACGTCCTTGGAGTTCCGGAAGTAGTTGTTCTCCACCTTCGCCTTCGCACCGGCCCGGGAGTTGATGCCCGACTCGCGCAGGCTCACGTAGTGGTTGTTGTAGATGTGGGCCGTGCCGCCGCGCAGCAGCGGCGTCCGGGAGTCGATGTTCTCGTACAGGTTGTGGTGGTAGGTGATGAAGCTGTTGGAGAGGTCAGTCTCGCTGGACCCGACGAGGCCGCCGCGCCCGGAGTTGCGCAGGATGCTGTAGGACAGGGTGACGTACTGGGTGTTGTCCTTCATGTCGAAGAGACCGTCGTACCCCTGGGACTCCCCGCCCGAGGCCTCCAGGGTGACGTGGTCGACCCAGACGTTGCGGACCGTGCTCTCCATGCCGATGGCGTCCCCACCGTTGGAGATGGGCGAGCCGGACTTCTTGACGTTCCGGACTGTCACGTTCTGGATGATGATGTTGCTGGAGTCGCGGATGTGGATGCCGAGCTGATCGAACAGCGCGCCGCTGCCGACACCGATGATGGTGACGTTGCTGATCTGCTTGAGCTCGATCACACCGTCCGCCGTGTTGCAGCTCGACCCCGACACCTTGCTGGTGTTGCCGTGGTTGATGGTCCCGGTGACCTCGATGGTGATCGGGGTGCTGCTGCTGGCGCGACCGCACAGCGCCGCGTGGATCGCGGTGCCGGTGGTGGCCCGTACGGTCTGGCCGCCCGCGCCGCCGGTGGTTCCGCCGTTCTGAGTGGCATAGCCGGTGGCGCTGCCGACCGCCGCCGACGCCTGGGGCGTCGGCAGAGTCACGCCGATGGCGACCCCGACGGCCGCCGTGGCCAGTGCTGCCTGAAGTCGCAATGCGACTGGTCGTCTCATTTCGCCTCACCTTCGCATTCGTCAGGTCCATCGCCGGAGCGCGGCGGTCGCCCGACCGCACTCGGGTGCGATCACGGAGACGCTGCATTGACGAGAATTAATTGCCGAGGGCTGCCCGGCCCTGACAAGCGCGGGGTTGGCCGCCCAAACGGCACCGCCCCGGCCACGTTGATCGATGCGCGATGACCCGATCCAGGAATAAGACATCGATGTAACGCAATGGTAGGAAAGCGGTTTCCCCGAAGGCAAGGGTTAGCGCTTGCAGGTTTTTTGCAGTGCTCCGGGAGATCCGAGTGGTGACGGTGGCCGAGACCGGTCGGAGATCGGCACCGACCTGGCCGTCGCCGAGCAGGGCCGGTGAGGTGGTGACGGTCGCGCGCAGTCGTCCCAGCGCCCAGACGTCCATCGGCGCGGGTCGTCATCTCCCGGCTGCCGCCCGGCAGCAACTCCTCGACGGCGCTCGTGGCGTCGCCCGGATAGCGAAACTGTCGGGTCAAGACGGACGCGGCGACCCGTCGCCGGTGGCGCGACCGGACGTCGCAGCCGTCGAGGCAGCTCACGGACGGCGGTGGTGAGCCGGTAGGCCCGCAACGCGCGGAGCCGAGCCGGGGCGAGAACGCCCCAGCCCGGCTCCGCTACTGTCCGCCGTTACGTCAGCTGCGTACCGTCCAGCGCTGGTTCGCGCCACCGCCGCAGGCCCAGAGGATCAACTTCGTGCCGTTCGCCGTCGCGGCGCCGTTCGCGTCGAGGCAGAGACCCGACTGCACGCCCGTGATGGTGCCGTTGGAGTTGATGTTCCACTGCTGGTTGACACCACCGTTGCAGTCCCAGATCACGACCTTCGTGCCGTTGACGGTGCCCTGGCCGGAGGCGTCCAGGCACTTGGTGCCGTAGATCATGAGCTGCCGGCTCGCGGTGTGGGTCCACCGCTGGTTGGCGGCGTTGCTGATGCAGTCCCAGATCTGGGCCTGCGTGCCGTTCGTCGTGCTGGAGTTGCCGATCTCGGCACAGCGGCCCGACTGGGCGCCGACGAGCTGCACGTTCGTCGGGTTGGTGCTGCCACCGCTCTGCACGCCGGCCGTGTTGATCACGGTCTGCGCGCCCGACGGCCAGTTGCCGCCGCTGACCGTGACGTTGTTGTTGACGACGTTGCCGCGGTCACCGTTCGTCACGTTCGTGCCGCTGCTTGTCGACCAGTTGTTGGTGACCGTGAAGTTGCCCATGTTCTCGGCGTAGAAGTAGTTGGCGGTGGCCCAGGTGCCGGTGGAGGAGAACACGTTGTTGCGGGCGGTGTAGTAGCGCGAGCCCTCGTCGAAGTAGAGCCCGAACCAGCCGTTGGTCCGCAGGCAGTAGTTCTCGGCGATCAACCCGCCCGGGTTCGCCGACAGCGAGTAGATGCACCCGCCGTCGGTCATCTGCTGCATGACGTCGTGCACGTAGTTGCCGATGACCTGGTTGTTGGCCGCGGTGGTCGCCGTGGTGTACCGCGGCTGGTAGTTGTACAGGCCACGGTTGGCGTAGTGCTGGCTGCCGCCGGCGTCGTTGGCGCCCCAGCCGTAGCCGATCGACATGCCGGTGTACGGCATGTTGTAGACCTCGTTGTGCGACACCAGCGAGGTGTTCACGTAGGTGGTCAGGATCGAGACGACGCCCCGGTACTCCAGACCCAGGTCGTGCACCTTGTTGTTGCTGATGGTGACGTTGCGGTTGACCATCCGCTGGTCGCTCGGGTGGTGGGCGTCGGCGCGCACGCCGCCGACCACGACGCCACCGGCCGAGTTGCGGGCGATCTCGGAGCGGGTGACGGTGATGTTGTTGGCGGCCAGGCCGACGCCGCTGGCGTGGGCGTTGGCGTCGTTGCCGATGCCGATGGCCGTCTGCCCCAGGTTGACGAACTGCGAGTCGCTGAAGCTGATGGTGTTGGCGGCGGAGACCTGCACGGCGGCGGGCATCTGGGCCCAGCTCGGGCGGGTGGCCTCGAACAGGGAGCAGCCCTCCTGGCAGGAGGTCAGCGCGTCGGACGGACGGGCCCAGGTGCCGACGATGTGCGCGCCGGTCTGCTGGTCGGCGAAGCCGTTGTTGCTGCTCGGGCCGAGCCAGCTCGTGCCGGTGAAGGTGATCCCGCTGAACGAGATGTGGTGCGCGGGCGCGTCGAGGGTGCCGCCGACGTTCACCAGGGACTGCAACTGCGGCAGCTCCACGCTGACGGTGCTCATGTTCTGCCCGGCGAGCGGGATGTAGTTGAGCTGGCCGCTGCTGGGGTTGAGGTACCACTCCCCCGCGGAGTCCAGGAACTCGTACGCGTTGGCCAGGTAGAACGGACCCGCACGGTGCGGGCGGGACAACGTGTCGAACCCGAAGGTGTTGTTGTTCCAGGCGGGCTGCTGCATCGTCAGGAAGTTGCCGCTGATGCTCTGCACCGGCGAGTACCTGTCGGTGAACGACCCGACGCTCTCCACCTCGACCCGGTTCTGGTTGCCGAGGTTGTTGAGGTAGTTGAGCGCGCTGTTGCTGAACCGCATCCCGGACGTGGTGAAGGTGAAGTCGGCACGGTTCACGGCGGTGCGTGCCCGGGTGGCGATGGCCCCGTTGACGTAGAGCTGACGGGAGTCGAGGCCGGCGGGCACGTTGGCCCGCCAGATGTTCTTCCCGGAGTCGACGAGCGACCAGCCGGTGACCGCGCGGGCGCCGGTGATCGACGGACGGGCGCCGGCGGCCGCCCGCCAGATCACCTGGTAGCCGTTGTTGCCGGAGTCGGCGGCGGTCAGCCGCATCGGCGACGAGAGCCGGTACGCGCCGTCGGCCAACTCCACGACGATGTCACCGGACATCGTGGTGTTGGCTGCCCGCACGGCGGTCTGCGCGGCGGACAGCGAACACGGTTGGCTGGCCGAGCAGCTGGTGCCGCTGCCGGAGGGCGACGCATAGAGGGTGGTGGTGGCCGCGAGCGCGGGGGACGCCGAGGCGGTCACCGCGACCAGCGCGGTCAACGCTGACGCGGCGGCGCCGGCCAACAGTCGCCGCAGCGGTGGGATGGACGAGACAGACACGGGACGGTGCTCCTGACTCTAGTGGGGGGTGGCGGGCAGAGCCCGAGGGCCGGGCCTTGGGTGATGGGGGGCGGTCACCCGAGGATCTCCCGGAGATAGCGCAGGCCGTCCGTGGCGAGACGGTCCTGCGAGGGGGCCAGCGGACGCCAGATCGCCGCGGCGACCGCGATGGCCTCGTTCTCCGCCGTGAACGACTCGATGCAGATCGCACCCTGGTAACCGGTGTCCCGCAGGACGGTGAAGAAGCGGGGCCAGTCGAAGTGGTCCGCACCGGGTGCGCCCCGGTTGGAGCCGCTGACCTGGACGTGCTTGATGTGCGGGCCGGCGGCGGCGAGAGCCGCGTAGGGGTCGGCCTCCTCGATGTTCATGTGGTACGTGTCGATCATGATGCCGACGTTCGACGGAAGACCGTCGATCAACTCGACCGTCTGCTCGATCGTGTTGACGACGCTCGTCTCGTAGCGGTTCAACGCCTCGACACCGATGCTCACGCCCAACTCGCCGGCCTGCTCGGCAACCGGCGCCAGGGCCCGCCGGAAGTCCGCGTAGCAGGCCGCGCGAGCCGCCGGTGACATCCGCCAGGTGCGGCCGACCGAGGCGTACACCGGGCCGCCGACGCATCCAGCGCCGACGGCCGCGGCGCTCGCCACGCAGCCCTTGAGGTACGCCACCGTCGACTCCACCACCGCTGGCGCGGCGTCGACCAGCTCCCGCCCCGGCGAGAACGCCGCGCAGACCCCGGCAGCGACGAGGCCGTGCTCGGCCAGCAGCTCCCGGGTGCGGACCGGGTCCCAGTCGCCGGGCTGCTCGATCGGCAGCTCGACCGCGTCGAAGCCGAACGAGGCGATCCGTGGGATCAGCTCGGCCAGGGCCTCGTCGTCGACAGGCGAGGCCCACACCCAGGGGTTGACGCCGATGGCGTACATCGGAACCTACTTCCAGCGCTGCGGGTAGCCGGGCAGGTCCGTGCAGCCGCACATCGCGTAGTGCAGCGGCGGCATGCTCGCGTCGAGGTACTTGTCCAGGTTGTCCTGGGTGACGGTCGGCTGCGGCAGCTTCCACGGGTTGGAGACCTGCTCGCCGTCGAGGATCCGCAGCGCCGCGATGATCGGCGTACGCCACTGGTAGGTCGGGTAGGTCGGCGCGATCGCGGTGAGGTTCTTGTCCTTCCAGATCTTCAGGAAGTCGAGCTGGTCCTCACCGTTCATCGGCGGAACGGGCTTGCCCGCGTCCTGGAACGCCTCGACCGCGGCGACGGCAACCGCGCCGGCGTCCATCCAGACGCCGTCGATCGTGCCGTAGCGCTGGATGTAGTCGTCGACGATCTTCTTGGTCTTGGCCGGGTCGCCGTCGGTGAACTCGACGCCCACGACGTCGACCTTCGCCTTGTCGAAGGCCACCTTCGCCGCCGACCAGCGGGTCTCCAGGACGTCCACACCCGGCAGGATCCGCAGGGCGAGGACCTTGCCGCCGGGCTTCATCTTCTGACTGACGAACTCGGCGCCGACGTGGCCGAACCCGTAGCCGCCGATGGGGTTGATGAAGGTCACCGGGCACTTCGTGTCGACACCACGGTCGAAGACGACGACCGGCAGCCCCGCCTTGCAGGCTGCCTCGACGGCCGGGGTCAGCGTGGCGGTGGTGTTGGGCGAGACGATGAGCGCGTCGCAGCCCTTGCCGAGCAGGTCGTTGATGTCCGCGATCTGCTTCTGGTCCTTGCCTTCGGCGTCGACGTGCACGAACTCCTTGATGCGGCTCTTCTGCGCCTCGACCTCGGCCTGCATGGTCTTGAACCCGACCTGCCGCCACGGGTTGTTGAGCGCCGCGTTCGAGAAGCAGATCTTGTGCGGACCGCTCTTCTTGAACTTGGCGGTGTCCACCAGCTTCGGGTTGAGCACCTGCTCCCACGGCTTGTCGGCGGGACCCGTCGGGGTCGCGTCGAGCAGCGAGAGCTCGGCGTCGTAGTCGGCCTGCACGAAGAACTTCGACTGTTCCCCGGTGCCCGAGCCGGCGGCGGAGGCGCTGCTCGAGGGGCTCGCGCCCGGCTCATCGGTGGAACAGGCGGCAAGGGACAGCAAGGTGACAGCGGCCAGTGCCGCCATGGAACGTCGCACTATGGGAACCCCTTTATCTCGACGAGGAACGCGTTGCCGAGACCGCCACGGCGAGCAGGATGATCCCGCCCTGGACGGTCGACCTGAGGGCGCCGGAGACGCCGTAGAAATTCATGAGGGCGAACAGCAGTTCGAGGGTCAGCGCACCGAGCATCGCGCCCACCACCGAACCGCGGCCCCCGCCCAGCGCGACGCCACCGAGGACGACGGCGGTGATCGCACCGAACTCCAGGCCAGCGCCGGCCTGGAACGACACGCCGCTGTAGCCGCCCAGCAGGATCGCCGCGACGGCCGCCGCGAGCCCGCTGAGGATGAAGGCGATCGTGCGGGTACGCCAGACGCGTACGCCGCTCAACTCGGCGGTGCGCGGATTGTCGCCGACGGCGACGAGCGTCCGGCCGAAGTCGGACCGCATCAGCAACACGGCCACCACCGCGAGGGCCACCAGGACCAGCAGCGCGAACGGCACGCGACCGAGCACCGGCACGTCCTCGAAAGCCCGCCGACCGTACCGCCGGAACTCCTCGGACAGGCCACCCTTCGGGGCGCCGTCGGACCACAGGTAGACCGCGCCGACCAGGATCAGGAACATGCCGAGGGTGGTGATGAACGACGGCACCCGCAGCCGCGTCGTGATCAGGCCGTTGACCAACCCGACGAGCGCGCCGAAGGCGAGCAGGAGCAACACCACGGGCCAGGTACGCCCCGGGTCGCTGTCGATGAGCCGGGCCGCGACGACCACCTGCGCGGTGACCAGGGAGCCGACCGAGAGGTCGAACTCGCCGGAGACGATCACGAAGTACTGGCCGGCGGCGAGCAGGATGATCGGCGCCGACCGCCCGAGGAACGACATCAGCGACGGAGGGGAGAGGAAGTCGGGCTGCCGAATGCCGACGAGCACCACCAGCACCGCGAGAATCGCGAGGATCGGCAGGATGCCACCGGGACGGACCCGCGGAAGACGCAGGGGCAGCGTACGACGCTCAACGGTCTGCATGACTAGGCAGCCGCCTTTCGCATGGTCCGGCGGGCGTAGACGGCCACCGCGGCGATGATGATCGCGCCCCGGATCACCTGCTTGAAGAAGGCGTCGACCTCCAACTGGTTGAAGATCGCGTCGATGCTGGCGAGCAGCAGCACTCCGCCGACCGTGCCGATGACGCCACCACGCCCACCGGCGAGGGCGGTGCCGCCGATCACCACCGCGGCTATCGACTCCAGGTCGTAGAGGCCCTCGGTGCCCACCCGGGGCGCGCCGGAGCCGAGCCGACTGGCGAGGTAGATGCCGGCGAGCCCGGCACACATCGAGCACAGCACGTGGGCGGTGACGAGGACCCGGTCGTTGCGCACGCCCGAGAGCCGGGCCACCTCCGGGTCTCCGCCGACGGCGACCAGGTGGTGGCCGAAGCGGGTCTTCGAGAGCGCGAACCAGGCCGCAGCGGTCACCGCGACCAGCAGCAGGAACGACACCGGCACCGGGCCGACGCGCTGGTAGCCGAGCGACTGCACGAGCGACGGCGCGGTGGTGCCGGCCGGCCCGTCGTAGCCGTTGTCGAGGTAGCCCTTGAGCAGCAGCCCGACACCGAGGGTCGCGATGAACGCGTTGACCCGGAGTTTGGTGACGAGGAGCCCGTTGAACAGCCCGATGCCGGCGCTGACGACGAGCACCAGGCCGATCGCCGGCAGCACCGCGCCGTCGCTGCCGTTCATCGTCTCGGCGGCGACGAGGGTGCTGAGGCTGATCACGTACGCCACCGAGAGGTCGAGCGACCCACCCAGGATGACAAGGGTCTGGCCGACGGCGACGAGCCCGAGGCCGGCCGCCACGTGCAGCAGACTCACGGTCGTGGACTGATTGAAGAGCTGGCCGCCGTCCACGAGGACGACAAGCCAGCCGATCGCGAGGGTGAGGGTCAGGGCCACGAAGACGCCCGGTACGGGGCGGCGGGCCGGCAGGAGCGACAGGGCGCTCACGTGGTGATCTCCATTCGCGACTGCGGGGCTCGCAAAACCGGCTCACTCCTCGCGCTCACTTGACGGCCGCCGGAACGGCGCCGACCGCGAGGGTGACGACGTCCTCCTCGCTCGCGCCGGCGGGCAACTCGCCCGCGACCCGGCCGTCGCGCATGACGACGATGCGGTCACTCATGCCCAGCAGCTCCGGCAGGTCAGACGAGATCATCAGCACGGCCGCACCGTCGCGGGCGAGGCGGCGGACGAGGTCGTGGATGGCCGACTTCGCGCCCACGTCGATGCCGCGGGTCGGCTCGTCGAAGAGCAGGATCCGCGGGTTGAGCGCGAGCCAGCGGGCCAGCACGACCTTCTGCTGGTTGCCGCCGGACAGGAAACGGATCTCCTGGTCGTCGCCCGCACCACGGACCTCCACGGCGTTGAGCAGCTCGCGCACCCGAACGGTCCGGGCCGCACGGCCGGACCGGGCCGCGAAGACGGCCCGACTGGCGAGCAGCGCGTTGTCGAGCACCGACTGCCGGGCGACGATCCCCTCGCCCTTGCGGTCCTCGGTGACGTAGGCGATGCCGGCCCGCATCGCGGTGCGGGGTGAGCGCAGGCGGACCGGCCGGTCGTCGAGCGTGACGTCGCCGGTCGTGAACGGCGACACCCCGAAGATCGCACGGGCCAGCGCCGAGCGCCCGGAGCCCTGCAGGCCGCCGATGCCGAGCACCTCGCCGGCGCGCAACTGGAGGTTGACGTCGCGCAGCTTCCGGTTTCCCACGTCGCGAAGGTTGAGCCGCACCGGGCCCCGGTCCTCCGGGGCGGCGCGGTCCGGGTAGTAGCTGGACAGTTCCCGGCCGACCATGTGCCGCACCAACTCGTCGGAGGTGGTGCGCGCGGTGTCCACAGTGGTGACGTGGCGGCCGTCCTTGAGGACTGTGATCCGGCTCGACAGGTCGAACACCTCGGCGAGCCGGTGCGAGACGTACAGCAGGCCGATGCCGCGATCCTGGAGCCGGCGTACCAACCCGTAGAGCAGCTCGACCTCGTGGTCGGCCAGCGCGGCTGTCGGTTCGTCCATGATGAGCAGTCGCGCGTCCAGGGCGAGCGCCTTGGCGATCTCGACGACCTGCTGCTGGGCGACGCCGAGCTGCCCCACCCGGGCGTCGGCGGGCAACGCCGTCTCCCCGATCGAGGCGAGCAGGCGCGTGGTGCGGTCGAGCATCTCCCGACGGTCGACCAGCCCGCGCCGGACCGGCTCGTGGCCCAGGTAGACGTTCTCCGCGACGGTGCGCTCCGGCAGGAGGTTGAACTCCTGGTGGATGATGCCGACGCCGGCCCGCTGGGCGTCGCGCGGGCCACGGAAGGTCCGCGACTCACCGGCGAACTCGATGGTGCCCTCGTCCGGGGCGTATCCACCCGAGACGATCTTCATGAGGGTCGACTTTCCGGCGCCGTTCTCGCCGACGACGGCGTGGACCTCGCCCGGCGCGACGTCGAGGTCGACATCGCCGAGAACGCGTACCCCAAGGAAGGACTTGCCGATGCCCCGAAGGGTGAGCAGTGGCGCCGGCGGTGGATCTGACATCCCGAAAGCCCTCACAGATAGTAGTTATCGACAAGGTGCACGGGTCGGCGTACGACCCGCTCGTGGCCGGACCACGAACTTTCGCAGCTAGCTGCGGAGACTTACGTTTTTATGTTGCGAACATTCTCTTGACATCGACGAAACATCACACGTATGAAGAACATAGATGTTTGGATGCAGGTCCGCAATCCTCGACCGGGGCCGATTGCCAGGGCCGTCACTCGTCCGGCAGCGACGCCGTGTGCGAGCGATTCGGACATGGCCGTCGTCATCAGGGCAAGACGTCGGACGGCACCCCATTCATTGACACCCATCTATTTCTGGCTCATCCTGACCTTGTGGACCACGGGACACGAACTACAGCCACCATCACTCAATGTGATGTCCCGGGGGTCTGACTGCCGTTTCGGCGAACGGCACGAGGACAGACCAGCGCACTCATGCTCACCCATGCGTCCAGGTACAACCTGACGCAGGGTGAGCCCGTGGGCGCAAGCGGAGTTACCCGTCCAACCTAGGAGACGCCATGCGTCGCAATACCATGATCATCTCGGTGATCGCGGGCCTGTTACTGGCTCTCGGACTCGCCCCACCGGCGTCGGCCGCCCCGGCCTTCCGCGCCCTGGTGTTCAGCAAGACCACCGGCTATCGGCACGACTCGATCCCCGCCGGGATCTCCATGCTCCAGCAGCAGGCCGCAGCGAACAACTTCGAGGTGGTGGCGACCGAGGACTCGAGCGTCTTCACCGCCGCCAACCTGGCGACCTTCGACGTCATCGTGATGCTCCAGACCTCCGGCATGGTCTGGACCTCGGCCGCCCAGCGCCAGGCGGTGGAGGGCTACCTCGCCAGCGGCAAGGGCATCGTGGCCATCCACAACGCCACCGACATGGGCATCGACACCGAATACCCGTGGTGGGACAACACCATCAACGGCGGCGCCCACATGCCGGAGCACTCCCCCGGCGTGCTGCCCGGCACCGCCATCGTCGCCGACAAGAAGCACCCGTCGACGTCCGGCCTGCCGGACAAGTGGAACCGCAGCGAGGAGTGGTACAACTTCGACTCCAACCCGCGTGGCAAGGTGCACGTGCTGGTGACCGCCGACGAGCGCACCTACAACCCGGGCGCCCGGGCGATGGGCCCGGACCACCCGATCTCCTGGTGTCGCAACACCGCCGGCGGGCGGGTGTGGGCCACGGCGATGGGTCACGCGATCGCCTCCTACAGCGAGACGTACTTCCGCGACCACGTCCTCGGCGGCATCAAGTGGGCCGCCGGCAACGCGCCCGGCGACTGCGGCGGCACCGTCTGGGGCAACTTCGAGAAGCGCACCCTGGACGACAACACCGTCGACCCGATGGCGTTGGCGGTGGCTCCGGACGGACGGGTGTTCTACGCCCAGCGTGGCGGGCAGCTGAAGATCTTCAAGCCGTCCACCAACAGCACCGTGACCGCCGGGACGCTGAGCGTCTACACCGGCGGTGAGGACGGTCTCACCGGTATGGCGCTGGACCCCAACTTCGCCACAAACGGGTACGTCTACCTCTACCACTCGCCGGCGAGCAGCTCGACCGACGTCAACCGCGTCTCCCGTTACACGATGAGCGGTGACACGCTGAACATGTCCAGCGGTGTGACGATCATCGACATCCCGGCGTACCGGGACCGGACGTTCCCGGAGCCCGGGCACACCGGCGGTTACATCGAGTTCGGTCCGGACGGCAACCTCTTCATCGGCACCGGTGACGACACGCCCCCGAACCTCGACCCCAACTGGCAGGGCTACGCCCCGCTGGACTGGCGCTCGGGCAAGTCCAACCTGGACGCCGCCCGTAGCGCGGGCAACACCAACGACCTGCGCGGCAAGCTGCTGCGCATCCGCCCCGGAGCCAGCGGCGGCTACACCGTCCCGACCGGCAACCTCTACCCCCAGGGCACCGCGCAGACCAAGCCGGAAATCTACGCGATGGGCTTCCGCAACCCGTTCCGCTTCTCGATCGACCCCGCCAACGGCTGGGTCTACCTGGCGGACTACGGACCGGACCGCAACCCGCCGACCACCAACCGTGGCCCGGAGGGCCTGGTCGAGCTCAACGTGATCAAGACGCCCGGCAACTACGGCTGGCCGTTCTGCCACGGCAACAACCAGCCCTACGCCCCGTACAACCCGGACACCGGCGTCGTCGGCGCGAAGTTCAACTGCTCGGCGCCTGTCAACAACTCGCCGAACAACACCGGTCTGGTCAACCTGAAGCCGGTCGTCATGCCCAACATCTGGTATGGCTACCCCGCCTCGACGACCTTCCCGGAGCTCGGCTCGGGCGGCTCGGCCCCGATGGGCGGCCCGGTCTACCGCTACGACGCGTCGAACCCGTCCGAGACGAAGTTCCCGCCCTACTACGACGGCGTGCACTTCTTCTACGAGTGGGCGCGCAACTACGTCAAGGAGGTGCACTTCGACTCCTCCTCGGCGGTGACCCGCACCAACCCGTTCCTGCCCGCCGGTAACTTCAACAAGCCGATGGACATGGAATTCGGCAAGGACGGCTCGCTCTACCTGCTGGAGTGGGGCACCAACTTCGGTGGCGGCAACAGCGACTCCGGGCTCTACCGGATCGACTACAACCAGGGCGGCCGGTCACCGATCGTCAAGGCCACCGGCACACCCACCAGCGGCTCCTCGCCGCTGACCGTCCAGTTCAGCAGCGCGGGCACGTCCGACCCGGACGGCAACACGCTGAGCTACCTGTGGACGTTCGGCGACGGCACCACCTCGACGGCGGCCAACCCGTCGAAGACGTACACCGCCAACGGCAACTACACGGCCCAGTTGAAGGTCACCGACAGCACCGGTAAGACCGGCTTCGCCAACGTCCCGATCACCGTCGGCAACAGTGCCCCGGTGGTCACCATCACCACACCCGGCAACGGGGGCATGCTGACCTTCGGTGACAAGGTGTCCTACCAGATCACCGTGACCGATCCGGACGGCGGGACTGTCGACTGCTCGAAGGTGTTCCTCAACCCGGCGCTGGGTCACGACGACCACGCGCACGAGACGACCGAGTACCCGGGCTGCTCGGGCACCATCTCCACCGACCTGCTCGGTGGGCACCCCGATGGCGCCAACCTGTTCTACGTGCTGAACGCTCGGTACACCGACAACGGCGGCTCGGGTGGCGGGGCCCCGCTCACCGGCACCGCGCAGGCGATCCTGCAGCCGAAGCACAAGCAGTCCGAGTACTTCAGCAGCCAGTCCGGCATCCGGGTCGTCGACCAGGCGGCGGCGGAGAGCACCAAGCGCGTCGGTGACATCTCCACGAACGACTGGATCGCGTTCAGCCCGATGAACCTGTCGGGCATCTCCACGGTCAGCTACCGGGTGTCGTCGCCCTCCGGCGGCGGTTCGATCGAGCTGCGCGCCGGCTCGCCGACCGGCACCCTGCTGGCCACCACCACGGTGCCCAATACCGGCGGCTGGGACAACTACCAGTCCACGGCTCCGGTGAGCGTCGCCGCCTCCAGCGGGACACAGACGCTCTACATGGTGTTCAAGAACAGCAGCAACTCGTTCGATCTGGACTCGCACACCTTCGGCGGCAACGGCGTCGGGACACCCGGCACCGGTACCGGCGGTGGCCTGGCGGGGAAGACCTACACGGTCACGGCGCAGCACAGCAACAAGCTGATGGACGTCAGCGGTGTCTCCACCGCCGACGGCGCCCAGATCACCCAGTGGGCCTCCACCGGTGCCAACAACCAGAGGTGGCAGGCCGTCGACGCCGGTAACGGCGCGCTCTACCTCAAGGCGGTGCACAGCGGCAAGTGCGTCGAGGTGGTCGGCAGTTCGACCGCTGCGGGTGCCTTCCTCCAGCAGGCCACCTGCAACAACGGCAACCAGCAGAAGTTCACCGCCACCGCGACGGGAACCTCCGGCGTGTACACGGTGAAGAGCGTGCTGAGCGGCCTCTGCGTCGACGTCAACGGCGCGTCCACCGCCGACGGCGCCCGACTGTTGCAGTGGACCTGCCACAGCGCGGCCAACCAGCAGTGGCGGTTCACCGCAGTGTGACCTGCCGCTGACGCGGTAACGCAAAACGTCCCGGTCGGGACCGGTGTCCGATAGTCGGAGCCGGTCCCGGCCGGGACGTCTTCGTCAGTTCGGTTGGCCCGCCGCGCCCGGACCGGGCGCCACGGCGAGCAACCCGGCCGCCGTCAGGGCGCCCCACAGCTCCTCCGGTACGGCGACCTCGGACCGTCGTACCGTCTCGGCCACCTGCGCCTCGGTGCGGACGCCGACCACCGTCGACACCACGGCCGGGTGCCTGCGAACGAAGGCGAGTGCCGCCTGCGGCAGGGTCACCCCGTACGTCTCGCAGACCGCGGCGATCCGCCGCGCCCGCTCGATCACCTCGGGCGGGGCCTGCTGGTAGTTGTAGACGGCATCGGCCGGCGGCTGGTCCCGCGACAGCAACCCCGAGTTGTAGACGCCAGCGATGACCACGCCCACCCCCCGGTTCTCCGCGATCGGCAACAGGTCGTCCGCCGCACCCTGTTCGAGCAGGGTGTAGCGCCCGGCGCACATCATCACGTCGACGTCGGTCTCCCGCACGAACCGCGCCAGCATCGCCGACTGGTTCATCCCCGCGCCGATGGCGCCCACGACGCCCTGATCACGCAGGTCGACAAGGGCCGGCACGGCCTCGTACGCGGCCTGCTCCCAGTGGTCGTCCGGGTCGTGCAGGTAGGCGATGTCGATCCGGTCCAGCCCGCTGCGCTCGAGGCTGGCCTCGATCGAGCGAAGAACGCCGTCGCGGCTGAAGTCCCACACCCGCCGGTGGCTCGCGGGCACGTCGAACCCGTCCGAGTCCTGCTCGTGGGCGTTCTCGGGCGACGGCACCAGGAGTCGTCCGACCTTCGTCGACACCACGTACTCGTCACGCGGTCGCTGGCGCAACGCGGCGCCGAGGCGGCGCTCGGACAACCCGAGTCCGTAGTGCGGCGCGGTGTCGTAGTACCGCACGCCCGCCGCCCACGCCGCGTCGACCGCCGCCGCGAACTCCTCGTCCGTCGTCCCCCGGTACAGGTTGCCGCCCTGGGCCGCGCCGAACCCCAGCTCGGTGAGACGCACCCGCGGGGCACGCGGCAGCGCTCGCGTCCTCATGACGCCGCCCACCCGGGTACGTGGTGAGCGGGCTCGCCGACGAGGCTCACCGGCGGCACCGGTCGGCCCGTCATCGGCCCAACCAACCGCCGTCGACGGGCAGCACGACCCCGTTGACGTAGTCCGACGCCGACGACGCCAGGAACACAGTGGCACCGCCGAGATCGTCGGCGCGGCCCCACCGGCCCGCCGGAATACGGCCGAGGATCGCCTCGTTGCGGTCGGGATCCTCGCGCAGCGCCTGGGTGTTGTCGGTGGCGATGTAGCCGGGGGCGATGGCGTTGACGTTGACCCCGCGGGCCGCCCACTCGTTCGCCAGCGCCTTGGTGAGCCCGGCGATGCCCGACTTCGACGCCGCGTAGCCGGGGACGGTGATGCCGCCCTGGAAGCTCAACAGCGAGGCGGTGAAAATGATCTTCCCGTGGCCACGCTCGACCATCGTCCGGCCGATCTCCCGGCTCAGGATGAACTGGCTGCTGAGGTTCACCTCGATGACGTGGTCCCACATCTCGTCCGGGTGCTCGGCGGCCGGGGTGCGGGCGATAGTGCCGCCGTTGTTGACCAGGATGTCGATCGGCCCGAGAGCGGTGAGATCCCGGGCCAGTTGGTGTACGGCCGCCCGGTCGCCGAGATCGGCACGCAGGCCGGTGAACTGCCGGCCGGCGGCCCGTACCCGGCGTTCGACCTCGCTGCCATCCGATTCGAGCTGGGCGGAGACGCCCACGATGTCGGCGCCGGCAAGCGCCAGGGCCTCGGCCATGGCGAGGCCGATGCCGCGTCGGGCGCCGGTCACCACGGCGACGCGCCCGGACAGGTCGAACAGGGCCGTCACTTGCCCACCTCCCGCAGGTCGAGCAGCACCTTCATCACGCCGCCACCCTCGAGTGCCGTGAAGGCGGCGCCGGCCGCCTCGACCGGCTCCACCCGGGAGATGAGCTGTTGTGCCGGAATCGCGCCCGAGGCGACCAACCGGATCGCCTCCACCATGTCGTCGCGCTGGTACAACCGCGCGCCGAGGAGTTCCAGCTCGCGCCAGAAGAACCGGTGCAGGTTCACCTCGCGGGGCCGGGGGTGGATCGCCACCATCACCAGCCGACCGCGGGTGGTGAGGACGTCGACCGCGGTGGTCACGCCACCGGCCGAGCCGGACACCTCGAAGGCGATGTCGGCGCCCGCGCCGTTGGTGCGCTCGTCGACAAGCGCCACGACATCTGTCGCTCCCGGGTCGACGGCCTCGATCCCGATCCCGGCCGCCACCTCCCGCCGGAACGGGTCCGGCTCGACGAGGAGCACCCGCGCGCCGCGGCCCTGCGCGACGACGGCGATGAGCGCCCCCACCGGCCCACCGCCGACCACGACGACCTGGTCGTCGGCGGTCACTTTGCCCCGGCGGACGTCGTGTACGGCGACCGCGACCGGCTCGACGAGCGCCGCGTGGTCCAGCGGCAGGTCCTCGGGGAGCGGCAGAACCAGTTCCGCCGGCACGGTCCAGTAGGACTGCATGGCGCCCGGTGAGTCGATACCGAGGAAGTTCATGGCGTGGCAGACGTGGGAGTGCCCGCGTTGGCAGGCGGCGCACTTTCCACACGGCCGGGTCGGCAGCACGGTGACGGGCGCTCCGATGGTCCAGCCGGTGGTGTCCGGCCCGACGGCCGCGATCCGACCGGACATCTCGTGCCCGATGATCGCCGAGTCACCGACCCGAGCGTCCATGTCTCCGTGGTAGATGTGCAGGTCGGTGCCGCAGATCCCGGTGTACGCCACCTCGATCCGCACCTGGCCGGGGCCCGGCGGAACCGGTTCGCGATCCTCGATGCCGAGGTCTCGCGCCCCCCGGTAGACGACTGCCTTCATCGATCCTCCGTCTCGACGGCCGGCACGTCGTTCGTGCCGACCGGACATGGCCGTGGGTGCACCGCGATGGCGGTGCACCCACGCGTTCACTGTTTCTGTCGGTCAGCTCAGTGCCGCCCGGTGGGCGACACCTCGTTGCGGTAGTTCAGCGGCACGACGGGCACCTGGCGGGTGGGGACGACCCCGTCGATCCCGCCCAGCAGGCGCCGACCGGCCCGCTCCGGCCGGACGTTGGGGCTCTCGGCCGTCTGCGCCCACGGGCGGTGATTGGCCGTCCGGATCCGCTCCTCGTCGATGCGGACACCAAGTCCGGGTGCGTCGCCGAGAATGAAGGCGCCGTCCTCGACGTGCAGGTCGACGGAGACGCCGACCGGCGGGTGCAGGTCCTGCAACTCACTCGTCAGGTGGTTCGGCACCGAGGTCGCGGCGTGCAACAGACCGATCGGGCTGTTGCCGATCGGGCTGACCGGCAGGTCGTACGCGTGCGCCAGGGCGGACGCCCGCAGGAAGTGGGTGACTCCCCAGACGGCGGCCATCTGGACGACGTCGACCGCGCCGGCGGCGAGCAGCGGACGGTACTGTTCGAGCCCGGTGAGGTTCTCCCCGGTGGCGACCGACGCGCAGACCCCTCGGCTGACGGTGGCGAGGCCCTCGGCGTCCCAGCGTCGGACGGGCTCCTCGATCCAGATGAGGTCGAGGGAGCGTTCGAGCTCGGAGACGTGCCGGACGGCCTGCTTGCGGGTCCAGGCCTCGTTGACGTCGAGCATGAGACCCGGTCGCCGGCCGTGCCCCGCCTCGGTCAGGACGTCCCTGACCAGGGTGAGCCGGTGCCGGTCGCGTTCGATGTCGAGACCGCCCTTGAGCTTCGCGGCGCGCAGGCCGTGGCTGGCGTAGACCTCGTACTCGGCGACGAGTTCGTCGTCGGAGAGCCCGATGTCCAGCCCGGACGCGTAGGCGTTGACCCGCCGGTCACGTCCGCCCAGCAGCCGCCACAGCGGCTCGCCGGCGGCCTGCGCCTTGATGTCCCAGAGCGCGGTGTCCAGTGCGCCGATGGTGCCGAACACCGGGCCGGCGTGGCCCGCCTTGAAGGTGTGCCGCAACATGCGGTCGTACAGGGTCGTCACGGCACGGGGGTCTTCGCCCTCGATAGCTGCGAAGATCCGCTCGATCTCGACGTGCGGCCCGAGGCCGACTCCCGAGACGCCCTCGTCGGTGTCGACGATGACGATCGAGACCGGAACCACCCCGTCGGGGAACACCCCGTTGGCATCGCCGACGGGCCGCCCCCATTCCTGGACCGTGGTGAGCGTCCGATATCCCGTGATCCGCATGTCAACCCTTCGTGGAACCGGCGGCTACACCGTCGGCAATTTGGCGCTGGAGGAACAGGTAAACCAACAGGACGGGTATGGCGGCGATCAGCACGCCGGAGGCGAACGTGGGGATGTTGTCGGAGTACTGCCCCCGCAACGAGGTCACCCCGATCATGAGCGTCCGGTGATCGGCCGAGGGCATCATCACCAGCGCCATGAGGACGTCGTTCCAGCAGAACAGGGCGTTGAGGATGCCGACCGACAGTAGTGCCGGGGTGCCCAGCGGCAACATGATCCGGCGGTACACGCCGTACACGGTGTTGCCGTCGATCCGTGCCGCGTCGACGATCTCCGGGGGGATGCCCCGGTAGTAGCTCGTCATCAGGAACACGGTGAAGGGCAGGAACTGGGCCACGTAGACGAGGACCAGACCGGGGTACGTGTCGATCAGCCCCGCATCGGCCATGATCCGGGACAGCGGCACCATGATCACCTGGAACGGGATGAAGAGCCCCGCGAGGCAGCCCAGGAACAGCGCCGACGAGCCACGGAACCGCAGCTGGCTCAGCGCGAAGCCGGCCATCGACCCGAGCAGCAGCAGCAGGAGCACCGACACCGTCACCACGAGCAGCGAGTTGACGAAGTAGCGGCCCATGCCGACGCTGTTCCACGCCGTGCTGATGTTCTCCCAGCGCAGGGCGTCGGTCAGGGAGAACCGGTCGAGGATGTAGTCACGGCGGGTCTTCATCGCGACGTTGGCGGTGAAGAGCAGCGGGTAGATCGTCGCCAGCGCGAGCAGTGACATGGGGATGGCGATCAACCACCATCCCAGGCGGGCCCGAGACATCAATCCTCCTTTCCGGATCGTTCGAGCAGCTTGATCTGCAACAGCCCCACCACGAGCATGATCATGAAGAGGATGGTCGACGCGGCCGACGCGAGAGCGGGACGGTTCATCTGGCCCTGCTGCTTCCAGATGTAGAACTCCGGCAGGTACGTCGACCCCTCCGGCCCACCGCTGGTCATGACGTAGAGCAGCCCGAACATCGAGGTCAGCATCCCGATCATCGTGGTCACGAAGACGAACTGGATGGTGCGCGAGAGGCCCGGGACGATCACGTGCCAGACCACCTGGCGTAGCGACGCCCCGTCCACCCGGGCGGCGTCCAGGAGCGCGGGGTCCAGGGTGGCGAAGCCGGAGAGGAACACCACCAGGGCCATTCCGAAGGTGGCCCAGATGTGCACGCCCACCACCATGAACATCGCGATGTCCGGGTCACCGAGCCAGTCCACCGCACCGATGCCGAACGACCCGAGGATGGCGTTGAGAGGACCGTCGAAGGCGAGCAGCAGGTTGAAGATCGCGCCGACGATGACCGGCGAGAGCACCGCGGGGAAGAAGTACACGCTGCGGTAGAAGCGGTGCCCGGGCACCCGCAGGTAGATGAACGTCGCGAGCAGGCCGGGGATGGCCACCGCCACCGGGAGCAACAGCACCAGCAGCCCGACGTTGCTCAGCGCGGTCCGGAACAGCGGGTCGTGGAACAGCTCGCGGTAGTTGCCGAATCCGACAGCCGTCCCGTTCTGCGCACCGTCGCCGGTGAAGGAGAAGTTGACGCCGAGGAGCAGCGGATAGAGCCGCAGCACCACGATGATCAGGATGGCCGGAGCGACAAGGATGTAGGGAGCTAAGCGTTCGGCCCGCAGGCCGCCGCGGGCGCGACGAGGCTGCGCACCATGCCGATGGGTGGCGGGGGTAGGCCCCGCCCCGCCGGCCCGTCCGGCCTGAGCCAGACGGACCGACGGTTGCGTGTTTCCAATTGACACGAGGGTCAGCCCGCCTGGTCGGAAGCGGCCAACTGCTTCACCACCTCGTCGACGGTGATCGACCCGCTGAGCAGTTGCTGGGAGAGGCGCCCCATCAGGTCCAGCGTCTTCGAGGAGAGCGCCACGTGCAGAGCGGGCTTGCCGCTCTTCAACTCGCCGACGATCGTGGAGACCGCGGGCCCGCCTGCGGACACGTCGATGGTGGTGTCGGCGGCGATCGCACCGGCGTCGGCGTAGAAGGCCTTCAACGCGTCGGCCGAGCTCAGGGAGCGCACCAGGTCGGCGGCCACCTTCGGGTCCTTCGTCCACTTGGCGACCGCGTAACCGATGCCACCGTCGTACGGGAGGCTCGGGGTGGTGCCAGCGGTGACGACCGGGGCCTTCATCACGCCGAGCTTCTCCGCGGTGAGGAACTCGTTGAAGTCCTGCCAGTGCCCCACGTCCGACATCAGACCCATGACGTGCGCGGCCTTACCGGACTGGAAGAGTGCGAAGGAGTCGTTGAACATCGCGGTCGAGTTGGCACCGTCGCTGTTCATCTTCCGGTCGCCGGTCTCCTTCCAGAGCTGGAAGATCCGCTTGACGTTTGCGGAGTTCCAGTCGCGCTTGCCGGTGATCCAGGCGTCGTACTCCGCGGCCGTGAGGGTGACCGACCCCATGCTGGAGAGCCAGAACTGGATGCCGACGCCCTCCTTGTTGCCGAGGGCGAAGCACTTGGAGCCGGCCTTGGAGATGGCGGCGCAGTCGGCGACGAACTTGTCCCAGGTGGCGGCGGGGGTCGCCGGGTCGAGGCCGGCCTTGCGGTAGATCTCCTTGTTGTAGTAGATCGGATAGCCCTGCAGCGTCACCGGGGCGCCGTAGACCTTGCCGTCCTTGGTGAACGCGTCCCACCCGGCCAGCCGCTGCTTATCCTCGGCCACGTAGTCGGTGATCGGCACCAACGCGTCAACCCGGTCGCGAATCTGGCCACCGCCGTTGAACAGCATGACGTCCGGGCCCTTGCCGGACTGGATCGCCGCACCGAGCAGCGTGTAGTACTGGTCGAAGGGCTGCGCTACGAACTCGACCTCGACTTTTGGGTGCTTCTTTTTGAAATCGGCCTTAGCCTTGTCCAGATAGGATTTGGCGAACGGCTCGCCGGACTTCCAGTCCCACACGACGAGCTTGCTGTCCGACCCGCTTGACGAGCTTGAATCGCTAGCACTTCCACAACCGGCCAGGGCCAGGCCCACAACGAGGACGGCCGACCATATTGCGCGCTGTCTCATCAGTTGTCACCTCAGAAAGTGGGGTGGCCGGCGGACGCGCCGCCGTGCCAATGTTGCCCGGAACGTAACTCGTATGACGTGTGACGTCAATACTCAGCCGTACACTGAGCCAGACGTCGTGCCACGGCGAGCCTTTCGGAGGGGACATGACGCCATCGCAGGAGACGGCCCTGAACAGCCCGGTGACACCGGCATGGGTGCGTCGGCCGACCAACCTGGCCCGAGCGGTCACCGCCGAACTGGTGGAGCGCATCGTACGTGGCGTGCACCCGTCCGGGACGTCCCTACCTCCCGAGCCGATTCTCTGCGAGACCTTCTCGGTGAGCCGGACCGTCGTCCGCGAGGCCGTCAAGATCCTTCAGGAGAAGGGGCTGGTGCAGGTACGCCAGGGCGCCGGCACCATGGTCACCCCCGCGGCACAGTGGGACATGCTCGACGAGCTCGTCCTCGGGGCCACGATCGCCAAGGACGACAGCCTCGCCATCCTCGACGATCTCGTCGTCACCAGGCGCGTACTGGAATCCGACATGGCTAACGTCGCCGCCCGGCTCGCCGACGCGCAGACCATCGACCGGCTGCGCGTCATGGTGGACCAGATGGACCAGCTCGTCGACGACCACGTCACCTACCACGAGCACGACCGGGCCTTCCACGACGCGATCATGCAGACGTCCGGTAACCGCATCGCTCGCGGCGTCGTACGGGCACTGGAGAGCCAGGTCATCAACACCGCCCGCTACATGGGCCGGACCGAACGCTCGCTGTGCGTGGCGTCCAACCGGGGCCACCGGCGCATCTACGAGCGCATCGCCGCGCACGACTCCGAGGGTGCCGCCGGGGCGATGTTCACCCACATCACCGAGGCCTGGCTGGTCCGCCGCAGCGGCTCCGGCAAGCCGGTTCGTCTGCAACGCTGACCGGCCGGACGACGAAGCGGCGCCCACCCCCGAGGTACGGGAGCAGGCGCCGCCAGAGGCCGACCAGGTCGGCAAGGCCGGTCAGGAGAACTGCGCGAAGAACCTCCAGATCTCACCCTTGGTCCAGGTCGTGATGCCGCTCTCGGCATAGGTGCCGTCGACCGGGCCGGGCATGTGACCGTTGTCGTACGCGGCCCACTGCACCGGGTAACCGGCCCGGCAGCCCGAGTACGTGGTCGTGACGTGCGTGCGGCTGCCGGCCGCCGGCTCGCGCGGGCTCTGCGCGGTGCAGCCGTTGTTCCGGACGAACGTGTCGCGCAACGCCCGGCCACCGGAGATGCTCAGGACGTTGTCCGAGATGCCGTGCAGCCCGAAGTACGCGATGGGCTGCGTACCGCCACTGCAACCGCTGATCTGCCCACCGGAGATGACCGCGACGGCGCGGAAGACGTTGGCCCGCGCGCAGGCCACGGCGTAGCTCATGCCGCCACCCCAGCTGAAGCCGAGGGCGAACCGCTGCCTCGGGTTGACGCACAGGCTGCTCTCGATCCGGCTGATCATGTCATCGACGAAGACGATGTCCTCACCGCCGGCGTTGCCCCAGCCGTTGCCGAACCCCTGGGGCGCGACCAGGATCGCGCTGTTGTTCGACTGCTCCTGCTGCCCGTAGTAGGACCACGGGGTCCCGCTGGTGCCGCCGGAGGCGATCTCCTGCATCGTGCCGCCACGCCAGTGGAACGCGAAGATCAGCCGGTAGGGGTTGCTGTTGTTGTAGTTGGCGGGCACCCGCAGGATGAAGGTGCGGCTCTTGCCGTTGCTCTGGATCGTGTGCGTGCCGCTGGCCAGCGTCGGCGCCTTGCCGCACCCGCTGCCACCCGACGGCGGCGGGTTGCTGCCGTCCGTGCGGACGAGCTGCCACTGCTGGTTGGTGCCGTTCCAGTCGGCGTACTGCACGATGTTGGCGCCGTCGGCGGTGGACGAGCCCTGCACCTCCACGGCCTTGTTGCTGTTGCGGTTGATCAGCCGGACGTAGCCGCCGTCCGAGTCGGCCAACCGGAACTGCTGGTTGGTGCCGTTGTTGTCGGACCACTGCACGATCGCCCCGCCGTCGGCGGTCGAGCGGCCGCTGACGTCGAGAACCTTGCCGGAGTGCCGGGACTTCACCCGGTAGAAGCCGTCACCGGAGTCGACGAACTGCCACTGCTGGTTCGCGCCGTTGTTGCGCGTCCACTGGCTGATCCGGGCGCCGTCGTTGGTGGCCGACGAGACCAGATCCAACGCCTTGCCGCTGTTGCGGTTGACCAGGACGTACCAGGCGCTGGTGTCCACCGTCGCCGCCGCCGCGGGCGCCGCGTTGACCGCGACGAGTGTGCCGGCCGCCATGAGCACGGCCGCCGCGGCGGCCAACCCTGACCGCCAACGACGTCTCGGTGGAGAGGCGGGACGAACCTCACCGATGGCCTTCATGGTCCACTCCTTCGATCGGGGTCACCCACGAGCGGAACGCGCGCGTGCCCTGGGGGTGTGTGCCAGCGTCTGGTGGTGGCGTCGGCACGTTGGGGGGTGTGCGGGCGTAGCGGCCCGCCCCGACGGAAGGGGCGAGCCGCTACGGTTTCCCGCTGGATCGTGACGGTCGTCAGCCGATGCGGACGAGTTGCCACTGCTGGTTGTTGCCGCCCCAGTCGGCGTACTGGACGATGTTGCCGCCGTCAGCCGTGGAGGAGCCCTGCACCTCGACGGCCTTGCCGCTGTTGCGGTTGATCAGGCGCTGGTAACCGTCGGCCGACTGGGCGAGCCGGAACTGCTGGTTCGTCCCGTTGAGGTCGGACCACTGCACGATCGCCCCACCGTCGGCGGTCGAGAAGCCGCTGACGTCGAGCACCTTGCTGGAGAGTCGGGACTTCAACCGGTAGAAACCGCCGCCCGAGTCGACGAACTGCCACTGCTGGTTGGTGCCGTTGTTGCGCGACCACTGGCTGATCCGTGCGCCGTCATTGGTTGCGGAGGCGTACAGGTCCAACGCCTTACCGCTGTTGCGGTTCAGCAACACGTACCAGGCACTGGTGTCCACCCCGTTGCTCGGCGGAGGCGTGGTGGGCGTGGTCGAGCCGGCGTTGAGGGCGTTCAGGACGCTCGTGTACGCGGCCTTCTTGTTACCGTTGCACTCGAAGAGCAGGGCGTTGTCCGACCCACGCCACGAGTCACAGTCACGCACACCCCACGTGGTGATGCCGGTGCACCGCGAGACGGCCAGGCAGGCACGGGTGACACCGGCGAAGATGTTCGCCTGGTTGCCGCCGCCCATCACGTCCAGCTCGGTGATCTGCACGTCCACGCCGAGATCGGCGAAACGCTGCAGGTTGGCCTGGTAGTCACTGGCCAACGAGGTGCCCAGGTGCGACTGGAAACCCACACAGTCGATCGGCACGCCACGGGACTTGAAGTCCCGCACCATGTTGTAGATGCCCGTCGACTTCGCGTTGATCCCGTCGGTGTTGTAGTCGTTGTAACACAACTTCGCACCCGGATCCGCCGCCCGCGCCGCCCGGAACGCCGCCTCGATCCAGTCGTTGCCGGTGCGCTGCAGGTTCGAGTCACGCCGCCCGCCGCTGTTACCGTCGGCGAACGCCTCGTTCACCACGTCCCACGCGTAGATCTTGCCCTTGAAGTGGGTCGCCACCTGCGTGACATGGTTGATCATCGCGCTGCGCAACGGGCTACCCGACATGTCCCGCGCCCAGGTCGGCTCCTGCTGGTACCACAACAGCGCGTGGCCCCGCACACTCATGCCGTTGGCCTGCGCGTGCGCGACCAGCCGGTCACCACCCGTGTAGTTGAACCGACCCTGCTGCGGCTCGGTCGCATCCCACTTCATGTCGTTCTCGGCCACGACACTGTTGAACTCGCGGTTCAGGATCGTCACGTACGCGTTGTCGGAGAGCTTTTGGCCCGCGACGGCCGCACCGAAGTAGCGACCCTTCTCGGCCGCTGCCGCCTTCAGAGTCGTGCCGGCGCCACTGGCCGTGGGGGCGAGCACCGCCGTCATGCCCGCGGTGAGTGCGACGGCGAGGGACGCCGCCGCCAGCAGAGTTCTCTTGGGTTTCATGTCGTTCCTTTTCGGTGGTGGTCGCAACGGTGGTGGTCGCAACGGAACCGGGACGTAAATCTCGCATCGGCACGTACCGACACCTGTCGTCCGGCCGGCTGACGCTGCCGAGGGTGCGTGATCGACGTCCGCATGCCCTGGGGAACGTCGTGACCGTGAGGTGCGACAGCGGCTCGCCCGGTGAGCCACACGTGCTGCCTTCCTCGATATCGAGGGTGAGCGATAACATGTCGTTCGTCAAGACGTAACATAAGCCCGTATCGATGCTGTCGAGGTCAGGTTCCGCCGAAGCCTGCCTCGTCACCGTCGTCCTGACGCGCTGCCCTGGTGGGGAGCCAGCCGCGCCGGTCGCAGCTCGTGCACGCGCCAATCACGCTGACTCTGTTATCGCTCACAGGGCCGCGGACCAACCGGATCGCGGCCACCCTGCGTACGGCGGCGGTCACCCTCGGACGGGCCGTGGCCCGCCCGGGCCGAACCACGCACCAGCCGACCGGTCCACCGCGCGGCGGGCCGCCATCAACACGCGCATCCGCCGTGCGCCGGTTCCGCGGGATTCCTGGCGGGGTGCACTCCGGCCAGGATGTCGGCGGTCGTGTGGGCCTCGATGCCGGGCAGCTCGCAGTCGGTGAACCGCGCGACGACCGCCCGGACGTGCCGCTCGGCCGGTGCCGCGAGGCCGTCGTAGACGGCCTCGAACAACTCCCGCGCCGGCCTCCGGAGCCATTTCTTCGGCAGCAGCTCCAGGGGCAGCTGCGGATCGAGGACGGGAAAACGCCGAAAGGTGTCCATGACCTCGGTCCGGGCTCGTACCGCGGCGGCACCCTCCATCTCCCCCGCTGCCACCCGGGGCAGCACCGCCGTCCAGTGCGTGAGGAACGCCTGGTAGCTCCGGCCGATCTCCGCGATGTCCCAGGCCTCGATCGGGGCGCGGTGGATGGCGGACCCGATGGCTGCCTGCCGGCCGCGGAACACCGTGACGGCACCGAGGGTGAGCTGGTCGAGCTGTGCGCGAGCGGCAGGGGTCAGCTCCTCGGGTGAGATCCACAGCCCGTCGTACAACGGCGCGTATCCGAGCCACCGCAGTTGGGCACGAAGGGCCCGACGCTGGGCGCTCCGGTCCTGTGGCAGCGAGAACGCGACGACCGTCCAGCAGCCGTCCCACCGCACGGTCGAGCTGGTCGAGGCGAGGATCCAGTTGCCGCCGGAGGAGAGGTTGGCGGCGGCCGCGCGGCTGAGCCGGTAGGAGCTGCGCCGTCCCAGCCGGCTGCCCTCCAGGACGCCGCGGCGGGCCAGCCGGCTGATCGCGGTACGCGCGCCGGCCGTGGTCACCCCGGTCTCCTCGAGCAGCGCGACGATGGCGGCGGACGGGAGAGCGGCACGACTCCGCAGGGTGTAGTCCGCGAGCAGGGTCACCGCGACGCCCTGCGGCGAGTTGCCGACCTGCCGTCGGGGCAGCCGGAGCTGCTGGCCCCCGTCGTCGGGATAGATCTCGTCGATGTCGAACGGGCTTGCCACAGGCGCTCCGTGCTCTTCAGGGACGGTGTGACGACTGTAGACGGACCGCCGTCGAACGGGGAGTCACCGGTCAACCATTGATCGAAGGTGTTCGATTGACACTTGTTGGCCCGAGGAGAACACTAATCGCCACGCGATGTGGTCCGGAGTCGGGCAGGGCGAGCCACCGGTAGCGGGCATCGCGCGATCACCGCGGGCCTCGGGCAGACCCGCGACCCGATCGCGCGGCCACCCACAGCCTGCACAGGCAATCGAAGGAGTCGTCCGTTGAGAATCAGAAGAAAACTGCTGCTCGCCCTGGCCGCGTCGCTGGTGGCGGCCGGACTGGCGGTCCCCGCGACGCAACCCGCGTACGCGGCGTCGCTGACCGAGGTGACAAGCTTCGGTGACAACCCGGGTCGGATGCGGATGCACGTCTACGTGCCGGACAACCGCCCGGCCCGGCCGGCGACAATCGTGGCGATGCACGGCTGCGGTGGTTCCGGCCCCGGTTTCTACTCAGGCAGCGAGTTCGCCGGCCTTGCCGACCGGTACGGATTCATCGTGATCTACCCGTCCGCGACCCAGCAGGCCGGGTTCGGCAACTGCTTCGACGTCTGGTCGGACGCGGCCAAGCGGCGCGGCGGCGGCAGTGACCCGGTGTCGATCATCTCGATGATCCGGCACGTGCAACAGCAGTACGCCGCCGACCCGGACCGGGTCTACGCCACCGGCAGTTCCTCCGGCGGCATGATGACCAACCACATGCTGGCCCTCTATCCCGACGTGTTCAGGGCTGGCGCGGCGTTCATGGGCGTGCCGTTCACCTGCTTCGCCAACGCGGCCGACTTCCCACCCACCAGCAGCCAGTGCACCGGCGGGAACATGAACCGTACGCCGCAACAGTGGGGCGACGCGGTCCGCCAGGCGTACCCCGGTTACTCCGGGCCCCGCCCGCGCGTCCAGTTGTGGCACGGCACCAACGACACACTCGTGCCGTACTCGCTCTTGCAGGAGTCGATCGAGCAGTGGACGAACGTGTTCGGGTTGAGCCAGACGCCGACCTCCACCGACACTCCGCAGCCGAACTGGAACCGGCGCAGGTACGCCGACAGCAGCGGCACGGTCCAGGTCGAGGCGTACAGCATCCAGGGTGCCGGGCACAGTCTGCCCGCCAGCGGCATGGCCGCGTCCGCCATCGGGTTCTTCGGCCTGACCAACCCGACCACGCCGCCGCCGAACCCGACCACCCCGCCGCCCAACCCGACCACGCCACCGCCCAACCCGACCACCCCGCCACCCAACCCGACCACCCCGCCGCCGGACTCCGGTGCCTGCCGGGTGACCGTCGCCGTCAACGCCTGGAACAACGGGCTGACCGAGAACATCACCGTGACGAACACCGGCGCCAGTGCCGTCAACGGCTGGTCCCTGGTGTTCACCCTGCCCGGCGGTCAGAGCATCACCTCGGGCTGGAACGCCTCCTACTCCCCGAACTCCGGGCAGGTGACGGCCCGGAACGTCGCCTACAACGCCGGCATACCCGCGAACGGATCGGTGACCGTCGGCTTCCAGGCCACGCACACCGGTAACACCGCCAAGCCGAACGCGTTCACCCTCAACGGCGCGTCCTGCTCGGTGGCCTGACACCGGCACGACGGGGACGGCACGCCATCCGTGCCTCCCCCGCAGTGCCGGCGGCCCCGCCCGGGCGGGCGTCGACGAGTACGTGCGCCGGTCACCAACTCGTGGTGACCGGCGCACGTGTTGTCGGGCTAGCGGTAGCCGGCGCTCACGATGCTGGCCTGCACCGCGGCCTCGGTCGCGTCGGACGGGTAGCCGGCGACCATGGCCCCCTCGTAGAAGGTGCCGGCGCTCAGGTTCGCGCCGCCGTCGGGCTTGCAGCAGTCACCGCCACTGCCCAGGATGATCGCACCCTGCTTTTTCATCGGGCTGTAGCCCGGCGGGAGCGAGCCGTCGTACAGCGTGTACAGGCTGCCGGACGTGGCGTCGCTGCCCTTCATGGCGAAGCGGCTCGTGCCGTTGTTCTTCAGGGTCGCGGTCACGAACTTGCTGGTGAAGGCGCGCTGGTTCGGGTTCCAGCTCTGGCTGCCACCGGGGAAGAGACCCCACTCGAGGTCTGCCTGCACCCACGGTCCGCTGCCGGAGCAGCCGCCGAACCAGCACTGCTTGCTGAAGTTGATGGCGTCCATCGCACCGGCGGCGTCGGCCTTGCGGGTCGTCTCGCTGTTGCCGTAGTCGAAGCAGCAGCCGCTGTTGACGTGGGTGCCACTCGTCACCATGTACATACCCTCGGGAGCGGCCCCGGTCGGCACCCCGGTGAGGTGCCCGTCGCGCCAGTAGCTGTTGCCGGGGTTGATGTAGAGCGAGTACGCCTTGGCGCCGCCCACGGTCAACGACTCGGTCGTCGCGACCGCCGGCCTGCTCTGCGGGCTGCCCGGAACCACGCTCGACCCCTGGTACCAGAGGTCGTTGCCGCGCCCGGACTGGTCGAAGACGACGGTGATGACGCAGGTGGTGCCGGTGCAGAACGAGTCCTGGGTCGCCGCGTTCGCGGTGCCACCCGTGCCGGTCAGCCCGACATTGCGGGTCGTGTTGTCCGACGAGCGCCGGACCTGGTAGAGGTTGCCGGTGTACGCCGCGTAGAGCGCTCGCGTCGTGCTGTGTGCCGCGACGCACGGGGTGCCGCCGGAGGCGTAGATGTCACACGGGCGCGCACCGCTCGGCGGGGGGCTGGTCGGCGGCTCGGAGGTCGGCGGTACGGAGGTCGGCGGCGTGTTCGGCGACGCCCACTGCTGGTTGGCGCCACCGTTGCAGGCCCAGAGGATGACCTTGGTGCCGTTCGCGGTGGCGGCGCCGTTGGCGTCGAGGCAGAGCCCGGACTGCACGCCGGTGATGGTGCCGTTGCTGTTGACGTTCCACTGCTGGTTGTTCTGGCCGTTGCAGTCCCAGATGATCGCCTGGGTGCCGTTCGTGGTGCCCCGGCCGGAGGCGTCCAGGCACTTGTTGCCGTACACCTGGAGTTGCTTGCTCGACGTCCAGGTCCAGGTCTGGCCGGCGGCGCCGTTGCAGTCCCAGAGTTGCGTCTGGGTGCCGTTGGTGGTGCTGGAGTTGGGCACCTCGAGGCAGCGACCGGACGGCGTGCCGACGATCCGGGTGCTCTGCCCCGGCGCGATGGTCGCCGCCGCGGCGGCGTCGGCGGCGAAGGGCGAGCCGGTGGGGGCGGTGCCGACGCCGATGCCCACGACGACGAGCACCCCGGCCAGGGCACCGGCGAGGAGGGTCAGACGTCGGACGCGTTGGCGTCTCGGGATGAGGTCGCGGGCTGTTGCTGGCCCGCTGCGGGACGGGGTTCGCACGAGGTGGCTCCTCGGAGTCGTGAAAGCGCGGGGGGATCGTCGACGCGCCACGGGCGGGTGGTGGCATGGCGAATCGCAGCGAATCGTATGACCTTTATTTTATTCATGTCAATGAATGCAGCGCGGGAGGTGGCGCGCTGGCTGCTGGGCGGACAGCCAGTGCGCCGCCTCCCCCGGGACGACTACCGCCCCAGGAGCCGCCACGTCTGGTTCAGGGTGCCGCCCTGGTTGGCCGCCTTGCAGGTCCACTGGTGGACGAGCGCGCCGGCCGCCGTGGAGACGCCGCTGACGTCGACACACTTGCCGCTGTGCCGCGCGACGAGTTGGTAGTCGTGCGAGTCGTTGCCCGAGTAGGTCACCTTGCGGAGAGTGAACTGCTGGTTGGTGCTGTTCAGGCAGGTCCACTGGTGCACGGCGGCGCCGTCGGCGGTGGACACGCCGCTGACGTCGAGGCACTTGCCGCTCTGCTGGTTGACCACCGTGTACGTGTTGGCCACGCCGGCGACCGGGCGGAAGTTCCAGAGCTGCTGGTCGCCGCCGTCGCAGTAGTTCTGCTGCTGGACGTTGCCGTCGGCGGTGCTCAGGCCGGCGTTGTTGAGGCACTGCTGGGAGTGCTGGGCCACCGCCACCGACTGGAAGCTGGCGTCGGCCGGGGGCAGCAGGGTGATGGCGTAGGTGTCGGTCTGGTTGGTGTACGGCACGGTCACGGTGGCGTTGTTGTTGGACACGCCGACCACGCTGTTCGAGACCGTGATCGGCCCCGCCACGGCACCGCCGCCGTTGTGCGGGATGCGTTGGGTGAGGACCCGGACCTGGTTGTTCTGCACGATGCCGCTCGTGGTGTCCAGGCCCTGGAGGTTGACGGTCAGGTTCCCGGTGGTACGGCCACCGCCGATCAGGATCTTGGCCACGCCCGCCGCCCTCGTGGCGAACGCGTCGTACGACTGGCTGGGGGTGACCCCGGCGATCTGCCCGGTCTGGGAGGCGTAGAAGCGGTAGTTCCACCACTCACCCTTGGGCTGGTGCTGCCCGGCCGAGTTGCGGATCAACAGGTTGCCGAGGTCGTTGTGCAGGCTGCCCCCGCTGGCCCAGTTCGCCCGTAGGCCGTCGGCCCGGGCCCGTTCCAGCCGCGCGATGTACCAGGCGCCGTCGGCCGGGTTCTGCTCGTCGGGCGCGCCGTACTCGTTGATCTGGTAGGGCCGTGGGTGGGCGATGCCACGGGGGTCGAGGGTGGCGTTGGCCGCGGCGACGTTGGCGACCGGGTCGCCCGGCAGCGAGTGCCAGCTGATGATGTCCGGCACCGTGTTCGTCGAGCGGACGAAGTCCAGGTACTGGTTCCAGAAGGCGTGGTTCGTCGACGGGACGCAGGCACAGCTCGGCCCGACGATGAGCTGGTTGGGGAACTCCACCCGGAGGCGCTGGTAGGTGCGGCGCCACAGTTCGAGGTACTGGGAGATCGGGCGGTTCCAGAAGATGGTGATGTTGGGTTCGTTCCAGATGTCCCACTGCACGTTCAGCCCGGACGCGCGGACGTCGCCGATGAGCCGGGTCAGGAAGTTGTCGTAGTCGGTCCAGTTGCCGTTGTCGCCGGGGAAGCGCGAGATTCCGGCGCCGTCGGCACCCCACAGGTCGTGCGGCAGGATGATGAACTTCCCGCCGAGGGCCGTGGTCCGACGTGCCTGGGCGAGTGTGGAGTTCCACCGGCGGTCGTAGGTGCCGCCGACCCAGCCGCTGCCCGGGAGCTGCGCGCCGCCGGCGCGCATGGACTGGAACTTGACGTCTCGGTAGAAGTGGTCCGCCGGACCGCTGGCGTTCTCGGTCATGCCGTAGATCCAGCCGGACGCGCGGTAGGTAGGCGTGCCGTTGTCCGTGGCGAAGTTGACGCTTATCGACTCGTTGCCGGCCTGCGCTGGAGGCGCGGCGACGGTGACGGCGGCGGTGGCGGCGAGCAGGCCAACCGCGAGTCGGGCGGCGAGCGCGCGGGCTCGGCCTGACCTGCCGGGGGACGGGGTTTTCACGGGCGGCTCCTTGGTGGGGCGCGGGGGACGCTCTCCGGAGGGCTGCTTGCGAATCGATTCGCACGGATCGTAGGACCAGGAACTGAACCATGTCAATGAAGTGACGACGCGGTGAAGGTGGCGTTTCACAGCGCAGCCTTCGGAACACCCGATCATCTCTTGACCAGCCGACAGCGGCGGACCTATCTTCGTGCGAACCGATTTGTCGAATCGGTTCGCCTCATGGTCGGACGGTGTCCGACCCCGCGACGGTCAACCCGCACACCCACCTGACGATCGACTGAAGTGAGGCAACACATGACAGGACTCAGTCGTCGACGGCGCCTGGCCGCCGTCGCCGTGATAGCCCTTGCCGCGGTGACCAGCAGCGCCTGCTCGTCGTCCTCCGACGACGGGGCCAGCGACGGCGGCGCCTACCTCGTCTGGGACCCGTATCCGCAGTTCGCCGCCGACTCCGAGTGGGTCGCACTGCTCAAGAAGTGCGGCACGTCGGCGGGGGCGGCGACCGTCGAGCGGACCGGCTACGACACCACCGACCTGACCAACAAGGCCCTGCTCGCCGCCCAGCAGAGCAACTCGCCGGACGTGCTGATCGTGGACAACCCGGTCATCTCGACACTGGCCGAGGCCGGCGCGCTCACCACCACCGAGGACAACAAGCTCGACGTCTCGGCCATGGCGCCGAACCTGCTCGGCGCCGGCCAGAGCGCGGGCAAGACGTACGGGGTGCCGATCGGCGCGAACACCCTCGCCCTCTACTACAACAAGGACCTGCTGAAGGCCGCTGGCGTCGACCCGGCCTCGATCAAGGACTGGGCGTCGCTGACCACGGCACTGAACGCGGTCAAGGCCAAGGGGAAGAAGGGCATCACCTTCTCCGCGATCGGCACCGAGGAGGGCAGCTTCCAGTTCCTGCCCTGGTTCTGGGGCTCGGGCGCCCAACTGACGAGCCTGGACTCACCGCAGGCGGTGTCCGCGTTGACGCTCTGGACCGACTGGCTCAAGCAGGGCCTCGCCCCGAACTCGGTCATCAACAACACCCAGACCACGAGTTGGCAGGAGTTCGCCACCGGCGACTTCGCGTTCGCCGAGAACGGCACCTGGCAGCTGGCCAACGCGGAGAAGCTCGGCTTCTCCTACGGCACCATCGCCATCCCGGCCAACGCGGGCGGGCCGGCGCCGGCGCCCACCGGCGGTGAGTTCGTCTCCATTCCGGTGCAGAAGAAGACCGCCAGGTACGAGACGTCGCAGAAGATCGTCGCCTGCCTCACCAACGCCGACAACCTGCTCACCACCGACACCACGCTGTCCTACGTCGCACCCGTCACGGCCGTGCAGGACCGGCAGGCCGCCGCCGACCCCAAGCTCAAGGTCTGGGTGGAGGCGGTCCGGGCGGCCAAGGGCCGCACCGGCGACAACCTCGGCACGAAGTACCCGAAGATCTCGGAATCGCTGTGGACCGCGGTGCAGTCGGCCCTCAGCGGTGGTAAGTCACCGAAGGACGCGCTGACCGCCGCCCAGGCCGCGACCAGGTAACCGCGCCGAACCGACACCATGCTCCCCTCGACACACAGCTCCACTGCCGTAACGGATCCGGGTGGGGCGGCGAAGTCCGCCCCACCCGGGCCTCCGCCGTCCCGCGCCCGCCGGCCCAACCGATGGCTGGCCTGGGGCTTCCTGGCGCCGGTCACCCTCTACCTGGTGGCCTTCTACGCCTACCCGCTCTACCGCAATCTCGACCTGAGCCTGCGCGAGTACACCGTCCGCTCGTTCGTGCAGGGCGGCGCGCCCTTCGCCGGCCTCGACAACTACCGGACGGTCCTGGCCGATCCGGCCTTCGGATCCACCCTGTCGCACACCCTGATCTTCACCGCCGCGTCGCTCGTCTTCCAGTTCGTCATCGGCATGGCCCTGGCGCTCTTCTTCCACCAGCACTTCCCGCTGTCGCGCACGTTGCGGGCGTTGATCCTCGTACCGTGGCTGCTGCCCCTGATCGTCTCGGCCTCGACCTGGTCGTGGCTTCTCAACAGTGATTCCGGGCTGGTCAACGCGGCGCTCGGTGTCGTCGGGATCGACCCGGTCAACTGGCTCACCTCGCCGGGCTGGTCGCTCGCCTCGGTGATCATCGCGAACATCTGGATCGGCATCCCGTTCAACCTGGTGGTGCTCTACAGCGGGTTACAGGCGATTCCGGTCGAGATGTACGAGGCGTCCGCGCTGGACGGCGCGTCGAGCTGGCAACGGTTCTGGGGGATCACCTTTCCGCTGCTCCGCCCCGTCTCCGCGATCACGCTGCTGCTGGGGCTGATCTACACGCTGAAGGTCTTCGACATCATCTGGATCATGACGAAGGGTGGCCCGAGCAACTCCTCCGCCACGCTCGCGACCTGGTCCTACCGACTCGGCTTCGGCAACCTGCTGCCCGAGTTCGGTCCGGGTGCGGCCGTCGGCAACCTGCTCATCGTGATGGCCCTGATCGCCGGGCTCGTCTACATCCGGATCCAGCGGAGGCAGAACCAGCCATGACCACCTCCACACCTCGGGTCTGGTGGAAGACCGCGGTCGGTCTGGTGCTGACCGGGCTGATGCTCTTCCCCGTCTACTGGATGATCAACGTGTCGTTCACCCGGGACCAGGACATGCGGGCCAGTCCCCCACACCTGTTCCCGACCAACGGCACGCTGGACGGCTACCGGGCCGTCCTCGACCAGCAGTTGCCGTACCTCGGCACCAGCTTCCTGGTCGGTCTCGGCACGGTGGCGCTGACCGTGGCGCTGGCCGCCCCCGCCGGGTACGCGCTGGCGAAACTGCGGCCACCCGGCGGCACGGCACTGAGCTTCGTCCTGCTGATCGCGCAGATGATCCCGGGCATCATCATGGCGATGGGCTTCTACGCCATCTACCTCAGTCTCGGCGTCCTGAACACGCTGCCCGGCCTGATCCTGGCCGACTCGACGCTCGCGGTGCCGTTCGCCGTGCTGATCTTCACGGCCTTCATGTCCGGAATCCCCGACGAACTGCTCCAGGCCGCCGTGGTCGACGGCGCCGGTCGGCTGCGGACCTTCTGGTCGATCGTGCTCCCGGTCAGCCGCAACTCGATCGTCACGGTGTCGCTGTTCGCGTTCCTGTGGTCGTGGTCGGACTTCATCTTCGCCTCGACGCTCGCCGGCGGCGGCGACCGGCAGCCCATCACCCTCGGCATCTACCACTACATCGGCAACAACAACCAGCAGTGGAACGCCATCATGGCCACCGCTGTCGTCGCCTCCATCCCCGCCGCGGTGCTGCTGATCCTGGCCCAGCGCTACGTCTCGATGGGCGTGACCGCCGGCGCCGTCAAGGACTGACCACCCGCACCACAGAAAGGCATCCGCCACCCATGACCGTCGCCCCGTCCGGTCCGGAGTTCCCCGTCCAGGACATCCCGTTCAGCTACCGAGGAGCCTGGTTCAACATCTCCCCGGTGGTCGCCGAGAAGACGTACGCCGACGATCTGCACCTGGTCTCCCACCAGACCGGGCTACACCCCGTACTGCGGCTCTCCCCCGCGGCGGCCGATGCCACGATCGTCGCCACCCCCGCGCTGCTGACCTGGCGCAACGGCACCGACCGGATCGAGGCCGTCTACGACGGCCCGGACACCCTGCGGATCCGGGGCCGACGCCTCGGCCTGCGGGTGGCCGCCGCCGCGCCCACCCTCACCCCGTTCAGCGGCACCTACCTCTACCACGACCCGGTCGACGGCTCCCATGTGTTCACCTCGTACGAGACCGGTCGCCGCTACCGGGTCACCGTGCTCGCCGGTGCGCTGCAGGCCAGTGCGGGCGTCGAGGCGCTCGGCAGCGCCGACCGACACGTGGACCTTCCCGGCGACCAACCGTGGGAGATCGCGATCGAGGAGTACGCCACCGCACGCCGCCCGTACGCCGGGTCGGCCACCTTCGACCAACTGTGCCGCGACCGGGCCGCCGAGTTCACCGCGTTCGTCGACGCTGTCGCACCGTGGCGGGGGGCGGAGACCCCGGCCGCCGAACTCGCCGCCTACGTCCTGTGGTCCGCCACCGTCGCCCCGGCGGGCTTCGTCACCCGGCCCGCGGTCCTGATGTCCAAGCACTGGATGGACAAGGTGTGGAGCTGGGACCACTGCTTCAACGCGATCGCCCTGGCCGCCGGCGAGCCGGAGCTGGCCTGGCACCAGTTCCAGTTGCCCTTCGACCACCAGGACGAGGCCGGCGCCCTACCCGACTCGGTGACGCACTCCGAGGTCCTGCACAACTACGTCAAGCCCCCCATCCACGGCTGGGCCCTGCGGCACCTGCGTCGACGCCTTCCCCAGCCACCGGACCGGGCGGCGCTGGCGCAGACGTACGACCGGCTGGCCCGCTGGACCCGGTTCTGGCTCGACGCGCGTCGGGCCCCCGGCCACGACCTGCCCCACTACCAGCACGGCAACGACAGCGGCTGGGACAACGCGACCACCTTCGACGCCAACCGGGTCCTCGAGACGGCCGACCTCGCCGCGTTCCTGGTGTCCCAACTGCGCTGCCTCGCCGACCTCGCCGGCGAGCTGGGTGAGCCCGCCGAGCAGTGGTCCCGGGAGGCCGACCGGATCCACGGCGCCATGCTGCGGGACCTGTGGGACGGCGAACGCTTCACCGCCCGCAATCCGCACACCGGCCAGCGGCGGGCGAGTCGGAGCCTGCTCGACCTGATGCCCGTCGCGCTCGGCGCCGACCTGCCGGCCCCGGTCGCCGCCGCGCTGGCCCGGGGCGTCGAAACCCACCTGACCACCCACGGGCTGGCCACCGAGCCGGTCGACTCGGCGCACTACCTCGCCGACGGCTACTGGCGCGGCCCGATCTGGGCACCCTCCACCGTCCTGGTCGAGGACGGCCTGCGGCGGGCCGGGCAGACCAGGGTCGCCGACGAGATCAGTCGACGGTTCCTGGCGCTGTGCGAGAAGTCCGGGTTCGCGGAGAACTTCGACGCCGAGACCGGGGCCGGGCTCCGGGACCGCGCGTACACCTGGACGGCCAGCAGCTATCTGATCCTGGCCGCCGGTCAGGAGGAACGGCGGGTCACGAAGGGGTAGTCGCGTCGACTCTCCGGGCCCGCACCGGACCGGTGCTGGAGCGCAACGAGATGGGCGGGCTGTACAGCCGGTGGCGCGGCACGGCGTCGGGGGCGGCGATGCTCTCCAGCAGGAGCGCCACGGCCTCGGCGCCCATCTCGACCATCGGGACGTCCGCGGCGGTCAACGGGGGGCGAAAGTCCTCCGCCCAGTGTTGGGCGGCGACACCGGTGACGGAGAAGTCGCGGGGCACGGACAGGCCGGCGCCGGTCAGCGCGCGCTGCATGCCAGGCAGCGCGGCCTCGTTGATGGTGGCGACGGCCGTCACGTCCGGATGTGTCACGAGCAACTGTTCCACGCACGCCTCGCCGGCGGCGGTGTCGTCGCCGCTGCAGACCTCCACACCGGTCAGGCCCCGCTCCATCGCCGCCGCGCGGAAGCCGGCCAGCGCGCGGTGGCTGGGGCCGTAACCTGCGGCCACCAGCTCGGCGGAGCGGTTCACAAGCGCCACGTGCCGGTGCCCCAGATCGGCCAGGTGGTGCACGCAGCGGGCGATCAGCCCGGAATAGTCGATGTCGATCCAGCTCATCTCGTGCGGCTCGGCTATCCGCCCGATCGTGACGAACGGCAGACCGGCCCTGGTCAGGCGGGTCACCCGGTCGTCCGCCAGGCGGATCTCCATCAGGACCACGCCGTCCACCCGACGCCCGGTGACGATCCGCTCGAAAGACCGGTCATGGTCACCACCGGACGGGGACAGCAACACATCGAGGTCGTGGCGGGCGGCCGCCTCGACGACGCTGGCGACGAACCCCAACTGCATGTCGGTCAGCCGCTGGCTCGCCGGGGGAATCACCAGGCCGAGGGTGCGGGTGCGACCCTCCTTCAGCGCGCGGGCACTGGCGTTCGGTCGGTAGTCCAGCTCGTCGATGACCGCCTGGATCCGCTGCCGGGTCGTCTCCGACACGGTCCGCTTCCCGCTCAGCACGTAGGACACGGTGCTGCGGGACACCCCCGCCCGACGGGCGATCTCCCCGATGTTCATACCGCGCCCTCGAATCGATTATTGCCCCGACACGGGGACGCACCGTCTTTCGCTGACGAGCATATCCGTCCGGAATCTCCGGCCCGAGTCCGGAAGTTCCGCAGCCAGCACGGGCACAGCCGGCGATTCCGACACGTCGTGGAACCGGTGCCTGACGAGATGGATGTCGGTGGGCGCCGAACCGGACGCGCGGGCCGCGGAAGGTAGCGCAATAGATGGACGCACATTAATGTAAAAAGGTGTGACGTGTGATGTCGCTTACCACACCCCACCACACCGCCGAGAGGATCCGATGAATGTGAAAAGACGCTTGCGTCGCATGATGGCCGCTGCGGGAACCATGCTGGTTCTCGCCATCGGTGCCAGCATCTACGTGGTCTCGGACGC
>NZ_JBICSY010000003.1:29690-92213 GCF_043197345.1 Micromonospora sp. NPDC049175 | reverse complement strand
AACGCCGCCACGCAGGACACGTTCTGCGCCAACACCAACTGCGTCATCACCATCCTCTACGACCAGTCCGGCCGCAACAACCGCCTCACCCAGGCCATGGGTGGCGGCGTGCCGGGCCCCGGCCCTGGCGGGTCGGACAACCTTGCCGACGCGAAGGCGGCGCCGATCACAATCGGCGGCCAGAAGGCGTACGGCGTCTACATCGCCCCCGGCACCGGCTACCGCAACAACAACACAAACGGCATCGCGACCGGCGACCAGCCCGAGGGCATCTACGCCGTCCTCGACGGCACGCACTACAACAACGGGTGCTGCTTCGACTACGGCAACGCGCAGACGAACGCCATGGCCGACGACATCGGCATCATGGAGACCATCTACTTCGGCAACAACAAGGTGTGGGGCTACGGGGACGGCAACGGCCCCTGGATCATGATGGACATGGAGTGGGGACTGTTCTCCGGGGTGAACGCGCGGTACAACCCCATGCCCCCCATCAGCCACCGCTTCCTGACGGCCATCGTCAAGGGCGAGCCCAACCACTGGGCGGTCCGCGGCGGCAACGCGCAGTCCGGCGGGCTGACGACCTCCTTCGACGGACGCCGCCCCAACGGCTACCACCCGATGAAGAAGGAAGGCGCCATCCTGCTCGGCATCGGCGGCGACAACAGCAACACCAGCCGAGGCACCTTCTACGAGGGCGTGTTGACCTCCGGCTACCCGACCGCGGCCACCGAGGACGCGGTGCAGGCCAACATCGCCGCCGCCGCGTACGCGCCGGCCGGTGGCGGTAACCCGCAACAGGGCGTCCAGCTCGTCGGCGCCCAGTCCAACCGCTGCGTCGACGTGCCCAACGGCACCACCACCAACGGCACCCAGGTCCAACTCTGGGACTGCGTCGGCAACACCGCCCAACGCTGGACCCAGACCGCCGGCAAACAACTCCAGGTGCTGGGCAACAAGTGCCTCGACGCCAGCGGCCGGGGCACCACAAACGGCACCCAGGTGATCATCTGGGACTGCAACGGCGGCACCAACCAACAGTGGAACATCAACTCCAACGGCACCATCACCGGCGTCCAGTCCGGGCTCTGCCTCGACGCCAGCGGCGCAGGGACCGCGAACGGCACCAAGCTCCTCCTCTGGGCCTGCAACGGGCAACAGAATCAGCGCTGGTCCACCCGCAGCTGATCCGTACCACCACCCGATCGGCGGTGCCGGCACCGCGAGTCTCGCGGAGGCGGCACCGCCGGCGGTGCCGCCTCCGGTCAGTGCGCGCTGCATGCCGGGCAGCGCGGCCTCGTCGATGGTGGCGACGGGCGATCAGCCGCGCCCTCGAATCGATTCATGCCCCGTCACGGGCACGCACCCTCTTTCCTGCCGAGCAGATCCGTCCGGGAACCCAAGCCCCGGGTCAGCAAGTTCCTCGGCCACCGGGGCGGACAACCGACGGTTGCGACCGGGGTACGTCGACGTGGACCCGGTATCGACCGAGTCGGATGCAACGGCCTGCGGACGGTGGCGCGACGAATGGACGAGCATTAATGTAAAACAGGTATGACGTGTGACGTCGGATTCGCTCAACCCGCCACCACCGCGCTCCACCACACCGCCGAGAGGATCCAATGAATGTGAAAAGACGCTTGCGTCGCATGATGGCCGCTGCGGGAACCATGCTGGTTCTCGCCATCGGTGCCAGCATCTACGTGGTCTCGGACGCGCCGGGCGTCGCCCACGCCGCCGGCACGGGACCGTGCGACATCTACGCCTCGGGTGGCACCCCGTGCGTGGCCGCGCACAGCACCACCCGCGCGCTGTACGGCGCGTACAACGGCCCGCTCTACCAGGTCCGGCGGTCCTCGGACAACACCACCCGCGACATCGGCGTGCTGAGCGAGGGTGGCTACGTCAACGCCGCCACGCAGGACACGTTCTGCGCCAACACCAACTGCGTCATCACCATCCTCTACGACCAGTCCGGCCGCAACAACCGCCTCACCCAGGCACCTCCCGGCTTCTGGCCCGGCCCCTTGCCCGGTGGATGGGACAACCTGGCCGACGCGAAGGCGGCCCCGATCACCATCGGTGGCCAGAAGGCCTACGGCGTCTACATCGCGCCCGGCACCGGCTACCGCAACAACAACACAAACGGCGTCGCCACCGGCGACCAGCCCGAGGGCATCTACGCCGTCGTCGACGGCACGCACTACAACCAGTGGTGCTGCTTCGACTACGGCAACGCGCAGACGGACGGCCAGGCCGACGAGCGCGCGATCATGGAGACCGTCTACTTCGGCGCCAACAAGCAGTGGGGCTACGGCGCCGGCGCCGGGCCCTGGGTCATGGCCGACCTGGAGTGGGGTCTCTTCTCCGGCGTGAACGCCGGGTACAACAACATCGCGCCGATCAACCACCGCTTCGTGACCGCCATGGTCAAGGGCGAACCGAACCACTGGGCGATCCGGGGCGGAAGCGCCCAGTCGGGCGGTCTGACCACCTACTTCGACGGGCGTCGTCCCAACGGCTACCACCCGATGAAGAAGGAGGGCGCCATCCTCCTCGGTATCGGCGGCGACAACAGTGTCTCCGGTCGGGGCACCTTCTTCGAGGGTGTGTTGACGTCCGGCTACCCGACGGCCGCGACCGAGGACGCCGTGCAGGCCAACATCGCCGCCGCCGGGTACGCACCGACCGGTGGCGGTAACCCGCAACAGGGCGTCCAGCTCGTCGGCGCCCAGTCCAACCGCTGCGTCGACGTGCCCAACGGCACCACCACCAACGGCACCCAGGTGCAACTCTGGGACTGCGTCGGCAACACCGCCCAACGCTGGACCCAGACCAGCGGCAAACAACTCCAGGTGTACGGCAACAAGTGCCTCGACGCCAGCGGCCGGGGCACCACAAACGGCACCCAGGTGATCATCTGGGACTGCAACGGCGGCACCAACCAACAGTGGAACATCAACTCCAACGGCACCATCACCGGCGTCCAGTCCGGGCTCTGCCTCGACGCCAACGGCGCGGGGACAGCGAACGGCACCAAGCTCCTCCTCTGGGCCTGCAACGGACAGCAGAACCAGCAGTGGTCCACCCGTAGCTGAACCCGCCCCACCACCCGACCGGCGGTGCCGCCTCCGTGAGTTTCGCGGAGGCGGCACCGCCGGCGGCGTCAGTTGTGCCGTGCGGCCTAGCCCAGCCAGCGGAGCGCGGCGTCGGCGGTGTCCTCGGGGTTGCTGTTGAAGGCGATGGCCGCGCCGGGAGCATGCTGCCGGACGAGGTTTACCACCTTCTCGAAGAGCACGAGCAATGGCTCGTGCTTGCGGATGCCGCCGCCGACGACCACGCAGGCGTAATCTCCGCGGGTCAGCGCCTCGACGATCACCCTCTCCGCGCCCTCGTCCGGCGTCACCTGGCACAGGTCGGCCTCGATGCCGAGATCGTCGAAACGGGCCTGACCGCGTGCTATCGCCGCCACGACCGGCGCCGGGTCCCAGCCCGTAATCCTGGTCGGATCGAGACCGATCACCAACACGCGTCCACGTGTCATGTGTTTCCACCTCTCGGAGCCTGCGATGATCCCCCGGTCGTCGGATCGAGAATGTCGTCCCGACTGTCGATCCGGAGCCCTCCTGGCTCGTCGTCAGAGTAGGGGCCACGACCGACGGGGCCAGCACACGATGGGATACGAGACATGGCCAAGTACATGATCCTCATCTACGGGGACGCGCAGCAGTGGGACGCCATGACCGACGAGCAGTGGAAGGCGCACGACGCCGCCCACGTGGCGTTCGTGGCCGAGGCCGGCGAGCGGATCCTCGGCGGTCAACAGCTGGAACCGGCGCCCACGGCCACCGCACTGCGCTCGGACGCGCTCGGCCAGCTCGACACGACCGACGGGCCGTTCCTGGAGACCAAGGAGGCGCTCGGCGGTTACTACCTGCTGGAGGCGGCCGACCTGGACGAGGTGCTGTCTCTGGCGGCACTGCTGCCCGAGGTGCGCGCGGCACACAGCGGCGTGGAGATCCGTCCGGTGGTCGACCACGGATGAACGACATGGTCGTCGCGGCGGTCGCGCAGGCGCACCGCCGCGACTGGGCCCAGGTGCTCAGCACCACCGCCCAGCTGACCCGCGACCTCGACCTCGCCGAGGAGTGCACCCAGGACGCGTTCACACAGGCGCTGGAGACCTGGGCCGAGAGCGGCATTCCCGACCGGCCGGGCGCCTGGCTCACCACCATCGCTCGCAACCGGGCCCGGGACGTCCTGCGCCGTGAGTCGGTGTTCCGTCGCAAGATGCCGTTGCTCGTCGCGGACGAGACGGTGCCGGGCCCCGAGGATGGTCTGGTCGACGACCGGCTGCGCCTCATCTTCACCTGCGTGCACCCCGCACTGTCCCGGCAGGCGCGGGTCGCCCTGACCCTGCGGTTGGTGTGCGGACTGTCCACACCGGAGGTGGCGCGTGCGTTCCTGGTGCCACCGACGACCATGGCTGCCCGGATCACCCGGGCCAAGAGGAAGATCGCCGCGGCCCGCATCCCGTACCGGGTACCGGGCCCGGACCATCTCGGCGAGCGGGTCGGCGCCGTCCTCGAGGTCGTCCATCTCATCTTCACGACCGGCCACACCGCGCCGGTGGGCGCGCACCTGGTGCGGCAGGACCTGGTGGACTGCGCGATCGGTCTGGCCCGCATGCTGCACCTGCTCATGCCGACCGACACCCAGATCAGCGCCCTGCTGGCACTGCTGCTGCTCACCACGGCACGGCAGGAGACCCGCTTGTCCGTCGACGGGCGGCTGGTGCTGCTGTCCGAGCAGGACCGCACACGCTGGAACCGGCAGCTCATCGGCGAGGGACTGTCGTTGTTGACCGACGCGCTGCGCCGACGGCCACCCACCCGGTACGCCCTGGAGGCCGCGATAGCCGCCGTGCACGCCGAGGCGCCAACCTGGCAGGACACCGACTGGAACGAGATCGTCGGGCTCTACGACGCACTGCTCCGGCTGTGGCCGTCGCCCGTCGTCGGCCTCAATCGCGCCGTCGCGGTCGGGCTACGCGACGGCCCCGAGGCCGGACTCGACGCGCTCACGCCGATGCTCGCCGATCCGGCCCTGGCCCCCTACGGATATCTGAGCGCCGCCCGCGCCGACTTCCTGCGCCAACTGGGGCGGTGGCCCCAGGCCGTGACCGCCTACGAAGAGGCGCTGACCCTTACCGACAATGACGTCGAGCGCGCCTTCCTCAGCGATCGGTTGACCGACGTCAAACGGCAGCTGTAGGGGCGGCGCCGTAGCCGACCTCAGGCATCCTGGTTGCTCGGCACCGTCGCGCCACGGCTGGCCATGGTGGCTATCGCCGCCGCCCCCAGCAGCAGGGCCGGAAGGGTGAACCGGAGACCGATGCCGAGGCCCAGCAGGAGCGCCCACGCCAGCATGACCAGCGCCCCGACGGTGGTGGTCGTGGCGACGGCACGGTGGGCCAGGTCCGCGATGAGGGGACAGATCACCGCGACCACCGGCACACCCAACAGGTAGAAGGCGGCAGCACCGCTGTCATCGATCGTGAACGGCAGCAGCGCAATGACGATCCAGGCGGTGGCGGCGACCGCGAGGAGTCTCAGGAGCAGACCGACGGAGTCGGGAGTGGCACCACGTCTGCGCAGGCTCACGATCGCCGCGGCGACAACGAAGAGCGCGACGAGGCCGCCGACAATGGTAGCGACGTTCATTTCGCTTCCCCCGTCCTCATGACGTCAGCGGGCCCAGCCTCGAACGTGTGGACCGGCCACTTCTTTCGCGACGAGTTGGCGAGCTGGCGCAGGTGTTCGTCCTGACGGTACGCGGTCGGCGTCGATTTGACACGGCACGCAAGCGCCTCGTTCCCGGCCACTCGTCCGGTCCGGTAGGGGCTGCGGCACAAGGACGGCACGCTGGCGTACGACGCCTGCTCAGAGAGCCTGGGAACGACTCGGGCGGTTGAGCATTATATAGACGACATGCTATCTTCTGGCGCGGGGGGGAAGGGCACGCTCCCGATCACCTGAGTCGATCGACAAGGCATGCCGAGGGCGACGCCCTCCGGCCGCCCTTGCCAGTCGGTGACCAGTCCGGGCCGCTCCGCCGATGCCAGGCGACCGCAGGTGGTTGTCGGACAATCTCGGTCCGACCGCATGCCCAGCTTCCCCTTCCGTCGCGGGCAACCCGACAGCGGTACGGCCCGCACACCACCCGTGCCCGCCGCGCCGGCTCGATCCGACTCGCTGACGGCGAGCGGACGGTGGGGTGTGAGCCGCCATCCAAAACCCCGGTGTCACCACCGGCACGGCCGGGGTCGCCGGCACCGCGCACCACCACCACAGGACGACAAGCGGCAAGGAGTCGAGCAATGGCAAGACATAGACAAGTCCTCTCGTTCATCGCGGGCGCGGCGGTTCTCCTCGCGGCGACCGCCGGTGGCGTGCTGAACGGCAGCCTGCGCGGAGTGGCGGTGGCCGCGACGAACGGCACACTCGCGGCCACCGCCGGCTGCGGCAAGGCCCCCACACTCGCCAGCGGGACACGCACCATTCAGAGCGGCGGGCAGAGTCGCACCTACATCCTGCGGATCCCGGACGGTTACGACCGGAACAACCCGTACCGGCTGGTCTTCGGCTTCCACTGGCTGAACGGCTCGGCCAGCAACGTCGCCTCGGCCGGCTACTACGGGCTCGCGCCACTGTCGAACAACACCACGATCTTCGTCGCGCCCCAGGGCATCAACGCCGGTTGGGCCAACACCAACGGTCGCGACCTGACCCTCTTCGACGACATCTCGCGGCAGATCGAGAACGACCTCTGCGTCGACACGACCCAACGGTTCGCCCTGGGCTGGAGCTACGGCGGGGCGATGAGCTACGCCGTGGCCTGCGCCCGACCCACGGTCATCCGCGCGGTCGCCGTCCTGTCCGGCGCCAATCTCAGCGGTTGCAACGGCGGCACCCAACCCGTGCCCTACTTCGGCATCCACGGCATCTACGACAGCGTGCTGAACATCTCCCAGGGCCGGTCGTTGCGCGACACCTTCGTCAGGAACAACGGCTGCACCGCGCAGAGCCCGCGCGAACCGAGCCGGGGCAGCCTCACCCACATCACCACCACCTACGCGGGCTGTCGAGCGGGGTATCCCGTGCAGTGGGCCGCGTTCGACGGCGACCACACCCCCAGCCCGGTCGACGGATCCGGCCCGAACGACTCCAGGACCTGGACCTCGGGGGAGATCTGGCGGTTCTTCAGTCAGTTCCAGTCCACGACTCCCCCGACGACCCCTCCGCCGACCACGACTCCACCGACCACGCCGCCCCCGACCACGCCTCCACCGACCACACCTCCGCCGACCACTCCTCCTCCGACCGGGCAGCCGGGCACCTGCGCCGCCACCTACAGCCTGGTCAACAGTTGGCCGGGCGGCTTCCAGGGTGAGGTCACCGTCGCCAACAGCACCGCCGCCACCGTCAACGGCTGGACCGTCGGCCTGACCCTGGCCAGCGGACAGGCCATCAGCAGCCTCTGGGGCGGCATCAACACGGGCACCACGGGCGCCGTCACCGTCCGGAACGCCGCCTACAACGGCACGTTGGCCCCGAACGCGTCGACCACCTTCGGATTCACCGCCACCGGCAACGGCGCCACCCCACCCGCGACCATCACCTGCACCAGCCCCTCCTGAGGGAAGGGCGACACCGGAGGCCCGGAGCCAGTGGCTCCGGGCCTCCGGGCCGGTCGGGGTCGTGCGCCAGAGCCGCGTGAGCTGGTGGACGGTCCGCACGGTCCCGCCGGCGGCGCGCCGGTCAGCGCGGCAGCCCGGACCGCGCCGCTGCCCGAAGGATCCCGTCGAGGCCCTCCTCGAACAGCAGGTCGTCGTCCCATCGGGTGTCGTCGAGGTGCCCGGAGGCGTCGAGGGTCGGGTACTCGTCGGCCCGCGCGGCGATGTGGTCGCGGGCGGCGGCCCGCGCCCGCGGGTCCGCGGTCCGGTGCCAGGTGGCTTCGGTGAGCGCGGCGCCGATGACGTAGTTGGCAAGCATCCGCGTGGCCACCGCGAGCGGAAGTCCGCGACAGCCGCCGCGCACGAGCGCCGCCTGTAGGAACTCGGTGCGGGCGAGGACGTTGGGCCCGAGCATCGGGCGTCCGACCAGATTCGGTGCCCAGGGATGGCGCAGCATCGCGGCGCGCCATGCTCGGACGAGGAGCCGGGCGTCCTCCAGCCAGTTGTCGCTCACGTCCGGGATGGGCACGTCGCCGAAGATCCGGTCGACCGCCAGGTCCAGGACGTCGTCCTTCGTCTTCACGTGCCAGTACAGGGCTGTCGCCGTCACGTCGAGCTGCTGGGCGAGGCCGCGCATGGTCAGACCCTCGACCCCACGCTCGTCCAGCAGGGTCACCGCGGCGTCGACGATGCGTCCGAGGGTCAGCGGCGCCTTCCGTCGCGTACGAGATGGCTCCTCGCGTAGCCACACGGGTGGTGGCGTGCGGCTCTCTCGTGGCCCGCCCGGAGGCGTCGGCGGTACGCCCGGATCTGCGCTGGTCATGGCACCACCCTAGTGCAGTGGACAGGAAACTTAACGTCGGTAAGCTAGCTGAACATCAGACGGCAATCCGTTACGTCGGCAAGGAGGTTGGCGAATGCCCCTGCTCCGAATCCACCTCGACAGCGACCGGATCACCGCCCAACGCGTTCTGCGGCTACACCAGGACGGCAAGACACACCACGAGTCGCGGGAAGCGGCACGGGCGGAGGCGTGGCGCCAGGGTCGTACCCCGGCCGGCGACCCGACCTTCGTCGGCATCACCAACGGCCGCCGCCACGTGCAGCTGCTCTACGACGTGGAGGTCTATTCCGACACGGCGGGTTGAGCGGAGCCTGCGGCCGTCCCCTCGCCAGGGGGAGCGCGCTCCCCTGCGCCGGGGAGGAGGAGTCGTCCACCGCCGCAGATCATCGACTCATGACTGCCGGTGTGTGGCTGCTGGTCGCCGAGACGGACGGCAGGGCGAGCCGGCGTGACACCGTCCACAGGGGAGTGACATGTCCGACCGTACCGCTCGTCCGCACCGACCCCCAGCCGCCGACCGGGTAGGACGGTGGGCGCTGGCGTGCGGCCTCTTCCTCGTCGGCGAAGGGGCCCTGCGCCTGTTCTGGATTGCCGGCGGTCGATGGGCGTACACCGCCTGTGACCGGACCGATCTGGTCGATCCGGCCGGGGGATGCGGCGCCGACCGCGTCGAGACACTGCCCTTCTGGGCGGGCTGGGGACCGCTGGCGGTCGGCGTCGCCCTCGCGCTCGTGGTCGTGGGCGCGGTCCGCCTCCCCGGCCGGGCCGCGACCACGGGTGGCTGGCTCGCGGCGGCACTGCTTCTGGTCACCGCGTTCCCGCTGCACCTGCTCTTCGAGGTCCCGGCGGCGTTGGCGGGACGCCCCTCGGACTGGCGTGACCTCGGCGCCCGGCTCGCCCTGCTGGCCGGTGGAATCCTCTTCGCCGGGGTGGCGAACGCGTCAGGCCCCCGACGCGGGCCGGTGACTCCCGGCTACCGGCCGGTGCCCCGGTGGACGCGCCGCTGGGCGTACGTGGCGGCCACGCTGCCGGTGGTCGGCTGGGCCGTACCACACGGGCTCTGGGTGCTCGGGGTTCCGTTCGGCATCTCCGAGCGGGAACTGCACGACATCAACAACACCCTCTCGACGGCGACGGGGGTGGCGATCACCGTCGTCCCACCGCTCGCCGGGCTGCTCGTTCTCGGGCTGGTGCAGCGGTGGGGGCAACAGTTTCCGCAGTGGGTGCCGGGGCTGGGTGGTCGTGCGGTGCCCCGGCTGCTGGCGGTGGCACCGGCCGGGGCCGTGGCGCTCACGCTCGTCACCTACGGCGTGCTGAGCAGCGTGGTGTTCGTCGGCCGGCTGGTCGCGGGCGAGCTGCCCTGGTCGGACCTGCTGGACGGGTGGGCGGTGACCGCCACGCTGCTGGTGTTCCTCGGCTGGGGCGTGGCGCTGGGCGTCACGACCGCCGGCTACGCCCTGACCACCCGATCGCGTCAATCCTCCACCACCTGAGCCGAGCAATCCGGCCATACATTGACACTTATCGTTACGACAGTGATAGTAACTGCACACACAGCTCCCCTCGGATCGCCTGCGGGGCCCATGGTCGGCGGGCAGGCGCCATCACCACACCGCCGCGCCGGGAGCGTGATCGACGCATCCGCTGGAGGAGTGAATGAGAAGAAGATCGAAGATCTGCGTGGGACTGGCGGCCGCCGTCGTCCCGATCACATCCATGCTCATGGCGCTCGGCGCGACACCGGCGGACGCCGCGATCGGCGGTTCCGGCCCCTATCCCGCCGACTACGAGACCTCGACCAGCCTGGCCAACCACACCATCTTCCGGCCACAGACACTCCCGTCCGAACGCCTTCCGATCGTCGTCTGGGGCAACGGCGGCTGCTCGGCCAACGGCCTCTCCCAGGGCAACTTCCTCCGCGAGATCGCCTCCCACGGCTTCCTCGCCATCGCCAACGGGGCTCCGAACGGATCCGGCTCCACCAACTCCCAGCAGCTCACCCAGTCCATCGACTGGGCCGTCGCGGAGAACTCCCGGCAGGGCAGCAAGTACTACAACAGGATCGACACGACGAAGGTCGCCGTCGCGGGCTTCTCCTGCGGAGGCCTGGAGGCCTACGCCGTCTCCAACGACCCACGCGTCACCACGACCGGCATCTTCAGCAGCGGCTTGTTGAACGACGCCGACGACTACCAACTCCGGAGACTGACCAAGCCGATCGCCTACTTCGTCGGCGGACCCAGCGACATCGCCTACCCGAACGCCATCGACGACTGGGGCAAGCTGCCAGCCGGGCTGCCCGCCTTCATGGGCAACCTGAACGTCGGGCACGGCGGCACGTACGACCAGCCCAACGGCGGTGAGTTCGGCCGGGTGGCGGTGCTCTACCTCAAATGGCGACTGAAGGGCGACACCACCGCCGGTGCCAACTTCGTCGGCCCCAACTGCGGTCTGTGCCGCGGCCAGTGGAGCGTCCAGCAGAAGAACCTGACGCTCGACGACGGCACGCCGCCGACCACGCCACCGCCCACCACGCCGCCCCCGACCACACCACCTCCGACCACACCACCCCCGACCACGCCGCCGCCCGGCGGCACCCCCGCCTGCACCGCGGTCTACTCCGTCCAGGACCAGTGGAACGGTGGCTTCGTCGCCAACGTCACCGTCACCGCGGGAACCACCGCGCTCTCCGGCTGGCGGGTCTCCCTCAACCTGCCGAGCGGAGCTTCGGTCACGTCGGTGTGGAACGGCGTTGCCACCGGTAACAGCGGCACGATCACCGTCGCGAACCAGAGCTACAACGGGCGACTGGCCGCTGGCCAGACCACCGCTTTCGGCTTCCAGGGCACCGGAAACGGCACCGGGACCACCGCCGCCTGCACCGGAAACTGAAGCGCACCGGATCGACCAGGCCGCCCGGCGGGCCGCTGCCACAGCGGTCCGCCGAGCGCGCTGTGGTCCTGTCACCCCCCGAGTTGCGAGGTCCACGGGCAGAACACCTAGCGCAGTTGCGCGATCCTGGCCCGGGTGTCGGCCGGCGCCTCGGGGTGCCCGCGCTCGACGCCGGCCCGGACGTCGGCCAGTGTCGTGCCGGTCAACTCCCGCCGCCAGGCCAGGTCGGCGCCCCGCATGGCCTGGGCGAACGCGCAGGACTGCCGATAGTCGACACCCGCGTGCTCCCCCGGCCCGTGGCGGAGGATCTGGTCGCACTGGAACAGCTCCTCGGGGCCCTCGATCGCGGTGACGATGTCCAGCAGGGAGACCGTCTCCGGCGCACGGGCCAGGTGGAAACCCCCGCGCGGACCCGAGGTCGACGTCAGGATCCCGGCCCGGACCAGGGCCTGCAGCAACTTGTTCAGGTAGGCCGGCGGCAGCTCGTAGAACGCCGCGAGGGCGCCCGTCGGCACCGGGGCGTCCAGCCAGCTCAGGTTGAGACACGTGTGGAGGGCCCGTTCGACACCCTGACTCATCCGCATAATCCTGGACCCTACCTGTCCAGGAATTGGGATCAGTGTCACCCTCTCTGGCCTCGACCGTTTCTGGACATCTAATGTCTAGAAATCAGCGATCATCGAGGGAGTCGACAATGACACTGGTACGCGCGGCCCAGGCCGAGGTCCTCGACAGCGACCCGACCAGCGTGATCACACTGCTCCTCGACCCGGAGCACACCGATGGCGCCCTGACCAGCAACCGCACCCTGCTCAAACACGGAGCCGACGGCGCGCCACCACACCTGCACACCCGCTCCGGCGAGCTGTTCTTCGTGCTCGACGGCGCCCTCGAGATGCTCGTGGGCGACGAGTTGCACACCCTGCACCGGGGAGACACGCTCTTCGTCCCGCCGAACACCCCGCACGCCTTCGCCGCCGCCGACGGACAGGACGCCGACTTTCTGGTGGTGATCACCCCCGGCAAGCCCCGGTTCGACTACTACCGGCTGCTCGACACGGTGCACCGGGGCGAAGCCACCTGGCAGGACGTCCGCGAGACCCAGGACCACTTCGACAACCACTACGTGGACAGCCCGCTGTGGGCAGGCCGACGCGGCTGACCACGAGCCGCCGACCACGCGCCGACGGATCGGGGAACCCCGCCCCGCGGTGACGTGCCCCCTGCGCGTCGACCGATCGGCGCGCAGGGGGACGTGAGCCACCATGCCGGACTCACCCGGCTCGACGGGTCAGCAGCCGATCCGGCTGGTCCCCATCGCGACGTCGTCGTACCAGAGGGTGTCGGCCCCGCCGCCGTAGCTCTCCCAGCCCAGCTTGAGGTCGGTGAGCTGGGGCCGCCAGGTGCGGTTGTACCACTGGCCGTCGATGTCGTGCGTCGGTACGCCGTCCGCGGTCAGCCCGGCGATGGCGGTGCCGTCCAGCCAGGTACGGAGCTGACCCGCCGAGCCGTCCACCATGAACTCCAGGCAGGTCCACCGGTTGGTGGGCAGCGGAATGCTCTGCGCCACCCCCGCCGGGCTCTGCTCGGGCAGGGTCGCGTCGTCGGAGGCGCGGTTCCACTGCAGGGCACCGTTCTGGCCACCGATCCGCAGGTCCTTGTTGCCGTCGGCGGCGTCGGTCATCGCCATCATCGTGGTGTGCTCGGTGGGCTGGGCCGTGGTGTGCCGTACCCAGATGCGGCCGTACCGGACACTGCCCAGGCTGCCGAGGTTCTTGGTGGACCTGATGAAGACGTGGTTGCAGTAGCCGGCCGCGCCGTTGATCCGGACCGCCCGGCTGCCGCTGTGCGTGGTGGCCGTGTCGATGGTGGCCGTGCCGGCGCCGGAACAGTCCGGGTTCACCACGGTCCAGTCGCCGGATGGTGTGGAGCCGGTCTGGTTCTCGAAGCCGTCGCAGAGCACCGCCCCGGCACACCCGGTCGGCGGCGGGGTGGTCGGCGGCGGCGTCGTGGGCGGCGCGCTGGTGGGTGGCGGCGTCGTCGGTGGCGCGCTGGTGGGTGGCGGCGTCGTCGGTGGCGCGCTGGTCGGCGGCGGCGTCGTCGGGTTCAACGTGGTGGGCACGCCGGTCGGGCTCGGCCCGGTGCCGTTGCACGGTACGCCGTTCAGGCTGAACCCGGTCGGCGCGCCACCGCTGGCGCCGTACGTGCCCTGCACGCCGAACTCGGCGACCCCGGCGGCCGGGATGCTGCCGTTGTACGACATGTTGCGGGCGGTCACCGTCGAGCCGGACTGGCTGACCGTGGCGTTCCAGCCGTTCGTGACACGTTCGTCGCCGGCGTACGTCCAGGTGACGGTCCAACTGGAGACGGCGGTGTCGCCGGGTGACACCTTCACGTTTGCGGTGAACCCGCCGGGCCACTGGTTGGGCGTGTAGTCGACCCGGCAGCCCTGGGCGGCTGCGGCCGGGCTGGTGAGCAGGACCGTTCCGGTCGCGGTCACGGCGGCCAGTGCGGCGACGACCGCCAGGGTCGGACCGGGGCGGGCGCGGAGAATCGTCATGAGAGGTCCTTCTGCCATCGAGCGGGAGGGTGGCGGCGCGGCGGCGCGCGTCCTGGACGGACGCGGCACGCCAACGCGCCCTGGATGCGGCGCGGCGGCGCGCCACAACGGCTGGTCGGTGCGTACGACCGCGGTGCCCGGCTCGGGTTGGACCTGTCAGTCGCCGACGCCCGGTTACCCGGAACCTCGGCGACGCCCCGCCTCAATCTATTGACGCGAAGCGATGTAATCAAGCGCCACCCGTCCGGGTGGGATCACGCCACGTGACGGCCGCCCACGCGTTATTCGGTGGACCGGTCGGCCCCGGCCGTGCCAGCGTGACCCGAAGCTGGACCCGGGCCACCATCGGCCCGGCGTCACCAGGGGCAACGAACGACCGACGGGAGCACGGCGATGCGCGGACTCGAAACCTTCCCGCCCATCCGGACGCGAGCTTTCGAGGACCCGTCAGCCCATGCAGACCATCAACCTCGGCATCGTCGCCCATGTCGACGCCGGTAAGACAAGCCTGACCGAACGCCTGCTGCACGCCACCGGCGTCATCGACCGGCTCGGCAGCGTCGACGCGGGCACCACCCAGACCGACACCGGCGACATCGAGCGCCGCCGGGGCATCACCATCCGCAGCGCCGTGGCCGCGTTCGGACTACCCGACCGCCAGGTCAACCTGCTCGACACCCCCGGGCACAGCGACTTCGTGGCCGAGGTCGAACGCGCGCTCGGGGTGCTCGACGCGGCGATCCTGGTGCTGTCGGCCGTCGAGGGAGTGCAACCGCACAGCCGACGGATCATGCGGATCCTCCGATCGCTCCGGCTACCCACACTGATCTTCGTGAACAAGATCGACCGGGTGGGCGCCCGCACCGACGAGCTGGTCGCGGACGTGCGCCGACTGCTCACCCCGGCCGTCGCCCCGCTGGGCACGGTCCGCGCGCCCGGCACCCCCGAGGCCGCGTTCCGGCGAGATGATCCGCGGTACGACCACGGCGGCGCCCACCGGCTCGCCGAGGCCCTCGCCGAGCACGACGACGAGCTGCTGGCCGCCCTGGTGGACGACCTGCCGCCCGACCCGGATCGGATCGACAGGGCGCTCCGGGTCCAGGTCGCGGCCGGGCGGATCCACCCCCTGCTGTTCGGCTCGGCGATGTCCGGAGCCGGCGTACCGGAGCTGCTGGACGCCATCGCGACCCTGCTCCCGGCGTCACCACCGGCGGAACCCGACCCGCGAGCCCGGGTCTTCGCCATCGAACGCGACCCGGCCGGCGAGCGCGTGGCGTACCTGCGCTCGTACGGCGGGCAGCTCCGGGCCCGCCAGCGGGTCGTCGCGTACCGCCGGGAGCCGGACGGCCGGGTCACCGCGACCCGCGCCCGGATCACCAGGCTCGACGTGGTCGGCGCGGCCACCGACCGCGCCGAGCCGACCGGGCGGGACCATCCGCCGGCCGCGCTGACCGCCGGGTACATCGCCCGCGTCGCCGGCCTGACCGGGGTACGCCTCGGCGACCAGCTCGGCAGCCCGGCCGGCCTCGACGGGCGGTCGTACTTCCCGGCGCCGACCCTGGAGGCGGTGGTGCGACCCCGTGATCCGGCCCGGACGCTGGCCCTGCACGCCGCGCTGCTGGACATCGCGGACACCGACCCGTTCATCCGGACCCGGGTGGCCCCGGACGGCGGCACGAGTGTGCTGCTCTACGGAGAGGTGCAGCGGGAGGTGCTGGCCGCCACGCTGGCCGAGGCGTACGGGATCGAGGCCGAGTTCGGGTCGGGTCGACTGATGCACGTCGAGCGGCCAACCGGCACCGGCGCGGCGGTGGAGATCATCGGGCACGGCTTCTTCGGCACGGTCGGGCTCCGGGTCGAACCCGGCTCGGGGGTGGACTACCGGCTGGAGGTCGAACTCGGCTCGCTGCCGCTGTCGTTCCACAAGGCCATCGAGGAGGCCACCCGGGCCGCTCTCGACCAGGGCTGCCACGGCTGGCCGGTCACCGACATCCGGGTCACCCTCACCCACAGCGGCTACTGGTCGCCGATCACCACGGCCGGGCACTTCCGGGACCTGACGCCGTACGTGCTCATGCGGGCGCTCGCCGAGGCGGGCACCCGGGTCTTCGAGCCGTGCCGCCGGTTCGAGGCGGAGGTGCCGACCGACCGGCTCGGCGCGGTCACGTCGTATCTGGGCCGGCTCGGCGCCCGGATCGACGGCACCGACGAGAGCGCCGCCGGTTGGCGGATCGGCGGGGTGCTGCCGGCGCGGCGCGAACCGGAGGCGCAGCGGCGGCTGCCGGACCTGTCCAGCGGGGAGGGGCTGTGGTCGTCGGCGCCCGGCGGGGACCGCCCGGTGTCCGGCGACCCGCCGTGTCGCCCCCGCACCGACGGCAACCCGTTCGACCGGGTGGAGTATCTGCGCTTCCTCGCCCAACCACGGAGCCGGCCCTGAAGCCGGCCGCACGGGCGCGCTCAGCCGACCTCGGGGGCGCGGCGAGCCGTACCGAACCGCCGTTGGTAGGCGGCGGGACTGATCGACAGCTTCCTGGCGAAGACCCGTCGCATGCTCTCGTAGCTGGGGAACCCGGCGAGGGTCGCGGCCTGTGTCGCGGTGTGGCCCTGGTCGAGCAGCGCCCGGGCCAGGTCGAATCGGATGCTCTCCACGTAGCGGGCCGGGGTCGTGGACAGCTCGTCGTGGAAGAGCCGGGTGAGCTGTCGGGTGCTCACGTTGAGGCGTCTCGCGAGTTGACCGAGTGAGTGGTCGCCACGGGGGTCCGCCGTCACCAGGTCGGTTACTCGCCGCAGAGCCGGTGAGCGCGGCGGCGGCCCCTGCAACGGCGCGGAGAACTGGGACTGGCCGCCCGCACGCTGCATGTACACCACGAGGGCGCGGGCGACGTCACGCGTCAGGTCTGGCCCGTGGTCCTCTTCGACGAGGGCGAGCGCCAGATCGATGCCGGCGGTCACTCCCGCCGAGGTGTACGTGGTGCCGTCGCGAACATAGATCGCGTCGGGCTCGACCCGGCAGGTCGGACACCGGGCGGCGAGCTCGTGCGCGACCTGCCAGTGCGTGGTCGCGCGCTTGCCGTCGAGGAGGCCGGCGGCGGCGAGGACGAACGCCCCGGTGCAGATCGACGCGACCCGGCCGGCCGTGGCCGCCGGTATCCGTGCGGCGTCCGCCAGGTCGACGGGGACGTGGGCGCGCGGGTAGTGATCCGACCCGGCCACCAGCAGGGTGTCGAAAGCGGGCCCCGGGGAGACGGCATCGTCGACCGCCATCCGAATCCCGAGACTCGACGTGACGTCCGCGCCGGTCGGCGACAGCAGCATGATCCGGTAGTCGGCGCCGAACCGGTTCGCCTCCTTGAACACCTCCGCCGGGCCGGCGACGTCGAGCAACGTCACTCCGTCGTAGACGAGGATCGCGACGGAATGGGGGCCGCCGTTCACCACCGCGGTCTGCTCGGCGCCGGACGCGCGCGGTGGGAGGCCCGGCTCCGACGGTCGCGACCGGCACCGGGCCGGCGAGCCGGAGGAATGGACACGATTCATCTGTAGCACGCCGCCGTGTGACGGGCCGCACCTCCGCGATCTCAGCCCGTCCGGATATGAGGGTTTCCTGGCCGGAGAAAGGCGGCGGCGTACGACGATCGGGGGGCAGCATGGGGTCGCAAGCAGCTACCGACACGTTTCCGAAAGGCCAGGAACCATGCCAGAGGTCATCGCGGGGTTGGCGATTCCGGACACCGCAGCCGTCACGGAGGCGACCAGGCACATCCAGGAGACGGCCGGGCCTCTCCTCTACCACCACTCCCGCAGGGTCTATCTCTTCGGCCTGATGCACGCGCACCGGCTTGGCGTGGAACCGGACCCGGAGTTGCTCTATCTGTCGGCGATATTCCACGACTCCGGTCTGCTGACCCCCTTTTCCGACGTCGAGCAGCGCTTCGAGATCGATGGCGCCGACCACGCCCGCAGGTTCCTCCTGGACCGGGGGTTCCCGACGGCCGCCGTCGAGACCGTCTGGACGGCGATCGCGCTGCACACCACGCCGGGTGTTCCCGACCGGATGGGCCCGGAGATCGCCACCACCTACCTCGGTGTCCTCACCGACGTGCTCGGCCTCGGCCTGGACGGACTGGACCGCGGTCAGCTGGACGCCATCCTCGCCGCCCATCCACGGGGTGACTTCAAGGACGAGTTTCTGCGAGCCCACGTCGACGGGCTGAAGAATCGTCCCGACACCACGAACGGCACCGTGAACTCCGACATCCTCGAACACTTCATCCCCGGCTTCCAGCGGGTGACGACCGTCGAGCGGATCGTCGGATCGCCCTGGCCGAGCTGAGCCGCCGGTCCCCACCGGCACGCCCACCGACGAACTCTCTGGAAAGGCTTCGAGCATGCGAGCGATCACCGTGCGCGACCGTAGCGCGGGTGTCGGCGGGCTCACCCTGACCGACATGCCCTACCCGCACCCCGCGGAGAACGACGTCATCGTGCGCGTGCACGCCGCCGGCTTCACGCCCGGAGAGCTCGACTGGCCGGCAACGTGGTCCGATCGCGCCGGCCGCGACCGGACCCCCACCATCCCCGGGCACGAGCTGTCCGGGATCGTGGTCGAACTCGGCTACGGCACCACCGGCCTCACCGTGGGCCAGCGGGTGTTCGGACTCACCGACTGGGCCCGCAACGGATCCCTGGCCGAGTACTGCGCGGTGGAGGCCCGCAACCTCGCCCCGCTCCCGGCCGGGATCGACCACACGGTGGCCGCGGCGCTTCCCATCTCCGGACTGACCGCGTGGCAGGGGCTCTTCGACCACGCCCATCTGACGACCGGCCAGACCGTCCTCATCCACGGCGCCGCGGGTGGCGTCGGCTCGATCGCCGTCCAACTCGCTCGGGAGGTGGGCGCCCACGTGATCGGAACCGGCCGCGCCGACGACCGCGCCGCCGCGCTCGCCCTCGGCGCGCAGACCTTCGTCGACCTGGCGGCGGACGAGCTGCGGCACGTCGGCGAGGTGGACGTGGTGCTCGACGTCATCGGCGGCGACATCCTCGAACGATCGACCGACCTGGTACGCCCGGGTGGAACCCTGGTCACCATCGCCATGCCGCCCACCGTCCAGCCGAGGAACGGGCGAGCCATCTTCTTCGTCGTCGAACCTGATCGCGCCCGGCTGACCGACCTCGCCCAGCGCCTCCGGAGCGGGCGGCTCAACCCCGTCGTCGGCGCGGTGCGCCCGCTTTCCGAAACGGCCGCCGCATTTGCCCCCACCCGCCGTACACCCGGCAAGACGATCATCCAGGTGGTGGACGGACAGGGGACGCCGCAGTCGTGACCCGTACGCGATCGTCAGCGGCGCGCTGATCGCCGGCACAGACCCCTGGTCGTCCACCGTGGACCCCGCCGTGGGTGGTTCGCCAACGCCTAGGCTGTGGTGACCGAGCATGCCGAGAATGAGGAGTGCGCCCTGATGCGCTCGACGACGATCCTGTTGGAGCGCCTGCTCGCGGCCGGGATGGGCGAGGTCGTCGCGGTGGAGCCGGTGGCCGGCGGGGTCGCGGCGGTCGCGGGCATAGCCACCCGTCGGGACGCACCGCCGGTGTTCGTCAAGGCCTTCGCCGACGCGCCGGCCGACGGCGTCTTCCGGGCGGAGGCCGACGGGCTGGCCGCCCTGCGCGAGCTCGGCGGCGTGCCGACACCCGAGGTGCTCCTGGCGGACCGTGGACTGCTCGTGTTGTCGGTGTTGCACCCGAGGCCGCACAGCGAGACCTTCTGGGAGCGGCTCGCGCACCTGCTCGCCGACATGCACCTGAACACGACCCATCCCCGCTTCGGTTGGCACCACGACAACTGGCTGGGCCGCCGCCGCCAGGTCAACACGTGGCAGGACGACGGCCACGTGTTCTTCGCGGAGCACCGGCTGCTCCGGTGGCTCGGGGAGCCCCGGGTGGAGGCGGCACTCGACGCCGCAGACCGGGCGGCCCTGGAACGGCTCTGTCACCGACTGCCCGACCTGCTGCCGGACCGACCCGCGTGCCTGACGCACGGCGACCTGTGGACCCAGAACATCCTGGCCACCGCGGACGGGCAGCCGGCGCTCATCGACCCGGCGGTGTCCTACACGTGGGCCGAGGTCGACCTCGCCCACGTGTGGTCCACCTCGCCCCCGCCGGAGGCGCGACGGTTCTTCGAGGTCTACGCGGACCTGACCGCGCTCGACGCCGACTGGCGCGCTCGGATGCCGATCATCCAGCTACGACAACACCTCGCCGTACTGGCGCAGTTCGACGACGACTGGGGCGCGGCCGACCAGATCCGGGCCGTGCTCGCCCCGTTCCGGACGCGTACCTGACCCGTGGAACGGGGACGGAACCCCTCGAATACGGTGACCTGAAAACGGGGGGTGAGCCATGGCGCCGGAGGTATCGCCGCGAAGGGCCAGGGCCGTGCTCGTCGCGCTGTCCCTCGCCGCGTTCGCGTTCATCACGACCGAACTGCTGCCCGTGGGCCTGCTGACCCACATCGCACCCGATCTCGACAGGTCCCGCTCCCAGGTGGGTCTGCTGGTCAGCGGGTACGCCGTCGTGGTCGTGCTGGCGTCCGTGCCGTTGGCCCGGCTGACCCAGCGGATCCCCCGACGGCACCTGCTCGGCGGCACGATGCTCCTGTTCGCCGCCGCGAACGCCACCGCCGCGCTCGCGCCCACGTACACCGTGCTGGCCGGCTCCCGACTCGCCACCGCCCTCGCCCAGGCGCTGTTCTGGTCCGTCGCCACGGCGACCGTGACCGGCCCCTTCCCGGTCGCCGTACGCGGCCGGGTGGTGGCGCTGTTCGCGACCGGGGCGACGCTCGCCCCGGTGCTCGGCGTACCCCTGGGCACCTGGCTCGGGCAGCACGCCGGTTGGCGGGCGGCGTTCGCGGCGCTGGCCGGGGTTGGTCTGGCCGTCGCCGCTGCGGTGCTCGTCTTCCTGCCCTCCTATCCCCCGGCCGCCGGCGGCGCCTCCCGGGGGACCGCACCGGACGGACGGCGCTTCATCCTGTTGCTGGTCGCGACCGCCCTCGGCATCGGCGGCTTCATGACCCTGCAGACCTACGTCACACCGTTCCTGCTCGACGTCAGCGGCTTCGCCGACGCGGTGCTGGCGCCGCTGCTGTTCGCCGCCGGCGCTGCCGGCGTGGTCGGCACGCTGGCCGCGGCCCGGACCCTGGACACGTGGCCGACAGCCTCGTTGCTGACGCCGCTGAGCATCGGCACGGCCTCGCTGTTCGGCCTGTACGCGCTCGGCGCGCTCCGGCCCGGCGCGGTCGCGCTCCTCGCCGGGATCGGCCTCGCCTACGCGGCGTTCGGCTCCGCCGTGCAGAGTCGGATGCTGCAACTGGCCCCGGGCAGCACCGACATCGCGTCGGCCGGCGTCAGCACCGCCTTCAACGCCGGCATCGCCGGCGGTTCACTGCTCGGCGGCGCCCTCCTGCCGACCTCGGGGCCACGCCCGTTGGCTCTCGTCGGCGGGCTGCTGACGCTTGTCGCCCTCACGCTGCTCGCCGTGGACTCGCGTGGCGGCCGCACCGTCGGGTCGGAGCCGACCGTCGCTCGTCGTGGGAAACCCGATCCGTGCGCCGCTGCGGTCACCCACTCCCCCCGCTGACGACCGCCATCATGATCAACATACGCCGCCGCCGCTGACTCATCAGCGCGAAACAGGCGGCGAGCACCACCAACTCCACCTCGGCCCACTCGCCGGTGACGTCGACGCGGATCGGCCCACTCGATCGGCGAGAAAGACGCACCGCGATGCGGTGCCCGTCGCGTACCAGCTCACCGCCGCCACGACCGGGCGACCAACGCGCCACCCCGCCGGGCCCCGGCACGTGTGACCGACTCGGGTCGAGCCGCACCGCCACGCCGTGCTCGCCCCGGGCGATGAACCCGATGCGTCGACGGTCGGCCGGTTCGACAGTCCAGCGGCCGGTGCCGGTGCGGATCTCACCGCACCGCCAGGTCCAGCCGGTACGCAGCGAGGCGCACGGCCCGGAGTCGAGGACGAAGGCGCCATCCTGCTTGCGTAGGGTCAGCGCGGTCATCGGTCCAGCCCCTTCGGGCGCGGCCGGGACAGGCCGAGGATGAGGGCGACGCCGACGCTCAGGTGCAGCAGCGCGAGAGTCGCCTTCGCTCCCCCGCCGACGCCGCTCGGCGGCCCGACCAGGAGCGACAGCAGCAGGACGGCACCCGCGACCGAGGTCCACCAGACACGGGGACGGTTGGTCAGGCGTTCCAGCGCCGCGAGCAGCGCCCAACCGGCCAGCGCCGCGACCGCGGCGGCCACGACGACCGCGGCCACGGTGACCTGCCGGGTCGAACTTCCCGACCGGACCGCCAGGTCGACGCCCGCCACCGAGTGCAGAAGCGCGAACTCGGCCGTCGCCACCAGGATCGTGCCGGCCGCCACGGCGGCTCGTCGTGGGAGAAGGTTGTTCGTCATGCTCCGAGTCTGCGGACCGGGGCCGGCCGGACACGTCGGTCCGGACGCCGCGGCACGTACGTCCGCCGGCGCTGAGGCGTACTACCAAAGGAGGTGGTCCGCCCCGCCGCGAGCCCAGTAGCCTGCGCGAATGGATACGGCGACGTGCGAGGTAGCGCAGCCGAGGATGTGGCGTTCCGTCCCGGTGGGCGTGACGACCGTGGCGGTCGGCGTCCTCGTCGCGTCCATGCTGTGGTCCGCCGTCCGTTCCAGCTCCGCCGCCCTGGTCGGCACCGACGTCGCGCTGGCGGTGACCGCCCTGACCCTCGTACCGGTGGTCGTCCGCCGCCCGGAGATCGGTGGCGTGCTCGCCGGCCTGCTCGTCGCGCTCTCCCCGGTGGCCACGCCGGTGGCCAGCTTCGCGGTGCTGTTCACCGCCCGCAACCGGCCGTTTCGGCAGGCAGCGACGACGGCGGCGGTCGGCGTGGCGGGCGAGGCGGTACAGGCGTTCTGGCGGCCGGTGCCCAGCCTGCCGTACGGGTGGCGGCTGCTGCTGATGGCGATCGCGTACGCGGCCCTGCTCGGCTGGGGCACCTGGGCGCAGGCCCGGCACGCCCTGCTGGCAGCACTGCGGGATCGGGCCCGGCGGGCCGAGCAGGAGCAGGAACGACGGGTCGTCGAGGCGCGGGCGGCCGAGCGCAGCCGGATCGCGCGGGAGATGCACGACGTGCTGGCCCACCGGCTGTCACTGCTGGCGGCGGCCGCCGGCGCGATGGAGTACCGGCCCGACGCCCCGCCCGAGCGGCTCAGCGCCGCCGCCGGGGTGATCCGGGCCAGCGCGCACCACGCCCTCGACGAGCTGCGCGAGGTCATCACGCTGCTGCGCCGCGACGACGCCGAGTCGCCGACCGACGCACCGCCCGGGCAGACCCTCGCCGACCTGCCGCGCCTGCTCGACGAGGCTCGGGCCGCCGGGCAACAGATCGAGGTCGACGACCCGCTCGGGCCGCCGGTCGAGATTCCCCCGGCGGTGGGCCGCACCGCGTACCGGATCGCACAGGAGGCACTGACGAACGCCCGCAAGCACGCGGCCGGGCAGCCGGTCCGGCTGGTGTTCGGCGGTGCGCCCGGCTCCGGCCTGAGCATCGCCGTGAGCAACCCGACCACGCCCGACAGCGGCGCCACCGGCAGCGTCGGCACCGGCCTGATCGGGCTCGCCGAACGTGCCGCGCTCACCGGTGGTCGCGTCGCGCACCACGTGGACGCCGCGGGGCGTTTCCACCTCACCGCGTGGCTGCCGTGGCCGACGTGACGGGTCCGATCCGGGTCGTCATCGTCGACGACGATCCCCTCGTCCGGGGGATGCTCACGCTGATGCTCGACGGCGCCGACGGGATCGTCGTCGTGGGCGAGGCCGCCGACGGCGCCACGGCCATCACCGCTGTGGACCGGCACATGCCCGACGTGGTGCTGATGGACATCAGGATGCCCGGCGTCAACGGCATCACCGCCACCGAGCGCCTACGTCGCCGGCACCGGCCACCCGAGATCATCGTGCTCACCACGTTCGACACCGACGAGCACGTGGTGCGAGCCCTCCACGCCGGTGCCAGCGGCTTCCTGCTCAAGGACACCCCGCCGGAGCAGATCAGCCAGGCCGTCCGCGCGGTCGCCGCCGGTCACCCGATGCTGTCTCCGGGCGTGACGCGCCGCCTCATGCAGCGGGTCGCCTCCGGGGCCGCGTCCTACGAGCGGGCGCGCGAGCGCCTGGCCCTGCTCACGCCCCGGGAACGCGACGTCGTGCTGGCCATCGCCCAGGGGCGCTCCAACGCCGAGATCGCCGGCGAACTGCTGATGAGCGTGACGACGGTGAAGGCCCACGTCTCGCACATCCTGACCAAGCTGGATCTCGACAACCGTACCCAGATCGCCCTGCTCGCCCACGACGGCCGGCTCCTCTGACCAGGTCTGGGCGCTCGGATCGAGCAGCCGATCGCGGAGTGCCGGAGCCGTCCGCGCCCCACGAACGCGGGTCGAGTCGGGGATACTCTCGCCGTGCGCAACGACCTCGACCAGATCGAAGCGGCATTCGTCGGCACGCCACTTGCCGGTCTGCCGATCGGGCACGGCCCGTCGGGCACGGTCCTCGTCGCCGACCTCGACCCCGAGCGCCTGCGGGAGGCGTGGCAGGCGGCCGACGCACTGGTGCCGGTCACCGGACGGCTGCCGGTCCTGGTCACCGACGACTTCGACGACACGATGACGATTCGGCCGGAGCCCGAGCGGGGGCCGTCGACGTCGGAGCTGCACGCGTTCGTCGAGGCCGCGCGGTCCTCCGAACCCTGGTCGGCCTTCCGCCACCACGGCGAGGACCACGTGGCCGACGAGGACGAGATCGAGTTCCACGCGCGCGGCGTGGCCGGTGTCGACCTGACGGCCCTGGTGACGGATGTGGTGCTGCCGACTCCGGTCCCCGAGCTGGAACGGACCCTGTACGAGCGGCTGCTCGCCGACACCGAGCTGCACGCCCGGGGTGCTGGACAGCGTGCGGTTGGTGACGCAGTACGACTACTGGTACACGCCGGACAGCGTTCAGCTCATGTTGCTGCCCACCGCTGACGTGCACGCTTCCGCGTACTGGGTGGACTTCTTCGGTGCGTTGACCCGGGAGGACCAGCAGCAGCTCGCCGAGGTGCTGGCGCAGTGGCGGCACCTGTGGGATGCCCGTCTGGTCGCGTCGTGGGGCACCATGCTCCAGTTCCAGGTGGGTCGTCGCCCGACGCCGGGCGACGACGCGTGGGCCGCGGCCGGCCAGCTGAAGGCACTCGCCCCGAACCTCGAGCTGAGCCGGTGGGAGGTCGCCGTCGCCCTGCCCGCCGGAGACGCGTGGTTCGTGCACAACCGCCCCTGACGTTGATCGACTCGGTCTTCCTGAAACCGCGGTGTCCGGGCTCGACGGACACCCCGGTTTCAGCGAAGCCGGTGCCGAGGTCCTGGATCAGGACCCGACGGGGACGCTTGTCGTGGTGCCGTCGGCACCACTGACACGTACGTCGGTGGCGGCGGCGGGAAGGAGCGCCGCGTTACGGCCGGCGTCCTGCCACTGCCCGTCGCCGACGCGGTAGCTCAACGCCGACCCCTCGGCGGCGACCAGAACACCCTGGTCGTCAGGCAGTCGTAGCCGCACCGGCAGCGGCGCCAGCCAGTCCACAGTCGTGCTGGCGACCACTTCGAAGGGCAGGTTCCTGCCGGCGAGCAGGGCGATGACGCGGGTCGGGTCGTCGTCGTACTGGATGGTTTCCACGAGGAGCCGCCGGCCGTCGGGGGTTGCCCCGTAGACCGACAGACGGGGAGATCCGTTGTGCGTGTGCGCGCCCCCCGGGTCGAGGTAGTCGGCGATGGCCTCGGTTGGCGCGCTCACCTGCTCGGCAGCCGGGTCGCTGCCCCACACCTGCTGCGCGCCCGGCAACAGGTGGCGGAACAGCGGTGACGCCGGCCGGTCCTGGCCGTCGGGCGCGAGGATCAGTTCGGTGTTGCTGATGTGGATCGCGTTCGCCCGGCTGACCGGCGTCCGGGCCAGCGCGACGGTGAGCTTCGTGCGCTGCGGCGGCACCGACAGCACCGCCGCGCCGTCTCGGAACGCCACCGGAGTGAAGGTCCGCTCGACCCTGCCGTCGGGCAGATACCGCAGGTCCGCAGAGAACTCCACCTGCTGCCCGAAGTCGAGCACCAGCAGCACGTCGCGCTGCGAACCCAACAGTGCCGCCTGCTCGAGGCCATCAGTTCCGGAATCGTCAAGTCGCGTCAGGGTGTCGACGCGTGGGCCGTCGGCGGTGGGTTCGACGAACCCGACAGATCTGTCGTTCGTGGTGTCCCCGGCGACGTAGGCGGCCGGGCCAGCGGGTGTGTTACCGGCCCAGACGACGTGCGGCTCGCCGCGCATCCCCTCACCCATCTGCTTCAGCTGGCGCTCCCACGCCTCACGGACCTGCCGCAGGTAGCCGTCGTCGTCGGCCAGGTCACCGCGGGTGGGCTCGTCGAACAGCGGTGCCACGGCCGGCGCCGCACCTCCGTCGCCAGCCAGTCGGAGCCCGCCGGCCACGGGGAGGGCCACCACGGCCACGCAGACAGCCGCCAACACGGCCCGGCGGCGCACCAACCGGCGCCCTCCACCCCGACGTACCGCAGCCAGCAGCTCCGCCGGGACGGCCAGGTCATCCGTCGCGCGACGCAGGATCTCGCGCACCTCACTGTCGTTCATTGTCATCGCGCACTCCTGGTTCCAGTGATGGGCATGGCGAGACCTGATTCCGCGAGCGCCTCCCGCAGCCGGGCCAACCCACGCGAGGCGTGACTCTTCACCGCACCCGTGGAGCACCCCATGGCCGCCGCGACGTCGGCGACCGGCAGATCTTCCAGGTAACGCAGCACGACCGCGGCCCGCTGCCGAGCCGGCAACGCCCGCAATGCCCCGACGACCAACTCGCGAACCGCGACGGCGTCGGCGTGGTCCCGGGCAACCCCGTCGTGGTCACCCAGCGCCCGCTCCGGACGCCGGGCACGCCAACGCCACCTGTTGATCGACCGATTCACCAGCGCACGTCGCGCGTACGCCTCCGGGCTGCTCCGCACCCGCCGCCAGCGCACGTACACCTGCTCCAACACCTCCTGGAGCAGGTCCTCCGCCGCGTGCCGATCCCCGGTCAACAGGAAGGCAACCCGCAGCAGCACCACCGACCGTGTGCGAACGAAGTCATCGAACTCCGCCCCACGCGAATCACTCATCGGACCTCCCGGGCCTCGTCACCAAGCAAGACACCGCGTCGGCCCGCGCGGTTTACCGGTCCGGCGATTCGTCTGACCGCCGGGTTTCGCCGCCTGTCGCTTTCGGGTAGCGGATGGTTCATGAACCGCAATCTCGTCAAGGCACTCCAGGTTGCCTGGGGCATGCCGGAGTTCCGCAGCGGGTTGCGCCACCTCATCGATCTCGACGAGGTGGCGGTACTGCTGGCCACGTTGTCCGTCGCGGATCATGACCGCGAGGTCGAGCGCAGCCTGGTGAACCTGCTGCGCTCGGCCCTGGACACGATGGAGATTCGGGAAGCCGTGTTGCTGCTGCTGGAGCAGGACGAGGTGCGCCGGCCACTCGTCGCGGCGGCGGTGGAGCCGCTCGCCGACCGCCCGGGTCAGGCCGCCGCCATCGCCTCGGCGGCCGACGATCCCGCGGTGCGGCGTGAGCTGCGAGCCGTGCTGGACAGCGCCACCGTGCGCGAGCTGATCTGGCAGGCGATCGACAACCAGGCACGCGACAACCGGTTCGGTCTGATCCGCCAGGTTGCCGTGCTGTTCGTGCGACATCCGAGCGTCCGGCGGCTCGTGTGGGCCGCCCGTCGGCACGGCGTGTTGCGCGAACTACGTCGCAAGCCCTGATCCGCGTGCGGGCGGCGGGCAACCGTGAAGCTGGCGGCCTCTCACTCCGGCAGGCCGAAGTGCTGGGTGAGCGAGGCGCGCAGCGTAGCGGGGTCCCCGGCGGACCAGGCGACGAAACAGTCGGGGCGTACGAGCAACGCGGTCGCTGTCGTGCCCTCCAGGGGGCCGGTGATCACGTCGACCCGGTCTCGCCACGGCGCGGCAACCGCGCCGTAGGCACCCGTGGAGTCCAGCAGCAGCGGCCGGGCGGCGCGGGTCAGCTCGGCGAGGCGCACCGGGCCGTGGTCACCGTGCACGACCACGTCGGGTGCGGAGCGACCGGCCAACGGGTCCGCGGGGTCGGCGGGGTAACGGACGTCCGCGCCGGACATCAGCGCCGCGATGTGCCCGGTCACCTCCGGCTTGCGCAGCAGTTCGGCGAAGAGTTCCCGCAGGCCGGTGATCTCGTCGCCGGGGCCGACGAGCGCCGACTGGGCCTGGGTGGACATGACGACACGTTCGGCGACGGGGCGACGCTCGCTCTCGTACGTGTCGAGCAGGCCCTGCGGCGCCCAGCCGCGAACGGTGGCGGCGAGCTTCCAACCCAGGTTGACGGCGTCCTGGAGGCCCAGGTTGAGGCCGGGACCGCCCATCGCGGGGTGCACGTGCGCGGCGTCGCCGACCAGCAGCACCCGGCCGGCGCGGTAGCGGGCGGCGATGCGGGTGTTGCCACCAGCCAGCCGCCGCAGCAGGCCGGGGCCGTCCGGTGCGCCGACCGGGACGTCGACGCCGAGCACCCGGGTGACGCTGGCGCGTAGCTCCGGCAGGCTCATCGGGGTCTCGTCGCCGGGCGGCGAGTCGGGCCACTCCGTCGTGCTCAGGATCGCCGGACGGCCGGGAAACGGGGCCCAGACGATCAGACCGCGTGCGGTACGGGTGTGCTGGAACGGCGGGACGACGCCGTAGCCGGGGACGCGCAGGCCGCCGGTCTCGGGGTCGAGGGATGACGCGGGAACGGTCACGCTGGCGGTGCGGGAGACCGACAGGTCGTTCGTGACACCGGGGAAGTCGATGCCGGCGAGGCGGCGCACCGCGCTGCGGCCACCGTCGGCGCCGACGAGGAAGCGGGAGCTGAGCCGCGTACCGTCGGCGAGGTCGACCTCGACCGCGTCGGGGCGTTGGCGGAGGTCGACGACCTCGTGGCCGCGGCGCAGGTCGACGCCGAGCTCGGCGGCTCGGGCGGCGAGGGCGGCCTCGAGTTGGGCCTGCGGCACACCGAGCGCGTAGTGCGGGTTGTCCGCGAGCATCGTGAGGTCCAGCGGGAACGCGCCGAAGACGAAGGCTGGTCGTGGGCTCGGCGGGGTGCTCTCGCCGCTGAGCCGCGCGTAGAGGTCACGCCTGTCGAGCAGGCGGACGACCTGGCCCACGAGGCCGTTGGCGCGGGGCTCGCCGGTGGGGGTGGCGTGACGTTCGAGGACGACCGGGTGGATGCCGGCGAGGGCCAGTTCGCAGGCGAGCATGAGGCCGTTGGGGCCGGCCCCGACGATGAGGACATCGATCATTGTCGTGATCCTTTTCGGGCGTGCGTCATCGCCACGGCAGGCGCGGCGCGCGGCCGGCCCACCGCGGGGTACGCGGCTGAGGATGTGGGTGCGGTGGTGCGTGAGCCGAGGTCGGGCGTCAGCGGGGTGGTGCCGGGAGGCCGGCGGCGAGCTGGGTGAAGGCGTCGGTGATGAGGCGTTCGATCGGGGTGGGCGGGTCGGCGCCGTCGAGATAGTGCTGCATGGCGACGGCGACGGCGGCGCTGGCGGCTGCCGCGACGAGCCTCGGGTACATCTCGGTGGCGAGGTCGGTGCCGGTGCGCTCGGCGACCGCGGCGGCCAACTCGGCCTCGGCGACCGCGACGGCCCGCAACTGCTCACCCTGGAGCGCGGGCTCGGCGAGCATGGTGCGGACGCCTGCCACCCACTGGGCGTGTGCGGGGGACGGCATCGCCTCGACTTCGGGGCCGCGGGTGAACTGCTCCAGCGCGGCCTGGGTGAGCGCCGCCCAGAGCGGCTCGTCGGCGGGGCGTTCGCGGAGCGCGGCGGCGGTGCGCAGACTGCGGTCGAGGTGGCGGGAGGCGATCGCCTCGGCCTTGCTGGAGAAGTAGTTGTTGAAGGTGCGCGGGGACACCCCGGCCGCCTCGGCGATGTCTTCCACGCGGACGTTGTCGTAGCCGCGCTCCACGGTGAGGTGGATCGCGGCCCAGCCGAGCGCCGCCCGCGTCTCGGCCTTCTTGCGCTCCCGTAGCCCCGTCATGCCATCACGGTAGCACTACTTGCGCGTCCCGCAAGTATGCGTGTCACGCAAATATTCACCCACCGACTCGGCGTCCCGCTTCCGGCTGACCGGAATCGTGGATCGCCTCGACGCACCTGGCCAGCAGGTCACGGAGCTGGTGCCGCTCGGCGGGGCTCAGCGCGTCGGCGATCCGCCGCTCGATGCGCACCGCTTCACGGTCGCACCGGAGCAGCGTGGCGCGACCCTTCTCGGTGAGGCTGGTCTCCAGGACGTGGCGGTGCCAGGGGTGCGGCGAGCGTCGTACCAGCCCTCGATCCTCCAGGGCCTTGAGGACGCCGGTCATCGCCTGGGGCGTCACCAGGCAGGCCCGCGCCAGCGCGGCTCCGGACATGCCGGGGTTGTCGGCGAGGGCGAACAGTGCCGCGTACTGAGCGACAGTCAGCTCGGCCGGACGCAGCGCCGCGGCCTTGGCCGCCATCAGCGCCTGTTCGGCGCGCTTGATGTCGAAGCCAAGGCGTTCGTCGGCAGGCATTTCCACAACGGGATCGTATCGGGTTGAACAGGTGTCAGGATCGTTGCTACCGTCAAGCCCTTGATGGGCATCAAGATGCGGAGGCATCGTGAAGGACAAGGTCGTACTGATCACCGGCGCCACCAGTGGCGTCGGCCACCACCTGGCCCGCGACCTCGCCGTCCGCGGGGCCACACTCCTGCTGCACGGACGGGACCAGGCCCGGCTCGACGCCGTCGCCGACGAGTTGCGCGCGTTGACGCCGGGAGTGCGTACGTACCTCGCGGACCTGGCCGACCTCGACCAGGTCCGCGCTCTGGCAGCACGCGTACGCGAACGCGAGCCTCGACTTGACGTCCTTGTCAACAACGCGGCCGTCGGCGCGACCAACCCGACCCGACGCGACGTGAGCCGACAGGGCCACGAACTGCTTCTGGCCGTGAACCATCTCGCGCCCTACCTGCTCACCACCGAGTTGTTACCGCTCCTGACCACATCCGCTCCGGCCCGCGTCGTGAACGTGGCGTCGATGGGTCAGGCCCCCGTCGACCTCGACGACCTCGGGTTCGAGCACGGCACCTACGACGCGGTCGTCGCGTACTGCCGGACGAAGCTCGCGATGATCATGTCCACCTTCGACCTGGCGGCCGAGGTGCCGTCCGACGTGGTGACAGTCAACGCCGTACACCCCGCCCACCTCATGGACACCCCGCTGGTGCGCGCCGGCGGCTTCACGCCGATCACCACCGTCGACGCCGGGGTGCTGCCGACACTGCGGCTCGTCGCGGACCCCGCTCTGGACGGAGTGTCCGGTCGCTACTTCGACCGGTTCGACGACGCCCGGGCCCACCAGCAGGCCTACGACCACACCGCGCGACAGCGGCTGCACGCGGCGACCCGGGCGCTCGTCGCCGGACCGGGGCACTAATAGGTGAAGGTCCAGAGGAAGTAGAAGCCCGGTGCGTTGGGGCCGTACTGGCGGTACTCGCAGTAGTACCAGCTCCACAGGCCGGTCCGGACGCCCTCGCTGCCGTAGCTGTTGCAGAACTGACCGTCGGAGTAGACATTGCGCAGCGTCCCGCCCTGCGGGTCCGCCGCGGCCGGAGTGGCGCCGGCCCCGACCAGACCACCCAGAGCGAGCGTCGCCGCCACCACCAGGGTCGCCCATCTGCGTCCGCGCATGAAGTCTCCTCCCACCACCGTCCACGGCAGACCGAGGCTCCCCATCGAGCCAGGGGCCGGGACATCGAAGTTTGTGAAAGTAAGGCTTGCATGGACGTGCGTGAAGCGATTCCCGACAACGGGCGGCGCCAGCGCGATGATCCGCCAGCGTGATCTCCGTCGAACGGGCAACCGCCCTGGCCACGCGGGGTCGCGTGCCCGGGAATGCCTCCAGCGTGCCGAGGCGGGGATCGAGGCGCTTGGCGACGACGCGTACGGAGAGCTGATCAAGAGTGGCCGGGATCGGCTGGCGCGGCAGTTGGCCACCGCCGATGAGGCGTACGGGTCAGGCGCGGTCGACGAGGTCGAGTCCGGTCAGGTCGGCCGAGAGCGCCCAGAGCCGGGCCGCCGTACCGCTGTCGTCGGGGCTGCCGTCGGTGACCTGACAGTCCACGCAGTAGTCGCCGCCGTACGAGTCGAGGTCGGGTGACGTGGCGGCCCAGACCTGGGTCGCCGCGCCCTGCTCGACGGTCTTGAACAGGCCCGGCGCGGGCGTCCCGTCCACGTCGATCCAGCCGGCGGCGACCATCTCCTCCACCGCGAGGTGTCGTTGCAGCGGAGTCTGGATGTAGCCGGGGTTGACGGAGAAGGCGCGGACCCCGTGCGGTCTGCCGAGCAGGCCGAGGTGGCGGGCGAACAGGATGTTCGCGAGCTTCGACTGGGTGTAGGCCTCCCACTTGTCGTAGCCCCGCTCGAACTGCACGTCGTCCCACCGGATCCGCCACGACGGGTCGCGCCCGGAGGCGACCGAGACGACACGAGCAGCACCGGAGGCGGTGAGCGCCGGCCACAGCAGGTTCACAAGCGCGTAGTGGCCGAGGTGGTTGATCGCGAACTGCGCCTCCCAGCCGGGTCCGACCCGGGTCTGGGGGCACGCCATGACCCCGGCTCCCGCGATCAGGATGTCGAGGGCGGGATGACCGCGGAGAAACCGTTCGGCGAACGCGCGGACGGAGGCGAGGTCGGCGAGATCGACCTGGTCGACCTCGACCCCGGCCACGCCGCTGAGCGCCTGCTGTGCCGCGTCCGGTCGGCGAGCGGGGACGACGACCCGAGCCCCGGCCCGGGCGAGCGCGCGGGTGGTGGCCAGACCGAGACCGGAGTAGCCGCCCGTGACGACGGCGGTCCTGCCGCTGAGGTCGACTCCGGCGAGGACGTCTTCGGTCGTGCTGTGGGCGCCGAACATGGTGTGGGTCGTGTCGCTGGTCATGTCAGCGAAGCTAGGTGCTGGACCGCGGTCTAGGTCAACGGGCTACGGTCGGCGTCGTGTCGGAGAATGACCTGAGCATCGGACAGGTGGCGCGGCGCACCGGGTTGAGCGTGCACACCCTGCGGCTCTACGAGCGCAGGGGCTTGTTGGCCAGCGAGGTGCGGCGGGACGGGTCCGGCAGGCGTGTCTACAGCGCCTGGGACGTGGAGTGGTTGGCGAACTGCGTGAAGTTCCGCGCCTCCGGGATGCCGCTCGCGACGATCAGCCGCCTGGCCCAACTCGTCCGCGAGGGCAGCGGCAACGAGGCCGAACGGCTCGAGCTGCTGCGCGAGCACCGGCGTCACATCATCGAGCAGCTCGCGCGGCTGGGCGACTGCCTCGATCTCGTGAACGGCAAAGTGGCCAGCTACGAGGAACACCTCGCCGCCGGCGCGACCGGAGATCCCTGGCAACAGCAACCCCGGACCACGGCGCAGGCCGAGAGGTACGCGCTTCCCGTCCCCGAGACCCTCCGACACCAGGGCGACGGTGCAGAATCTCGGGGTGAGTAGCCGCGAGGAAGTGTTGCAGGGCAACGTCACGGCCGGGGTCGTGCGAGTGGGGGACACCGTTCGTCGGCCCGCCGGGCCCTGGACGGAGACCGTCGACCTGCTGCTCGACCACCTGCACGCCGTGGGGTTCACCGCGTGCCCTCGTCCGCTGGGCCGGGACGAGCAGGGCAGGCAGGTGCTCGAATACGTCCCGGGCGAGATGGGTGCGGCGTCCGGCACCTACTCCACCCCCGAGCTTCGCTCGATCGGGCAGTTGCTGGCGCACCTGCACGAGGCGCTGGCCAGCTTCGTACCGCCGGCCGGCGCGAGCTGGAACCAGGCCATCCCGCCCGACCGGGAGGAGCTGGTCTGCCACAACGACGTGGCGCCGTGGAACCTGGTCAGGTCCGATCGGGGCTGGGTGCTGATCGACTGGGACGGGGTCGCGCCAGGCTCGCGACTGTGGGACCTCGCGTACGCCGCGCAGAGCATGGCCGGTCTGCGCGCGGACCGGCCGGTGCCGCAGTCGGCGGCACGGCTGCGGGCGTTCGTCGACGGCTACGGTCTCGACGACGCCTCCCGTCCGGCGCTGGCCGTGCTGTTGGGCCGCCGCGCCAGGGCCATGTACGACCTGCTGCGCGAGGGCGCCCGCCAACAGCGTCAGCCGTGGGCCAGAATCTGGACCGAGGACGGTCCCTACTGGCTGGCAACCGCCGACTACCTCGACGCGCACCGCGACGCGTGGCGGGCGGGGCTGGAGTGATCAGGGTGGGACCCGGCTGGTCGACGTCGTCCGGGACCGCGAGGAACCCACGCGGGATGGGAGGATTTCGGCGTGGCAGCCGAAGCGCCGCGCACTGCGCAGCAACGGAAGCAGGACACGCTCACCCGCCTCGGTCGCGACCTGGACGCGTGGGTCGCCTCAGCGGACCGGGAGGGCAACGCCCACCTGGTGCCGCTCTCCTTCCTCTGGGACGGCGAGGCCCTGACCCTGGCCACAGCCGAGTCCAGCCCGACCGCGCGCAATCTACGTGCCTCGCAACGAGTGCGGATGTCGGTCGGTACGACCCGCGACGTGGTGCTCATCGAAGGCACCGTCGAGACGTTCTCGCGCGAAACTGTGCCTGTCGATCTGGCCGACGCTTTCGCCGCGAGGCTCTGGGACGCGCGCGTCGGCACCACCCGCTACGCGTACTTCCGAGTGACACCTCGGCGGATCCAGGCGTGGCGGGAGGAGAACGAGATCGCCGGTCGTGACCTGATGCGTGCCGGTCACTGGCTCGTCTGACCGCTGCCGCAACGCCTCGGCCGCGTCACTGCCGCAGAGCTTGGCCGAGTGGCTACGCGCTGCCGGTTCGGATGAGCAGGTGTACGCCACAGCGGCCTGCCGGGTGTACCGGTGGGCGGAAGCGCGCGGCGGGCACGCTGCCGTGCTCGACCTCGTCGACCGCCTCAACCGCGGCGAACACTTCCCCGCGCTCGTCGATGGTTGACCTGCGGAGGGGCTGCCGGACCGGCCTGCGCGCACCTGGGCGGCTACCGGAGGTGGCGTCGCATCCACACAAGCGTGGCGTCGGCGATCTCGCGCCAGCCGCTGTCGATCGGCATCGAGTGCCCGCGGTCGGGGAACTCCTGGTAGTCGGTGACCGCCGAGGAGGCGCGGTATCGCTTGACCGTGGCCCGGACGACGGCCGCGGGCGCACTGTGGTCCCTTCCGCCGGCCAGCACGAGCAGTGGTCCCCGGGCCGCGTTGGCGGCGTCGATCGTCGCCGGTGAGCGCCGGGAGAGGTTCGCGGACACCAACTCGAAGACCGGTCTGCCGGGTGATGGGATGACCCACTGCCGGTACAACGTGTCGGATTCGGTCGTGGTGAGCGCGTTGCCGTGGCTGTATCGAAACTGCCGTGTGGTCGGCGACAACGCCCGCCGCCGGTTGGCCGGGTTGCGCAGCAGGGGCCAGCCCACCGGAATGCTCGACGGCGCACGGTTGGCCACACCCTTGATCGGTGGAGGTTGCAGCGCCACCGCCGCCACCGCGAGGTCCTGATCGAGGAGGCGCTGGGCCACCAGGCCGCCGGTCGAGTGGCCGATGATGACCGGCCGTGTGCCGAGCGTGCCGGCGATCTGTGCGTAGTGCGAGACGATGTCGTCGATGCCGATGCCGGCGACCCGGTCCGGCTCCTGCCGCGCTTCCGCGACCGTGTTCGGCTCCCCCGGCCAGCCCGGATTCAGCGGGGCATATCCCGCCGTCCGAAACAGCTCGACCCAACTGGCCCAGGACGCGGCGTGCAGGAACATGCCATGGACGAAGAGCACGGGCGTGCCTGTCGCTGCCATCTCTTCCCCTCCCGTGGGCGTCCGGACCAGAGGCCGCGGCGCTCCACCGCCAGAAGCGATGGCGCGGCCTCGATCAGGGGTGCCAGGTGGCAACCTTACGAACCGGCGCGGCCGGACGTCGTCCCCCAGCCGAGGGATCACCTCCCGCAGGCGGGTGCCGGTGGGCACGGCCCGCGCCGTGCGCCGCACGGCAGATCCGGAGGTACGCGTCAGGTCGGGCCGGCGAGGTGAGCCGTACGCTCCTGGACATGTCTGACGTCGCGGCGCGATTCGCCCAGCTCGCCGACGAATACGAGTCCCGGAAACGGGAGGCGACCGCGCTCGTCGCGTCGTGGGACTGGTACACCTGGCCCGGTCTTGATCTGCGCCCGTTGCGCTTCGAGCGGGACCTGCTCAGGCCCGGGCGTCGCCTGGATGCTCGTCCGCCGGTGGATGCGGACGTCCTGCGGCTCGGGTTCGATGCCCAGGGCCGGGTGGCAGTGGTCCAGGAGTACAGCGGTTTCCTGCACGGCCGCCTGTACTACGAGACATTCTTCCGCCACGGCCACGAGGTTGTCGAGGAGGCGCACTTCGACACGGACGGCCCGATCTACCTGCACGAGTACCGCTTCGACGATGGGCTGATGCGCGCGGCGAACATGGTCGCGCGGCACGGCTCGGGGCGCGAGACGTACACGTACACCGATGGGCGGATCAGTCGCGTCGAGATCGAGCGCCACGGCCGTCCAGCTGCCATCCTGGTGGCCGAGCATGACGACCACGGCCTGCGCGCGCTCGTCGAGGTCACCGGCAGAAGGTCGCGGGAGCTGTACGTCCGGCCCCCGGCGGGGTTCGACCTCGACGCGGCGTGCCGCGCCCTCGAAGACGAGTTGGTGGCCCTGATTCCGGACGCGGCGGCGCTGCTGCCGGTCGACGACCCGGTCGCCTGTCTCGCCCTCAGTTATGCCGGGCCCGCGCAGCTGTCGCTCGGCATCAGCGCCGCCACCACCGACGAACGGGACGAGCTGCGCACGGTGGAAACCCGCGCTGCCTGGTCGCCGGCGGACTTCGACACCAGCACCGACATCGACCTCGGGCCGTCGCGGCTGATCCGGCAGGAACTCGCCCTACTCGACGCGGACGATCTCGACGTCTCGGCCGGATCCGAGACCCTCCGGCGACTGTTGTGCGCGGTCGCGGCTCGGCTGAACCTGCGCGACTGGTCGGCCACGCTGCCGGTCACCGACGACTTCGTGGTGTACGCGGTCGACCTCGAACTGGTTGACCTGGAACGGAACCTGACCAGTTGCCTGCCACCGGACCGGCTCGCCCTGATCCGCGAGCGGGGCCTGCTGTAGCGGTTCGCTCCGCCCGCCGGACTTCTTACCGAACCATGACGTGCCCGGCGGCCGTTGACCGTTGAGCGGTCGTCGGCCCGTACCGAGGGGAGACAGCACATCACCGGAGCCGTTTCCGGCTTTGAGGAGATTCCGATGAACCGCAGAAGAAACGGGACCGCGCTGGTCCAGACCCGGCCGGTCCGGCTCGCCATGGCCGTGCTCGTGCTGGCGGCCACCGGTGCGCTCACCGCCACCTTCGTCTCCAGTGGCGGCCGGGGCACCGCGGATGCCGCCACCAGCCTGGACCAGTTCGTGCCCATCGAGAACGTGCCGCCGAACGTGCGGAACCCGAGGCCGGCCGCCGGTGGGTCGACAGGCCGGTTCACCGTCGACTGCGGCACGAACGAAAACGGCAAGTTCAGCCCGGACAACCCGGTGGCCCAGCCCGGCATCCGCAACGGCGCCGAACACGTCCACGACTTCGTCGGCAATCTGGCCATCACCGCGAACTCCTCGGACGCCGACCTGGACGCCAGTGGCACCACCTGCCGCAACGGCGACAAGTCGTCCTACTTCTGGCCCGTGGTGCGCATCGACAAGACCGTCCGCAGCGGCAGGCACGTCCAGCAGGCCCTCGCCCAGACCCAACCGATGGTCGTCTGCCCCTCGGTCGGCAAGAGGCTGCGGGCCGTCCCCGCCTCGGCCCGCGACACCGTCGACCGCCTGCTGGCCGAACTGGAACGCCAGCAGGCCGCCGCGAACCAGCGGATGACCGCCAGCCGGGGCCGGATCGACGCCGCGTTCAACCGCGAGGTCCTCGACGCACTGCGGGCCCGCCGGGCCGTACTGCTCAAGGAGATCAGCACCACGATCACCGCCGGCGGCGGCAACCAGCCCGGCCTGGTCTCGCTTGTCGACTGTGACGTCAGCTACGACGACATGCACGCCCGGATGCCCGACAGCGCCCACCGGGCGAGCGCCAACGCCGCCCAGGCCGCGAATCCGCGAATTCAGTGCCCCGCCGTACGGGACCGGCTGCCTGGCGTACCCAATCGGGCTCTTGCCGAGGTGAACCGCAACCTCGACGACCTCGACCGGCAGGTCTCCGAGGCCAACGAACGTCTGGTCAGCAGCCGTGGCCAGGGCGGCCCGGCCTTCGTCGACAACGCCATCCTCGGACCGCTGCGCGCCAAGCGGGCCGCCGCGCTCGACCGGATCGCCATCGCGATCGGCCGGCAGGGCGCCCGACCGCAGGGTCTCGATGCGCTCGCCGCCTGCAGGCTGGACCAGGCCCCCGCCACCCCGGCGGCACCGAGCAGCGCGCCCGGCACGGCAACCGCACTGCCCGATCCACAGGGACCCAACTTCGAACTGCCCGGCAACACCGGCGGCATCGTCCGTCCGGCGCAGGTGCTGATCGAGTACCGCGGCAACCCGGTCACCAAGGTGGTGCCGATGCCGAAGTTCCTCCGGGCCCTCACCGGCGACGCCAAGCCCACCAGCCGCGGTCCGGCAAACGCCCGTGCCACCTGGACCTGCTCGGGCTTCACCGATCGGCTCTCCGACAAGTACCCGATCTGCCCCGCCGGCAGCCGGGTGCAACGCGTGCACGACTTCCCCGGCTGCTGGGACGGCAGGAGCATCGACAGCGACAACCACCGCAACCACGTCGCGTTCGCCGACCGGGCCACCGGCGCCTGCCCGCAGGGCTTCCAGGCGATCCCGCAGCTGCGCATCACCGTGGCCTACGACATCGCTCGTGGCGTGCAGGTCAAGGGCCAGTACGCCCTCGACTCGTTCCCCGAGGAGAACCACAACCCCTTCTCCGACCACAACGACTTCGTCAACGTCAACTCCGCCCAGACCATGCAACGCATCGTCACCTGCATCAACAAGGGCAAGACCTGCTCCTGACCCTCGGGGGCGATCGCCACGACACCCGTTGCCGGTCGCTCCGGTGACGGGTGTCCTGGCGGCGGGTATTCGTGGCCGGCTCTGCCGCCGTCGGACGGGGCGCCGCGCCCAGACGAGATCACCAGATTGTTGACGGCGCAAATTTCCACCGGTAATCTCGGATCCATCCATCGATGCCTATCGAGGTGGGTGCTCCGTGCTGCTGAAATCCCTCGCCCCCGCCCTGTCCGTCGCCGGCGTACTGGCCACCGCCCCCGCCTCGGCGGCAACCACCCAGGCATCAGCCGGACAATGGCTGCCCGGCAACTGCCCGCGCGGCACGTTCTGCACCTGGCCCAACTGGGACCACCCGGCGGAGGGCCCGATCGCGACTCCGTCTCTGGTGACCAGCAGCGAATGGTCCGGCAACGTCCCGGCCTTCAACTTCTACAACCACACCTCCCGGAACGCCGAGATCAGCTGGTCCTACACGTACCTCAATGGGTCGCAGATGTCCGGCGTACTGTGCGCTCGCGCCGGCGAAGGAGGGGACCTGTATGTGCCCATGTTCGCGACGAAGGTGAGCTGGCAGACGCGCACCTGCTGATCCTGGGTCCCGGCGGTGAGCGGCGTGCGTGTCCACCGGGCTGCCAACACCACCGAATCGAAGCGGCTTGGCCGGATCATGGGCCTCGCGTTGCTCGCCGCCGCTGTCCTGCTCGTCGTAAGGGGCATCGTCACTGAGGGCTTCCTGTTGGTGCCGCGTAGCAAAGTCGGGGCGGAAATCGACTCTCCCGATCGCTACACTCGCCGCAACTCCGGCACCGCCCGCAGATCTCAGCCTGCGCCATTCCCCCGACGAACGGAGACGCCTGTGACCCTCGACAAGGCGGCACCCCCCGGCATCGACCCCAGCATTCCCAGCGTGGCCCGGGTCTATGACTTCTTCCTGGGCGGCAAGGACAACTTCGAGGTCGACCGGCAGGTCGCCGAGCACGCCCTGCGGATCACGCCCGACGGGCCGGCGGCCGGCCAGGCGAACCGGGCCTTCCTGCGTCGGGTGATTCGCTTCCTGGTCGCCGAGGCGGGCATCGACCAGTTCCTCGACATCGGATCGGGGCTGCCCACCCAGGGCAACGTGCACGAGGTCGCCACCGAGCACAACCCGAAGGCTCAGGTCGTCTATGTGGACAACGATCCGATCGTCCTGACACACGGCCGAGCCCTGCTCGCCTCGGAGGGCACCGCGACGGTGATCCAGGCGGACGTTCGGGCCCCGCAGGACATCCTCCACCACCCGGACGTACGCCGGTTCGTGGATTTCGACCGGCCGATCGGTCTGTTGCTGTTCGCGATCCTGCACCACCTCGGTGACGACGAGGATCCGCGGGCGGTGGCGGCGGCGTTGATCGACGCGCTGCCCTCCGGCAGCTACGTGGCGATCTCACACTTCCGCGACCCCGCCGAGCGAGACCCGGAGGGCTCCCGCAAGGCCCGCGAGGTCGAGCGGGTCTTCAACGAGTCGCTGGGCACCGGCCGTTGGCGTACCGACGAGGAGATCCTCTCGTTCGTCGATGGCCTGACCGTGCTGGAGCCGGGACTGGTCCCGCTCGCCGAGTGGCGTCCGGAGCCGGATGCGCCCGCTCCGACGCAGACCGACACCTATCACACATTTGTCGGGCTCCTCGCCCGCAAACCGTAAACCTCGGCGCGATGCGGTCCGTCGGCGAGCGCGTACGCCGCCGACGGACCCGCCGCGGACCTGTGGAGCCGGTCCGGCCAGGCCTCAGGTGTGTGCCTGCTGGAAGGCGCGGCAGAAATCCCTTTCGGTCACCCGTCCACTGCCGCCGCCCCCAACGGAATAACCGCGCTGCGACAGGGTCTGGATCGGGTTGAGCACCTCGTTCATGAAGTGCCGGGTCCACTCGCTGACGTCCTGTTCCTCGTAGGCCGAGAGTGGGGCCAGGATGGCCAGGCTTCCGCCGGGCCACTTCAGGGCACCCCAGAAGACGCGGTACGAGCCCACCCGACTGATGATCAGGCCGTCGGCTCTGACCTCGTGGTCCTCGGCGAGGCGGGGTGCCACCTCGACCAGGTCACCGACGATCTGCCCGAGATCACCGGAACCCTGCACGGTGATCACGAGGCCTACCGCCCCGACGACCTTGTGCAGGGTCTCCACGGGCGTGCCTTTGGCCTGGTGCGCCAACTCGAGGGGGAACATGTGTGGGCTACCTCCGTGGTCGGGGCGGAACGCGTACCCGTGCTGTCCGCGTCTGGTCGGTCCTCGTCTGTGGTTCCTCGTCCGGGTGCGGGTCGCGGTGCAGGAGCGGGATCAGCGATACGGCGCCCCTGCGCAGGGGAAGTGTCGTCGGCCCGGCAACGGCGATGATCTCCTCGGCGCGCGTGACGACGTCGACAAGGGTGGGCGGCCAGCCGCAGTCGATCCACGGTGGCGCGTCGCAGGGTGCCTCGTCGGCGGCCGACGACGGCGTCCACGGCAGGACCGGCTCGACGGAGAGGGTCATCGACGGCAGCGGTGCGACGAACGGGGCGTCCCGGTCGACCTCCGACGGGCGCGCCGGAGTCAGCGGTGTCGGCGCGACGCGGCGCAGCGTGCCGGCTATTCGCAGCGACTCGAGCACCTCGGCGAACTGGCGGTCGCGGCCACCGAGACGAGCCGATTCCAGCACCTCGTCGTTGGCGTGGTCGAGGGCGGCGCGCCACCCCGCCCGCTCGCTGACGTGCGCGAGCCGCCACGACATCGACTGCATCGCCGCCCACGCGCCGGCCAGCAGGTCGAACCGCTGGCCACTGTCGCTCGGATGGGTCAGCCCCTCGTTGAACGAGGCCTGGGCGTAGGCCAGCCACTGCCCCGTTCTGCGGTAGTGCTCCTGTGCCTGCCGAAAGTTCGCGCGGGCTTCGCTCACGTCGCCCCGGTGGCGGGCGACGGTCCCCAGGCCGAGCCTGGCGTCGGCCGCCTCGTGCTCGTTGCCCACCGACTGGAAGTGCTCCAGCGCGTGGGAGTACCTGAGCTGCGCCTCCGGCAGGTCGCCCGCCCGAAACGCGACGAGGCCCAGGTTGTGGTTGGCGCGCGCGGCCCGCTCCGCCAACGGTTCCTCGGTCTGCCAGTGTTCCAGGGCGGCGATGAGGTGGGCGCGGGAGCGCTCGAAGGACTTCACCCCGGCCAGCGCCAACCCGGTGTTCTGATCGACTTCGGCGAGCTTGCCACCGAGTTCGCTTTCGTCGCACGTCTCCCGGTACAGGTCACCCGCCCGGCCCAGGTGTTCGAGGGCGAGGTGCGGGCGGCCGAGTTCGATCAGTACGGCACCGAGGTTCACGAGCGTGTCCGCCGCATGACGACGAAACCCGCCCCGCAGCAGGGCTTCGGCGGCCGCCCGGTACTGATCGGCGGCGACGTCCAGTTCGCCGCGCTGAAACGACACGTTGCCCAGGTTCTGCCCGACGACGGCCACCTGTCGATCCAGGTCGAGGTCCCGGTACAGAGGCAGTGCCGTCTGGTATCGGTCGGCAGCCTCCTCCAGGTCTCCCAGGAAGAAGGCGGCATTGCCGACGTTTGTCGTGGCGTCGGCGATGCCCTTCCGGTCGTCGCAGGCGGTGAAGGCGGCGAGGGCGGCAAGGTAGTGCTCGCGAGCCTCCGACCAGTCGGCGCGGCCGAACGCGGCCACGCCGGCCGCCAGGCTGGCCTTCGCCGCCTCGGCGGCGTCGCCGACCGGTCGCACCGGGGGGACGTCGTGCCGTGGTGACCGGGGCGCGGGCGACCGTCCCGTGGGCTGGTCGAGCCCGGGGATCGTGGTGACCGCGGCGTCCGGGACGTCGTAGGTGACCAACGCCGACCACACCAACGGGGCGTGCTTTCGGCGTTCGGCGTCGCTGCTCGCGGAACGCCAGCACCTCAGCCGATCCCGTTGCCACTCGCCGACGGCCCGGACGGGATCGGACGTTCCCAGCGCCGCGTCGACGGCCAGGGCGAGCGCGGTCGTGGCCGACCCGATCGGCGTGCCGCCGGCCACGAGGCGCTCCGAACCGTCGCTCGGCAGGCTCCAGCGGGTGGCGATCACGGTACGCGCGCCTGCGTTCAACGCCGCGAGGGTGAGGCCGATCTGCTCGGTGTACCCGGCGTCGTCGGACTGACAGGCGACGAAGCCCACTCGGCGAGGGGCGGGCCACCGCGTGGGGTCCCGGAGCCACTGTCCGGCGGTGAGCCGCGAGTCCCCGGTCGCCGCGTCGACGGCCAACTCCAGTCCTGCCGAGGTCGGCATCATGGGGTCGGTGGCCGAGGCGTGGCCGACGAACACCAGGCGGGCCCACGCCTCCGACCGGAGTGCCGCGGACAGCTCCGCGGGTGAGCAGCCAGCCGTCGTACCCGCACCGAGCAGCGCGTCGCCGTCGCCACTGCGGCGGTGCCACGCCTCGGGCACCCCGTCGGGGTAGATGCGTCCGCCACCGGTTCGACTTCCGGCCGCGGTGGGGTCGACGACCCGTACGGCGGGGCCGCTGCCGGCGAAGGGTCGGGCCGGCCTGGCCAGGTTGACAAGCAGGGCCGGGCTGATTCCACCGAGAACACCGACCCGTTCGACGAGCCGGACGTCCTGGTCGTCGTCGATGACGAGAAGCTCCCACGGCACGTTCGACAGGCCGGGGCCGGGAGCTACGACGAGAGTCGTGTCGTCGGCGTCCGCCGTCCTGATCCGATCTCGAAGCTCCGGCGGCAGCAAGATGCGGCCCAGCTCGCGGAACAGCGCGAGGTTGCTGGTCGGGTCGACCATCGCACCGGTCCAGGCGCGTCGTGCGGCGGCGTTGCGGAGCGCGACCCGTTCACCGAGGAGCTCTATGCGGCTCGCGATCGCGGCAGCCGTCGAGGCGGGATCGTCGCCCTGCGGGAGTCCCTCCCCGATGCGGCGGTCGACGTCGTCGAGCGCCGCCCGTTCCGTGGCGACGAGGCCCGGAAGCGAGGCCGCCAGGGCGGCCAGGGGTTCGGTCAGCCGGTCGAGATCGATGGAGCCAACGGCCAGTGGGGTGACGCTGTCGGGCAGGCGCGTGTCCGCGCTGAGCCACCAGTGGGCCTGCTCGGCGGTCTGCCAGAAACCGAGCCACCACACTCGCCCAGGTACGTAACCCTCCACGCGATCCTTCCCACACTCACGGTGCGCGGGTCTGCCAGCATGTCCGCATGACGCAACTGATCGTGCCGCTGGACGACGGTTCCTCCCTGGTGCTGGACGGAGTTGCCGGCGAGGAACTGTCCGACGGGGCCCACACTCTCGGCGTCGCCGACTTCCTCCGTGACGCCGTCCTGGCCGGTGTTGCCGGGAACTTCACCTACGACGTACTGAAGGCCGTGGCGCTTCAGTTGCGCGCACGTGGCTTTCTGGCCCCCCGTCCACCGGCGAGCGCCGCGAGCATCGCATCGGCGATCACGGTCCACCTCACGTCGGTCGGGTACCGGACGATCGAGACCTTGCAGGTCATGCAACTGGTGGACGGGTCGTGGTCCGCGGAGGGTACGGCCGATCAGCGTCCGTTCGAGGTTCGCACCGACCCCGAGGGCCGAGTCATGCAGATGCGGGTGCGGTAGCGGCTCGTCAGCCGTTGCCGCAGTGCGGGCACTTGCGCACGCGATCCGACTTGGGCTGCCCGCAGTAGGCGCATTCCACCGTTTCGGCGATCATGGTGCTCCTCTCGACGCTACGTGAACCGAGGTCACCGCTTCGACACCGTACGCTACGCGCCTGTGACGCGGCAGCCATCGCCCGAAGGGTGACCCGACAGTCCACTGAGAGGTCCTAACCGCGATCGGTCGGAGGCGGGTGATGATGAGACGACCAACACTGATCCTGACCGTGGGACTCCCCTGCACAGGCAAGACCACTGCTGCTCGGCGCATCGAGAGGGAGCGGAGAGCACTTCGTCTCACGAAGGACGAATGGGTGAAGGCTCTCTACGGTCACGAGAATCCGCCATCGGCTCAGGACGTGATCGAAGGACGACTCATCCAGATCGGGCTGCGCGCCCTCGACCTCGGCACCAACGTCGTGATCGACTTCGGCCTCTGGAGCCGTGCCGAGCGCTCCGCGCTACGACAGGCGGCAGCGGACCTCGACGCGATGGTGGAGATGCGCTACTTCGAACTCTCCGCAGCCGAGCAGCGCAGGCGACTCGATCGGCGTCAGGCCAAGGCGCCGGACACGACCTGGCCCATGTCCGACGAAGAGCTTGCCGAGTGGGCTGCCACCATCGACATCCCGACGCCGGGCGAGCTTGACGGCAGCGAACCCATTGATGACCCACCGGCCGGATTCGCGACATGGAACGAGTGGCGCGCACACCGCTGGCCACCATCGGTCTTCTGATGTGCGCTCCTGGCGGCGCGGCCGCCTCGATGGTGGACCGGTTCGTCGTGGCGGGGCCGCATCCTACGGTTGGGAGAATGGCCGTTCGGCGAGCGCGTCGACGTTGCGGAGCCGGGCGAACACTTTGTCCAATGTGTATCCCGCGGTGAGCCCGAGCGGAATGAGCAGCCAGGCGAGCCGCCGAGTGGCCTCCGCGTCCAGCGGGTCAGGGTTGGTGAGGGTCTGCGAACCCATGTACAGCATGGTGGCCAGGGTTCCGGCGCCCAAACCGCGGGCGAGCGCCCACGGAAGGTTCGGCTCCTCCCCGGAAGCGTCGTTGATGAGGGCGCCGGCAGCGGCCATCAGCAGTGAGCCGCCGATCAGGTATCCCACCGCCGTGAGGGTCGTCCCGGTGCCGTAGGCCAGGACCACGGTCAACAACGCCACGGCGATCGCTGCCGCGGCGACCAGGCCGTTCACGGTCCGCGCACGTCGGACGCGGGATTGGTCCCGCCGTGCGGCCCGCTCCGCCTCCCGCATCCGGGAACGCTGCTCCGACAGGCTGGCGACCAGCTGCTCGGCCGCGTCGTCGCCCCAGGGCGCCGCCATCCGGCTGATCGCCTCGCGCGTGGCATCGTTCTGGTGTCGGTCGAGGTGCTGCCAGACGCTGAGCGCGGCGCCTCCGAAGTGGGCCATCGCGACGAGTGGGATGCGCCGGGCGACCGCCAGGATCCCGGCGATCCGGGTCGCCCGCCCGCCACCGACCACGATGAGGCCGTCAGCCTCGAACACCGCGCGGTAGTACGACACCTCCCACTCCTCGGCCGAGTCCGGTAGGACGCGCAGGACGTGCGTGAGATGCGGCGGAACATCGAACGGCGTCACCCGGTCGAACGGCGCCCTCACCATGACGGATGCGCCGTCCTCGACCCGCACCGCGGCCAGGTAACCACGGACGACATCCTTCTCGATGTAGTTGTCACTGCTGGAGAACACGATGAGATCGCACCCGGCTCGCGCCAACTCCCGGCCGACCGCCTCGCAGGCGCCGGGCACGAGGTTGATCTCCCTCATGTCCGGCGTGTAATCACGGTCCGGGTTGGCGCTACCGACGACGGCGATGGACGGACGCATCGGGATCTCCTCGGATGGGCTGCGAGGGGCGGACCGCTGATCGTACGCATCAGATGGCGGACGAAGAAGAACATGCCCTCGATCGGCACTACCCGCATCCGCTTTCGACATCGCTGTTCGGGATCGGTTTGACTCGAAGCGGCCGATCGGACAGGTTGGTCCGTACCCCACTGTCCTATTGAACCTTGGAGGCGGCGTGGCCACGCAGACGACACCCGACGACTCCGCGGTCCCTATCGTCTCGTGCGACATCGTCGGCCACTCCGCAACCGTTGACATTCAGGTTCAGGAGAGCCGCATCGCCGCCGTCAACCACATAGTCGCCGCGGCGATGGAGACCGTAGGCGCGGACAAGGCCGTATGGGCATCCGGTGGGGACGGTGGTCACGTCATCTTCTGTGGCGCCGGATGGCAGAAGGCCGCGCTTGATCTCGTTGTGGCGCTGCGCAGGTGGTCGGTAAACGAGAAAGTTCCCTTACGGGTAACCGCGCATGCCGGCCCGGTGCGATTTCTGGCCGGCGCGGACGGCCGCCGGCAACCGGTAGGCGCCGGCATCAACACAGCGGGATGGCTCCTGAGCCGCGGGCCGGCCGCTGGCGTGTTGGTATCCCGCGCGTTCCGCCGGGCGATCGAGGACGCAGACCTTGCCACGCGTGTTGTCTTCGATTGCGAGCGGAGGCTCCGTGACAAGAGTGGCCAGGAACAACACCTCGAACTCATGTCCGTTGGCGAGGACCGCTCGGCCTGGGATGACCCGACGGAGGAGGACCGCCGACGGCTGGGATCCGCGGAGAGAGCGGGTGCGGGATGGGAGACCATCTACTGGGCGAAGCGCATCCTGCAGATTGACAGCAGCGACGGGGAGGCGGAAGCGGCGATTCGGAAGCTGCAGCGCCGCCATCTGGGCTATCTCCGGGCGGAGGTACGGGGACAGCCGAACCCGTTCTTCGAACACCTCACACAGACGGATCTCCGCGACGTCATCTTGGCCGGTCAACTTGTCGAGAGGGCCTACAACGAATATGTCTGCCGCACTGGCGATGGCGGCGAGACGATGTTCGTCATCCTGCGTGGCCAGGTGGGGGTCTACCTGCCCGGCAGAGAGGACGACGCCGCGAGCCTGGCGCAACCGGATTTCATCCACGAGGAGGGTGAGATCGTCGGTGAACTGGCGTTCGCCATGTCGCGGCGCAGGACGGCCGATCTGGTCGCACTGACCGACACGACCCTGCTTACCTTCGACATCAAGGAGCTGAAGGCTCGGCTGCCCGCGGACGTGTGGACAAACGTACGCGCGTTCATGCGGGCGCGAGCGCTAGAGCACGTCGGGCCGCGAGTCCAGTTCCTCGGAGGAAACGACAACTCCCGCCCCCTCGCTCGCGCCGGGCACTCCTGGGAACACATCCGCGCAAAGATCGAGCAGCACTGCGACCTGATCCAGATAGAGCGTACGAGGTCAACGCATTTCGCGTACGACCTGGTGCGGGATGCTTACCGCAAGGAAGACAACCAGGGGCGCAACGTGGAGGGCGATCCGAGCACAGGTCATGGCGCGTACCTGCTCGTCGGCGGACAACTGCGAGAGGCAACACGGTCGGAACCTTCCGATCTCGACAGACGGCCGCTACCGGAAAGTGAGGGCTACCCGCTCCTGTGGGTCAACCTACCCGGCACCATTGTCCTGCCGAAGCGCGAATTCCACATCGAGGAAGAGCCGGTGACGGTTCTTCACCTCCGTGAGAGCGGGCTCCTTGGCTTGGACGCCCAACAGCGCGACGCCTTCTACCGAGATCTTCGCCTGACCGCCGCCAGTTGTTTCGAGTACGACGCGTTCATCTCGTACAACGGGGGCGACGCGGAAGCCGCTGATCGGTGGCAGAGCGCGTTGAAGGACGCAGGACTGCACGTGTTCCGCGACGTCCCGAGAACCGGCGAGGAATTCCCGCACCGGATAGCGGAGGCGATCCGCCAGTCGCGGGCACTCGTGGCGCTTGTGTCACCTCACGTCATGGTGAAGCCCGAGACCGAGAACTGGGTCGTCAGAGAGATCAATGCGCATCGGTACTACTTTGATCACAGCCGCGTGTTCCCAGTCATCCTTCCCGGCGGCAACCACAAGAACATCGTGTCCGGCTACGCGCCGATCAAGGCGGATCGAGACGAGGCCGCCGCGATGACGCGGCTGATCGACGAGTTGAAGGGCCTGCGCGACGGCCTACGGGAGCCCCCGTACAGCCTCACCGAGAAGCCCGGAGCGCCGCACGCTTTCCTCAGCCCGCCCGCCGAGTGACACCGCTGCTCGCAGCCTCCGACGCCCGTACCCCGTCGACGATCGAGCGGTCGGCCTGCCGCGTCACGCCACCGTCGCGACGCTCCGCTTCCCACCGCAGACGGGCGGGCTCGATCTCGGGTCACTCCTCCGGGGCGATCAGCCGGTCGTCGGTGTCGTCGCGGACCGTGATCGCCTCCACCGGGCAGGACTCGGCGGCGTCGAGGACGACCTCGGCCGGGACGACGACGTCGGCCAGCGGCGCGGACCGGCCGCCGACCATGCGGAAGTGCTCGGGCGCGGTGCCGGCGCAGATGCTCGTGCCGATGCAGCGGTGCGAGTCCACCCCGATCCGCCACGCGGTGCTCACCAGGCCACCGGCATGCCGAGCAGGCCCCGCACCAACATGCCCCGCTTCCACTCCAACTCGGCTTCCCCGACGGCGAGCCGCAATCCGGGCAGGCGGGTCACGATGGTGGCGACGGCGACCTGCAACTCCATGCGGGCCAACTGCGCGCCGACGCAGTGGTGCACGCCGTGCCCGAAGCCCAGGTGCGGGTGCTGCTCGCGGTCGAAATCCAGCCGGTCCGGGTCGGCGAAGACGGTACCGTCGCGATTCGCCGAGGACAGTGAGCCGAGAACCGGCTCACCCGCCCGGACCAGCACCCCGCCGACCTCGACGTCCTCCTTGGCGTAGCGGGCGAAGGAGGAGCCGACGCCGAGCGGCACGTACCGCAGCAGTTCCTCGACCGCGGCGGGCACCAGCGACGGGTCGGCCCGCAGCCGAGCGAGCTGGTCCGGATTGTGCAGCAGGACGTAGACGAAGTTGGGAATCTGGGTCACCGTGGTCTCGTGGCCGGCCGCGAGCAGCCCGCCGGCCAACTCCACCAGCTCGGTCTCGCTGAGCCGATCCTCATTCTCGTCGCGGGCCCGCACCAACGCGCCGAGCAGGTCGTCGATCCCCGGCTCGCGGCGGCGCTCGGCGACCAGATCTCCGATGTAGCCCCAGAGGCTGTTCAGGTACTCCTGGATCGTTTCCATGGGCAGGCTGGTGGTCGAGACGATCGCCTCGGACCAGGTGTGGAAGCGGTCGCGGTCGGCGTACGGGATCCCGAGCAGCTCGCAGATCACCTGGATCGGCAGCGGCGTGGCGACGTGCTCCACCAGGTCGGCCGGAGGACCGAGCCGGACCATGGTGTCGACAAGAGTGTCGGCGATCTCCTGGGTTCGGGGTCGCAGCGCCTCGACCCGACGTGCCGTGAAGGCCTTCGCCACCAGCCGGCGCAGCCGGGTGTGATCGGGCGGGTCCATGGTCAGCATGCCGCTGTACTGCTGGCGTGGGGTGAGCCTGGGCTCGTCGCGCTGGACGGCCGGGGCCCGGCCGAACCGCACGTCGCCGAGGACGGTGCGGACGTCCTCGTAGCGGGTGGCGAGCCACGCCTCCTCGCCGTAGGGGAGCTTCACCCGGGTCATCGGCTCGTTGTCGCGCAGCTCGCCGTAGGTCGGGTCGACGACGAGGCGGTCGGGCACACTGAACGGGTACGGCCGCGCGGGCGGAACGATTCGGCTGTCGGTGGTCTGCGCGCTCTCCGTCATCCGGATTCCTTCGTCGAGACGGCGTGATCCTCAGGCCGGCGCCACATTCGTCGCGGCACCGGATTGCCAGCGTCCGGGGTTGACGGACGGCGCACATCAACGCTCGGTGATTCGTCGATATCGGATCGTAGTGGCAGATGTCGATGATCGCCATGGCGGCCGTGCACGATGGGAACCTCGGCGCGGACCGGGTATTTTTCACCCGTGACCGAGTACGGCACTCTGCTACACGCCTACGGCCTCGCCGTGGACACCCCCGGCCATCTGGCGGCGCTCGTCGGCGACGACCCGGCGGCCCGCGCGAGGGCGCTCAAACACCTGCGGTCGGCGATCATCCACCAGGGGACACCGTGGACGGCGACCCCGCCGGCCGCCCTCTCTGTGGCCGCGCTCCTCGCCGACCAGCGGGTGGCCGATCCTGGCATGCGTGCCGAATTGCTCACCTTCCTGGCCGCGGTGGCCGAGGCGGGCAGCAGCGCGGACAGAGACCTGCCCGAGCCAGACTTCGACGTGGACGCCGCGCTGGCCCAGGCCCTCGCCGATGGCGACGAGGAGGGGATCTGGGAGGACGGGCGGCTGCAGGGCGCCCTCTACGTCCGGGCCGTACTCGGTTGTCGGCAGATCGTGCCGACGTTGCTGGCCACGGCCACCGCGGCGTTGTCCGATCCGTCCCCGCAGGTCCAGACCGCGGCCGCGCAGGCGATCGCCGCCTGCGGTGGGGTGGCGCCTCTCGCCTCGGGGAACTGACCCGGGCCGTCGCCGACCACGACGGCACCCGGGCCCGGAGCCGGTGGCTCCGGGCCCGTCAGCCTCCTGACGCGGAGGGCCGGTACGTGTCGCGGGTCAGGGGCTGGTGCAGGACAGGCCGCCGGGCGCCGTGCTGCTGCCGTTGACCAGGAAGCCGAAGGTGGTCGAGGCGTTCGCGCCGAGAGACCTGTTGTATTCGGCGTTGCGGACGCTGACCGTGCCGCTGGTGCCGGTGTTGATGCCGTTCCAGACGTTGGCGATGGTCTGCCCACCGGCCAGCGTCAGCCGTACGGTCCAGCCGCTGAGGGTGGTCGAACCGTTGTTGGCCACGGTGACCTCGCCCTGGAAGCCACCGCTCCAGTTGTTGACCATCCGGTACGTCGCGCTACAGGCACCCGGCGGAGCGGTGGTCGGCGGAGCAGACGTCGGCGGAGCAGAGGTCGGCGGAGCAGAGGTCGGCGGAGCGCTCGTCGGCGGAGCAGACGTCGGCGGAGCGCTCGTCGGCGGAGCGCTCGTCGGGGTCGTTCCCGGCACGGTGGTGGAGGCGGCGTTGAGAGCGTTCAGGACTGCGGTGTACGCCGCCTTGGGGTTGCTGTTGCGGTCGAAGAGCAGCGGGCTCTCGTTGCCCCGCCAGGAATCGCTGTCCCGAATGCCCCACGTCGTGATGCCCACGCAGCGCGGGACGTTCATGCAGGCCTGCGTCAGGCCCTGGTACTGGCTGGTCGAGGCGTTCGTGACGTCGGCCTCGGTCAACGCCACGTCAACGTCGAGGGCGGCGAAGCTGGACAGCGTCTGCTGGAAGTTGCCCGGCAGCGAACTGCCACCGGTGAAGTGGGTCTGGAGGCCAACGCAGTCGACCGGGACGCCGCGGGCCTTGAAGTCCCTGATCATGTTGTAGACGCCCTGCGTCTTGGCGTACGTCCAGTTCTCGATGTTGTAGTCGTTGTAGCACAGCTTCACGCTCGGGTCGGCGGCCCGCGCGGTCCGGAACGCCACCTCGATCCAGTCGTTCCCGGTGGCCTGCAGGTTCGACGACCGCCGGCTGCCGTTCTCGGCGTAGGCCTCGTTCACCACGTCCCAGTAGGCGAATTTGCCCTTGTAGTGGGCCATGACGCCGTTGATGTGGCTGATCATCGCTGCCCGCAGGGCGCTGCCGCTGAGACCTCCCCAGAACCTGGGCTGCTGGCCGTGCCAGGCCAGGGTGTGACCACGGAAGCGCATGCCGCGCTCGGTGGCCCAGTTGTAGATCGCGTCACCGCGACGGAAGTCGAACTGGCCCGGGTTGGGCTCGGTCGCGTCGGGCTTCATCTCGTTGACGGCCGTCATCATGTCGAACTCGCGGTTCGCGATGGTCAGGAAGCCCGAGTCGGTGAGACGGTCCGACCCCATGGCGGCGCCGAAGTACCGGCCGCTGCGCTCGGCGGCGGCCTTCAGGGTGGTCCCGGGCGGTCCGCTGAGATCGGCGCTGGCGAAGGTCGCCAGGGCCATCGAGGACACGGTGATCGCCAGGGCGCAGGCCCCACCCAGGAGCAGTCTGGCGGCACGCCTGGTTCGGCGTTTCGGTTGCGCGGGTACGTCGTTCATCTGTGCTTTCTCCTCGGTGTTCTGTCTGGTCCATTGCGCTGGACCAGCACGCCGCAGGTGACGCCGAGCCGGCGTCAACCCAGCCGCGCCCGAATCGGTGGCCACCGCCGGCGGCCCGGTCCGCCCGGTGGATGGCGATCACTCCGCGCCGTACGCCCTGCGGAGTAACACTGCCCCGCCGCGATGCTATATCGAATCCATTCGATCTGCTTGGTCCATCAGGGTCCAGGCCGGTCCGTTGGCGTCCGCGCCTACCGTCACCCAACTGCTGGGATGGTCAACTAGGATCCGGTGACCACACCGGAGGGGTCAGATGGAGACATGGCGTGTCGTGGCGGCTGTCGTCACAGGCCCGGCGGTGAGCCTTCTGGGTGTCGCCCTGGCCACCAACTTCCGCGGTGTGACGGAGTGGCACATCCGGCGGTCGATGTCCGCCGCGGGCGTGCTACGGCGAGTTCCGCCGTGGCGCTGGCTACCAGACGCCCCGCACGAGGAGCGTCTGGCGCGCTTCATCCTGCTGGACCGGCTGGTCGGCATAGCCATCGCGGCGGGCGGCGTCATGATCTTGGCTACTGTCGGCTACAGCGTCTTGACCGGTCAACCGATGCAGACGACGAAGTAGACGGCATCGCCGGACCGACCACGACGAAAGAGCCCGACCATGAAGCTGCCGCCCGGAGTCACAGGCGTCAACCCGCCACCCGGCGCCGAAGCGGACCTCAGGGTCTTCACCGCCGTCTGTCGCCACGCCGCCCGCGCCGTTGACGCCACCGTCACCGGCGTGACTCCTGCCGGCGTCACGCCGAACTTCCACACCGTCGATGTCGCCGACGACCGGCACCGCATCGCGATGCTACGACACACGATCGTGCCGTTCATCGCCTTCGCCCGCCCCCGGACCAAGGGCGACGTCATGCTGACGTTCGTCGACCACCCCGGCCTCGCCGCCGCCCTCACCGACCTGACCGACGCCCAGGCTCTCACCGTCGACCAGCTTCAGACCCCCCTGGCACAGGTCGACCTGAGCGCCCTCGACCGCGCCGAGCACGACCAGATCGGCTACTGGAAGCCGACCACGGTCGGTGAGCTGATGTTCAACTTCTGGGACTGAACGCCAGTGTCCTGAAACGGATCGGGGCAGCACGCAGAGACGGACGTACGAGGGCAACCTATTCGGCGATCTTCTGGCGGGTGGCGATGGCGGCGGCGTGCAGCATTTCGTCCGCGCGCATCTCGGCGTCGAAGTCGCCGATGTTCATCCCGGCTCGGTGCCGGGAGGCCACGAATCGATCCAGCCGGTCGAGTACCGGCCGCGCGTGCGACCCCATCGCGGCGAGGACCCGCAGCGCCTCTCGCCCGCACAGGTCGTCGTACAGGTAATCCGGTAGCACCCCCAGCAGTTCGGCGGCTACCGCTGGGCCCTCGTGGAGCCACAGCGCGCCGGCGGACCTCAACTGCCCGAATCCGGGAGCCCGGAACAGTGCCCACAACTGCCTGTGCTGGCGGGCAGTGAGCCCACCGTGCTCGACCAGCCAGGTCAGCAGCGCGGATGCGATCCCGTCCCGGCGAACAGGTTGTTCCGGCCGGCCGGCGAGATACGTGTCGGCCACCCCCCGGTCCGAGGTGACGTGGAGGAGGGCAAGTGTCGCGCCCTGCGTCGGATACCGCCGCAGCGGCGTTGCCGCGGCCGCGGCGGCAGGCCCGATCCTTCCCAGGACGTGGATCGCACAGCTCGGGGTGTCGTTCTCGGCCCCCTCGAGTCTGGCGATGAGTTCCGGCACCGCGGCAGCAGCAGCCGGGCCGAACGCGGCCAGGACCCGCATCGGCAGGTCCGGCGCGCACGTATCCGGCAGCGCGGCCAAGATCTGCCGGGCGGCGGCCACCGGCACCTGTGGAGCAGCGCCCGCTCGGGCAACCGCCGTGAACGCCTCGGCCAGGCGTGGCTCGTCGCTGTCGGAGAGCATCAGCCGTACCAGGTGCGGCACCGCCCGGTGGTCGCCGACGCTGCCCAGCGCGGTGGCGGCCACCGCGCCGAGTTCGGGATCGTCCAGCAACGCCGTGAGCTCGTCGGCGGCGAGACGGGACGCGGTCAACGAGGCTGCCACCGTGTGCAGCGCCGTCGACCGCACCTCGGAAATCTCGTCCTCCAGGAGGCCGGTCAGTATCGGCGTCAGCCGTCCGGGCGCCGCGCGCCACTGACGCATCGCCGCGAGCGCCATCCGTACGCCTTCGAGCCTGACCTGTGGGCTCTCGGACCGGTTCGTCAGCCGTTCCACCCAGGCGTAGCAGTCCTGCTCTCGATCGAGGCCGGTCAGCACCCGCGCCCAGTGCTCGCCGCCGGTCAGCTCGAGACGGGATCCTGGCCAGTTCAGCACTCCCCCGGACGGTTCGAGATCGGCGTGGATCGCGTCGTCGAGCGTCGGCCAGGCCGCCGGGTCCTCCCGGGTGAACACCGCGATATTCGCCAGTAGCCGGACGGCCGGGACGAGATCCCTCCGCAGACGTTCCAGGATGGCGTGGTGCTGCGCGCCCCTGTCCCAGGAAATGGCGTCCACGAGGGCGATCCGGGCGACCGGATCGGTCGAGGCGTCCAACGCTGACAGGGTCCGATCAGGTTGGGCGGTGGCCACCAGTAACGCCGCCGCGCTCCGCCGCACCTGCGGATCCACGTCGTCCAGAGCCGGCTCGGCCGCGTCTGCCACCCGAGGCCAGTGGGAGTTCCGGAGGCTCAACTGATAGAGCAGCGCGAAGATGGTCCGCCGTGCCGACAGACGGCGGTCGGTCGTGAAGGTCAGGAGGTGATGGATCACCGGCCCGTCCCGGTCGGCGTCCACCAGAGACCAGATGTGGGACCGCACCTCGTTGCCGGGAACGAGAACCTCGCCCGAGACGACGGCCGCTTCCAGCCATCCCCGGTCGCCCAGCGGCGTGCCCATCACCGTGCGAGGCGCGCGGCGCCCTTCCCGTACGTCATGAACCTGATCTTCCTCCACCGACCTCGCGGTGCGCAACGCGAATCCGCCTCCCGCCCGCTTCTCGGCCGCTTCTCGGCAGGTGGGCCACCCGCGGATGGTCGTCGCCGGGCCGGGCCGAGCTGACACTGACGCGCGTCGATGTTGCGACGGCGGACCCAGATGTGCTGGAATGGCTCATATCGCCGCAGCGCGGGGGCAACCGTGCTGAGAACGGCCAGCACGGGAGCAGCACCAGGCCGGCAGCGTGTCACTGCGACAGACGCTCGCATGCCCGACCGCCAGGTGGTCGAACACCGTGTCGGGCAGGCAATTTCGCCAGCCACAGGAATTCCCCGGTACGCGTCCACGACGGCCGACGCGCTCGACGCCTGACCTGCCCCTGGGCATCCGATCCGGCCTGCCGGCGCACCAGAACCGGCGACGAGGCGAGAGCCGGGCAGGGCACGGGGACCCGTCATCGATCCGGCGATCCGGGACAGCTCGCTCCACATCCACCTATAGATAGATCAGCATTGATATTTGAGTTAATAGATGCAACAGTGGCCTTGGGAGCGTTCCCATACTGACATCTCGTCCCGATGAACGGAGGATGAACAGTGCGTTTACACAAGCCCGCTCAATCCGGGGGACGACCCCGGTCAACCGTCCGTCGGTCCCTTCAGGCACTCGTCCTGATGTTCGCCATGGTGGTCGGCACGCTGCCGTTCACCGGCGCGGCTCAGGCGCACGGCACGGTCATCAATCCGGCGACTCGCGCGTACCAGTGCTGGAAAGCCTGGGGCAGCCAGCACATGAACCCGGCCATGCAGCAGCAGGACCCGATGTGCTGGCAGGCGTTCCAGGCCAACCCCGACACCATGTGGAACTGGATGAGCCAACTGCGGGACGGACTCGGCGGCCAGTACCAGGCCAAGACCCCGGATGGGCAACTGTGCAGCAACGCCCTCTCCAGGAACAACGCGCTGAACCAGCCCGGGGCGTGGAAGACGACCCCCGTCAGCCGCAACCTCACGGTCCAGATGTACGACCAGGCCAGCCACGGTGCTGACTACTTCCAGGTCTACGTCACCAAGCAGGGGTTCAACCCGGCCACCCAGCGGCTCGGGTGGGGCAACCTCGACCTGATCACGACGACGGGGCGGTTCGCGCCGGCGCAGAACATCTCGTTCAACGTCTCGCTCCCCGCACGCAGCGGGAACCAGATCCTGTTCGTGCTCTGGAGGGCGTCACACCTGGACCAGACCTACATGTGGTGCAGCGACATCACCATCAGCTGACCAGCAGGTCCGACCGGCACGTCACCACTCCGGCCCAGGGCGCGTTGACGCCCTGGGCCGGGTAGCTCTGTCGGTCACGCCAGGAGCCGGAACGATCCCCGACCACACCCTCCGCCACCTGCTCAAGGAGCTGAACATGCAGCGACGGCGTTATCGCCCGGCCACCATGCTGGCAGGGCTGCTCATCCTGACCCTGTCCGCGCTTCTGTCCCCACCGGCGTCGGCGGCCAGCACCGCGGCAGCCGGCACACCCCACACCCGTGCGGCGCCACTCAGCGAGCTGACCGTGGTATCCGAACGGGTGGCGTTCGGGCTGCAGCGTCCGATCGCGCTCACCGGGCTGGCGGACGGCCGGATGCTGATCGCGGAGAAGAACGGCACCGTCCGCGCGTACCACCCGGACACCGGCCTGGCAGCAGAGCCGGTGCTCGACCTGACCGCCCGGATCGACACGTCGGACAACGAACGCGGCCTTCTCGGCATCACGCCCGCGCCGAACTTCGCGCGGACCGGCATGCTCTACGTGGCCTACACGAGCCTGCCGGCCGGCGCGCTGACCCTGGCGCGAGTGCCCATCGGTGCTCCCGACCGGCTTCAGGTGCTGCTCACCCAGGAGCACGCCGAGTTCGGCAACCACAACGGCGGGCAGGTGGCCTTCGGCCGCGACGGCTACCTCTACTGGTCCCTCGGCGACGGCGGCAACGCGAACGACCCGTTCAAGTCCGGTCAGAACCTCGGCACCCTGCTCGGCAAGATCCTGCGGATCGACGTCAACCGCTCCTGCGGGGGCAAGCGCTACTGCGTACCCTCCGACAACCCGTTCGTCCGCACGCCGGGCGCGCGGCCGGAGATCTGGGTCTACGGGCTGCGCAACCCGTGGAAGTTCTCCATCGACCCGGTCGACAACTCGCTCTGGATCGGTGACGTCGGCCAGGGTCTGATCGAGGAGATCAACCACATCCGCCCGTGGCAGCGTGGCGCGAACCTCGGCTGGTCCTGCCGGGAGGGCACGCCGGTCTTCGACGAGACGCAGTGCCGGCCGGGCGTGCGGCTCACCGACCCGGTCGTCGAGTACGACCACTACATGACGGAGAACTGCTCGATCATCGGCGGCCTGGTCTACCGGGGGTCCGTCACCCCGGAGGCGCGGGGGACCTACATCGCGAGCGACTACTGCTCGACCCGCGCATTCGCCGTGCGTCCCAAGTCCACGGGTGGCTACGAATCCGCCGAGATCGGCACCTTCCCCACCCAGCCGACGGCGTTCGCCGCCGACGTGAACGGCGAGCTGTACGTGCTCAGTGACCTCCCGGGTTGGCTGAGCCGGGTGCGGTTCGAGCAGGTCCAGCCAGCCCCTGGCAGCGGGGTGACGAACCGCTGAGCGTCGATCGCATCCGCGGGCGCCACTGCCCGGTCACGGCGCTCGCGCCGCGCACCGTAGCACCGCACCCGAGGTAAACCGTTCAGCAGCAGAAGCCCGCTACCGGCAACTCTGGTAGCGGGCTTCTGCTGCTGAACCTCCGTGGACCTGGCGACGCACCCCGCAGGCGGCGAGCCCGGCAGCGGCGGCAGGCCGGCCTTCCTACATCGCGACCGGGAGCATCTCGATCCAACAGGACGCGACCTTCGGCGCCAGCAGGGCTTGGGCCTCCTCGGCGTCCGCCTCGGTCAGGAACACTCCGGCGCCGGAAATCTTCGGCCTCTCGTCCTGGCCCACATCCGCCATCAGGACGAAGACGTAGCGGAACCGGTCACGGCGCGTCTGCGGATCGTGCTCGGGGTTCAACGCGTCGACCAGATCCTGGACGGAGGCGGCGTTGAACCCCGCGTTCAGGCCGTCCAGCGGGTCTGTGGGCCATCGGCGCAGGTACGCGTCCGCGCTGTTGAAAAAGCTGCCCTGAACGCGGGACAGAATGCCCTCCTCCCAACCGACAGCCATGCTGACGACGTAGTCCGATCGGCCTTCGCTCTCCAATACGAAGACCCGGTACCCGTGGTCCGCACGGACGTCGGGGATTGACATCAGGATCAGGTGCGCTTCCTCAACGGCAGCGCACCTGATGACGAGCCCCGCGAAGCGATCACGGATCTTGATGGCCGCCAGCGGCTTGAACAGCAGGTCGATCGTCGTCTCGTGCTCGTCGTCGACTGGATTGCTCCGCAGCAGCAACTGGCCGTGGCTTGCCGAGTAGGCCTCCATCGCGAACCGACGGTCGCTACGGAAGATCTCGGCACCCGGGACCAGCTCATGATCTTGCTTGAGCCACGCGCTCGCCATCATCGGGCCATGATTCAGACCGCAGATCGCAGCGGTCAAGTGACGCCGCGGCAATCGCCTCGGTCGCGAAGCTGCCGCACCCCGGGGTCCCGGCGAGCAGCCGGGCGAGCCCGTCGCGAGGCACTCTGCGCGATTACCGCCCCGCAGCCTGACAACTTGTAGGCTGCAACGCCACGCATCGATGAACAGGGCCGAGAGGTGAGGCATGCCGGAGTGGACCGACGACCTGACGATCCCGTTGCCACCGGGCCGGACGGTGGCGGAGCTTGTGGACCTTGTGCTGCGGGAGACACTGCTCGGCACCTCGGGCGATGAGCTGGACCAGCAGCTCGTCACCGAGTTCGGCCTGTCGCACGAGGATGCGGAACTTGCGCGTGACCGGTCGTTGGGTGGCCTGGTTCGCGCCGCTACCGGCAACTCCCGAAACCAACCCGACCGCGGCAAGGACCCGATGGCGTGGGAGAGCTTCGAGCGCGGCCGGCGTGATCCATCGCTGGTGGCTCGCATCTATCCCCGGCTGGGGTAACCACGAGCGGCGGCGCGACTCGGCGGAGCAACTCGCGATCGAGTCGAATCGATCCACAATGAGTCGTCCGGCGTTGACTCGCGGCCGGGAAGGCGCAACGCTGTGGAAGCGCTCCCATCGTCGAGCTCCTATTCGAAAGGAAAGGAATGCTCGTGCGTCCCACCACCGCGTTACTCCCGGTCGTGCTTGCCGCGGCCCTTGGCGGTCTGGCCCTGCCGCAGCCCGCCCTGGCCGCGGCCGGCCCGGCACTGGCCGTCGACACCACCACCGCCCGGCACCAGATCAGCCCGTACGTCTACGGCATGAACTTCGCCGACGAGGCCCTCGCCCGCGACCTGCGGCTGCCGGTGCACCGCTACGGCGGCAACGCCACCACCCGCTACAACTTCCGTACCGACACCACAAACCGCGCTGCGGACTGGTATTTCGAGAACATCCCCAACGAGAACCCGAGTCCGGCCGACCTCCCGAAGGGCTCGGAGACCGACCGGTTCGTGCAGCAGAACAAGGCCACCGGCGCGGCCACGGTCATGACGATGCCGATGCTCGGCTGGATCGCCAAGGACCGGTCGCGATCGTGTGGCTTCAGCGTCGCCAAGTACGGCCCGCAGCAGTCCACCGACACCTGGGCGCCGGACTGTGGCAACGGCATCAAGCCGGACGGGTCACCTGTCACCGGCACCGACCCGGAGGACACCAGCGTCGCGGTCGGTGCGGAGTACGCCACCGACTTCGTCAACCACCTCAAGGGGCAGTTCGGCGCCGCCGCCGACGGCGGGGTCCAGTTCTACAACCTGGACAACGAGCCGGACCTGTGGCACTCCACCCACCGCGACGTCCGCCCGACCGGGCTGGGCTACGACGAGCTACGCGACCGCACCTACGAGTACGCCGCCGCGATCAAGGCTGCCGACCCCGGCGCGAAGACGCTCGGTCCGGTCGGCTGGGGCCTGAACTCGATCCTCTATTCGGGTCTCGACCAGGACACCTGCTCGCGCACCGGCTGCTGGTCGAACCCGCCGGACAAGGCCGCGCACGGCGGCCAGGACCTCGGCCCGTGGTACCTGGACCGGATGCGTGAGTACGAGCAGCAGCACGGCACACGCATCCTCGACTACTTCGACGTCCACCTCTACCCGCAGCAGTCAGGCGTGTTGGGCGACGCGGCCGGCGACGCCAACACCCAGGCGCTGCGGCTGCGTTCGACGCGCCAGCTCTGGGACCCGACCTACGTGGACGAGAGCTGGATCAACAGTCCGGTCCGGTACATCCCGCGCCTGCGCGATCTGGTCAACCAGCACTACCCGGGCACGAAGATCGCGATGACCGAGTACAACTGGGGCGCATTCGGGTCGCTCAACGGCGCGCTCGCCCAGGCTGACGTCCTCGGCATCTTCGGTCGCGAAGGGCTCGACCTGGCCACCCTCTGGACCGCACCCACGGCCGACCAGCCGGTGGCCAACGCCTTCCGCGTCTACCGCAACTACGACGGCAAGGGCGGCACGTTCGGCGACACCTCCGTCCAGGCGACGAGCGCCGACCAGGGCAAGTTGGCTGTGTACGCCGCCGAGCGCAGCGCCGACAAGGCGCTCACCCTCGTCGTCGTCAACAAGACCGGCGACGACCTGACCAGCCCGGTCGCCCTCACCGGCGCCTCCGCCAGCACCGCTGAGGTCTACCGCTACAGCGGGGCGAACCTCGCCGGCGTCGTCCGGGAGGCCGACCTGCCGGTGACCGCCAGCGGCCTCACGGCCACCTTCCCGGCCAACTCGATCACCCACCTGGTGCTGCCGCGCGGCACCACGCCCGGCGACACCCAGGCGCCGACTGCCCCGGGCAAGCCGACCGCCGGCACGATCACCGGCGACAGCGTCGCACTGGCCTGGACGCCGTCCACCGACGACACCGCCGTCACCGGCTATGACGTGCACCGGGTCGACACCAGCGGCCCGGTGAAGGTGGGCAGCGTCACCGGCACCACGTACACCGTGACCGGGCTGACGCCGGACACCCCGTACACCTTCGTGGTGACCGCACGCGACGCGGCGGGCAACGTCTCGGCGGCCTCACCCGGCCTGACCGTGCGGACCGCGCCCACCACCCCGACCGGCGGCTGCACGGTCGGCTACACGGCGAACAGTTGGCCGGGCGGCTTCACCGCGGCCGTGACGATCAAGAACACCGGCACCACCGCGATCAACGGGTGGAAACTCGCCTTCGACTTCCCCACCACCGGTCAGAAGGTCGAGCAGGGCTGGTCGGCCACCTGGAAACAGAGCGGTACGAGCGTCACCGCGGACAGCATGAGTTGGAACGGCAAGCTCGCCCCCGGCGCGTCCACGAGCATTGGCTTCAACGGCACGTGGAGCGGCACCAATCCGGCACCAACCGCCTTCGACCTCAACGGTCAACGCTGCGGGTGACCTGAGAGACACCTCCTCCGCGGCACACCCGCGGAGCAGTCCGGAGGGGGGCGGGGGGCCGCCCCGCCCCCGCCCCCCCCCCCCCCCCCCGCCCCCCCCCCCCCCCCCCCCCCCCCCCCCCCCCGCGGGTAAGGCGGAGGGGGACGAACACCGCCGCCCCGCA
>NZ_JBICSY010000003.1:0-29680 GCF_043197345.1 Micromonospora sp. NPDC049175 | reverse complement strand
GGGTGTGCCTTTACACACACCCCCCCCGGGCCACCCGGGGTGGCGTGCCGGGGGGGGGCGGGGGCGCCGCCGCCCCCCGCCCCCCTCGCTCCCGAGCGGCGACATCGCCCGCCGTCCCTACGACTCCCGCGCGCGGTTACGGCGATGGTCGACGATCAGCGCGACCGCGCAGAGCAGCGCCACCAGGCCGAACGCCGAGCTGATCCACTGGTTGTCCGCCGCGGTCGACAGCACCACGTTGGCCGCCGCGCTGACGAAGAGCACCAGCCACAGCAGCGGGCGCAGCAGACCGCCCGGCTTCTTCGGTGCGGCGATCGGGGCCTCGGTGATGCGGTACGGGTCGGTCATGACAGCCTCCTCGGGCGTTCGTTCCTCGACTCCGTCAACGCTAGGCAGGCGGCGCGGCGGGAACGATCCCGCCAGCTCGACGACAGTGGTACAGCAGGCTGTACCTTCCGTGCCGGGCGTTGCCGGGCGGGGCCCACGGTGGCCTATGTTGGCGGGGGAGGTGGGTCGATGGCGTACGTGCGGGGCCGGGTTCGTGCGTCGGTCGACGCCCTGGAGCACCTCGTCGGAGGGCTGGGCACCGCCACGCTGGCCCTGGGCGCGCTGCTCTGGGCGGCGATCGTGGCGGTGGCCTGCCTGGGCGGGGTGGGGCTGCTGGCGGCACCCGGCGCGTTGCGGGCGGTGCGCTCGGTGGCCGACCGCGAGCGGGCCCGGCTGTCCCGCTGGGGCGAGCCGATCCCCACGCCGGGGCCGGTGCCGGCCGGGTTGCGGACGGCGACGCGTGATCCCTTCGTCCGCCGGGAGTTCGGTTGGGTCGGGTTGTCCTCGCTCGTCGGCCTGGTGACCGGGCTGGTCGGCCTCGTGCTGCCCCTCTCTGCCGTCCAGTACGTCACATTCCCGCTGTACTACCGGCTGCTCCCTGCCGATGCCGGCGAGCCGGGGATCGTCTGGTGGCGCGTCGACGGACTGCCCGACGCACTCGTCGTCGGGTTGCTCGGGGTGGGCTGGCTGGCCGCCGCGATCTGGTTCAGCCCGGTCCTGGCCCGTCTCCAGGCGTGGCCGGGCCGGTTGCTGCTGCCTCCGCCGCCGGGTGTCGACCTGTCGCTGCGGGTGGCCGAGCTGACCGCCACCCGCGCCGCGGCGCTGGACGCCCACGCGGTCGAACTGCGCCGGATCGAGCGGTCGCTGCACGACGGCACCCAGAACCGGTTGGTCGCGGTGAACGTGTTGCTGGGCGCCGCGCGGCGGGCCGTACGCCGCAATCCGGACCGCGCCGACGAGATCCTCGGGCAGGCGCAGGACGCCGCGGAACAGGCACTCGGCGAGCTGCGTACGGTGGTGCGCGGGATCCTGCCGCCCGTGCTTGACGACCGGGGTCTGGCCGGCGCGCTGGCGGGCCTGGCCGGCAGTTGTGTGGTGCCCTGTCGACTCGAGGTGGACGTGGCGGTGCGGTGCGCGGCCTCGGTCGAGGCCACCGCGTACTTCGTGGTGGCCGAGGCGCTGACGAACGTCGTCCGGCACAGCGGCGCGAGCCAGGTGGACGTGGCCGTGCGCCGCGAGCGCGGCCGGCTGCTGGTGTGCGTCGCGGACGACGGGCACGGCGACGCCGACGAGACACGTGGCTCCGGCCTCACCGGTATCCGCCGGCGGGTCGAGGCGTACGACGGCCGGATGACGCTGACGAGCCCACCGGGAGGGCCGACGAGAATGGACGTGGAGCTGCCATGCGGATCGTGATCGCCGAGGACGACCCGCTGCTGCGTGAGGGGTTGGCTCTGCTGCTGCGGGCGGAGGATCTGGACGTGGTCGCCACGGCCGGCACTCCGGGCGAGTTCCTGGTCGCCGTCGACGAACACGCGCCGGACGTCGCGATCGTGGACGTACGGATGCCGCCGACCCACACCGACGAGGGCATCGTGGCCGCGGTGGAGGCCCGGCGGCGGCGGCCCGGCCTCGCGGTGCTGGTCCTGTCGGCGTACGTGGAGCAGGCCTTCGCCACCGACCTGTTCTCGGTCGGCGCCGCCGGGCTCGGTTATCTGTTGAAGGAGCGGGTGGGCCGGGTCGAGGAGTTCCTCACCGCGCTGCACCGCGTCGCGGACGGCGGCAGCGTGATCGACCCGGAGGTGGTGGCGCAGTTGCTCGCCCGCAACCGCCGGACGGACACGGCGCTGAGCGAGCTGTCGCCGCGTGAGCGTGAGGTGCTGGGGCTGATGGCCGAGGGGCTCGGCAACAGCGCGATCGCCGAGCGGCTGTTCGTCACCGACGGCGCGGTGCACAAGCACATCCGCAGCATCTTCTCGAAGCTTCAGCTTCCGCCCGACGACCAGGCCGACCGCCGGGTCACCGCGGTGCTGCGCTACCTGGACGGCGATCGTCGGTAGCGCCTGCTGTACCCGGACCTGGCAGTCCACGGGATGGTCGCCGTTCTCGCACGTCTTTAGCGTTTCTGGTGCGCGCAGTTCTTGCCGATGACACGGAGAGAGGCCACCAGAATGCCGGACTATCCGGGACAGAGCACCGAACCGGCGGTACGCGTCGAACACCTCACCCGGGTGTACGACGCCGGCCGTAACCAGGTGACCGCGCTCGCGGGCATCGACGTCGCCTTCGACCGGGGCACCTTCAGCGCGGTGATGGGGCCCTCGGGCTCCGGCAAGAGCACGCTGCTGCAGACCGCGGCCGGGCTCGACCGGCCCACCTCAGGGCGGGTGGTCATCGGAGGCACCGACCTGTCCGGGCTGTCCGAGACCCGCCTGACCGAGCTGCGTCGTACCCGGATCGGGTTTGTCTTCCAGGCGTTCAACCTGATCGGCGCTCTCACCGTCGAGGAGAACATCGTGCTGCCCCTGCGCCTGGCCGGCGTGCGTCCGGACCGGGCCTGGCTGACCCAGGTGGTCGAGCGGGTCGGCCTCACCGACCGACTGCACCACCGGCCGGCCGCGCTCTCCGGCGGCCAGCAGCAGCGGGTGGCGATCGCCCGGGCGCTGGCCACCCGTCCCGAGGTGATCTTCTCGGACGAGCCCACCGGCGCCCTCGACTCGCGGACCGCGGCGGAGGTGCTGACGCTGCTTCGCGCGGTCGTCGACGAACACGGGCAGACCGTGGTGATGGTGACCCACGATCCGATCGCCGCGTCGTACGCGGACCGCGTGCTCGTGTTGGCCGACGGCGCGATCGTCGCCGACCTGCCGCAGCTCGGCGCCGCCGGTATCGCCGAGCACCTGGCATCGCTGGATCGGCGGGTCCTGCGATGATCGGCCTCGCCGCCCGCCTGCTGCGGCACCGCGCCGGCCCCGCCACCGCGACGCTGCTCGCCCTCGTCGCCGGCGTGCTGATCCTGGTGGCGATGGGCACCCTCGTCGAGTCCGGGCTGCGTTTCCGCGCCGAGCCACGGCTCTGGGCCACGGCCGACGTGGTCGTCGCCAACCGCACGGTCAGCCACACGTTCAAGGAGTTCGGCGGCGACACCACCACGAGCACCGTCACGCTGCCCGAGGGCGGCACTGTGGACGCGGCCCTGGTGGACCGGATCCGCCAGGTGCCGGGCGTCGCGGCCGTCACCGGCGACGATCGGGTGCTGATCGGCTCACCCGCTGCCGTGGGACACGGCTGGGACACGTACGCCTTCACCGGTCGTCAGATCACCGCGGGCGCCGCGCCCCGGGCCGACGACGAGGTGCTTGCCGACACCCGTCTCCGCGTGGCACCCGGCGACCGCATCGACCTGGTCGTCGGCGGGGTCGGGCGGTCGTACCTGGTGAGCGGCACCGCCGACACCGGTTCGGCGGCCGTGTTCTTCACCAACGCGCAGGCCGCCCGGTTGTCCGCCCACCCGGGCCGGGTGGACGCGATCGGCGTGCGGATGGCGCCCGGCGCCGACCCCGGCGCGGTACGCGAGATCGCGTCAGCGGCCGGCGCCACGACGTACGGCGGGAAGGACCGTGGGACCGTCGAGCAGTCGGAGCACCAGGCCGCCCAGACGTTGCTCATCGAGGCCGGTTCGGCTTTCGGGGGGTACGTCGTCCTGCTGATCGTCTTCGTGGTGGCCGGCACCATCGGGCTGTCCGTCCGGCACCGTCGACGTGACCTGGCGTTACTGCGCGCGGTCGCGGCCACGCCGGGGCAGGTGCGCCGCATGCTGGTCGCCGAGGCCGCGTTGCTCGCCCTGATCGGCTCGGCGATCGGCGGCCCGGCCGGCCTGCTGGCGGCCCACTGGGTGCACGGCGAGCTGGTCGAGCGGGGGTTCGTGCCGGCCAGCTTCCCGATGGCCGGTGGCCTGTTCGCGGTGCCGGCCGCGGTCGGTACGGCGGTCCTCGTGGCGGTGCTCGCCGCGCTTCTCGCCGCGCGCCGGGTCACCGGGATCAAGCCGATCGAGGCGCTCGGCGAGATCGCTGTCGAGCCTCGACGAAGCGGCCGGGTGCGGCTGATCGCCGGCGTGCTGACGCTGGCGGCGGCCGGCACCTCCGGGGCGTTCACGCTCGGTGCCACCGGTTCGACCGGGGCGCTGGCCGGCGCGGTCGGCATGCTGTACCTGTTCGTCATCGCGGTGGCGCTGCTCGCACCGAGGATCAACGCGTACGCGGCACGCCTGCTCACACCGTTGCTGCCGCGGGTGTGGCGGGTCAGCGGCTACCTGGCCGCGGCACATCTGCGGGCCAACGCGCAGGGCATGGCGACCGTCCTGACCGCCCTCGTGCTGTCCGTGGGGTTCGGCGGCTCGGTCTGGTTCCTGCAGAACAACCTGGAACGGCAGACCACCACGCAGAGCAGCGCGGGAACCCTCGCCGAGCGGGTGCTCATCGCTCCGGGTGGGCTGCCGGCGGACGCGGCGCGGGAGGTCCGCGAGTTGGCCGGGGTGCGGGCGGCCACCGGTGTACGCCGTACGCAGGTGATGGTGCGGGCGCTCGGCGGCATCGAGCCGGTCAGCGCGCAGTCGGTCGACCCGGCGGGCATCACGTCGACCATGGACCTCGCCGTGCGCGAGGGCAACCTGGCCGACCTGCGGGCGGGCACTGTCGCCCTGTCCGCGATGCAGGCGTCCTCGTCCGGCTGGGAGGTCGGCGACCAGGCGGAACTCTGGCTGGGCGACGGCACACCCGTCACGTTGGACGTCATCGCGATCTACGGCCGTGGCCTCGGCTTCGGCGACGTCACGCTGGCTGCCGAGACGGTCGCCGGGCACACGGCCGGGAACACCGACGACGAGGTTCTGGTGAGCGCCGGCCCGGAGGCCGACACCGCGTTGGCCACGTGGTCGGCTGGGCGTCCGGGCACCGAGGTTGTGGACGCCGCCACCCGGACGCGCCTGCTCGGCACCGACATGGCAATCGGCGCCTGGCTGAACCGGCTGCTGATCGGCGTGATGGTGGGGTACGCGGCGTTGGCGGCGGCCACCACGATGGTGATGGCCACGCTGGCCCGCCGCCGCGAGTTGGCGTTGCTCCAACTGGTCGGGGTCACCCGCCGTCAGATTCGGAGCATGGTCCAGGCCGAACAGGCCGGGCTGCTCGGCACCGCGGTGCTGATCGGCGCGACGATCGCGGCACTGACCCTGAGCGCGGTCGTCAACGGACTGACCGGCAGCCCGATCCCGTACGTCCCGCCGCTCGGTTGGGTGGCGGTGCTCGGCGGTACGACACTGCTGGCGCTGGCAACCACTGTGTGGCCCGTCCGACGGTTGATCAGCGCTCCCCCGATCGACAACATCGGTGTGAAGGAGTAGGCGTCACGGCTCGGATATCGGCGGCCGTGCCGCCTCGGCGGACATCGCCGGGGCGGCACGGTCACCTCGTCCGTCGAGCCAGGTGTCCAGCCCTGTCCAGTCGCGTCCAACATCCCACTCAGCGCCCCCTTGCGATTGCGAGGATTGCCGTCCGGTCCGGGCCGTCCGACTCCTGACCCGGCCGACAGGTCCCCTCGTGATGGGAGCGGTGCATGTCAGAACGAGTTGTCCGCCATCCGCGTACGAAAAGACCGAGCCGCAGAATCCTGCGCGCAACGGCACTCGCCGTCGTGGCGTCGGTGGCCTTCGTCCCGACTGCCGCGACGGCCGGGCCGGCCGACCGGACGGCCCAGCCCGGGGGCGCGGCGGATCAGGCCCGCACCGATGGCCGGGCGGCCCCGGCCACCGTCGGCGGCGTCGCCACGGACCGGGCGGGCGGGGCGGCGGACATGGCCGAGGCGATCGCCGCGCAGCGGGGCATCAGCCGCGCTGCCGCCGAGAAGCTGCTCAGTGCCGAGAACGCCAATGTGCGACTCGCCAACCAGCTGACCACCGAACTGGGTGCCAGCTCGGGCGGCGCGTACCTGTCCGACGGCAACCTCGTCGTCACGGTCACCGACGCCGCGGCCGCCGCGAAGGTGACCGCCGCTGGCGCGAAGGCGCGCCTCGTCGCTCGTGGCGACCGGCAACTCCAGTCCATCCAGCGGACGCTGGAGGCCGCCCCGAGTGAACCGAACACGACCTGGGGGGTGGACCCGGCGACCAACCAGGTGGTGGTGAGCCTGCCGGCGTCGGGGGCGAAGAACGCCGCGCAGAGCTCGGCGGCGCGCAAGTTCGGCGCGGCGGTGCGGTTCGAGACCAGCACCGGCCAGATCCAGCCGAACGTCGGGATCTCCAGCGCGGACGCGTTGGGCGGCTGCTCGGTCGGCTTCACCGCCACCGACTACACCTTCAACTACATCATCACGGCCGGCCACTGCACCCAGGGCTACCCACACTGGACACTGCCCAACGGGCAGGACGTCGGGCCGTCGCTGGAGAGCAACTATCCGGAGAACGACTACGGCCTCATCTGGATGAACGGTCCGTCGGTCTGGGCGACCGGTGTCATCAACCTGTGGAACAACACAACCCGCAGCATCCACGGTTGGGCGACGGCCGTGACCGGGCTGTCGGTCTGCAACTCGGGCAAGACCACCGGATTCAGGTGCGGCTCCGTACTCAGGACCAACGTGACGGTCAACGGCACCGGCGGCACCGTACGCCAGATGGTCGAGACCAACATCTGCACCCTCGGCGGCGACAGCGGTGGACCGCTCTTCGCCAGCAACACCGCGTACGGGCTGAACTCGCACGCCAACCGGGTCGGCAGCCAGTGCAACTCCACGCCGCGCACCTGGCACCAGCCGGTGGGCGAGGCGATCACCGGATACCAGGTCGTCATCTACGGCGCGCCGTGACATACGGCGACGAGCGAAGGAGACAGGGATGAGAAGCGCATTCAGCAGAGCCGCACGCCTCACCGCCGCGGCCGTCACGGCGACGGCGGTGGCCCTGACCGTGGCCGTCGGCCCCGCCCAGGCCGACCTCTGGACGCACACCGACGGGTTCGAGGGGAATCCGGCGGCGGTGTGGGAGTTCCACCGCTCCGGGGCCGGGAGCGGAGCCTACGAGCTGGGCACCGGAACGGCGCATTCCGGGTGGAACAACGCCATTCTCACGACCTCGGCCGGCGGCTGGTCCGGGGTGGGCAAGCTGCTCACCGTGGGGCCGCGTACCGCCGGGCACTCCACGACCTGCGGCGGCGGGTTCTACGTCCGGGCGGTCAGCGGGTCGGCGGTGCTCAACGTCGAGGTGATCGACCCGGCGAGCTGGACCTACCTCTCGCTGCGCACCGTCCGGATCACCGACACCGCCTGGCGGCTGCATGACGTGGCCAGCTACGCGAACGGTCCCAACCAGGTGTTCGTCCGGATCTCCCTGCTCGGTGGCAGCGGTGCCGTGCGGGTGGACGACTTCGCCTTCCAGTGCAGCTACCGCCGCGCCTGAGCGGGTAGACCACGGCGGGGCCGGCGCTCGTGGCGCCGGCCCCGCACGGTGCGCGGCAACCGTCGACGGTGTCGCGGCGGATCAGTCCGGTTCGGCGGTGTACGCCGCCACTATCAGATCTGCGGCGGCGGCCGGCGGCAGCGAACCGTCGCGGACGCGGCGCTCGAGTGCCTGGGCGGTGTGGCGTACCGCGGAATCCGCCTGGAAACGGTCGAGCAGGGCGTCCCGGGCGGCCGCCCACATCCAGTCCACCTGCTGTTCCTCCCGGCGCCTGCCCAGGTCGCCGTGTGCGCGCAGGTGCGCGTGGTGAGCGCGCAACCGGGACCAGACCTCCTCGACGCCGTGACCTTCCAGGCCGCTGCAGGTGACGACCGGCGCCGGCGTGTGCAGCAGGCGCAGCGCGCCGGCCAGCTCGCGGGCCGCGGCGCGGGCGTCGCCGGCGTGCGGGCCGTCGGCCTTGTTGACAGCGATGACGTCGGCGAGTTCCAGGATGCCTTTCTTGATGCCCTGCAGTTGGTCGCCGGTGCGGGCGAGGGCGAGCAGCAGGAAGGTGTCGACCATGCCGGCGACGGCGGTCTCGGACTGGCCGACGCCGACGGTCTCGACGACGACCACGTCGTAGCCGGCGGCCTCGACCACCACGATCGCCTCGCGGGTGGCCCGGGCGACGCCGCCGAGCGTCCCACGCGCCGGCGACGGGCGCACGAACGCGTTGGCGTCCGCGGTGAGGCGGGCCATCCGGGTCCGGTCGCCGAGGACGCTGCCACGGGAGCGCTGCGAGGTGGGGTCGACGGCGAGCACGGCGACGCGGTGCCCGGCGGCGGTGAGAACGCCGCCGAGGCTGTCGATGAATGTGGACTTCCCGGCGCCGGGGACGCCGCTGACGCCGATGCGGTGCGACCGGCCGGCGTGCGGGGCCAGCGTGGTGAGTAGCTGCCGGGCCTGCCGCTGGTGGTCGGGGCGCGCGGACTCGACGAGGGTGATGGCGCGGGCGACCCAGGCCGGGGTGCGGGCGAGCACCCCGGCGCTCATGGCGTCAAGGTCGGCCGGCATGGCCGCCGCGCTGCCCGAGGGTGGAGAGCAGGTCGACGGCGGCGTCGGCGAGGACCGTGCCCGGCGGGTAGATCGCGGCCGCGCCGGCCGCGCGCAGCGCGGCGTGGTCCTGAGCGGGGATCACCCCGCCGACGGTGATCATGATGTCGGGGCGGCCCTGGGCGGCCAGCTCGTCGCGCAGGGCCGGGATCAGCGTCAGGTGGCCCGCGGCGAGCGAGTTGACGCCCACCACGTGCACGTCGGCCTCGACCGCCTGCCGGGCGACCTCGGCGGGTGTGGCGAACAGCGGGCCGACGTCGACGTCGAAGCCGAGGTCGGCGAAGGCGGTCGCGACCACCTTCTGACCACGGTCGTGGCCGTCCTGGCCCATCTTCGCGACCAGGATCCGCGGCTGGCGGCCCTCCGCCTCGGCGAACGCGGCGGCGGCCGCGCGGGCCCGTTCGAGGGCGGGCGACGGGCCCGCCTCCCGGCCGTAGACGCCGGACACGGTCTGAATGCGGGCGGTGTGCCGGCCGTAGACCTGCTCCAGGGCGGCGGAGATCTCCCCGACGGTCGCCTGCGCGCGGGCGGCGTCGACCGCGAGCGCGAGCAGGTTGCCGTCCGAGGCCGCCGCCGCGGTCAACGCGCCCAGCGCCGCGGTGCAGGCGTCCTGGTCCCGTTCCGCGCGCAGCCGGCGCAGCGCGGCCACCTGACCGGCCCGTACCGCCGCGTTGTCGACCTTGCGTACGTCGATCGGACCCTCCGCCGCCGACCGGTACCTGTTGACCCCGATCACCGCCTGCCGGCCGGAGTCGATGCGGGCCTGGGTGCGGGCGGCCGCCTCCTCGATACGCCGCTTCGGGATGCCCTCGCCGATCGCGCGGGCCATGCCGCCGGCCGCCTCGACCTCGCTGATGTGCTCCCAGGCGCGGTCGGCCAACTGCCGGGTGAGCTGCTCCACATAGGCGCTGCCACCCCACGGGTCGATGGCGCGGGTCGTGCCGGACTCGTGTTGCAGCAGCAGCTGGGTGTTGCGGGCGATGCGGGCCGAGAAGTCCGTGGGCAGGGCGAGTGCCTCGTCGAGGGCGTTTGTGTGCAGGGACTGGGTGTGCCCCTGGGTGGCGGCCATCGCCTCGACGCAGGTACGCATGACGTTTGTGAACGCGTCCTGAGCGGTCAGCGACCAGCCGGAGGTCTGCGAGTGCGCGCGCAGGCTCGACGAGCGCGGGTCCCTGGGGCCGAAGGGCTGGACCAGGCGGGTCCAGAGCAGCCGACCCGCGCGGAGTTTGGCGACCTCCATGAAGAAGTTCATGCCGATGGCCCAGAAGAACGACAGCCGGGGAGCGAACGCGTCGACGTCCAGCCCGGCTGCCTGCCCGGCGCGCAGGTACTCGACGCCGTCGGCGAGGGTGTAGGCGAGTTCGAGGTCCGCGCTCGCGCCGGCCTCGTGCAGGTGGTAGCCGGAGACGGAGATCGAGTTGAAGCGGGGCATCCGCCGCGAGGTGTAGGCGAGGATGTCGGAGGTGATCCGCATCGACGGTTCGGGCGGGTAGATGTAGGTGTTGCGGACCATGAACTCCTTGAGGATGTCGTTCTGGATGGTCCCCGACAGCCGCTCGGGTGCGACGCCCTGCTCCTCGGCGGCGACGATGTAGAGGGCGAGGATCGGCAGGACGGCGCCGTTCATCGTCATCGACACGCTCATCCGGTCGAGCGGGATGCCGTCGAAGAGCTGCCGCATGTCGTGGATCGAGTCGATCGCCACGCCGGCCATGCCGACGTCGCCGGCCACCCGGGGGTGGTCGGAGTCGTAGCCGCGGTGGGTGGGCAGGTCGAACGCGACGGACAGGCCCTTCTGCCCGGCGGCGAGGTTACGCCGGTAGAACGCGTTGGACTCCTGCGCCGTGGAGAAGCCCGCGTACTGCCGGATGGTCCACGGCTGGTTGACGTACATCGTCGGGTACGGGCCACGCAGGTAGGGCGCGAGCCCGGGCCACGAGTCGAGCTGTTCGGCACCTGTGTAGAGCGGCGCGACCGCGATGCCTTCCGGCGTATCCCACGCCGGCTCCGTGGGCGGTGGCTGCGGGTCCGGCGGGTAGTCCGCCCGGCGGTCCGAGGCCAGTGACGCCGTGGTGAAGTCCGCAATCATGGCCGCACTCCCAGATCGTCGAGCGAGCGGGTGAGAACCTCGACGGCGTCGCACCCCTGCCGCAGATCGCCGCCCGCGACCCACACCCGTTTCGCGCCCGCCTCGCGCAGCGCGGCCACGGCAGCCGGTACCGCTTCGTCGGGCCCGCAGACGCAGGCCACGGCCGTGCGGGAAGCGGCGAACTCCTCGACCGGGCCGGTGACCACGGCTATTCCACCCGCCGCGAACAGGTTCGCCGCGAACGTGGCGCGCGCCCCGGACACGGCCGGCGCGCCCAGCGTCGCCAGGAACACCACCGGCCGGGACGGATGGGCGTCGGCGCGGTCACGCAGCCGCTCGAACGCCTCGGCGTAGAAGTACCGGGGCAGGCCCCCGCCGGGCGGCGCCGGCGCCGGCAGCCGTTCGGGCGGCACGTCGTCCAGGTCGGGGAACTCGCTGACGCCGGTGATCGGGTCGCGGCGGTGGGCGATGTTCTCCGCACGCCGCGCCCGGGTGGCGGCGAGCCGGTCGGGGATCAGGCCGCAGTCCAGCGCCGCCGCCAGGCCGCCGGCGCGTTCGATGGTCGTGAACCAGTCCCACCCCGCCTCGGCGAGTTCCTGCGTGTAGTGCTCGACGTAGTGGGAACCGCCGCCCGGGTCGGTGACGCGGCCGATGTGGGCCTCCTCGAGGAGCACCAGCTGCGTGCAGCGGGCCAGACGCCGCGCCGCCGGATCCGGTTGGCCCAGGCGATCGTCGAACGGCAGGACCGTCACCGCGCCCGCGCCACCGACCGCCGCGGCGAACGCGGCGACAGTGGTGCGCAACAGGTTCACCCACGGATCCCGGACGGTCATCATCGCCGCCGACGTGACCGCGTGCTGCACCTGGCCGCCCGCGTCGGGGGCCGCGCAGAGCTCGGCGATCCGCGACCAGATGCGGCGGGCCGCGCGGAACTTGGCTATCGTCGCGAACTGGTCGGCGTCGGCGGCGTACCTGAATTCGAGCTGGTGCAGTGCGTCTTCGACGGTCAGGCCCGCGTCGGTGAGCGCCCGAAGGTAGGCGACGCCGGTGGCGGCCGCGCAGCCGAGCTCCTGCGCGTCCGAGCCGCCCGCCTCGTGGTAGACGGTCGCATCGACGGTGATCGCGCGCAGCGTCGGCGCCTCGGCCACGCACCGGACCGCCAGCGCGGCAGCGGCGCGCACGTCGGCTTCCGCACCGGTACGGGCACGCCAGCCCAGCGGATCGGCGCCCAGCCCGCCGACGCGGTCCCCCGGCCGGTGCCGCAGAAACGCGGCACCGGCCGCGGCGAAGTCAGCGCCGGCGTCCAGCGTCACGCCGGCCCGGCCCAGGTCCACACCGTCGAGCAACTCCGGCAGGGCGTCGGCATCGGCATCGAGCCACACCGACGTCACGCCGTTGTCCAGATCGTCGCGAATCGACTCGCGAACGTCCTTCGGCTCCTCGCCGCCATGGCGCTGCCGCACGTCCCACCCGCCCGCGACGCGGGTGCCTCGCACGAACGGCCACCGGCCGGGCAGCCCGGTCGGCGGTGTCGCGGGGTCGTGCGGCGTACGCAGCGCGTCGATGCGCAGCCCGTCGTAGGTCCGCGTCGCCAGCAGGTCCGCCACCTGGTCGAGCGGCGTGGTCTCGGTGGCGTCACCCGATCGGCGCAGCGCGGCCAGAGCCTGCCGGCGCCATTGGTCAACGGCCGCTGTCATGGCACCAGCCCCTCGTGTCGATCGTCTCGACGCACAACATGCCCGGGCGGCGCGGCGGCTGCCTACCCCAGTTCCCGGCGGTGGCACCCGGAATAGGGGGTCACGCGGGGGTCCTGGTCTGACAGCATCGGGGCAATGCCGGGTTCCCTCTTCGCGGTCAGCGACCTGCACGTGTCGTACGCGGACAATCGCGAGATCCTCGACCGGATCGCGCCGCACGCCGACGACGACTGGCTCGTGGTCGCCGGTGACGTCGGTGAGATCTTCGCCGACATCGAACGCACGCTGCGCCTGCTCAAGAGCCGCTTCCGCGAGGTCATCTGGTCGCCGGGCAACCACGAGCTGTGGACACACGCCCGCGATCCGGTCCGGCTGCGCGGCGTGCGGCGCTACGAGGCGCTTGTCGACATGTGCCGCGAGCACGGCGTCCGTACGCCGGAGGACGACTACCCCGTGTTCGACTCCGCCGACGGCCCGGTCACGGTGGCGCCGCTGTTCCTGCTCTACGACTACTCGTTCCGGGCGCCGGGAGCGACGACAAAGGCGGAGTCGCTGCGGATCGCGTACGAGTCGGGTGTGGTCTGCACCGACGAGCAGCTCCTGCATCCGGACCCGTATCCGGACCGGGACTCGTGGTGCCGGGCCCGCGTCGCGGCCACCCGCCGCCGGCTCGAGGCGCTGCCGCCGGACGCCGTCACCGTGCTCGTCAACCACTGGCCGCTGCTGCGCGCGCCGACCGATCCGCTGTGGTACCCGGAGTTCGCCCAGTGGTGCGGCACCGAGCTGACCGCGGACTGGCACACCCGGTTCCGGGCGGTGGCGGCGGTGTACGGGCATCTACACATCCCGCGTACCACCCATTACGACGGCGTCCGCTTCGAGGAGGTGTCGCTCGGCTACCCGCGGGAGTGGCGCCGGCGCGGCGCGGCACCCGACCCGCTGCGGCTGATCCTCAAGGGACAGCCGTGATCGAGCTGCTGCTGCCGGAGCCGGTGGCGTGCGCCGAAGCCTTCGCCGACGTGGCCGGCGAGCCCTGCTTCCCCGGCGAGGAACGGCTTGTCGACCGGGCCGTGCCGGCGCGTCGGCAGGAGTTCGTCACGGCCCGCCGCTGCGCCCGGGAGGCGCTCGCCCGGCTCGGCTTCCCGCCCGCGCCGATCCTGCCCGGGCCGCGCCGCGAACCCCGCTGGCCGGCCGGCGTGGCCGGGAGCATCACGCACTGCCGCGGCTACCGCGCCGCCGCGGTGGCGCGCGTCGCGCATGCCGCCGGTGTCGGCATCGACGCCGAGCCGCACGGCCCGCTGCCGGAGGGCGTGGCCGCGTCGATAAGCGCCGCGGGCGAGCCGGAGATGCTGCGCGGGTTGCGGCGCGCCGACGCGTCGACGCACTGGGACCGGCTGCTGTTCAGCGCCAAGGAGTCGATCTACAAGGCGTGGTTCCCGCTGACCCGGCGCGAGTTGGAGTTCGAGGACGCGCGGCTGACGATCGACCCGGCCACCCGGACGTTCGTGGGTCACGTCACGGCCGACGGCGGCGATCCAGGGCTGAAGACGTTGCACGGCCGCTATCTGGTCACCGGCGGTCTCGTGGTGACCGCGGTCCTGGTGCCGGGTCGATAGGGGTACTGCGCCGCTGCCGCTGTCAATAGCGTGACGCGAGAATCGCGCCCTGCCCCGAGGAGAGACCATGGCTGCGCTGCGCAACTGGAACGTCCTGACCTCAGGCGAGGGATCGGCGCCGGAGGTGGTCCTCGCCACCGACTTCTTCGCCACCGGACGCCCCGAGGCCGGGTTCACCGATCTCGCGCCGCTGCTGACCGGCGGGTACGCGATCTGGGAGACCGTGCCGCCGCCGGTCGGCACGGAGACCGACATGACCGGCACCGACTACGCGGACTGGTGGCTCTCGGAGATCGAGGAGCGCCGCCCGGTGGTGCGCGCCTGCTTCGGCTACTGCGCGGGCAGCAACTACGCGACCACCATGGCCGACCGGATCTCCCGGTGGCAGCAGCGGCCGCAGGTCATCCTGTTCGACCCCGAGGCGGTCACCCCACTGGGCATGTACGGCCAGTTCCACAAGGTGATCGGCAACATGTCGACGGTGCTCTCGGCCGACGAGATCGGCAACGCGCAGCGCCTCGGTTGGGTGGCCCAGGAGCAGCAGAGCGACCTGCGGCTGCTCGGCCAGGAACTCAAGGGCGTGTTCCGCCGCGAGGCCGGGCCCGCGTTCGACCGGCTGGGCATCGACGACACCCGCAAGGACGAGTTCGCCGCCACGTTCGGCTCGTTCCTGGCGTTCCTGGCCGCCGCGGTCCAGATCGAGCCCGCTCCCGTCTGGACCGGTGCCACGGCGATCAGCTCGGCCTCGCCCAAGAACGGCCTCAACCTCGTACCGGAGGCGGAGCGGGCGGGCCTGGTCGCCGACGAGGTCCGGTTCGACCTCGTGCACGCCGACCTGCTGCGCGACCCGGGCGTCGCCAAGGTCGTCGACGGACTCCTCCGATAACCACTCCTGCCACCGTGAGCGGAGCATCCATGCAACCTGCAGCCGGTAACGCACACCGTGAGGCGACGCTGAAGGAGAAGTCGCTGCGTGTCTTGGAGACCCTGGTGCCCGGGACACCGGCGAACAACATCTCGTACGCCTTCTCGGTACCGGGCCTGCTCGACAAGGACGCCGCGCAGGGCGCACTGGACCGGCTGGTGCTGCGCCACGAGATCCTGCGGACGGTCTTCGACGAGGAGGGCGGGCTGCGCAAGCGGGTGCTCGACAGCGCGTCGGTGACGATCGAGACGGGCGGTTACGACCCCGACGACGTCAACGTGGCCCTGGACGCGTACGCCGCCCGCCCGTTCGCCGTGGACGGCACACCGCTGCTGCGTGCCGGGATCTTCCGCGGGCCGCAGGGAGACATCTTCTGCCTGGTCGTGCACCACCTGGTCTTCGACACGGTGTCGACGTCGATCTTCGTCGACGAGTTCACGCGAGCGTACGAGGCGCTGCGGGCCGGCGCCGAGGTGCCCGGGGAACTGCTGGCCACGGTGCCGCCGACGCCCGAGGTGCCCGTCCGCGAGCAGAGCCTGGACTACTGGCGCGGGCAGGTCCGCGACACCGACTCCGAATCCCTGGACCTGTGGTGCGGCAGGCCCGACCTGGCCCAGCCGACGCTGACCGGCGGCCACCTGAGCCGGTTGCTGTCGGACCGGGCGCGGGCGAGCGTCAAGGAGCTGGAGAAGCGGCTGCGCGCCCCCGAGGCAGTGATCATGCTGGCCGCGTACGGGCTGCTGCTGGCCCGGCACGGCGCTGGTCTCGCGGCGCCGCTGGCCGACGAGCCGGGCCGCCCCGCGGACCTGGTGATCGGCACGCCGGTCAACGTCCGGCCGCCGGACGCGCCGCGCGCCATCGGCTACCACATCAACACCGTCCCGCTGCGCTTCGAGGTCGACCCGGAGCGCGCGTTCGGCGACCTGGTGGCCCGCGCACGGGCGACGTTCTTCGAGGCGCTCGCGCATGCCGACGTCCCGGTGGACCGGCTGCTACCCGAGGTGGCCCGGGCCGGCGGCGCGTGGCGGACCACGCTGTTCCGGCACATGTTCAACTACGTGCCGGCCGACGGGCTGCAGCCGTTCGAGCTGGACGGCATGCGCGCCACCCCGATCGGGGTGGAGAACGGCGCGAGCAAGTTCGACCTGGAGTTCTTCATCCTCTCCACCGCCGACGCGGTACGGGTGCGGGCGGTCTACTACACCGAGGTGCTCGGCCACGACGACGTGGAGCTGATGCTGGAGCGCTACGACTCGCTGCTGGTGGCGCTCGCCGAGGACGACGGCAGTCCGATGGGCGAGATCGACGTCTTCGCCCCCCGAGACCGGGCAGCGATCGACGCGGCCAACGACACGGCCGGGCCGGTGCAGCCCGCGACCGTCCTCGAGGCGGTCGCCGCGCTCGTCGCCGTCGGCCCGGACGTGGTGGCGTGCGTGGACGGGGAGCGCGCCGTCACCCGCGGCCAACTCTGGCACACGGCCGAGCGGACCCGGGAGGCGCTGGTGGCGCACGGCGTGGGCGCGGGCGACGTGGTGGCGCTGGCCGCGCCGCGCGGCCCGGAGCTCGCCGCGGCGGCGCTCGGCGTGTGGCTGGCCGGCGCCGCCTACCTACCGCTCGACCCGGACCATCCGGCCGCACGCGTCGAGTACCAGCTCGAGGACGCGAACGCGCGCGCGGTGCTGGCGGCGCCCGGCGTCGGCCTGCCCGGCGTGACGACCCTGCCGATGGCGACGTGCGAGCCGGAGCAGGGTGTCCCCCAGCAGGCGGTGCTGCCGGGCGCCGGCACCTGCGCCTACCTGATCTACACGTCCGGGTCGACCGGGCGGCCCAAGGGCACCCGCATCAGCCACAGCAGTCTCGGCAACCTGATCCGCCACTTCGCCACGCAGCTGGAAGCCGGGCCGGACGACGCGACGCTCTGGCTCACCACGTTCGCGTTCGACATCTCGGCGCTGGAGCTGTTCCTGCCGTTGGTGACCGGCGGGCGGCTGGTCACCGCGCCCGACGAGCTGCGCACCGACGGCGCGGCCCTGGCCTCGCTGGTCCAGCGGCACGACGTGACCGTGCTGCAGGCGACGCCGACGAGCTGGCGGTTGATCGCCGGTGACCTGACGCCCACCCTCGCCGGGCGGCGGGTGCTGTGTGGCGGTGAGCCGCTGCCGGCCGCGCTCGCCGCGAGCCTGGCCGCCACCGGCTGCCGGCTGTGGAACGTGTACGGGCCGACCGAGACGACGATCTGGTCCACGGCCGGGGAGATCGGGCACCCGGCGCCCGACGTCATCGACATCGGGCGGCCGATCGCCAACACCGAGGTCTTCGTCGCCGACCCGTACGGCCGCGCGCTGCCGATCGGCCTGCGCGGCGAGCTCTGCATCGCGGGCGACGGCGTGGCGATCGGCTACCACGAGCGTGCCGAGCTGAACGCGCGGCGCTTCGGCGACCACCCGGAGTACGGGCGCTTCTACCGCACCGGGGACGCGGCGAGGTGGCGTACCGACGGGACGCTGGAAGCGCTGGGACGCGGTGACCGGCAGATCAAGCTGCGGGGCAACCGCATCGAGCTGAGCGAGATCGAGGCCGTGCTGACCGGGCACCCGGAGGTGAAGGCCGCGTCGGTGGTGGTCGTCGGCGATCCGGTCGCGGACGGCATCCTTGTCGCGTTCCTGGAGTCCGCGGCCGGACCGGAGCTGGCCGAGCAGGCGTGGCGGCTGGCGGCCGACCGGCTGCCGCGGTCGTCGGTGCCGCAGGACGTGGTGGTGGTCGACGCGCTGCCGACAAACGTCAACGGGAAGGTCGACACGATCGCGCTGACCCGGGTGGCGGAGCAGCGCCGTCTCCGTGACACCGACGGCGCGCCTTCGTCCGCTGTCGACGAACCGGCCGACGAGACGATCCGCCTGCTGCTGACGCTCTGGCGCGAGCTGCTGGAGCGCAACGACGTCGCGGCGGACACCCACTTCTTCGTCAGCGGCGGCCACTCTCTGCTCGCCGCCCAGCTCGTCCAACGGATCGAGGGCGTGACAGGGGTTCGGCTGAAGCTCGCAGACGTCTTCACGCATCCGTCGCCGGCCGAGCTGGCGCCGCTGATCCGCGGGGAGCAGTGAGATGCGGCCCGACGCGGACGCCTGGCTGCGCCGGTTCGCGCCGGCGCCCACGGCCGAGGTACGGCTGCTCGTGCTGCCCCACGCGGGCGGCTCGGCCAGCTTCTACCTGCCGGTGTCGCACGCGTTGGCACCGCGGGTCGAGGTGGTGACGGCGCAGTATCCCGGGCGCCAGGACCGGCACCACGAGCGCCCGTTGCCGACCATCGCCGCGATCGCCGACGAGCTGGCGGAGGTGGTGTCCGGACTGGACGACCTGCCGCTGCTGGTCTTCGGGCACAGCATGGGCGCCGTGGTCGGCTACGAGCTGGCCCAGCGCCGCGCGCCCCTGCGCCTGTTCGCCTCGGGGCGTCGGGCGCCGTCGCGGCACCGCTCCGAGACGGTGCACCTGCGCGACGATCGCGGCATCATCGCGGAGCTACGGTCACTCAGCGGCTCCAGGGCCGACGCCCTGGCCAACCCCGAGGTGATGCAGATGGCGATGCCTGCGGTCCGGGCCGACTACCGGGCGATCGAGACGTACCGACACGGGCACGACGTGCCGCTGGACTGTCCGGTGACGGTCTTCACCGGTGACGCCGACCCGCAGGTGACGCTCGAGGAGGCGCGGGCCTGGCGCGACCACACCACGGCCGGGTTCGACATGCACATCCTGCCCGGCGGGCATTTCTTCATCGTCGAGCAGGCACCGCAGGTCATCCAGGTTATGGCCGCGGCCGCTTCGGCCGTGGCCCGCGCCTGATAACACGCGCATTCTTTACGCAACGCGCGGCAGGTCTGCCGCGCGTTTTCAATTGCGGCCGGAATCCTAGGTTGATACCCACGGGTAAGGCACCCCTGCCCACCCCTACATCGGTGACTCGCAGGAAACTCACACCTTTTGCTCCCGCAGTGGTGCGGCCTTCGACCTGGTCGAGTAACCCTCGCCCATCGGTGCGGTCGCGGTCGGCGCTCGGGTGGCCCGCGCGTGGTGTGACAGACGTCGCCGACCGCCCCCGGCGGCTTGCCGCAACCACCTCTTCGCCGGTCCGGGACCTGTGACACCTGCTCGGTGAACGACCGGCGCGGGCATCCGTCCTGGTCGCAGCGCCAGCGGCGCCCACGCCGCCGCAGCCGGGTCGCGCGTCCGGCCACCGGGCAGGTCCCCGCTGCCGGGTCGTCGCCCCGCCCGACGTCGACGAGTCGGGATTCAGCTACGACGAATGCCACTTGCGAACGCCGTGAGAACGTAGGCAAGATTACTTGGGAGAACCGTTAACTGGATTCACGCAGGCCTTTGTCAGGTAATCTTCACGGGGAAGAAACATCCATGACACGTGTCCGAGACCGCATTGTCGAAAGCGACGACGAACGCACACAGCTCGATTGGCTCGGCGCCGGTTTCCGCGCGGGACGCGGCTGCGCGGCGGTGATCAGCGGCCCTCCGGGCAGCGGCAAGACGGAGCTGATCGACGACTTCCTCGCCGGTCCGGTGGCACGTGACGCCCTCGTGCTGCGGACCACCGCCGCCGCCGGCGACGCGCCGCTCGCGGTGATCGCTCGGCTGCTACACGGCGCCGGCCGGGTGTCACCGCGGGCGGCCGGGATGGCCCAACTGCTCGGCGAGGGCACCCTCGGCGCGACACTTACCGACCTCGACCACCACGACGCCCAGGACGGCGCCGCCCAACTGCTGCACAGCCTGCGCCGCATCCCGCTCGACCTGGCCGAGCGCCAGCCGGTGATCATCTGTGTGGACGCGGCGCAGCACCTCGACCCGGCCTCCCGGCACTGCCTGCTCGGCCTGGCGCGGCGCGTCGCCGGGACCCGGCTGATGCTCGTGCTGGAGGAGGACTTCACGCTCGACACCGCCACCACGGCCGAGCTGCTGGCCCTGCCCCACTGCCGGCACGTCCGGCTCGCGGCGCTGTCACTCCCCCGCGTCGCCGACCTGATCGGTGCGCGCCTCGACGACCGGCAGGCCTGGAACCGCGCCGCCCGCTACCACGCCGCGACCGGCGGCAGCCGGCTGCTGCTGCACGCCCTGCTCACCGACGAGCAGCAGCCCGCCGCCGCGCAACGACAGGCGTTCACCCGGGCCGTGCAGACAGTCTTCGGGCGACTCCCCGAGAGCGCCCGCACGGTGGGGTTGGCCCTGGCCGTGCTCGACCCGTTCAGCGAACCGGAACTGCTACCCACGATCCTCGGCCTGGACGCGCCGGAGGCCAAGGCCGCGCTCGCCGCCCTCGCCGACGCCGGGCTGGTCGACGCCGGGCGTTTCCGCGACCCCGTGGCCCGCGAGACGGTCCTGGCCGGCACCACCGCGGCGGCGCGGGGGCCCCTGCACCTGCGGGCCGCCGAGGCGCTGCACGAGGCCGGGGCGGCGCCCCGCACGGTCGCCCGGCACCTGGTCGCCGCGGGCGACGTCACCCACCCGTGGGCGGCCGGTGTGCTCATCGAGGCCGCCGGCCAGGCCCTGCACGACGGCGCGCCGCAGGAGGCACTGGCGCAGTTGCGATGCGCCGGACGGGCACCGGCCGACGAGACCCAGCACGCCACCGCGGTGGCGCTGCTCGCGCACGCCGAGTGGTGGACGCGGCCGGACGCGGGCGTACGCCACCTGGACGATCTGGTCACCGCCCTGGCCGACGGCCGGCTGCGCGACCGCCCGGCGATCCTCGCCGTCAAACACCTCTTCTGGTACGGGCGCACCGCCGACGCCACCGCCGCGCTGAACCGGCTGACCTCGGACGGGCAGCCCGACTCGGCCGTGCTGCTCGCGCTCGACGAAGCCGGCGCCTGGCTCGGGTTCATGGCGCCCGGCCTGGGCCAGCAACTGGCCGAACGGGCGTCGGCCCGCCGCGGCACCGGCCCGCGGACCCGGGGGGCGCAGACGCTCACCGTCGCGCTGCGCCAGCCCGGCGACGAAGCCCTCGCCCTGGTCGAACGCCTGCTGCAACGCGCGCTGCTGGACCCGCGCATGGTCGAGCCGATCCTGCCCACCCTCGGCGCCCTGCTCTACCTCGACGAACCGGACCGCGCGCTGACCTGGTGCGACGTTCTCGGCACCCGGACCGGGCTGGCCGAGGCGCCGATGTGGCAGGCGATCCTCGACAGCATTCGGGCCCAGGCCGCGCTGCGGCTCGGTGACCTGCCCGCCGCCGAGCGGCGCGCCCAGTCGGCGCTCGCCCGCATCCCGGCGAGCGGCTGGGGCGTCGCGATCGGCACCCCGCGCGCCGCGCTGGTCCTCGCGATGATCGAGATGGGCCGGGTGGAGCAGGCCGCCGACATCCTGGAGCAGCCGCACCCCGAAACCATGATGGAGACGTCGTTCGGCCTCGGCTTCCTGTACACCCGCGGTCGCCTGCGGCTCGCGCAGGGACGGCCGCAGGAGGCCCTCGACGACTTCCGCGCGATCGGCGACCGCCTCGACCGCTGGGGCATGAAGACCCAGTCGCTGTGGCAGGTCGGGGCCGCCCGCGCGCTGCTGCAGCTCGGCGAGACGCGGTCGGCGCGGGCGATGCTCGAGGCGCAGATCTCCGCCGGGCGCGCCGTCTCCGCCCGGGTGCGAGGCGCCGCCCTGCGCGCGCTCGCCCAGACCTCCAGCCGGCGCAAACAGGTACCCATCCTGTCCGAGGCCGTTCAGGTGCTGCACACCTCCGGCGACAAGCTGGAGCTCACCCACGCGCTCGCCGACCTCAGCGAGACCTACTACGCGATGGGCGAGTCCAACCGGGCCCGGATGACCGCCCGGCGCGCACACCATCTCGCCCGGGTCTGCCGGGCCGAGCCGTTGATCGCCAAGCTGCAGCCGAGCCGGGCGGAACCGGTCGACGCCACGCCCGAGGCTGCGGCGACCGTCCTCAGCGAGGCGGAGCACCGGGTCGCGGTCCTGGCCGCGCACGGCTACTCCAACCGGGAGATCGCGCACAAGCTGTTCATCACCAACAGCACCGTCGAGCAGCATCTCACCCGCATCTACCGCAAGCTCGATGTCGGCGGCCGCAGCAACCTGCCGGTGTGGCTCCAGTTGGACCCCTCCGAGCAGCCCTGACCCCGCAGCCCACGGGGGCCGTTCCGCCGCCCGGCGGAACGGCCCGGCGCTCTCAGGCGGCGCTCGCGGCGCGCAACTCGTCCAGGTGGCCCAGGCTGTCGATGACGGTGTCGGCCGGAATACCAAAGTCGATCAGGCAGGCGATCTCGTCCACCCCGATCTCCCGCACACGCCGCACCATGGCCGCGGCGTGCTCCACCGAGCCGAACAGGCCGCCCGCCGTGAAGTAGCGTTCGAAGGCCAGATCCAGCAGTTCCTCCAACAGCGCCGGGTCGAGATCCTGCCCGGTCGCCGCGGAAGCGCCGGAGAACAGCTCCGCCGAACTGGCCAGGTAGGCCTTCAGCGGCTCCCGCACGACGGATCGGACCTCGGCGGTGTCCGCGCCCACGAACGTGTGCAACATCAGAGCCACCTTCCCCGTACGCCCCCCGAGGGCGGCCCGGTACTCGGCGATGTTGGCCGCGAGCGTCGTCAGGTCCTGCTGGAGCATATGGGTGAGCACACCGGCACCCATCGCGCCGGCCGCCTTGAAGGTGCCGGTGCTGCCCGCGCTGGTCAGCCACACGGGCAGCTCGGGCTGCACGGCCGGTGGGTACGCGCGGGCCCGGATCGGCTCGCCCCGGCCGTCGCGGCGCTCCACCTCCTCGCCGCGCCACAGCCGCTGCACCGTCTCCACGGTGGACACCAGCAGTTCCCGGCGCTGGTCGTAGTTACCCGGCTGGAGCAGGAAGTCCGACGGGTGCCAGCCGGAGGCGAACGAGACCTCGGCGCGGCCGCCGGAGAGGTTGTCGACCACCATCCACTCCTCGGCGACCCGGATCGGGTCGTGCAGCGGCGCCACCACGCTGCCGGCGCGGATCCGGATCCGCTCCGTGATCGTCGCGAGAGCGGCCGCGGTGACCGCCGGGTTGGGGTAGAGGCCGCCGAACGGGTGGAAGTGCCGCTCGGGTGTCCAGACAGCGCTGAAGCCGTGCGTGTCGGCGAACCGGGCACCCTCCAGCAGCAGCCGGTAGCGGCGCGGATCGGCGCCGGGAGCGGCGGAACCCACGCTGTCGTCGGCGAAGTAGAAGAGGCTGAACTCCATCGGTGCTCCTTACCGGGGGTGTCAGGGCTGGGCGGGTGCGGCGAGCAGGTCGCGCAGCAACGCGACCACCGCCGAGACGGACGGGTGTTCGTAGGCCAGGGCCGCCGGCAGCTCGACACCGGCCGCGGCCTGCAGGCGGTTGCGCAACTCGACCGCGGAGAGCGAGGCGAAGCCCAGGTCGATGAAGTCGTCGTCCGGGCCGATGGCGGCGGTGGCGTCGTGGCCCAGCACGGCCGCGACCTGCCCGGTGACGAAGTTCCGCAGCTCCGCTTCGCGGTCCGCCGCGCTCAGGCCGGCGAGCCGGTCGGTGAGCGACTCGCCGCCCTCCGCGAGCGGCTCGGGAATGTCCACGACCGGAGCACCGGCCGGCTCGCTGCGCCGCCACTCGGCGAGCAACGGCAGCAGTGCCGCGATCGCCGGTTCGTCGGCGCCGAGCACCGCGGCGAGGCCTGCCGGGTCGCCGCCCTCGACGGCCGCCCAGAACCGGCTCTCCGCCGCGGAGCGAACGCCCGCGTTCGGGCTCTCCAACCAGTAGCGCTGCCGCTGGAACGGGTAGACGGGTAGGTCGACGTGGGCTGGGCGGGTGTCGTCGAAGAGGCGTTCCCAGAGGACCGGCGTACCGGTGACGAACAGGTCGCCGAGCGCGGTGAGGAGCGTGGCGGGCTCGTCGCGGCCGGCGCGCTGCGCGGCCGAGACGACGGCCGGGGTGCCGGTGAGGCAGTCGCGCACCATCGCGGCGAGTGTGCCGTCCGGGCCCAGCTCCAACCACCGGGTCACGCCAGCGGCCTCGGCGGTGCGTACGCCCTCGAGGAAGCGGACCCCCTCCCGCACGTGCCGCACCCAGTAAACCGGATCGGTGTGGTCGGCCCAGCCACCTGTCACGTTGGAGATGACCGGCACGGTCGGCTCGTGGAACGTCAGCGTCTCCACAAGCGCCGCGAACTCGCTCAGCATCGGCTCCATCAGCGCGGAGTGGAAAGCGTGGCTGACCCGCAGCCGCTTGGTCCGCCGTCCCTGCCGCCGCCAGTGGTCGGCAACCCGGGCGACGTCCTGCGCCGCACCGGAGATCACGCACGCGGCCGGTCCGTTCACCGCGGCCAGCGACGCCTCACCCAGGGTGCCCACCAGTTCCTCGGCCGAGGCCTGCACCGCGACCATCGACCCACCGTCGGGGAGCGCCTGCATCAGCCGTCCGCGGGTCGCCACCAGCCGGCAGGCGTCGGACAGGTCCAGGACGCCGGCGACATGCGCGGCGACGATCTCGCCGAGCGAGTGGCCGCCGACCACGTCCGGGCGCACGCCCAGCGACTCCACCAGCCGGAACAGCGCCACCTCGAACGCGAACAGCGCCGGCTGGGCGTATCCGGTGGTGTCCAACGGACCGCCACCGTCGACCACCTGGGCCAGCGGCAGCTCCAGCAGCCCCTCGAACCCGGCGCACACCTCGTCGAACGCGGCAGCGAAGACCGGGTAGGCGCGGCGCAGGCCGGTGCCCATCGCGACGCGCTGCGCGCCCTGGCCGGTGAAGAGCATCGCCAGCTTGCCGCCGGGTGTCACCCGGCCGGTGCGAGGCGCGGCGAGGCCGGCCAGCAGGTCCTCGCGGGTCGCGCCGACCACCACGGCGCGGTGGTCGAAGCGGGCGCGGTCGCGCAACAGGGCCAGGCCCACCGCGGCGGGGTCGGCGGAGGTGTGGCCGGCGAGCTGGTCTGCCTGGGCGGCGAGCTGGTCTGCCTGGGCGGCGAGCGCCTTCGGCGTCCGGGCCGAGAGGACCCACGGGATCACGGGCGGCTGGGGCGCTTCCGCGGCCTTCGAGCCGGCCGGGACCTGCTGCTCCGGATCTGCCGGGGCCAGCGGCTCCGGCTCGGCGGCCGGGGCTTGCTCGATGATCACGTGGGCGTTCGTTCCGGAGATGCCGAACGAGGAGATCGCGGCCCTGCGGGGACGGCCCGGCTGCGCCCACTGCCGTGCGCCGGTCAGCAGCGCCACGTTGCCGGTGGACCAGTCGATGTGCGGTGACGGCTCGTCGGCGTGCAGCGTCGGCGGCAACTCGCCGTGCCGCATCGCCTGCACCATCTTGATCACCCCTGCCACGCCGGCGGCGGCCTGCGTGTGCCCGATGTTCGACTTCACCGAGCCGAGCCACAGCGGCTCCGCCCGGTCCTGCCCGTACGTGGCCAGCAGCGCCTGTGCCTCGATCGGGTCGCCGAGCGTGGTGCCGGTGCCGTGCGCCTCCACGGCGTCCACGTCGGTGGGCGCGAGCCGAGCGTTGGCAAGCGCCTGCCGGATCACCCGCTCCTGCGCAGGCCCGTTCGGCGCCGTCAGCCCGTTGGACGCACCGTCCTGATTGACCGCGCTGCCCCGGATCACGGCGAGCACCCGGTGACCGCGGCGCTCGGCGTCGGAGCGCCGCTCCAGCAACAGCATGCCGATGCCCTCGCTCCAGCCCGTACCGTCCGCGGTCGCGGCGAAGGACTTGCACCGGCCGTCCATGGCCAGCCCGCCCTGCTTGCTGAAGTCGACGAACAGGTTGGGTGTGGACATCATCGTGACGCCGCCCGCCAGCGCCAGGTCGCACTCACCCTGGCGCAGCGACTGCGCGGCCAGGTGCAGCGCCACCAGCGACGACGAGCAGGCCGTGTCGACGGTCATCGTCGGCCCCTCAAGCCCGAACGTGTACGCCACCCGCCCGGACGCGACGCTCATCGCGTTGCCGTTGTTCAGATATCCCTCGAAGCCTTCGGGGATGGTGTGCAGGCGGGCGCCGTAGTCGGCGTACATCATGCCGGCGAAGACACCCGTGCGGCTGCCGCGCACCGTGGCCGGGTCGATCCCCGCCCGTTCGAACGTCTCCCAGGTCAGCTCCAGCAGCAGCCGCTGCTGCGGATCCATCGCCAGCGCCTCACGGGGGCTGATCCCGAAGAACGCCGGGTCGAAATGGTCGCCGTCGTAGAGGAAGCCGCCCTCCGCCGCCGGGGCTAGCTCGGCCAGGTCCCAGCCTCGGTCCGCCGGGAACGGCCCGATGGCGTCACCGCCTTCGCGGACCAGTTGCCACAGCTCCTCCGGCGACCGCACCCCGCCGGGATAGCGGCACGCCATCGCCACCACCACGACCGGATCGTCGGACGCGGGCGCGGCCACCGGCACGGGCGCCGCGGCCCCCACCTCACCGAGCAGATCGGTGCGCAGCTTGCCGGCGAGCGCGGCCGACGTCGGATAGTCGAAGATGAGCGTCGCCGGCAGCCGCAGCCCGGTCGCCTCGGTGAGTCGGTTACGCAGCTCCAAGGCAGTCAGTGAGTCGAAGCCGAGCTCGTTGAAGGCCTGCGCCGGGTCCACCGCCTCCGCGCTGACGTGCCCCAGCACCGCCGCGACCGCGGTCCGGACCACCTCGACCAGGACGGCGGCCTGCTCCTGCGGGTCCCGCCCGGTGAGCCGGGACAGCAGATCCGACGTGGCCCGCCCGGCCTCGGCCGCGCGGCGCGCCCGCCCCGGGAAGAGCGCCCGCAACAGCAGCGGCACCGCCGAAGGCTCCGCAGCGCGCCAAACTGCCGGTTCGAACCCCGCGGCGACCACGGCCGCTCGGCCTGAGCCGACCGCGGCGTCGAACATCGCGAGACCCTCGTCGGCCGGCAGCGCACGCAGCCCCGCGGCACCCATCCGGCGCAGCTGACCATCCGCGAGCGCTCGCGTCATACCGCTTCGCGCCTGCCACAGTCCCCAGGCGATCGACGTCGCCGGCAGGCCCTCCGCGTGTCGCACGGACGCCAGAGCGTCCAGGACGGCGTTCGCCGCCGCATAGTTGCCCTGACCCGCACCGCCGAGAACCCCAGCGACCGACGAGAACATGACGAACGCCGTCACCGGTGCGGTGCGGGTCAACTCGTGCAGGTGTACGGCGGCATCGGCCTTGGCCCGCAACACGGCCGCGAGGCGGTCCGGATCGAGCTGCTCGACCGTGGCGTCGTCGAGGACGCCGGCCGCGTGCACGATGCCGGTCAACGGGCGGTCCGCCGGGATCTCGGCGAGGAGGGCGGTTAGCTGATCAGGGTCGGCGATATCGCAGGCGACCACCCGGATCGTGGCGTCGAGGTCATCCAGCCCCGCTGTTTCTCCATTGCGGCCCGGTTCACCCGGCGTTGGCACCACTCCGCTGCGGCTGGCGAGGATCAGGCTGCGCACGCCGTGCCGCTGCACGAGGTGGCGGGCCACAAGGGTGCCCAGCGTCCCGGTCCCGCCGGTGATCAGCACCGTCCCGGAGCCGTCCCAGACGTCGGCGACCGGCTCACGCCCGCCCGCCAGGACCGCAAGGCGCGGGACCAGCACCGCGCTGCCGCGCACCGCAGCCTGCGGCTCGCCGGAAGCGATCGCACCTGCCAGGCCGGCCGCCCCCGGCTCGTCGACATCGACGATCGCGAACCGACCGGGATGCTCCGACTGCGCCGACCGGACCATCCCCCACACCGCGGCCGCGGCGGGATCACGCACAGTCTCGCCATCGGCGGCCGCCACGGCGCCCTCGGTCACCAGAACCAGGCGGGCATCGGCAGGTGCGTCCCGCAGGAAACTCTGAAGAAGCCCGAGCGCCTCCGCAGCACGGTCAGTCGCCGTGCCGGAGCCACTCAACGCCGCCACAGTCGTGTCGACCTCGACGTTGCCACCCTCCTCGAGGAGACGCCACTGAACACTGTGAAGCACCGCGGCCCTGACACCGACCCGATCCTGCTCGACCGGCCGCAGCCGCAGGGCACCAACCGCTACCACCGGCAGCCCGGCGGTGTCCGTGGCCAGCAGGGAGACCTCGCGTTCTCCGGTGCGGGTGAGGTGGACCCGGAGGTGTGTGGCGTTTGAGGCGTGTAGGCGGACGTCGGTGAAGGCGAAGGGGAGCAGGGTTTCGGTGGTCTGGTGGGTCAGGGACATGGCGTGCAGGGCGGCGTCCAGGAGTGCGGGGTGGATGCCGTAGCCGGTGGTGTCGGTGCCCTCGGGCAGCGCGACGTCGGCGTAGACGTGATCGCCGTCGGTCCAGGCGGTCTGGAGTCCGTGGAAGGTGGGTCCGTAGTCGTAACCGGCTGCGGTGAGAGCCGGATACAGGTCACTGATGTCGGCGGGTTCGGCTCCCGGTGGTGGCCAGGCGGTGAGGCCCGGGTGGGTTTCTGGTCGGGTGTCGGTGGTGAGGGTGCCGGTGGTGAGGGTGCCGGTGGCGTGTAGGCCGGTGGGAGAGGTGATGGTCAGGTCGTGGTGGCCGTCGGTGCCGGTCGGGGTGATCTGGACCTGAATGTCGGAGGGGATGGTCAGGGGGGCGTGCAGGGTGAGTTCCCCGACGGTGGTGGCGCCGATCTGGTCGCCGGCGTGGATGGCCAGATCAACGAACCCGGTCCCGGGCAGGATCGGGGTCCCGGCGATGACGTGCTCGCCCAACCACGCTGTTCTCGCGGCCGTCAACCGCCCGGTCAGGACCAGGTGTTCGCCGACGGTGACGGCGGCGGACAACAACGGATGAGTGACCGGCCGCAACCCGAACGCCGACGCGTCCCCAACCGCCGGACTAGGAGCCAACCAGAACCGTTCCCGTTGGAACGGATACGTCGGCGCCACCGGAATCGACTCCACATCCGGCGCCGGAACGATCGCATCCCACGCGACCGGGGTCCCGGTCACGAACAACCGGGCAACCGCGGTGAGAAGAGTGACCACCTCATCGCGACCCCGCTGATCGGCGGTGGTGGGTTCGGTGGTGGCGGGTTCGGTGGTGGCGGGTTCGGTGGTGGTGGGTTCGGTGGTGGTGGGTTCGGTGGTGGTGGGTCGGGGGCGGGGGCGGCGGCCGGTCGCGGCGATCACCGTCGGGTCAGCAGTCAAACAGCCCGGTAGCAGCGCGGCTAACACCGCGTCCGGGCCAACCTCCAACCACCGATCCACACCCGCACGCTCACCCGCCCGCACCGCATCCAGAAAATGCACCGCCTCACGCACATGCCGCACCCAATAACCCGGATCCCGATGATCCGCCACACCCCCCACCACCCCCGCCACAATCGGCAACCGCGGCTCCCGAAACGTCAACCCCGCAAGCACCTCCGCGAACTCACCCAACATCGGCTCCATCAACACCGAATGAAACGCATGCGACACCACCAACGGCTTCACCCGCCGACCCCGCCCCCGCCACACCCCCACAACCCCCTCCACCACACCCGCAGGCCCCGACACCACACACGACGACGGCCCATTCACCGCCGCCACCGGAGCACCCACCAACTCCTCACCACTCGCCT
>NZ_JBICSY010000002.1:836098-1533139 GCF_043197345.1 Micromonospora sp. NPDC049175 | reverse complement strand
GCCGTCGGCACTGCCGAGGGGCTTGCCCAGCAGCAGGCGAACGTACTCCGACCCGATGAATCCGGCTCCGCCGGTGACGAGGATCCTCACGGGTCCGAGAGTCTACGCCGACGGATTGGCGTCGACGGCAGGTGTTTCGGCATTATCGGGTGGAGCCGACCGGGCGATTGCAGGTGCAACGGCCGTCCGGTAGAAAGTGCCAGCGAAGTACGACTTGTCGTACCCGCACAAATCGCATCTATGGGGGGCGAGTGGACGGCGTGTCGCTGGTCAATACTGCTCGGCCGTCGCCGAGCCCCGGCACGAAACCATCGCCCGGACGCCGCCTGCTGGCCCTGCTGCGGAAACTCGTCGCACCCGAACGTCTCTACATCGGCGCTCTCGGGCTGACCGGGCTGGCGGCGGTCCTGTCGGTGGCCCTGCCGCCGGCCGAGCGCGGTGAACTGTCCGCGAACATGGTGAGCGCGACGCTCGGCGCGGCCGTCGGTGGTCTGTCCCTGGACACCTTCCTGCTGTCCCGTCCGGGCGGCTGGGTCTTCTCCCGGGGACGCCCCTGGGTCCTCGCCATGTTGGGGGCCTCGGTCCTCCTCTCCGTCGTGGCCGCCGCGGTGCTCACCACGGTGGCCGGGCTCGGCAGCTATCTGGTCGGCATGGGGTCCGCGGCCGGTCTGACGATCTTCAACACGGTCTCGTCGATCGCGCTGCGCCAGAAGGGCTTCCTGGTCGTCTACGCGATGCGCGCGGCGAGCGGGGCGGTCCTGGTCGGTGGCTACGTGGCGCTGTACTTCGCCGGCTACCTGGACGGCGGCCTGTGGAGCATGGTGTGGCTGGTCGTCCAGTGGGTCAGCGCGCTGTCCGTGTGCGCCCTGGTGCTGGGGATGCTCCGGCGGATCGGGCCGGCGCCACGGCCGGAGGCGACAGCGGTGGACTACCGCGCCGACCTGGCCGCCGTCGGCAACCTGCACCTGGGGATCTTCGCCCAGATGATGACGCTGCGGTTCAACCAGATCCTGGTGGCCAGATTCGTCGGCGCCGGCCCACTCGGCGTGTACGCGCTGGCGGTCGCCGCGCTGGAGTTCGCGCAGGCGGGTGCCGTCGTACGGGCGCAGCGGATCCTGGCCAGCCGGGACGGCGACGGCGGCCCCGACCCCACCCGAGCTGTGGTCACCGCTGCTCTGCCGGTCGCCCTGGCCGCTGTCCTCGGGCTCGGTGTGCTGGGCTACCTCCAGCCGGAGTACCGGTACGCCTGGATCCTCGGTCTTGTCCTGCTGCCCGGTTCACTGGCCACCGCGGCCGGCAAGAGCTGGAGCGCCCTGCTGTTGAAGAGGCGGGGCGAGCGGGCGACGACCGTGGTCGCACTGATCACCCTCGGGTTCGCGATTCCCGCATACTTTGCGATCATCCCGTGGGCGGGTGTGATCGGGGCGGCGATCGCCTCGACGCTCGCCTACGCCGTACACGCCTTCGCCTCCAGAGCAAGCCTGCGACGAGCACAGTCGCCGAATCATGGGACGGTTTGACATGGATGTCTCGATCGTTGTCCTCGCCTGGGAGGACTTTGAGCGCACGCGCGCCTGCGTCCTGTCGCTGCCGGCGGAGGCGGAGATCGTTGTCGTCGACAACGGCAGCTCGATGCACATTCAGGAGTCGTTGAGCGCGTTCTGCGCCGAGCAGGGTGTCCGGTACGTCCAGTCCGGCTCGAACCTGGGGTACGCGCGGGGGATGAACCTCGGCGTGCGCCACACCAGCCGGGCGAACGTGATCCTCTCCAACAACGACATCATCGTGCACGAGGACGCCGTGGCACGCCTGCTGACCGCTCTCGAGGACCCGAAGGTGGGCGCGGCCTTCCCGGGCGTGGTCACCCCGTCCGGTGTGTCACAGACCGAGGGTGGGCGGTTCCTGGGCCTGGGCGTGGGTCTCGCCCACGCCACCGGGCTGAGCATGGTGCTGCCGAACCTGCGGATCGTCGCGCCGCCGGAGAAGGCGGACTGGCTGACCGGCCCCTTCGTCGCCATGCGCCGCGAGACCTTCGACGCCATCGGCGGCGTCGACGAGACCTCGTTCTTCTACTCCGAGGACATGCGGCTCTGCTGGGCCGTCCGCCAGCAGGGTCTGGGGCTGGCGTACGTGCCGGAGGCCGTGATCATGCACGAGGACGACGCGACCGCCAAGCGGCGCTGGTCCGAGGAGGAGATCTCCGAGCGCCGGACCCGGGAGTTCATCCGGGCGAGCCGGACCATGGGTGGCACGCGCGGTCGCATCGCCACGACGGCGTACGTGGGCGGGGTGCTGCTGCGCGCCGCGGTGGGCGGTAACCCGGTTCGCCGCGCCATCGCGAAGGGCGCCGTCGAGGGGCTGCGTACCTCGTGAAGGTGTTGTTCGTCTGCACCACGGGTGGTTCCGGACGGCGGCAGCTCGGTGGCGCCGAACGCATCCTGACGGAGATCATCCCGGCTCACGCACGAACGGGCGTCGACGTCATCGCCGCCACCTCGGACGACGAGGTGGGCTACGCGCTTCGCGAGGCTGGGGTGCCGTGGGTCAGCCTCAGCGCGACCAGCCGGATCGACCTCGCGTACGCGCGGGAGATCCGCCGCCTGGTCGACGAGGTGCAGCCGGACGTGGTCTGCGCCCACCTGCTGTCCGCCGCCATGCACTCCCGGGCGGCGCTGAGCATGGGACGCCGGCGGATCCCGCTCGTCGTCACCCTGCACAACAGCCTGTGGCAGTACCGGGACACCGCCGGGTCGTTCCAGCAGAAGGCGCTCATCCAGTCCAACATCACGCTGGACCTGGCCATGCGTCGGGCCCGTCCACACGCGACGGTGGCGGTCTCCGAGTTCGAGGCCGCCGAGCTGCGTGACCGTGGTGGCGTCAAGAACATCCACGTGATCCCGAACCCGCTGCCCGTCACCTGGCCGAGCCCGAAGCCCGCGCACCTGCCGGGGCCGGGTCGACGGCCGGTGGTCGGCTATCTCGGCCGGCTGGAGAAGGAGAAGGGCGCGGATCTCCTGCCCGAGATCGCCTCCCTCCTCCCGGACCTGGACTTCAAGGTCGCCGGGGCGGGTTCCATGGCGATCGATCCCAGGCCCAACCTCGACCTCGTCGGCCGGGTCACCGCCGCGGACTTCCTCCAGGAGATCGACTGCCTCGTGGTGCCGTCCCGGGTCGAGTCCTTCGGGCTCAGCGCGCTGGAGGCGTTGTCCCTCGGCGTACCCGTGGTGCACACCGGGGCCGGCGGTCTGGCCGAGGTCACCCGACACGCGACGGGCACCCTGGCGTTCCAGGCGGACCTCGCGCCCGCGGCGCTCGCCGGTGCCATCCGGGAAGCCGTCAACCGGCGGGCCGTCGACGAGGGGCAGCGGGTGGCCGAGTGGTACGCCCAGGAGTACGCCTTCGACAGGTGTGTGCAGCGGTGGCAGAGCTTGTACAGGTCCCTGCTGTGACGGGTGCGCCGCCGGCCAACAGATCGTCCGCGCGTGACAAGCAAACGATGAGGGGGGTGTCCGAGTGGCAGAGACGCTGACGATCGTCACGGTCCTCTACCGGTCCAGCGACATGCTCGCGGAGACGCTTCCGACGTGGGTACGCGCCGCCGACGGGCTGCCGGTGAAGTTCATCTTCGCCGACAACTGGCCGGAGGACGAGTGCGCCAAGGTCATCGCCAGGTGCCTGGACGACGACAGGTACGAGTATCTGCCCGACTCGTCGAACCCCGGGTTCGCCGCGGGCTGCAACCGCGCCGTCGCGCCGGTGCGGACAAGCCATGTGCTGCTGCTGAACCCGGACGTCTGGTTGCCGGAGGACGCGCTGGTTCGTCTCTTCGCCAGCATCGAGGCGGATCCCGAGAGTCCCATCGCGGTGGGTCTCGCGATGCACGGCGGCGAGTACGTCGGCATCGATCTGCACCCGGTCTCGCTCTTCATCGACAGGTCGGCGACGGTGCCACGCGGCCCGCTCGGTCCGTCCGGCGGCGCGGCAGTCTTCCCGACCGCGCTCTTTCACCGTTTCGGCGGTTTCTACGAGCACCTGTTCGCCTGGGGTGAGGACGCCGACCTCGCCTTCCGCATGTATGCCGAGGGCCTGCGGACCCGGCGGCTGGACTTCATGCTCCCGCACGCCGGCGGTCACAGTGTCGAGGGCGACAACAAGCTTCAGGGATTCCGGGCGTTTCTCCTGGCCCGCAATCGACTGCTGGTCGCCGCGCGGACCTTCACCTGGCCGCTGATGCTCGTCGCGATTCCGGTTCTCGCGCTGGCGCACCTGGCACTGGCTGCCCGGCGGGCCCGTCAGGGCCTGCTCCGACCCTTCCTGCGTGGCGTGGGACGTGGCCTGGTGGAGGGGCCCGCGGCGCGCCGGCAGTGGAAGGGCAAGCGATTCGGTTATGCATCCCTGGTCAGCTATCTGAAAGTTCGGAGCGCGTGATGGCAGGACAACCGTGGAGCGTCGTAACGGTCACCTACAACTCCGCGGACACGCTCCGGCGGTGCTGGGGCGGTGCCAAGCCGTACGAGTGGATCGTCGTCGACAACGACTCCGCTGACGACTCGGTCGCCGTGGCCGAGGAACTGGGCGCACGGGTCATCCGGCTCCCGGAGAACGTCGGCTTCTCCAAGGCCAACAACGTCGGCGTACGCCAGGCCGCGGGCGAGTACGTGCTGTTCGCCAACCCCGACCTGGAGATCGAGCCGGCCGGGTTCGTCACGATGCAACGCCACCTGGACCTGCACGGCGGCCTTGTCGCACCCCAACTGCTGGGGACCGACGGCATCCCCCAACCCAACGGCCGTGGCTTTCCGTACGCCACCGCCAAGTTGGGCAACCGGAAGATCTGGCCGCTGTCGCAGATGCACGCGAACTACCGGGTGGTGGCGGACCCCGGCGAGGCCGTCTACGTGGCCTGGGTGATGGGCGCGGCGGTCGCGGCCCGCACCGCGGACTTCGTCGCCATGGGCGGGTGGAACGAGCGGTTCTTCCTCTACTACGAGGACCACGAGCTGGGGCTGCGCGCGTGGCGGCACGACATGCCCGTGGTGCTGCTCGGCGACGTGCGGTGGACCCACCACTGGGCCCGTGCGACGAACTCGTTCCAGTGGTCGCGGGCGCACACCCTGGAGTTGCAGAGCGCGCGGACGTTCTTCGGCCTGTTCCCCGAGTTCGTGGTCGGGCTGCCGACTGCCGCCCGGCGTAACCCGCAGGCGGCACGCCTGATCGGTACCCCGGTGCCCGCGCAGCGCGACGGATCACTGCCCAGCTCGACCCAGCCGGCCGGCACGAACTAGGCCGCGAACCCGCCGCGGTGCACCGATCCTTTCGCGAGATAGACGGTGCACGGTGCCTCGAGTTGCAGGTATTACCCAGGACTCGTGCTTCTTCTCGTTCGGGACGGTCATCAGTGCTCTCACTCCTCCAACGCGCCGTGCGGCAGTCGACGGCGTCGACTCCCCTGGCGACGGCCTACAGCGGGCGCGCGAACAGCTTCGGGGCCCTCCGACTCGCATTCGCGCTCGCCGTGGTGCTGTCGCACTCGGCGGCCCTCGGCTTCGGGCGTCCGCTCATGCCGCGGATCGACCTGGGAGCCTTGGCGGTGGCGGGCTTCTTCGCGATCTCCGGGTTCCTGATCGTCCGCTCCGGCCGGCGCAGCTCGATACCGCGCTTCCTGTGGCACCGCGCCCTGCGGATCTGGCCCGGCCTGTGGGTCTGCCTTCTGTTCACGGGTCTGGTTGTCGCGCCCCTGCTCTACCTCGACCGGCACGGCACCGTCGACGGCCTGTGGCGGAGTCCGGGTGGCGTGCTGGACTACCTGCGACTGAACTGGTGGGGCGGGCTGCGTCAGTTCGGCATCGCCGACGTTCTGGTGGGCGACACGCCGTACTGGCGGTGGCAGGGCGGCAACACGATCAACGGGTCGCTGTGGACCCTCGCCTACGAGTGCTTCTGCTATCTCATCGTGGCCGTCCTGGCCGCACTCACCATCCTGCGTCGGCAGCTCCGCTGGCTCCCGCTCCTCGCCCTCGTTGTCGTCTTCGGGGTGCTCTGCTGGAACTACTACCAGGCCGGCGTGCCTGGACAACAGGTGTGGACGACTGGCGAGATCGGGCCGCTTCCGCTGCTCGGCGCACTTCGGGAGGACTCGTTCCTCTGGTACGGGTTCATGTTCCTCGCGGGCGGGGTCGCCGAGCTCTACAGCGACCGGATGCCGATCAACGACCTGCTCGGCGTGCTCTCCCTCGTGGTCATCGGCTGGTTCGCCGCGACCGGGAACTTCTTCGGCCCGGGGTTGCTCGCCTACGCGTACGTCATCTTCTGGCTCGCCGTGCGGCTGCCGCGTGCGCTGCACCGGATCGGGAAGGTCAACGACTACTCGTACGGGTTGTACATCTACTCCTTCGTGGCCCAACAGGTCATGGCCAAGTTCGGCGTCCAGGCGATCGGTCTCGCCGGCTTCTTCGTCGTCAGCGCCCTGGTCAGCACCGGGCTCGCGGTGCTCTCCTGGCATCTGGTCGAGAAGCAGGCACTGAAGCTGAAGAACTGGACGCCTGAGGCGTTGCGGGAGCGACCCGAGGAACCGGCACCCCCGCGGGACGGCGGCATGACCCCGAACCCGTCGAACGGAAGCGTCGCGGCGTCGCCCCTGGCCGGCCGAGCACCGGATTTCGGCCCGGCACCGGCCACGGCACCAGCCGTTGGTTGACGGGCACCCGACCCGTCCGCCCGACCGTTTCGTCGACAGCAGGAAGAGGCTCCGCATGGCGACCGACCTTGCCCCCCAAGGGGTGGGCGATGACCTGGCGTCGCAGCCCACATCCAGACGCCGCGCGATCCCGTGGGACTGGATCGCCGTCGCCGCCCTCGTCGCCCTGATCCCGGTCGTGCACGACCTCAAGACGATGCTGACGGCGCCGTACTGGCTCGACGAGGCCTGGGTGGCGCTTTCGGTACGGTTCCCACTCGGCGACCTGCCGGTTACCACCTCGTCGACCCCGATCGGGTGGAGCCTCCTCCTCCGGCTGGTCCCCGACCAGGACTACCTGCGGGTGGTGACGCTGCTCTTCCACGCGCTCACGGTCGGCGCCGCGTACGCGCTCGGTCGGTTGGTGCACCCGGCGGGGCGGCGTACGGGGATCGTGGCGGGCCTCGTCTGCGGCGCCGCGGTGCTGCTCCTTCCGACCCAGCAGGTCCGTCACGACCTGAAGCAGTACTCCGCCGATGCCTTCGTCGCGGTGGGGCTGCTCGCACTGACCGCGTGGACGGAGCGGGGTTGGTCCCGGCAGCGGTTGGGGATTCTCGCCGCCGCGATCGGTGTGGGGATGTTCGTCAGCCAGACGACCGCCATCGTCGCTCCATGTGTGCTTGGGGGGCTGTTCCTGGCCACCGCGGTTCGGCGGCAGTGGGCACGGCTCATCGAGGTGACAGTGGCCGGGTTCGGCGCAGCGCTCGCCGCGGCGGCCGTCTACCTCACCTTCTCGGCACGAGCGCGAAGCGGCGCGATGCAGGAGTTCTGGGCCGCATACTTCCCCCGTCTCGGCGAGGTGCCCGGATACCTCGAGCAGCGGGGCGAGGCACTGACCCGGATCTTCGGCGCGCCCGTGTCGCTCGTCCTGTGCCTGTTCGTCGTTGGCGTCGTGACGTTCGTGCGGTGGGGCCGCCCCGCCACCGCGATTGCGGTGCTTCTGCTGCCGCCAGTGGTGATCACCTTGGGTGTCTCGAAAATCTATCCGCTGTTGGATTGGCGCACCTCGCACTTCATCTTCGTGACAGTCGCGGCGGTCGCGGGTGTCGGACTTGGCGGGCTGGCGCACCTGGCAGCCGCGATCGCCCAGCGGGTGTACCGCCGTCTGCCGACCACCATCGCGACCGCGACGGTCTGCGCGGTCCTGGTCGGGGCCTTCGCTGTCCACAACAGCCAGTGGTACCGGTTCGACGGGGATGAGGCCGGGCTCGAAAGCACCCCCATCGCCATGACGGACGTCCGCGAACAGACCCGGTACGTCAACGCGCACCGCGCGAAGAACGACGTCGTCGTCCTGAGCTATGCGGCTGCGTACGGCTTCGCGTTCTACTCCACCCGGGACCACGTCGGCCTGGTGGCCCCCTACGGCAACACGGTCGGCTGGTGGGTCGACATGCCCGCCGACTCCGTGGTCGTGGTCACGGGGTTGGACGAGAAGGCCGTTCGGGGCGGACTTGGTCGGGCGCTGACGCTGGCCGGGGAACGCGGTGGCGCGCGTGTCTGGCTGATCCGATCCTTCGTCGTCGGCGAGGAAGTGGGCTCCTGGCAGTCGGCGCTCGCCGACTACCGCGTCGAGCAGATGACCAACGGGGTGGAGCCGGTTGTCGTGGTCAGCGAGAACTGACGCCTTCGGCACAGCGCGCGAGTTGCTGACTGTTCATCGTCAATTCACTTCGGCGGGCGTCTCCGGGCGGACGAACACCCACACCCGGTAGAGGGTGAAGTTGACGACCGTCATCACGGCGAGCACGCCGATGCGGGCGGTCAGATAGTGGGCGCCGAGCCCCACGAGCGCCGTCACCGACGAAACCGTGATGATCCAGTTCGACACCGCCAGGACCAGGTATCGCCGCAGTTGCCGGACGGCCGAGCCGTTGGCAGCAAAGACCCACTGCCGGTTGAGCACGAAGTTGAGCACGAACGAGAGGACAACGCCGCACAGGGTCGCGGCCGGCAGCCACACGTCGAACAGACCATGCAACACCCAGAGCGTCCCCGCGTCGACTGCAAAGCTCGCCCCGCCGGTGGTAACAAACCTGGCCAGACTGAACGCGATCAACCACGGACGCGTGCGAGTGCGGGTGATCGGCGCCTCGGCGGAGGAGTTCACGGGGAGGGTCACGGGCGGATTCTACGGGTGCCGATCGTGCTGGAGTGAATGGGGTTCCCGTTAGGAACGGACGCTCCGAGCCCGATAAATGGTCCGGAAAAGGTGGAATTCCAGCCGCGGCAAAGCATCCCGCAAGCAGTTTCGGTGGCCGGCTCTCATCCGATCAGAGCCACGCCGAAGTCGCGCTGCGGCGAGACGAGAAGGGGCGGACCGGGTCTTCCCGGTCCGCCCCTTCTTCGCGTTCTCGGTATGCCTAAGGCCCCAGCAGGATCAGTTGGGCAGCGCCGGTATCGGAGCGTCGTGCGCGCCGGGCCGTTCCGTCTTGCCGGACGCCGGTTCGGAGGCCACGTCGACCAGGTCGCGCCCTGGTGCCGCGGGGTCACCCGAGTGACCATCTTCGTGGATCACGTCTGGCCCGAGCCCTCTCAGGCCGATGGAGTAATAGACGACGAACAGGATGGCGGCGCCCACGGCCATGGCGATCGGAAGAATCGAGCCCACCGCCGGTTGCCACGATCCACCGATCGGGTTGAAGGACGGGGGCTTGTCGACGGGGATGCCTCGCTGATACCGAATCATCGTGAAGCAGAGGGCAACGAGATGCATCGGCAGGAGGACGATCGCGAAGAGCCGAGCCAAACGCGGGGCCAGGTCGAACGGGATGCGATCGGCCAACAGATAACCGGCGAGGATCGGCACACCCACGAGCATGGGCAGCAGGTACCGACCCTGCGAGATGAACCCGTACTCGTTGACGTTGAAGGCCTCGAGCAGGATCGGCACGACAAGTCCCAGGCCGGCCAGCCCCAGCACCCGCCACCTGTCGACAGGTCGCCCGACGGCGAGGGCGAGCAGGACCACGACGCCGAGGGCCATCCACCACGCGAGGTGGACCACAACGGGGAGCGACGTGTCGAGCCAGCCCATCACGCCGACCAGTTCGGCGAGTGTGGCCGGCAACTCCCGGATGAACTCGTACTTCAGGATGTCGTCCATGCCCAGCGGCGCGTCCGGTGGAAACGGGACGATCTCCTGCGTGCGTCGCCACAGGGTCCAGGCGACGCCGACCAGCCCGGCCACCGCCCAGACCCCCGCGAGCCACCACGTGCGGCGGTTGCGAACCAGGGCCACATAACGGGACCGGCCGAGCGGCACCAGCAGGACGGCCACGATGATCGCGAACCAGAGTGGGCCAGCCGATCGCACGTTCAGCATCACGATGCCCGCGACACCGGCAAGCCACCAGGCGGACCGCGACCGACCGGCCCCGTCCGGCTCCAACAGGAGCGCGATGAGTGCCATCACCAGGCCTGCGCCGGCGGCGATCTCCACACCGTTCGGATTGACCGCTCCGCCGAGGTGGGCGGTCATCGGCGTGAGCGCGACGATCAGCCCGGCCAACGCTCCGCGTCGGCGCATCGAGAGGGCGACCAGAGTCGCCCAACCGAACAGGCCGGCGACAAGTGCGGCGTTCAGCAGTCGGGCGGCGATCACACCAGCCATGTCCGGAGAGATGGCGAGCGGCCAGCCGGTCACCAGGTAGTAGGCCGGGTTGTAGCGACCCGCCGAGTTGTCGACCAGAACCAGGGTCTCGTCACCACCGGGCTTTCCGCTGGCGCAATCAGCGGCGACGGACAGCTTGCGGGCGAAGCAGGCGTCGGGCGGGAGGCTCAGCGGGACCTGCTCGGCCGCGCCGTTCGCGGCCAGATCCGGTGTGATCTGCCCGGACGACACGCTGTATCCCTGCCACAGATGGGCTACCTCGTCCGGCGCGCCGTTGTAGGGAACGGCCAGCCCCCAAGCCGCGAACAGGAGGAAGTAGGCGACGAATGGCACTGATCTCCAGGCGATTGTCCTGGCCCTACCCGCACCCGCGAAACGCTGGTTCAACTGCACTCGGCTCGACGACACGCGTGGCAGCATAACGTGAACCGGGCAACGCCATTCTCCTGCGCCGACGCCCCCACGAAGGTCCGTGTCAAAGCCCGCGGCCGGCGGGCACGTCGACCCCGGCGCGGTCTTCTCCTTGCTGGGTGCGTTGCCTCGCTACGGTGTGCCCCGCCGGTCGCCGGAACGGCCAGGTGAAGCCGCCAGCACCCGCGGCGCCCAGGCCGACAGCCAGGAGGAGTACGGCCACGGCGGGCAGCCACAGCCACACGTCGAAGAAGAAGATCTGCGCGGCGAACCCAACCATGACCAGTCGGGCGACGAGCGACCGGAAACGCCACCACAGCGTCAGCAGCAGACCGAGAAGGCTGACCAGGCCGACCAGGCCGTAGTTGTACCAGGTGCTCAGGTAGGTGTTGTCGAGCACCTGCGCCTGCCCGTCGCTGATCCCGACGTTCTCCAGGTAGCGCACGCTGGACTCCGGTCCGTTGCCGAAGACGACCGTGGACCAGTTGCGGGTGATGCCGTCCCACGCGACGTCGATGCGGTTGAAACGGGCGTTCGCGCTGGCGGACTCCAGCGGGTCCGACATTCGTGACCCGGCGACGCCGACCGAGCCAGCCGAGTTCTGGGAGGAGTTCGCCGAACCGGGATTGGAGCCGGGGCTTGTCGGCGTCGGGCTGACCCAGGCCGGGGACTCTGTGTCCGGGCCGACCCCGAAGGTCGACGGACTGACCGCCACGGCGGCGAAGGCGATCGCGCCGATCGCGACCGTGCTGAGCACGCCGTGCCAGGAGAGCTTACGGAGTTGCAGGACCAACCAGATCCCGAGCGCGAGGACCAGGCCCACCCAGGCGCTCCGCGTGCCCGACAGCACCAGCCCCACGAGGTTGGCGGTGAAGGGGACGTACCAGTAGCGGCCCCGAATGGTCAGTGCCACGAGCGCCATGGCCATGGCGAAGGAGCCGTAGACGATCGGGTGACCGAAGATCCCCGCCGCCCGGGTCGGGTCGAACGCCGACGTGTAGGTCCAGTCGTACGCGAACTGGTCGAAGAAAGGCCACGTGCCGGTGACGGTCTGGTACTTGGCGAACACCGCGACGGCGACGCTGACCCAGGTGAACGCCTCGGCGATGCGCAGGATCAGCTTCGGGTTACGACGCGCTTCCTCGACGAGATGCCAGCCCAGGACGCCGAAGCACAACAGCGGCGCGGCGCCGACCACCACCGGCTTGATCCCGTGCCAGTGCGCCAGGCCCGCGATCACGGCGCAGAGCGGGAGTAGGAGGACCGCGCCGAGCACCCGGGGCGGCCATCCGTCGCGTTCGGCGCGGTGCAGCCGCCCCCAGACCGCGAGGACGAAGAGGACGAGCAACAGCGTGTACGAGGGATTTGTCGGGTAACCGAAATTGACTGTCACCGGGACCAGGAATGCCACCACGAAGATGGCCCAGGTGATGCGGACCGGCTCCCACAGCGCCCAGCCCAGCAGGGCGCCGGCGCCCACGGCGAGCGCGAGATCCCACCTGCCGACCACCAGGAACGCAACTGCCAGCAGCAGGAGGCACGAGCTGAGGAAGCGCGCGGGGCGCCCCATGTCGTTGAGCCGGTCAGTCAACACTCGCACCGTGCGATAGTACGGATCAGCCGGCGAGATCGGGCGCCGGCCTTCGGGAAAATCGCTGCCCAGGCCTCGAGGTCGCGCGTCGGGTGTCAACTGTACCGACGCCACACGTCACGCAGCGCCTCCCAGTTGCCCCCGATGCCGGTCTCACAGGGCGTTTCGAGGAAGAAAGCGCCGTCGACGTCGTCCCGGTCCCACCAGAGGCCGCAGACCGCCTGGCCGTCCGTGGCCTTGTAGGCGTACTCGACGTAGCTGCCGGCCGCCCCGGTCGTGCCGCCGGTCGTCTGGGTCGCCCCCTTCAGGCCGGGGGCGAACGCACCGGCAACGGCGTTGAGCTGCTGGCGGTTCGTGCGGGCCAGGTCCTTCTGGGGCCGTTCCGGATAGAGCACGAAGTGCAGCCACAGGCCACCGTAGGGGCAGGAGATGTGGCGCTCCTCGTTCGGCGGCAACGGCGGGCCACCGGCACTGTTGTAGACCGTGCAGCCGCCGATGTCGGCCAGCCACGGCTCGCCCAGCGGGGCCAGATCGCCGACGAACTTCGCCTTGTTGATCGAGAGCTGGGTCGCCTTGAAGGGCGAGAGGGAGGCGGTCCCGGACGGCGAGGGGGAGGCACTCTCGTCGGCGCTCCCGCGCAGGGCGTAACCCGCGACGCCGGCGACGAGCGCGAGCGCCAGCCCACCGGCGATCCACGTCCAGCTCAGGCCTTTCCGGACGACCCGGACCGGTGCGATCCGCCGACCGGACATCGCTGGCTCACGGTCGTACGGGGTCAGCCCTCCGGAGGAGGGCACCGCCGAGATCGGTGGGGACGGCTCGGCCCTCCACGGCACCTGCGGATACAGTGCCAACTGCTGTGTCGACCCCACAAGCGCGTCCTGCGTGCCACGCGGCAGGTCTTCGGTCGGGCCGCCGGCAGACACGGGAGTGCCACTGACCGGCGCGGCCGGAGCACTGACCGGCGCGTTGAGGTTCTCGATCCGGTAGTCCTGCTGCAGCAGCCCGAACAGGCGCTGCGGGGCGTCACCCTGGTCGTCGCCGTAGGCAACCCACGGGTTCGCCGCGGTCAGGTCGGCCTCCTCGTAGGGGGAGCCGCCGGGCGCGTCAGCCAACATCCGGACGGCGTAGGCGAAGGCGTCGCGCCAGCGCGGGTCCGCCGCGGCGGGTCTGTCCAGCAGGACGACAGTCCTGGGTCGTCCCTGCTCGTCGACAGCGGCCCACGCCTTCCCCACCGGAGACGCGCCGAGCGCGTGGGTGAATCTGTAGGGACTTTCCGGCTGCATGCGCACTCCTCTGTCGAACTGCCGTCGGGATAGTACCGATCCGCACCGAGCACGGCGGGCCGCCTTCACCGCGCGCCCGTGGCGGTACGACGGCCGGCGGAAGCCGCTCGTACGCCGCACCGGTGTTGCCCGTTGAAAGTTTTCATGCATAGAGTCACGGCGTGAATGAAGGAGCTGTCGGGGTGTCGGTCGAGCAGGTGCTCGACCTGTTCGACGGGGTGCGGCTGACTCCCACCCAGCGCCGGATCGCGCACTGCCTCGTGCAGCACGCTCCCGCCGTGGCGTACCTGTCCGCCGCCGAGGTCGCCGAGCTGGCCGGGGTCAGCCAGCCGTCGGTCACCCGGTTCGCCGTCGCGCTCGGCCACGACGGATACCCGGCGCTGCGCCGCCGGCTGCGGGACCTGACCGTCGCGGCGCCGGCCGGATCGGACGACGCCGGCAACGAGCTACAGCAGGCGGTACGCGCGGAGATGGGAAACCTGGACCGGCTGGCCGGCCAGCTCGCCGACACCGAACGGATCGCCGAGACCGGGCGGTTACTCGCCCGGAGCCGCCCGCTGCCGGTGCTCGGCCTGCGCGCCGCCGCGCCGCTGGCCGCGTACTTCGCCTACTTCGCGGCGAAGGTGCACCCGGACGTGCGGGTGCTCGACGACGGCGGCAGCCTGCTCACCGACCGCCTGGAGCAGGCCGCCGAGGCCGGGGCGTCGGCCCTGCTCGCCTTCGTCCTGCCCCGCTACCCCCGGGAGACCATGGACGCGCTCCGCGACGCCCGTGACGCCGGGTTGACCGTGGTGGCGATCACCGACTCACCGGTCAGCCCCGCCACCGAGCACGCCGACGTGGTGCTGTCGGCGGCGGTCGGCGCGCAGCTCGTCTTCGACCTGCACACCGCCCCGATGACCCTGGCCATGGTGTTGTTACAGGCGATCTGCGACGCCGCACCGGCCGACACCCAACGCCGACTGGAGGCGTTCGAGGCCTCCGCGGCCCGCCGTCAGTTGTTCCGCGGATGACCGGAGGAGACCCGAGATGACCCAGCCCGTCCGTGCCGCACGGGGCAACCAGCTCACCGCCCGCGGGTGGCAGCAGGAGGCCGCCCTGCGGATGTTGATGAACAACCTCGACCCGGCGGTGGCCGAGCGCCCCGACGACCTGGTGGTCTACGGCGGCACCGGGAAGGCGGCCCGGGACTGGCCGTCGTACCACGCGTTGGTCCGCACGCTCACCGACCTGCGCGAGGACGAGACGATGCTCGTGCAGTCCGGCCGCCCGGTGGGCGTGCTGCGGACCCACGAGTGGGCGCCCCGGGTGCTGCTGGCCAACTCCAACCTGGTCGGCGACTGGGCGACCTGGCCGGAGTTTCGCCGGTTGGAGCAGCTCGGCCTGACCATGTACGGGCAGATGACCGCCGGTTCGTGGATCTACATCGGCACCCAGGGCATCCTCCAGGGCACCTACGAGACGTTCGCGGCGGTGGCCGCGAAGATCGCCGGCGCCCGCGGCGACGGGCCGGGGCTCAGCGGGGGCGACCTCGCGGGCACGCTCACACTGACCGCCGGCTGCGGTGGGATGGGCGGCGCGCAGCCGCTCGCGGTCACCATGAACGGCGGCGTCTGCCTGATCGTCGACGTGGACCGCACCCGGCTCGACCGGCGGGTGCACGACCGCTACCTGGACGAGGTCGCCGACTCGCTCGACGACGCGGTCCGACGGGTGCTCGACGCGAAGCGGGACCGACGCGCGCTCTCCGTCGGCGTGGTCGGCAACGCCGCCGAGGTGTTCCCCGAGTTGCTGCGTCGCGGTGTCGAGGTCGACGTCGTGACCGACCAGACAAGCGCCCACGACCCGCTGTCGTACCTGCCGGTGGGGGTGGAGCTGGCCGACGCCCGGGACTACGCGCGGGCGAAGCCGGCCGAGTTCACCGACCGGGCCCGCGCGTCGATGGCGACGCACGTCGAGGCCATGGTCGGCTTCCTGGACGCCGGCGCCGAGGTCTTCGACTACGGCAACTCGATCCGCGGCGAGGCACAGCTCGCCGGATACCAGCGCGCCTTCGACTTCCCCGGTTTCGTGCCCGCGTACATCCGGCCGTTGTTCTCCGAGGGCAGGGGCCCGTTCCGGTGGGCGGCGCTCTCCGGCGACCCGGCCGACATCGCGGCCACCGACCGGGCCATCCTGGAGTTGTTCCCGGACAACGAGCCGTTGGCCCGGTGGATCAGGCTGGCCGGCGAGCGGGTCGCCTTCCAGGGCCTGCCGGCCCGGATCTGCTGGCTCGGCTACGGCGAGCGGGACCGGGCGGGTGTGCGGTTCAACGAGATGGTCGCCTCCGGTGAACTCTCCGCCCCGGTCGTCATCGGTCGGGACCACCTGGACGCCGGCAGCGTGGCCAGCCCGTACCGGGAGACCGAGGCGATGGCCGACGGCTCCGACGCGATCGCCGACTGGCCGCTGCTCAACGCCCTTGTCAACACGGCCAGCGGCGCCTCCTGGGTGTCCATCCACCACGGCGGCGGGGTGGGCATCGGCCGGTCGATCCACGCCGGGCAGGTCTGCGTCGCCGACGGCACCGCCCTCGCCGGGCAGAAGATCGAGCGGGTGCTCACCAACGACCCGGCGATGGGCGTGATCCGGCACGTCGACGCCGGCTACGACATCGCCCGCGACGTGGCGGCCCGCACCGGCCTGCGCACGCCCATGGCCGAGGGATCCGCGTGAGCGACGACCTGCCCGGCCGGTTCCGGGCGTTGTGGGACGAGATCGCGCCGGTCGGGCGGGACGCCGACAGCGGCGGCTACCTGCGGTACGCGTTGACCGAGCCGGAGCGGGAGCTGCGCGCCTGGTTCCGGGCACAGGCCGAGCGCCGCGGCATGCCCGTCAGCGAGGACGGCAACGGCAACCTCTTCGCCCACTGGGGTGACCCGCGGGCATCCGACGCGGTGCTCACCGGCAGCCACTTCGACTCCGTGCCGCACGGCGGGGCGTACGACGGGCCGCTCGGCATCGTCAGCGCGTTCCTCGCCGTGGACGAGCTACGCGCCCGCGGTGTCACCCCGAATCGCCCGCTGGTGCTCGCGGCGTTCGTGGAGGAGGAGGGCGCGCGCTTCGGCGTACCGTGTCTGGGGTCGCGGCTGCTCACCGGGGCGCTGTCGGCCGAACGCGCGGCCGGCCTGCGCGACGCGGCCGGGGTGAGCTTCGCCGAGGCGCTCGGCGGGCGGCCGGCGGGCGCCCGCCCGGAGCTGTTGGGCCGGATCGGCGCGTTCGTGGAGCTGCACGTCGAGCAGGGCCGCGCGCTTGTCGGGACGGACGCGCCGGTCGCGGTGGCGAGCGCGATCTGGCCGCACGGCCGGTGGCGCTTCGAGGTCGTCGGCGAGGGCAACCACGCGGGTACGACCCGGATGGCCGACCGCCGCGACCCGATGCTCACGTACGCGTTCACGGTGCTGGCGGCCAACAAGGAGGCCCGGCTGCGCGACGCGCACGCCACCGTGGGCCGGGTCGCCGTCGAGCCCAACGCCACGAACGCGATCCCGTCGAAGGTGACCGGTTGGCTGGACGCGCGGGCGGCCGACGCGCAGACGCTGTCCGGGCTTGTCGAGGCGGTGTGGGGCAAGCTCACCGAGCGCGCCCGTCGCGACGGTACGGCGGTGACTGTCACCGAGGAGTCGGCGACGCCGCTTGTCGCGTTCGACGGCGGTCTGGCCGGACGGCTGGCCACGCTGCTGGACGCGCCGGTGCTGCCGACCGGTGCCGGGCACGACGCCGGGGTGCTCGCCGCGCACCTGCCCACGGCGATGCTGTTCGTCCGTAACCCGACCGGGGTGTCGCACTCCCCCGCCGAAGCCGCGACCGACGACGACTGCGCCGCCGGGGTACGCGCGCTGGCCCGGGTGCTGGAGGAGCTGACATGCCTGTGACACCCGCCCGCTGGCTCGCCGAGTACGCCTGGCTGCCCGAGCACGCCGAACCGACTCCCGACGTGCTGATCGAGGTCGAGGACGGCCGGATCACGGCGGTGACGCCGCTGACCCCCGGCAGCAGGCCACCGGCCGGGGTCGACGTGTACGCCGACGCCGTGCCGCTGCCCGGCCTGACCCTGCCCGGCCTGGCAAACGTTCACTCGCACGCCTTCCATCGGGCGCTGCGCGGGCGTACCCACGGCGGTCGGGGCGACTTCTGGACCTGGCGGGACCAGATGTACGCGGTGGCGGACCGGCTGGACCCGGACACCTACCTCGCCCTGGCCCGCGCGGTCTACGCCGAGATGGCGCTCGCCGGGATCACGTGTGTGGGCGAGTTCCACTATCTGCACCACCGGCCCGACGGTGGCGCCTACGACGACCCGAACGCGATGGGCGCGGCGCTTGTGGAGGCGGCCGCGCACGCCGGGATCCGGCTCACACTGCTGGACGCCTGTTACCTGACCTCCAGCGTGGACGGTCAGTCCCTCGCCGGGCCGCAGCGCCGCTTCGGTGACGGCGACGCGGCCCGCTGGGCCGAGCGGGTGACGGCGTTCCAGCCGGCGGACTCGCACGTGCGGGTCGGCGCGGCGGTGCACTCGGTGCGGGCGGTTCCGGCCGACCAGCTCCGCACGGTCGCCGACTGGGCCCGGGACCGGCGGGCGCCGCTGCACGTGCACCTCTCCGAGCAGCCCGCCGAGAACGACGAGTGCCGGGCGGTGCACGGGCGTACGCCCACCGCGTTGCTGGCCGAGCACGGCGTGCTCGGGCCGGACACCACCGCCGTGCACGCCACGCACCCGACGAGCGCCGACCTGACAGTGCTCGGGGACAGCCGGACCGGGGTGTGCCTCTGCCCGACCACCGAGCGGGACCTCGCCGACGGGATCGGCCCGGCCCGCCGGATGACCGACGCGGGAATCCGGTTGAGCCTGGGCAGCGACAGCCATGCCGTCATCGACCTGTTCGAGGAGGCCCGCGCGGTGGAGCTGGACGAACGGCTGCGAACCCGCCGCCGTGGCCACTTCGCACCCGCCGACCTGCTGACGGCGGCAAGCGTCACCGGGCACGCCGCCCTGGGCTGGGCCGACGCCGGCCGGATCGCCGTCGGTGCCCGCGCCGACCTGGTGACGGTACGGCTGGACGGCCCCCGTACCGCCGGTGTGCCGCCGGTGGGTCTGTTCTTCGCGGCCACCGCCGGTGACGTCGCGCAGGTGCTCGTCGACGGCCGCGTGGTGGTGGCCGAGGGCCAGCACCTGAGCGTGGACGTGCCCGCCGAGTTGGCCGCCGCTATCGAGGCGGTGACACGCCAATGAGCGGCAGTCTGCTCGTCGACAACATCGGGGAGTTGGTGACCAACGGCCCCGGCACGCGCCCGCTGGGCATCCGTCGGGATGCCGCGGTGCTCGTCGAGGAGGGCCGGGTGGCCTGGGTCGGGCCGTCCGCGACCGCGCCGGCCGCCGACCGGCGACTCGACGTCGGTGGGGCCGCCGTGCTGCCCGGCTTCGTGGACAGCCACGCCCACCTGGTCTTCGCCGGGGACCGGGCGGCCGAGTTCGCCGCCCGGATGGCCGGTGAGCCCTACACCGGCGGCGGCATCCGCACCACCGTCGGCGCGACCCGGGCCGCCACCGACGACGAGCTGCGGGCCACCGTGCGCCGGCTGCGCGGGGAGGCGCTGCGCCAGGGCACCACGACCATGGAGATCAAGAGTGGGTACGGGCTGACCGTCGCCGACGAGGCCCGCTCCCTGCGGATCGCCGCCGAGGTCACCGAGGACACCACGTTCCTCGGCGCGCACGTGGTCCCCGCCGAGTACGCCGACCGCCCGGACGACTACGTCGGGCTGGTCTGCGGGCCGATGTTGGCCGCCGCCGCCCCGCACGCGAAGTGGATCGACGTGTTCTGCGAGCGGGGCGCCTTCGACGTGGACCATTCGCGGGCCATCCTGGCCTGCGGGCAGGCCGTCGGGCTCGGTGTGCGGGTGCACGCCAACCAGCTCGGCCCCGGGCCGGGCGTGCAGCTCGGCGTGGAGCTGGGCGCGGCCAGCGTGGACCACTGCACCTACCTGTCCGACGCCGACGTCGACGCGCTCGCGTCGTCTCTGGTCGACTGCATGTGCCACGAGGGCCCGCACAGCAGCACTGTCGCGACCCTGCTGCCCGGCGCGGAGTTCTCCACCCGCTCGCCGTACCCGGACGCCCGGCGGCTGCTCGACGCCGGTGTCACGGTGGCGCTGGCGACGGACTGCAACCCCGGCTCGTCGTACACCTCGTCGATGGCGTTCTGCGTGGCCCTGGCGGTCCGTGAGATGCGGATGACCCCGGCGGAGGCGGTCTGGGCCGCGACCGCCGGCGGCGCGCGGGCCCTGCGCCGCGACGACATCGGCGTGCTCGTCCCCGGCGCGCGGGCCGACCTCATGATCTTGGACGCGCCGTCCTACCTGCACCTGGCCTACCGGCCCGGTGTCCCACTGATCCGCCAGGTAATACGCAACGGAGTTCCGCAATGACGAACGTGACCATCCAACCCACCGGGATCGCCGCCGAGGACGTGCTCGCGGTGGCCCGCGGCACCGCCACTGTCGTCCTCGCCCCGGCCACCATCGAGGCCATGGCGACCAGTCGGGCCATCGTGGACGGCATCGAGTCGTCGGGCCGCCCCGTCTACGGGGTCTCCACCGGTTTCGGGGCGCTGGCCAACACCTTCATCGCCCCGCAGCGGCGGGCCGAGCTGCAACACGCGCTGATCCGCTCGCACGCCGCCGGGGTGGGCGCCCCGATGCCGCGCGAGGTGGTCCGGGCCATGATGCTGCTGCGGGTCCGGTCCCTCGCGCTGGGCCGCTCCGGGGTCCGGCCGCTTGTCGCGGAGGCCCTTGTCGACCTGCTCAACCACGACATCACCCCGTGGGTGCCGGAGCACGGCTCGCTGGGCGCCTCCGGTGACCTGGCGCCGCTGGCGCACTGCGCGCTGGTGCTGCTCGGCGAGGGCTGGGTCCTCGGGCCCGGCGGCGAACGCCAGGACGCGGCGGACGCGCTGACCGCCGCCGGGCTCACGCCGATCGAGCTGGCCGCCAAGGAGGGGCTGGCGCTGATCAACGGCACCGACGGCATGCTCGGCATGCTGCTGCTGGCCATCCACGACGCGGCGCACCTGTTCGCCATGGCCGACGTGACGGCCGCGCTCGCCATCGAGGCGATGCTCGGCTCCGAGCGGCCGTTCCTGCCCGAGCTGCACGCCATCCGGCCGCACCCCGGTCAGGCGGCGTCGGCGGCGAACATCCACCGGCTGTTGCAGGACTCCCGGGTGATGGACTCGCACCGCGACGACCTGGCGCACGCCGTGCAGGACGCGTACTCGATGCGCTGCGCCCCGCAGGTGGCCGGCGCGGCCCGCGACACCCTGGACTTCGTCCGTACGGTCGCGGGCCGGGAGTTGGTGTCCGTGGTGGACAACCCGGTGGTGCTGCCGGACGGGCGGGTCGAGTCGACGGGCAACTTCCACGGCGCGCCGCTCGGCTTCGCCGCGGACTTCCTCGCCATCGCCGCCGCCGAGGTGGGCGCGATCGCCGAGCGGCGGGTGGACCGGCTGCTCGACGTCACCCGCTCCCGGGAACTGCCGGCGTTTCTCTCCCCCGACGCCGGGGTCAACTCCGGGCTGATGATCGCCCAGTACACGGCCGCCGGGATCGTCGCCGAGAACCGTCGGCTGGCCGCTCCGGCGTCGGTGGACTCCCTTCCCACGAGCGGGATGCAGGAGGATCACGTCTCGATGGGCTGGGCGGCGGCCAAGAAGCTGCGCACCGTGCTGGACAACCTCACAAGTCTGCTGGCGGTCGAGCTGCTGGCCGGCGTACGCGGCCTGCAACTGCGCGCCCCGCTGGAGCCGTCCCCGGCCGGTCGGGCGGCCGTCACCGCGCTCGGCCCGGCGGCTGGTGAGCCCGGCCCGGACGTGTTCCTCGCCCCGGTGATGGAGGCGGCCCGAGCGGTCGTCGCCGGGCCGGAGCTGCGGGCCGCCATCGAACGGGAGCTCGGCCCGCTGGGCTGACCTCCGTCGGGTCGCTGTCGTCCGCCGCGGGTCAGGCGGCGGACGGCAGCACCCGCTCTCACCTCGGCTCGTCCTGTCGGCGGGCACTGCTAGCGTTCGCCGTCGTGGAGATCGAGGAGCCTGCACTCACCGAACAGATCCGGGACTTCGTCCGCCGGCAGGTGGCACTCGGCGAGTTGCCGGCCGCCGCGATCGTCTCCCAGACGATGGAATACCTGTCCGACGAGACGGACCCGGCGGAGATCGAGGCCCGCGCCTGGCCGGTGGTGACCGAGGAGGTGGGCGCGCACCTCGCGGCCCAGACACACTGGCCGGAGGTCACCGACAACGATCGGCTCACCGCGGCCTTCCGGACGCTCTCGGCCGCTGGACTGGTGGCCCGGGAGAGCTTCAGCTGCTGCCAGAACTGCGGCACCGCCGAGATCGGCGACGAGGTGCCGCAGGGGCAGACCGTTCGGGGTTACGCCTTCTACCACCAGCAGGATGCCGAGAACGCCGTCGACGGCTCGGGACTCCACGTCGCGTACGGCCTGTTCGGCCAGCCGACGACGGCCGACATCGGCACGGAGGTGGCGGCGGCGCTGCGTGCCGAGGGCCTGACGGTGCACTGGGACGGCAGCACCGGCACCCGGATCGGGGTCCCGCTGACCTGGCAGCGACGCCGGGTGGGTCGACTGGCCGCGCTGCCCGTCACTGTCGACGACGACGTGGATCTCGACGTGGAGCTGCTCTCCCCGTGGACCGGGAGGTACGCCCCGACCGAGGGGCTGTCGTCGGCCGCCCGGCTCGCCGGCCTGCACCTGCCGTGGTTACCTGTCGGCGTGCGGATCCGGCTGACCCACCGGGACACCGCCGTCGTCGTACGACGGGAGGGGGACGCCCTGGTGGGCGCGTACCCGGAGCAGGGCGGGCGGGAGCTGACCGTCGGCCGGTTCGACGGCACGGAGCTGGTCCGCCGGTTGACCGACGGACCAGCGGGGGCGGTCGCCCGACCGGCCCCGCCCGATTTCCTCGAGGCGACCTACCAGTATCGGGACGACGCCCAGAAGGACGTGCCGCTGGACGCCGCCGAGGCCTGCCTTCTGCTGCGCGCGATGCGCCCGCTCAGCAGGGACTTCCTGACCGCGTTCGGCCGCTCCGGCGGCTGCGTGCAGGCCACCTGGGAGCGCGACGGGCTGTGGTTGGAGGAACTGGACACGGCCCAGGCCACGTCGACCGGCCGGATCGCCACCGTAGCCGAGGCCGAACGGATGCTCACCGTCCTCGCCACGGAGGACCGCGTCCCGATCGACGAGCTGGGCGGCGACCTCGTCACGAAGCACTGGTGACAGTCGACCGCGCCACCGCACCCGGTGCTGCTCAGGCGGCGGGCGGCAGCACCTTGGCGACCAGCTTGGCCAGCTCGCGCAGCGCCTTGCCCCGGTGGCTGATCGCGTCCTTCTCCGCCGGGGTCAGCTCGGCGTTCGTCCGGTCCTGTCCGTCGCCCAGGAAGATCGGGTCGTAGCCGAACCCGCCGTCACCGCGCGGAGCACGCAGCACCCGACCGGACTGCCGACCGTCGACGAGGTGCTCCTTGCCGCCGGGCAGCACCAGCGCCACCGTGCAGACGAACGAGGCCGCCCGCTGCTCGTCGGGCACGTCGCCGATCTGGTCCAGCACAAGCTGAAGGTTGGCCCGGTCATCGCCGTGCCGGCCGGACCAGCGGGCGCTGAACACCCCCGGCATCCCGTTGAGCGCGTCCACCGCGAGGCCGGAATCGTCGGCGATGGTCGGCAACCCGCTCTGCCGGCACCCCTCCCGCGCCTTGATCAGCGCGTTCTCGCCGAAGGTCAGGCCGGTCTCCGGCAGCTCCGCGTACTGCTCGACGTCGTCCAGCCCGAGCAGGGCGATCCGCTGCGCGCCGAGGGCGCCGTCCAGGATCCGCTGGAGTTCCACAAGCTTCTTACGGTTACGGGTGGCGAGCAGGACCTTGTTCATGCTGAAACACCTCTGTTCACGACTGCGGGGCTCGCAAGCTCACTCCTCGCGCTCACGCGAGTGCCTTCCGCTGGGCTTCGGCCAGATCCGCGCACCCGGCCACGGCCAGGTCGAGCAGGCTGTCGAGCTGGTCGCGGGCGAACACGCCCGCCTCGCCGGTGCCCTGCACCTCGACGAAGTCACCCGCACCTGTGCAGACCACGTTCATGTCCACCTCGGCGGCGACGTCCTCGGTGTAGCACAGGTCCAGCCGCGCCTCGCCGGCGATGATCCCCACGCTGACGGCTGCCACCGACCGGTGCATCACCTTCTCCGGCTTGCCGGCCAACGCCTTGCGGGCGGCGAGCCAGTTGACCGCGTCGTGCAACGCGACGTACGCGCCGGTGATCGCGGCCGTCCGGGTGCCGCCGTCGGCCTGGAGCACGTCGCAGTCGAGCACCACCGAGTTCTCGCCGAGCGCCTTGAGGTCGATGCTGGCCCGCAGGCTGCGGCCGATCAGCCGGGAGATCTCGTGGGTACGGCCACCGACCCGACCCTTGACGCTCTCCCGGTCGGAGCGGGTGTTCGTGGCCCGGGGCAGCATCGCGTACTCGGCGGTCACCCAGCCGAGCCCGGAACCCTTGCGCCAGCGGGGCACCCCCTCGGTGACGCTCGCCGTGCAGAGCACCCGGGTGCCGCCGAACTCGACGAGCACCGAGCCCTCCGGATGGGTGCTCCAGCCTCGGGTCAGGGTCACCGGTCGAAGTTGATTGGGCCCTCGCCCGTCAGGTCGCGCCATGCCTGCACCCTATGCGGTGCGCTGATCCACCTCAGCCGGGGTGCCCCGACCGGTGCTCGCGTCGGCCCCGATCAGGACGTGGCAGGTCAGACGTCGTAACTCGCGCCGGGTCGCACCACGTCGATCGGCCCGGTGTACGCGGACGCGGCCGACTCCAGGGTGTGTGCCTCGCTCCCCCAGGCGGGCACCAGGTGGGTCAGCAGGAGCCGGCCCACCGCGGCCTTGGTCGCCGCCTCGCCGGCCTCCCGGCCGGTCAGGTGCAGATCCGGCGGGTTGTCCATGCCATCGAGGTAGCTGGCCTCGCAGAGGAAGACATCGACGTCCTGCGCCAGCCGCAGCAGCGACGCGCAGGGCGCGGTGTCCGACGAGTAGCACAGCGAGCGGCCGTCGTGCTCGAGCCGCACGCCGTACGTCTCGACCGGGTGGTTGACCCGGTCCACGGTGACGGCGAACGGGCCGATCGGAAAGGTGCCCGGCTGCAGGGCGTAGAACTGGTAGACGTCCTCCACCGAACCGTCGTCGCCGTAGGCGGCGCTGAGCCGGTCCGGTGCGCCGGCGGGCGCGTACACCGGCAGCGCCGGATAGGGGCCGTCCGGGGCGTACCGGCGCACGACCACGTACAGGACGGCGTCGAACATGTGGTCGCAGTGCAGGTGGGTCAGCAGGATCGCGTCCGGCGCGTGCAGACCCGCGTACCGCTGGAGGCTGGACAACGACCCGGAACCGAAGTCGACAAGGAGCCGGAAGCCGTCGGCTTCGACGAGATAGGCCGAGCAGGGCGACTCGGGGCCGGGAAAGCTACCGGCGCTACCAAGCACGGTCAGTCGCATCGAGTTGTCTCGCTGTCACTGTCAGTAGCATCCGTGCGGGCAATCGCCTCAGCCATGATCTCTACCGACGCGTACGTCACGCTGCGCAGCCTACGCTGGGGTACCCGAAGGCAAGAATCATCCGCCGGAAGTTGTCACGAACGTGACACCTGCTCACGGCGCGCCGGACGGCGTACGGGCCGCCGACACACGTCGACGGCCCGTACCGGGAAGACCAGTCCGGTCAGGCCCAGAGCTGCCCCTCCAGAGCGTCCTCGGCATCGGCGAGTGTGCCGCCGTACGCCCCGGTGGACAGGTATTTCCATCCACCGTCGCAGACCACGAAGGCCACGTCGGCACGCCGACCGTCGCGGACCGCCTCGTGCGCCACCGCGAGCGCGGCGTGCAGGATGGCGCCCGTGGAGAAGCCGGCGAAGATGCCCTCCACCTCCACGAGTTGGCGGGTACGCAGCACCGCGTCCCGGGTGCCGACCGAGAAGCGCCGGGAGAGCACCGAGGCGTCGTAGAGCTCCGGCACGTACCCCTCGTCGATGTTGCGCAGGCCGTAGACCAGCTCGCCGTAGCGCGGCTCGGCCGCCACGACCTGAATGCCGTCGACCTTCTCCCGCAGGTAACGCCCGGTGCCCATCAACGTGCCGGTGGTGCCGAGCCCGGCCACGAAGTGCGTGATGCTGGGCAGGTCGTGCAGCAGCTCCGGCCCGGTCGTCTCGTAGTGCGCCCGCGCGTTGGCCTCGTTGCCGTACTGGTAGAGCATCACCCAGTCCGGGTGCTCGGCGGCGATCAGCTTGGCGGTGGCGACCGCCTGGTTGGAACCACCCGCCGCCGGCGAGAAGATGATCTCGGCCCCGTACATCCGGAGCAACTGGACCCGCTCGGTGGAGACGTTCTCCGGCATCACGCAGACCAGCCGGTAGCCGCGCAACTTGGCCACCATCGCCAACGAGATGCCGGTGTTGCCACTCGTCGGTTCGAGGATCGTGTCACCCGGCCGGAGCCGGCCGGCCTCCTCCGCCGCCCGGACCATGAACAGCGCCGCGCGGTCCTTGATGCTGCCGGTCGGGTTCCGGTCCTCCAGCTTGGCCCAGAGCCGCACCGGTGGGGCCCCGTCAGACACCGTCGGGGAGAGCCGGGGCAGGCCGACAAGCGGCGTGCCCCCGCACGCGTCGAGCAGGCTGTCGTACCGCGCCATGGCGGCCGACCTCAGCCAGCCGCGACGGCGCCGCGGGCCACCGCCGCGGCGCTGTGCGAGCTGATCGCCGCCGCCGCGGCGCTGTGCGAGCTGATCGCCGCCGCCGCGGCGCTGTGCGAGCTGATCGCCGCCGCCGCGGCGAAGCCGAACGCGCCGCCGGCCACGGCGGGCAGGATGGTGACGCTGTCACCGTCGGAGAGCTTGGCGTCCAGGGCGCCGAGGAAACGGACGTCCTCGTCGTTGACGTAGACGTTGACGAAGCGGTGCAGCGTGCCCGCGTCGGTGATCAGCCGACCGCGCAGGCCGCCGTGCCGGGAATCCAGGTCGGTGAGCAGATCGGCGAGGGTGTCGCCGGCGCCGTCGACGACCTTGGCGCCGCCGGTGTAGCTGCGCAGGATGGTGGGGATGCGAACCTCAATGGCCATGATGGGGAACTCCTCGATCGGGTGTGCCTGCGGTGACGGGACAAGACGAGTGCGAACGCTGACGGATCAGCGACCGGAACACTCGTAGTCGACAGTCGCCGGGCTCTGCCCGAACATGTAGGACTGGACGGCATGCGGGTCGACCCCGGCCTCCACGACCCGGACCGGCTCCTCGGCGACCACGCCGTCGACGATCCGGAACGAGCGGATCTCCTCCGAGTCGGGTTCGCGGGTCGAGACGAGCAGGTAGTGCGCGCCCGGCTCACCGGCGAAGGAGACATCCGTCCGCGACGGGTACGCCTCGGTGGCGGTGTGCGAGTGGTAGATGACCACGGGCTCCTCGTCCCGGTCGTCCATCTCCCGCCACACGCGCAGATGCTCCATCGAGTCGAACTCGTAGAAGGTCATCGACCGGGCCGCGTTGTCCATCGGGATGTGCCGCGTCGGGGTGTCGCTGCCGACGGGACCGGCGACCACGCCGCACGCCTCGTCGGGGTGATCCCGGCGCGCGTGGGCGACGATCGCGTCGATGATCGACCGGTCGATGCTCAGCACGAGGACCAGCCTAACGCCTAACGCGCGTGGGCCGAAGTGGTGCCGGTCACGCCTAGTCGATCAAGGCGTTGAGCAGCGACTCCTGCAGATACCCGAGATACGCGTAGACCGAAAGCTGGAACACCCTGCTGGAACCCGCGTCCTCGGCGACCGCGTCGTCCAACTCCTCGCCCAGATCCGTGCCGTCCTTGATCTCCAGACGGACGCCCATCGCGAGCCGGGCGTCGTTCAACGCCCGCAGCCACGCCTCGGCCGCCTCGGCGTCGAGCCGCACCTCGCCACCGGCGTCGTCGGGCAGCGCGGCCAGGATCGCACCGGCCTGATCGATCTTGGCGGTCTTCAGATCGCCCTCGGTGTACCGGCGGAACTCGGCCGTCCCCGGCGCGTCCTGGGGGTAGACCGCCGGAAAGAGCCGACCCACGACCGGGTCGGTGTGGTCGAAACCGTCGGTGAGCAGGCCGACCACCTCGGAGGCAACCTTGCGCAGCACCCGCACCTCGTCGACCGCGAAGGTGGCGACGTAGCGGCCGGCCTGGCGACGGAACATGCTCACGACCGATCCACCGTCGCCCACAGCCCGTACGCGTGCAGCTGCGACGCGTCGTGCTCCATCCGCTCCCGGACACCCGTGGAGACCACGGCCCGGCCCTTGTGGTGCACATCCAACATCAGCTGCTCGGCCCTCTCCCGGCTGTAGCCGAAAAGCTTCTGGAAGACCCAGGTCACGTACGTCATCAGATTGACCGGGTCGTCCCACACGATCGTCACCCATTGCCGGTCAGGCGCCGGCACCTCGTCAGTGTCCGGCGTCTCGACCGGTGCAACCTGTGGAGCCGCCATGCCCCCCATCGTGCCACCGGTTTCCCGGAACCGAGGAACCGGAACGCCGGCCCGGCGCGGATCGCCCACCCGGGACGCCTCCGACCCGCCCCCGGCGCCGTCGGACCCGTGGCGCGGCGCGGACCCGGACCCGGGGGCGGGCACGCCTTCAGGCCAGCAGAATGCCGTGATCGACTGCATCGGAGAGCACCGCGCCCAGCGAGAGGCGGATCACCTCGAACCGTCGGGATATCTCCCGGGACAACCCCAGCTCGACCTCCCGCACCGCGCGCTGGGACCAGGCCCGCGCCGCGCTGTGGTCGTCGCTGCCGGGCGTACGCCACTGCTGCCAGCAGCCGCCGGAGAGCGCCACCGCGACCGGCGGAAGAACCTCGTCGCGAGTCGCCGCCGGATAGGTGGCGAGGGCGTCGATCGCCTCCGGGCCGGTCAACCCGGCCACTCCGGCCGTGCTGGTGATCAAGAGAACCTTGTCCAGCTCGTGGCCCGGCCGGTCATCGTCCAGGCCGTACCGCACGGCGGTGGCGATCCGCCGCCGCACTCCTTCGACCGGCGGCGCGCCGAGCACCCGGGTCGCGGCGTCGGTCACGATGCCGCGCACCGCCTGGTCGCACTGCGCGGTGGCCAACAGCGACAGCGCCGCCATCTCCCGATCCAGGAGGTCGGGTAGGCCCGCGCAGCCGACCCCGAACACGATCTCCTGGACCGCCCGCAGGTGGATGTTCGCCAGTTCCAGTGCGAGGTGCTGACGGATCCGTTGCGCACACGTCCGGGTCTGCCTGTCGAGCTGCTCCGACCAGCCACCCGGATCGGCGGCCACGGCCACCCGGTCGTGTTGCCCCGGCAGCACCGGCGACTCGACGCTGGACCGCCGCAACCCCTCCTCCGACGACCAACCCACCAACGCCCGCCGCAGGTCGGCGGCGGAGTCGGCGGAGTGGGCGTCGACCGGGAACCACCGCGCGTCGGCCAACGCCGGCACCGCGGCCAGCAGCGCCGCGCGGTGCGCCGCCACGGTCACCGCGGCCGCGTCCATCTCGGTCGCCCGACCTCCGACCGACGAGACGGACGCCCCCGCGTCCTCCGTCGTCGCCGCGCCGTCGGCCAGCGGTGCCCACCCGGCCGCGCCAGGGGTCACCGCGAAGACGACCTCCACCGGGGTCGGGGCGACCTCGGCGAGCAGGTTCAACTCGGCGGCCGTGAACGCCTGGTCGGCGGCGATCACGAAGAGCAGCGCGCCGGCCCGGCCCACCGCGTCGAGCAGCACCTGCCTGCCGGGCACGCCGAGCGTCGCGGTGTCCGGTACGTCGATGAGCGTGAAGTGCCGCAGCAGCGGCTCGGGCACGCTCAGCTCGACGCGCCGGGGTGGACGGGCCAACGCCGGGCCGGCGGCGTTCCGGTCGGCGCCGTACGAGTGGGGCTGGCGGTAGCCGGGCACGAACGCCGCCCGGGTGGGCACCGTGGCGTTGCGCACCAGCAACCAGCTGCCCGACGGCACGGTGAGCATGACCGGGTCGAGCCCGAGCAGCGTGGCGAGCACGGCGCGTCGTTCGGCGCCGGCCGGACCTACCGCGACCACGCCGAGTGGCTCCTCCGGGCCCGGGCCGGTCACGCCGAGCCGGGAGGGCAGCGGACCGCAGCTGGGCAGATCGGACGGGCCGACCACGTCATCCGAGGAGTCGACCGAGGGGAGAGGGCCCTGCTTCATCAGGTGGCCTCCCGTGGCAGGTGACCGGATGCCCGGTCAGGTGGGAAATCCGGTCGAAAAACCCGGATGCCGGAAGACTACGGGCGGGGCGGCAACCAGGTGGAACACCTCGGATACTCAGCGGTAATTGTGCGACTACTCAACTTCGTTGAGTGACGGTGCGGGCGCGGACGGATTCCGGTCGATATGCTGCGCGGATGAGTCGATGGAAGTTCGTCGGCCGGACCGATGAGCTCAACCGCCTGCTGGCGGCGGTGACCGGCGAGGCTGGTCGTGGGCTCTTCTTCAGCGGCAGCGCCGGGATCGGCAAGAGTCGACTGCTGCGCGAAGGCGTGAGCACGTTGCCCACCGAACGCTTCGCGATCTGGTCCATCGCGGCAAGCGCCACCACCGCGGCCCTGCCCTTCGGCGGGCTGGTCCAGGTCCTTCCCGCCGAGCAGCCCCAGGGCCTCTCCCCCGCCGGCATCCTGCGCTGGGCCCTCAACGTGCTGCAACAGCAGGCGGCGGGCCGACGGATCGTGCTCGCCATCGACGACGCCCATCTGCTCGACCCACCCTCGGCGGCACTCGTCCACCTGGTCGCCCGCGCGGAGAACGCCACTGTGGTCGGCACCCTGCGCGACGGCGAGCAGATCCCGCTGCCGATCCGCGCACTCTGGACCGACGACCTGGTCGAGCACGTCGAGCTGACCCCGATGCCGCACGCGGAGACCGCCGGCCTGCTGGCAGAGATCCTGGGCGGCCCGGTCGACGCCAACTCCGCCGACCGGCTGGGCCGACTGTCGGCCGGAAATCCGCTGCTGCTGCGGGAGTTGGTGCATGCCGCCAACGGCAGCTCGGAGCTGAAACGGACCTACGGGATCTGGAAGTGGACCGGGCGACTGGAGTTGGCGCCCAACCTGACCGACCTGATCGACACCCGGGTCGGCAAACTCACCGACGGCGTCCGCGCGGTCGTCGAGCTTGTCGCCTTCGGCGAACCACTCGGCCTGCACCTGCTCCGGCAGGCAGCCGACCAGGTGGACGTGGAGACCGCCGAGGAACGCGGGCTGATCAGCGTGGTCCAGAACGACCGTCGGACGAACGTCCGGCTGGCCCACCCGCTGTACGGCGAGGTGATGCGCCGTCGCTGCCCGGTCAGCCGCACCCGCCGACTTCAGGCGCACCTCGCCGAGCTTCTCGAACAGGTCGGCAAGCGCCGTCGCGACGACCTGCTGCGGGTCGCGGTGTGGCGCCTCGACTCGGGCACCGCACAGGATCCGGCCCTGCTCGTGGACGCGGCGGTCCAGGCGTTCACCCGCTACGACGTGCCGCTGGCGACGCGCCTGGCGCGGGCCGCTTTGCACGCCGGTGGGGGTTCCGACGCGGCGGAGCTGCTGGCCACCATTCTGATGTTCGCCGACCGGCCCGAGGAGGCCATCGACGTCCTCGACGCGGTGACGCCCGAGCCCGGCGACGAACGGCGATACTGCCGCTGGCTGACCGTCCGCGGGATGGTCAGTTACTGGGGGCTGAGCCAGCAGTCCACCGTGGAGGAGATCGCCGGCCGCGTCGAGCAGCTCAGCGACTCCGCGGACCGGTCCCGGGTGCACGCCTTCGAGGCGATCATGCGCCTGCACCGGATGGACACGACCACCGCCGTACGGCTCAGTCAACAGGTGCTGGACCGGCCGGCGGCCGGCGTCGCGGCCCGCGAGTTGGCCCGCTGCACCATCGCGTACGTCCAGGCCGCGCAGGGCCAACTGGCCCGCAGCGGTACGGCGATCGCCCAGGTGCACTCCGCCGTCGCCAACTGGCGCACCGACATGCCGTACCTGCAACTGGCCCTGGAGCTGGCCCGGGGCACCCGGCTCATGCTGACCGGGGACCTCGCCGGGATCGACGCGATAGTGGCCGACGAGTTCGCCGACCTCGCTGATGCCGGCGACTTCCGGCTCGGCACCGGCTACCTGGCCATCCTGCAGGCGTACGCGGCCCGGTTGCGCGGGCAGAGCGACGCCGCCACCCGCGCCTCGCTGGGCGCCTGCGCGGTGTTGGCCACCAGCCGGGTCTACGCCGGTCTGGCCCAGGCCGAGCGAGCCCAGTCGGCCGCGCTGCGCGGTGACGCCGCCCAGGCCGCCGCGGCGATGGCCGAAGCCGACCGCACCCACGCACCGGGCATGGCGGTGCTCTACCCGTGGTTGGAGCAGGCCCGGGGCGCCACGCTCGCCGCGTCGGGCGACCTGCCGGGTGCGGTCAAGCACCTCGCCGACCTGGTGGACCGGCTGCGTTCGGACGGCTTTGCCGGGCACGAGGTGCACGTCCTGCACGATCTCGTCCGGCTGGATCAGGCTGGCATGCCGGTCGGGCCCACCTGCTCCGACGGTGGTCGACGCACGGTGGCGCAGCGCCTGGCCGAGCTCTCCGAGCGGGTCGACGGGGTGCTCCCGCCGCTGCTGGCCCGGCACGCCCGTGCGGCGGTGACCGACTCCACCACGGATCTGCTCGCGGTCGCCGACGACTACGCTGCGCTGGAGTTGACCGTGTACGCCGCCGAGGCCACCTCCCAGGCGGTGCAGCGGTTGCGCCGGCAGCACTCGACGGCGACCAACGGCGCTCGGGAACGACTGGCCGGGCTGCTCGGGCGCTGTGACCTGATCCGGACGCCGGCGCTGCACGCGGGCGCGCCGGTGTTGACCGAGCGGGAGTGGCAGGTCGCCCGGCTCGCGGCGCACGGCGCGCCGAGCCGGGCCATCGCGGAACGGCTCTACCTCTCGGCGCGCACGGTCGAGAATCACCTTCAGCGGATCTACAGCAAGCTCGGCGTGACCGGACGGGCCGAGCTGTGGGCCGCGCTACGGGCGATCCCGGGCCACGACGACGGCGACACGGACTGAACCTTAGGCTGGGGCGGTGAGCATCAACCGCCCCGCGCTGCTGACCGACCACTACGAGCTGACAATGGTCAGCGCGGCACTGAAGGACGGCACCGCCGACCGCAGGTGTGTCTTCGAGGTGTTCAGCCGCCGGCTGCCGAGCGGCCGCCGCTATGGCGTCGTCGCCGGCACGGCCCGACTGATCGACCTGATCCGCGACTTCCGGTTCGACCCCACCGAGGTCGACTTCCTCCGGCGGACCGGCGTGGTCGACGACGCGGCCGCGGCCTGGCTCACCGACTACCGCTTCACCGGCGACATCGACGGGTACGCCGAGGGCGAGCTGTTCTTCCCCGGTTCACCGATCCTCACCGTCTCCGGCGGTTTCGCCGAGTGTGTGGTGCTGGAGACGGTGGCGCTCTCGGTGCTCAACCACGACTGCGCGGTGGCCGCGGCGGCGGCACGGATGGTCACGGCGGCGCGGGGTCGAGCGCTCATCGAGATGGGGTCGCGTCGAGCCCACGAGGAGGCGGCGGTGGCCGCGGCGCGGGCCGCGTACCTGGCCGGCTTCCGGTTCACGTCGAACCTCGCCGCCGGCGCGCGCTACGGCATCCCGACGGCGGGCACGGCCGCGCACGCCTTCACGCTGTTGCACGACGACGAGCGGGCGGCGTTCGCCTCGCAGGTCGCCACGCTGGGCAAGGACACGACGCTGCTCGTCGACACCTACGACATCAGCCAGGGCATCCGCAACGCGATCGCGGTGGCCGGTCCGGAACTGCGGGCGGTACGGATCGACTCGGGCGACCTGGCGGTGATCGCCCAGCAGTCCCGGGAGCTGCTCGACTCGTTGGGCGCCACCGAAACCAAGATCATCGTTTCCGGCGACCTGGACGAGTACTCGATCGCCGCGCTGGCCGCCGAACCGGTGGACATGTACGGCGCCGGCACGGCCGTGGTCACCGGCTCCGGTGCGCCGACCGCCGGGCTGGTCTACAAGCTGGTGGAGGTCGAGGGGCGGCCGGTGGTGAAGCGCTCCGAGCACAAGGCGACAATCGGCGGCCGGAAGGTCGCGGTCCGCCGGCACAAGCCGACCGGCACCGCCACCGAGGAGATCATCGTGCCGCAGGGCGTACCGGACCGGCAGCCCAACGACCGCATGCTCCAACACTCGTACGTGGTCGCCGGTGAGCCGGTGTGGCTGCCCACCCTCGACGAGTCGCGAGAGCACCTGCGCGAGTGCCTGATCTCCATCCCGTGGGAGGGGCTGAAGCTCTCGGCCGGCGACCCGGCGGTGCCCGTCTCCGTCGTACCCGCCGACTGAGTTCGTCGAGCACCGCCGCCGCAGACCGACCGTGAGGAGAGGGACTCGAATGGCCAACGCTCTGATCATCGTGGACGTGCAGAACGACTTCTGCGAGGGTGGCTCGCTGGCCGTCGAGGGCGGCGCGGGGGTGGCCGCCGGCATCTCCCGGCTGCTCGCCGCCGAGCCAGACCGCTGGTCGCACGTGGTCGCCACCAAGGACTACCACGTCGACCCGGGTGCGCACTTCGGCGATCCGCCGGATTTCGTGGAGTCCTGGCCGAGGCACTGCGTGGTCGGCACCAGCGGGTCGGAGTTCCACCCCGAGTTGGACACCGGCCGCGTCGAGGCGATCTTCCACAAGGGCGAGCACGCGGCGGCGTACTCCGGGTTCGAGGGGCACGCCGACGACGGCGAGTGCCTGGCCGACTGGCTGCGCCGGCACGACGTGGACCGGGTGGATGTGGTCGGCATCGCCACCGACCACTGCATCCGGGCTACCGCGCTGGACGCCGCCCGGGAGGGGTTCGCCACCACCGTCCTGCTCGAACTGACCGCCGCCGTCGCTCCGGCGACCACCGACGTGGCGCTGCGTGCCATGGACGGCGCCGGGGTGACCCTGCACGGGCAGCCTGTGATCAGGGCCGCATAAGACCGTAATTGGTTGGCCATCGGGACGCCGCCGGTCGAGGATGTCGCCGGAGGTACGGACCCACGTGAACATGAAGCCTTACCGGCAGGCGCTCGCTCTGCCCGGCCTGCGGTCGCTCCTGCTGGTCGCCGTCCTTGCCCGCATCCCGCTCACCGCGACCGGGGTGACGCTCACCTTCCACGTGGTGCTCGACCTCGATCGAGGCTACGGGGCCGCCGGCCTGGTGGGCGCGGCCGTGACCGTGGGAGCGGCTATCGGTGGGCCGCTACTGGGCCGACTGGTGGACCGGCGTGGCCTGCGCCCGGTCCTGGTGCTCACCGCCATCGCCGAGGCGATCTTCTGGTCCACCGCGCCCGGACTGCCGTACCCCCTGCTGCTGCCGGCCGCCTTCGTGGCCGGCTCCCTGGCCCTGCCCATCTTCTCCGTGGTCCGTCAGTCGATCGCGGCGCTGGCCCCGGAGGACCAACGTCGCCCCGCGTACGCGCTGGACTCGATGTCGGTGGAGCTGTCCTTCATGATCGGCCCGGCGTTGGCTGTGGCACTGGTCACCGCGATCTCCGCACAGACCACCATGTACCTGGTCGGCGGCGGCATCGTCGCCGCCGGGATCGCCCTGTGGCTGGTCAACCCACCGATCCGTGGCGCCGCCGAGGCCACCGGCCCGCAGCGCCGGACGCCTCGCCGGGAGTGGCTGACCCCTCGGCTGCTCGCCGTGCTGGCGCTCAGCGCCGCCGCGACCCTTGTGCTCGGCGGCACCGACGTGGCGGTGGTCGCCGTCCTACGGGCCAGCGGCGAGGTCGGCTGGACCGGCGCGGTGCTGGCCATCTGGGCGGTCGCCTCGCTGGTCGGCGGCTTCGCCTACGGGGCCGTCCACCGTTCGTTCTCGCCGCTGACCCTGACCGCCGCCCTCGCCCTGTGCACAATCCCGGTCGGGCTGGGCGGTGCGCACTGGTGGCTGCTGTGCCTGGCGCTGATCCCCGCCGGCGCGCTCTGCGCGCCGACGATCGCGGCCGGCTCGGACGCGGTCAGCCGCCTGGTTCCGGCCGAGGTACGCGGTGAGGCGATGGGCCTGCACGGTTCCGCCGTCACCGTCGGCATCGCGATCGGCGCGCCGCTCGCCGGTGCGGTCATCGACGCCAGCGCGCCACTCTGGGGCTTCGTGGTCACCGGCGCCCTCGGCGCACTTGTCACACTTGTCGTGCTCATGATCGAGCTGCGCGGTCGCCGCCACACCGACGACGCGGCCACCCCCGCGCAGCCGAACGAGGCCAGCCTCACCGCCGCCAGCCGCTGACGAACACCCCCCCTGCCGCCCCACCCACTCGCGGCAGGGGGCGCGCGGAGGCCGTGCCCGCGAGGTAGCAGGTCAACCTGACGCCGACGGCGAACAGGTCATGCTCCGGCCCCGTTCCACCCCCACCACGCCCCACCCCCGCCCCGCCCCGCGCCCCGGCCCGCGCCGCCCAACCCCAGCCCCAACCCCAACCCCAGCCCCAGCCCCAGCCCCGGCCCCGGCCCCGCGATCTTGCAGTTTCTGTCCCGGCGAAAGGTGCATACGCCGTGATTCGGCGACAGAAAGTGCAAGATCGCGGGGCCGGCGGGGCGGGGCGCGGGGCGGCGCGGGGCGGCGCGGGGCGGCGCGGGGCGGCGCGGGGCGGCGCGGGGCGGCGCGGGGCGGCGCGGGGCGGCGCGGGGCGGCGCGGGGCGGGGCGGGGCGGGGCGGGGCGGGGCGGGGCGGACATGGCGACGGGCGCCGCTCCCGGTGTCCCGGAGGGCGGCGCCCGTCGTACAGCTCGGTTTGAGCCTTAGTGCCTGTCGATGTCGCTTGCGGTGTCCTCGCGGTAGCTGGCGCCGCCGTCCGACTCGCTGGTGAGCGGCTTCGAGCCACCCTCCGGCGGGCCGGCAAGGGTCTGGCCGGCAGCCAGCTCCGGGAACTTCGCGTCGAACGCGGGGCGCTCGGAACGGATGCGGGGCATCCGGTCGAAGTTACGCAGCGGCGGCGGGCTGCTGGTCGCCCACTCCAGCGAGTTGCCGTGACCCCAGGGGTCGTTGACCTCGACCACCGGGCCGGTCTTGTACGACTTCCAGCAGTTGTAGATGAACGGCAGCGTGGAGATACCGGTGACGAACGCGCCGATCGTGGAGATCGTGTTCAGCGTGGTGAAGCCGTCGCTGGGCAGATAGTCGGCGTAGCGGCGGGGCATGCCCTCGTTGCCGAGCCAGTGCTGCACCAGGAACGTGGTGTGGAAACCGATCATGGTGAGCCAGAAGTGCACCTTGCCCAGGCGCTCGTCGAGCATCCGGCCGAACATCTTCGGGAACCAGAAGTAGATGCCGGCGAAGACCGCGAACACGATCGTGCCGAAGAGCACGTAGTGGAAGTGCGCCACCACGAAGTACGAGTCCGACACGTGGAAGTCGATCGGCGGGCTGGCCAGCAGCACACCGGTGAGACCACCGAAGAGGAACGTGACCAGGAAGCCGATCGCCCAGAGCATGGGCGTCTCGAAGCTGACCTGCCCCCGCCACATGGTGCCGATCCAGTTGAAGAACTTCATACCGGTCGGCACGGCGATCAGGTAGCTCAGGAAGCTGAAGAACGGCAGCAGCACCTGGCCGGTGGCGAACATGTGGTGCGCCCAGACGCTCATGGAGAGCGCGGCGATGGAGATGGTCGCGGCGACCAGGCCCTTGTAGCCGAAGATCGGCTTGCGGGAGAAGACCGGGATGATCTCGCTGATGATGCCGAAGAACGGCAGCGCCACGATGTAGACCTCGGGGTGCCCGAAGAACCAGAACAGGTGCTGCCAGAGCATCGGCCCACCGGTGGCGGGGTCGTACACGTGGGCGCCGAGGATGCGGTCCGCGGCGAGCGCGAAGAGCGCGGCGGCCAGCAGCGGGAAGACCAGGATCACCAGAAGGCTGGTGACCAGGATGTTCCACGTGAAGATCGGCATCCGGAACATGGTCATGCCGGGCGCACGCAGGGTGAGCACCGTGGTGATCATGTTCACCGCGCCGAGGATGGTGCCCAGACCGGAGATGGCCAGACCCATGATCCACATGTTGGCGCCGACGCCGGGCGAGTGCTCGACGCTGCTCAGCGGCGCGTACGCGAACCAGCCGAAGTCGGCGGCGCCACCCGGGGTGAGGAAACCGGCGGTCGCGATCGTGCCGCCGAACAGGTACAGCCAGTAGGCGAAGCTGTTCAGGCGGGGGAAGGAGACGTCGGGCGCGCCGATCTGGATCGGCACGATGTAGTTCGCGAAGGCGAACACGATCGGCGTCGCGAAGAACAGCAACATGATCGTGCCGTGCATCGTGAAGAGCTGGTTGTACTGCTCCGGCGACAGGATCTGCAGCCCGGGTCGGGCCAGCTCAGCACGCATGATCAGGGCCATCAGGCCACCGATCATGAAGAACGCGAACGCGGTGACCATGTACATGATCCCGATTTGCTTCGCGTCCGTGGTTCGCAGCAGCCGCGCGATGGCCGACCCCTTGACCGGCTCCCGGACCGGCCAGGGCCGGGTCACGACCGGCTTGGGTGCGACGGTGGTCACGAGTGGCCTCCGGTTCTCGGTTGTCCCGCTCGGCACACGCTGTTTATCGGCGGGCCGTCATCCGCAAGGAGGATAGTCCCCGGCAGGTCGCAGCGCCGCGTGGGGTGGCGTGACACGATCTACTACGGGCCTACAGCGGGCCGAGCAGTAACCGGTAGTGCTCCCCGAAGATCCGGCCGCCGCGCCCGCGCAGCAGCGGGTCGCGCAGCGCCGGCGGGACGTCCCTGGTCCGGTTGCGGTCCCGGGTCCGGTCCCGCACCCATCGGGTACGCGGACGGCGACGACTCTCGTACGCCACCAGGGCTGCCTCCACGCTCCCGGCGGCGCGCAACGATTCCGCAAGCACCACCGCGTCTTCAAGTGCCATGGCCGCCCCCTGGGAGAGCGTGGGCGCGGTGGCGTGCGCGGCGTCGCCGACCAGGAGCACCCGCCCCCGGTACCAGCGGCCCAACTCCACCTCGTCGGTGATCCCGACGTGCACCCCGTCGAGTGCCGCCAGCACCTCCGGCACCGGGCCCCGGTAGTCGGCGAAGAGCTCGCGCAGGCGGCGCAGCGGGTCGGCGGGCGCCTCCGTGCCGGCCTCGTCGGCGTAGAGGTGCAGCCGCCCGGCGCCCATCGGCACCATCAGGAACCCGGAGCGCTGGCCGAGCAGGGCGGTCCACTCGGTGACGGGTGGCCCGTCGCGCAGCACGGCCCGGTAGACCACCTGACCGACCGGGCGGGGCGGGCCGCCCAGCGCGGCCAGCGCGCGGACCGAGGAGCGTGGCCCGTCGGCGCCGATGACCAGGTCGTACTCGGTGGTGGTGCCGTCGGTGAAGGTGACCCCGACCGCGCCCGGCAGCAGCTCCAGGGTGCGGACCTCGGCACCGTGCCGGACGGCGCCGCCGGCGCCGCTGAGCAGCACCCGGTGCAGGTCGGCCCGGGGCAGGGCCCGGCATTCGCCGACGCCGGCCCAGAGGGTGTCGAGGTCGACCTCGCAGAGTCGCGCGCCGGTGGCGTCGAAGAACCGCTGCCGGTGGATCACCTGCCCGAGCGGGCGGACCGGGTGGTGCAGATCGAGCCGGTGCAGCGCGCGGGCGGCGTTGCCGGGCAGGTAGAGGCCGGCTTCGGTGGACTCCCCCGGTGGCAGTTTGTCCGTGACGTCGGGCCGGAAGCCCGCGAGGCGCAGCGCCCGGGCCACGGCCAGGCCGGCGATGCCCGCGCCGACGACGAGGATGCGCAGGGGGGAGCCACCCATTGTGGTGTACGCCTCCGGAGGGGGAGCGGAACGCGTTGGAGGCAACACGCTACTCGGAGCGATCGGTGCACGCCAGGCCCGATCGGTCGCCCGGCTCCACTCCTCGGTGCGCCCGTACCCCTTGGCTGGTCGGCAGTCGACAGCCGTCCGGTGGGTGCCCGGCAATCCGCCCGATTCATCAGTTTGGCGCGTACGGTTGCGCAGCAGTTTCAGGCATGTAAATGTGTCGTTGAGCGTGGGAGCGCTCCCGCACCACCCCACCACATGCGGCGCCCGGCATGCGCCGAGTCAAGGAGCGTCATGAAACGTCAACTTCGGGCCCTGGCCGCCGCCAGTGTGCTGCTCGCCGGCTCGCTGGTAGCGGTGGCCTTCGGCGGCAGCGCATCCGCCGACACCCAGATCTGCGAACAGTACGGCTCGACGGTCATCCAGGGTCGGTACGTGGTGCAGAACAACCGCTGGGGCACCACCGCCCAGCAGTGCATCAACGCCACCAGCAACGGCTTCGAGATCACCACCCTCAACGGGAGCAGCCCGACCAACGGCGCGCCCACGGCGTACCCCTCGATCTTCTTCGGTTGTCACTACACCAACTGCTCCCCCGGCACGAACCTGCCGATCCAGGTGAGCCAGATCAGCAGCGCCACCAGCAGCATCTCCTACCGCTACGTCAGCGGGGCGACCTACAACGCCTCGTACGACATCTGGCTGGACCCGTCGCCCAAGCGGGACGGGGTGAACCAGATGGAGATCATGATCTGGCTCAACCGGCAGGGTCCGATCCAGCCCATCGGCTCGGTCGTCGGGAACACGAACCTGGCCGGCCGCAACTGGGAGGTCTGGCGGGGCAGCAACGGCTCCAACAACGTCATCTCCTACGTCGCGTCGTCGGCGGTCTCCAGCCTGAACTTCAGCGTGCTGGACTTCATCAACGACACCCGCAACCGGGGCGCGATCAGCAACTCCTGGTACCTGACCAGCATCCAGGCCGGCTTCGAGCCGTGGCAGGGCGGCGTCGGTCTCGCGGTGACCTCGTTCTCGGCGAACGTCAACGGTGGCGGCCAGCCGCCGACCAACCCGACGACCCCGCCGCCGGGCGGTGGCGCCAGGTGCGCGGTGAAGTACACGGCGAACGCGTGGAACAACGGCTTCACGGCCGACGTGCAGATCAGCAACACCGGATCCAGCGCGATCAACGGTTGGACGCTTAACTACAGCCTGCCCGGCGGGCAGCAGGTCACCAACGCCTGGAACGCCACGGTGAGCCAGAGCGGGTCCGCGGTGACCGCCCGCAACATCAGCCACAACGGGTCCATCGCACCGGGTGGCACGGCCAGCTTCGGCTACCAGGGCACGCTGAGCGGGTCGTACTCGTCCCCGACCAGCTTCTCGCTCAACGGGACGTCCTGCTCCCGTTCCTGAGCAGTAACCCAACCGACAACGAGGGGCGTGACCAGATGGTCACGCCCCTCGCGTTGTGCCCGCCACCCGCGCTCTCCTCACCGCGCCTATCCCAGGACCGTCGGCCGGATAACCTCAGCCTCCTCCTGGACGTCCAGCGCAACCACCAGTGGGTTGATCACCTACTGAATCCAGATCGGTTTGAAATCGGGGTCGCCCAGTGTTGATGCCGCAACCAACGCGGCGTCGACACAGGTGAGCGCCTCCTGCGCGTAGGGGCTCCAGGGTGAATCGAGTTCGTGCCCATTCGGCCCAGCCGCAAGGATGCGCTGCCGGAGCTCACGGTGATCGCCCCGGGAGGGCTCGCCCTCGACGAACCCCGACACCAGATCGAGGGCTCTCCGAGCCGAAGGAAAGGTCCATCTACCCGACGTCCGCCGCACGACCTCGTTCAGCAGGGGGCCAACACCTCGGCACATGCCCCGAACAGGGCTGCCTTCGAGCGCATCGGAAGCGACTCGACAGAAAGAGCAAGCTCTTCGACTGTCGAGTCAAGATCGAAGCTTTCCATCAGTTGTGCTCAATTGCCAGGCCCTCGCTCCGCACTGCTGAGGTGCGCCTTCGTAGTTCGACGACGGCGAGGTGCCACTCGCCGCCGTGTTGGGCCGACCGGCGATGGTCTTCGACGTCTCTGCCGCCGGTGGCCGCCGCCTCAGTACGGGCGCCGGATCCCTCGCTCCGAGAGCGTCGTTTCGTAGAAGCCGAGAAAGCGCTCCGCCTCGCCGACGGCGTCGTCGAGCTCGTTAACAGCACCGCAACGGCGCTCCGGCCGCGCTGGCTTGAACCGCGGTCACCCAATGCTGATGCCGCTACCAACATGGCAAGCTCTTCGATCGTTGAATCGATGTCGAAATTCGCTATCAGTTGTGTTCGATTTTCCGGAACATCCGACCCTCTTTTGTGCCTACCGAACGACATGATTTGCGACCAAGGCACCAGGAGGCGTTCGCACTTGGCGATGGCGAGGCACCCCTCGCTCAAGAGGTGAGGGGCGATACGACCCGCAGTTCGGTCGCACCGCCCCTCGACCACCAATCAACTATCGAATCATTCCAAGGTCAACCATTCGCAGTACGTCTCGTACGCACTCTCTGTCACGTCCCGCAGGTCCCATTCGGATAAGTAGCCCGCCTTAGCGGCGAGCAGCCCAAGCGACTTTCCCGCTTGCCGCAGAAGATCGCCCGGCTCATCCCCGGTTGACGCGACACCAATTAGAATTTCTTTCGCCCTGACTGGGTCAAGCTCAGCCATCCGTGAAATGGCGTTGCATCTTTCCGAAACAACACCTGACTTGTCTGTCACGACCAGCGCGAGTTCGAAAAATTCATCCATCATAACGGGCAGGATCCGAAGACATTATTGAGCGCGTCCGTCGTCTCGTCGGTAACGGGCTTGGGCAGGATAACAGTGTGGTGCGCTTTGCGTTCTCCCGTCTGCATGACGTCGAACCCTGCATCGTTCAACTTCCCGACGGTCGTCGCACGATAGTCGCCTCTCGCCTTGATCTTCGAAGGCAAGTGGCTCGATGTTGACACACCATGAGGGAACCTACCCGACGGATGAGCCTCAGCCTTGGCCGCGTCTGCTGCAAGCCCAGCCGTGGTTTCCGGCCCTGCACCGAAACGGTAGATCGGCATGTCCGGGTTCAAGGTCTCGTTGTGGACGAGAACCGGCATCGAATTAACGTGGACGTAGTAGGTGTGAACGTCGTCAACCGTCAGGTTGTAAACCTTGGCCGATTGCGTCCACTGCCTCACCGCCGAAACCGTGATCCACTTACCGGCCGCTGACTGCAGTAAGTCGCCCGGCCGCAGATCTTCCGCCTTCACCCACCTTGCGGTTTTCGGCAACCAGAACAGGTGGCCATCGGTGGCGATAACAGAGGCCCTTGAGGCGCCACTCTCTCCCCTCCCGACTGATATCTCTACAAGGTCCTTGGAACCTTGCCCGACGATGGTTGCGACAACCGTCCTTGAGGATGTCGACCCTTCTTCTGGGTCAGAGGCCATCACACGATCGCCGACTTTGATTTTGTCGATCGACTTCCGTGAACCATCCGCCATAAGCACCAAAGTGCCCGGGACGAAGCTGTTACAAGATTTCTTTGCCTTGAAAAAGTCCTTTACTCCACCTATCAGGTCTCCGAGAAGGCCCTTGGTCCTAGTGGCGAGGTTGGCGAACTTCTTCCACTTCCATGGAGCGCCGTATCTCGCGGCTAGCTTGCCGAGTGCTCCGCCGACGGCCGAGGTGGCGACGTTGATGGCGGTGTTGAGGCAGCCACCCATGTCTCCCTTCATGAAGCAGTCCAGGGCGTCAGTGATGCCCAGCTCGTCCATCATGATCTTGGCGAGAGCCTTGGCTGCGTTCAGGAGCTTCTGCTTCGCTCGCGCGATCCGTGCCTGGCGCTCCTTCTCGGCTGCGGCTGCCGCCGCCGCCCGGCGGTCCTCGTCGCTGGCCCGAGGGTTGTTCCAGGCGTTCTTGGTCGGCTCGTCCGGGTCGTACGCGCCCGAGCACCCACCACAGCCGTCGTTGTGTCCCTTGACGGCGTGGTAGTTGCCGTACATGTCCTCGTAGTCGGCACCGGGACCGCAGGCGTCGTCGGAGCACGCCTTGAGACCGTCGGGGTCGGAGAACGAGATCGGGTTGTTGTTGGCGTACGCGTACCCGTGCATCTGCTGCGGGTCGCCGATGTCGATGATCGGGTCGACGGAGATGAACCGACCGGTGACCGTGTCGTACTCGCGGGCGCCGATGTTCACCAGGCCCGTGGTCGAGTCCTGGTTGCCGTTGACGAAACCCTTCTCCGTCGGCCATTGCCCCGGTGCCGGGGACCCGCCACGGGCCTCACCGAACGGCGTGGTCCGCCGGTGCACGATGGCGCCGTTCTCGTCGACCGTCGCCTGGCCCGTGCCGTGGTGGTCCGACGCGACGTAGTGCAGGCCGTTGATCTTTCGGACGATCGTGCCGCCGCCCGGCAGGGAGTAGTAGCGGGTGCCGTCGGTCGCCTTTGTGGTGTGGTCGAGCCGGATCTCCATGCCCGGCAGGTAGAGAGTCGTCGCCGTCGGCTCCTTGCGAAGCATCCGGGAGCCGTCGACGTCGTACAGGAAGCTGGTCTTCTTGCCCCCGGCGTCGGTGACGGACTCCAGATTGCCCTCGGCGTCCCACTTCAGGGTCTGGTCCTCGCCGACCTTCGTTCGCCGCGTCGTGTTGCCCGCGGTGTCGTAGCCGTACTCGTGGAGCTTCGACCCCGCCGACGTCGTCTCGGTCATCGAGCGCAGGGTGTGCGGCTGCGGTTGGCCCGCGGCCGGGTAGGTGTAGGCGCGCTCCTTGATCGAGGTGCCGTTGGCGGCGAACTGCGACTCGGTCTTGCGGTTGCCGACCACGTCGTACGTGTAGGCGTGGTGGTACGGCGCCACCCCACCCACGCCCGTCGTCGACGGGCCTCCGGCGCACGGGTCGGTGGCGGTGCTCGCCGACGTCCACGCCCGGTCCATCCGGCGCAGGTAGTCGTAGGTGAAGCACTGCACGTCCCGGGTGCCCGACGGAGTGTCGGCGATCTGGGTGATGTTGCCCGAAGCGTCGTAGCTGTAGCGGGCGTCGATGTCGATGACCGGCGCGCCGCTGCGGTCCAACCGCTGGTTGGTCAGGCGCTTGGAGCCCTGCTCGTACCCGTAGGTCGACCAGACCTTGTTGGCGCCGAGCTTCGCCTCGGTCTGGATGACCTCACTTGTGGCCGAGTAGTCGACGTCGAGCAGGTACGGCACGTCGCCCTCGGTCGCGATCAACCGTTCCATGCCGTCGTACGTGTAGGCGATGCTCTCGATCGGCAGGCCTCCACCGCCGGACATGCCCGTCGCTCGCACGGTGCCGTCCAGGTTGTACTCGGTGGCGAAGCTGTACATCGCGGCGAGTTCGGTGCCGGCGTGCTCGGGCACCTGGTAATCGGTGTTGTGCGGCCGGTAGAACTCGTCGTAGCCGGTGTAGTACGTGGCGTACTCGGCCCCGTCGATCCACCGGCTCGTCATGGACAGCGTCCCGAGCTTCTGGATGTCGTACATCCAGCTACTGAGGAGCGTGCCGGTCTCGGCGGTCCCCTTGTAGGTGGCGGTCGTCCGGCCGATCGCGTCGTACGTGGTGCTGATCGTCTGCTGCACACCATTCGTGGTGCTGGTCAGGCGGTCCAGCTTGTCGTAGGTCATCGTCGACGTGCCCGCATCCGGGTCGATCGACTTGACCTTGCGGCCGAGCTGGTCGTACTCGTGCTTCCAGACGTTGCCGGCGGGATCGGTGACCGACGCGAGCTGGCCGGAGCGGTTGTAGGTGTAGTCCGTCTTGTCGAAGGCCCCCGACGGCCCGGCGCCCTTGTACTGGAGCAACTGGGTCTTCTGGCCGATGGCGTTGGAGATCGTCGTGGTGGGGGTGCCACCCTCCGGCGGGTCGACCGACACCCGGTCGCCGCCGTACGTGGTGCTGGTGCGCCACTTCTCGTTGCCCGCTACCGCGAAGATCTCCGCCTTGACCCGGTCGGCCCCGTCGTAGACATAGAGCGTCTGACCGTCGACCTCGCCGTTACGGGCAGGGAAGATGGCGTCGGTCGGAGCACCGGCCGCGTTGTAGGTCGCGTACGTCTTGTCCAGATTTCCGGTCGCGGTGTAGAAGGTGTCCGCGATCATCCGGGTGCCGTTCGGCCCCTCGGTCTGCACCTGGCGCGGCCGCAGCAGACCGTCGTGCAGCTTGTACTCGACGCTGTACGAACCGTCGTTCTGCCGCTTCTCGGTCTTGACCGCGACCGGCTTGTCGGTGCGGATCAGGTAGCTGTACTTGAGGCTCGGGCTCAGCCCCGTCGCGCCGGTACGGTCCGGCATCCACACCTTGACCATTCGACCGAGCGCGTCGTACTCCAACAGGCTGACCAGCTTGTTCGGGTCGGTCTGCTTGATCGGGCTGCCCCAGGCCGGGGCGTACTCGGTGGTGGTGACGTGACCGAGCGGGCTGGTCTCGTCCACCTTCGTGGTGAGACCGTTCGTCTCGGTGTACGCGGTGGTCGTGGTGTTGCCCAACGCGTCGGTCGCGGTGAGCGGTCGACCGTACGCGTCGAAGGTCCCCGACGCGGCCGTGATGTAGGTCGGCGTGGTGCCGTTGTGGCTCTCCAGCCGTTCCGAGGACGTGGGGTTGCCCAGCGTCGGCGCCACCCCGAAGGCCTTGCCGTCGTAGAGGGTCCGGGTGTCGGAGATGACCTGGGTCTTCCGGTCCACCGGCGAGGTGCCACAGGCCACCGACAACGACTCGGTCCGCGCCACCAGGCTGTACAGGTGGAGGCTGGAGTTGTCGGCGTAGGTGGTGGTGTTGCACGCCTCGTCACCCGTGACATCGACGTCGCCGAGGTTCTCGGTCGTGGTGACCCGACCAAAAGTCGTCTCGAAGGACGAGATGTTCTTGGTCTGCCGCCAGCCGCCGGCGGCGAGCGCGACGAAGTTCTGGGTCACCGAGGTGTTGGTGAACCAGGCCTTCTTGGCGCCCCAGGTGTGCGACTCGGTGGCGGTGTTGTGCCGCCACGGGGTGGCGATGCTGCGGCTGACCACGGAGGCGCCGTCGTAGACGGTGCTCTCCAACTGGTGGCCGGAGAACTCGTCGTAGTCGATGTGCTTGACGCCGGCGGAGTCCTCCACCCGGACGTCCCGGGTGTCGGTGCTGTCGGGGATCTTGTCGCCGTGCATGCCGCGCAGATAGCGGTACTCGGTCTTTGTGGTCTGGGTCTGGCCGTTGCCGACGGTGACGATGACCTTGCCGTAGCCCCGCCACTCGCTCCAGGTCAGGTCCTTCGGGTCGGAGATCCCGTCGGGTTCGGCCTTCCGCCAGGCGGCGCCGTCCTTGTAGTCGTACTTGGTGACCATGTCCGGTGCGCCACCGGTGCGGTCGGTCTCGACGACCGCGGAGACCACGTACTTGAAGAACCAGTCGGTGATCGGGTCGCCACTGCCGTACGGGTTCCACTTGACCGGGTAGCAGCGCTGCGTGCTGTTGCCCTCGGTCGGCAGCGTGCTCTTGGTGCAGTCGGGGTCCGCGTAGTTGACGTCGATCTGGCCACCGGTGTCCGTCCAGACGGTCGCGAGACGGGGCCGCACCAGCGGGCCGATGTTGTCGTTGTCCCGGTCGACCCGGTTCGGCAGCTGGAGATTGCCCAGTTCCACCGACGGCATGGCGATGTCGGTGCCGTACAGGCCGGTGTGGGTGATCTTGTGCAGCCAGAGTGTGCGGGAGGCGTCACCGTTGTCGAGGAGCTGGTGGTCGAGCTTCCAGGTGTCGACGGGGGCCCAGCCGCTGCCCTCACGGATCTCGGTGGTGATGTCGGTCAGCCGGGCCCGGGTCCAGAAGGTCGGGGTGATCTGGTCCAGCTTGCACTTGGTGTCTTTGTTGCAGTTGCGGTCGAAGGGCACGTCCGGCCAGTACGGCGCGGTGGTCGTGTTCAGGTCCTGCGGGTCGCAGTCGACGGAGCCGGTCGCCAGGCACCGCTCCTTGACGTCGAACCGCACCCGGGCCGGAGCGTTAGTGGTGTAGACCGCGTTGTCCCGCTGGCCGTAGTCGATCCGCTTGAGGTAGCCGCCGCGGTGGTAGGGCACCCCGTTGACGTCGGTGCGCTTGCCTCGGGCGTAGTAGTTCGTCTCGGGCGTGTAGTAGTACGAGCTGACGTTGCCGTAGCGGTCCTTGACGTAGTCGAGGCTCCACCGCCACGCCTGGTTGCAGTACGAGGCCGTGAAGCCGCCCGTCGGGCTGTTGCACGGTTCCTTGGCGTCGTCACCGTAGACCGGCAACGTCCAGGTCGACCCGGTGACCTCCTTGTTGGCGGTCCAGCCCGGCAGCTTGTTCAGGCCGAAGAAGTACTGCGTGCCGTCGGTCGTGGTGACCTTCCAGTACTCACCGTCGTCGTCGCCGTTGTCGGCACCGGTGGACCGCTCCACCTTCGAGCCGTCATCGGTGGCGAACCTCCAGGTGTCGCCGCTCTTGACCAGCTCGGTGGACTTGCCGTTGAGCAGGATGGTGGCGTTGTCGTACGCCCAGCACTGGTCGGCGTACTGGTCCTGGCCGTCCTCGGCGCAGGACTTGTACCGACGCTCGATGTGCCCGGGCTCGTAGTTGAAGCCCTCACCCAACCAGGAGCCCTGGTTGTTCGTCGTGGCGGTGCGGCCGTCGACCGACTGCGACGAGTACGCGAGGGTGATGCCCGGAGCGCCGCCACCGGGAACCGGGGGCGTCCGCAGCGGGTAGCTCCAGGAGAATCCGCCGGTGGACGGCGCCACCGACCACTTCGACGACGGGGCGAGCTTCGTCGCCCCGTAGTCGCCCTGCGAGGAGGACTCGCTCGCGGCCAACGCGAAGGTCGCGCCCGTCGCGGCCGCGCTCACCGTGGCGAAGACCGTGCGCGACTCGCCGTCGTTGACGGTCGGCACCGGTTCCGGCGCGCAGCCGGTCTTCTCCGGGGTGGTCAACGCACAGTCCGGCAGCCTCACCAGCTTCAGGCGCGACCCGAAGTCGCCGCCGAAAGCACCGGTCAGGCCGTCGTAGCCGACGCCGAGCTGGATGTCGCCGGCACCCTGCTGGCCGTCGGCGCGATTCACCCGTACCAGCGGGCCGTCGACCCGAGCCCGCTCGGAGGCCGCGCGGTCGAGCACCTCGACGCGTACCTTCGCCGGTGCGGAAGCCGGCGACGTGCCGGCCTTCTTCGCCGGGTTGGCAGCGGCCGACACCGAGACCGCGAGGCCGCCGGCCTTGCCGGTCGCGGCCGGGCCGCGTGCCGTCGACCCAGCAGCGGTACGCGTGCCGGCCTGCTCGGATGTGCCGGCGGACGGGGCGGGCACCGCGATCTCGGTGGCTCCCGCCGCCGGCCAGGTGACCTTGACGGGCGTGGTCGTGGCGGGCGCCGCGGCCGGGTTGGCCTTACGCGGCTTCACGCCGAGCGGCGGACGGTTCGGAACGGTCTTGCCGACGTCGGTTGCCGTCGGACGTTTGCGCTCGGCGGCAGCCGATGCGGGGGCGTTGACGACCTGGATGGCGCTCGCGCACATCACGATGGTCATCGCCCAGGACACCTGTCGCACTGCCCGGCGCCGCACCGCGCCGGACGTGCCCAGTAGTCGGGAGAACATCCACCCTCCCCAGGGTTGTCGGACAGAAGGCATGAGGCATCGGGGCCGCCCTCGCAAGGACGGCCCCAACGCTTGTGGTGTCAGAGGTTGGGCTGCTCGGCGGGAATGCTGAGCCGATCGACCTTGACCTTGTCGGCGATGCCGTTGTAGATCCGGATGTCGTCGATCGCCCCGGACAGGTTGTCCTTCTCGGCGCCGTTCACGACGGACCGGCCGATCTGGACGTTGCCGAGGGTGGGCAACGGCTTGTCCAACTGGAGGCCCAGGGGCCGGCCATTGAGATAGAACAGCAGCTCACGGCTGTACCCGTTGTAGACGAGCGCGACGTGGTCGCCCTTGCCGTTTATGGACGTGGCATTGTCGAACTGGGCGGGCTGGTCGACACCAGCAGCGGCCATCTCCCAACGCCCCGCGACGTTGCCCCGAAGGGTCACGATGCTGTTGTTGCTGGCGTCCTTGATGGAGAGTGCCGTCATCGCGTGGCCCTGCGAGCTGCTGGTGAACCGCACCCGAGCGGAGATGGTGAAACTTCCCGCCGGGTCGACGATCGGGGTGGCCGTCTCGGCGTACTCACCGGCCTTGCCGGTGAACTGCAGGTATCCCGCACCCAGCATGGAGTTGAACGGATTGGTGGTCCGAACGAGAGTGCTCGGCTTTCCGAGTCGGAGCGCCTCACCGCCGGCGTCGTAGTTCGGGCTCGATCCCGAGGTCTCGGTGCTCAGCTGCCAGTAGCCCTTACGGTCGAGCTTGTGCTTCTCCAGGCCGACCGTGTCCTCGCTGACGACCGGTCGGTCGAAGACGGAGACGTCCGCCATCGCGCCCTTCCAGAAGTCGGAGTAGCCCCCGCCCTTGTAGGTCTGGCGGCCGAACTGGAGGGCCCCACGGGACTCGACAAGCGAACGTCGGTCCTTGACCACGGGGGCACCCGTACCGACCTGGAGGGAGATCTTGCTGTTCGTGCCGTCGAAGACAGCCGTGACGAAGGTCCAGGCGGTGGTCGCCGGGCCCGCGTTCACCCTCCACTCACCCAGGTTGATGACATCGTTCGTCGGCATCCGGAAGAACCAGCTGCCCTGGTCGACGCCCAGGCTGAAGCCCGGCTCGCCGGTGGCGTCCTGACTGACCGCCACCTGGCGCCGGTTGGGGTCGTCCACCCGGAACCAGCCGGTGAGCGAGAAGCTGCGGGTGGTGCCCACCACCGAGTTCTCGGTGACGAGGTACGCGTTGGACGTGCCGTCGAAGGTGGCGGCGGTGTCCCACGGGCCGAGCGACCCCGCTGCGCCGAACGTGACGCCACTACCGATCTTGGCATCGTTGGAGCCGAGTTGGTCGCTCGCCACCTTGGCGGTGGCGATGTCCGACAGTGGCCACTGCGCGATCGGTGGACGCTTGCCCACCCGGAAGGTGCAGGTGGCGATCGTGCTGGATCGTTTCGCCACGTCGATCGCCTTCACGAAGAGCTGCCGTGGCCCTTCCTTGTCGGGCGTCCACTTGATCGTCACCGGGCCGCCGCTCGTCGCCGGCTTGACCGACACGGTGGCGCTGTCGTTGAAGTTGTACTGGTACTCCACGACGTCGGTGGCAGCCGAGTCGAAGGTGAAGCTGCCCTGGACCCCGATGGAGCCGCGCCACTGGTCGTCGTCGAGACAGTCGGCCGTCGTGTCGATCGCGTCATCGGGCAGATACTCCGGCGAGTCCACGTCCGGAGCGCTCGGGCTGGTGATGTCGTACCAGAACTGGCAGACGTTACGCGCGCCGTCGGAACTCCAGGGCCCCCAACTCACACCGTCACTCGCCCGGACCTCCCAGGAGATCGGCACGTTCTGCGCGATGTCGGACGGCACGTAGTAGCTGAACACCGAGCCGCTGGCCTTCAACGGTGTGGTGTAGCTGCGGGTCTGCAGGCTCCCACCGGCCGGCGTCCAGGTGACCTTGAACTCGGCCTTGACCTGCTCGGTGTGCGCGGACGAGTGGTCCGGGTCCCGCAGGACGGCGTTGAGCCGCGGCGGAACGTCCGAGTAGGGCGCGGCCGAGCCGTACACGCAGCCACCGCCGGGCGACATCGTCAGCTCGGACTCGTTCGCGATCACCGGCGCCCGGTTGTAGCGCACGGAGAGCACGCCGTTGTCGCAGAACCGCTTCGTGTGCGTGGAGTCGCTCTCGCTGACCGACCGGAGGCCGAGCGTGACACTGCTCCAGCCCTTGCTCACCGCCGTTTGGACCGCGGTCTTGGCCTCCCACTCGGTGTTCTGGTTCGTCGCGGTGCACGACGACTGCACCTTTGTCGGCGAGTTGTTGGCCAGGTGCGTGGCACCCGACCACCCCGACCCGCCGGGCTGGTTGCTCCAGTTCGTGCTGGACTTGATCCCGGAGGGCATGAGGTAGAGCGCCGCCGCGTGGGCGGTGGTGTTGTACACGTGCTGCAGGGTCACCCGGAACTTGGCCTCCAGGATGGTCTTGCCGGCGTACGGCGTGGCCAACTGGTAGAAGATGCGCTTGACCTTGGAGCTGTTGCAGGAGCTCGGGCAGAGACCGATCCGCTCGTGTCGCTTGGCGTCGAACTTCCAGTACTCCTCGGACGGATATCCGCTGTCGACCATGGCCCAGGCGCTGTTGGTGCTGCTCTGCCACACCGGGTCCACGTACACCGGGTAGGTGGTGTCCGGGTTGGCGAGCATCGCGGCGTCCGGGGCAAGGCGCAGCGTGCCCTGGGTGTAGTCGAGACCGACCTTCGCCACCCGCGAGTCCTCCCCGGGACCCCGGGCCGAAGCGTCGTCCGGGTCCGCGGGCTCGGTGGTCGCGGCGGCACCGCGTTGGGCCGCACCGCCGCCCTCCTGGTTGCCGCTGTCCCACATCGTCGGGGCGTCGGCCTCCATCACGGGGTTGCCGGTGGCGGGATCGAGAGCGACCACGCCACCTTCGGCGGTCTCCTCGATGTCGAGCCCTTCGCCGGTCACCCCCAGCCGGAGGTCCCGCAGCTCGGGCAGGTTCGCCGCCTCGGGGGTCTTCAGCACCAGGACGTGGGAGAAGCCTTCGACCGTAACGTTGGCCACCAGGTCGACGTCGGGGAAGACCTCCGGGTAGGTGGCCTGGTCTCCCGAGATGGTCGGGGTGGGCAGGGAGTTGGGCCAGGTGAGGGTCATGACCCGGAAGTCGCGCTGGACCACCATGAGGGGCGTGGTGCCACCGCCGGACAGACGCATGTCGACCAACGCCGCGGACGGGGTGATCGTCCCGTCCGGCTGAGCCACGAGCGCCGCGCTGGCCGGCACCCAGGTGTCACCCCGGATGACCCGCACCGCCTGGTTGTACTCGTTGGCGATGAGCGTCCCGTCCGGCTGGGCGAAGACGTCCCGATACTCGCCGCGCTGCGCGAGCACCTCGACGGGCTGGTTGAGGTCCGCCGCCGCGACAAGTGCCTCGGCTTCGGTGTCGCGCACCGGGTCGGTCTCGAGGGCGGCCACCGGCGCGGTCGGTGGGGCCGGCTCGGGAGCGGCCACGAAGGCGGTCCCGGCCAGCAGGCCGGCGAGACCGGCCGTGAGGCCGAGCGTGAAGAGCCGACCCCGCTTTCTCGTACGACGGCTCACCGTCAGGTCCTCCCCCGTTGAACTGCGCACATTCATGTTCTTCATCAGTTGACCGCCGCCCCGAACGTGCTCACGTTGGCCGGGAACCCGTTCACGCCGGGCTGCCAGGTCTCGGTGGACGCCGCCGACCCGCTGGCCAGGCTCGACCAACTGAAGCCGTAGACGGCGTCGGTGCCGTACGGGGTCGCCACCAGGAGCCGCTTCGAGGTGGCCCCGAGCGAGGTGCCGATGATCTCGGCCGGCCGCGGGTAGCTCGGCGGGCTCACCCCGTTTCGCGAGATTCGCACCGGCTCGTGGGGCCAGCTGTCCACCGCGGGCAGAACCCATACCTGACCGGAGTCACGTGTGGTGTTGCCGGACCCGTCCTCGGTGGGGGCGTAACCGTCCTTGCCCGGAATGCCTATCGCGAGGAACATCGTCGAACTGGTGCTCTCGACCGCCGGGTTCGTGTTGACCACCACGACCTTCTCGCCCAGGTAGTCGCCGGGGCTCAGCTGGGTTGGTGTCAGTGGTTCGGACGTGATCAACTCGACCCGCTCAGAGGTGTTGGCGGCGGTGACGTGGTAGACCTCTGCCTGGCCGACGTCCGCATACGTTCGGGCCGGCCGAGCCACCTCGTCGTCCTCACCCGGCACGCCGACAGCCACGAGCGAATCCTGGGTGCCCTGCGGTGAACCGACCGGCCGATAGGGCGCGATGGCGATCGACTTACCGAAGTTGTCGTTCGCCTCGGCGGCGTTCCGACCCACCCAACCCTGGTTGAGCTCGGCGGCGGGTGTGGGCAGGCTTCCGGTCAGCACGTGGCTGAGGACGTTCACCGTGCCGGCGAACACCTCGGTCTCGATCGCCTCACCCGGCGAACTGACGGCCCAGTGGTACTTGGACGCGGCCACCGCGTAGCCGGTGCGGTCGTCGATCTCGGCCACGCCGGGGAGGCCGGCGCCCTGGCTGAGCGCCACGTTCACGTTGCCCCGGATGTAGTGGACGATGCCGGTGACCGGGGCCGCGAGGCCTTCACCGGGCGCGCCGATGACCAGGTACGGCTGGCCACTGGCGGTCTGGCTGCCGGCCACCGCGTAGCCGAACCAGTCGTGGGCCTCGGCCGCGTCCGGCACGTTCGCGACGTCCTGGTGGTAGGTCAGCGAGGCCGGCCCCTTGGCCAGCCCTGCCGGCGAGCCGAGCAGGACGAGCACGACGCCGGCGTCCTGCAGGCCGGAGACATCCTGGAACGGGACGCCCACCGCGAGGTCGGTGCAGCCGTCGTTGTTGGCGTCGTACGAGGAGATCGAGGTGCCGAAGCGGTCACCCGGCTCGGGCGCTCCGGGCACCTTGTCGACGCCCTCCTGCAGGGTCTGCACGGTCGAGCCGCCGCCGTAGCTGACGTGCACCTGCCCGGCGCGGATCTGGCTGTTCGCCGTGGCCTCGGGGTCGGCGATCGCGACATCGGCGACGCCGTCGCCGTTGAAGTCACTCTCCGTGCCGTTGGCGCAGCCGGCCACGGGTGCAACCGTGGTGTAGACCTGCATCTCGCAGAACGACGACCAGGAGTCGCTGCCCGTCACGCCGTCGGACGCCTTGACCCGCCAGCGGTAGATGCCGCCGTCGGCGAAGGCGCCGGCCGGGACCGTGGCCGCGGCGGTGGCCCCGTTGGCGACGTTGGCATAGACGGCCGAACCGATCGGCGTGTCGGCGTTCATCGCCCACCACTCGAAGGAGACCGTCATGGCGGTCCCCTCCGCGTCGGAGACGGTGGCCTTGAGCTGCGGGGTCACCGTGTTGACGGTGGGGCGACCGGAGCCGGTCACGCAACTGGTGGCCGGCACTGTCGACCTCGCGGTCACCGCCGGGTACGAGTTGTACGTGACGCTGGCCTTCGGCACGCTCGTGGTGCCGGAGTAGTTGCGGGACCGGAACTGCTTGAAGGCCGTGGAGTCGGTCTCGTCGGTCGCGCGCAGGCCCATGTCCGCGCGGGTGTCGCCGGCGTTGGCCGCCCGCTGGAAGAAGCTGGTGGCGGTGACGCCGACCCAGTTGTCGTCGCACGACTCGTCGTAGCCGGCCGACGCCGTGGAGGTGCTCTCCAACTGGCTCCAGGCCGGCTGGTTGCTCCACACGATGCCGTCGGAGATCGAGCCGGTCGTCCACAGCTGCCAGGAGCGTGCGGCGCACTGCACCCCCCACCAGTTCCACAGCGAGATGGTCGCCGTGTTGATCTGCTTGCCGACCAGTGCGGTCGTGTCCCAGCGCGCGAACGACCTGGTGATCGGGCCGGTCGTGCCGAGCTTGCCGAGCCGCAGGTCCGCCTCGCCGCCCCGGTCCGTGCTCTCGTTGGCCTGCACGAAGGTGTCGAAGGTGGTGGACAGGGGGTTGATCTGCGGGTCGATCGTGATCGGATACTTCCGCTCCGGTGCCGCGAGCCACTTCTGGTCCGGCGTGAGGGTCAGCGCGAGGCCACCCCTCGTGGCGGCTCCGGCGACCTTGGCAACGGCGGAGGTGACAGGCGTCTTGCTGACGGGCTCACCCTGCGCGTCGACCCACGCGTCCCACATCTTCAGCGCCGGGGTCGTCGCGATGGTGCGGCCCGTCGCGTCCTTGATGGCGAGGTCGCCGCCCACGCCGCGGTGGATGTCCGCCACGTTCGGGCCGGTCACCGGCAGCGAGAGCGTCGCGACCCGACTCAGGGCGTCGCGGGTCTTCACCACGAACAGCGTCTCCTGGCCGATCCGGCTCGCCCGGACGACGAGGTCGACGCCGGGAAGCGCGTCCACATAGGTGGCACGGTCCTCGCGCAGTTGCGGCTCGGGCAACGCGCCGACCCAGTTGACCGCCACCCGATCGTCACCCTTGCCGACCACTGCCAGCTCGTGGGTGCCTTCCGGTCGCGGGCCGGAGATCGTGAGGTCGAAGGGGTGTGCCGCGGGACGGACGGTGCCGTCGGCGTCGCGACGGAGAGTGAGATCGACCGGAACCCAGTCGTCACCACGGCGGACCCGGGTCGGCCCGAGGGACAGCTCCGCCCGGAACTGCCCGTCGGGCAGGGCGAACACCTCGGTGGTCTCGGAGGTGAGGCTCTTGACCTGCACCGGCTTGCCGGTCTTACGCGCCGTCCGTGCGGAAACCGCCTCGTCGGACTTGTTTTGTACGCCACCCGTTACGCCATCGGGCCCGGCGGCGAGGTACTCCGCCGGTTCGCCCGATATGCCAGCCAATGCGACCGCCGTCAGCACGGCAACACCTGCCGCAAGGCATGAACGAACGGTGGCAGTCTTTCGACCTGCCACGAACCCCTCCCCCGTGTGTCCCTGATATCGATCGGGACTGTAGGGAGAAGCCCGCTCTACGCACAAGTAGCGTCACAAACGGTGAGGACGAAGGCGACAATCCACCGTTTTCGCCGACGGCGGTAACACAGTGGAGTCTTCCCTGCTCAGAGCGGGTTGGCCGGCAGCCCTCGGCCAACCCCGGTCAACCAGCATTTGCCCGACAATCGAAGGCCGAAAACATTTGCCCGGCCGGTGGAATTTTAACCACCACAGTGGACCACGTCCGTAACTCCATTCGGGTCGCATGGCCTCGTGCGGTCCCCAGTGGCGTCGGCGGCGAAAGCAGCCCCCACCGATCGGACCTCGGGTCACTCGGCTACTCACAGGTCTACGAATTGACGAGTCGACACGCCTCCCACCTGCGAAAACGCCCGTATCGATGACAGGCCGACCGACGCTAATCCCGAATACTGGACGCCCCGTCGCCATTTCCTAGGCCAGCGGAGAACGCTACCCGGCGGGGTCGACCGACGCGGTCACCGGCCGCATCAGAAGGGACAGCGCCCCACCTCGGCTTCTCATCGGACAAATCCCCGTACTGGGCATCAGCCACCGTCATGATTCACTCGGGTGACGTGAAGTCGGGGCATCATCGCGCCCGGGACACCCCGACTTCCGGAAAGTCGAGTCGATCAAGCCCGGACGGCCGCGGTCGGACCCGGACCGCGGAGGTCAAGCGCGGGCGGCCGAGGTCAGACGCGGGTGAGGCGTACGGCGTCGGCGATGACCAGGCCGGCGGCGTTGCTCCACCGGCTCACGCCCACCCGGTTCGCGTCGCCCGCCGGGAGCGCGAACGTGCCGAGGACGCGCCACTGCCCGCCGGTGGCCCGCTGGTCGACCCGCACCGTCTGGTTGCCGGTGCTGGTGGCGACGATGTAAGGGGCGGCGCTGTTGTAGCCGGAGTTCGCCGGCCACCAGGCCTCGACCCGGTAACTGGCGGTGGCCGGGACGTTGAACCGGTACCACGCGACGTCGCTCGCGGCGACCGGGTCCGCGTAGCGGTAGTCGGCGCCGTAGCGCTGACTCGAGTACGACGACACGCCCCAGTTGGCGCTGGCGGTGAACCGACCGGTGTTGCCCAGCTCGACGAGTCGGGTCACTATTTCGCCGGGGTCCACCGAAATCCTCGTACCGAATTCATGGGATCGCGATCGTGTGCGGACCAGTCGTCATACGCACCGGCACCCCCGAGCCGGATACCCAGGTGCCACATAGGGTCGGCGAACAGGACGTTGAAGCCGCCGAAGCAGAACTCGATACACCGAACCGTTCCCTGAGTGGCGTCAGATTCGAAGTTGAGCGAATATCGCACGCCCGCCAGGCGGCTATTGCCGTCGGAGGTGTCCAAAAAAAGCGAGCCCACCGAACTGACCGCGAATTCCTCATCTTCTCCGAGCAGGGCCGCCGGAACCTCGATTCGTCCCGAGATTCGCATACTGAGTTGTCCACGGTTGCCAACGGACTCGATCAGGAGGTATTTCCCGTCCAACACCAGATACAACTGGTCGGCGAGTGGTGCGAATCGAGGAGGTCCGTCGTCCCGATCCAGATAACCGGGAACAAGGACGTCCTCGAGCTCCCACCCTGCTATTGAATCGAGAAGTTGCTCCACCGCGGTCACTGCGTCGTTCTCCTCTGATCGGTCAGGGCAGCATTGTGATGCCAAGATCCATACCCGTGCCCGACTCAAGCAGGGTCCAGAACTCACCATCCGTCTTCGTCACCAGCGTAAGCCCTTCACCCCTGAATATGTGAGCGTCCTCTGCGCCTCGCGGAATGCGTCCGAGCCCTTCCAAGTTGAGTCGATCGGACGTGACCATGCCGTGCAGGTCATCGAGGAATTCTTTTCCAAAATCCCCCTTCCATTTCGGGTAGGTCTTGTCGAGCGCCTTCGCCAGCAATGACCGATGCCGAAGGTAATGATCCTTGAAGTTCTTCCCCGCCGTGATGTTTGGATAGGGGATCAGTCCAAGCGGGTCAATTTCGAAGGCCGGATTGAGGACATAGTTGTACGGGTTGGGTCCAGGGACCAGCCCGAGTGGATCCGGAGAACCGTACCGGGCGGTGTCGGGGTCGTAGTAGCGGTGGTAGTTGTACGAGGCGCCGGTTTCTGGGTCGTGGATCTGGCCGGGAAAGCGCAGGGGGCAATCGGCCCCCGTGGCGCTGACGTGGGTCGGAATCCCCCAGATGGTGCTCCGCCGCTGCCAGGTGACCTCGCCGTCCGGGCTGACCAACTCGGTGGGCGTGCCGACCAGGTCGGTCACGATCGCGTAAAAACGACGGTCCACCTCGCCTTGGTTGGCCGCTGCGTCGGTCTGGCTGATCGGGGTGAACGTGCCCGGGGCGTACTCCCAGGTGCTGATGCGTTCCCCGACCTCGCCCCGGTGGGTCTGCTCGATCAGGCGTGGGCCGTCCCAGGAGAAATCGATCTGCTCGGCCACCCCGCCCGCGGCGTCGAGGCGCTGCTTGGTGACCCGGCGACCGAGCGCGTCGTACCGGTAGCGCCAGCGGGTGCCGTCCGGCGTGGTGACCGCGATCAGCCGGTCTTCACTGTCCCAGATATAGCGCCAGGTTAGTGGCTTGGTCGAGCGCTGCCTGACCTGACGCAAGGTGATCCGGCCAGCGGCGTCGTGCTCGTAGCGCACGTCCCCGGCCCGACGGATCAGGGTGCCGGTGTACTCCCGCTCGCCCCGGGCACCGCCGCCGACCGTGGTGCCGGGCCAAGTGCCGCCGCCGAGCGTGGCGCCGGGCCAAGTGCCGCTGGCCACGTTGCCGGCCTCGTCGTAGGCGTACCGCTCGGTCCACCCGGCGGCCTGCACGGCGGTGACCCGGCCGGCCCGGTCCAGCTCCAGCCGGCGCTCGCCGGTGAACTGGTCGGCGATGTCGGTCAGGTAGCCGTCGGCGCGATACCGGTGCGCCCGGTGCGCGACCAAGTCCGGCACGCTGCCAGCGGCGGGAGTCGCGGTGACGATCTGCGAGAGCAGCCGGCCGTTGGCATCCCAACTCGATGTCAGCGCGAGACCACCAACCGCCCGCTGAGTCTCCCGCCCGGCCAGGTCGTGGGTGAAGCTGACCGTCGCGCCGCCGGTGTGCAGGGCGACCGGCCGTTGGCCGTCGTACTCCCAGACACTCTCCACCCCTGACGGGGTACGCCGGTGCGTCCGTCGACCAAGCGGGTCGTAGGACGACGTCACAGTCTGACCGTCGCAGATCTCGGCCAGCACCCGACCCAACGGATCCCGCTCGAAGCGGAGATCAACCTCAGGTGAGGTGGCGTGCAGGAGCCGGCCGACCGGGTCGTACCCGAAGGCAGTGGTGCTCCCGGCGGTGCGCTTCTCCACAATGTTGCCCAACAGGTCGCGGACCAGCTCGCTGCTCTGCCCGGCACCGTTGGTGCGGGCCACGACCTGACCGGCGGCATCATGGTTATAGGTCTGCGTCCGTCCGTCGAAGTCGGTCTCGGCGACCAGCCGCCCACCTGGGTCGTAGTCGTAGGACCAGACGAGTCCTTGCGGGTTGGTGACCGTGGTGAGCCGCAGCTCGGTGTCGTAGGCGAAGGCGAGTCGGGCGCCGTCCGGGCCGGTGCGTGCCGCGGGCAGGTCGAAGTGGCCGATCTCGAACTCGGTGGTTGCCCCGGTCTGGTCGGTGTGGGTGAGCAGGTTGCCTTCCGGGTCGTGGGTCCATTCCTCGCTCGCCCCGTCCGGGGTGCGCCGCCACGCGAGTCGCCCCTCGACGGTCCAGCCGAGGCGGGTGGTGCCGCCGAGCGGGTCGCGCACCTCGGCAACCCGTCCGGCCGAGTCGCGCCAGTAGGTCGTCACCGCGCCGGTGGGATCGGTGAGCTGGCTGACCAACCCGGTCGGGTCGGTGGCCACCAGCAGGGTGTTGCCCAGGGCGTCGGTCACCTCGCTGAGGTGGCCCGCTTCGTCGTAGGCGTAGCGGGTGGTCGCGCCGGCCGGGTCGGTGATCATGGTCAGGTTGCCGCGCTCGTCGTACGCGCGCCGCCAGATCGCCCCGTCGACGTCGGTGACCACGACCGGCTGACCCGCGTCGTTGTACGACACCGTCGCCCGGGTGTCGTCCGGGCGGGTGACCTCGACCAGGTTGCCGTCGTCATCGTAGGACCAACGAGTCGTCCGACCGAGCGCATCGGTCTCGGACAGCTTCCGATCGAACCGGTCCCAGACCGTCGTGGTGACGTTGCCCAACGGATCCGTGACCCGTTCGGCCTGCCGCAGGTCGTTGAGCGCGTAGACGGTCGCGTGGCCGAGCGAGTCGACCACCGTGGTGACCCGGGCCTCGGTGTCATAACGCAGCAGACCCGTCAGGTAACCACCGGTGCCGGACGTGGCGACGCAGCGGCCCCCCTCGTCATAGGTGTAGCGGTACTCGGTGCCGTTACGATCGGCCCACCGGGTGACCCGCCCCTCGATGTCGTAGTCGAAACGCAGCGGCACCCCGGAGGAGTTGACGACCTCGGTCAGGTCACCGGCCTCGTCGTAGCCGAACCGAACCACCTCGACATCGGGGTCGGTGCCGTCCCCGCCGAGGTCGAACCCGACGATCCGGTTCTCCTGCGTGCGCACCCGAACCCGGTAGCCACCGGAATGCACCACCTCGACCGGCGCCCCGCCGTCGTCGTAGCGCACCTCAACCCGGTGACCATTACGGTCCGTCAGCGCGACAAGCGGAAGCTGAGCCGCCAGGCTCCCGGGCACCGGCCCGAAGTGCCACGTCCACCCCGACGCGGGATTGGTGACCTGGTAGGTGCCACCCTCCGGGTCCTGCGCCAACGGCCAGCGCGGCCCCTCCGTCGGCAGCCGGTCCGGACGACCGTCCGCACCGACCGGGTAAATCAGGGTCATCCCATCGGCGGTCGCGACATACACGCCGGTGTCGTCGACCTCGATCCGCTGATCCAGCGTCGAGGCCCACGACCGGCCGAACCAACTCCCCATCCGGTACGACGACAGGTGCGTGCGGGACAGCAGCAGCGGCAACGCACCGGGCAACTCGACGTCGGCCTGGGTCAGCACCATGTCACCACAGGCGATATCGATCGGATCCAACCGCGCCAACCGCTTGACCGCCTCGATGCCATTGGCCCTCGGATTCGCCAAACCCCACCGCGCCACCGAACCCATGTTGCGACCCCGAGCCGCCACCGACGAAAACGCCGACGCCACACGGGTGCCCTTCAACGCACCCGCCCCGAGCCGAGCCAGCTTGCCCACCCCAGGTAACAGATTCAGCCCGACGTCGATCAGAATCGTCTTCAGACTGCCCTTACCGGTCGCGGCGTAGATCGACAGGTCGATCGCGGAAGCGAGCAGAGCCGTGCCGATCGCGATCGGCGCCATGATCGGCGCAAGAATCGGAATGAACGACAACAGACCCGCGACCAGAGAGACGATCTTCAACGCACTCGACAGCTGCGCCAACAACTCCTGATTATCCCGCACGAAGTTGGTGAACTGACCCTTCAGATCCCACCACTTCGGGTTCTCCTTGAACCGCAAACCCTTCGCATCATTCACGGCCCGCACGCAGTCACGCACCGCCGTGGCCAACTCACCCCGCAAGGCACCCGCCTGGCCCACACACTCGTCCCAGTCGCGCTGCGCCTGCGACAACGCCGAACCCGCCGCCCCCGCATCCGACCGGTACGTGTCCGGCTCCGTGGCCTGCTCCGGTGGTCGGTCGGCGACCTCCTGCTCGTGACGCTCATCGGCCTGCTTCGCCCGATCAGCCCGCCCCCGCGCCGCCTGCAACGCCGCCCACAAACCCGGCGCACGCTGCGCCAACGGACGCATCCGATCCTGCAACGACGACAACGACCCCGCAAACGTCACCAGCCCGGACGACACCCTGCCGAACGCATCACCAGTCACCCGCAGATGACCGGGCATCTGAGCGTTCAGCCCTTCCCGGAACAGATCCCCCTCCGGACCCACGAACTGACTTGTGTCCAAACCCGTGATCTGCCCCGCCGCCTGCGACGCCGCCGAACCAAAACCAGACCACTTCGACGCCGACGACCGAATCGCTGACGGATCACCATCCATCCGAAACAGATGCGCCGGAAACTCAGCCATCGCGCCAGGACCTCCCCCGTGTCCACGCCAACAAGCCCGCAACCCACACAACGCCCCGCGGCGCAGGTGCAACTGCCCGCCCGGCGTCAGGCAGCACGACGAGCCCGGTGAGGCCGCCGCCCCGCAGTCATTCGAACATGTGCATGCAACGTTTCAACCATTACCTCAGTCGCAGTTCGCACCATCTGAGCAGACCGTCGGAATCGCTACGCCCCGACTTCACCGGACCACGTGGAGCCGGGGCATTCGCTCCGGGGATACCCCGACTCCAGGGGAAACAATTCGATCAAGCGGAGCGCAGGTCAGACCCGGGTGAGGCGTACGGCGTCGGCGATGACCAGGCCGGCGGCGTTGCTCCACCGGCTCACGCCCACCCGGTTCGCGTCGCCCGCCGGGAGCGCGAACGTGCCGAGGACGCGCCACTGCCCGCCGGTGGCCCGCTGGTCGACCCGTACCGTCTGGTTGCCGGTGCTGGTGGCGACGAGGTAAGGGGCGGCGCTGTTGTAGCCGGAGTTCGCCGGCCACCAGGCCTCGACCCGGTAACTGGCGGTGGCCGGGACGTTGAACCGGTACCACGCGACGTCGCTCGCGGCGACCGGGTCCGCGTAGCGGTAGTCGGCGCCGTAGCGCTGACTCGAGTACGACGACACGCCCCAGTTGGCGCTGGCGGTGAACCGGCCGCTTGTCGTGTTGTCCACGGTGGAGGACCACACCGTGCCGCCGGCCATCCTCGCCGCCACGTCGGCGCGCATCACGTTCAGGTCGATGAACGACGGGTCGATCTTGCCGGTGGTGCTTGTCTCCCGGTGCCCCCGGGCGTAGCTGCTGTCCCGGCCGAGGCGGGTGAGCACGGCGGCGGTGGCGGCGAGCGACGCGTTGTACTGCGCGGCGGTCATCTCCTGGCTGACGCCGTTGTAGTCGATCTCCCACCCGATCATGAGGGTGTTGCCGTCCCCGGCCGGGATCGGCCCACTGCCGCCGCTGACCCCGGCATGGTTGCACCGGCCGGCGGAGATGACGTGGAAGACGCCGTTGTAGTCGACGAGCGCCTGGCACAGCGGCCCCGGCAGGTCGGACCGGCCGTTGATGCAGATGCCGAGCGCCGGGTGCGGATTGCTGGCGCTGGACGTCGAGGCGGTGTGGTGCCAGAGCACCCCGATCGGGTCGAAGGAGCCCGGTCGCATCCGGTTGAGCCAGTCCCCCTCGACGACGACCTGGACTCCGGCGGCGCGCAGCACGTCGACCAGCCAGGGAATCGTGGCCATCAGGAGTCCTGGAGCAGGTCGGCGAGGCACTCGGCCTTCGGCGCGGCGCTCGCCGCGGCGGGCCGGGTGACGACTGTCAGGGCGGCGACCACCAGGGCGGGGATGCCGAGCACCCCACGGCGGCGCAGACGGACGGACGGGGTTCGGGCCATGGCGATCCTCCAGCAACGGCGGGTACTGACGCATCGACGAACGTGATGACGGGCACGCTATACCGTCACGTACGTCGATGTCGACACCCTTCATCCCCGGGTCGCTGAATGAAGGAATTCGCCGCCTCAGACGTCGCCGAGCGCGTCGATGTCGCGCATCTCCTCCGCCGTCAGCGCGAAGTGGAAGACGTCGAAGTTGGCGGTGATCCGCTCCGGGGTCACCGACTTCGGGATCGCCACGATCTCGTGGTCGATGTGCCACCGCAGCACCACCTGCGCCGGGGAAACCCCGTGCGCGGCAGCGATCCTGGTCAACACCGGGTCGCTGAGGTCGCTGGTCTTGAACGGGCTGTAACCCTCCAGCACCACGCCCCGGTCCCGGTGCTCGGCGTGCCGCTGCCGGTCGTACAGCGCCGGGCTCCACTCGATCTGGTTGACCGCCGGGTTCTCCTCGGTCGACTGGATCAGCTCGTCGATCTGCCCGGTGCTGTAGTTGCTGACACCCACCGCCCGGACCAGGTTCTCGTCCCGGGCCGCCAGCAGCTCACGCCAGAGCGGGATGCTGTCCGACGGCGACGACGGCGGCCAGTGGATCAACCACAGGTCCACCTGGTCGACGCCGAGCGCCTCCAGGCTGGCCTCCAGGGTCGCGCGCTCCTGGCCCACCCGGTTCGGCGGGAGCTTCGTGGTGATGAAGAGGTCCTCCCGGCGCAGCCCGCTCTCCTGCACGGCCCGGCCGACCTCGCGCTCGTTGCCGTACACCGTGGCGGTGTCGACGTGTCGGTAGCCGGTGTCGAGCGCGGCCAGCACCGCCTCGTAACCGGCCTGGCCGGTGGCCTGCCAGGTGCCGAAGCCGAGCAGGGGCATCCGGACGTCCCCCGGGAGCAGGACGGTGGGCTGGTCGGTGAGGTCCATGAGGTCCGTTCTACCCCGCCGAGCCCTCCGCCGCCGAGCGAACCGGACACTCCGGCATCCAGCGCACCGTTCCGGTGTGCCGCAGAATGCCTGTGTGACCGACCGGCTGGAGGAGTACCGGCGACGACGGGACGCGGCCCGTACGCCCGAGCCGGTGCCCGAGCGGAGCCCCGCGACGGCCGGCCCGGACGGCGACACCGCGCGCTTCGTCATCCAGCAGCACCACGCCCGAAGCCTGCACTGGGACCTGCGCCTGGAGCACCAGGGGGTGCTGGCGTCCTGGGCGGTGCCGCGCGGCCTGCCCCGCGATCCGGGTCGCAACCACCTCGCCGTACACACCGAGGACCACCCGATGGAATACCTCGACTTCGCCGGCGAGATCCCCGCGGGTGAGTACGGCGGAGGCCGGATGCTGATCCACGACCGGGGCACCTACCGGTGTGAGAAGTGGCGCGACGACGAGGTGATCGTGACCCTCTCCGGTGACCGGACCGCCGGCCGGTACGTCCTCTTCGCCACCGGAGGACGGGACTGGATGGTCCGACGGACCGACCCCGCGCCGCCGGGTTGGACGCCGATGCCCGACCTGGTCCGCCCGATGCACGCCACGGCCGCCGCCGGGCTCCCCCGCGACCGTGCCGCCTGGGGGTACGAGCTGCGCTGGGACGGTGTCCGCGCGATGGCGTACGTCTCCGGCGGGCGGCTGCGGTTGCTCTCCGAGACCGACGAGGAGATCACCGGCGGGTACCCGTGGTTGCGGGCGATGGCCGAGGCGCTCGCACCCACCGAGGCGGTGCTCGACGGTGTGCTGGTGCGCATCGACCGCGCCGGCCGGGTCCGCCCGGTCCGCCCCGCCAGCGGCACTCGGGTGCCCGCCGGCGCCCAGTACCTGATCGTCGACCTGCTCTGGCTGGAGGGTGTGAGCAGCGTCGACGTGCCGTACGCGCAACGCCGGGAGCTGCTCGATGGGCTGGCCTTGGCCGGTGTGCACTGGCAGACTCCGCCATGGTTCCCGGGCGCGGGCGACGAGGCCCTGCGCACCGGGCGGGAGCAGGGCCTGCCGGGTGTGGTCGCCAAGCGGCTCGACTCGGTGTACGAGCCGGGGCGGCGCAGCCGGCGCTGGTTGAGCATCGACGCGGTCTGAAACGGCGAGGAGCGATGTGTACCTGACCCACCTGGACTGCCCGCGCTGCGGCAAGGAGCACTCCGCCGACGAGCTACGCAACCTCTGCGCGTGCGGCTCCCCACTGCTGGCCCGTTACGACCTGCCGGCGGTGGCGAAGGCGGTCACCCCGGAACGGTTCGGACTGCGCCCGGCCGACCTGTGGCGCTACCGGGAGTTGCTGCCGGTCGGCGACCCACGGCACGTCACGACGCTCGGCGAGGGCTGGACGCCGCTGCTGCGCGCCCCGGCGTACGGTGCCGAGATCGGCATCGCGGACCTGATGGTCAAGGACGAGGGGTTGATCCCGACCGGCTCGTTCAAGGCGCGCGGCGCGGCGGTCGGCGTGAGCCGGGCCCGTGAGCTGGGAGTCGAGCGGATCGCGATGCCCACGAACGGCAACGCCGGATCGGCCTGGGCGACGTACGCCGCGCGGGCCGGCATGGGCGCGACCATCGTCATGCCGCTGGAGGCGCCGAGCATCTGCCGGCGCGAGTGCGTCGCCGCGGGCGCCGACCTGCGCCTGATCGACGGGTTGATCAGCGACGCCGGCCGGCGGGTCGCCGAGCTGATCGCGGAGTCGAACGGGGCGATCTTCGACGCCGGCACGCTGCGCGAGCCCTACCGGCTGGAGGGCAAGAAGACGATGGGGTACGAGATCGTCGAGCAGCTCGGTTGGCAGACGCCCGACGTGATCATCTACCCGACCGGCGGCGGTGTGGGGCTGATCGGCATCCACAAGGCACTGCACGAGCTGCGCGAGCTGGGCTGGGTCGGCGACAAGCTGCCCCGGCTGGTGGCGGTGCAGTCGACCGGCTGCGCACCGATCGTGCGGGCGTTCGCCGCCGGTGAGGACCGGGCGCGACCCTGGGCGGACGCGCACACGGTGGCGTTCGGCATCACCGTGCCGGCGCCGCTCGGCGACGAGCTGATCCTGGCGGCGCTGCGGGAGTCCTCCGGCACGGCCGTCGCCGTGGACGACGCGGACCTCCTGGCCGACCTTCGGGACTTCGCCGGTCGGGAGGGGTTGCTGCTCTGCCCGGAGGGGGCGGCCTGCCTGACGGCGGCGCGGCAACTGCGCGCCGGCGGGTGGATCCGGGCCGGCGAGCGGGTGGTGGTGCTCAACACCGGGGCGGGGCTGAAGTATCCGGACACTGTCGACGTGTCCGGCGTACCCGTGCTGGGATGACCCGGCGGCCGGCTCAGTAGCTGTCCGGCGCGGTCAGCCGCCAGGCCGCGTTGATCAGCCCGACGTGGGAGAGCGCCTGCGGGGTGTTGCCGATCTGCTCCCCGCTGTTCAGGTCGATCTGCTCGCTGAACAACCCCACGTCGTTGGCGTACCCCACCACCCGCTCGAACAGCGCCTCGGCCCGCGGCATCTCGCCCGCCATGACCAGGCACTCCACCAACCAGAACGAACAGAGCAGAAACCCGCCGGGGTCGGTTGACCACCGTCGGACCAGCCCGTCGTCGGTGCCCAGTTCCCGCTCCACCATCGCTATCGTCGAGCGCATCCGCGGATCGGTCGCGGGCAGGAAGTGCGCCACCGGCAGGGTCAGCGCCGAGGCGTCCAGCTCCGCCGAACCGAAGGCGCCGGTGAACGCCCCGATCCGGTCGTTCCACCCCTCGCGCAGCACGGTCTCGCGGATCTCGTCGCGCACCGTGGCCCAGCGGCGTGGGTCGGCCCTCTCGCCGAGCCGGTCGGCGAGGCCCACCGCCCGGTCCAGCGTCAGCCAGCAGATCACCTTTGACGACAGGTAGTGCCGCTCCTCGTCCCGGGTCTCCCACATGCCCCGGTCCGGCAGGTGCCAGGTCGCCGCCACCTGCTCGGTCAACCCGAGCACCATCTCCCGCAACTCGCCCTCGAACGGCGTGCCGAGGTAGTCGCGCAGCCGCCATACGGCCGACATCACCTCGCCCGGCACGTCGAGCTGCCGCTGTTGCCAGGCGTCGTTGCCGATCCGGACGGGCCTGCTGTCGCGGTATCCGCGCAGGTGGTGGCAGTGGTGCTCGGAGAGGTCACGCTCGCCTTCCAGCCCGAAGAGCACCGGCACCGGTTGGTCGCCGATCCGGCCGATCGAGCGCGACGCCCAGGCGAACAGCCGGGACGCCTCGTCGGGACAGGCGGCCACCCAGAGCGCGCGGATGGTCAACGAGAAGTCCCGCAGCCAGGAGTAGCGGTAGTCGTAGTTACGGTCGCCGCCGATCCGCTCCGGCAGCGACGTGGTCAGCGCCGCGGCGACCGCGCCGCTGCGGGCGTACGTGAGGCCGGTCAGGACCGTCGCGCTGTGCCGGACAAGGTCGGGGTACCGGCCGGAGTACTCGTGCACGTCCCGGTACGCGTCCCAGGCCTGTGTCGTCTCGGCGAGCGCGGCCACCGGGTCCAGCCGGGCCGGTGGGTCGCCGTAGGCGGCGCCGTACGCCACGTCCACCCCGACCACCTGACCGGCGGACACCTCGAACTCGTGCGTTACCCGGTCGAGGCCCGCGCGCAGGCGCAGGCCGGGCGCGCGCAGCACCAGCACCACCGGGCCGGCGCCGGCCAGCACCCCGCCATCCGGCTGCTCGTGCAAGTACGGCGTGAGCAGGCCGTACTCCGGTCGGGGTGCGAAGTCCAGTTCCATCCGGACGCGGCCGGACAGCCCCTCGACCACCCGGAGCAGCACGGCGGGCGAGTTCATCCCCAGCTCGTGGGCGCGGGCGCCGATCTCGGCGGCGAGCGCGTCGGTGACCGCCACGCTGCCGTGCGGTGTGTGGTGCACCGTGCGCAGCACGAGGGTGCCCGGCCGGTACGCGCGTTGCACCCGATACCCCGGCCCACCGGCACCAACCGGAGCGAGCCGGAAGTGCCCGGCGGTCGGGTCGAGCAGCCGCCCGAACACGGAGGCTCCGTCGAACCGGTGCGGGCACCACCAGTCGATCGAGCCGTCCTTGCCGACCAGGGCACCCGAGCGGGAGTCCGAGAGGAATCCGTAGTCGGAGATCGCCGGCTGCTGCTCCACCCGCCGCGGGTACCCGCATCGGCCCGGATCAGACCGCCCTACTCGGTGGGGGGCTCGTCCTTGCCCTTCGCCTCGGCCGCGTCGGCCTCCTCCTTGGTCCGGTGGACTGCCTTGTCGGCGTGCTCCGCCGGCCCGTAGACCGTGTACAGCACCAGCGGGTTGGGGCCGGTGTTGACGAAGTTGTGCTTGGTCCCGGCCGGCACGACCACCAGGTCACCGGAGACGACCTTCCGCTTCGAGCCGGCAACCCGGGCCTCGCCGACGCCACTGACGAAGGTCAGGATCTGGTCGACGTCCTCGTGCACCTCTTCGCCGATCTCCCCGCCCTCGGGGATGGTCATGATGACCAACTGGCTGTGCTCGCCGGTCCACAGCACCCGCCGGAAATCCGGACTCTTCTCGGCGACTGTCGCGATCGTGAAATGTTCCATGACCACGCTCATACCCCGTTCGTCGGCGCGTCACGCAGGGACTGAACGGGTTGCCGGGACTCGCGAATGGCGGAATTCCCCACGGTCGGCGGGTTTGGATCCGCGCCGGCCGGGGATCGAGTACGCGGACCGGCACCAAGAGTCGGTCGAGCCAGGTCCCTGCCGGCGTACCGCCGAACGGCTGCGATGGTGGGAGACGGCCAGAGCGCGGCGACGTTCCGACAACTGTCGAAGCGGCGCCGCGCGCTCCTGTCCCCAGCACCCCGCCGGGCCGCGCCTACTGCCGCTCGGTGAAGCCGAACTGGATGACGCCCTCGTCGTCGACGGTGGCGTCGACCGAGGCGTCACCGAGCAGCTCGGCGGCGTCCTCGTCCAGGAAGATCCGGGCACCCTGGTTGTCGACCACACGGTCGCCCTGCACCGGCTCGGGCACCAACTCGACGGTCAGCGAGCCGGCCTCGGTGTCGGCGGCGATGCGTACGCCGCCGTCCTGGGCGACGTCCTGCTGGTTGGCGAGGTCACGGATGACGAGCACGGCGTTGTCGGTCATGGTGAGCATGGGCGGAACTCCTCGTGGATTCTCGGCTCGCGGTCGCAATGACGCACAGACCGGACGGTCGGCTCGCGTACGAGCACACGTGGGAGGCGACAGAAGGGCGGACGGTCGTCGCCGTCGCATCGAATCGGGGCAGCTGACGGCCCCGTCACTCCCACCGTGCCCGCTGGCCGGTCATCCGTCAAATAGAGCCAGGTCAGTCGAGAGCGGGGGCCGGGGCCAGCCAGGCGCGAATCTCGTTGACGGCGGCACGGCCGGCCCGGTTGGCGCCGATCGTGCTGGCCGAGGGGCCGTACCCGACCAGGTGGATCCGGTCGTCGGCGACCACCCGGGTGCCGTCCATCGTGATACCGCCGCCCGGCGCGCGCAGGCCCAGCGGGGCGAGATGGTCGATGGCGGCGCGGAATCCGGTGCACCAGAGGATCACGTCCGCCGGCACGAATCGCCCGTCCGCCCAGGCCACCCCGTCGGGTGTGATCCGGTCGAACACGGGTAGCCGGTCCAGGACGCCCCGCTCGCGCAGCCGGCGTACCTCCGGGGTGACCGGCAGCCCGGTCACGCCCACCACGCTGCCCGGCGGGCGGCCGGCCCGGACCGCCTCGTCCACGCGGGCGACCGCGGCACGGCCCAGCTCCGCGTCGAACGTCTCGTCCCGGAACTTCGGCGGCCGGCGGGTGACCCAGGTGGTGGCCGCCGCGACGGTGGACACCTCGCCGAGCAGTTGCACGGCGGATGTCCCGCCACCGACGACCACGACCCGCAGGCCGGCGAACTCGGCCGGGCCCCGGTAGTCGGCGGTGTGCAACTGCCGGCCCCGAAACGACGACCGGCCCGGGTAGTGCGGCCAGAACGGCCGGGTCCACGTGCCGGTCGCGTTGATCAGCGCCCGCGCGGTCCACCGGTCCGCGTCGGTGTGGACGTCCAGCCGCCCGTCCGGGCGGGAGCGCACCGCACGGACCCGCACCGGTCGCCGTACCGGCAGGTCGAAGGCCCTCTCGTACGCGGCGAAGTAGGCGCTCACCTGCTCGGCGGCCGGGCGCTGCGGGTCGGCGGGCGGCAGCGGTAGGCCGGGCAGATCGTGGAAGCCGTGCACCCGGTCGAAGACCAGAGTCGGCCAGCGGTGCTGCCAGGCACCGCCGGGTCCGTTGTCGCCGTCGAGGATGACGAAGCCGCTGCCCGGCGCGAAGCCGGTACGACGCAGGTGGTAGCCGGCGCTCAGGCCAGCCTGGCCGGCGCCGATCACCACGACGTCCGCGGAGTGGGTGTCCACCTCGGGTGCAACGCCCCGGTGAGCACCGCTGTGCCCGTACCTGCCGTCGTGTCGATCACAGACAGCCATTCCGGCAACAGCCATCTGACCTGCGCCTACGCTGAGTTCATGAGCGACTTCCGTCGGTACGCGGCCGAGTTCCTCGGCACTCTGCTGCTGGTCTTCTTCGGGGTCGGCAGTGCGGTCGCGGCTCGGGTCCAGGGCGGCGTGGTGGTGGTCGCCCTGGCCTTCGGCTTCGTGATGGTCGCCCTCGTCTACACGATCGGCCCACTGTCCGGAAGCCACGTCAATCCGGCGGTGACGCTCGGTGTGCTGCTCTCCGGAAAGATCTCGGTGATCGGCGCGGTGGCGTACTGGATCGCGCAGTTCGTCGGTGCGACGGTGGCGGGCTTCGTGCTCTGGGCGTTGACCCGCTGGGGTGACGTCGCGGACCAGACCGGGGCGCTGGGCACGAACGGTTACGGCGCGCACATCAACCGGGGCGGGGCAGCGGTGCTGGAGGTCGTCCTGACCTTCCTCTTCGTGCTTGTCGTCCTGGTGGTGACCAGTCGTAGCGAGAATCCGGGCACCGCCGGTCTGGCCATCGGGCTGGCCCTCGCGGCGACCCAGCTGATCGGCGTGACGCTCACCGGCGCCGCGGTCAACCCGGCCCGCGCGTTCGGCCCGGCGGTCTTCGAGGGTGGCGTGGCGCTGCGGCAGCTCTGGGTGTTCATCGTCTTCCCGCTTCTCGGTGGGGCGCTCGCCGCGCTTGTCGCGCCGATGGTGATGGGTGCCCAGCGGCACTACTGGGGTGGTCACGACAAGTCGGTCGGCCGGCCGACGTAGTCCGGCGAGGACCGGCGCCCGATGCCCTTCTCCGGCGAACACACCTCATGACAGCATCGGCGCATGCATCGCCGTCACTTTTCCCGGGCCCTCGCGCTGCTCACGCTCGCCGCCGTCGCGGCCACCGCCGGAGCGCCCGGCGCCACGGCCGAGTCGCCCACGCCCGCGACGACCCGACTGAACGCCACAATCGACACGATCCTCGCCGACGCCCGGCTTGCCGGCGCGCAGGCGTCGGTGGTCGTGCTCGACACCAGCACCGGCCAGACGCTCTACGACCGCAACGGTGACCGCCGGCTGATCCCGGCCTCGAACACCAAGCTGCTGACCTCGACGGCGGCCCTCGAACTGCTCGGCCCCGGGCACCGCTTCAGCACCGACGTACGCGCCACCGGCAAGCGCCGCGCGGGCCTGCTCTCCGGCAACCTCTACCTTCGCGGCGGAGGTGATCCGACGATGCTCGCCACGGACTACGACGCGCTCGCCGCGCAGGTCGCCGCCGACGGCGTGCGCGTGGTCGCCGGCAACCTGGTCGCCGACGACACCCGCTACGACCAGACCCGGCTCGGCCCCGACTGGACCTGGGACGACGAGCCCTACTACTACGCCGCCCAGGTGTCCGCGCTCACCGTCGCGCCGAGCACCGACTACGACGCGGGCACCGTGATCGTGAGCGCCACCCCGGCAACGCGGCCCGGCGCCGCACCGGTGATCAGCACCACCCCGCCCACCGCGTACGTCCGCATCGACAACCGCGCCCGCACGGTCACCGACGGCGCGACCTCGATCTCGATCGAGCGCGTACACGGCGACAACACGATCGTGGTGAGCGGTCAGATCGCCGTCGGAAACGAGCCCGTCAGCGACTGGGTGACAGTCGAGGAGCCCGCCGGCTACGCGGCCGACGTGTTCCGGGCGGCGCTGCACCGGCACGGCGTCCGGGTGCTCGGCCGGACCGTGCTCGGCCAGCCCACCCCGGAGACGGCCGACCCGGTGGCGCGGCACGAGTCGATGAGTCTGGGTGAGCTGATGACGCCGTTCCTCAAGCTCTCCAACAACGGCCACGCCGAGGTGTTGACCAAGGAGATCGGCCGGGTCCGCTCGGGGTCGGGCACCTGGACGGCCGGACTGACCGCGATCAGCGAGTACGTGGCCGACGCCGGCCTGGACACCGGGAAACTGCGCCAGCGCGACGGGTCCGGGCTGTCCCGGCGCAACCTGGTCCCCGCGACGGAGTTCGTCGACCTGCTGAGCGCCATCCGCGCCGAACCGTGGTTCGCCACCTGGTACTCGGCACTGCCGATCGCCGGCCAACCCGACCGGTTCGTCGGCGGCACCCTGCGCAGCCGGATGGCGAACACGCCTGCGGCGGGCAACGTGCACGCCAAGACCGGCAGTCTGACAGGTGTCTCCGGGCTCTCCGGCTACGTCACGAGCGCCGACGGCCGGTTGTTGGCGTTCTCCATCCTGCTGAACAACTACCTGGCGGCGTCGGTCAAGCCGTTGGAGGACCAGATCGCCGTGGCGTTGGCGGGATACCGCGAGGACGGGGCGGCCAGCGCGGCACGGATGGCACCGCCGGCGGTGCCGGAGACGCCCCGGACCCCGGAGGGCGTCGAGTGCTCCTGGGTCAAGCCGATCACCTGCTGAGCGAGTGCCGGGAGGCGTATCCGCGCCTCCCGGCCGGCCGCACGGTCAGGCCGGACGGTCCGGTGGGGGGACCACCGCCGTCGGGTCGCCCCGCTCGATCAGCGCGTCGATGTCGGCGGCCCGCAGCCCGCGCAGGGTGAGCACCTGGGTGCCCCAGCGGTGCAGGCGGCACGGGTGCGGGCTGGCATCGTTGCGGCAGACCACTCCGCCGGACCACCGCTGGGGGGCGTGCACCACCACCGCCCGCACCGCGAACTGGGTGTCCTCGCAGGTCACGTACGGCGGCAGGGGAATGTCGCGGAGCACCTCCCCGGACACTTCATCGGCACCGGACCTGGCGGCGCGACGGACGCGGTGGACGGTGCTGCTGCTCATCTCCGCTGCCTCCACACTGGATAGTCGGATGGGGACAGCAGAAAGTTACGACCTCTTCGACAGTGCGCGACGGACAAACTGTCCCGCTGTGCGATCGATCGGTCAGCGCACCGCCACGGCCTGGAGGCCGACGTTGCCGCAGTGCGGGGTGAAGACCTTGTCAACGGTCCAGGTCAGCACCAGTCGGGCGGTCTTCGGCGCGGCGAACCGGACGGTGAACTGGGCGCTCCGACTGGTGTACGGGTCCTCCAGCACCGCGGTGCTGGCAGGCCCACCCGTGGACAGGCGTGCCACCAGCCGACCCCGAGCCATCCAGGTGCCGCCGTAGACCTGGACCGTGCGCGGCTCGCCGCTGCCGGCGACGGCGAGACTGAACCCGTTGCCGGCGCCGCAGGTGTAGACGCCCTCGGAACTGTCGTTCGCCGAGCGCTGCGACGCGCCGTCGGACCAGCGGACGTACTCCTGGTTGCCGTCCCAGCCGACCCGGGTGCCGGCGCCGCCCGCGTCGACGATCTCCCCGGAGCCGGCGCGCTTGCGGACCGTCGAGGTGCCCCCGCGGGACCCCCAGTGCATCCAGTCCCGGGCGCCCACGGCGGTGAGGTCGACCTCGGCGGGCATATCGGCCTGGGTCACCGACAGCACCGGGGACCCGGGTGACGCGGGCGGCGCGGCGGACGCGCTGGTGGGGGGAGGCGGGTCGGGCGAGGGTGGGCGCTGACGCGGAAGCAGACCCGGCATCGCCGGCCCCGCGTCACCGGTGCGCCCGTCGGTGGCCGGGTGCGCGGCGGAACGGGCGGCGCCGGCGGGCACCTCCCCCGCGCGGCCCGCCTGGTCGTCGCCGGGCTCCGGGTCGGACCGACTGGCGAGGTACGAGACCAACAGCACCAGGCAGACGAGTACGGCGCCGCCCTCCACCGCCCAACGCCGCCGCTGCCGGGCACGGGCGACCCGGCGCAGCCCGGCGCGGGTCTGCGTCCTCGTGTGGTCGTCGTCCGCCACCGACCCCTCCACCTCCACCGCCCCGGCTGCCATCGACCGTCGCGAGCCGTGCCGTCCACTGTGGGTCGTTTCACGTGTGCACCGGTGTGGACGACACGCTAGATCCGGAGCGCCGGACGTGTCCAGCCCGCGACCGGACGCTGTCGGACGGCCCGGCCCGCTCGAACGGGGTACGGACTGGATCGCCGGCGCCTCTCGCGTCAGCCGATCCGGAAGCCGAGCAACTGGGCGATCACGATGGCCTGCTCGGCGTCGACGATGGCGCCCTCCCGCTCGACGACCGTCGGGTCGAGCGCGGTGAGGTCGCTGCCACGCAGGTCGGCGCCGCCGAGCCGGACATTGAGCAGTTGCGCTCCGGACAGGTCGACGCCGGTGACCGTGGCGCCCGTGAGATTGGCCCGGGTCAGGTCCACCTCGCGCATCCGCACCCCGGTCAGCCGGACACCGCGCAGGTCGGCGCCGGGCAGCGCGACGAAGGACCAGTCACCGCCGTCCACCACCATCGGACGCGTGTCGCACTCGACGAAGGTGCTGCCGACCAGCTTGCAGCCGACGAACTCGGCCTCGAAGAAGTTGCACCGCCGGAAGACGCAACGGGTGAAGGCGGAGTCGACGTGCCGGGAGGCGTTGAACAGCACGTTGCCGAACGTGCAGCCGGTGAAGACCGCGCCCCGGCTCACCGCCTCCGTCAGGTCCACACCGAAGAACTCGCAACCCACGAAGTGCCTGTCGACCAACTCCTCGCCGTACCAGTCCTCGTTGCGGAAGGTCACGTCCTCGGTCAGCTCCGGCATCCGGCCAGGCTAATCGGCACAGGCGTCGACAGGTGCGCGGGTGCGGCCGGTGGCGGCCCCCTTCCGGTCTCGGCGTACCGGCTAGTAGGTTCGGCGGCGTGAGTGTGGCGCGAAGCACGGACCCGGATCAGATCGGTTTCGACCCGACGCGGTTGGCGCGGATCGACGAGCACTTCGGCCGGTACGTCGACGACGGCCGGCTGGCCGGTTGGCAGGTGGTGGTCACCCGTCGTGGCGAGGTGGCGCACTCCTCGACGTACGGGCTGGCCGACCGGGAGTCGGGCGCGCCGGTCGAGGCCGACACGCTCTGGCGGATCTACTCGATGACCAAGCCGGTCACCTCGGTCGCGGCGATGATGCTGTGGGAGGAGGGCCGGTTCGAGCTGACCGACGAGATCAGCCGCTGGCTGCCGGAGTTCGCCGACCTGCGGGTCTACTCCAAGGGGTCGACACTCAAGCCGTTCACCGTGCCGGCGACCGAGCCGATCCGGGTCTGGCACCTGCTCACCCACACCGCCGGGCTGACGTACGGCTTCCTACAGACCTCGGTGGTCGACGGGCTCTACCGGGCCGCCGGTTACGACCTGCACCCGCCGGACGACGTCGACCTCGCCGGCGCGTGTGCGGCCTTCGGCGAGCTGCCGCTGCTGTTCCAGCCCGGCTCCGCCTGGGGCTACTCGGTCGCCACCGACGTGCTCGGCCGGCTCGTCGAGGTGATCTCCGGGCAGAGCCTCGACGCGTTCTTCGCCGACCGGATCTTCGGCCCGCTGGGCATGACCGACACCCGCTGGTGGGTGGACGGCGACGAGGCCGGGCGGCTGGCCGCGCTCTACGTACCGGACCCGCGCAGCGGCCGGGCCGTCCGCCACGACAGCGTCGGGGCGCGCGCGTACCGCAAGCCGACCCTGTTCTCCGGCGGTGGCGGTCTGATCTCCAGCGCCGCCGACTACCACCGCTTCACCCAACTGCTGCTGCGCGGCGGGACACTGGACGGGGTCCGGCTGCTCGGGCCGCGCACGGTGCGGTTCATGACCCGCAACCACCTGCCCGGTGGTCAGGACCTGGGCACGCTGTCCACCGGCGGCTTCGCGGAGACGACCCTGGACGGGATCGGCTTCGGCCTCGGGTTCGCGGTGGTCGAGGACCCGATCCCCAGCCGGGTGCCGAGCAGCGTCGGCGAGTTCTACTGGGGTGGGGTGGCCAGCACCGCCTTCTGGGTGGACCCGGCCGAGGAGGTCACCGCGCTGCTGTTCGCCCAGCTGATGCCGTCGAGCACCCACCCGCTGCGCTCCCAGCTGCGCCAACTCGTCTACGCCGCCCTGGTCGACTGACCGGTACGACCGCCGAGCCGCTCGGCGCCGGCCTCAGTCGGCGAGGCGGGCCGGGAAGCCTCCGGTGGCGATCGGGCCCCAGGCGTCGATGGTGACCCGGATCAGTGACTTGCCCTGGCGCACCATCGCCGCCCGGTAGTCGTCCCAGTCCGGGTGCTCGCCGGAGATGCTGCGGAAGTAGTCGACGAGCGGCTCCACCGCCTCGGGCAGGTCGAGCACCTCGGCGGTGCCGTCGATCTGCACCCAGGGGCCGTTCCAGTCGTCGCTGAGCACGCACGCCGAGACCCGCGGATCGCGGCGGATGTTCGTCACCTTGGCCCGCTCGGGGTAGGTCGAGACCACCAGCCGGCCCTGCCCGTCGATCCCCGCCGAGACCGGGGAGGACTGCGGGCGACCGTCGGCCCGGGTGGTCATCAGCACGACGCGGTGCCGCGGCCGGAGGAAGTCGAGCAGGCTGTCCCGGTCGACCCGGGTGTTCCGTGCGATGCTGCGCGCCATCCCCCGTTCCTACCAGGGCGCGGGCGGAGCGGCGGCGGCGGGTCAGTGGGGCCGGGCCGTGGAGCGGCGCGCCGCCTGGGTGGGCACCCGGGGGCGGCCGGAGGGACGCCAGGAACGGCCGTTGGCATAGATCACCCGGAAGCCGAGGTACGAGGCGAGCGGCGCCCAGTGGGCGGAGCCCATCCGCAGCTCGGCGGCGTTGTGCCGCTGACCGTTGGCGAGCACGTCGAGCAGGACGGTTTCGAAGGCCGCCGATTCGACCCAGTCCACCTCGCGGCTGAACCCGCAGATCAGCGCCGCCCCGGTGACCTCCAGGAACTCGCGCAACACCGCGTCCGAGGCGCGCAGCACCGAGCAGCTGCCGAAATAGAGTCGCCGCCCCTCGGCGCGGCCGGCCATCAGGTCGGCCACCTCGTTCAGCTCCACGGACTGCCAGTCGGTGAGGCAGAGCCGGCTCGGCTCGCCGTGCATGGCGAAGAAGCCCACCCGGTGGTCGGCGTACTGCTTGAGCAGCCAGCGGTCCAGGAAGTAGAACAGCTCGTCGCGCGTGGCCGCGTCCTTGTGGATGAAGCGGATCTTGCCGAGCCGCTCCAGCAGCTCAAGGGTGGGCAACACGGAACCCCGCTCGTTGAGGTCCCGGTGCCACTGACCCTCGACGCAGAAGACGCCACCGCGTGCCACGTGCACCTCCGCCAGTCCGCCGTCCGGGGCTGACGTTACCGCCCGCCGATGGCCACGGAACATCACCCTCGGTGTCGTTGATTGCGACGTTCGGTGTGCTTGGTCATGGTTGGGCCCGGCAGGGGCGATCGGTGGGGAATGGCTGTTTCGTAAATCAGCCTAATTGCCAGCCAATACCCAGGGACGACAGTTTGTGAGGACGATTCTCGTTAATCACCTCCAACGGCCCCGATGAGTGTCAGGGTGGAAATCGCGGGACTTCTCGGTCGATGTCCTGGAGCCACCCCATTCGCTCTCCTATCGGGAGGACTTCTGTGCGCGTAAACACCTTGAAGCGAGTCGCCGTCGCATTCGCCCTGGCGCTGCCCGGGGCAGCAATCGCCACGGTGGTCGCCGCGCCGGCGGCACACGCGGACGGCTGTTACACCTGGAACCGCAACCTGTACCAGGGGCGCTCGGGCGACGATGTCCGCCAGTTGCAGATCCGGATCGCCGGCTGGGCCGGCTACCGCGACATCGTGGAGAACGACGGCCTCTTCGGACCGAAGACCGCCGCCGCGGTCAAGCGGTTCCAGCAGGCGTACGGGCTGCGTGCCGACGGCGTCGCCGGCCCGCAGACCTACACCAAGCTGTACCAGCTACAGGACAACGACTGCACGCCCGCGCACTTCAGCCACAGCGAACTGGACGACGGGTGCGGCGGGTCCGGTTACAGCGGTGGCCCGCTCTCGGCGGCCCAGACCCGGCAGAACGCGCTGCGCACCATGTGGAAGCTGGAGGCGCTGCGCAAGAGCCTCGGGGACAAACCGCTCGACGTGTCCAGCGGCTTCCGCAGCCGTGCCTGCAACAACCAGGTCGGCGGCGCGTCCGACAGCCAGCACCTCTATGGCAACGCGGCTGACGTCACCCCGCGGTCGTCCACGCTGTGCCAGGCCGCCCGCAGCGCCCGCAGCAACGGCTTCAGCGGGATCTACGGGCCGGGTTATCCCGATCACGACGACCACGTGCACGTCGACTCGCGTCGAGAGAACAACAGCGACGACACCTCCAACACGACGAACTGGTCAGCGCCGGACTGCGGGGTCGGCAACTGAGCCATCCGCCACGCGCGTGACGTCGGCCCGACGCGGAGGGGATCTTCGCGCCGGGCCGGCGTCCTGTCGCCCCGGGGTCGGGCGGACGGGTGCTCAGCTCGCCCGGGGCCAGCGCGGCGCGGTGACCGGGCGGGTCACCGGCCGGCCAGCGGCGGCGGGCCGTACTCCGGGCGGGACGGCCCGCGCGGCCTGCTGCCGCGACGGCCCGGTCGCCGTGAAGGGGAAGGGCACGTGCACGAACGGGTTGCCGTGCCGGATCACCGCCTCGATCTGCCGCTCGTTGAGCCCGTGTGTCTCCAACACCCGTCGCCCCCAGCGGTGCAGGCGGCACGGGTAGGAGGCGCCGTCGTTGCGGCACAGCGGCCCCGTGGGCCACTCCTCGGCGGTGTGCACGACCACCGCCCGGACCGCGAGCCGAACGTCCTCCGGGGTCAGCGGTGCCGGCATTGGCACCTCCCCCAGTACCTGATCGATGGGATCCGTCGACTGCTCACCAACTCGCACGGCAGGCCTCCCGCAGCTCGGCAGCGGTACGGCGGACTCACCGCACCGACATCCTCGGCCATGGGTACGGCCGGCACCCGACGAAAGTTCAATCCCGGTACGCGCTAAGCAGATCCTCCGGCGACAAAACGTTCAGCCCGTCGACGGAGGTGCCGCTGCGCGCCACGGCAAGTGTGGGTACCGACTCGTCGGCACCGGGCAGCTGGGACCGGTGCAGGAGCAGCCGGCCGAGGTCATGCGCGTCGAACGGCCGGTTCTCCTGCCATTTGATCGACCCGACGAAGCTGATGCGCCGAGCGACGGGCTCCCGGTCGGCACCGACTATGTCGATTTCCGGATCGTTTGTCCGGGTCCAGTAGCCACCGACCGTCGCTGCCTCCGCCGGCAGGTGCTCGCCGGGCAGCCGGCGCAGCGCCTCACGAACGACAGGTTCGATGGCCCGCCCTCGCCAGGACGTCCAGGACCGGAGGATCCGGGCCAGGGTTAGATCACCCCGTCCCCGCTCGATCTCGGAAAGGTGTGGGCCCAGGAAGGACAGCCAGAAGCGCAGGTACGGATCAGCCACCGTGTACCGGGTTTCCCGCGAAGGCCTGGTGGACAACGGAACCGTGACCTCCACGGCCCGCTTCTGCGTCAGCAGGCGCAGGGCGCGGTTGAGCGACGCCTGCGGAAGATCCCCCGCCGCGCGGGCGATCAGCGAGAAGGTCCGCTCACCGGAGCCGATGGTCCGCAGCACCAGACCCGCCTGAGACTGGGGCGGAAACTCCGCAGCCAGCGCCCGTTCGCCGCTGACCAACAGGGCCGAGGTCGGGTCCCGTACGGCGTCGGCCAGATAGTCATGCACCGACACGCCGGTCGGCCACTCGTCGAGGATCAGCGGCAAACCACCTGACACCAGGTAGGCGTCGAACGCGTCGGCGGCGGACAGGTCCAGCATGTCGCGAACGTCGGCCGGGCTCAACGGCGGGATAACCATCTCGGTGGCCCGCTGGTGGAACGGCCGACCGTAGTCGTTCAGGGCCTCCATCATCGCCAGATCCGATCCGACACAGATCAGCAGGACCGGCCGTCGGGAAAGCTCACGATCGAAGATCTTCTGCAGCGTCCCCTCGAAGCCCGGGTCGCCCGCGATGAGGTACGGCATCTCGTCGAGGACGACGACGCTCGGCCGGTCGATCGGCAGCGCGGCGGCGAGCAGGCTCAGCGCGGCATCCCAGGTCTGTGGTTGCTGCTCGCGAAGGAGCTGTGCGCCCGGCAGCGTCGAGGCTGCCGCCTCCTCTACGAAGAGAGCGAGGTCGGCGGCGACGCTCGGCTGCGCGGAGGCGGTGAAGAAGAGGTACGGCACCTCGGCGCGCTCCACGAACTCCTCAACCAGCCGGGACTTGCCCACCCGTCGGCGACCGCGCATGAGGAGTGCGCGACCCGGCCGACCAGCCCTGCCGCCCCGTTGCACCCGAGCGAGCATGCCGCTCAGGAGCTGAAGCTCACGGTCCCGACCGACAAAACCGTCCACGACCACCCCTGAGACAACCAACGATGAAACAACCAAGTTTGAGTGTAACCTCATACGTGTTGTCGCGATCGGCGGTTGCCCCGGTACGACCGGCGGCAGGCTCAGACCAGGCCGGCGTCGTGCACGAGCAGGGCCACCTGGACCCGGTTGTTCAGGTCGAGCCGGGTCAACAGCCGGGAGACGTACGCCTTCACCGTCGCCACGCTCATGAACAGCTCCCCCGCGATCTCCGCGTTGGTCTGCCCCCGCCCCAGGGCGACCGCCACCTGCCGCTCCCGTTCACTGAGCCCGGTGAGCAACCGCAGCGCCCGCTCCCGGCGCGGGTCCGGGCCGACCGGGCCGGGAGTGGCGGCGGTCACGTGGGCGATAAGCGTCCGGGTCACCGTCGGGGAGAGCGTCGCCTCCCCGGCCGCCACCCGTCGCACGGCGTGCACGATCTCCGCCGGCGGGGTGTCCTTGAGCAGGAAACCGGCAGCCCCGGCGCGCAGCGCCCGCAGCACCTGCTCGTCGGCGTCGAACGTGGTCAGCACCAGCACCTCCGGCGGGTGCGGCTGGGCGCGCAGCGCCTCGGTGGCGGTCAGCCCGTCCACCCGTGGCATCCGGATGTCCATCAGCACCACGTCCGGGGCGTACGCGGCGACGGCGGCCGGGACCTCGCTGCCGTCGGCCGCCTCGCCGACCACCGTCAGGTCCGGCAGGCCGCCGAGGATCATCGAGAGGCCGGCCCGGACCAGGGCGTCGTCGTCGACGATCAGCACGCGCACCGACGGCACGACCGACTCCGGCCCCGACGGCCCGGCCACACCCGAGGGGCCCGTCACACCTGACGGGCCAGCCACGCCCGACGGCCCCGTCACGCCGGCCACGGCAGCCAGGCGGCCAGCCGGAAGTCGCCCGCGTCGTCCCGACCGTAGGCCAGCCGACCGCCGGCCAGGGTGACCCGTTCACTGATGCCCACCAGGCCGGTGCCGGCACCCGGCAGTGTGCCGCCGGCCGGTGTGCCGACCGGCCACCGGTTGCCGATCGCCACGGTCAGCCCGTTGCCCGGCCCGCCGGCCACGTCCACGGTGACGGCCGCGCCGGCCGCGTGCTTGCGGGCGTTTGTCAGCCCCTCCTGCACGATCCGGTACGCGGCCCGGCCCAGCGCCGCCGGCACCTCCCCCGACCGGTCGACGATGTCGCTGACGTTGACGTTGACGCCGGCCGAGCGCGATTCGGCGATCAGGGCCGGCAGGTCGGCGAGGGTCGGCTGGGGTGGCTCCGGGGCATCGCCGTCGGTGCTGCCCGAGGCTCGCAACACCCCGATCACCTCCCGCAGGTCCTGGAGGGCGGCGTGCGCGCTGCCCCGGATCACCCCGGCGGCACGGGCCACCTCGTCGGGCGGTGCGTCCGGGCGGAACTCCAGCGCGCCCGCGTGCAGGCTGAGCAGCGAGATCCGGTGCGCCAGCACGTCGTGCATCTCCCGGGCGATCCGGGTGCGTTCGAGGTGGCGGGCCTGGGCGACGCGGAGCTGCTGTTCGGCCTCGGCCCGCTCGGCGCGCTCGCGCAGCGACACGATCAACTGCCGGCGAGCCCGGACGAACATCCCCCAGGCCAGCACGGCGAAGCTGAGCACCACGCCCCACGACGCGGTGGCCCAGTACGACATGTTCGGGTCCGGACGCAGCCAACTGAAGACCAGGTTGGTGACGAGGCCGGCGCCGGTGACCGCGATCGCGATGGCGGTCCGCCGGTGGACCACCACCGTGAAGTAGAAGATCAACAGTGGGATGGCCGAGGCAATCGAGAACAGCGACAGTGGCGTCGTGGCCACCAGCAGCCCGAGCGGCCAACGGCGGCGCAGCCAGAGCAGCCCGCAGCAGACCAGCCCGAGCAGCGCGTCCGCGGCGGTCATCCAGCCATGCGGCAGCGGGAGGGCGATCGTCGGGTGGGGCTCCAGGGCATCGGCGGTGGCGAACAACACCCAGAGCAGGCAGACCAGGAACGCGACGCTGTCCACGATCCAGTCGCGGGTGGTGCGGCGCGGACGCCCACGCCCGTGGTCAGCCGGCACCACCAGCTCCCCCGGCAGCAGCCAGGGGTGCTCCGGGACGGCGAGGCTGGTCACGGCCCCATGCTAGGCAGCCGACGGGCACCACGACCAGCTACCAAAGTCGAGACCCCTTCCTCGACCAAGGTCGACGCGGCACCGACCGGTGGCCGCAGCGGATGGCCGGGCGGCGCGGGCAGGCTCATCCGCATGATCACGGTAGAGAACCTCACCAAGCGATATGGGCCACACCCGGCCGTGGACGACGTGTCGTTCCAGTGCGAGCCGGGCACCGTCACCGGCTTCCTCGGCCCCAACGGCGCCGGCAAGTCCACCACCATGCGGATGATCTGCGGGCTCACCGCGCCGAGCGCCGGCCGCGCCACCGTCTCCGGACACCCGTACCGGGAGCTGCCCAACCCGGGGCGGGAGGTCGGCGTGCTGCTGGACGCCTCCGCCCAGCACGCCGGGCGCACCGGCCGCGAGGCGTTGACGCTGTCCGCGTACACGATGGGTCTGGACCGGCGTGAGGTCGCCGCGAAGCTGGACCTGGTCGGGTTGAACGCGGTGGCGGCGAAGCGTCGGGTACGGGCGTACTCGTTGGGCATGCGCCAGCGGCTCGGGCTGGCACAGGCGCTGCTCGGCGACCCTCGGGTGCTGATCCTCGACGAGCCGGCCAACGGCCTGGACCCGGAGGGGATCTTCTGGATGCGCGGCCTGCTGCGCGACTTCGCCGACCGGGGCGGCACCGTGCTGCTCTCCTCCCACCTGCTGCGCGAGGTGGAGGCGGTCGCGGATCGGCTGGTGGTGATCGGGGGCGGCCGGATCGTGGCCCAGGGCAACAAGAACGAGCTGCTGGCCGGTGGCGGCACCGTGGTCCGGGCCCGCGACGACGCGGCGCTGCGCCGGGCGCTGGAGACGGCCGGGTTGAGCGCCGCCGACAGCTCCGAGGGGCTGCTCGTGCAGGCCGACGCCGAGGCGGTCGGCCAGGCCGCCGCCGATGCCGGCGTCGCGCTGGCCGAGCTGCGGCCCGCCAGCGGCGGTGGCCTCGAACAGCTCTTCCTCACCCTGACCGCCGGCGAATCCACCAAGGAGGCCGTCCGATGACCACCACCACCGCGCCCGCCGCCGGCGCCGTCGCGCCCCGGCACCACAGCCCGGTACGCCGTCCGTCGCTGCTCCGGCTCTCCGCCGTGGAGGTGCGCAAGCTCGTCGACACCCGGGCCGGCCGTTGGCTGCTGATCACCATCGGCCTGGCCACCGCCCTGATCGTCACCCTGCAACTGATCTATTCGAAGGACGCCGAACAGACCTTCCTCAACTTCTTCGTCCCCTCGCTGCTGCCGGTGTCGGTGCTGCTGCCGGTGCTCGGCATCCTGTCGATCACCAGCGAGTGGTCGCAGCGGACAGCCCTCACCACCTACGCCCTGGTGCCCCGCCGGGAACGGGTGGTCGTCGCTAAACTGATCGCCGTGATGCTGACCGCGCTCGCCTCGGTGCTGGCCAGCCTCGTCTTCGCCGCCGTCGGCACGCTCGTGGCGTCCGCCACCGGTGGCGCGGGCACCTGGGCGTTCGACTGGTCGCTGCTGCTGAACGCGGTGGTCATCCAGGTCACAAGCGTGTTGATGGGCGCGGCCTTCGGCCTGCTGCTGCTCAACCCGCCGTTGGCGATCGTCGGCTACTTCCTGCTGCCCACCCTCTGGGGAGTGCTCGGCGAGATGGTCAAGCCGCTGCGCGGTCCGTCCGAGTGGTTGGACACCAGCAAGACGATGGAACCGTTGTTCAGCAGCGACGCCGTCACCGGCGGGCAGTGGGGGCGGATCGTGGTGTCCCTGCTGGCCTGGATGGTCCTTCCGCTGGCCGCCGGTCTGTTCCGGACGCTGCGCCGCGAGGTGTCCTGACCATGGACATGGCCGGCAATCGACCACGCACCGTCGTCAGCGGCGGCGCGACAGAGCTGGCCGTCATGTGGGGCGGCTTCCCGCTTGTCGGCGCGGGCCTCGGATGGCTCCTCGCGGCGACGACCGGTTGGCTCGCCCGGTTGCCCTGGGTGCCGTTCGGTGACCTGGTCGAGTGGCTGGACCGGCTGCCCGAGCCGCAGGCCACCGCCGGCGCGGTCGCGGTGGGCGTCCTGGCCGGCCTGGTCGTCGCCGGGATCGGCACCGCCGAACGACTGATCGTCACCGTCGACGCGGCGCAGGTCCGACTGCGCCGCTCCGGCCAGGACCAGACGGTCGCGCGGGCCGACGCCCGGATGGTCTTCCTCGCCGACAAGCACCTGGTGCTGCTCGACGGCGACGGCGCGGAACTGGTCCGGGAGTCGACGGACCTGCCGGCCGCCACACTGGCCGAGGCGTTCCGCACCCACGGCTGGGGTTGGGCGGACGACGACCCGCACCGGTCGGCGTACCGGCTGTGGGTGCCCGACCTGCCCGGTCTGCCCGCCGGCGCGGACGCGCTGCTGCGCGCCCGCGAACGTGCGATCGAGCGGGACCGCCGCGACGACGCCCGGGAACTGCGCCGCGAGGTGGGCCGGCTCGGGGTGGTGCTGCGCGACGAGAGCAAGCGGCAGTACTGGCGGTTGACCCCGCGGGCCGTCGCCGCCGGGTCCGAGCAGCCGACTTCGGCCGAGCGGGAGCCGGACGAGCGGTAGCGTCTGTCCCAGGAGACCCTGGGAGCCGCGCGATGACCGAACAGCAGCCGTACCGGGTGGTGTCCCGACACCCCGGCTTCGAGCTGCGTCGGTATCCGGCCCACCTGGTGGCCGAGATGCAGATCCAGGCGTCGTTCAGCCGGGCGCCGATCGAGGCGTTCCGGCCGCTGGCCGCGTACCTCGGCGGCGCCAACCGCGCCCGGCACCCGATCGGGACTGCCGCGCCGGCGCTGCCCGCGGCCAGCGGCTCGGAGAAGATCGCGATGACCGTTCCGGTGGTCCAGGTGGAGGGTGAGCGGCCGGGGGCGTACCTGATCCAGTTCGTGATGCCTGTCGCCTTCACCGCCGCCACCCTTCCCGAACCTGTCGACCCGAGGGTGCGGACCCGCGAGGTGCCGGCACAACTGGCGGCGGCGATGCGGTTCTCCGGGCGGTGGACGGAGCAGGCGTTCAGCCAACGCGCCACCATGCTCGGCCGCTCGGTCACCGCGGCCGGGCTGCAACCGACAGGCGCGATCCGGTACGTGCGCTTCGACCTGCCGTGGAAGCCGTGGTTCCTGCGCCGCAACGAGGTCGTGCTGCCGGTCGTCGAGTGAGCCGCCGGCGGCCGTCCGGGCCACCGGCCGGTTGTCCGGGCTACCGGCCGGTTGTCCGGACTACCGGCCGGTTGTCCGGACTACCGGCCGGTTGTCGGTGGTCGGCCAGGCCAGCAACAGGGCCATCCCGAGTCCGGAGAGCAGCCCGCACAGCGAGACCAGCAGGTCGGAGTCGGCCGAGCTGATCGGGCTGTTGCCGGCCAGCGCGGTGAACGTCGCCCCGATCGGCAGCAGGACCAGCATGGGAAGGGCCGTGACCAGGAGGAAGGCCACAGGTCCCGCCAGCGCCGCGAGGGCGGCCAGAGCGTGGTGCCGCCAGCTCGGCCGACCGCCCGGCCAGTCCCAGGCCAGCAGGGTGACCCCGGTGAGCAGCACCGCCCCGAGGGCCATCTCCGGCAGCAGTCGCGACTCGGGCGGGACGGAACGTACCAGCCCCACGCCGAGCAGCGCCGCGACGGTGAGGCCGGCCGCCAGCCCGACGCGGGGCCCCGACCGCGCCGGGGCCGCCGCCAGCGCGGCAGCGACGGTCAGGACGACAAGCAGCGTCGCGGTGGCCAGGGCGCCCTGGTTCAACTCCGGCTCCCGGTCCGTGGGCGACTCGATGCCGGCCGCCACGATCGTCAGCACCCCGGCCACACACGCCGCGCCGGTCACGACCTTCCGATCGACGGCCGGGGGCAGGCCGCGTTCCCAGCCCACCAGGGCCACCGTCAGCACCCCGAGAACCGCACAACCGCCGACGGCGAGCAGCACCGTCGCCTGGACGCCGATCGGATCGACCCGGTCGATCGCGAGGTCGGCGGCAACCCACAGACCACCGAGCACCACGGCCGTCCGGCTCCAGTGCCGAAGACCCCGACCGGCCAGCACCAGCCCGAGCGCCACCGCCATGATCGCCATGAACCGCAGGTCGCGCGCCCAGTAGGTGTTGTTGCCGGGCAGGCGCTCCGACCACGGGCCGATCGGCTCGGTAAGCGGTTGCAGCACGGTCACGCCGAACGCCCAGAGCACGACGGCGGCGCAGGAGAGCAGCAGCCCGAGCGGCCGCGCGGATCGCATCCGTGGACGGTAGCGGCCCGGTCGCTCTCCCGGGGGGCGGGGACGCCGCGCGGTGCCGACCAGGGACCGGGGGCGGGGACGCCGCGCGGTGCCGACCAGGGACCGGGGGCGGGGACGCCGCGCGGTGCCGACCGGGGACCGGGGGCGGGGACGCCGTGCGGTGCCGACCGGTGCCCGCGCGGGCCGGTGCCGCCGTCATCCGGCGAGGCCGACAGGTGACCGTGCGGGGCGGTGCCGCAGCAGCCGCCACGTCGGCAGGATGCTGGCCAACGCGGCGAGCAGCAGGCACAGCCCCACCGCCCCGGCGATCACCGGCCACGGCACCACCAGGTCGACGGGCGCGCCGACCTGCTCGGCGAGGCCGGCGCGGATGCTGAGCAGACCGACGAAGGCGACGGTCCCACCGAGCAGCGCGCCGATCAGCACCACCAGGGCGGACTCGGCCGTGACCAACCAGATGACCTGCCGCCGGGTCGCCCCGGCCAGGCGGATCAGCCGCAGGTCGGCGGCCCTGCCGGCAGCGGCCAGCAACACCGTGTTGGCCACCGCGATGGCCCCGTAGCCGGCCGACACACCGATCAGCAGCAGCGTGAAGAGCCAGACGAGGCGGTCCTCCGCGGCGTCGGCCTCGGCCGCCCAGGTGGCGACGTCGACGACCCGCGCGCCGACCGGAGGATCGATCCGGTCCCGGACGTACACCGTGGACGTCAGGGCCGACGGGTCGTGCGTACGCACCACCGCGCGGGGCACGAGCAGATCGCCGGGGAGCGAGTCGTCGGTGACCACGGCGACGACGCGCAGCGACACCAGTTCCCCGTCGGCGAAGACCACCGCGTACGGCTCGGACGGCCGCAGGTTCGCCGCGGCGGTCACCACCACCGTGTCGTCGCCGCGCAGGTCGTCGAGCGAGCCGGCGACGACTGTCAGCGCCCGGTTCGCGGCGGCGAAGCCGACCGGGTCCACACCGAGCGCGGTCAGTGGCTGGTCCGCCGGCACCGTCGCGGGGTCGGTACGGAAGACGGTGGTCGGCAGGAGGGCGGTGCCACCTGTCGCGGCGACCGCCTGGTCCGACAGGCCCGGCGCCCGGTCGGGCAGCACGATCCAGCCGGCGTTCACGTTGTCCGCCCGACCTGCCGCGTACGCGGCCGTGGTGGTCCGCACCATCCCGGACACCAGCACCGCGAAGGCGATGGTGAGCAGCACCGGGGCAGCCGTGGACGCGGTCCGCCGGGTCGCGGTCAGCGCCCCGCCCCGGACCAGCATCCCGATCGCGCCACCACGCCGCCGGATCGGAGAGCGCAGCAGCCGCACCACCGGCCCGACCACCGCCGGGGAGAGCACCGTGGCACCGGCCACCAGGGCCATCACCGCGTACAGGGCGTACTGGGCCGCGATGCGAGCCTCGTCGGCGGTCGCCGTCCCGACGCTGAGGGCGATCCCCGCCGCGACGAGCAGCGCGCCGGCGCCGACCCGCAGCCGCCCGATCGGCCGCTGCTCCACCGCCGCCTCGCGCAGCGCCTCCATCGGTCGGACCCGCGCCGCCCGGCGCGACGCCGACCAGACGGCCAGCAACGCGATCACCGGCCCGGCGACCAGCGAGAGCGCGATCGGCCACGGGCTGTACCGGACCCGGAAGGTCGCTGGTTCGAAGCCGACATCGACGAGCAGCCGACCCACAAGCGGGGCGAGCACCGCGCCCACCAGCAGCCCGACGACCCCCGCCGCGACGCCGACGACGAGCGCCTCGGCGTACACCATGCGCCGGACCTGGCGTCCGGTGGCGCCGACGGCGCGCAGCAGGCCCAGCTCACGGCGGCGCTGCGCGATGGTGAACGCGAAGGTGGAGGCGACCACGAACACCGTGACGAAGCCGGCGAGAGCCGCCGTGGCGGTGAGCACCTGCATCCCGATCCAGCGGGTGCGGGCGTCGGTTCGCGGCTCCAGCGCGCCACGCGCGTCGCCGGTCAGCACCCGTCCGTCCGGACCGACGACACCGCGCGCCGCGGCGGCGACCCGCTCGGGATCGGTCCCCGGGGTGAGCACCAGCCCGATGGCCCGGACACCTGGCGCGAGCGCGGCGGCCACCTCGTCCGCGACCTGGACGCCGGGCGCGTCGACAAGACCACTGACGGTGTACGGCTCCGGTCCCGCCGCGGTGAGCAGGGTGATCGGCGCACCGGGACGCAGTCCGAGCGCCTGGTCGACGACCACCTCGCCGGCCCGGGTGGGCGGCCCGCCGGCCGTCAGGCGCAGTCCGCCCAGCCGGGCGCTGGACCAGCCGTGTCCCTGGTGGGCGTCCTCCCGCCGGGTGTCGGCGCCCGAGGGTCGGCCGTCGATGAGCGGCTGGGCGTAGAAGGTCCGGTCCGGCACCGCCACCGCGACACCGGGCAGGGCGGCCAGCCGGTCGACGAGTCCCGCCGTCGCGGTGGCCGACCAGGGCCGGGTCGGCAGGAACGAGTCGGCCGACGCGCCCGCCTCGGGGCTCTGCACGACGACCGCGGCCCGCGCGAACCGGTCCGGCACCTGTGGACGGCCGGAGGCGAGCAGCAGGGTGGCCGCCGCGACGAGCGCGACCCCGATGGCGACAGCCACGAACGCGCTGGCCGACCGCCGGATGCTCACCACGACTGCTCCGCGGGCGCGTGGGCGGACGGGCTCGTCTCCCGCTCGGCGATCCGGGCGGCGACGACCGTCGCGGTGATCCCGCCGTCCAGCTCGTCGACGACGCGGCCGTCGGCGAGCAACAGGACCCGGTCGGCGTACGCGGCGGCGGCCGGATCGTGGGTCACCATCACGACTGTCTGCCCGTGGTCGTCGACGAGCGCGCGCAGCAGCCGGAGCACCTGACGGGACGCGGCGCTGTCCAGCGCGCCGGTCGGCTCGTCGGCGAAGACCACGGCCGGACGGGTGATCAACGCGCGGGCCACGGCGACGCGCTGCTGCTCGCCGCCGGACAACTCACTCGGCCGGTGCCCGGCCCGGTCGGCCAGGCCCACGGCGTCGAGCGCGGCGGTCACGTCCCGGGCCGGTGGGCGGCGGCCGGCCAGGCGCAACGGCAACTCGACGTTCTGCGCGGCGGTCAGCGTGGACACGAGGTTGAACGCCTGGAACACGAAACCGATCCGGTCGCGCCGCAGCCGGGTCAGCTCGTCTTCGCCGAGGTCGTTCAGGCGCGTGCCGTCGATCGTGACGACCCCCTCGGTCGGGCTGTCCAGCCCCGCCGCGCAGTGCAGCAGGGTGGACTTTCCCGAGCCGGAGGGGCCCATCACCGCCGTGAACGTGCCGCTCGCGAAGCTTGTGCTCACGCCGTCGAGCGCCGTCACCCGGCGGGTTCCGGCGCCGTACACCGCGCGCAGCCCCGTCAGGGTCACCGTGTGTGTGGTCATGACCGCTACGGTGCCGGTTGCCCGGGGTGTCGCGCGTCGTGCCGGAGCGGGCACTTTCCCACAGTCCTCCGGGTGGAGGTGGCGGCCCGGAAACACCCGCCCGTCGTCCTCGGTGATGACCACCCACGGGTGGACGCGGGCGGCCCGGCCGGCCGATACCGTCGGGCGGGTGACCACCCTCCTGCTGACCCGGCGACTGCGGCCGGTGGACCTGTACCTGGTGGACGCCGTGCTCGCCCTGGCCGTCGGCGGGTTCCTCTGCCCGTACGCGGCGTTGGAGTCGCACGGTGGCGTACGCGAGCCGCTCTGGGTGTCCATCCTGACCGGGCTCGCCCTCGGGCTGCCGTTGGCCGTCCGACGCCGGTGGCCGATCACCGTCGCCGTGGTGATCAGCGGCGGCACCACAGTGTCGCTGGTGACGGGGGTGATTCCCAACTTCGCCGCCGCCGCGCCGGCGTTCGCCATCGGCCTGTCCTTCTACACGGTGGCGGTGTCGACGGCCACGCGCCGGTCGGTGCTCTGCGCGGCCGGTTGTCTCGCTCTGGTCAGCGTCGGCCTGGTGCTGACCGCGGGTGACCTGTGGTCCCGGGCCGGGGGCGTCGCCTACGCGGCCGTCATGATCGCGCCCGCCTGGTTGATCGGCTGGTTGCTTCGGGAGCGGCGCGCCCTCGCCGCCCTCCAGGGTGACCAGCGGGTCCATCAGGCCGCCACCGAGGAACGACTGCGGGTGGCGCGCGAGCTGCACGACGTGGTGGCGCACACGCTGAGCCTCATCGTGGTGAAGGCGGCCGTCGCCAACCACGTCGCCGAGGCCGATCCCCGGGAGGCGGGCGCCGCCCTGCGGGTGATCGAGGAGACCGGCCGCAACGCGCTCACCGACGTCCGCCGGGTGCTCGGCATCCTGCGTGAGGACACCCCGTACGCGCCGACGCCCGGCCTGGACGAGCTGCCCGCGCTCGCCCGGCAGGCGGCGATCGGCGGCGTCGACGTCCAGCTCGACGTCCGACGCGACGAACCGGAGGGTACGGTGCCCGAGTCGGTGGGCCTCGCGGTGTACCGGATCGTGCAGGAGGCGGTGACGAATGTGGTGAAGCACGCGGCGCCTGCCGCCTGCCGGGCCCTGGTGACAGTCACCCCCGACGAGGTACGGGTGGAGGTGACCGACGACGGCCGTCGTCCGGTCCTGCTCGGCGGCGAGGGGCACGGGTTGATCGGCATGCGGGAGCGGGTGGCGTTGCACGGCGGGGAGTTCCGGGCCGGTCCACGTTCCGACGGCGGTTTCGCGGTGACGGCCAGCCTGCCCTACCGGGTGGTCGCATGATCCGGGTGCTGATCGCCGACGACCAGGCGCTGCTGCGCGGCAGCTTCCGGCTGCTCGTCGATCTCGCCGGGGACTGCACAACGGTTGGCGAGGCGGGCACCGGCGTGGAAGCTGTGGCGTTGACCGGCCAGCATCGTCCGGACGTGGTGCTGATGGACGTCCGGATGCCGGAGATGGACGGCATCGAGGCGACCCGGCGGATCTGCGCCGACCCGGCGACGGCCGACACCCGGGTCATCATCCTGACCACGTTCGACCTGGACGAGTACGTCTACGGCGCGCTGCGCGCCGGCGCCAGCGGGTTCCTGCTGAAGGACACCCCACCGGCGGACCTGCTGACCGGGATCCGGGTGGTCGCCGCGGGTGAGGGCCTGCTCGCGCCGACGGTGACGCGCCGGCTGATCGACGAGTTCGCCCGGCGGGCGGAGCCGACCCGACCGTTGCCGCGCCACCTGGACGGGGTGACCGAGCGGGAACGGGAGGTGCTCACGCTCATCGCCCGTGGCCTGTCGAACGCGGAGTTGGCCGCGCGGCTCAACCTCAGCCCGGCGACGGTCAAGACGCACGTCGGGCGGTTGCTGACCAAGCTGGCGGTGCGGGATCGGGCGCAACTCGTCATCGTCGCCTACGAGACGGGGCTGGTGGGGCCGGGCGGCCTACGCTGAGCCGGTCGACCCGCACCCGAGGAGGAGCAATGACCCGGTACGTCGCCCTGCTGCGCGGGGTAAACGTCGGCACCACCCGGCTGGCGATGGCCGACCTGCGCCGGATCGTCACCGACCTCGGGCACGAGGAGGTCAAGACGTACCTGCAGAGCGGCAACGTGGCCTTCGGCAGCACCGTGCGGGACGCGGGGAAGCTGGCCACCGGGATCGAGCGGGCGCTCGCCGACGAGCTGGCACTGAAAGTGCCGGTGCTGGTGCGCAGCGGCCGGGAGTTGGCGGCGGTGGTCGGCGGCAACCCGTACGCCGATCGGGAGGACGACCCGACCAGGTTGCTGGTGGCGTTCCTCGCCACCGAGCCGAAGAAGTCCACGGTGGACGCTCTCGCCGTGCCCGGTGGGGAGAACGTGTCGTTCACGGTGACCGGCCGGGAGGTCTTCCTGCACTTCGTCGACGGCGGTTACGGGCGGTCGAAGTTCACGAACGCGTACCTGGAGAAGAAGCTCGGCGTGGTGGCCACCACCCGCAACTGGAAGTCGGTGCGCGCCCTGGCGGAGCTGGCCGCCGCCTGACCCGGTGGGGCCGCGGTCTCGCGACCCCACCGGTGCTGCTCAGAAGTGGTACGCGGTCTCGTACTCGGGCACCAGCACCCGGCTGCGCGGCGAGATCCGGCGCACCGCCGCGATCATCTCGGTCAACCGGGTGCGGTCGGTCTCGGCGACCGTCGGCGGGTTCTCCAGCGGCGTCTCGAAGTTGTCGTAGTGCACCGGCACGATGACCTTCGGGTAGTCCAGGCCGGCCAGCAGCCGGGGCAGGTAGTCGCCGGTGGTGGTGGCGCTCTGCATGGCCACCATCGCCACGTCGGGCGCCAGCCCGGTGAGGTTACGTTCGGCGACGTCGCTGGCCCCGGTGAAGTAGACCGACGGGCCGCCGTCGACCCGCAGCAGGTAGCCGAGCGTGTCGCCCTCGGGCAGGTCCGCGATTGTCGCCGGCTGCGGCGGCTGGGTCACCCGCACCCCCGGAAAGGCCACCGAGTACGACGGGTTGCGGCTGTGCAGCGAGCCGACCACCTCGACGCTGTGGTCGCCGAAGTCCAGCACCTCCCCACCCTTGACGGCGCTGAGCTGCGTCGACGGCACCCCGTAGGCCAACCCCAGGTGGTACGCGGTGAGCGTGCCGAACACCCGTGCGCCGGTGCGCTTGGCGATGTGGGGCACGTCCATGAAGTGGTCCCAGTGCGTGTGCGTGACGAGCACCGTCGTGGCCTTGTCGACGCGCGGATCGATCACGTCGGCGCGCACGGTCAACGGGGTATCGGTCCTGAACGCCCCGGTGAACAGCCCGGTGTCGATCCGGCTGAGGAACGGGTCGACGAGAACTGTGCGGTCGGCGATGTCGACGCGCCAGCCGGCCGTACCCCACCAGCGGAAGCTGACCGCGCCCCTGCGGCGGGCGCTGGGCGCGGCGGCCGGGGTCGTGGCCGGGGTGGCGGCCTGGGCAGGGGTGGCGGCGGCGAGGCCCCCGGCGGAGACGAGTGCGGTGGTGGCGGCGGCGTCGCGCAGGAAGCGACGGCGGTCGAGACTGGGCATGCGGTTCTGCTCCCCCATGGTCGGGCGGTTCGTCGAGCACGAGCCAACCAGCGCCGCCCGGCTCCGGTCCAAGATCAGAGGCGGTCGGCTCCGATACGTCGCCGGATATCGGGCCAGCTCAGGCTCGGCGCGCCGAGGCTGCGGCGGGTGTGAAATCAGTCGCCGCGCAGCGCCTCGACCGCCGTCCGGGCGGCCTCCCCCATCGCCAGGTCCACGTCGATGCGGCGCGAGGCCAACCGGTCGGCGCGGGCGAAGACGGCGATCGCGTACCGGCCGCCGTCGGGGTACTCCGCGACCCCGGCCTCCAGGTGCAGGCCGGGCAGCGTGCCGGTCTTGCCGGAGACCCGGACGCCGGGCGGGAACCCGGCGGCGAGCCGGGTCCAGAAGATCTGCCGGGCCATCCAGGTGCGGACCATCGCGCACGCCGCCGCCGGCCCGGCCTCGTCCCGCCAGATCAACGTGAGCAGCCGGGTGATCTCCCGGGCCGTGCTGGAGGTGGTGCGCGCGGGGTCGAAGACCCGCATCGCCCGGACCCGGTCCGCCGACAACGTGGGGAAGATCCGGGCGAAGTCCGCCTCAGTCCGCGCGCCCACGTCGGTGAGCATCATCTCGACAAGTTCCCGGGGACCGCCGAGGACACGGGTACGGGTCAACCCCAGCTCGGCGGCGAGCATCGGCAGCAGGTCCGGTCCGACCCGGCGCAGCAGCAGGTCGGCGGCCGTGTTGTCGGTGACCGACATGGCGAAGTACGCGAGGTCGCGCAGCGACACCTCGGCGTCGTCGGCGCAGCCGGCCAGGCCCCACCCGCCCAGCCGGTCGTCGGCGGTGACCAGAATCCGTTCGGTGGGGTCCAGTTGGCCGGCCTCGACCTGCCGAGCGAACTCCAGCACCAACAGGATCTTGAAGATCGAGGCGATCACCACCTGCTCGTCGGCCCGCACCCCGACCTCCGGACCGCCGCCGCCGCTGCCGCTGCCGCTGCCGACACCTTCGCCGTCGCCGCTGTCGCCGCTGCCGACGCCGCCTCCGTCGCCGCTGCCGCCGCCGACGGTCAGGTCCGCGGCGTCCAGGTCGACGGCGTGCAGGCTGGCCGTCACCCCCACGGCGGCGAAGATGGCCTCGATGCGCTCGCTGACGTCCACGCCAGCACGGTATCCAGCGGCGCCGGGCCGGCGCTGGCGTAGGGTCCGGCCGTGGATCTGCTCCGGCACCTGCGGCACTTCGTGGTGGTCGCACACGAGTTGCACTTCGGGCGGGCCGCCGAGCTGCTCGGGATGGCCCAGCCGCCCCTGAGCCAGTCGATCCAGCGCCTGGAACGGGAGCTGACCGTCGAGCTGTTCGACAGGTCCCGCCGCCAGGTACGCCTCACCACGGCCGGTGAGCTGCTCCTCGGTGAGGCGGAGGAACTGCTCGCCGGCGCGGGTCGATTGCGGCATCTGATGCGGCAGGTCCGCGCGGGTGAGCTGGGCGTACTCCGGGCCGGGGTGCCGCCGGAGACGCCCGCGGTGACGCTGCGCGCGCTGCTGGACGGGCTCACCACCCGGGCGCCCGGCCTGGACGTGGAGCTGCACGAGCTGACCACCGCCGAGCAGGCCCGGATGCTCGGCGAGCGGACGCTCGACGTGGGGCTCGTGCACCACCCGGTGACGGCGGACGGGCTGCGTTTCGGCACTCCGGTGGACGTACCCCTCGGGGTGTTGCTGCCGCGTGCCTCGCCGCTGGCCCGCGGCCGTACGGTGGCGCTGGCGGCGCTTGCCGATCTGGATCTGGTGACCGCGCCCCGGGCGACCGCGCCCGGCTGGCACGACCACCTGCTGACCGTGTGCCGCCAGCAGGGTTGGCGGCCGGCCCGGGTCCGGCCGGCCCGCAACCCGGAGTTCCTCTTCGGGCTGGTGCTCGCCGGAGGTGCGGTGGCCGTGGAACCGGCGACGGTGGCGCGTCGGGAACCCCGGATCGCCTGGCTGCCGGTCGCCGGCGCGTCGCTGGTCAGGCGTACCTCGGCGGCCTGGCCGGACCGGTCGGCGCACCCGGCGGCGTCGATGTTCGGGCAGCTCGCCGCCGAGGTGCTCGCCGACGCCGAGCCCGTCGCGCCCGCGCCCGCGCCGGTGCCGGCGGCCCGGCCCTGGCCGGTGCTCTTCGACACGACCGGGTGAACGGGTCGGGCGTTGCCCTCGTCACCCCGGGTTGGCCGGTGGATCGGCCCGCGCTCGGGTATGGATGACAGGCAACGAAGACGACGCGAAGGAGCCGCAATGGCCAACACGATTCCCGACATCAGCCTGAACGACGGCACCACGATTCCGCAGCTCGGCTTCGGCGTGTTCCAGATCGAGCCGAAGGACACCGTCGCGGCGGTGACCACGGCCCTGGAGACGGGCTACCGGCACATCGACACCGCCGAGATGTACGGCAACGAGGCCGAGGTCGGCGAGGCGGTCCGCGTGTCCGGCCTCGACCGCGGCTCGGTCTACGTGACGAGCAAGCTGAACAACGCCTTCCACCGCCCCGACGACGCCCGCCGGGCGTTCGACTCGACGCTCGCGGCGCTGAAGATGGACTACATCGACCTGTTCCTGATCCACTGGCCGTTGCCGACCCTGTACGACGGTGACTACGTCTCGACCTGGAAGGTGCTGGAGGAGTTCCAGCGCGACGGCCGCGCCCGCTCGATCGGCGTGTCGAACTTCCAGGTGGCCCACCTGCGGCGGCTGGCCGACGAGGCGAGCGTGGTGCCGGCGGTGAACCAGGTCGAGGCGCACCCCTACTTCGTCAACGAGGAGGTCCGCGCCTACGGTCGCGAGCACAACATCCTCACCGAGGCGTGGTCGCCGATCGCGCAGGGCAAGGTGCTCGACGACCCGACAGTCGTCGACATCGCCGAGCAGATCGGCCGGACGCCGGCGCAGGTGGTGCTCCGCTGGCACGTGCAGCGCGGCGACATCATCTTCCCGAAGTCGACCACCCCGAAGCGGATCGAGGAGAACACCCGGATCTTCGACTTCGAGCTGGACGACACGGCGATGGAGCGGATCACCGCACTGGACAAGGGCGAGGCCGGGCGGACCGGCCCGAACCCGGACACCTTCGCCTACCTGCCCAACTGACCCGAGCCGCCGGCGCCATACCGCAGGGCCATGACGTGGCTCTGCGGTATGGCGCTCACCGGCGAGGTCAGGACCCGACGCGTTCGGCGATCCGGCGGAACACCGCGTGGGTCGACGATCCGGGCTCGGCGACGTAGACGATCATCCGCTGGTCGGTCTCCGGCACCAGCAGGACCCGGCACTCGAACTCCAACGGCCCCAGGTCGGGGTGCGGCACCCGCTTGACGACCGGGCGGCGTTCCTCGACGTCGTGCTCCGCCCAGAGCTGAGCGAACCGGGGTGAGGTGCCGAGCAGCTCGGTGACCAGGTCGCGGATCGCCGGGTCGGCAGGGTAGCGCCCGTAGGCGGCCCGCAGGTCCGCGACCGTGCCGCGCACGAATCGGATCACCTCGGCATCGGTCCAGTGGGCGCTGGTCGCCGGTTGCCGGAACGTCCAGCGGATCATGTTGCGGTCCGCGTCCGGCACGGCCGCGAGATCCCCCACGAAGTACGTGGCCAGGCGGTTCCAGGCCAGCACGTGGTACGCGGCGTCGACGAGGTACGCCGGAGTCTCGGTCATGGCGTCGAGCAGGTGCTGCAGGCCGGGCGGCACCTCCCGGCTCGGCCCACGCACCGGCGTCGGGTTCTCCCCGGCGATCCGGAACAGGTACTCGCGCTCGTCGCGGCTCAGCAGCAGCGCGCGTGCCATCGAGGCGAGCACCTGCCGGGACGGGTGCGGCCCGCGGCCCTGCTCCAGCCGGATGTAGTAGTCGATCGACATCCCGGCGAGCTGGGCGACCTCCTGCCGGCGCAGGCCGGGAGTGCGTCGGCGTACCCCGTCGGGAAGGCCGACCTCGGCGGGGCTCAGCCGGGCGCGGCGGGCGCGCAGGAACGCCGCCAGTGCGTCGCGCCGCAGGCCGTTGCTCGACATGCCCCCAGCATGCACCGGACCGGGTCCACAAGGGTGGTACCGCTGATACCAGCCTCGGGGAGTCCCTCCCCGGAAACCGCCGGCGGGGACAGGCTCGACGGCATGACGAACATGATCGCCCTGATCACCGGGGCCAACAAGGGGATCGGCTTCGCCACCGCCCGCCAGCTCGGCGCCCTCGGGATGACCGTGCTGGTCGGCGCGCGGGACGCCGAACGCGGCCGGGCGGCGGAACGGGAGCTGCGCGACGGCGGCGCGGACGCGCGGTTCGTGCCGCTGGACGTCACCGACGCCGAGTCGGTGGCCGCCGCCGCGAAACGTGTGGAGACGGAGTACGGCCGACTGGACGTCCTCGTCAACAACGCCGGCATCGTCCTCGCCGACGGCGAGCGAGGGCTGCCCAGCGAGACGACCGTGGCGACGCTGCTGCGGGTGTACGAGACGAACGTGGGCGGGGTGGTGACCGTGACGAACGCGCTGCTGCCGCTGCTGCGCCGGGCCCCCGCGGCCCGGATCGTCAACGTCTCCAGCGAGGTCGGCTCGATCGCGGCGATGACCGACCCGGCGAGCGCGCTGTTCGCGTTGACCTCCGTGCCGTACCCGTCGTCGAAGGCGGCGCTGAACATGCTCACCGCGATGTACGCCAAGGAGCTGCGGGACACCCCGATCAAGGTGAACGCGGCGAACCCCGGCTACTGCGCCACCGACTTCAACAGCCACCACGGCTTCCGAAGCGCCGAGCAGGGCGCCGAGGTGAGCACGCACCTGGCGACACTGCCGGCCGACGGCCCGAGCGGGCTGCTCTGGGGTTTCCAGATGGACGCCGGCGGTGGTTACGGGGTGCTGCCCTGGTGACCGAACGCTTGACCTGGAGCGCACTCCAGCCGTCAGGGTGATCCTCGGGCGCCCACCGGCAGGGCGCACGGAAGGAGATCCCCATGCGGTACCGCACGATCGGCACCGACCCGGCGACCCGCCGCGAGGTAAGCGTGCTCAGCCTCGGGGCCATGCTGTTCGGCAGCGCCACCGACGAGGCCACCTCGTACGCGATCCTCGACAGGTACGTCGAGGCCGGCGGCACGTTCATCGACACCTCGGACAACTACGCGTTCTGGGTGGACGGGTCGCAGGGCGGCCAGAGTGAGGAGCTGCTCGGCAGGTGGCGGCGCAGCCGGGGCGTCGGCACCGAGATCGTCATCGCCAGCAAGCTGGGCGCCCGCCCGCTGGCCCCCGGCACCAGCTACCTGGACAACGCCGAGGGCCTGTCGGCGAAGGTGATCCGCGAGTCGGCGGAGCGCAGCCGCGACCGGCTCGGCGTGGACCGGCTGGACCTGCTCTACGCGCACATCGAGGACCGCACGGTGCCGCTCGCGGAGACCGTGGAGGGCTTCGCCGAGCTGGTCGCCGAGGGCACGGTGGGCCTGCTGGGCGCGAGCAACCACCGCGCGTGGCGGGTGGAGCGGGCCCGCGCGCTCGCCGCCGCCGCCGGCCTGCCGGGGTACGAGGTGCTCCAGTACCACCGCAGTTACCTGCCCAACCGCACCGACCTGGCCAGCGAGCTGGATCCGGACGGCGAGCCGGGAGGCGTCGGCGGTGACCTGCTCAGCTATCTGCGCGCCGAGCCCGAGCTGACCCTGGTGGCGTACTCGCCGCTGCTCAAGGGGGCGTTCACCCGGGCGGACAAGCCGCTCACCGACGCGTACGACCTGCCGAGCGCTCCCCGCCGGCTGGCCGTGTTGCGGGAGGTGGCCGGGCAGACCGGCGCGACCGTCAACCAGGTGGTCCTGGCCTGGTTGCTGGGCGGTGACCTGCCGTCCATCCCGCTTGTGGGCGCCTCCTCGGTGGCCCAGCTCGAGGAGAGCCTGGCGGCTGTCGACCTGGAACTGACCGCCGAGCAACGGCACCGCCTCGACACCACCTGGTGACCTGTCACCGGCCGCCCGCCGACCTCAACTTCCGGTCGGTGGGGCGGTCAGGTCGAGCTGCCAGTCGTTGGCACGCATCATCCGCCCCGGCGGGTACTCGAAAGCGGTCTCGCCGAGCAGCGTGAACCCGGCCTTGCGGCAGACCGCGTTGGAGGCGGGGTTGTCGACCGAAGGGTAGGCGTGGGCGTGGCGGTGGGTCCGCCGGGCGCGGGCCACGTCGACCACCGCGCGCACCGCCGCCGTGGCCAGCCCCTGCCCCCGGTACGCGGGCAGCACCGCCCAGCCCATCTCGTAGACCTGCTGCTCCCGCCACTGCCGGGACCAGTAGGCGACGCTGCCCACCCGCGCACCGTCCGGCAGGACCATGACGAACATGCAACCCTGGCCGCCGTCGGCGAAGTGCACGTAACGCTCGTGCCGGGCGAGCACCTGCTCGTCGGTCTCCGGGCCGCCGGTGTGCCTGCGCGTCTCCGGGGTGTTGAGCCGCCGCAGCAGGTCGAGATCCTCCTCGCGCCACGGGTCGATGCGTACCTGAGCCATCCCACTCCCCTGTTCGTCGACCCCAGTCAAGCCGATCCCCACCGACATTCCACCCCGAAACGCCGCCCGCTAGATCGGATCTAGCGGGCGGCTGGCGACTGTCTCGCGCCCTGTGGGTGGGAGGAGGTGGCGATGACGACACCGTTGCGGGTCGCCGTGATCATCGGCAGCACCCGGGAGGGGCGCGCCGGTGACCGGGTCGCCCACTGGTTCGTCGACCAGGCCGTGCGGCACGACGACCTGGCGGTGACCGTCGTTGACCTGTCCGAGTACGACTTCCCGGGCCGACACCCCGCCGAGCCGACCCCGTCCATCCGGGCGTTCGTCCGCGAGGTGGGCCGGGCGGAGGCGTTCGTCGTGGTCACCCCCGAGTACAACCACAGCTTCCCGGCACCCCTGAAACAGGCAATCGACTACGCGTACGACGAGTGGCAGGCCAAACCGGTCGGCTTCGTGGCGTACGGCTGTCGGTCCACCGGCCGGCACGCGGTCGACCAGCTACGCGTGGTCTTCACCGCGCTGCACGCGATGACGGTACGTGACGTCGTCGGGATCGACCTGCTCGCCGACGAGCCGACGCCGCAGTGCACCGACGAGGTGCGCCGCGATGCCGGCGTCCTGCTCGACCAGCTCCGCTGGTGGGGTCTGGCCCTGCGCGACGGCCGGGCCAACCGCCCCTACGTCTCCTGAAGAACATCCACACCGAAAGGTACGAATCATGAGTAGACGCACCACCGGCCTGGCCATCGAGGCCGAGGGACTGACCCGTTCGTTCGGGGACACCCGGGCGCTGGCCGGCATCGACCTCCAGGTGCCCGCCGGCACGGTCTACGGCCTGCTCGGCCCGAACGGGGCGGGCAAGACCACAGCGGTCCGGGTGCTCGCGACGTTGCTGCGCCCGGACGGGGGTTCGGCCCGGGTGTTCGGCCACGACGTGGTCACCGATGCCGACAAGGTCCGTTCCCGGGTCAGCCTCACCGGCCAGTACGCCTCCGTCGACGAGGACCTGACCGGTACGGAGAATCTGGTGCTCCTCGGCCGGCTGCTCGGCCTGCGCAAGCCGGCCGCCCGGGAGCGCGCGGCGGCCCTGCTCGCCGCGTTCGGGCTGACCGAGGCGAGTGACCGGCAGGTCAAGAAGTACTCGGGTGGGATGCGGCGGCGCATCGACATCGCCGCCAGCATCCTCAACACCCCCGACCTGCTCTTCCTCGACGAACCGACGACGGGCCTCGACCCGCGCAGCCGCAACCAGGTGTGGGAGATCATCCGGGCGGTGGTGTCGCACGGCACGACTGTGCTGCTGACGACCCAGTACCTCGACGAGGCCGACCAGCTCGCCGGGCGGATCGCGGTCGTCGACCACGGCCGGGTGATCGCCGAGGGCACCCCGGGTGAGCTGAAGTCGTCGATCGGCTCCGGCACCGTCCACCTGCGACTGCGCGATCCCGGCCGGCGGCCCGAGGCGGAGAAGCTGCTGCGGGAGGCCCTCGGCGTGCCGGTGCAGCTCGCCGCCGATCCGATGGCGTTGACCGCCCGGGTCGGCGAGGCCGGCACCGACCTCGATGCCAGCGCCCAGGCCTCCCGCGCGCTCGGCGAGCTGGCCCGCGCCGGCATCGTCGTGGACAACTTCTCCCTCGGCCAGCCGAGCCTCGACGAGGTCTTCCTGGCCCTGACCGACCACCCGGCCGTGCCGGCCGACGAGCGCGACAACGAGCTGGAGGCCGCCCGATGAGCGACACCACGACCACCACCACCGAACGGGCGCCGACTGTCTACGTCCCGTCCGCCGAGGCGCTGGCGACAGTGCTCGCGCCCGGTGCCCGACCAGACCGACCGAGCGCGCTGGGCGCGTCGCTCACCTTCGGCTGGCGGGCCATGCTGAAGATCAAGCACGTCCCGGAGCAGCTCTTCGACGTGACCGCGTTCCCGATCATCATGGTGCTGATGTTCACGTACCTGTTCGGCGGCGCCCTCGCCGGCAGTCCTCGCGAGTACCTGCAGTTCTTCCTGCCCGGCATCATGGTGACAAGCGTCGTGATGATCACCATGTACACGGGTGTCGGCCTCAACACCGACATCGAGAAGGGCATCTTCGACAGGTTCCGGACGCTGCCCGTCTGGCGTCCCGCCGCCCTGGTCGGCATGATCTTCGGCGATGTGCTGCGCTACATCCTCGCCGCCCTGGTGATCCTGGGCCTGGGGCTGGCGCTCGGGTTCCGCCCCGCCGGCGGGGTGGTCGGTGCGGCCGTCGGGATCGGGCTGCTCGTGGTCTTCTCGTTCGCGTTCTCCTGGGTGTGGACGTTCTTCGGGCTGATCCTGCGCAGCGAGAAGTCGGTGATGGGGGTCAGCATGATGGTGCTGTTCCCGTTGACGTTCCTGAGCAACGTCTTCGTCGAGCCGAGCACCATGCCCGGCTGGCTCCAGGCGTTCGTGAAGGTCAACCCGGTGACGCAGCTGGTGGCCTCGATCCGCGGGGCGATGAGCGGCGAGTCGGACCCGACGGCCACGATGTGGCTGCTGCTGTGGAGCGCCGGCTTCGTGCTCGTCTTCGGCACCCTGACCATGTACAAGTACAACCGCCGCTGACCTCGCCCCCATCGCCCTTCGCGATCTTGCACTTACTGTCCCGACAAGGGTGACGAATCCACCTGAGTCGACGACAGAAAGTGCAAGATCGCGGCGGGCGAGGCTGGGGTCAGAGCCGCCAGGGCAGGGGCTCGGAGGGCAGGTAGCGGCAGGTGGTGCCGGTGGAGACGGATTCGCGCAGGTGGCTGGCGAGCGCCGGGTGCCGCTCGTCGAGCTTGCGCAGCGTGTCCCGGATCCGCGCGGTCACCGTCTTGCGGGCCCGCTCGGCCTCGTCGCCCAGTCGGCGGGTCCGGCCGGCCAGCCCCGCCGCAGCGCGCAGCTCGTCGAGCAACGCACCCCGTTCACCGTCCAGCGCGGCCACCTTCCGGTCGTCGTCGCGTGCGGCGGCCCGGTCGATCTCCTCGTCGAGACGTGCCAGGTGTTGCCGGTAACGAGCCTTCGCCTCGTCGTCGAGGACCGGATCGGCGCCCAGCCGGCGGGCGGCGACCAACTCCGGGCCCGCCGCCGGGTCGAGCAACTCCACCGCCGGCACGTCGCTGCCCGGCCGACCCAGCAACAGGTGTAGATCACGCAGGCCCTTGGCGTCGGGCAGGTGCACCACCGCCCCGGCGTACCCGAGTTGCCAGACCGGCCCGTCGCGCCGAAACTCGTACCCCTCGTCGGCCGGCCCGTCTACTGCGGCCCGGCCCGCACCGACCGGCCCGACGCCCGGGTCCGACGCGACAAGCCGGCCCGGCCCGACGCCGAGGCCCGGCGCGACACCCTGGCCCGGCCCGACGCCATGGCCCGACGCGACACGCTGGCCTGGCCCGACACCATGGCCCGGCGCGACACGCTGGCCTGGCCCGACGACATGGTCCGACGCGACACCCTGGCCTGGCCCGACGCCACGGCCCGGCGCGACATCCTGGCCTGGCCCGTCACCCCGGTCCGGCGCGACACGCTGGCCTGGCCCGGCGGCCGCGGTCGGGGCGATGGCCTGGCCCGGGGCGACGACCTGGTGTGTGGTGGGCCTCCCGGCCGCGTCGGTGGAGGTCGCGCCGAGCCGGTGGAGCACCTGCGTCATGCCGAGAGCCGTTGCTTCCCGGGCTGTGGTGGCGCGTAGCGCGGCAAGCGTCGGGGCGTCGGCCGGGTCACCCCGCCCGGCGAGGGCGTTCGCCAGGCCGGCGCGGGCGATGAGCGACCAGGGGCGGGAGCCCAGTCGGTTGGCGGAGTCACGCGCGGCGGTGAAGCCCTCGATGGCGTCGTCCCAGCGCTGTTCGGCGGCGTGAACGAGCGCCAGCCAGTGGTCGACGGGTCCGCTGATGTCGCAGCCGAACAACCCCACCGTCCACTCTCCGCGGTGCGGGGCGAGCGCGGCCCGCGCGGCGTCGCAGCGGTGCGGGTCGGCGGACGCGGCGGCCGCCTGCGCGCGCAGCCGTAGCCAGAGCGGCGACACGGGGCGCGGGTATCTGATGGAGGCGGCCTCGATGCCGGCGGTGAGCCGGACCGTCGTCTCGTCGTCGCCACGCTCCGCCGCGGTGATCGCCCGCAGCAACTCCCGGTAGGGGTAGTCGAGCGGGGCCAGGCCGTCCAGCAGGGTGTCCGCCTCGTCGTGCCGGCCCTGCAGCAGCAGCCGGGACCACCGCAGGTGATGGCCCATGAAGCCGAACTCGGCATCGCCCACGCCGGTGAGGTCGGCGAACCTCTCGTCGGCCTCGACGAAGTCCCCGCGGAAGGCCGCGATGATCCCGCTGTCGACGGTCGCCGCCATCCGGTGCCGGGCAAGGTCGCCCCGCCGGTCGACGCTGACGAAGGTGGTGAACTCCTCGTTGAAGCGGGGATCGCCCAACTCCAGCAACGCCACCCAGCGCAGCGAGGTGGCCCACAACTCCGTCTCGCGGTCTCCCGTCCGGCGCGCCACGTCGCGGATCTCGGCGGTCAGCGCGGAACGGGTCGCCGCGGTGCCCAGACCCCAGGTGGTGTCGTGGCGGGCCCAGAGGCTGAAGGTGAGCGCCTCGTCGTCGCGTCCCCGACGGGCGATCGACTCGGTGGCGGTGATCAGGTCGGCGATCAGCGCGCCGACCGACGCGTCGGGGCCCGGTTCGCCGATCAGCCGCCGGTACGCCTCGCGGACCAACTCGGCCGCCTCGATCGAGTCGGCGGTCTCCACCTGACGGGCGCGGTTGACGATGAGCGCGACCCGGGCCAGCAGGGCCGGGTCGTCGAGGGTGCGGGCCAGCGTCCCGGCCTCGGTGAGCAGGCGTCCGGCCTCCTCCCGGCCGGCGTGGTGGTATTGCGCCTCACCGAACTCGACGAGGATCCGTACCCGTTGCGGCGGGTCCTCGACGACCTCGAGCGCCCGGCGGTAGTGCACCGCGGCCTCGTCGGTGGCGAGCCGGGCGAACGCCTCGCGGCCGGCGGCGACCAGCAGCGTGGCCACCCGGGCCCGGTCGAGCGCCGGGCCGGCGAGGTAGGCGTGCCGGGCGAGGTCGGCCGGGATCAGCAGGTCGGTGAGCTCCCGCAGGTCGTCGACCGCCCGGACCACGGTGCCGTGCCGGGCCTGCCGGTCGTCGTCGGCCAGACCGTCGTAGAGCGTCTCGCGGACCAGGTCGTGGGCGAACGCGAACCGGCCGCCGCCCCGGGCGACCACCAACCGGGCGGTCACCGCACGGTCGAGCAGCCTGTCGACCTGCGCCACGGGGGCGCTCACGCAGGCCGCGAGGACCTGGCGGTGGAACTCGCGACCCAGCACGGCGGCGACGGTGAGCGCCTCGACCACGGGCGACGGCAGTTGGGCCAGGCGACGCCGCACCGCCTCCCGTACGCCGGGCGCGATCGTGTCCGCGGCCTCGTCGGCGTGCCACAGCCGGGCGGTCTGCTCGATGAAGAACGGGTTGCCGCCGGTGCGCCGGTGCACCTCGTCGACGAGGCCGGCGTCCGGCTCCCGCCCGGCGGTCCGTGTGATGAGCGCGGCCACCTCGTCCCGGGAGAGCCCGGTGAGGGTGATGGTGGTGGCCTTCGCGACAAGCGGCATCAGCAGCGGACGGAGCGGGTGCTCCCCCGACTCGACCTCGGCGTCGCGGTAGGTGCCGATCAGCAGGAGTCGCTCGAACCAGGTGTGCTGGGCGGCGAAGCTCAGCAGCCGCAGTGAGGCCGGATCGGCCCAGTGCAGGTCGTCGAGGATGACCACGACCGGACGGTGCTGGGAGACCGCGACCAGTGCGGCGGTCACCCCGTCGTACAGCGCGAACGCCTCCTGGTCGGCGACGTCCGGGCCGGCGTCGACGCCGGCCCACCCGGTCAGGCGCTCGGCCTGCTCCTTGCTGGCGTCGGACTCGCCGAGCAGCGCCGTGAGGGCCGGCTCGGCGGCCTGCCGCGCCACCGCCCAGTCGTCGGCGGAGCGCCGTAGGCCGCGCAGCACCTGCACCCACGGCCAGTAGCCGGGGGCGCTGTCGGAATCCCAGCAGGCGGCCCCGAGCACCAGCGCGCCACGCTGCCGGGCCTCCCGCGCCGCCGACGTGACGAGTGTCGTCTTGCCGATGCCCGGCTCGCCGGTGACCAGGGCGAGGCCGCCGTGGCTGGTGGCGGCCCGGTCCAGCTCGGCGCGCAGCAGACCCGCGGGGTGATCCCGCCCGATGATGGCGTCGCCGCGCCGCGCGTCCATGGTTCCCAGACGGTACTGGAACCCTCCGACACCGGGCGTCGAGATTTGACAGTGCCATAGCTAGCGGTTATCTATTAGCGGTCTATTCGAGGGGTGTGCCGGGGTGCAGGACGTGGTGCTGGCCATGCTGGCCAAGGAGCCGGCGCACGGGTACGAGCTGCGCAGCCGGATGCGGAACGCGCTCGGCCCGCTCGGGGAGTCGATGAACGCGGGGCAGGTCTACGTGACGCTGGCCCGGTTGGCGAAGGCCGGCCTGGTGACCTCCGAGCAGGCCGAGGGCCTGCCGGACCGGCCCGACCGGCGGGTCTACGCGTTGACCCCGGCCGGACAGCAGCGTGTGGCCGGCTGGCTGACCGAGGTGAGCTGGCCCAAGCCGGACCTCACCGAGTTCCACCTGAAACTGGTCGCCGCCGCGGCTGCCCGGTTGGCCGATCCGGTGGCGTTGGTGGACGCGCAACGGCGTGAGGTGCTGCGCCGGCTGCGTGACGCGCAACGGGCGGCGTTGGAGCGGTCGGTCGATCCGACGGCCGGGTTGCTGCTGGAGGGCGTCGTGTTGCGGCTGCGGGCTGATCTGGAGTGGCTGGAGGCGTGTGAGCGCATGTGGTCCGAACGTGATCGAACTGGACGGAAGGCGGGGGCATGAGCGGGTCGATGGCCGTGCGGACGCGTGGGCTGAGCAGGTGGTACGGCTGGGACAACGCGTTGGTACGCGCGGTCGACGAGGTCGACCTGGACGTGCCCGCCGGCCAGACGTTGGCGATCATGGGTCCGAGTGGGTGCGGTAAGTCGACCCTGCTGCACCTGCTGGGCGGGCTACAGCGCCCCACCGACGGCGAGGTGTGGCTGGCCGACCGCCGGATCGACACGATGAGCGAGCGCGCCCTCGCCCGACTGCGGCGCGACACCATCGGTCTCGTCTTCCAGTCCTTCCACCTCATGGACGAACTCACCGCGGTGGAGAACGTCGAGATGGCCGCCCTGCTGGCCGGGTGGTCGCCGGGTCGCGCTCGGCGGCGCGCCCTGCACCTGCTCGACCAGGTCGGGCTGGCCGACCGCGCCACGCACCTTCCCTCGGCACTCTCCGGCGGCCAGCGCCAACGCGTCGCCATCGCCCGCGCTCTGAGCAACGAGCCGCAGGTCGTGTTGGCCGACGAGCCGACCGGCAATCTGGACACCGCCGCCACCCTGGAGGTGCTGCGACTGTTCGAGGAGTTGCGCACCACCGGGCAGACCCTCGTGGTGGTCACGCACGACGCCCGCATCGCCGCGGTCGCCGACCGGGTGATCTCGATGCGGGACGGAGCCTTCGCCGACGACAGCCTCCTCACCGGCACCGTCTACGGCGGGGTGCGCTGACGTGGCTGGCCGTCTGCTGCTCATCTGGCGGCTGCTGATCCGGGGCCTGCGTCAGCACCGGACCGAGAACGTGCTGCTGCTGGTCGCCATCACCGCCGCGACCGCGACGTTGACTCTCGGCCTCGCCCTCAACGAGCTCGTCACCCGCCCGTACGAGCGCACCCAGGCCGCCACCGCCGGGCCCGACCTGGTGGTGGAGCCGGGCTTCACCGGTCCGCAGGCCCTCGACGCGCTCGCCCCGCTGGCGACCCTGCCCGGCGTCACCGAGCACAGCGGACCCTTCCCGCTGGCCTTCCTGGCACTGACCGCCCGCGACACCACCGTCCGGGTCATCGTCGAGGGCCGCGATCAGGCACCCGCCGCCGTCGACAGGCCCGCGGTGACCGACGGCACCTGGGTACGCCCCGGCGGCGTCGTCGTCGAACGCACCTTCGCCGAGGCTCTCGACGTGCACACCGGCGACACGATCACCGTCGACGGCCACCCGTTGCAGGTGGCCGGGATCGCGATCACCGCCGCCAGACCGGCGTACCCGCGACCCGGGTGGCACCTCCCGGGCAGCGTGCTGACCGAGGGTGGCGGCCTGGTCTGGGTCGACCGTGGCGACATCGCTTCGCTCGCCGGCGAGCAGCCACTGGCGTACACCCTGAACCTCACACTGACCCACCCGGGACGCGGCGTCGCCGCGATCGAACCGTCGCTCGGCGACACCGAGCACGATCCGAGGTTCCACGGTTGGCGCTTCAGCACCGAGCGGCAGATCGCCGAGGCCAGCAGCAGGTTGAACGGCCCGGCGCGGCAGGCCCTGCTGATCGGCAGTTGGCTGCTGACCGCCCTCGCGGTGACCGGCGTGGCTGGCATCGTCGCGGGCCGGGCCATCGGCCAGCGCCGTCGGGTGGGGCTGCTCAAGGCAGTCGGGGCTGGGCCGGCCATGATCGCCATCAGTCACCTCGTCGAGTACCTCGTGATCGGGCTCGCCGCCGCCGGGACGGGTCTCGCCGCCGGTTGGGTCGCCGCGCCCGCGCTGTTCCGCCCGGCCGTCGGGCTCATCGGCTCGGTCGGCGTCCACCCGCCACCGCTGCGCACAGTCCTCGCGGCGACCGCGCTCGCCCTCGGAATCTCGGTCGCGGCGACCCTGGGGTCGGTGGTCCGTGCCGCCACCACCAGCACCATCCACGCGCTGGCCGACGCCGCGACGCCACCGCGACGCCGTGGGTGGGCCATCTGGCTGTCGCGCCGGCTGCCCACGGCCCTCCTGATCGGGGTACGCATCAACGCGCGCCGACCGCGCCGCGCCCGGCTCGTCACGGTGAACACCCTGATCGCCACGACCGCGATCGCCGTTGTGCTGATGGCCCTGGCCCAGCGTCGCGACCCGTTGAATCTCGGCTACTCGGCGCTTCCCGACACCCGCGACGAGCGCACCACCCAGGCCATGCTCCTCGTGGTCGGCGTGGTGTGCGTCCTGGCACTGCTCAACACGGTCGTGAGCACCTGGACCGCGGTCCTCGACTCGCGGCATCCGCTGGCGATCGCCCGCGCGCTCGGCGCGACACCGGGGCAGGCCGGGATGGGTCTGGCGATGGCACAGCTACTTCCCGCGATACCGGGCGTCGCCGGTGGAATCCTCGTGGGACTGGTCAGCTACTTCGCCGGGGACGACAACCGGTACGCACCCGCCTCCTGGATGCTCGGTGCGGCGTGCGGAGTGCTGCTCGCCGTCGTCGCGCTCACCGCCATCCCCGCGCTGGCCGCCGCACGCCGTCCGGTCGCGGACACCCTGCGGTCCGCGGCGACCTGACAACGGCCGACGACCGCTCCCCGGGCGGCGCAGAGCCCCGGTGTGCCTGGCGCTGTCCGCCGAGCGGCCCCATCACACCCTAAGCTTCCCCATGTCGCTATCATGGGGAGCGATGACGGAAGAAATGTACTCGGTTGAGCAGGTGGCCGACCGACTCGGGTTGCACGTGCGGACGGTGCGCGGCTACATCCGCTCCGGGCGCCTGCGCGCCGTGCGCATTGGCAAGCAGTACCGGATCGCCGCCCCGGACCTCGACGCGCTCACCGGGCAGACCCGCGGCCCCACGGCCACCGGGCTGGCGGAGGTGTCGAGCATCGTGCAGATCGACGGTGTCGACCGGGCCGCCGCCGATCGGCTCGGCACGCTCGTGCTCACCAGCGCCAACACCGCCCACGACCAGGCCAACCCGCTGCGGGTGCAGACGGTGTACGACGAGCAACGCCACCGCATGAAGATCATCATCTTGGGCGCCCCGGCCGACACCGCCGAACTGCTGCACCTGCTCGACGCCGTGCTCAACGCCGACAACGGCCTGCTCGACCGGGAGGTCCACGATGCCTGACGAGATCCAGGAACGCGCCGGGGTGCAGGTGTTGGTCTGCGACCCGACCGGCCCACCCCTGGCCACCGAGCAGGACGCGCTGGACCTGATCGGTGCGGCGTTCCTCGGCGCCCAGGTGGTCGCCGTACCGGCCAACCGACTCGACGAACGCTTCTTCGCGCTGGGCACCCGCTTCGCCGGCGACGTGATGCAGAAGTTCGTCAACTACCGGCTGCGGCTGGCCGTCGTCGGCGACATCTCGGCACAGCTCGCGGAGAGTGCCGCGTTGCGCGCCCTGGTGCACGAGTCGAACCAGGGTGGGCACATCTGGTTTCTCCCCGACCTCGACGCGCTCGACGCCCGTCTCCGCGCCGCGCGATAGCCACCACCACGCGGCGCGATCCACCTCAACCCCCGCCGGCAACCGTCATCTCGACCTCGTCCGCCTCGACCGCCCGCGCCTGGGCCTGCTCGGCAGCCCACCGCAGATAGGCCAGCCACTCCTCGCAAGACCAACCGTTGCGCCGGCCGACACCCGCCTCGGCGGGGAGCGAACCGGCCACGACACGGTCGAGGATCAAGGGCTGCACGCCGCCCACCCCGCGCCGGTAGCCGACGAAGTAGAGGACCTTCGTGAACAGGCCCGGCCCCAACCAGGGCAGGCGAGCGTGGTCGGGGTCGCCGAAGCGGCGGTACGCCGTGCGCAGCGCGTCCTCGTCGGGCGCTGGCGTGGACACCTCTTCCAGCGCGTACGCCAGGCGTTTGCCGTTGGGGTCGGCGTCGAGTGACCTGGTGGCGCGCCACGGGCCGTACCCGATGGGTCCGTAAGCCCAGACCAGCACGGCGGTCAGCAGGTGGCGTGCGCTCGCGGAACCGGCCCGGTAGGCGTCGGCCACCGCGAAGACGTCGCGTCGCCAGACCTCGCCGCTCGCCGGCAGCGCGTCGGGCCACGCGTCCGGCGGCAGCCCGGCCCGCCAGCGGCTGATGTCCACGGTGACCGGTGCCCGCTCACCCGGTAACACCAGAACGTCGGTCATGGCGGCCTCCCTCAGATCGCGCGCTCGCGGAACTCCGTGGTTCGGACGCTATGGACCGGCGCTCCCACCTGCCGCCCGCCGACGGGAAATCGCGGTATCGGTTGCCTGGGGCCTGCCTTCTGGCGACACCGCATCTCGGCAGGGGCGGAGAACGTCGCACGGTTGATCTACGGTGTCCGCGTGCTTCCCCGAAACGAGAAGATTCTCGATCAGGTCCGTGCCGAGGCGCTGCGCCGCGACATCCCCGCCGCCGAGGTGGAGCGCTGGCTGGGGCTCGCCCGCCCGTCTGCGCTCCTGATGCAGCAGGGTGATGGGCCGGTCGTGGGCGTCGTCCGTGGGCCCGTGCTGCTTCCCGCCGACGCGAAGAACCCCACGTTCCCCCTGATCGCCACCATCGACTGCGCTGCCCTTCCGGCAGACGTGACCGACCTTCCGCTACCGGCCGACGGCCACCTGCTGCTGTTCGGTTGGCCCGAGGAGGACGGCTACGGCCAGGTGATGTACGTGCCGGCGGGCGTTGCCGTCGAGGAGCGGGAGCGGCATCCGCCGGGCTTCTCTCCGGACGACGAGGAGTGTGCCGAGGTCTACGCGGAGATCCCGGAGGGCGATCTGCACCTCACGGTCGACATCTCCCTGCCCTACGTCAAGACGATCCCAGGGCCGCCGTGGTCTCCGCCGTTACCGGGCGATCCTCCGTTCGAGGAGCTGACCAAGGTGTGGCAGGACGTCCTGGGCGACGTGCCGGAGGGCGCCTTCTCCTACGACGGCCACACGACGCCGCTGCTGCTGGGCGGCTACGGCACTGACTGCAACGGTTTCAACCCCGCCTGGTTGGGCGCCAACCGCTCGGGCAACGCCGGCGAGGACGGGCCAACCGACGCTGCTGACTGGGTGTTGCTGGCCGAGTTCCACGGCGGCAGACAGGGCGGCGCGAGCATCCACTGGGTGATCCAGCGTGCCGACCTGAGGGAACGGCGCTTCGACGAGGCCAGCGTCCTCGTCTACTGGAATCCGTGAGGCCGCTCGCTGACCGGGTACGCCCGATCCATGGGTAGCCACAAGCAGAACAAACACGACAGCGGCGGCGAATCGGCGCGAGGTCGGCGGCATCCGGGCAGCGGCGCTCCGGGCCGTCAGGGTTCGACCGTGGAGCACTCGCCTGACCAACGTCACCGCCGTACCGCGACCGGGTCCGCTGGCACCGAGCGCGACCTGGGTCGAGCCAAGGTCTCGGGCGATGGGCGGATCCAACGCCAGGGCGGATCGTGAGCTGACCGGTCAAGGGTGTTGCCGCCCCGTTTTCGCGGGGCGGCAACACCTGGTGACTGGTTACGCCGTGGCGCAGATGGCGTACGCCGTGTCGGACCAGTTGTTGGCGACGGCATCCTCCTCGTAGGCACCCGAGTCGACTGTCGTCGGCGCGGTGGCCACGCCGCCGTTGGGACGGAAGTCGTCCACGATGCCCTCACCCGTGACACCGTTCAGCTCGTAGCCGGCGCCGGTCAGCACCTTGCCGGCCGGGCAGCCCGCGACGACGCTGCGGAAGTCGAGTGAGGTGCTGGCACCAATCGTCGACGCGCGCACCAGGCCGGGCAGCGGGTTGGCGCAGATGGCGTACGCGGTGACGGACCAGTTCAGCGCTGTGGCGTCCGCCTCGTACGCGCCGGCGGTGACGGACGTCGGCGCGGTGGCCACGCCGCCGTTGGGGCGCAGGTCGTCGACGACGGCCTCACCTGTGGCGCCGTTCAGCTCGTAGCCGGTACCGGTCAGCACCTTGCTGCCCGGGCAGGTGGCCGTGGTGGAGTGGAAGTCGGCCGAGTCGCTGACGCTGACGGTGGATATCCGCACCAGGCCGGGCAGCGGGTTGGCGCAGATCGCGTACGCCGTGACCGACCAGTTGCCAGCGAACGCCTCGGTCTCGTAGGCGCCCACGGTCACGGATGTCGGGGCGGTGGCCACGCCGCCGTTGGGGCGCAGGTCGTCGACGACGCCCTCGCCGGTGACGCCGTTCAGCTCGTAGCCGGTGCCGGTCAGCACCTTGGCGCCCGGGCAGGTGGCCGTGGCGCTGTGGAAGTCGGCCGAGCTGCTGACGCTCGTCGCGGCGATCCGGACCAAACCGGGGACCGCGGCGGACGCCGGGCTCGCCGGGACGAGCACCGCCCCGGTCGCGACGAGACCGAGCACGAGTACGAACGCTCGGGCTTGTGTGGTGGTACGCATGGTGTTTCTCCCGTCTGGGGCCCGACGGTGAGCGTGACGACGCCGACGTCGGGCCGTTCGTGGTGACGGGTTAACGGTAGGTAACTGCACCACCAGGCGTTATCTTCAAACCGACTACGTCGCGTAACGGACCGTCGGGCCTGCGATCCACCCCGGCAGCCCATATCCGCTGTCATGGATGTCACCGATTGCGATACGGCGAGAGCGGAAGGTGACCCTTTATTACTTTTGGGTAGATGCGGGGGGAAGCTGCGAATAAATACCGCGTTCGCCCGAAAGTTGCGGTAGCTTGACGTTCGCGTTTACCGCGCATCCCTCACTCGGACGTGCCACCCCTGCCGTCCGCGTCCACTTTCACCACTTCGTGGAAGGTCCAACGGCGGACATGGGCGACGGTCCCGTTGACGAGTTCGAACGGTACATACAGGATGCGACGGTTTCGGTCGCGCTGCGGGAGTGGGCGGCCGGGCGTGATGCCACCGTCCGCCCTCCGTGCCATGCCACCCGACGTCGTGGGCGCAGCGGCGCGGAGCTGATCCCGGTCATCGTCCAGCGACGGGACGGCCGCGACGCCGAGCAGTTGTACGTCAAGGTGCTGCCGGCCGGGCAGGCGATCGAGGAAGCCGCCCGGCACGCGGCGGCCGTCGCCGTGGACGCCGGCTTCGCCGAGCGCCACCTGGTCGGCCAGCCGTACCCGCGATACCCGGTCGGCGACGGCCGGTACCTGATGTTCCAGGACATCGCGCACGGCGCGGAGCTGGTCGTCCCGCTCGCCAAGGTCGGCGACGACCAGCTCAAGGACGCCTACCGCACGCTGCTCGACGGGGTGTGGAACTCCTGGCACCGCGCGGGGCGGCGGAGCGGCCGGACCAGCGTCGGCGAGTTCGTCCGCCGGGAGCTGGCCGACGCCGGCGCCACCTCCGAGGTGTACACGGTGGCGGGCGCTCTCGGTCTGCGTGACCTGGACGCCGACTGGCTGCTCGACCCGGCCACCAACACGGTGGTCCCCAACCCGCTCCGGTTCGGCGACGGCAGCTCACTGTTCCAGGGCGATCCGCTCGACCAGCTCTGCGGGGTGTCCCACGGGGATCTGCACGGGGGTAACGCTCTCTTTCCGTCCTCCGGTGCGTGGTCGGTGCACGTCAAGAGGTTCTGCCTGGTGGACACCGACCGGTTCGCGGTCGACGCGCCGCTCACCCGGGACCTGGTCAGCCTCCTGTTGGACGCCGTCCTCGCCGAGTTGGCGGCCGGCACCCGCACCGTGCAGGCCGACGCCCTGCGTACCCTGCTTGTCGACCCGCGCGAACGCCCGTCGGACCGGCTGCCGCCGCTGCCCGCCAAGGTGATCAAGGCCAGCTACGCGGTCGGGTTGGCGGTCGCCAGGGACGGCAACTGGGGTGTGAACTGGCGGGCGCAGTACCTGCTCTCCCTGCTGAGCCAGGCGCTGGTCTGCTGCACCTACGAGGACGCCGGCCGCGCCGGTCGGGCCTGGTACTTCCGGTTGGCCGCCCACGCGGCGCTCGCCTACCAGCGGGAGTTCCGCCCCGATGTCGTCCCACCTGCCGCTGCCGGCCTGGTCACCGTGCCGGTCGCCGTCGTGGACCCGCAGCCCGCGTTCCCGGGCAACGACCGGCCGGCCCGGTTCGACGCGGTGGGCGCGCAGCCGAGCCAGCAGAACCGGCCAGCCCCACTGGACCGGGCACACCTCGACCAGGCGCGGCGTCCGTCCACCCCGGACGCGCCGCCGTGGCGGTGGGGGGCGGTGGCGATCCCCCAGCGCCAGGTGCCCGGTGGCTGGCACGGGACTGCGCCCGTCGGCGGCCGGCCCGGCCCGGCGACGGGGACGGCGGCCAGCGCCAGCGTCAGCAGCAGCGCGTCGGGGCGGCCTCCGGTCCGGGACGGGAACCGACGCGCGAACCGGTCGGTCCCCCGGCACCTCGTCGCCACCCGGACGAACGCCATTCCGCGGCCCCGCCGCCCCTCGGGCACGAACCCTCCGGCACCGCCGGCGCCCCCGGGCCGGATCAGCCGGCTGCCACCCAAGCTGCTGGCGGTCCTGGTGATCCTGCTCGGCGGCGGGGTGACGCTGACGTCGCTGGTGGCGGTCGGCGCTGCCACGGTCCGGGGGCGCGGGGAGACCCCGGTCGCACCGACGAGCGAGGCATCCCCGGGCACCGTGCCGTCGCCGAGCAACACCTCGGGGTACGCCGGCAGGGCACAGCGCCTCGCCGACCTCGCGCTGGCCGTCGCCGGGATCGCCCCGAGCACCGCCGACGGGGCGTACACCCTGTCCTGCCTGCGGGTCTGGGCTCCGGCGGACCTGGCGCCCGGGGTCGATCGGAACAGCTACCGCGACGAGCACCTGTGGTGGAGTCCCGCGCTGTCCGGTCGCCGGGTCGTCACCACCACCACGAAGGGTCGTCGTTCCGGCGCGCCCGCTTCGTTCCGGTACGGCCAGGGCGACCTGACCGAGGTGCCGCCGGTCCCCTCCGTGGACCCGTCGGAGCTGCGTCGCCAACTCGCCGCGCAACTGGGCGAGCTACCGCCGGAGCTGCGCACCGCCGCCGGGATGGTGAACGTGGTCAGTCGAGTCTTCCGCTACCACCTGCTCAGCCCGGGCCAGATCTCGGCACTGCTGTTCGAGTTGGCGGCGACACCGGGCATCCAGGACCGGGGCGCGTACCCGGACTGGGGCGACCGACCCGGGCTGGCCTTCAGCGCCGACGCCCAGGACCGCCGGGAGACGGTGCAGTTCGACCCGCACACCGGCGAGTTGCTCAGTCACGCGACGACCACGGTGACCGACAACCAGACCCTCGACTATGTGCTGTTCGTGCGCAAGGAGCGGGCCGACCGGACCACCGGGAACGGCTGCGCCTGACGTCACCCGCAGCGACGCTGCACGTAGTTCGGCCAGTTGCGATAGGGCGACGCGTCGCCGCGGACCCGGTTTCCCGCGCCGACGTCGAAGAGCCTGGTGTCGTAGTAGTAGAACGAGACCGAACCGCTCGTGAGGTTGTAGTGCGCCGACTCGACGCGGAACTGCCAGTACCAGGTGGCGAGGCTCTGCCGCCCACAGTCGGAGAGCCGACCCCGGGGATAACCGTAGTTGGGCCACTCGTAGAAGCAGTACCACCCCGACGGACAGTCGGCGACGGCGAGCGTCCCGATCGGCCTTCGCAGGGTCACGACGAACGCCCCACCGTCGTAACTGATCTCGTTGTCGTTGATCGCCTTGCCGCCCGGATGGGTTGCCAGATAATCGGCTATTTCCTGACGTCCCGACGAGGCAGCGCCGGCCGGACCAGGCGTCGGAAAAACGATCAAAAACCAGCAGAGTACGGCCGCGAGCGCCGCGACAACGGGACGGGGAATGACCATTCGACACCTCGCGATGGATGGACCGCCCGCTCAGCGTATTGAGGGCACCAGATTGATCGCCAGCGCGAATAGATGCAGAATCCTGACAATGCGCTATTGGGACGCGCCGCACCGCATCCCCCGCCAGCACGTGAGACATTACATTGATCCGCATGCATTGCCGCTACCATTCGGCCATGCCTGCTCGCCGATTGACCGCCGTCGTCGCCCTCGCCGCGCTGGCGAGCCTGCTCGCCGTCGACACCGCCCGCGCCGACGGCCCGGCGATCAGCACCCCCGGCAGCCCCACGGTGATGGTCAACCAACCACACCAGCTCACCCTCAGTTGGGCGCCCGCCACCTGGATCGGCGATCCGGCCGCCGAGCAGCCGATCACCTACGAGGTGCAGGTTCCGCTGGGTCCGCACACGTACCGCTGGCTCGGCACGTCGACCGACACCACGATCACGCTTACCGACCTGGCCCCCGGCACGACGTACCAGATCGCGGTTGCCGCCCGCGCGCTCGGCGGCTTCTCCGACCCCTCGCCCGTCACCACAGTGCGCACCGCCACCGGCCGCGCGACGGTCAGCTACCTCAACCTCGACTGGTCCCCGACCAACAACCAGATCCAGCACACCCTGAACGTCACGAACACCGGCACCGGGCCGCTCGACCTGAGCACCGCGCGGGTGCGATACCACCTGCGCTTCGAGGGCGCCAACACCTCGCTGGTGCCCAACTGCGACTGGGCCGTCCTGGGCTGCGACCGGATCCGGCAGACCGTGCAGTTCTTCATCCCACCGGCCGGGCCGCCCCCGCTGACCACACCCACACCACCGGGCTACCCGATCCCGGGTACGCCGGTCTTCGGCTGGGTCGAGCTGACCTTCACCGACGGCACGCTGGAGCCGGGCGAGTCGACCGGGCCGATCCAACTACGGCATCACCGGCACAGTTGGAGTGACATCGACGAGCGCGACGACCCGAGCTGGCTCGCCGCCACCAGTCAGTGGGCCGAGAACACCCGGATCACGCTGGACGTCGACGGCGTACGCGAGTTCGGCGACGTCTCCTGACCGCACGACGACCAACCGGCGCGAGCGGGCATCGGGCCGGGCTCTGGCTCGTGGCGTCCCACGACGTCAAGGAATGCGTGCCACGTCCCGTCGGTGCCGAAGCAGCGCTTCCGGGTCTGGCAGGTCTTCGGTCCTCGCCGGTAGGCGGATTCGCTGGCCGTGATAGCTGGAGTAGTGCGCATTGCCCGCCACCACATGCAAGACGTACGACTCGTCAATCCAGAGCAACCCTCGGTCGAGCAGGTTGTGCAGGTCAGCGCGGAGCAGGAGGCCGTTGTTGACCTGATTGGTGGCCGGCCCGTCGTACGGGTCGATGTGTGCAGCCTGGAGCGCGGCCTCGGTATCACAGCCGGTGATAGCGCAGCGGTTGCCGTACGCCTTCATCAATCGGCTACGGAAGTCCGCCTGCCCCTGCCGCGCGGTGACCTCGGCTAGCCTCCTTCGCCGCCCCTCGGACGCGGGCTCCGGCTCGATCGCCCCGCTGTCGTCCGGGAATTTCGGCAGGTCGTCGACCTTCAACACCTGCTCGGCGAGTTGGTCGTTGTGTCCCGCGGCATGCAGCGTTCGAACTTTAAGCAGCGGCTCGGTGAGATCACGCACGGCTGCGGCGAAGCGTTCGTCGCGGAAAGCCGCCATCAGGTCGTGGTGCCAGCCATCGACCCGGGCCTGGTCCGGCCCCGGATCCGCATAGTCGGAGTGGTGGATGGTCAGATTAGGGAAGGCGTCAGTGAACGCCTGGAACGTCGGCCAGTGCTGACGCAGGGCAGACCAGCTGACAATGACAAACCCGGCGATCAGCGAGTGTTCAGCCGGCTCGGCGGGCTCGGCCAGAACGAACGTCTCCATCCGCTTCATGCTGACTGCGGCGAGCCTCCCCGCAGTTGTGGCCGGCAGGCAGGACAGCGCCCAGTATTTCCGCTCCTTGTCAGCGGCATCGGGCACGGAGACGTGCAAGTACGCGCGGACCGCGTCGAGCACCCCGCCGTAGTATCGGCCGGACTTCAGGCGATCGAACTGCCGCTGCTTTGCGGAGACCTCGGGTAACTCCGACTCCTTCGGCACATGCCTGTTGAATCGAGGTCCAAGGGTCGCGACCAGCGCCTCCTTCACTTCCTGCGCATCGTCGGTCCTGAGCCAGCGGAGGTCGCAGCGAGCCAACCAATCGGCGATGTCAGCAGCCGCCGCCGGAGCACCGCCCTGGTCGAGCAGCCGGCCGACCTGGTCGTGCAGTACCGATGAGCCCCGATTGCCGGTCAGGTGCTGGCGCAGACGCCGACGTAGATCCCCAGTCGAACCGACGTAAACGACCACGCCCTTCTCGACAACCACATGCACACCGGGCGTTGGCGGAGCGGCACGGGCGGCGTCCCGTGTGTAGGGCCGAGCCGGGCTGAAGCCGGACAGCGGATCACCGGAGGGAGTGTCGGACACGCCCAGACGCTACTGACCTGAATCATTTTTCGCGGTACCGCGGAGCTATCAGGGGCACCGCTGCTCACCGTGCAACCCCCACGCTGCGCGCCCAGGCCGGTCGAGGATCATCGTGCTCTTGCGACTGGCAGGTCTTCGACGTGGCCCCACTTGAGTTCGGTTCCGCCCAGCAGAGCCGCCTCACCCCACGAGACCCGCAGCAGGCCTTCGTCGGAGTTGCAGGCGAACCCGACGAGCAGCACCCTCGGCTCGTCGGCCAACTGCTCCACAGCCTCCCGAAGAGCTGACCGGTCGCGGGCCTCCTCCGGGGTGAGCGGCATCAGCGGCAGAGTGACCTCCTCATGACCTGGCTCAGGCCCAAAGAGGATCAACAGGTCTCGGATCAGCCGGTTGAGGTCCCTTCCGGGGCGGGCGTCGCGCATGTCAAGGTCGCTCCGGGTCGCGTATCGCCAAGGCAACAGAAGATGCCCCCTGCAAATGGTGACCCGCACCTGGGCACCCGGTGGATGTACGTCCGCCACGTCGGGGAGGTCACGCAGGTACTCGTGCAGCACCTCGTACTGCTGCTTCCATCGGACAGGGCCGAAGGCATGGTCCGTGTCCAACTCCGATGCATCGCGAGCGTCCTGTGCAAGCTCGACCGCGCGGCGCAACGCCGCTGGGATCGCGGTGCGCAGGGTGGTTGCCAGCGGCAGCCCAAACTTCTCTACTGACCATCGGGACGGACCGCCAGCATCACCCACTGCTTACCCCCCGCACTGAGACGAACACGCTCAGGCGTTTAAGCCTCTCATGTCGATCGATCAATGAGAAGGCGCAGCCATCAGTAGGTGAAGCCTCTGGGCAGGTGGATGCGAGCCGCGGGGATGCCGAGGGCCAGCAGCCGTGACCGGGCACCGGCCAGCATCGCGGGTGGGCCGCACAGGTAGATGTCCTGGCCGGGCCGGTGGTGGTCGAGGGCGATGGTCAGGGCGTCGCCCTGCTCGGCCGGCTCCGCGCAGGGATCGGCGGAGAACGCCGGCACGATTGTCAGCCAGTGGTGGGCGCATTGCAGCTTGTCGAGGGTGATCGCGTCGTACAGGTCGGTGAAACTGCGGGCACCGACGACAAGCGTCACCCGCCTGCCGTCCGGTGCGGCGGCGACCTGTTCGACCAGGGCGCGCAGCGGCGCCAGCCCGGTGCCACCGGCGACGAGCAGCAGATCGTTCGCGCGCGACGGGTCGAGGCTCAGCCCGATGTCGCCGGGTGGGCCGAGCCAGAGCTGCTCGCCGGGGCGTACCTCGTGGACCAGGCGGTGGGAGACGGTGCCGGCGGGGACGGCACGGACGTGCAGCTCGACGGTGCCGTCGGCGCGCGGGGCGTTGGCCGGTGAGAGCCAGCGCCAACGCCCCGGCAGGCGCGGCGTGCACACCGGGACCGCCTGACCTGGCTGGAAGGGCAGTCGCCGCCAGGGACGTACCGTCAGGATGGCGATGTCGGGCGACGGCCGCTCGTGGCCGATCACCTGGACGTGCCACCAGGCCCGGCCGTCGCCGACCCGCGCGGCGGCCTGGCGGACGGCATGCGTGGCGCGGCACAGGGCGCGCTCCGCGACAAGGGTGAGCCGTGGTGTCCACAGTGGGCGGGCGTGCCGGGCCACGGTGGCGAGCAGCGCGTCGCCGATGGTGGTGGAGTGCGGGAGCAGGTCGAAGTGACGGTACGCGCGGCCGAGCACGTTGAGCAGCGCGGATCGGCCCGCCGGGTCGTCGCCGCCGACAATGAGTTGGCCCAGCGCGGTGAAGAACAGTGGCGCGTCGCGGTGCCGGAGCAGGCCGGGTCGGCGGTCTTCGAGCGTGCACCAGAAGTCGCCGGCAGCCCGCACGTCGACCGACGCCCAGGCAGCGGCCAGGCTCGCGGGAGACGGATGGTCGTCGTCGATCAGGGTGGGCATGCCGGCTCCGAGACGTTGACGGATCGAGCGGCACCGGGGCGGGCGGGGACGGAGCTGCGCCGTTGAGGGCCGGCGCAACTCCGGGACAAGGCACCCGCCCCGGGCCATGCGTCGACTCTCGCGGCTGACCAGGGACAACGGCATGCCGTGGTGATCGTCGGCAGCATGCGCGGCAGGTATGCGGTCGATGACGTCATCCCCGTCGGGCAGACTGCGGGCATGACGGAACGTCCGGTGCTGTATCTGGTCGTCTGCGCCGCGGGGCCGGCGGAACACATCGACGAGTTGGTCGACCTGCTGATCGCCGCCGGGTGGCGGGTGTGCATGATCGTCAGCCCGACCGCCGCCCCGTGGCTCGACCGGGAGGCGTTGCAAGACAAGACCGGCCATCTCGTACGCGTGGAGTGGCGCATGCCCGGCGACCCGGAGCCCCACCCCCCGGCGGATGTGGTGGTGGCCGCCCCGATCACGTTCAACACGGTGACGAAATGGGCGCTGGGCATCAACGACACGTTGGCGCTCGGTGTCCTCAACGAGTCGCTGGGGGCGGGACTGCCGATCCTTGTGTTTCCCCACGTGAAGGCGGAGTTGGCCGCCCATCCGGCGTACGCGGGTCACCTGGCGGTGCTGCGCGGCGCCGGTGTGATCGTCGCCAAGGGAAAGGTGCTCGACCCGATGGATGAGAAGGGTCGGTGGGCCATGGTCATCGAGGCGCTGCGGTTGCTTCGTCCCGCCTGAGCATCTGCTCCCTTGTTGGGCGGTCCTTGGGATATGCGTCGTGCGTATACCAGCGCTGCACGCAGCGTGTTCAATGGATAGGCTCGATCAGGCTAGACGGACGGAGCCGCCGGTGACCCACGCGAACTGCCCCCGGTGCGGCGGACGGCTGGCCCGGGACAACGACAGCGGCCGGTGTACGCCGTGCCAGGCCGCCGAACGGGACCGGTTGAGCGCGCCGCCGGTCGTGCCGGCGAGCTTCTGGGAGCACGAGCCGGTGCGACTTGCCCTGTTGGAGCGGCATCTCGGGCGGGTAATCCGGGCGTACCGCTGCCACCCGTACCACGGTCGGGTCGCGTTGCCGCAGAGCGTGGTGGCGGGGTGGCTGGGGATCACGCAGGCGCAGCTCAGTCGGGTGGAGAACGGCCCGCCGCTGGTGCACCTGGATCGACTGGCGCACTGGGCACAGCTTCTCGGGATACCAGGTCCCTGCCTATGGTTCGCCCTCCCTGGACAGCCGCACCGGTCAATGGGCAAGGCCGAGAGCGCCCGCACCGCAACCGGTCCACAGGGTGCTGAGCCGGACGAGGGGCGGCGGGCCCTGCTGGCCGGTATCGCCGCCGTCGCTGCGGGAGCAGGTCTGCTCGGCGGCAGCGAGCGGGTCCAGCCCCGAAGAATCGGCACGGCGGACATCGTTCGACTGAACGCGGTGCTGGAGCTTTATCGGTCGGTGGACCGCGAGACCGGGGGCGGCCTGCTGTATCGGGAGGTGGCCCGGTTCGCGGAGTCGGTATATCGGATGCTTGATTGGTCGCACCCGACTGGGCTCACGCCGCCCCTCATCGCGGCGGTGGCGACCGCACGACAACTGGCTGGCTGGACCGCGCTCGACGCGGGCAGACACGGCGACGCGCAACGGCACTTCGTCGCCGGGGAGCGGGCGGCGTTGACTGCTGGAAACGCGCCGCTGGTCGCAATGATCCGATACGCACAGGCCAAGCAGCTCCAACACCTTCGGCAGAACCGGGATGCCCTCGCGACACTGCAACTCACGCACGCACAGTTGGGGCCGCACGCAACCCCGGCGGCCAAGGCCCTGCTCTGGGGCGCGGAGGCAGCCTCCATCGCGGCACTCGGCGACCACGAGACGGCCGTGAGAACCCTGGGAAAGGCTAGCGACCAATTCGAGCGCATCAACAAAGATCGTGAGCCTGCGTGGATGGGCTTCTACGACCGCGGTGAGCTGTTCGCTCAGTACGGGCGCGTATATCGAGACATGGCACGGCGGGATCGCAGGCACGCATCCGAGGCCGTGCGCTGGGGTAGGGATTCGGTCGCGGCATTCGGTGCCGCGAACGTCCGCAGCACCGTACTCAACGAGGTCGGACTGTGTAGCGCGCTGTTCTTGGCCGATGAACCTGAGCAGGCGCTCGCCGTGGGTGCGCGGGTGCTGACGCAGGCACGGGCGATGAGCTCCAAGCGGGTACTTGATCGGGTGGTCAACCTGCGTCGTGATCTCACTCGGCACAGAACGCTTCCTGAGGTGGCCACCTTCGAGCGCTCGCTCAGCCCAGCGACTGCGCTGGGCGCATGAGCGGACGGTTCTCCGAGGCGGCGATGACGGCGGCTATGCGGCACATCGCCAGCACCCTGGGCGTTTCGGCCGACGGCGCACAATTGCTGCGACTGACCAACAATGCCGTCTTCGCGCTGCCCCGGGCCGGAATCGTCATCCGTATCGCACGGACCCATCAGCTTCAGGACAGGGTGCGGAAGGTGGTCCGGCTTGCGCGTTGGTTCGCCGAGATCGACGCCGCGACGATCCGTCTCGCGCGAGACGTCGAGCAGCCAATCGAAGTCGGGGATCTCGTCGCTTCGGTCTGGCAATACCTCCCGCCGCAACCACCTACCCTCACGGCGGAGGACCTTGGCACGGTCCTGCGTGAATTTCACGCACTCGGCGTGCCACCCTTCCCGCTGCCCATCTGGGACCCAATTGGCGACGCACGGCGAAGGCTGGCCGACGCCGACGGGCTCAGCAAGCCCGAGCGGGACTTCCTGGTCGACTGGTGTGACCGCCTGGAGCCACAAGTCACGACCCTCATCGAGGGCGGGACGCAGACGCTGATCCACGGGGACGCCCACGCAGGCAACCTGCTCAGAGAGACGTCGGGCCGAACGGTCCTGTGTGACTTTGACGCGACATGCATCGGCCCCTGGCAGGTCGATCTAGCAGCGGTTGCGGTCGGCGAGGCAAGGTTCGGAGGAACAGGGGGACACCGCGCATTGGCCACCACGTACGGCTTCGACGTCACCTCGGACCCGTCCTGGCCGCTTCTGCGGCAAGCACGGGAGTTGAAGATGATCGCAGCCGCGGTGCCGCTCCTGACGACCTCGACGGCCGTGGCTGCGGAATTCGTCAACCGCCTCAACTCAGTGCAGAAAGGGAGCCACGCCCAGCCCTGGCGGCCATTCGCCGACCTCGTCACGCCTCAGCCCGAGCGGAATTCTCCGATATCACCACCTGAGGGCGAAGGCCTTTCCAGCACGTGCTGAGACGTGGCTGCCGCGAGCCTCAACGCCGTGCTCGTCGATGTCAGACCCAACTGGTACCAAGGATCACCATGGGGAAGGCACGAGTTTGATCATCATCGCGCAGGGCAACCTGCTGACCGCTGACGCCGAGGCTCTGGTCAACGCGGTCAACACCGTGGGTGTGATGGGCAAGGGGATCGCTCTCCAGTTCAAGCGCGCCTACCCGGCCAACTACGCCGCCTACCGGGCAGCATGCGCTGCCAAAGAGGTGAAGCTCGGTCAAATGTTTCTCTTTGATTCGGCTCGTCCAGGATCAGGCCGCTACGTGATTAACTTTCCGACGAAGGGCCACTGGCGTACCGGCTCGAAGGTGACAGACGTGCAGGCCGGGCTCAGCGACCTCGTCCGCGTTGTCCGCACGCACGACATCTCCTCGGTCGCGGTGCCGGCGCTGGGCTGCGGTAACGGCGGCCTCGACTGGGACGACATCCGACCGTTGATAGAACGGGCCTTCGCTGCCCTCCCGCACGTACGGGTGCTGGTGTTCCCACCGAAGGGTGCGAACGACAGCCCGACGTCAGCTTCCACAGCGCGGCGAGCGGCAGTACAACCGCAGAGAGAGCTACCGTGCCGTGATGACGGATCTTGAGCGGGGCGTCTACGAGCATTTGATCACTCGTGAGCTGGCCGATCGCCTCCGACACGTCGACCCCGCCCTGATCCAGCACCACAAACTCGACCCCGCCGACGCCCACCACACCCTCGCCCGCCACCTCGCGACCCTGGCCGCCCGCGCCCTCCAAGCCGTCCCCAACGGCGACGACAAGCTCCACCACCAGGTCGAGATGGCGAACCAGATCGCCGACGCCATCGCCGCCCTCAGCCCGAAGGCGGCAACCGATCAGGACCAGGTGACGGACGCCAAGCACCTGCTCCACGCCATCGCCGCCCCGCCCATCCCACCTGCGGAGCCCACCTTCCCGCAGCGCCCCACCACTCCCCTCTCCACCGGCGCGCTGCTGGTCAACGGCCGTCACCAGCCGCGCATCGGCCACGAGGTCAACCACGAGATGGCCTCCGCCGAGAGCGTCGATCTGCTCTGCGCGTTCATCAAGTGGTACGGCCTGCGCATCGTCGAGCCGGCCATCCGCGAGCTGATCGCCCGTGGCGGCACGGTCCGCGTCATCACCACGACCTACCTCGGCGCCACCGATCAGCGAGCACTCGACCGGCTGAAGGAACTCGGCGCCGAGATCAAGGTGTCGTACGAGACGAGGACGACAAGGCTGCACGCCAAGGCGTGGCTGTTCCGCCGGGCCAACGGCACCACCACCGCGTACGTCGGCTCGTCGAACCTGTCGAAGACCGCGCTCGTGGATGGCGTGGAGTGGAACGTCCGCATCTCGAACATCGAGCAGCCACACGTCATCGACACGTTCACGGCGACCTTCGAGGACTACTGGAACGACCCGGCGTTCGAGACGTACGACGCGACCAGGGACGCCGAGCGCCTACGTCACGCGTTGAGCGGGGAGCGCCGCGACCAGGCACCCACCGAGATCTCGAACCTGGACGTGCGCCCGTACCCGTACCAGGCCGAGATCCTGGCCGACCTGGACGCCGAACGGCTGGTGCACGGGCGTTGGCGCAACCTGGTGGTGATGGCGACCGGCACCGGCAAGACAGTCGTCGCCGCGCTCGACTACCGCCGACTGCACAAGGCGGGCAGGGCAGACTCGCTGCTCTTCGTCGCTCATCAGGAGCAGATCCTGCGGCAGAGCCTGTCGACGTTCCGGCAGGTCATGGGGGACGGCAGCTTCGGTGAGACGCTCGTCGCGGGCGACAGGCCGAACGGCTGGAAGCACGTCTTCGCCTCCATCCAGTCGCTGCATCGGCGGGAGGTCGACCCCGAGGCGTACGACATGGTGATCGTCGACGAGTTCCACCACGCGGAAGCTCCGACGTACACGCGGTTGTTGGAGCGCCTGCGTCCCCGCGTACTCCTGGGTCTGACGGCGACCCCCGACCGGGCCGACGGCGGCGACGTGCGCCGGTGGTTCGACGGGCGCGCGGCCGTTGAGCTGCACCTGTGGGACGCGTTGGAGCGGCAGTTACTGGCGCCGTTCCAGTATTTCGGGCTGCACGACGACGTTGACCTGTCGCAGGTCACCTGGAAGCGCGGGCAGGGTTACGACCTGGCGGAACTCAACGTCCTCTACACCGGCAACCACGCTCGGGCACGGTCGGTGCTGCGTGCGGTCGGCGACAAGGTGGACGTCAGGCGGATGCGGGCGCTCGGATTCTGCGTGAGCATCGGGCACGCGGAGTTCATGGCCGACTGGTTCCGGCAGCACGGCGTCGAGGCGGCGGCGGTGACGTCGGGAGTGGACCGCGCGACGCGGCAGGGGCTGTTGCGGGACTTCAAGGCCGGCAAGTTGCGGGTGCTCTTCACCGTGGACCTGTTCAACGAGGGCGTCGACCTGCCGATGGTCGACACGATCCTGATGTTGCGGCCCACCGAGAGCGCCACGATCTTCCTGCAACAGCTCGGCCGTGGCCTGCGCCTCGACGACGACAAGCCCTGCCTGACCGTGCTCGACTTCATCGGCGGGCAGCACGCCAACTTCCGCTTCGACAGGCGGTGGCGTGCCCTGACCGGGGTGAGCCGGCGGGCGATCACCGAGGCGGTCCGCGACGACTTCCCGAGCCTGCCGAGCGGTTGCCACGTCGAGCTGGACCGGGTGGCGAAGGAGGTCGTGCTCGCCAACCTGAAGAGCGCGCTGCCCACCTCGAAGGCCGGCCTGCTGTCCGAGCTGCGGCAACTCGGTGACGTCAGCCTGGCGACGTTCCTGCGCGAGACCGGCCTGGAGATCGAGGACGTGTACCGCTCGGCCAGCATCGGCGGCTGGACCGGGCTGCGGCGGCTCGCCGGCATCGACACGTCCGCGCCCGGCGAGGATGACCGGGAGTTGGGCCGGGCCATCGGTCGCATGCTGCACACCGACGACGTCGACCGGCTGGAGCTGCTGACCCGTGTCGCGGCCGGACCGCCCGCGCCAGGTCAGCAGGTGTACGAGGGGAACGGCCGCCTGCTGGACATGCTGCACTTCAGCCTGTGGGGGCCAACCGCGCCACTGGCGACGCGGGACGAGCGGTTGACGCGGCTGTGGAAGGACCCGGCGCGCTGTGCCGAATTGCGGCAGGTGGCCGAGGTGCTGCGGGACCGCATCCACCGGGTCACGCCGACCGCCGCCCCGGGTGCGGTGCCGCTGCGGGTGCACGCCCGGTACAGCCGCAACGAGGCATGCGCCGCCTTCGGGATGACCAACCCGGGCTCGCTGCGCGAGGGCGTGAAATGGCTGCCCGATGCCCGAGCCGACCTGTTCTTCGTCACCCTGGTCAAGTCGGAGGCGCACTACTCCCCCACCACCATGTACGCCGACCGGGCCGTCACCGAGACCCTGTTCCAGTGGGAGTCGCAGAGCACCACCTCGGCGGCGTCGGCGACCGGGCAGCGTTACAGAACGGGCGGTTCGGCAGTGCACCTGTTCGTCCGGGAGACCCGGGTCCCCGACCGGGACCTGGGCGCTCCGGCGTACCTGTACGCCGGCACCATGACGTACGAGTCGCACACCGGCGACCGGCCCATGCGGATTCTCTGGCGGCTCCACCACGCCCTGCCCGCCGACGTCTACGCCACCGCCCGCACGATCGCCGCCTAGTGCTGCTCCTGTCGTGGGTCAGGGACAGCGGTGTCGAATTGACTCGCCTCCTGCTGGCCCATTGCGACTAGCTCGGTTGGTCGACGGCGCGGGCGTGTCGCCCGCCGGCCGGCCGCTCGTCCCCGTGGCCCGGCCACCACGCCTTGTGCCCGATCAGCGCGGTCAGCGCCGGGACGAAGAACATCGACATGACGAACGCCGACAGCACGATGCCGATCGCCACCGCGAAGCCCATCTGCTGAAGGAAGGAGATCGGCGCGAGCAGCAGCACCGCGAACGTGCCGGCCAGGATCAGTCCGGCTGCCGCGACGGTTGGGCCGGCGTGTTGCACACCGATGGCGGCGGCCTCGTGTGGTGCGTTGCCCTCCCGCGCTTCCTCGCGTAGTCGGGCGATCATCAGGATGTTGTAGTCGGTCCCGATCGCCACCACGAAGAGGTAGAGGATGATCGGCAACTGGAAGGTGACACCGGGCTCGCCCTGAATCCCTTGGAAGAGGTAGACGGTCGCGCCCAGTGTGGCGGCGAAGTTGAGCAGCACCGCGATCACCAGATAGATCGGCGCGACCAGGCTGCGCAGCAGCAGCGCGAGGATGAGCGCGATCAGGCCGGCTGCGACCGGCAGGATCACCGACAGGTCGCGGTTGTTCGCCGAGTTGATGTCCGCGAAGATCGCGGTGGTCCCGCCCACCAGCGCCCGGGTGCCGGGCGGCGCCGACGCGTGCACGGCATCGCGCAGGTCCTCGCGGACGAGGGTGATCGCCTCGTTGGAGACCGGGTTCTCGTTGAGCAGCAGGTTGACCCGGGCCACACTCGGGTCGGTGCTGCGCTCCGGCGGCTGTGCCTGGCCCACACCCGGGGCTTTCGCTACGGCCGCGGCGAAGTCGTTGACCTGCTGCTCGGTCAGCTGCGACCCGTTACTGGTGGTCAGGTAGACCTCGGTGGGGGCGAGCGCACCGGCGGCGAACCCGCGCTGGAGGTCCTGCGCGGCCTTCGCCGACTCGGTGTCCTGCGGGAAGCCGGCGCTGAAGTCGTAGTCGGCCTTGTAGCTCAGCACGCCTGCGGCGAGCGCGACCAGGATGATGCCGGAGATCGCCGCGACGAGTGCCGGCCGGCGCCCGACCGTGCTGCCGAGCCGGTGCGAGATGGTGGCCTTGGGCGTACGCTGCCAGGCCTTCGACGGCCAGAAGACGTACCGGCCGAGCAGCGAGACGACCGCCGGGACGAGGGTGAGCGAGGTGACGAGCATGACGCCGACCGCGATCGCGAGCGCCGGGCCGAGCGAGCCGAAGAAGCCCAGGGAGGCGAGGAGCAGCACGAGGAACGCGACGATTACCGCTCCGGCGGCCGAGGTGATGACCTCGCCGACCCGCTGGACGGTGACGATCATCGCGGTGCGCTTGTCGTCGCCTGCGCGCAGCCGTTCCCGGTAGCGGAAGAGCAGGAACAGGATGTAGTCGGTGCCGATGCCGAACAGCACGATCAGCAGGATCGTCTGGAGGTCCTGACTGACACTGAGGTCGAATGCCTTGCCGGCGGCGGCGACGAGACCCGTCGTGATGCTCAGGACGACGCCGACGACCACCACGGGCAGCAGCGCGGCGATGGGGCTGCGGAAGATGACCAGGATCAGTCCGATGATCAGGATGATCGTCGCGATGCCAACCACGGCGAAGGCGTTGTTGAAGGTGTCCTCGTTGTCGACGAAGCTCGCCACGTCGCCGGCCACGCCCGCGGTCAGTCCACTGTTCGCCAACTCCGGGCCGATGTCCGCTCGCAGATCGCGGACGGCGTCGAGCAGCGTCGGGTCGTCGGGGGTGGGGGCGTCGAGCCCGACGTTGACGATCTGCACCGACCTGTCCGGTGCCACTGCTGGCGGACCGGTCTGGTAGCCAGACGTGTGCGGGATGTTCTTGGCCTTGAGCGCCTGGGCGAGCTTGCCCACCGTCGACTCGTCCGCTGGCGTCAGCTTCTGCCCGTCGGCGCGCTTGACCACGATGACCGCGGTCGCGGTGGCCTGCTGTGGAAACACCTTCTGCCCGAGTTCGGTGGCCTGCACGGACTCGTACGAGCGGGGCAGGAAGCTTTCCTGATCCGCTGAGGTGATGTCGCCGAGCGATGGTGTGGTGAGGATGATGGCTGCCGCCACCACCACCCACCCGGCAATCACCCACCACGCTCTGCCCACAACGAATCTGCCCAGCCGCTCGAACATGGTTCCCCCCGTGCGTTCGACACCACAGTCGTCTGGGCCTGGAGCGCCCAGGGCGCGCACCCCATCACTCTTCCGGGTGGTCTTCGCTACCCGCTGTGCAGACTACAGTCGCCCGCCAATCCTTTTCGGATGCTTGGCCGTCGAGGGTGGTGCGAGTTTCAGATGTCGGGACAACACGAGGCTCGGCAGCCCAGGCAGCTACGTCCGGGCCGCGAGTGCGGCTTGCCGGCCTGAAGAGTGCCGGTCTGCGACAGCAGGGCGTAGCCGCGAGGGAATTCCGGGGCCGGAGTTGCCCTACCGGCCAGGGCCGGCGGCCGAACTGGCCCGCGCTGTCGCTGGCGCGCTCATCGTTGCAGCGTCGCGGTGGCGTAGCCGTCCGGGTAGAACTGGTAGTAGTCGCGGTACCGGACCGTGAAGGTGGTGGTGCCGCGCGGCAGCGAGTAGGTGAGGGTGTATCTGCCGGTGGCGTCCAGCTTGTCGCGCCAGAACTCCCGCTCGCCCCCGCCGTTGGTCGACGCGGTGATCCACCAGTAGTTGTCGTCACCGATGGGCGAACTCCACGTCACGGTGAGCTGCGCGGTCTGCTTGTCCTTGCCGCCCCCGAGCTGGGCGGTGACGGCCAGGTCGGTGACCGGCGGCGTCGGCGGGTGCGCCGGCCCGAAGGAGTGCAGCAGCTGAGTTTCCTGGTAGGGATCGGTCGAGGTGACCGCCCAGGCCCGGGTGCCGTCCCGGTTCACCAGCAGCGTGCCCGCCCAGAGGTTGTCGTCGCTGCGGAAGTCGACGGCGTACGTCGGGACCGTGCTGCCCTTGGCGTAGAGGTAGACATCGGCGTCACCGGAGGCGGTCAAGGCGCGGCCGATGGCGACGGTCGAGCCGTCCCCGGACCAGGCGGCGTCCTTCGGATAGACGCCGCTCGGATAGACGTTGGCGTCGGCGAGATCCGGCAGCCGGTACGAGTGGTGCTCGTACGGGCTGCCCACCGTCTCCACCACTTCGGTGCCGTCCGGGCTCACGGCGTAGTCGATGAGGTTGCTGCCGGTGTAGTCCCGCTGTGCGACGATCGTCGGGCTGTCACCGGAGACATCGATGACATACGTGGTGACGGGCGAGTATCCGGTGTCGCCGGCGACGAGGAGACCGGGCGCGCCGGGGCTGGCGTCGATGATCGGATGGTAGTTGGGACCCGCGGTGTAGACCACCGGCGAGGTTCCGGGCGCGGACCAGACCAGCAGACCGCCGGAGCCGATACCGGCGTCGATGAACCCGCCGACGACCTTCTCGCCAGTCGGTTCGACCGTGTACAGGTGGGCGCCGACGGGTGCGGGATAGCTGGCGACGATGGTGAGCGTGGCGGCATCCAACGCGATGATCCGGTTGAAGCCCTGGGCCGCGTACAGGAAGCGTCCGTCGGCACTGAGGACGAGGTCGGAAATGTCAGCGACCGCGGTGACCCGGGACAGCAGGCGGCCGTCGAGATCGGTCACCACCAGCGGCAGTGCGCCACCAACCCCCTGTGCGATGTACAGGCGGCCGCGCGCTTCGTCGAGCTCGATCGCCCGCAGGTCGTCCACCGGCAGCTGGACGCCGACGCTCTTCAGCAAGGCTGGCTCGGCGGCGGCCGGGGCAGCTCTCAACAGCCCCTCAGCACTGAGCCCGATCGCCGCGAACACCCCGGACGCCAGCAGTTGGCGACGCCGCATGACACCTCCCCGTGTCGGCCAGCCGCATGCTGACGGCAAGGCGAAATTTTAGTACCGGGCTCCCTGCTGGCGCTGTCCCGCACCGCTCGGCCCGCCCTACCGCAGCCGTCCACGGTGGGCAGACGGGATGACCGACCCGGGCTCGCTGCGCGAGGGGAGTCACACCGGCGACCGGCCCATGCGCGTCCTCTGGCAGCTCGACCATGCCCTGCCCGCCGACGTGTACGCCACCGCGCGGACGATCGCCGCTGAACCCTGCCCGGTCAGGCGGCGTCCGCGTTCGGCGTGAACCTGACGTCGAGCCTCCTGTCCAGGGCGCGCGCGAGGCGTTCCAGGACCGGCAGAGTCGGCACGGTGCCACCTGCCTCGAAGCGGGCCACCGCGGACTGGGTCATGCCGGCGGCTCGCGCCAACTGGCTTTGGCTCCAACCATGCCCCTCCCGAAGGTGGCGCACCTCTTCACCAAGCTCGAAGGCGATCCGGGTGGCCTCGTAGGTTTCGGCCGCCCCCGGCTCCGCCATGCGGCGCTCACGCAGGTCGTTCCAATCCAGGCGATCATTCATCGCTCTGCCCCCTCGTTCACGATGTGCCGCTCTGCCACGCACCGCTCGAACGCGCGTCGTAGAACGCCGCTCTGGCGAAGTCGGCCGTTGGCAATTCCTCCAGCCAGTCTCGAACCTCTGGTTCCAGCGCCAGCTAGCCCAACCCATAGCATCGATGCTATGGGTTGCGCGTTTGTCCGAGAGCTTCCTCTGGACGCGTGTCGCCAATCGGCTTGGCGTCGACCTCTCGCCGAGACGCCAGGGCCCCTCTTGGCGACGGCGCCTGGAGGAATGCGTCGTCGCGCCGCGCACCTCGACGCTGGGTCGAGGTGCGCGGCGGTCAACTGGTGGCTCCCGTTCCAGGCCGCAGCTTCACGGCCTATGGCTGGTCAGGGGCTGACGCAGGTCGGTGAGGTGGTGGCTGGCGTACCCGAGGCGAGGAAGCCGAAGCTCGTCGTGGCACCGGAGGCGAGCGAGCCGTTGTAGGAGACGTTGCGGACCGTCGCGGTTGAGCCGCTGGTGCTCAGGGTGCCGTTCCAGACCTGGTCGATGCGCTGGCCGTTGTTCAGCTCCCACCTGACGGTCCATCCGTTGATGGCGGTGGTGCCGGCGGTCACTGTCACCTCACCCTGGAAGCCGCCGGACCACGTGTTGACGGTGCGGTAGGTCGCGGTGCAGGCGGCCCCGGAGGGTGGCGGCGTGGTCGGCGTACCCGTGGTGGGCGGTGCGGACGTGGGCGGTGCCGGTGGGCCGTCCGGCGGCACCAGGGGGCAGGTGGCGTTGTACCGCGAGACACCCGTGCTGTTCGCCAGGGGGCAGAGGAACTGGGTGTAGCGGGTGTCGTTGTCCAGGAACGTCTTGAGCCACGGGATCAGGAGTCGCATCTCGGTGGCGTTCGGCCTGGTGAACGAGAGGTGGTCGTTGCCGGCCAGTTCCGCCCAGGCATGTTCCACGCCGGCGGGCAGCGTGTTGTAGATGCCCTGCACGTACGAGGGCGTGACAGTGCCGTCGTTCTGTCCCGACAGGAGCATGGTGGGGACCTGGGTGGTGGACATGTTCAGGTTGTTGCCGGGCGTACCGGGTGCGAGGCCGACCGCCGCCTTCAGGGTCGGCCTCCGGAGGGCGGCGAGGAGGGTGCCGGCACCGCCCGCCGAGTGGCCCATGACGCCCAGCCGGTTGGCGTCGACCCGGTTGCGGATCGGGCTGGTGCGGGTGAGGTAGTCCAGTGCGGCGAGCAGTTGGGTGGCGCGGGCGTCGGCGCCGTCGGTGCGGCTGTTGGTTTCGATGCCGATCACCACGAACCCGAAGGACGCCAGCCAGGGGCCCATCCAGGCTTCCTCGTTGGCGAAGAGTGCGGAATAGCCGGGCACGATCGCGACCGCGCCCCAGGTGCCCTGGCTGGTGTCGGTCGGGTAGTAGACGTACCCGCCGTTGAAGCCGTTGCCCGCGGGCACCGCCGCCTGCGTGGTGGCGAACGGGCCGCGGGTGGCGACGACGCTGGCCGGGGTCGGATCCGGACCCCGTTGGTACGGGCTGTCGGCGGCGGCCGCGTCCCGCGTCGTTGTCGCCATCGCCAGGCCGAGGACCACCGCGAGCGCGGCCGTCAGCCATCGTGTTGGCTGCTTCATCGCCGGCTCCACTGCTGGTTGGCCTGGCCGGTACAGGTCCAGAGGACGAGCTTCGTGCCGTTGGCGGTGCCCTGGTTGTACGGGTCCAGGCAGAGGCCGGACTGCACGCCGGTGATGGTGCCGTTCGCGTTGACGTTCCACTGCTGGTTCGTCCCGCCGTGGCAGTCGTAGATGGTGACCTGGGTGCCCGGCGCGGTGCTGTTGCCGGCGGCGTCGAGGCACTTGTTGCCGTAGACGGTGAGCGTCTTGCTGGACGTGTACGTCCACTGCTGGTTCGTGCCGCCGTGGCAGTCCCACAGGTTCAGCTGGGTGCTGTTCGTGGTGGAGTAGCCGGGGACGTCGACGCACCTGCCGGACCGGGTGCCCACGATCGCTGTGGTCTGTCCGCCGCCGCTGCCCGGGTTGCCGATGCTTCCGGGCACCGACTGCAGCGCGCTGTACCAGCGGGCGGCCATCTTGTCGTAGCCACCGGCGGTGGGGTGGACGCCGTCGATCAGGTCGGCGGTGGTGAGGGCGCTGTGCATGTCGACCAGGTGCACCCGCTTGCCGGCGCTCACCTTGCTCTGCACGATGCCGGGGATCGCCGCGTTGAAGGTGCGGTTGGCCGCCTCCTGGCCGCTGTTGGAGAGCGGGATGAGCTGCGCCACGAACACCTCGGCGGTGGGCGCGGTGGCGGTGATCTTGTCGATCAGGGTGGAGAGCCGGTTCGGCGCGGTGCTCCACGTTGTAGTTCTGCAGGATGTCGTTGGTGCCGATGTGCAGCAGGACGGTCTGCGGTCGTTGGGTGTTCAGCCAGCCGACGATGTTGGCGTCGATCTGGTCGATGCGCCAGCCGGGATGTCCCTGGTGGTCGTGGTCACCCAGGCTGGCCGGCCCGTTGAACTGCGATCCGACGAAGTCCACCGTGTACCGGCCGCTGGCGAGGCGCTGCCAGAGCCCGATGCGGTAACCGCCCGGCACCTGGGTGCCCTCGGTGATGGAGTCGCCGAGCGGCATCACCCGTACCCCGCCGTTGGATTCCGCGTTGGCCGGCCCGGTGGGTGTCACCACTCCGGCGATGACGACACCGAGCGCGGCGAGCGTTGCGAGCCATCGTGCCCTCGTTCGCATAGCTGTCTCCCTGGGTTGGTCGAGCTGGCCGAGGGCATGGGCCGGCCGGTGGGGCCGCCACGGGCGGCCGGCAACCGTCTGGGAACGGGGCCGGCCGGACCGAGCAGCCGCCGGCTGCCGGGGTGTTCACCCGGCGGGCGCCGATCGTGACATCGGCATGGCGTTACTGCCTCAGCACTGGGACGAGTGTGAGCGTTAACAGAGAAGAGTGTAGATTCCTCGGATTGATCTGGTCTACTGTCTGCCGCGCCCTGGGAGTGATCGGAGCGTTAGGTTACGAGGATGGAGCAGCGGATCAGTCTGATCACCCTCGGCGTCTCCGACCTGGCGCGGGCCAAGGCCTTCTACGAGCACCTGGGGTGGTCGGGCCAGGAGGTCGAGGAGACGGTCTTCTTCCAGGCCGGCGGCCTGGCCCTGGTGCTGTGGAGCCGGGACAAGCTGGCCGCCGACGCGGGCGTGCCCAACCCGGACACCGGCGGCTTCGGCGGCATGACGCTGGCCCAGAACGTCCGCTCCCGGGCGGAGGTCGACGAGGTGATGGCCACCGCGGGCAAGGCCGGCGCCGAACTGACCCAGCCGGCGCGGGAGACGTTCTACGGCGGCTACGCCGGCTACTTCGCCGACCCGGACGGTCACGTCTGGGAGATCGCCTGGAACCCCGGCTTCACCCTCGGCCCGGACGGCTCCCTCACCCTCCCCGACTTCGGCGCCACGACCTGACCTGACCGCGACGGCGACGAAGACCGAGCGACGGCAGCAGCGAAGGCAACGAAACCCGACCCGACCGCAGCGGCGAAGGCAACGAGGACCGGCCGCGGACACGAGACGGCAACGGCCCTGGATCACGGTCCGGTCGGCGGGCAGAGCAGCCGGTCCACAAGCGGCAGCAGGGGATCCAGGCACGCCGTCACCAGCACGGGGTCGGGCGTCGCGGTCGGCGACGGTGAGCCCGGCCAGGCCGCCGTGGGCAGGTCGGTCGGCGTCGGAGTGGGCGTCGGCGTCGCGCTGGCCGACGGGGCGGGAGCGCTGGACGGCACCGGCCCGGCGAACGGCACCGGCGCGGTGGTGGGTACCGGCGCGGTGGTGGGGACCGGCGCAGCCAGCACAGCGGCGGACGGGACCGGCGCGGCGGGCCGCAGCCGACCGGCCACCGGAGGCCGTACCGGACGGGCGCGCGTGCTCGGGTTCGCCGCCGCCAGGACAGAAGGTGTACGCGGCGGGGTGTTCCGCACGATCGGCGCACCCCTCGCGATGGTCGCCGCTTCCGCCCGTCGCAGAGGGGCGACCTGCTGTGGTCCCACAGTGCCGGGGGCCAGCGTCGTGAACACCACAGTCGCGACGGCGGCGACGGCGAGGGCCCGGCGGTCGGGGCGTATCGCCGTCGATGGCGCGTCGTCGGGTGCCGCCACCACCGGAGGCGCGGGCCGGGCGTGCCGGTGGGCGGCCAGTAGGGCGTCGACCTGCGCGGTGACGGCGGCGCGATCGGCGGTGGCCGCGAGGGTGAGATAGAAGCGGAAGTTCACCACGGCGGTGGCCGGGACCAGCAGCCCGGAGAGTCTGGGCCGCGCAGACTCGGCGGATCCGCGACCGTGGTCGGGCAGCAGGGTGAGCGGCACGTCGGGGTGATGGGCGGGGCCGACCAGGTCCGCGTACCGCCACTCGCGTCGGTGCTCGCGGCCGGCGAAGGCCACGCGGTGGCTCGTCACGACGGCCATCCCGGTGTCGAGCACCCGCAGACCCGCTGGCAGCGCCGCGGGAACGGTGTCGGCGAAGTCGCAGGGACCCGGGCTGGGCAGGCCGGGGACGTGCCGCGCCTCGGCCTCGACGAGCGTGGCGACGGGAACGACGCGGAAGACGAGTTCGTCGTGGTCGAGGTCGACCGGCAGGCCGGTGCGGGGCTGCGTACACCCGAGGAAGCCGGCAGCCTCGATGCGGAGCCGGGCCAGGTGGTCGTCGCGGCGCAGCCAGGCGTCGGTGGCGGCGCGGTACGCGCGCTGCCGGCGCTCGTTCTCGCGCTCGGCCCAGGCGAGCCGCCAGGGGGCGCAGGCCACAGAGGTCACGGTCACACGCGGTACAACCGCTCACGTACGTGACAGGGAACGCGACCACGATCGATGCATCCCGTTGCGCCCGAAAGGAGAGAATTGACGGACAGGTCAGGCAGGGGCGGGCTCGAACAGTTCGACGGGGTTGCCGGCCGGGTCGTCCAGGACGATCTGCTGGCCACCCGGACCCGCGATGACGTCGCTGCGGAAGTCGACCCCGGCGGCGTGCAGCCGGGCAACCTCCGCGTGGATGTCGGCGACGATCAGGTGGATGCGGTTCCAGCCGCCGGGGTGGGGACGGCGTCCGTCCGGCATGGACCGGCCCGCGGAGCTGGCCGGGCCGGACAGCAGTAGCCGCAGGTTGCCGCGTCGGACGTCGGCGAACGCGGGCAGGAACGTGCTGGTCGACGTGAAGCCGAGGTGGGTGGTGTAGAAGTCGATGGCGGCGGCGACGTCATCGACGAGGTAGCGCACGCTCACGGTGTTGTCATCGACGGGGCTGGTCATGATGCCTTCTCTCGTCGGCGGAGAACGCGTGCAGCAGGAAACCGATGCGTTCGGCGAGGTCGTCGGCGACCCGCTCGAAGGCGGGCAGCCCGTCGGGATCGGCGGCCGGGTCCGGGATGCTCCAGTGCACGAGCCGTGGATTGTCGAAAAACTCGGGGCAGACTTCCTTGACCCGGTCACACAGGGTGATCACGACGTCGAACCGCTGACCGGTGAACGCGTCCACGTGTTGGGGCAGCGCCCCGGTCAGGTCGATGCCGCGCGCCGCCATGGCGGTTGTGGCGTGCGGATGGACCGGCTTGGGTCGACTTCCGGCGCTGTAGGCCGCCACGGCACCGGCGGTGCGTTCTCGCAGCAGCGCTTCGGCCATCTGCGAACGTGAACTGTTGCCGGTGCAGAGGAACAGCACTCGTCCGGTCACCGCGGTGGCCGGCGTGGGCGGAGTGAGCCGCAGCCCGGGGTGCAGGGCGGCGCCGATGCCGGACAGCAGGTCGCCGCAGCGGGCCAGGGCGAGCGAATAGTAGGTGTCGCGGCCGTCGGCGCTGCTGCGCCGCGCGGTCACCACCTCGGCCTTGCGCAGTTTGCCGAGGTGGTAGGAGACGAGGTTCTGAGGTTGGCCGAGCAGCGCCGTCAGCTCGTGCACGGCGAGGTCACTGTGGGCCAACTCGCTGATCAGCCGCCACCGCACCGGGTGCCCGACGGCGGTCACGAACCCGGGCGGTGCGATGGTGTCGGCCTTCTCTGACAGCACAGCTCCACATTACATCAAACTGATTTGATGTAATAAGCATTTGGCGGGCACGATCGAGGCCAGGCGGCGGAGCCGGCCATGGTGGGCGCGGCTCCGCCGCCGGACATCACCCGCGCAGCGAGGTGAAGAAGCGCCTCAGCTCATCGGCCAACAGGTCCGGCTCCTCCAGCGGCAGGAAGTGCCCGCCCCGGCCCGGTTCGCTCCAGTGCCGGATGTCGGTGCAGGCCCGCTCGGCGATCTCGCGCGGGAAGTTGGCCTGCGAGGGCTCGGTGCTCACCGTGAACGCCGCCGGCACTTTGATCATGGGTCGTGGGGTGTTGTGGTCGAAGTCGGCGTACTGCCGGAACGACGAGCCGATCGAGCCGGTCACCCAGTAGAGCGTGATGATGGTGAGCAGGGTGTCCCGGTCGACACTGTTGGCCAGGTCCCCGTGGTTGTCGGTCCAGTCCCGGTACTTGTCGACGAGCCAGGCCGCCAACCCGGCCGGTGAGTCGGCAAGGGCCGCCGCGAGGGTGTCCGGTCGGGTGCCCATGATGGCGCTGTAGCCGCCGTCGGTCTCGTCGTACGCGGCCTCGGCGTCCAGGTACGCCTGCTCGGCCGCCGACAGCGGACGGGCGTCGAAGCTGGCCGGGAACGGCGGATGGATCAGGTGGATGCCGGCGACCTGCTCCGGGTACAGGGCACCGAGCCAACCGGTCACCACGCCCCCGACGTCGCCGCCGAAGGCGCCGTACCGCTGGTAGCCGAGCACGTCGGTCATCAGCTCGTGCAGCGTCCGGGCAAGGAGCGCCCGGGTCACCGGCTCGTCCGGGACCGCCGAGAAGCCGAAGCCCGGCAGCGAGGGCACCACCACGTCGAACGCGCCCCCGGGTCGGTCCGGATCGGTCAGGCGATCGACAAGGGGCAGCATCTCGACGAAGCTGCTCGGCCAGCCGTGGCTGAGCAGCAACGGCAACGGCGTGGGCGTGCCGGCCGGGCGCGCCGCCCGGACGTGCAGGTAGTGCAGCTTCCGGCCGCCGACATCTGCCAGGTGCTGGGGGTACGCGTTCAGCGCGGCCTCGCGTGCTCGCCAGTCGAACCCGTCGTGCCAGTAGGACACCAGGTCCCGCAGGTAGTCGGGGTCGACGCCACCCTGCCACGGCTGGTGGCCGCTGCGGTCGGTGAAGCGGGTACGGGCCAGTCGGGCCCGCAGGTCGTCGAGGACCGCATCGGGTACGTCGATGCGGAACGGAAAGATGGACATGTGTCCTCCGGAAAAGGAGGGCGCACTCCCCGACGCGAGTGGTCAGCTGAGGGGGACGGCCGAGAAGAGCGCCCAGGGTTGACGTCGCGTGGTCACCGGGCTCACCTCCTTCTCGTTGCTGACGACGATCACCCTACCCATGCCCCGGCCGGGAGTGGACGTCGGACCGCCGCCCGGGTGACCCGGGCGGCGGCGCGACGAGGGGTCAGCCCGGCTGGCCGGCCTCCGGAGCCTCGTAGACCCGGCGGACGTCCACCTCGACCTCGCCGATCGTCTCGGCGAAGACGTCGGTGAACCGTCGCCCCCAGTGCACGGCCTCCTCGTGGGACCGCACGTCCACGAGCGCGAACCCGGCGATCAGTTCCTTGGTCTCGGTGAACGGCCCGTCGGTGACGGTGGTCGTGCCGCCGCTCACCGTGATCCGGGTGGCGTCGGTGACGGTCGGGCAGAGCCCCTCGGCGGCGACCAGGATCCCGGCCTGCGCGACCTCCTTCATGAAACCTTCCATCCGGGCCATGAACTCCGGGCTCGGGTTGAACGCTCCGGGCAGGTTCTCGTCGAGCTTGTGCATCATCATGTAGCGCATCGGTGTGGTCCTCTCGTGATCGGTGAATGACGGTCAGCGGGTGCTCGGTCGGGCGCAGAGCGCGGTGAGCCAGCCGAAGGTGACGAGGCAGGCGAGCGCCATCCGGATGCTGAGGGTGCCCTGGTCGGGCCAGGCCAGGATCGCGACGACGGCCACCGCGCTGCCCAGCGAGTAGGCGGCCCGGCCGCGCTGCCCGGCCCGCCACCAGGTGCGGGCGAAGACCAGGCAGGCGATGGGCAGCGAGCCGAAGGCCAGCCCCGCGCCAACCCCGTGACCGGCGGCGTGCCAGCTCATCGTGTCGGGTGCGCCCTCCGGCGCACCGGCCGGCCAGCCCATGCTGGGGTCGGAGACCAGCACGCCGGCGATGACCAGGCCGAGGCCGTGCACGGCGATCAACGCCGGCCCCCACGTCCCGCCCGGCTCACCCCGCAGCGTCCGGCGCAGCCCGACCGCGCCGGCCAGGGCCAGCAGCCCGGTGAGCACGAAGTTGGCGGTCTGGATCCAGCCCAGGTCGCCCAGGGCCAGCAGGCTGAGCGGCTGCCGGCTCAGGTCGAACCCGTCGCGGGTGAGCACCTGGGCGGCTGCCACCACCACGAACAGCGGGCCGGCGGCGGCTCCGCCGGCCAACAGTGCCCTGGTCGTCGTACGCCGGGAGTCGACGCCCGCCACCGCGGACCCCGCGCTTGTCACCTTCGCCGTCGTCGTCATGTCGCTCTCCTTGTCTGTGCCGGCCGATCGCCGGTCCCGCTTGCCGGTGCGAGCCGGCTTTCGCTGACGCGTCGAGCGGCCGGGGCGGGATACGACAGGACAGTCGAAGAATTCTTCAACGGTTTGGCGTGATCCCACGGGCGCAGTCGGCCGCGCGGGCGCGGAGCAGCGCGCGTTCGCGTTCGTTGCCGGTCAGGTCGGCGGCCCGTTCGAACTCGGCGCGCGCCTCGTCGTGGCGGCCCAGCTTGGCCAGCAGGTCACCGAGCACGCTGGGCAGCAGGTGGTAGCCGGCCAGCGCCGGCTCGTCGGCCAACGCCCGGGCCAGTTCCAGACCGGCGGCCGGGCCGTCGGCGAAGGAGACCGCGACGGCCCGGTTCAGCTCCACGACCGGCGACGGTACGACCCGGGCCAACTCGGCGTATCCGGCGGCGATGCGCGCCCAGTCGGTCTCCCGCGGGGTGGCCGCGCGGGCGTGGCAGGCCGCGATCTCCGCCTGGAGGGTGTACGGGCCGGCCGTACCGTTCGCCGCCCGTGCCCGGTCCAGGGCGGTGAGGCCCCGGCGGATCAGCAGCCGGTCCCAGCGCGCCCGGTCCTGCTCCAACAGCAGGATCGGCTCGCCGTCGGCGTCGACCCGGGCGGCGGTACGCGACGCCTGGATCTCCAGCAGCGCGGCCAGCCCGTGCACCTCCGGCTCCTCGGGCATCAACTCCTGGACGAGGCGGGCCAGCCGCAGCGCCTCCGCGCAGAGCGCCGGGCGCATCCAGTCGTCGCCGGCCGTCGCGGAGTAACCCTCGTTGAAGATCAGGTAGATGACCTCCAGCACGGAGGCGAGCCGTTCGCCACGCTCGGCCACACCGGGCACCTCGAACGGCACCTTCGCCTCGGCGAGCGTCCTCTTGGCCCGGGTGATGCGCTGCGCGACGGTGGTCTCCGCGACCAGGAACGCGCGGGCGATCTCGTCGGTCCTCAACCCGCCCAGCACCCGCAGGGTCAGTGCCGCGCGCGCCTGCGGCGCCAGCAGCGGGTGGCAGGCGGTGAACACCAGCCGCAGCAGGTCGTCGTCGATGCGGTCCTCGAACGCGGCGTCGAAGTCGGGGGTGAACTGGTCGTCGTCGAGGTCGCGCCCGAGGTCGGCCACCCGGCGCTGGAGCAGGCTCCGCCGGCGCAGCGCGTCGATCGCCCGCCGTTTGCCGACGGTGGTCAGCCACGCGCCCGGGTTGGCCGGTACGCCGTCCCGCGGCCACTGCTCCAGCGCGGCGACCAGGGCGTCCTGGGCCAACTCCTCGGCCCAGCCGACGTCGCGGACCAGCCCGGCCAGGGCGGCGACGACCCGCCCGGATTCGATGCGCCATACCGCCTCCACCGTGCGGTGGACCTGCTCAACCCCCATAACCGCACATCAGAGCAGGGGCGGCACCGGCTCCACAAGGACCGGGCGTGGTGGGCGGTTCAGCCGGCGCGGCGCGGGTGGTGCACCGACCGGGGGTCCTCGGCGGGGAACCTCGACCGGATCCGCGGCGGGTACGCCACGCAGTGCTCGGCCCACTGTTCGGCGGCGGCGGCGAGGGCGTCCGCCGAGACGGTGAGGATCAGCGGGTAGATCGCGCCGGACGGGCGGCGCATCCACGGCGGCAGCGACTCGGCGGAGAACTCCACGATCAGCTCCAGCCGGCGGCGGCGGAGCACCCGGGCGCGGAGGGCCAGGTTGGGTTCGGTGAAGCTGACCATCGCCGGCGGAGCGTTCGATTCGAGCGCCGAGGTGGCCTGCCCGCGCAGCCAGCCGCCGAGCGCTCGGGCTTCCTCGACCATCAGGCTCGGGTAGTGGTGCGACCAGGTCTGGCCGTCGGCGGTGCGGGCGTCCACCTCGACGAGCAGCCAGTCGTGCCAGCCGGGCGCGACCCGGTCGGGGTCGTCGGGCGGGTCGATGCCAGGCTGGTAGCCGACGGGGCGTATCCGCACCCGCGCGCCATCGTCAGACCTGATCTCCACGTGCCAATTGTGGCGGAACGAAGCGGACTTCAAACCCCAAATCGGTCACTTGGTGATGGTTCGCCGCACGCTGCCGTGCGCGGCGCAGGCCTTGCCGCTGCCGCCGGCCAGGCTTACCGAACCGTCGTGGCACTGCACGAGGTAACCGCGTCCGGCCCAGAACTGCGGCACGCAGTCGAACCAGTCGCACACCTCGGCGGCGGGCCGACGGATCCGGGTGCCGCCGCAGAAGCCGTACCCCAGCGGGTTTTCCGGCGCTCCGCAGAGCGGGTCGCCGGTCGTGCGGGGTGCCGGGCGTGGCGACTTCGTCGGCGGCGGCGGGGGTGGCGTGGCGCGGGCGGGCGGCGGGGCAGCCGGGCGGATCAGCGCGGGCTCCCCGCTCGGAGTGGCGGCGGCGGCGACCTCCGGGCCGCCGGTCGGGTCGGACGGATCCGACTCGATGAGCGCCGCCGGCACCAGCAGCGCCAGGGCGGCAGCGACCGCGATGGTCCGGCGTCCACCGGGGACGAACGACGTGAGCCGGGCCTGCGCCGGGGTCGCCGCGGCCGGCCGGAACGGCTTGAGCTGGGCGTGCTCGGCGATCAGCTCGTCGAGCTGGGCGAGCACCGCGGCCCGCTGTTCGATCGCGTCGGCGAAGGCCAGGGTCAGCTTGAACCGGAAGTCCGGCGCCGCGTCGGTGGGCAGCAGCAGCCCGGCGGTCGACCGCCGGTCCAGCACCTGGATCAGCGTGACCGGCGACGCGGGGTCGTGGGCCAGGCCGGTCATCCGGCCGTACGCCCAGTCGCGCCGGCCGCGTCCGCCGAGCAGCACCAGGCGGCGGCTGGTGATCACGGCCATGCCGGCGTCGGTGACGCGTACGCCGTCCGGGCGGCGGGGGCGCAGCGGCCCGGCCGGCACGGCGACGGTGAGGTCCGGAGCGGGCAGCACCGGGGTGTGCCGCACCTCGACAAGTTGCGCGGCGGGCAGCACCCAGAGCACCACCTCGTCGGCGGCCAACTCCAGGGGCAGGCCGTCGCCGGCGGCGGCGGAGCCCTGGAAGTCGACGGCGAGAGCGCGCAGTCGCCGCAACTCGTCGTCACGACGCCGCCAGGCCGTCTCGGCGCCCCGGTACGTGCTGACCCGCCGCACGTTCTGCCGGTGCGCCCACCGGTACCGCCAGGTAGAACCCGTTGAATCAGTCTTTGCCACGCCGACTCCTTCGCCGCGTAGGCCACCAATCTGGGTGTCTCCTCGTTCAACAGGCGCGGCGGGGCACCCGGACACGCCAGAACGGGCCTAAATACCCGATCGATGGAGGAAACTGGACGATAGGCCGATACTGCCGCGTCGGCGGTTGTCCTGTGCGAGTGTCGCGCGAGGGCGGTCGCCGTCTCGGTAACGTCAGCCGCAGCCGGGTGGCGTCGCCGCCGCACCGCCGCGCGAAGGGGGTGAGCGTCTTGCCGCAGGACACCCGGCCGGGAGTGGTCATCGGCGTCGACATCGGCACCACGAGCACCAAGGCCGTCGCGTACGACACCGACGGGCGGCAGCTCGGCAGCCACTCGGTCGGCTATCCGCTGAACGACCCGCAGCCCGGCTACGCCGAGCAGGATCCGCACCTCATCCTCGACGCGGTGCTCAAGTCGGTGAGCGTGGTGGTGGCCGAGTTGGTCCAGCCGGTGGCCGGCCTGTCGTTCAGCTCGGCCATGCACAGCCTGATCGCGCTCGACCCGGACGGAAACCCGCTCACCCCGTCGGTGACCTGGGCCGACTCCCGCGCCACCCTGCAGGCCGAACGGTTACGGGCGGTCCCGTCCGGGCTGGCCCTGCACCGGCGCACCGGCACGCCGATGCACCCGATGTCGCCGCTGCCCAAGCTGCTCTGGTTCGCCGAGCAGGAGCCGAAACTGTTCGAGCGCGTCGCGCACTGGGTGGGCATCAAGGACTGGGTGCTGCTGCGGCTCTGCGACGCGCTGGTCACCGACCACTCGATCGCCTCGGCCAGCGGCCTGCTGGACATCCACCGACTCGAGTGGGACGGCGAGGCGCTGACCATCGCCGGCATCACCGAGGAGCAGCTTCCCCAACTGGTCGCCACTACCGCCGTGCTGCCCGGCCTCACCCCGCAGGCCGCGGCCACCACCGGCCTGCCGGAGCGCACCCCGGTGGTGGTCGGCGCCGGCGACGGGCCACTCGCCAACCTGGGCCTGGGGGCGGTGCACCCCGGCATGGTGGCCTGCTCGATCGGCACCAGCGGCGCGATGCGCGTGATGGTGGAGCGGCCCGGCGTGGACCCGCTGGGCGGTGTGTTCTGCTACGCGCTGACCGAGCACCGCTGGGCGGTCGGCGGTGCGATAAACAACGGCGGCATCGTCCTCAAGTGGGCCGGCGAGGCGCTCGCCCCGGATCTGGGCGAGCACTCCGAAGAGGACCTGGTCGCCCTGGCGGCCCGCGCGCCGGTCGGCTCGGGCGGGCTCATCATGCTGCCGTACCTGCACAGCGAGCGGGCACCACACTGGAGCGCGCTGCCGCGCGGCGCGTACGTGGGGTTGACCCACAGCCACCGCCGCGAGCACCTGGTCCGCGCCGCGCTGGAGGGGGTCTGCCAGCAGCTCGCACTTGTGCTCAGCTCGGTGCGGGCGGCCGGCAACGAGGTCCGCGAGATCCGTGCCGGTGGCGGCTTCGCCCGCAGCGGCCTGTGGCGGCAGATGCTCGCCGACGTGCTCGGCCTGCCGGTGAGTTTCCCGGCCGCGCACGAGGGGTCCAGCTTCGGTGCGGCGCTGCTCGGCATGCAGGCGCTCGGGCTGATCCCCAGCATCGACGTCGCCGCCGACCTCGTCCGGATCGAGGAGACGATCCGCCCCGACGCGGCTGCTGCCGCCACGTACGCGGCACTGCTGCCGCTCTTCGCCGAGCTGTTCGACGCGCTGACGCCCACGTTCGCCTCGATCCGCCGGCTGGCGCCCGGCCTGCCCGCGGAACCCGAGCCCGCGACGGGAGCTCCGATGTGACAGACCGGCCGGGTCAGGGTGCCTCGACGCCGGCGATCAGGTAGCGCCGCACGTCGGCGTCGAGGATGGCCGCCTCCTGCGCGTCACTCGGCCCGGAGCCACGGAAGGCCGCCAACTGCTCCGCGGACTCCCAGCGTTCGTAGACGTGGATCCGGCCGGGCTCCAGCGGGTCGGCCGCGAGCAGGAAGTCGAGGCAGCCGGCGGCGGCGCGTGCCTGCGCGATGACCTGCTCGGCGTCGGACAGGTACGCCTCGCGGGTGGCCGGTTCGACCTGCAAACTGCCTGCGATGATCAACAAGGGGGACCTCCCGGGGTCGGTGGGGCTACGGGGTTCGATACCGCTGAATCATTTCTATACCCGTGTGTCCTGCCGCTCGCCGGGACGTCGCCGCCCGGATGGGTGACACCAGTCCCGCCGACCCCACCCGCCCCCGACGCTTCATATCGTACAAACGTGAGAAAAAGCGACAAGAGGCGTTCATCTTCCCTGCTCGGTGCCGCTGCCCGCGTACCTCGGAAAGGGCTGGCGGCGGCGGTCGCGATCGCCGTGCTGGCCACGACCGGGCCGGCCACCGCGGACGGCACCGGGCCCGGCGCGGACCCGGCGCGACCGGGGTACGCGGGCGAGCAGGGCGGCGGGCAGGGCCACGAGCCAGGTATCGAGCCGACGCCGGAGCGGGCGCCGACGAGCGAGGTCTCCTGGTTGTCGTTTCCCGGCGGGGTGTTCGCGGTGGACTCGCTCGGGCACACCGTGCGCTACCGGGCCTGCGACGGTGACACCGGTCGGGTCGCCGACCCGGGCATGCGTGTCGCCGCCGGAGTGGCCAGCGGCGCGGTCGTCGTCGGCGGCACGGCCTACCGCTACCGGGTGCCGTTGACCGGGCGCGGCGAGGGCACGCTCGAGGTGATCCAACGACACCGGCCGCCGGTCGAGCTGACCGGAGTGGTGGTCACCAGCCCGCAGCCGCCCACCGACCCGGTCGCGGGCGCCCGGCTGTTCCCGCTCAGCGGGCAGCTCGCCCGGGTGGTCGCCGACGCGAGCCTCAACCCGGCCGGTGTCGCCGTGCGCGACCTGTCCGGCCGGTACGGCGACCAGCAGATCGCCGTCAACGGCGCGCTGCGCCCCAAGGCCGCCAGCGTGATCAAACTGTGGATCCTCGTCGAGCTGCTCCGCCGCGTCGACTGTGGACAGGTGGCCCTGGACGACGGCGTGCTGGTCACCCCGCAGGACGTCGTCGGCGGCACCGGCCAGCTCCAGTTCGAGACGTTCCCGCAGGTGGTCACCCTGCGTCGGCTCGCCCAATACCTGATCACGTACAGCGACAACGTCGCCGCGAACGTGCTGATCACCTACCTCGGCGGGTTCGCCCCGGTCAACGCGCTCATCGACTCGATGAACCAGCGATCGACAATCCTGGCCCGCCGGATGCTCGACAGCGCGGCGGCGCAACGCGGCGAGGAGAACTACACGAGCCCGGACGACGTGGTGTCCCTGCTCGGCGCGGTCTGGGACGGCGAGATCCTCACTGCCGCGTCCCGCGACCTGATGATCGGGTTCATGCGGGAGCAGACCCTCAACACCAAGATCCCGGCGGCGCTGCCACCCGGGGTGCCGGTGGCCCACAAGACCGGTGACCTGCCGGACGCCTCCCACGACGTCGGCTACTACCTGATCCCCGGCACCGAGACCGCCGTCGCGTTCCTCACCGCCGGGCCGATGGCCAGCGGCGACGAGACGGTCCGCCGGATGGCCCGCACCGTCTACGACTTCCTGGTCACCCCCACCGCCGGCGCGGTCGAGGAGTGACCGGCGATCAGGCGCCGGGGATGTTCGCCGGCGGATCCTCGCCGACCAGGTTGGCCGCCGGCGGATCCGCCGACACCGCCAACCCGAAGTCCGAGTACGTCAGTTCGAGCTGGGCGGTCTCCGACTGCTCCCGGGCCAGCTCGATGCGGTAGCGGACCAACCGGCCCTGCTCGTCGACGGCCGCCGTGAACGGCACCGCACCGGCCCGGTCGCCGAGCCTTCCGCCGACCCCGGTGCCGAGCACCGCGCTGCTCTCCCGCAGGTCCAGCGTGCCGGCGTACTCCCGTTCCCCGGTCTGCCGGACGGCCATCGCCGTGCTGAGCGTGCCGGCCAGCTTGGTGTTGTCCAAGCCCTGTTGGGCGGGCGGCGAACCCGGCGCCCCGACGTGCCACCAGGTCTTGCTGTCCCACACCGGGACGCGGCGGTCCGGGGCGCTGACCCGCACGTAGACGTCCGGCCCGGTGGTGAGCCGTTCGATCTTCACCTCGCCGCTGGGCACCTTGAGCGAGGTGGTCTCCAGGCCCCGCTTCGTCGTCGGGTCCCAGAGCACCACAGTGCCGTCGCCGCCGGCTGTCCCGCCGGTGCTCAACGTCAGCTTGTAGGTCCGCTGGTCGACCTTCGCGGCGGCGGCCGTCAGCACACCGGCCGGATCGGTCGGGCCCGCCGACGCCGCCGGGCGACCCGCGTCGGGCTCGTCGCCGGTGGCCACCAGCGCCCACACCCCCGCGGCGACCGCCACCGCGAGGACGGCACCGGCGACGATCAGCTTCGGCTTCTGCACGGTCTTCTCCCCCGGGGCGGTGGCGGTCCGGCCAGACTAGCCGGACCGCACCGCACCGCTGCCCCGGGTGCGACGCCGACCGCCGGCCTCCGGCCGATCAGGCGCGGCTGATCGCGTTGGCGTGGATGGCCTCGTTCAGGTACACGGCCAACCCCGGAGCGATGTTCTCGTAGTACGCGGTGAACCGCTCGTCGGCCAGGTACATGTCGGCCAACCCGGTGTGCCCCTCGTACGTGCACTCGTAGAACCAGCTGCCGATGAGCTGCCGGTGCTCCTCGGCCAGGTCCATCGCCTCCGGACTGTCCGCCGGCACGCCCGAGGCCAACACCGCGACGATCCGCCGGCCCCAGTCCTCGTTCTCCGCCTTGTACCGCAGCCAGTCGGCCTTCGTGTAGCGGGAGACCCGCCGGTTCGACTCCCGGTACGCCTCGGTGCCACCCCACCGCTGCTCCGCCTCGGCCTGGTGCTCCTCCGGGTCGACGTCACCGAAGACCTCGAACCGCTCCTCCGGGGTGAGTTGGATGTTCAACTTGCTCGCCTCCATCGCGAACTCGATCGCCGTGACCATCTCCTGCAACCGCTTCACCCGTCCGGTCAGCAGTTCGTGCTGGCGGCGCAGGTGCGCGGCCGGGTCGGCCGCCGGGTCGTCGATGATCGCGGTGATCTCCTCAAGCGGGAAACCCAACTCCCGGTAGTACAGGACGAGTTGCAGCCGTTGCAGGTCCGCGTCGTCGTAGCGGCGGTAACCCGCGAGGGTCCGCCCGCTGGGCGAGAGCAAGCCGATCTCGTCGTAGTGGTGCAACGTCCGCACCGTCACGCCGGCGAGCTTCGCCACCTGACCCACCGTGTACGCCATGGTTTCCCTCCCTTCCGGAAACCAGGCTCCCGCCTGCCGTTACGTCAGGGTCAAGCCCTGATTCTGGCCCACCATCGCGGGTGCGTCCGGCCGCCCGTACAGATAGCCCTGACCGCGTGGGCAGCCGATCGCGGCGACCGCCTCGTGCTGACGCTCGGTCTCCACCCCCTCGGCGACGACTGTCAGGTCGAACGCGCCGGCCAGCCGGGTGACCATCTCCACGGTGGCGTACGCGCGTTCGTCCGACCCGAGCCGGGCCACGAACGACCTGTCGATCTTCAACTCGGTCGCCGGGATGCGGTGCAGATAGCTCAGCGACGAGTAGCCCGTACCGAAGTCGTCGATAGCGATCTTGATGCCCAACTCGCGCAACTGGTGCAGCCGCTCCAACACCGCCTCGGTGCCCTCGATGAGCGCCGACTCGGTCAACTCCAGGGTCAACGCCCGAGGCGCCAGCCCGGCGGCACTCGTGGCAGCGGTGACCGTGGCGATCAGGTCTGGACGGCGCAGGTGCGCCGCGGCGATGTTCACCGCCACCGTCGCGTCCGGCGCCCGGTCCCGCCAGGTCGCCGCGGCCCGGCACGCCTCGTGGATCACCCACCTGTCGATCGGCAGGATCAGCCCGGTCTCCTCGGCCAGCGGCAGGAACCGCGCCGGCGGCAGCATCCCCAGCCGGGGGTGCCGCCACCGCACCAGCGCCTCGGCACTGCGCACCGCGCCGGTGGCCAGGTCGACGATGGGTTGGAACTCGAGACACAGTTGATCCTCGTCGACGGCGCGGCGCAGGTCGGCGATCAGCTCGGCACGCGACACGGCCGACTCGCGCAGCGCCGAGGTGCACGTCCGGTACGCGGACTTCCCCGCCGCCTTGGCCGCGTACATGGCGATGTCGGCGTCGCGCAGCAGATCGGTGTGCGAGGCGTGCTGCGGGCCGAACTCGGCGATGCCGATGCTCGCCGACGGGTGCACCCCGACGTCGTCGTCACCGTCGGAGGGTCGCAGCGCGTCCAGCAGCCGCTCGGCGAGCCGCTCGGGGGAGACCTGCCGGTCGCCGGCCACAAGCACCGCGAACTCGTCCCCGCCGAGCCGGGCGATGATGCCGTCGTCGGCCACGACAGCCCGCATCCGGGCCGCCAGTCCGGTCAACAGGGTGTCGCCGGTGGCATGCCCGAAACGGTCGTTCACCTGCTTGAACCCGTCCAGGTCGAGCAGCAGCACGGCCGCCGGCCGGCCGTCTCGCAGGGCCAGCCGCAGTCGCCTGTTGAACAGCAACCGGTTGGGCAGCCCGGTGAGCTGGTCCCCGTACGCGAGGCGGCGCAGCCGGACCACGAGCCTCAGGTTCTCGTTGGCGGCCAACCCCTGCCGCACGGCGAGGGCCCCGAGCAGAACCATCATGGTCACGAAGATCAGTTGCGGGGTCTGGCCGGTGGGTCGGCGGGCCAGCACCACCGCGACGATCGCTCCACCCACCGGCAGGTACGGCAACGCCACCCGCCACCAGGGCGGCAGCGGCGACTCGGCGGCGTCGTCGGTGCCGTCGCAGTCCGGCGGCGGCGGCTTGTGGCTGGCCAGGCCGATCAGCAGGTAACTCACCGGCCAGCACAGGTCGATCGGGTGACCGGCGGCGTAGTCGGCGCGCACGACGAGCGAGACGTAGACGACGTCGGCGACGACCCGCAGGGTGAGGCTCGCCGCGAGCAGACTCATCGGCCGCCACATCGGCCGGACCGGCCCCGCCACCGCGACCAGGATGGTGAGCTGCATCAGGTCGAACATCGGGTAGAGCAGCCCCAGCGTTTTCGCCGGGTCGGCCAACTCGGAGGCGGCGACCCCCCGAAACACCAGCACCCAGGCGATCGGCACCAGGGCCAGGGCGACGATCACCCCGTCCAGCAACGTGCGGGCCCGCCCCACCGCGCTCCGTGGCGCGGACGGCGAACTGAGCAGCGCGGCCGTGCCGGTGAGGATGCCGACGGTGAAGACCACCCCGACCACAGGTGTGTGCGGCAGGTCGCCGCCGGCGAGACGCTGCACCGTCCAGATGGCCCGGCCCAGCGCGGCGAGCGCCATGGTGACGGCGAGCAGCATCCAGAACCTGCGCAGCGGCGCGGGATGTCGACGGGCCACGCCGACGCACGCCACCGTCGCCCAACCGGCCACCAGCAGCGCGCCGACGTCACTGACCAGCGCGGCCCCGGGCAGGGCGGCGAACAGCCAGCACGCCTCCACGAGGATGACCCCAGCCGCGAAGATCACACCGGCGGGGTTGAGCTTCCCCACAGCCTGCTTCACGTCCTGACGGGACACGGTCGCTCCGGCTTCGTCGTGCGTGCACCCTCAGGAGGACCGGTCCACGGCAAACCCCGAAAGCCTAACCAGCGCCCAGGTACGCCGCCAGAGCCGGCCGCCCGCGCCGGTCGAGCCATGCCGGGCCCGGCAAACCCCGGGCTCGACGCCACAACTGGGCCGGGTCTGAGGCCCGGGCCTCCCTTGTCTGCCCCCTGTAGACCTGCCCCGCAGGTGGGGCAGCTCTACAGGGACCGAGAGTGGTGGCACCACCCCGCCGACGGCCGCCTCGACGATCACCCGCGACCGCCGGAGCGGTTCCAGGGTGAGCGGGGCAGCGCGGTGCCGGCCACGGGGCGGCGTGCGCGACGGCGTCTGCGCCGGCCGGGGGTGCAGGGCGGACGGGCGGCGGTGTGTACCGCCACGTCGGCCGGTGACGTCGGTCGGCCGATCAACCAGCACAGGAAGCGATCCATGGCGGGCTCAGCCGACCGGGAGGCGCTCGGCGTCGGACCGGGAGATCTCGTACTGCGCACCGCAGAACGTGCACTGCTGCGCGTACCGGGTCCGGATCGGAATGAGCGGGATGAAGAAGAGGGTAAATTTCGTCGAACGGCGGGTGATCACCTGTGCGGCGTGGTTGCCGCAGTGGCGGCAGACCTGTTGCACCACACCGGAGCGGTCGACCTTGGTACGCAGACCAAAGATGAAGAACATCGCCCGGCAGTACCCACCCCAACGCGAAAAGTCACCCCGCAGCGCTGACGAACGCGCCGCGAGCGTCGACCTCTGCTGGGTCGGCGCTCGCGGCGGGTGTCGGTGGGTCAGTTGGCCGGTGCGGGCTCCAGGCCGGGGACCTCCTCGGCGATCCAGATCGGCTGCCAGTTCGGCACCTCGTGGAAGCGGCGCAGCTCGAACAGCCCGGCAACCGACCCACTCCAGGCCCCGTACGGCGGCTTGGCCTCGTCGAAGCCGCTCTGCACGAACGTCAGCGTGGTCCGGCCACCGGACTCGGCCAGCTCCCAGCTCGTGACGCCGACCGGACCCCAGTCGACGGACATCCGGCGACCGGGCTCCAGGTCGACGACCTTGGCGGCGTAACCGGTCTCGAAGCCGCCCATGGCGTACCGGCCGCCGACCCAGGGCTCGATGCCGATGGGGTAGCCGAACCAGGCGCTGGCCTGGTCGGAGTCGGTGAGTGATTCCCACACCTTGTCGGCGGGGGCGGCGATGACCAGCTCGCCGCGCAGGTCGGCGGAGGTGAAGTCGGTGCGGGGCAGCAGTGGCTTGCCCTCCAGGTGGGCGGCCAGGTTGGCGATGGACAGCGCCCAGTACGTCTGGAGCACGCCCCGGATGCTGGAGCCGCTCATCGCCTCGGCGAAGTCGAAGTGGCTCTGCGTCAACGTGAGCACCGTGCTGTCCGGGCTCTCGGCGGTGAGCTGGAGCTCGGTGGTGGTCTCCACCCCGTCGAGCAGCCAGCCGAAGCGCAGCGTGTCGTCGTCGGCGTGCAGCAGCTTCTGGTGCGGGGCGTCACCCTCGGGCGTGTAGCGGCCCCAGAACTCGTACCGCTGGGGCAGCTCGACCTCGGCGTGCTCGGCCAGCCAGAGACGCAGCTCGGCCGGGTCGGTCAGGGCCGCGCGGACACGCCCGACGGGCGCGGAGAGGCGGGCCTGGACCTTCAACGGCTCACTCATTGTCGTTCCCTTTCGGATAGCAGGCGACGGCCAGCTTGAAGGCGTCGCCTTCGCTGCCGCCGTAGCGGGTGAACAGATCCTGAAGTGCGGTTTGCAGGTCGTGCAGGAACTGCTGGCGCTGCTCGGCGGGGACCCGGATCTCGCCGGAGACCCCGATCGAGGGCAGCTCGGGCGCCGCCCGGTCCAGGCCGGCGATGTCGGCCTGGACCTCCTCCATCAGATCGAGCAGGTAGCCCAGGCTCAGCTCGTCGCGGGCCCGGCGCAGGCCGATCCGGCCGACGAGGCGCGGGGACAGCCAGTACGACCGGGCGGCCGCCTGGTAGATGCCCTCGGTGATGCCGCGGACCTTGCGTTCGTTCACCAGCTCGACGAGGCCGGCCGCGACGAGCTGCTTGACGTGGTAGTAGACGCGCTGTGGCGTCTGGTCGAGTCGGGCCGCGACCTCGGTGCAGGTACGCGGTTCGGCGAGTTGCCGCAGCACCTCGACGCGCTGCGGCTTGAGCAGGACTTCGGCCTGCTCGATCTGCTCCAGGTACAGGACGTCTCTCATGGCAAAATCAGTTTGTACGTACAAAATTTGTTTGTCAATCGGTTCGCGAGAAGCCGCGCCGACTTTCTCGACGCGGCTTCAGGCAACTGTCAGCAGGTGATCAGGGCAACCAGTCCGGCCGCAACGGGTAGCCGTTCACCCCGTCCGGGCCGTTGTGCGTGGCCAGCACCTGGTGCAGCTGGATGCCGTTGCGCTCGAACGCCATCCGGGAACCGGCCATGTAGAGCCCCCACACCCGGGCGGTGCCCGAACCCACCTCCGAGACGCAGAAGTCCCAGTGCTCCACCAGGTTGCGGCACCAGGCCGCGAGCGTCAGCGCGTAGTGCTGGCGCAGGTTCTCCTCGTGGTGCACCTCCAACCCGGCGTCGTGCACCTCGCTGATCAGCCGACCCGGGCCGGCCAACTCGCCGTCCGGGAAGACGTACCTGTCGATGAACGCGCCGGAGCGGTGCGGCGCCCGGTTGTCCGCGCGCGTGATGGTGTGGTTGAGCAGCCGACCCCCCGCCCGCAGCCGGGACCGCAGCGCCCCGAAGTAGGTCGGGTAGTTACGCACCCCGATGTGCTCGGTCAGCCCGATCGAGGAGATGGCGTCGAACTGCTCGGCCGGCGCGTCCCGGTAGTCCAGGTGCCGCACCTCGGCCAGCCCGGTCAGCCCCTCCCGCTCGATCGCCGCCTGCGCCCACTCCGCCTGCGCCTTCGACAGGGTCACCCCGAGCGCCTTCACGCCGTACTCGCGGGCGGCGTGGCGCACCATGCCACCCCAGCCGCAGCCCACATCCAGCAGCCGCATCCCCTTCTTCAGCGCCAGCTTGCCGGCGACCAGGTCGTACTTCGCCGCCTGGGCCTGCTCCAGCGTGTCGTCCGGAGACCGGAAGACCGCACAGGTGTACGTCATCGACGGGCCGAGCACCTTCTCGTAGAAGGCGTTGGAGACGTCGTAGTGGTGCGAGATCGCCGTGCTGTCGCGCACCCGCGAGTGCCGCAGCCCGTTCATCACCCGCTTCCACCGCGGCTGCGCCTCCTGCGGCGGAGCCGGCGGAGGCATCAGCCGCTCCCAGCCCAACCCTCGGACCAGCGCCAGCCCCTCGGCCAGCGACGGTGGGCGCAGCCGCAGCTCGTCCTTGAGCACCCGCAACGCCTCGTACGGGTCACCCGGGTGCACCCCGTGCAACGCCAGGTCACCACTGACGTAGGCCCGGGCCATGCCCAGGTCGCCCGGAGCGGTGAGCAGGTAGGACAAACCCCGCTCGGAACGGATCGCCAGGGTGATGCCCGCGTCGGACGGGCCGACGGAACTGCCGTCGTACCCGCTGATCCGCACCGGCAACGGCCCGGCGGTGACCGCGCGGATGACATCCGCCACGGTCGGACCCGTGTGCCGGCCCCCCGCCGGCGGGGTGGCCGGGACGCTCGCCGCCCCCTGATCTCTGTCGGTCAGGCTCATGCTCGTGCTACCGCCTTTTCGTACAGTCCCGTCAGCCGGTGGTCCGGGTCGTAGCGGTCTTTCACCGCCCGCCACGTGTCGCCGCCGTACAGGCGATCGAAGGCGTCCCGGTCGTAGTACGCGTCGGAGTAGAGCGACTTGTGGCCGCCCGACTCCGACACCCTGCGTTCGATCGTGCGGTTGACGTCGCCGTCGGCGGCGCCCGGCGCGATCGGCACGCTCCCCCAGAACCCAATGTTGACGTAGTCCTGCCCTGGCCGGAGTGGATACAGCGGCCAGGACCGCGCCGAACCGGCGCCCGCCGGCTCGCGCAGCCGCAGCGGGCACAGCCACACCGGGTTCATCCCCACCGCGCCGGCGAACCAGCGCAGGAAGTCGGCGGTACGGTCCAGCGGGATCTCCACGTCCTGCACGACCCGTTCCCGGGCCGGCTGCCCGCGCAGTCGGTCGATCCGGGCCGCCACCTGGTGTCGGTGTTCCAGCCGCACCAGTCGGTGGTAGAAGTCGCTGCGCCGGTACCGCGACGGCCAGAAACGGCGGACGACCGGATGCTGCGCGCCGAACGCCGCCGAGCACCAGAACCAGTCGGTGTCCCAGCGCCAGAGATAGTCGTACGCGGTGAGCACATCCCGGGTGCGCCGGCGCAGGGACCGGTAGTAGATCTCCTGACCGGTGTAGTCGCTGGGCGGGTCGGCGGCGTCGGTGAACGTGGCGAACACCAGGTACGCCTCACCGGGGCTGAACATCACCCCGTCCATCGCGTCGACCGGCTGACCGGCCCACGACCGGGTCGCGGTCACCTCGGCGATCGCGTCGGTGAGCGCCTCCAGGTCGGTGAACCGGACGTTGCGCAACGCCACGTAGCGGCCGACCGGTTGCAACTCGATGCGCAGCCGGGTCGCGTAACCGAGGCTGCCCAGCGAGTTGGGGAACGCGGCGAACAGGTCGGCGTGCTCCCCGTCGGGCCGGGCGGTGACGATCTCGCCGGAGCCGGTGAGCACGTCCAGCTCCCGCACCGACTCGTGCGGCAGGCCGTTGCGGAACGAGGTGGACTCGATCCCGAGGCCGGTCACCGCGCCGCCCAGCGTGATGGTGCGCAACTGCGGCACCACGAGCGGCATCAGCCCGTGCGGCAGCGTCGCGTCGACCAGGTCCTCGTAGGTGCACATGCCCTGCACGTCGGCGGTGCGCCCGGTCGGGTCGACCGACAACACGCCGTTGAGGCCGCTCACGTCGAGCCCCGGAGTCCGGGGCGCGGACCGGGGGCGGAACAGGTTGGAGGTGCGTTTGGCCAGCCGGACAGGCTCGCCCGTGGGCACCGCGGCGTACGACCGTCGCAGCGTGTCCACCGCTTGATCATGGTCAATGGGGTGATCCACACGCTCAGCGCGCATGTGATCACCTTACGCTCGTACCTGGGAATCCGTGGGATGTGGGCCGTGGCGGTTTCCCGTCCGGTGGCGGGCCAGGCGGTTACCGTGGCGGGCATGCCATCGCCCGCGATCACCGCCCTGGACGCCGCCGGCCTCACATATCGGCTGGTCAGCCATGGTGCGGTGGGCAGCCTCGCGGAGGCCGCCGCGGTCCGGGGCGTGGCCGTCCCCGATGTCGTCAAGACGATCGTGGTCCGCCGGAGTGTGGACGATCACTTGTTCGTGCTCACCCCCGGCGACCGGGTCATCTCCTGGCCCAAGCTGCGCACCCTGCTCGGAGTGCACCGACTCTCCATGCCGGACGCCGCCGGCGCGCTGGCCGCGACCGGCTACGAGCGCGGCACCATCACCCCGTTCGGCGCGAGCACGGCCTGGCCGGTGGTCGCCGACGAGCGACTGCGCGGTCGGGAGATCACGTTGGGCGCCGGGGAGCGGGGCCTCGCCATCGCGATCGACGCCGACACCGCGATCACGGCTCTCGACGCCACCGTGGCCGACGTCACCGACCCGCAACCCACCCGCTGAGCCCGTCGACAGGGGTCACCCACCGCCGCACCGACTGGCACTGGTTGACGGCGGTGGGTGAGGATGGCGCGTATGTCCGCGCCCGAGGAACGCCCCGACCCCGCCGGCACCGTCTACGGCGGCCGCCGACGGGCGGCACGATCCGGTCCACTGGCCGATCCGCTGCTGCGGGTGGCGCTGGCGGTCGGGCTGGTCGGCGTACTCCTCGGGGTGGTCTTCGCCACCGGGCTGCTCGACGGTGACGACGAGCCGACCGTGCCGGCGACGGTCGGCGCGCCGTCCACCGACGCGCAGCCCACCGGCGCGGCGGCCGAGCCGAGCCCGAGCGCGCCGGCCGCGCCGTCGCCGACCCCGGCGGTCCCGCCGGCCCCGCCGACCGGTCCCCGGGTGTTCAAGGCCGCCTCGGGGCTCTGCCTGGGGCTCGACGGCGACGGGCGGGAGGCGGCGGCCGAGTTGGCGACCTGCACCGGCGGCCCGGAGCAGCAGTGGGTGGTCAACCCGGCCGGGGCGGACGCGGTGACAGTGGCGAACGTCGCGCACGGTCAGTGCCTCGACGTCGAGGGCGGCAGTCGCGACGACGGCACCCGGCTGATGCAGTTTCCCTGCCACGGCCAGGCCAACCAGCAGTGGCGGCTGAGTCCCACCGGCACCGGCCCGGTGCTGCTGGTCGCCGTGCACAGCGGCAAGTGCGCCCAGGCCGACGAGGAGGGCGTCGAGGCCGGCGACGACATCCGGCAGCGCCCCTGCGACGGCCGACCGGCCCAGCAGTGGATCGTGGGCTGACCGGCCGTCGCGCGGCAGCTCAGCCCCGGAAGCTCCACGCCTTCGGTGCGGTCGCGGCGGCCAGCACGGCCGCCGACACCGGCTGTCCCGGCCGGCGCCGCAGCAGCAACGACAGGCCGGCGGCGCCGATCGACAGCGCACCGGCCACGTACCAGGCCGTCGCGTAGTCACCGAGCTGGTCCCGCACCAGCCCCGCGCCTGTCGCGGCGAGCGCCGCGCCGAACTGGTGGGCGGCGAACACCCAGCCGAACACCACGGCCCCGGCGGATCCGAAGTACTCCCGGCACAACGCCACCGTCGGCGGCACGGTCGCCACCCAGTCCAGGCCGTAGAAGATGATGAACACCAGCATGCTCGGTTTGGCGGTGCCGGCGAAGAGGCTCGGCAGGACCAGCAGCGACGCCCCGCGCAGCGCGTAGTACATGCCGAGCAGCAACCGGCTGTCCACCCGGTCGGTGAGCCAGCCGGAGGCGATGGTCCCGACGATGTCGAAGAGCCCGACCAGGGCGAGCAGCCCGGCCGCGGTGGTCTGGGGCATGCCGTGGTCGTGCGCGGCCGGCACGAAGTGCGTACCCACGAGGCCGTTCGTGGTGGCTCCGCAGATCGCGAACCCGCCGGCCAGCAGCCAGAACGCGCGGGTCCGGGCCGCCGTCGCCAGCGCTCCCAGCGCCCGGGCCGCCGCGCCGCCGGTCGCCGGCGGCGCCTCGACGACCTCGGTCGCCCCGTAGGCAGGCAGCCCGAGATCCGCCGGGTGCTCGCGCAGCAACCACACCACGAGGGGTACGACCGCCAGCGCGGCGCCCGCCACGACGAGCGCGGCGCTACGCCAGCCGTGGTCGCGGACCAGGATGGCGACAAGTGGCAGGAACACCAGTTGTCCGGCCGCCCCACCGGCGGTCAGCACTCCGGTGACGAGGCCCCTCCGGCGCACGAACCAGCGCCCGGTGATGGTGGCCACGAACGCCAGCGCCATCGACCCGGTGCCCAGTCCGACCAGCACACCCCAACAGAGCAGCAGCTGCCAGCTGGCGCTCATGAAGACCGTCAACCCACTGCCGGCGGCGACCAGCAGCAGGGCCACCGAGACCACCCGGCGGATGCCGAACCGGTCCATCAGGGCGGCGGCGAACGGCGCGGTGAGCCCGTAGAGCAGCAGGTTCACCGAGACGGCGGCGGAGATGGTGGCCAGGGGCCAGCCGAACTCCTCGTGCAGCGGGTGCAGCAGCACCGACGGGGTGGCGCGGAAGCCGGCCGCGCCGACCAGCGCCACGAAGGCGACGGCGGCGACCAGCCAGGCGGGATGCGGGCGGCGGTTTTTCATCACGCGACAAGTCTGGGCGGGGCCTCGCGCCCCGACGAGTGGCCGGAAAGCCATCATGCGCAATAATCGGGCCATGACGCCTCGCCCGCACCGGATCGCCGTCCTCGCCCTCGACCAGGTGGTCGGCCTGGACCTCGGCACCCCGTCGCAGGTCTTCAGCACCGCCCGGGCCGCCGACGACACACACTTCTACGACGTCCGGGTGTGCACCCCGGGCGGGCGGCCGGTCCGCAGCACGGGCGGCTTCCAGGTGCTGCCCGACCACGGTCTGGAGTTGCTCGACACCGCCGACACGGTGATCGTCCCCGGCATCCACGCCAGCGGTGTGCTGACCTCGGGCACCGTCGAGCCGGAGGTGGCCTCGGCGCTACGGGCGGCGTACGAGCGGGGCGCCCGGATCATGTCGATCTGCACCGGGGCGTTCGTGCTGGCTGCCGCCGGGCTGCTCGACGGGCGTCGGGCGACCACCCACTGGGCGTTCACGGAGCAGTTTCGTCGCCTGCACGGCGGGGTGGACCTCGACCCGGGCGTGCTCTTCATCGTCGACGACCGGGTGCTCACCTCGGCCGGAGTCGCCGCCGGCATCGACCTCTGCCTGCACGTCATCCGCCTCGACCACGGCAGCGAGGTGGCCAACCGGGCGGCCCGCCGCTGTGTGATGCCGCCGTGGCGCGACGGCGGCCAGGCGCAGTACATCGAACGGCCGGTGCCGAAGGTCACCGAGTCCAGCACCGCGGGAGCGCGGGAGTGGGCACGGCAGCGGCTGCACGAGCCGATCGCCCTGCGGGACCTGGCCGAGCAGGCGCGGATGAGCGTACGCACCTTCACCCGACGCTTCCGGTCGGAGACCGGCCTGAGCCCGGCGCAGTGGCTGCTGCAACAGCGCACCGATCACGCGCGACTGCTGCTGGAGACGACCGACCTCACCGTCGACCAGATCGCGCACCGCGCGGGTTTCGGCACCACCGCCGCCCTGCGCCAGCAACTCCACCAACGCATTGGTGTGGCGCCCTCCGCCTACCGCCGCACCTTCCACCCCCGCCCAGCCCTGGCCAAGACCTGACCCCCGCCCCCACCCCGCGATCTTGCACTTACTGTCGTTGACTTGACCCGTTATGCAACTTTCGTCGGGACAGAAAGTGCAAGATCGGCGGAGAGGTTGGGGTGGGCGGCGTCGCTCAGGCGCGGAGGACGTGCAGTTGGGCCTGGTGCTTGGGCAGGTGGACCCTCGTGTGCAGGTCGAGGGTGCGGGACCAGGGCAGCGACTCGTCCACGACGAGGTCGAAGCCCTCCCGCAGGTGGGTCTCGACCGGGGTCTCCGCCGCCAGGCCGAGCTGGTCGACAAGCCCGCACAACCGGTCGCTGGTGCCGTGCAGCAGGGCGGTCAGCCCGCGCAGACCGCCCTGCTCGGCGACCAACGCGTCGAGCTGTGGCCGGTGGATGTCCTCTTCCAGCTCGTAGTAGGCGAACGGCGACCCGGCCAGCAGCGCCTCGGTGGCCTGGATCATCAACTCGTCGTTGGCGACCAGGTGCGCGACGATCTGCTCGGCGCTGAGCTGCCCCTCCGGGGCCGCCCCGAACTCCCCCGCGTCAAGCTCGACGAACACCCCGTCGTAGGCCTGGCGCAGCCCTCCACTCTCCATGCCCCCAGTCAACCTGCCCGGCGGGACGTTAGCGGCGGGATTGGCGGGAGCGGAGGTAGTCGCTGACCACGTACTCGCCGAGGTCGTCGGTGTCGGGCGTGAACATGCGGCCACGGCTGCGGCGGGCCACCGCGTCGACGAACCGCCGCAGGCCCGGGTCGTCGCCGAGCATGAACAGGTTGAGCGTGGCGCCGTAACGGCTCAGCCGGTCCACCTCACGGACCGTCGCCTCGATCGTCTCCGGCAGCGGCGGCCAGTGGAACAGCGCCTCCCCGTCGTCCGGATCCAGGTGGGCGGTCGGCTCGCCGTCGGTGACCACCAGGACCACCGGCTCGGCGTCCGGATGCCGGCGCAGGTGTCGACCGGCCAACCGCAGCGCGTGCTGGAGGTTCGTGCCCTGCTCCCCGTCCGGCTCGACGGCGGCCAACTCCTGCTGGGTCAGCGTCATCGCCTCCCGGCCGAAGCCCACGATCTGCAGGGCGTCCTGCGGGAAACGCGTCTCCATCAGGTGCGCCAGCGCCAGCGCCGTCTGCTTCATCGGCCCCCAACGACCCTGCGAGATCATCGAGTACGACAGGTCGACGCAGAGCACCACCGCCGCCGAGGCCCGCCTCTCGGTCTCCACCACCTCGAAGTCGTCCACCGCGAGCTGCACCGGCACCGTCGGCCCGGCCCGGCGGACCGCCCGGGTCAGCGTCCGGACCACGTCCAACGGCTGCTCGTCGCCGTACTCCCAGGGTCTGGACCCACCGCTGACCTCGCCGGCCGCCCCCGCCGAACGCAGGTCGTGCTGCCCGCGCGGCCCGGCGGTCAGGTCGGCGAAGACCCGTCGCAGCGCGGTCCCGCCCAGCCGGCGCAGCGCCTTCGGGCTCAGCGTGAGCCCCTCCGCGTCCCGGCTCACCCAGCCCTGCCGGCGTAGCTCCCGTTCCAGGTCCCGCAGCCGGCGCACCTCGTCGGCCGCCTCCCGGCCCAGCGTGCGGGCGACCGCGTCGACGTCCACGTCGTCGAGCGTGGCCCCGGGGTGTTCCTGGTCGAGTTGGTCCAGCAGGTCGTCCAGCTCACCGATCTCACCCAGCGCGCCCGCCGCGTCGGCGTAGCCCAGCGGCTGGTCGCCCCGGACCCGCTCGCCGCGCCCCCAGCGCAGATCCGGGCGCAGCGCCCGCAGGTTGGCGTCGAGCGCCGACAACTCCCCCGCGAGGCGGTCGCCGAGCGACTGCTGCATCAGCCCGGCCAGCTCGGCGCGCTGCCGGTCGGAGAGCGAGTTCATCAGCCGCTCGCCGGCCGCCGAGCGGCGGGCCAACACGTCGATCAGCTCGTCGACGGTCTCCGGCTGCTCCGGGAAGAAGTCGCCGTGTCGGCGCATGAACTCGGCGAACGCGTCGGTGGTGTCCTCCGCGCGGCCGTGCCGGGCCAGCAGGTCGTTCAGGTCGCCCATCATCTCGGCCAGCCGCTGCTGGGCGGCCGGGTCGGCGGACGCCCGTACCGCGTCGCGCAGGCCGGCGAAGCGCTGACCGAGCACGTCGTCGCGGAGCTGGTCGAGGATCTGCTGGTACGACCGGCGGGCGTCCTCGCTGGCCCACTGGTAGCCGGACAGCTCCTCCACCGCCCGTGCCGTCGAGCGGGGCAGATTGTCGAGCACCGACTCGGCGAACCGCGCGCCGTCGTCGTCGCGGCCCCGCAACTCGTCCCGCTCGGCGGCGAGCGCCTGGTCGAGCAGGGCCCGTGCCCTGGTCACCGCGCCGTCCAGGTCGCCCCGGCGGAGCGCCTCCCGGCGGAGTCGCCGAGCGCGGGCGGCCAGGTCGTCCAGCCCGCCCCGCCCCTGCGGACCACGGCGCAGCAGATCCCGCAGCGCCTCCCGCAGGCTGCCGCCGGCCAGCACCTCGGCGCCGACCTCGTCGACAGCTTCGCGTACGTCGTACGGGGGTGCCAGCGGGTCGGGCCCGCCGGTCCACTGCCCGTACCGGAACCGGTTGCCGGCCATGGTCAGCCCCGGCCGCCGTAGACGGTGCGCCCCGAGTCGGTGACGTCCTTGCCCAGCCGGCGGGTCAGGTGCAGCCCTTCGAGCACGAACTCGACGGCGGCGGCGGCCTCCTCCGGGGTGGGCGCGTCGCCCAGGCCGAGCCGGTCGAGCACCTTCGCCAGCCCGGGTACGGTGCCGACCTGGCGCAGCAGCTCCGTCGCGCTGACCAGCTCGCCGGTCTCGATCGCCGCGCCGTCCTCGACAAGCGCCGTGAACCCGGACAGGTCCAGCCCGGCCAGGTGCGCCCGGAACGTCTCGGCGGTCGCGGTCCGCAGCAGGTGGGCGAGGATCTCGATCTCCCGCCCCTCCTCGCCGGACTCGAACTCCACCTTGCCGCGCAACGTGCTGGTCACCGACACCGCGTCGCCGACCCGGGCCACCGCCGCCTCGGGGCGGCCCTCCGGTGTGCCGGCGCCGGCGAGCAGGCCGGCGCGACGCAGCGCGGCACCGGCGACCGTCTCGGCGGCGGCGATGGCGAACCGGGCGGAGACACCCGAGCGCGGGTCCACCGAAGGCGACTCCCGGACCGCGCGGGCGAAGCGGGCCAGCACCTCCAGGACGTGCTCCGGCACGGCGGCGACCAGGTCGGCCTCCTGCCGGATCAACGCCAGCTCCAACTCCAGGTCGACCGGGTAGTGGGTACGGATCTCCGCACCGAACCGGTCCTTGAGGGGAGTGATGATCCGGCCCCGGTTGGTGTAGTCGTCCGGGTTGGCGCTGGCCACCAGGAGCAGGTCCAGCGGCAGCCGCAGTTGGTAGCCACGGACCTGGATGTCGCGTTCCTCCAGGACGTTGAGCAGCGCCACCTGGATGCGTTCGGCCAGGTCGGGCAGCTCGTTGACGGCGAAGATGCCCCGGTTGGTGCGCGGCACCAGCCCGAAGTGGATGGTCTCCGGGTCGCCGAGGGTGCGGCCCTGGGCGATCCGGATCGGGTCGACGTCACCGATCAGGTCGCCGACGCTGGTGTCCGGGGTGGCGAGCTTCTCGCCGTAGCGCATCGAGCGGTGCAGCCAGCCGATCGGCAGGTCGTCGCCGGCCTCGACGACCTGGGCGCGGGACGCGGGGGTGAGCGGGTGCAGGGGGTGCTCGTTGAGCACCGAGCCCACGATGACCGGGGTCCACTCGTCGAGCAGCGCGCCGAGCGAGCGGATCAGTCGGGTCTTGCCCTGGCCCCGCTCACCGAGCAGCACCATGTCGTGGCCGGCGAGCAGGGCCCGCTCGACCTCGGGCAGCACGCTGTCGTCGTAGCCGACGATGCCGGGAAAACGGGTCTCGCCGGAACGCATCCGGGCGAGGAGGTTGTCGCGGAGTTCCTGCTTGACGGTGCGGTATCGGTGACCGGCTGCCCGCAGCGCGCCGAGCGTGCCGGGCAGGTCGGCCGGTGGAACCGGGATTACCGGGTTAGGCGCAGTCACCCGACCCACGCTAGCTCACATTCGCAGGGGCGCCCCGGGCATCAGGGGGCACCCCCACTCCCACCCTCACCGCCGGCCGCAGCGCCGGCAGGCGCCGCGCCGGCGCAGGTGGTACGCGTAGGTGGCCGCGCCGAGCGCCACGCCCCACAGCGGCCAGAGCAGCATCGGCGCCCCGGTGAGGCTGAGCCCGCCGGTCAGCCGCCAGAACTCGGGATTGCTGAGCAGCCCCAGTGAAGCCGCGGTCACGGAGATGGCGACCAGGCTGGCCGGCACCACGGCCAGCTTCACCGGCACCCGGCGACCGGCGAGGCCGGCCATCCAGCGCGGGAACCGCTCGCCCCAGCGCTGCACCAGACCGAGGGTGAGGATCGCGCCGACGGTGGCGAAGGCGGCCAGCCCGAACCCGGCCCAGACCAGCCCGGTGTCCTGCATCTCGGTCAGGAACTCGCGGGAGATGCCGAGCGGGATGCCGGCCGCCCAGGCGAACCGGGTCAGCGCGTACGTCAACGGGATGGCCGCGGCGATGCCGGCGGCCCACCGGCCCCAACGGGTGGCGACGGCCGGGGTGGTCCACCCTCGGTCGGTGTGGCCGCGGCCGCAGCCCACGCAGGCCGCGGCGGTACGGCGCTGCCAGGCGAGCACCGCCCCGACCAGCAGCAGCCCGCCGGCCAGCGCCGCGAACCGGCCGAACAGCGCCCAGTTGAAGACGTCGGAGTAGTCGATCGGCGGCCAGCCGAACGGCGCACCGACGATCAGGATCGGCAGGTAACCGAGGACGATCAGCACTCGGACGTCCGGCACGACCAGGACCAGCACGAACGCGACCGCCCAGCCGTAGCCGGCGAGCAGCGCCCGCAGCGGGCCGGACGGACGTGCCGCCGGGCGACTCATGGCCAGCGCGGCCACCGCGGCGGTGAGCAGCACGCCGGCGAAGAGCGGGGTGGCCACCTCCACCGGCACGAGGCGGAGCAGACTGACGTCGCCGCCCTGGGGGTCGTTCGGGCCGAAGGGGTAGCCGGCGCCGGTGAGCAGGCTGAGCAGGGCGAGTACGCCCCACAGGCCGAGCCAACCGGCGGCCAGTGGGGCGAGCCGGTCGGGCCAGCGGGACTCGGTTCGGGGCGGGGAGAAAGTGATCGTCGTCATGCTCCCAGCCTCGACCGATGCCCGGCCGGTTCCCTCCCGGCCGGCGGTGAACCCGCTCCCCCGGGTGGGGGACCGTTCAGCCCGACGGGGTGACGAAGCCGGACTCGTAGGCGGCGATGACCGCCTGGGTGCGGTCGCGGGCGCCCAGCTTGGCCAGCACGTTGCCAACGTGCGTCTTGACGGTCTCCACCCCGACCACCAGGTGGGCGGCGATCTCCGGATTGGACCGGCCGGTGGTCATCAACCGCAGCACCTCGGCCTCCCGCTCGGTGAGTCGGGCGGCGCGCAGCTGGTCGCCGCCGGCCGGCCCGTACGCCCCGACGAGCTGACGGATCGCCGCCGGGAAGAGCAGCGACTCCCCCGCCGCGACGACCCGGACGGCCTCCACCACCTCGGCGGGTCGGGCCCGTTTGAGCAGGAAACCCGAGGCGCCCGCGCGCAGCGCCTCGTAGACGTACTCGTCGTTGGCGAACGTGGTGACCACCAGCACCCGGGGCGGGTCGGCGGAGGTGGCCAGCAGGTGCCGGGTGGCCTGGATGCCGTCGATGCTGGGCATCCGCACGTCCATCAGCACCACGTCCGGCCGGTGCCGGGCGACCAGCGGCGGCACCTCGGCGCCGTCGGCGGCCTCGGCGAGCACCCGCAGGTCGGGTTGGGCGTCGATGATGGCGCGCAGCCCCACCCTGATCAACTCGTCGTCGTCGACGATCAGCACCCCGGTGGTCATGTCGCCTCCTCGTAGGGCAGACGGGCCCGGATCAGCCAGCGGTCGCCGTCGGGGCCCACGGTGATCCGGCCGCCGAGCAGCAGCACCCGTTCCCGCATGCCGTCCAGTCCTCGACCGCCGCGGCCCGGGTCGGCCCGTCCGGGACGGTTCACCGCGTTCACCAGTTCCAGTTCCAGTGCTCCCGCGTGCAGGTCCAGTCGCAGCGTCACCGGCCCCGCACCGTAGCGGGCGGCGTTGGTCAGGCCCTCCTGGACGATCCGATAACCCTCCCGGGAGACCACCGCGGGCACCCGGGCCGGGTCGCCGACGCGGTGTGCGTGCACCGCCAGCCCGGCCGCGCGGGCGTCGGTGACCAACCGGTCCAGGTCGGCGAGGGTACGCTGCGGCGCCACCACGGGCTGGCCGGTGCCGGCCTCCCGGAGCACCCCGAGCACATGGTCCAGCTCGTCCATCGCGGTCCGTCCGGTCTCCTCGATGGCGGTCAGCGCCCGACGGACGAACTCCCGGTCGCTGTCGAGGACCTCGCGGGCGGCACCGGCCTGGAGGGTGGCCACGGTCAGCGCGTGACCGATCGAGTCGTGCAGCTCCCGGGCCAGCCGGTTGCGTTCGGCGAGCCGGGTGGCCTGCGCCTCCAGGGCGGCGATCCGCTCCGCCTGCGCGGGGCCGAGCAGCACCGGCGCCATCGAACCGGCAAGCGCGCCGAGCCCCGCGACGGCGTAGCCGAGACCGACGAACATCGCCACTCCGGTCACGGTCAGCCAGCCGCTGTCCCGCCCGTCCAGCGGCCCGAACCGTTCCTGGCTTGTCAACTCGGTGTCGACGCCGAACTGTTGGGCGATGAAGGCCAGCGCCATCGGCAGGGCACTGAACAGCGCGATCATCACCACCGCGCCGACGATGAGGTGGGTGGCGATCCACAGCGCGCTGCGCAGTCGGGTCTCCCGGTCGCCGCGATGCCCCAGCGCGGGCTCGGGCAGGTCGACGCCGAGCAACCTCCGCACGGCGGCGATCTCCAGGGCCCGGCTGCCGTCCAGCAGCAGCGGCACCACGGCGATCAGCACCGCGATCACCAGCAGCGCGTAGGTAAGGGAGCGGGGGATCGCCGAGTCGCCGAGCAGTTCGACGAAGGTCACCACGAGCAGCCCGTACGGCAGCGCCAGCACGCCACCGAGCAGCAGGAACACGCCGCGTCGCCAGGTGGTGCCGGCGACCAGCGGGGCCAGCGCCGCGCGGAAGGTCATTCCGTCATTCTGCGGCCCGGATCGGTTGCGGCGACTCCCCCAAGCCGGGGAGATCTCAGCGGTGGTCGGCCACGTACTGCTGGGGGTCCTTGTCGCGGAACGGCAAATTGCGGCCGTTCTTGTGCTCGCCGTAGAAGGTGAGCCAACGTTGGCCCAGCTCGGCGCGGAGTTCGGTGCTGGCGTGCCGGCGGAAGTCGGGCAGTGCCTCGTCCTCCTCCTCGGCGAGGTGTTCGCTGTTCTCCCGGCGGGCCGTGCCGACCGCCGCCCACCACTGCTCCGAGCCGACCGGGTGCAGCTTCGCCTCGGCGACGGCGTCGCGGATCTTGTTGTGGTCGCCGATCGCGTCGGCGGTCTCGTCCTCGCCGTCGTCGCCGTGCTTGACCAGGTGCGGGTAGAGGATGGCCTCCTCCGCCTCGGCGTGGATGTCCAGGTGCAGGGCGAGGGCGTCCCAGATGGCGAGCATCTCCTGCTCGTCGCGGGCGTCGTCGAGGCGGGCGAAGCCGCGCCGGAAGGCGGCGTGGTCGTCCAGGATCAGAGCGGTGATGTCGTCCACTGTGCTCACTTTCCGGTGGTGTTGGCGAACCGGGCACGCAGCATCGCCGGCATCGCGGCGAGCCCGGTGACCGGGCGGAAGCGTTTGGCGGCTTCGGCCAGCGCCGCGTACTCGTCGTCGGCGAGGTCGAGGTCCGCGGCGGCGGCGTTGCGTTCCATCTGCTCCACCCCGGACGCTCCGGGGATGGCGAGCACGTTCGGGTGGTGCAGCAGGTAGGCGAGCGCGATCTGGCTGGGGGTGGCGTCGTGGGCGTCGGCCACCTGGCGCAGGGTGTCGATCAGGACCGCGCCGCGTTCCAGGTTCTCCGGCAGGAAGTACGGGTTGGCCCGCCGCACCGCGCCGCTCGGCGGGTTCTTCGCGTCGTAGCGGCCGGAGAGGAAGCCCTGCGCCAGCGGGCTGTACGCGATGACCACCCGCCCGGCCTGCCGCGCGTACGGCAGCAGGTCCTGCTCGGGCGCGCGGTCCAGCATGCTGTAGCGGACCTGGTTGCTGAGCACCCGCCGGCCGAGCGCCGCCTCGGCGACCTGCCAGCGGCGCAGCCCGTAGTTGCTCACCCCGACCTCGCCGATCAGCCCGACGTCCTGCAACACCCGCATGCCGCGCATGGTGGTGTGGTCGGCGACGAGCGGGTGGGGTTGGTGCACCTGGTAGAGGTCGATGCTCGTGACGCCGAGCCGGGCCGCCGAGGCGACCGCCCGCTGCTGCACCACAGCGGCCACCGGCAGCACGGGAAAGATCTTGCTGGCGACCACCACCTTCGGCCGGTCGTCGCCGAGCGCCGCGCCGAGGATCCGCTCGCTGCGCCCGAACCCGTAGACCTCGGCGGTGTCGAAGACCGTCACGCCCAGCTCGACGGCCCGCCGGACGATCTGCGCCGCCCGCCTGTCGAAGTCCGGGCCGTAGCCCCACTCCCGGGAGCCGAACTGCCAGGTGCCCAACCCGATCCTGGACAACGGTTTGGGAGTGTCGAGGGCGATGAACCGCATGGCGTCGAAACTACCCCGCTGTCCTGATTCGCACGCCTGATCCGGGGTACCGCAGCCCGGAGTTAGGCTCATGATCGTGACCTACCTCGCCGCGGATGACCGCTACGACACCATGACCTACCGGCGCAGCGGACGCAGTGGCCTGCGACTGCCCGCCGTGTCCCTCGGGCTGTGGCACAACTTCGGCCCGGACCGCCCGTTCGACAGGCAGCGCGACATCGTCAGGCGGGCCTTCGACCTGGGGGTCACCCACTTCGACCTGGCCAACAACTACGGGCCGCCGCCCGGCTCGGCGGAGGAGAACTTCGGTCGGCTGCTCGCCACCGACCTGCGGGCGTACCGCGACGAGTTGGTCATCTCCAGCAAGGCCGGCTACCTGATGTGGCCCGGCCCGTACGGTGAGTGGGGCTCGCGCAAGAACCTGATCTCGTCGCTGGACCAGTCGCTGGGCCGGATGGGGCTCGACTACGTCGACATCTTCTACTCGCACCGGTTCGACCCGGACACCCCGCTGGAAGAGACGATGGGCGCGCTGGACGCCGTCGTCCGCTCCGGCAAGGCGCTCTACGTGGGCATCTCGAACTACAACTCCGAGCAGACCGCACGGGCCGCCGCGATCCTGCGCGACCTGGGTACGCCGCTGCTGATCAACCAGCCGTCGTACTCGATGCTCAACCGCTGGACCGAGTCCGACGGCCTGCTCGACACGCTGGAGCAGGTCGGGGCGGGTTGCATCGCGTACAGCCCGCTGGCCCAGGGGCTGCTGACCGACCGTTACCTGGGCGGCATCCCGGCCGACTCGCGGGTGCGCACGAGTGTCTTCCTCAACGAGAGCGACCTCAGCGACGAGAAGATGGCCACCATCCGGGGGCTCGGGGCGGTCGCCGAGCGGCGCGGCCAGTCCCTCGCCCAGCTCGCGCTCGCCTGGGCGCTGCGTGATCCCCGGATGACCAGCCTGATCATCGGGGCGAGCAGCGTCGGGCAGTTGGAGACGAACATCGCCGCGCTGGACAACCTCGACTTCACCGCCGAGGAGTTGGCCGAGATCGACGGTCTGCTGCGCTGACCCGCGCGGGCGGGCCGGGTCACCAGATCCGGCGCCGCCCGACGCGGTGGTTGCGTACCTCGCACTGACGGCCGACCGGGGCCGCGGGGGTGCGGCGTCGCCGCCCCGCGCCGACAAGCAGCACCAGGAGCAGCACGACGGCGGCGCCCGCCAGCACCGGCCAGCGCGCGCCGAGGTCGGTCACCGACGCCACCGGCACGCCCGGGTCGGCCGCCGCCGCCACCGCCGGGTCGGTGGCGGCCGGCCGGCTCGCGGCGGTACGCGGCGCGGCAGCGCCCGCCTTCGCCGCGGCCCTCGTCGGGGTGGCCTTGGCCCTGGCGTCGCGGAACACCACGTCCGAGCAGGAGTAGTAGGTGTCCGGGGTGGTCGAGTTCTGCCAGATCGTGTAGATCAGGTGTCGACCCGTACGGCCCGTCGGCAGTCGACCCGGCAACTGGTACGCCCCGGCCCGCACCCGCGGGTCGGTAAGCGTCAGAAACGGACGTGTTTCGAGGTCCGACCAGGTCAGCGGGGCTTTGGGGTCGTACCCGGGCCTGGTGACGTAGAGCCGGAAGGTGCCCCGGTGCTCGATCGTGGTCCGGTACCGGAAGGTGAACGTCGCGCCCGCCGTCAGGTCGGTGGCCGGCCAGTCGGTGCGGGGCAGGTCCAGCCCCCGGTACGCGGACAGCCCGCCGCTGCACAGCTCGCCGTCCGGGATCCGTTCCCGGTCTCGCCCGTTGATCGCGGCGACCCGCACGTTGTCCCATTCCCGGACTGCCGCGCCCGCTTCGACGGCGGCCTGGCAGGCGGCGGTGGTCGCGTACCGGCCCTCGGGTCCGCAGGCCGCCGCCCGGCTGATCGGGTCGGTCGGGGCGCCGTGCGCGGCGGCGGGTGTGGCGGCCAGTGGCACGGTCGCGGCAGCGACGAGCACCGTGGCGAGGAGCCGGCGTACGGTCATGAGGTTGACCTCCCGCCCACTGGTACGGCCGGCGGACGGCAAAGGTTCGACGTCGGCACCTGGTCACCGTTTCCGGTCGGGGGCGGGCCGCGCCGCGATCGGCGAGGTGGCCCCGGGTGGGGGCACCACGGCGGCGGGAATCTCCGGGCTGGGTGCGGCGTTTCGATACTCGGAACCGCTGGAACCGAGGAGGCAGACATGAAGGTACGTAGCTCGTTGCGTGCGCTGAAGCAGAAGCCGGGTTCGGTGGTGGTCCGCCGTCGTGGCCGGGTGGTCGTGGTGAACCGCGCCAACCCGCAGTGGAAGAGCCGCCAGGGCTGACCCCGCCCTTAACGGACATAAAGTCGACAAACGCCCTGACCGGTCACACCGGTCAGGGCGTTTGGTCTGTGCCCCCACGGAGGAGCTGACTCTTGTCCGGTTTGCCGCTGGGCGCGAGCGGGACTCGGTCGATGACCGTGACGGTGCGCGGCGCCGCGAGATCGTTCACCTGCACGGCCACGAGTGCGCGCAGCACGTCCGGGTCGGGCGTTCTCCCGGCCGCCGGCACCACGAAGGCGTGCACGGCCTCGCCGGTCGTCTCGTCCGGCCCCCCGACCACGTACGCCTCGGCGACCGCCGCATCGGCGGCCAGCGCCCGCTCCACCGGCCCGGCATGGATCACCTGCGCGTTCACGATGATCACGTCCCGCGCCCGCCCGAGCAGCCGCAGGTATCCGTCGGCGTCAAGCTTTCCCAGGTCACGCGTACGCACCCAGCCGTCCACGAACACCTCGGCCGACTCGTCCGGGTCCTGCCAGTACGAGGAGGCCTGCGCGGGGGTGCGGACGAAGATCTCCCCGTCGCGGACGCGGACGTCCACGGCCGGACGACCGACGGTGGCGAGCGTGGCCGCGTCGGCGAGCATCTCGGCCGGGGTCACCATCGCGATCATCGACGTCTCGGTCTGCCCGTACCCGTGGAAGAGCACCGGACCCAGCACGTCGAGCGCCTCCGCCAGCCGGCCCGGCGCGAGTGGCGACCCGGAGACCATCAGCGCCCGCAGGTGACGCAGGTCCACCGGGTTGGCGCGCTGGTCCCGGACCAATTGGTGCAGCTTGCCGACGGTGATCACGCTCGCCGTGGCCCGGTGCGCGACAAGGGCAGCCGGGAAGACCGGCCGGGGCGCCACGACGAGAGTGCCGCCCGCGACGAGGGCGAGGACGCCGTACTCCAGCATCACCTGACTGGCCAGCGAGCCGAAGACCAGGTAACGCCGCAACCGGGTGGCCAGGTCGGCGATGGCCGGGGGCCACCGGTCCGGGTACGCCACCCAGGCCGCCGACATCGCCGCGTAGGTCTGCACCACGCCCTTCGGTGTCCCCGTGCTCCCACTCGTCCAGATGATCCGCGCGGGATCCGCGGGCCGTCCCGCCGCGACGAGCGGCAGCCCGTCGTCGGGATGCTCGGCGAGCGCGGCCAGCGCGGCCGAGTCGACCACGAGCGAGCCGGACAGCTGTGCCGGGCTCAGGTCGGCACGCCACCCGGACACCCGCGCCCCGACGGCGAAGGCGGCCATCGTGGCAGCGAAGGCGGCCGCGGTGACCGGCAGGTCGAGCGTGACACCCACTCCGGGCCCCGCGCCGCGGGACCGCAGCCCGGCCGCGACGCGCCGGACCAGACCCGCCATCGCCGACGCGGTCGTGACTGTCGACGCGTCCTCGAAGACCGGCCGGTCCCCGCCGGACTCCAGGAGGTCGAGGACGGGCTGCGGCCAGACGTCAGCGGGCATCGGCGAGGACGCCCTTGACGAAGACCTCCAGGGGCTGCCGATGCACGGTCGGTAGGTCCCACTGGTTTTCCAGGTTCTCCGCCAGGTGGTGCTCGGCGACTGTCTGCCCGTCGCGCAGCACCCGGACGACGGGGTGGAGATAGCTGGCGTCGTGCGCGGCGCTCGCGTCGTTCTCGGCCGGACGCGGCACGGTGATGTCGAACGGGTCGACCTGGTCGTGGTCGGGGCCGTACTCAAGGGTGACCAGGAACGCGAACACGTCCGGCTCCGTGTCGCGCAGGTAGGCGACCGGCACCTCCTCGCGGTAGCGGGCGGTCTCGCCCTCCACCGTGATGACGTCGCCGAGCACCGCGAACTGCTGCCACAGCGCCGAGGTCACGTTGATCCGGGCGATTATCGAATCGGCGATCGCCTCCGGTGTCGAGGCGATCCGCCGGGACGGCCAGGGCTGCCCGTGGTGCCGCTCGCGGAGGATGTGGTGCAGTGCGCGGGTGGCATAGCGGAAGCCGTGGATGAAGCCGTTCGTGGACTTCTTGAAGTCACGCTGCTGGCTGAGGGTGCCGGCGAAGTAGAGGCCTGGGACGTTCACCGACTCGAAGGCCGGCGTCTGCGCCGGGAACCGATCGTCGATGACCAGCTCCGGCCGGCCGGACTCGGCGAAGATGGACGCGTCGAAGCGGAATCCGGTGCAGAGGATGACCCTGTCGTACTCGAGTTCGCGCAGATTCTCGACCGTCCGGGCGTACCGGAACAGCACTCGGAACCCACCGTCCTCCCGCTTGCTGATCTGTTCCACGGTGCCGTCCAGGACGGCGTTCTGCGACTTCAACTGATAGGTGTCCAGGAAGTTGTTGTTCACCGCCCGCAGATGCCCGACGTAATGGGACTGCCAGGCCAGTTTGATGGAGTGCGGCCCGGCGACGTGAATCGTGGCGGCGGTCTCGACGAGCGCGTCCGCGGTCTCGAAGGCCGAATTGCCCTTACCGATGATCAAGACGCGCTGATTGACGAAGTCGGCGGGTTCGACGCTTACGGTGTCGTAGCGCTCGGCCAGGTCCGCGCCCTCGATCGGCGGCACGTGGAGCGCGGGGACGCCGGTGGCGACGACGACTCTGCGGGCCGTCCACCTGTGGTCGCCGGCCTGCACGGTGAACACGTCGCCGGCCTTCGACACCGAGGTCACCCGGGTGCCGTAAACGACGTTCAGGCCCCGCGCGACGTCGGCGAGATAACGCACGAGATCGTCGGCGGCCGGAAAGTAGCGCGTGCTGTAGTTCTTGAAGAGCAGCCCCGGATCGTCGGTCAGCAACGAGTTCCAGTCCGACCGCAGATTGAACTCCGGGTTCGTCGACCCGGTCCACACCTTGTTGATCGAGATTAGCTGACGGTGCCGGGGATAGGTCTCGAAGAATGTGCCTGCCCGGGGGCCGCCCTCCAGCACCACGTAGTCGTGACCGTCGCGTTCGAGCAGGGCCGCGAGCTGCAGGCCGGCCGGCCCGGCTCCAATGATCAGGCAATCGTGCGTCATGCGCCGCAATTTACTGAGGCGATTTCAGAACGCTCTGAGAAAGGGCCTCTAGCATCCGCTTCCATGACGATTGAGGTGGATTTGGCAGCGCCCCTGCGCCTTGCCGACCTGCGCGTCGCGGCAGGCCCGGTCACTGTCGTGATCGGCGACGAGGTGCGAACCCGCGTGGCCACCGGGCGCGCGTTCCTCGGCAAGGCGCTCGGCGACGACCGGGCGATCTACGGAGCCACCACCGGCTTCGGGGCGCTTGTCGGCTACGCGGGCCGGGCCGACCAGCGCGACCAGGCCGACAACACCCTCGCCCACCTCGGGGCGGGCCAGGGCCCGGACCTGGCCCCGGACGTCGTACGCGCGACGCTGCTGGTCCGCGCCTGGTCCCTGGCCCGGGGCGCGTCGGGGGTCTCGCCGCACGTGATCGACGCGCTCGCGGCCATGCTCGGCACGACGTTCACACCGGCGATGCCCCGGCTCGGCTCGGTGGGAGCCAGCGGTGACCTGATCCCGCTCGGAGCCGCCGCCCAGGCGCTGCGCGGTCGCGGGCACGCCTACCTGGACGGCGTCCGGATGCCGGCCGGGGATGCCCTGGCCAAGGCCGGCCTGGAGCCGCTGCCGCTCGACGGCCGGGACGCCCTCGCGCTTGTGAACGGCACGTCGCTCACCACCGCGGCGCTGGCCCTCGCCCTGGGCCGGGTCCGCACCTCGCACCGCGTGGTGCAGACGCTCACCTGTCTGCTCGCCGACCTGCTCGGCTGCGATCCGCAGTTCCTCGATCCCGCCCTCCTCGCCGCGTACGCGCACCCGGGCGCCATCGAGGTCGGGGCGTCGATGCGGGCGACCTCCGCCGGCCTGCGCGGGTCCGGTACGAGACCGCTGCAGGAGCCGTACAGCATCCGCTGCGCGCCCCAGCTGCTCGGGGCGGCCGAGGACGCCCTGCGCTACGTCGACGGCGTCGTGGCGGCGGACCTGGACGGGGTCAGCGACAACCCGTTGTTCTTCCCGGCCGATGACAGGGTCGTGCACGGCGGCAACTTCTTCGGCCAACCCGCCGCGTTCGCCGCCGACGTCCTGACCATGGTGATCGCCCAGGTCGGCAACCTCGCCGAGCGCCAACTCGACCTGCTCGTGGATCCCGGGCGCAACGGCGGACTGCCGCCGATGCTCGCGGCGGGGCCGGGCCAGCAGCACGGGCTGCAGGGTGTCCAGCTCGCGTCGACCGCCCTCATCGCCGAGATCAGGCGCGACTGCGTGCCCGCAAGCATGCAGAGCCTCCCCACCAACCTGCACAACCAGGACGTGATCCCGCTCGGCACGCAAGCCGCTCTCCGCGCCCTGGACCAGGCGGAGCTGCTGCGCCTGATCACCGGCTCGCTCGGGCTCGGGCTGCGCCAGGCGGTGCACGTGGGGGCGCGCCGACCCACGGCGACGGGCTGTGACCGCACCCTCCGGGCCCTGGAGGAGATCACCCCGATCGATCCGGACCGGCCGCTCGACTCCGACGTACGAAGGGCAGCCGCAATTCTGGAAGAGCTTGAAATCTCTCTGATTTCCACCTCGTACGGTGAGCGCCGTGACGCTTGATTACCTGATCATCGGGGCCGGTCCGGCCGGTCTTCAACTCGCCGCCCTGCTCGAGGCCGAGGGTAAGCGTGACTATCTGGTGGTGGAGGGCGCCGACGGGCCGGGGGCGTTCTTCGCCACCTATCCGCGGCACCGCCAACTCATCTCGATCAACAAACCGCGCACGGGCACCGACGACCCCGAGCTGAATCTGCGGCTCGACTGGAATTCGTTGCTCACCGACGACCCGGCACTGCTGTTCACGCAGTACACCGAGCGGTACTTCCCGGACGCCGACGTGATGGTGCGATACCTCGCGGATTTCGCGGCGAAGACCGGCGTCAAGGTCAGGTACGGCACCCGGGTGACACGTGTCGCCAAGCACGACGACGTGTTCACCGTCGAGGCCGGCGACCGGCGCTGGGAGGCCCGCGCGGTGATCGTCGCCACCGGCGTCTCGAAGACGTACCGGCCGGACATCGCCGGATTCGACCTGGCCGAGGGGTACGACGTGATGAGCGTCGAGCCACGCGACTATCTCGACCAGAAGGTGCTGATCATCGGCAAGGGCAACTCCGCCTTCGAGACCGCCGAGAACCTCATGGAGACCACCACGCTGATCCACCTCGCGGGGCCCAGCTCGGTCCGGATGGCGTGGCGCACCCACTACGTCGGGCACCTGCGCGCGGTGAACAACAACTTCCTCGACACATACCAGCTCAAGTCGGCGAACGCGATCCTCGACGGCAGCATCAAGAGCATCGAGCGCGACGGCACGGGCTACAAGGTCCGGTTCAGCTTCTCCCGGGCGAACGAGGTCGTGAAGGAACTGCACTACGACCGGGTGTTGGCGTGCACGGGATTCCGTTTCGACGACTCGATCTTCGACCCTTCGGCCCGGCCGCGGCTCGCGATCAGAGACCGGTTCCCGGCCCAGACCGAAGCATGGGAGTCGGTGAACGTCCCGGGGCTGTTCTTCGCCGGGACCATCTCGCAGGAACGCGACTTCAAGAAGTCCACGAGCGGTTTCGTGCACGGTTTCCGCTACGCCGTACGCGCGTTGCACCGGATCCTCTCTCGCCGCTACGACGCCACGGAATGGCCGTCCGACACGCTCGCCGTCGAGCCGGCGGCCCTGACCGCGGCCGTCATCGCGCGGGTCAACCGCACCTCGGCCCTGTGGCAGCAGTTCGGGTTCCTCGCCGACGTGCTCACCGTCGCCGGATCCGAGGCCCGCTACCACGAGGAGGTGCCGGTGGACTACTTCGTGTCGACCGGCCTGCGCACCGCCGAGCACGACTACGACCAGGCGTTCGTGATCACCCTCGAGTACGGGCCCGACCACGACCAGGTCGACCCGTTCGACATCACCGTGACCCGGGTGGCCCAGGACGTCGTGGGGCAGGCGCACGACGCGGCGTACCTGCACCCGGTCGTCCGTTACCACCGGCAGGGCCACCTGGTCAGCACGCACCACCTCGCCGAGAACCTGGAGAACCAGTGGGACCGGCCGGAGGTCCACGTGCGGCCGTTGCAGGAGTTTCTCGGTCGCTGCCTCGCCGGCGCCGAGGGCTGACATGGACCCGGTTCACCAGGACTTCTTCGAGGGCGGGGCCGGGCGGGAGCGCACCCTGGCCGCCAACGAGCGGGCCTTCGAGCGACGGTGGATCGTGCCACGGGTGCTGCGGGCGACGGGCGAGCGGGACCTGCGGGCCACCGTGGCCGGCACGTCGCTCGCCGCGCCGGTCCTGGTCGCTCCGACGGCCTTCCACCGGCTCGCGCACCCCCACGGCGAGGCGGCTACCGCGTGGGGGGCCGCGGCGGCCGGCACGGCGATGGTGGTCAGCATGGCCGCCACCCAACCGGTCGAGGAGATCGCGGCGGCGGGCGGGACGCTGTGGTTCCAGCTGTACCCGCAACCCGACCTCGACTTCACCGAGTACGTGGTCAAGCGCGCCGAGTCGGCGGGCTGCCGCGCGCTCGTGGTGACAGTGGACTCCCCGGTGTTCGGGAGGCGCGAGCGTGACAGGCGCAATGGCTTCACGGACCTGCCGCCCGGCTACGCCTGCGAGAACATGCGCGACGCGACGGGCCGGGTGCGCCCGATCGCGATGGACGCGACGGCGGGCTGGGACCGGATCGCGTGGCTGCGCGGCGTCACGGGACTGCCGATCCTGCTCAAGGGCGTCCTGCATCCCGCGGATGCCCGCCTCGCCGTCGAGCACGGCGCCGCCGGCGTGGTCGTGTCCAACCACGGTGGACGACAGCTCGACGGGACGATTCCCACACTCGACGCGCTGCCCGCGGTCGTGGCGGCAGTGGACGGACAGATCCCGGTGCTGCTCGACGGGGGTGTGCGTTGCGGCGCAGACGTGCTGATCGCGCTGGCGCTCGGGGCGGGGGCGGTGCTGGTGGGACGTCCGGTGGTGCGGGCGCTCGCGGCGGGCGGGGCGGTGGGCGTACGGGAGGCTCTCGAACGACTCGCCACCGAGCTGGATCAGGCCCTCGCCCTGGCCGGAGCGCGGCGACCGGCCGATCTGACGCCCGACCAGGTGGCGACCCGGTGAAGGCGGTCGTCCACCTCCGGGAGTGGATCTTCGAGCGGGTCAACGGGGCCGAGGGCATTCCGGTCCCCGGGCCGCTTGTCGGGCCGGAGGACTTCGAGCGGGTCTACAGCGATCCGGCCGCCGACGGGCGCAGCCGCGGGGCCGGCCTGTCGGACCTCTTCTGGTACTGGCTCGCGCCCGGTCCGCAGATGCACCAGGAGCACCTCGAGCCCGGTGAGCGGTACCGGACCGTCGCGCGGACGACCCGGCGCGTGCTGGCCGTCCCGCACGCCCGCTCCGACGAGCTGGCGACGGCCGCGACCCGGCGGATCCTCGACGCGCTCCCGGCCGGCCGGATCAGCCACGTGCGGCTCCGCGACCTGATGATGCCGATCTGGGCCGAGGTCTCGTACGAGCTGGTGTTCGGCGCACCCTGCCCGCGCGACGTCCGCGATCTCGTCGTGGCGAACGCGGACGACGTGGTGACCGCCCTCAAGGGGATGGGTCTGCGGCACCTGTCCCGGCGGCTTCGCCTGACCCGCTACCTGCTGGACCGGATCGAGGCGGGGACGTGCCCGGTCGTGCTGCCGCCGCCCTTCACCCCCCTGGAGACCGCCTGGTACCTCCAGGGCGCGTTCTTCAACACGGCCGTGGTGCAGATGTCCGAGGCCATGGCGCACATCCTGCTGTGCGCCGGGTCGGTCACGGACACGTCGGACGGGTCGCTCGACCGGATCATCGACGAGACGCTCCGGGTCTACCCGCTCTTCGGCATCGCGCACCGGATCACCTCCGGCCCCATCACGGTGGGCGATCACGTCCTGCCCACCGGAAGCGTGCTCCTGTTCAACTACCGGGCCTATCAGCGCACCGGTCCCGCCGCCGACGACGAGTTCGACCCGGACCGCTGGCTGTCGGTGCGCCGGCAGGACGCCCACTTCATCCCGTACGGCGTCACCGCCAACCGGGCCTGTCCGGCGCGCGGCTCGGCCCCCGTCCAACTGCGCGCGGCGACCCGGGAGGTGCTGCGGCGCTTCGCGGTCAGCTCGTCGGCGGCGCACACCCGCTCGCTGCCGAGTCGCGGTCCCGCGTACCTGACGCCCCGGGGTCTTCCCGGTCCCGGCCGCCACCGGCTCACCCTCATGCGCCAACGGGACCGGGTCTTCGACGTGGGGCGCTCGGTCACGCAACTGGTCTGCGGCACCTGGATGGTCGTCGACGCCCGACGGCAGAAGTTGTGCACCACTTTCTTCGAGGAGGCCAGCGCGTGACCCCCAGCGAACTCGCCCCGCGGTTCTTCATCGCGGTCGCGGTCATTCTGCTCTTCTGCAAGCTGGTCTCCTGGCTGCTCGGCAAGGTGGGCCAGCCTCCCGTCGTGAGCGAGATGCTCGCCGGGGTGCTGCTCGGCCCGTCGCTGCTCGGCCTGCTCTGGCCGGGCGCGCAGGCCGCGCTCTTCCCCACGCCGCTGCTGCCGATCCTGTACGTGGTGGGCCAGGTGGGCCTGGTGCTGTTCATGTTCCAGGCCGGGTACGCCTTCACCTCGCACCGGGTGACCCGGCTCGCGGGCACGGCGGGAGCGGTGTCGCTCGCGGGTGTCGGCGCCCCGCTGGTGCTGGGGATCCTGCTGGTCCTGGGCATGGCGGGCTTCGTCCCGATCCGCACGGATGGCGTCTCGCTCGGGGTGTCCGCGGCGTTCGTCGGCGTGGCGCTGGCGATCACTGCCTTCCCGATGCTCGCCCGGATCATCACCGAGCGCGGCCTGACCGGCACCCGCCACGGGTCGCTCGCCCTGGCCAGCGGCGCGATCGACGACATGGTCGCGTGGATCATGCTGGCCGGGGTGCTGGCGGTCTCCTCGGGCTCCGTCGGCCCGATCCTGGTCTGCGCGGGTGGCGCGCTGCTGTTCGGGGTGGCGCTGTGGCTGGGTGGGCGGCGGGTGACCGGCTTCGTCATGGCGCTCCCGGGCGACCGCGCGCGGCTGCTCGGCACCGTGGCGCTGCTCTTCCTCGTCGCCTGGTACACCGACGAGATCGGGCTCTACGCGGTCTTCGGCGCCTTCGCGGTCGGCGTGGTGATGCCGCACTCCCCGCAGACCGACAAGGTGGTCGACACGCTGACGCCGATCGCCGCGACGGTGTTCCTGCCGCTGTTCTTCACCTTCTCCGGGCTGCGCACCGAGTTCGCGCTGCTGGGCAACCCGGCCGTCCTCGGCTTCGCCGCCGCGTGCGTGGCCGTGGCGATCGTCGGCAAGTTCGGCGCCTGCTGGGCCGCGGCCCGGATGCGCGGTGAGCCGAACAGGGTCGCGCTGCGCGTCGGCGCCCTCATGAACGCCCGGGGCCTGATGCAGTTGATCGCCCTGAACGTGGGACTGGAGGCGGGCATCGTGAACCCGTCGCTCTTCACCGTGCTGGTGGTGGTCGCGCTCGTCACGACACTCATGACGACGCCGCTGCTCACCTGGATCGAGCGACGCGAGGCACGCGTCCCCGCCCCCACACCGTCACTCGTGCCCGCCGGAACCCCGTAGAATGTTTGTTTGAGGAGACAAATTCTACAGACAACGATCCTCATCTATGTCACGATCACCGTATGACCCGACTCCTGCTCGTCGAGGACGACTCGGAGCTACGCGGCATGGTGGCCGAGACACTCACCGGCGAGGGATACGTCGTCGACCAGGCCCCCGACGGCCAGCGCGGCCTGCACCTCGGGCTCACCCGGCCGTACGACGTCATGGTGATCGACCGACTCCTGCCCGCCCTCGACGGACTGGACCTGGTCGTCCGGCTGCGCTCCCGCGCGGTGGTCGCCCGGGCGCTGCTGCTGACCGCGCTCGGCACCGTCGAGGACCGGATCGCCGGCCTCGACGCGGGCGCCGACGACTACCTCACGAAGCCCTTCGACCTGGACGAGTTGAGCGCCCGCATCCGAGCCCTCTGCCGCCGGACCAGCGAGTCCACCGAGGTGCTGCGGCTCGGGTCGGGCCAGCTCGACCTCTCCGTCCGTGACGCCGTCCTCCCCGACGGCACCCGAGTCGCCCTGTCCGCGCGCGAGTTCGAGCTGCTGCGGGTCCTCGCGGCCCGACCGCACACCGTCCACTCCCGATCCGAGCTGCGCAGCCGGGTCTTCGACGAGGCGGCCGCAGCGTCGCTCGTCGACACGTACGTCTACTACCTGCGCCGCAAGCTCGGCCGCGCGGTGATCCGGACCGTGCACGGCCTGGGCTACCGACTGGGCACCCTGTGAGCTTCGAGGACACCATGCTGCGCCGGGCCAGGGCCCGGGTCAGTCTGCTGGTCGGCCTCGCCATGACGGCGCTGCTCGCCCTGGGCGCCGCCATCTCCTACGCCGCGCTGCTGCGCAACCAACACGAGCAGATCGAACGAGAGCTCGACTACGGCGCGGTCCACGGCACCATCGCCGGGCCGCCGGGCTGCAGCTGGATCATCCTGCACGACGGCGGCCGTACCGACTCGGGCCGGAACCCGCCCCCTGCCGGCTTCCCGCTGCGGTCCGCCATCGACGCGGTGGCCCTCGACCACCAGGTCCGCAGCGACAAGGTCGAGCGCAACGGCACCACCTACTACGTCCGCACCCAGCCCCGCGGCACGGGCGTCGTGCAAGCGGTGTTCGACGCCCGTTTCCAGCTCTCCGACCGGCGTCACCTGCTCGCCGCCTTCCTCCTCGCCGCGATCGTCGGTCTCGCCGCGGCAGTGCTCACGGGCATCACCGTGGGCCGGCGAGCCGTGGCGCCGCTCGCCGAGGCGCTCGGCCGGCAACGCCGGTTCGTCGCCGACGCCAGCCACGAGTTGCGCACCCCCATCGCCCAGGTCCACACCCGCGCCCAGATCCTGGCCCGCCGCGCCGGCGCCGACCACGCCGACTACGACCGCCTGATCGAGACCACCCGCCGCCTCGGCGAGATCGTCGACGAGCTCCTGCTCTCCGCCCGCCTCGCCGCCACACCGGCTGACCGGCAGCCCTCCGAGCCCGTCAACCTGGCCCTGCTCGCCGCGCAGGCCGTCGACTGCGAGGCGGACCGCGCCGCGGAGCAGGGCGTCCAGCTACACCTGACCGTCCCGGACGCTCCGGTCCTCGTCCCCGGCATCGCCTCGGCCCTGCGCCGCATGGTCGGCGAGTTGCTCGCCAACGCCCTCACCCACACCCCGACCGGCGGCCGCATCGACGTGGCCCTGCGTACGTCCCGTCGCGGCGCGGACCTGGTGGTCACGGACAGCGGCGCCGGCTTCGACCCCGCCGACGCGGCACGCCTCTTCGACCGCTTCCACCGCGGCGCCGGAGCCAAGGACCGGCGCTTCGGTCTGGGCCTGGCCCTCCTACGCGAGGTGGTGACCAGCCACGGCGGCACGATCTCCACCGACAGCCGGCCCGGCGCCGGGGCGACCTTCACGGTCCGCCTACCGACGATTCCACCACGGGCCGCCGCGGGCTGACCTGCCGTTCGGTAGCGCCTACGGTCCGGCCACCGGCGATCGGCCGGCCACGAGAGCCAACGGGTCTTCGCGGACACCGAACCTGTCCCGCAGCGCCCGGCGGGCGGCGTGCACCCCGCACATCCCGTGTACCGCCTGGCCGGGCGGGGTGGACGCCGAGCAGAGGTAGACGCCGGGCAGCGGGGTCCGGTACGGGTCCCACCGGGGCACCGGCCGCGCCAGCAGTTGCCACGCGGTGGTGGCCCCACCGGAGATGTCACCGCCGAGGTAGTTCGGGTTGTACGACTCCCACCGGTCGGCGGTGATCACGTGTTCGGCCAGGATCAGGTCCCGGAAGCCCGGGGCGAAGCGTTCCACCTGGTCCTTGACCTGTTCCCGGACGTCACGCGGCGACCCGTTCGGCACGTGCGCGTACGTCCAGAGCACCTGCCGACCGCTCGGCGCCCGGGACGGGTCGACAACCCCGGGCTGGGCCGCGAGCACGAACGGGCGGGCGGCGTGCCGGCCGGCGGCGACCGCTGCCTCGGCGGCGACGACCTCCTCACGGGTGCCGGCGAGGTGCAGGGTGCCGGCCCGCGCACAGCCGGGCGCCAGCCAGGGCACCGGGCCCGCCAACGCGAAGTCCACCTTGCACGCGGCCCCACCGCGCCGGTACGCGCGCAGGCTCCGGGCGTACCCGGAGGGCAGTCGCCGGCCCGCGAGGCGTAGCAGGGCAGCCGGCGTCACGTCGAGGAGGACCGCGCGGGCCGGCGGAAGCTGCGCGAGGTCGTGGATCGGGGCGTCCGTGGTGATGCGGCCGCCCCGACGGCGAAGTTCGGCGGCGAGGGCGTCGACGATGCGCTGGCTGCCGCCCTCGGGCACCGGCCAGCCCACCGCGTGGGCGAGCGCGGCCAGCACCACGCCCACCGCGGTAGCGCCGACGCCGCGGGCCGGCGCGATGGCGTGGGCGTTCACGCCTGTCAACATCGCTGGGGCCAGGTCGTCGGAGAAGTCCAGGGGCCCCCGGGCCACCAGCCGGCGGATCAGTCGCACCGCCAGTCGAGCGGCCGTCCGGGGGTGGGTTGGAGGGCTTCGAAGGTCCGACATGACCACGTCGGCCAGGTCGCTCCAGTCCCGCACCAGGGGACCGAGCAGGCTACGCCACGCCGGCCCGTCACGCCCCAGACCGTGGACCGTCCGCGCCAGGTCCCGCCAGGCGAGGCCGGCGCGTCCGCCGTCCAGCGGATGAGCGTAGGAGACCTCCGGGTGCAGCAGCTTCACACCGTGCTCCGCCAGGTCGAAGGCCCGGAAGAAGGGCGAGGCCAGCGCCATCGGATGGACCGCCGAGCAGACGTCGTGCTGGTAGCCCGGCAGCGTCAGTTCCCGCGTTCGCGCGCCGCCGCCCACGGTCGCCGCGGCTTCGTACACCTCCACCCGGAGGCCCGCCCCCGCCATCACCAGGGCAGCGGCGAGCCCGTTCGGGCCGGCGCCGACCACCACCACGTCGGTACGCACCCGACGGCCCTCGCTGTCGAGCCTCACCCGGGTCACCCGTGATCATCGGATCGATGACGAGGCCGGCCAGCGGGTGCCGCCGGCCGGCCTCGTCGTCGGGCCGATCGCTCAACGCCCATCGTCCACCGCGACCGCGGCGCGGTTGCCCACGTAGCCCAGGTAGAGCAGGTAGGGCACGACCAGCACGGCGAGCACCAGAACCGCCGCGATCACCGGCGGATCACCGAAGGCCGCACCGAGGAGGACCGGCAGCGGGGACAGGACGGCCAACAGGATCCCGGTCCGGTAGAGCGGACGTTCGACCCGACGGTGTGCCGCGTACCAGTGCTCGGTCGACTTCATGGTCGCGGCGGTCCGTACCCCGGGGCTGCGGTACATGTTCACCGACGGCCGCAGGGAAGCCCTGGCGCTGAAGGCGACGAGCCACCCGAGGAATGCGTAAACCACAGAAATGAATGCTCCGGCCAGCAACGTGCACCTCCTGCTGCATCAGTTAACGTCATTGTACAATCTCTCCCAATTAGGTGCTATTCGCGCCGACGGGCGAGCCCGGTCCACTCGCGTCGTGCGGCTCGCGGTTCACGCCCCGGTTGCCGTCGGCCCCGACCCCCACCAGGTCGTCGAGTTCGGCGTCGGGACGGGCCTGCACCGGCGCCGGCGACGTGGGCACCGGCCGATCGGGACGGCGGCGCGCTCGGCGGGCCAGCCGCCCGAGCACGGCGCCGACCTGGGCCGCCCTTCGCCGCAGGCCAGGAAAGTCGTGGTCGAAGCCCAGGTACATGACCAGCAGCGCCGCCATCGCGACCCAGAAGGTGACCAGGCCGAAGACGATCGCGATCATCCCGTGGAACGCCAGGCCCAGGACGAGCAGGACCCGCCGGCTCCGCCGACCCGCGAAGATGGCCGCCGCCAGCGAGAGTTCGAGCGCCAGCCCTCCCCAGGTGATCAGAGCGGTGCCCACCGGGGTCGAGGTGATGGCGAACGCGATGTCGTCGCGGATGTCACCCGGGACGAAGAGCGGATCCCGGAACCAGTAGTAGATCGCCGTGCCGTCCTGCCATTCCGTCACCCGGAACTTGGAGACCGCGGCGTCCAGGTAGATCACGCACGCCTGGAGGCGGACGAGTACGACCACCGAGAGACCGAAGAGCGTGCGGAAGTCCAGCACCGGATTGGCCAGCAGCCGGGCCCTACGGTCCGGGTCGACCCGCCAGATCCACCGCCGGCCGTCCGCGAGCGCGAGCGGGAGCAGCAGGAGCGCCATGTTGCTGGCTACCTGGTCACCGCCCTCGGGCAGGGAGATGGAGAAGGAGACGCTCCAGGTCACCCAGACGTGCGGGAGGGCGAGCAGCCGCGGCCGCCAACCGGAGAGCACCACGAGCAGGATCGCGATGCCGACGTACCGCCAGACTTCCGGAGACCCCTGACAGAACATGCTCGCGCCGCCGAGCGGCTCCACGCAGACGGGTGGCTGCTCGGCGTCGATGCGAGGGTGGAACAGGACCTCCGGGCCGTTGAACGACAGCGTCAGCACAGTGCCGAGGGCGGTGAGGTTCCGCATCAGCACGTACGCCCAACCCCACGGGTCGATCCACAGGAAATCGGACCTGACCTGCCGTTGGAGCAGCCTCATCACTCGCCCTCGCATTCACTCCGCAGGGTCACGACCTTCACCTTGGCGTTGCCGGTCGGGAAGTCTCGCCACTCGAACGAGGTCGGCTTGTACATGACCAGGCCCACCGTTCCGCAGTAGATCGGGTTGGGTGAGGGGTTTCGGACGGTGGCAACCGGGCTGGTGGCGGCGGCCTCCAGGCAGTCCAGCGCCTCCCTGCTGCGGCATTCGGTCAGCTTGGGCAGATTCTGGTCCAGCGCCTTGGTCATGAAGGCCAGTTCGAGCCCGTGGGCCCGGGTCTTCCGGCTGATCCCGAAGGCGCTGTCCACCCCGCTGTTGTGGCCGTGGTCAATGGCCTGCCACCGGCCCGGCGCCTCCCGGGTGTAGCCCTGCACCTGCTCGGAGCGCGGGTCCTTGGTGAAGAAGGACCAACCCTGCGGGAAGCCCTGGAGGAAGCCGGTCGAGATGCCGTAGGGCACCTCACGCCCGATGGCGGACTCGGAGAGGCGACTCAGTCCCGCCATCGCCACGATCGCGAGGCAGACGGTCAACCAGAGCACGGTCAGCGCGACGTCTTGCCCGGATCGGATGCTGAGACCGGGGAGGGGGCGGAGCTGATCCAGCTCCGCCCGCCCCGTGTCCTGTTCGTGAATACTCACAGGAATCACTGACTTCCTTGTTCAGAGTGCGTCAGTCGGCCAGTCGGACGGTCAGGTCGGAGATGAACGCCTCGCCACCCGGGCTGTTCTCGTCCGGCCTGGCAATGCCCCAGAACCCGTTCACCCAGGTCCCAGCGTTGACGACCGCGACGACGTTGACGGCGGCGACGTAGTTGAGGACCGCGCCGCCGGTCGATGCCACGACCACCACCACGGCACAGGCGACCGCACCGACGGTGCAGTTCGCGCCCATGTCGCTGTCGGTCTGCTTGGTGCTCGCGGTCGGGTACAGCTTCTTGATGGCCGTCTCGATCCGCGCCTGCCCGCCGGCGAGCGCCTCGCTGACCAGGTACGGGTCACCGGAACGCATCTGCCGGCCGAACTCGGCCAGATATCCCGGCTCGGTGCGGGAGACCTCCTGGACCAGCTCGTTCCACGCCTTGCCGTGCGGCTCGACAGCGGCCTCGGGCGCGGCGATCCGCGGAATCCGCAGCTTCTGGTCGCCCGCGCCGCTGTAGATCGCGCGGAAGATCCGCTCGCCCTCCGCGGCAGCGGCCTGCTCCCGATCGACACCTACCGCGAAGGTAGAGCTGCCGGTCGGTGTGCTCTCCGCCGCATAGGCGGGGAGCGAGCCGAGCACCATGGCGGAGGCCAGGAGCGCGGTGACTACCGTCTTACGCTTGTTTCGCAACTACTCTTCCTCTCGTCGCGCGCCTCAGCACAACGGACACCAGGCGAATCGAACCGGGAACGAGTGGCGTGCACGGCCGCCCTGACGAGTGGTGGCACTGGTTCCCCCGTCCCGGCCCGCCCCGCTGTGGTCGTCGGCTTCGGCGGTGATCCGGTGTGCACAGAACGTTAGGGACGTGCGGCGCGACTGTCGTCGTACCGGAGTCGACACCTCGCGTACTCCTTTGGAGTACGGGCTACGCCGACTGGCCGTACTCGGCGGCGGCACGCAGGGACAACCCGGCCGCGTACGCCCGGAGGACGAGTTGCACCCGATCACGAGCGTCCATCTTGATCCGGATCCGGCTGACATGGGTCTTCGCGGTGAGATCACTGATGTGCAGTCGCCGCGCGATCTCGGTGTTGTTGTAGCCCTGGGCGACGAGTGCCAGGACCTCGCGTTCGCGCAGACTCAACAGGCCCAGCCCGACCTCTCCAGCCAGAGCCGGACAGGTCTCGCCGTCGCCGCGACCGACATGGTTCAGGACGCCTCCGGCGTGATCCGGGCTCAGCACCAGGCTGCCGGCCGCCACCACCCTGATGGCGTCCAGCAGCCCCTCGGCCGAGGTCTCCTTGCTCAGCACCGAGCGGGCACCGGCCCGGAGGAGCCGGATGGACTGCTCCGGGCCGCTGCGGGCGGTGAAGACGAGCACGCCGATCCCGCCCAGGGCCGGGTCACTGGTCAGACGCGCCGTGGTGTCGACGCAGTGGCCCGGGTCCGAGTCGAAGTCGAGCAGGACGACATTCGGTTGGATCCGCCGGGCGACCATCGTGGCGGCACCTCCGTCGGCCGCGTCCGCGACCGCCGACATTCCTGGCGTGGAATTCAGCAACAGCCCGATGGCGGTACGGACCGGCGGGTGTTCACTGGCGACAAGAATCTTTATCTTCCCCGGCGCGCTCATGCAATTGTCCCCGTTGGTGTCGTCGCAAGGATCACCGACATGCCGCGCGCTGCGACCTGCTACACAAATCGCCCGGCCAGGGTTCATCGGCCCGATGACGAATGAGCGTTCGGTCCGACCCCCTGACGAAGTGGGCAGTGACGTTGACGGATGCCGATCCCCTGTTGCAGGAGAGACCATCATGGCCGAACGGCCATGGTCAACTGGCTGTCCTGATTAGGACATCGCCGTAACGGAGGAGCAACATATCCGACATGTTCTGCCATTAAGCCTATCCAGGGATACTGGATATTTCCCTGATCGCGACGCATCAACGCGCACCGGAGCCGCTCGGCCCAGGGTCCCGTGCTGGCCGCCACCACACGTCCCTGCCAGGAGGATGAGCAGCGGAGGTACGTGTCGCGACCCGACGGTAGACCGTCGAGGACCACCAAGAGCCGGCACGACCACGCTTTTGGAGCTGCTATTCTGTTGTCTCATGATCGAAGTCCAGAACGGGTGCGGATCGGCCTCACCGACCCGATATCTGCACGACTTCGCGTCGGCATTCCGACGGGTCCGCCGCCAGAACGGCGGTGAGACGATCGACCTGAAGCGCTACCAGCACGAGGCACGGTCCCTTCTACGAAAATGTCGCACCGAAGCCAGCATCGTCGCCGAGCCCGCCTCGCCGGAATTACTGATGCCGCTCGACCTGATCGAGAACGAGGCCGCCGAGATCCGCGTCGTCGGCGCGACGAACAGCCACCTGTCGGCTCCGCACCGCCCTCGACTCGACATCCGTGGCGTGCCCTGCACCCCACTGTCCCTGCTCCTGGTGGATCGCCGGATCGCCCTGATGTCGGTCAGCACCGGCTACCCGGGTCGCTACGCGATCCTGTTACAGGAACGCGCCCACGTCTCCACCATCGCGGAGGTCTTCGAGGCCCTCTGGCGCGAGGCCAGTGTCCGCGAGCTCCCCGCACAGCAGCTCGGCGCTCGGCAGGCGACGGTGTTGACGTGTCTGGCCGCCGGGCTGACCGACGCCGCCATCGCCCTGCGACTGGATCTCACCGAACGCACCATCCGGCGCGAGGTCAATTCGCTGATGCAGACGGCCGGCGCGGTCAGCCGCTTCCAACTCGCCCTGCTGGCCCAGGAGCGGGGGTGGCTGACGCCACTGCGGTGAGCGGCTGCACCCTTGCGAAACGCCCTCGTCGGGATGATCCGAGCAGGGCAGCCCAAAAAACAGGGCCCACCGACTTCTGTCGGTGGACCCTTCGCGCTGACCTGCCAAACAAGGGTGGAGCCGAGGGGACTCGAACCCCTGACCCCCACACTGCCAGTGTGGTGCGCTACCAGCTGCGCCACGGCCCCTTGCTGTTGTCCCGGTCGCCCGGGCACTGGGAAACTATACACAGACGGGCCCGCATGGTCATCTCGCGGGGGTCCCCCGTCCGGGCCGGGTCAGTTGAGCGCGACGTCCGGCGGGAAGTGCGCGACCGCCGCCATCATCCCGCCCTGGCGGCGCAACACCATCGGCCACAGATCGTCGGGCCGGTCGACGAAGGCGTCACCGGGCAGCCCGTCCAGCACGAACCAGGAGCCGTCCGCGATCTCCTGCTCCAACTGACCGCTGCCCCAGCCCGAGTAGCCGGCGAAGACACGGATGCCCCCGATGCTCTCCCGTAACCGCTCCGGGTCGACCGAGAGGTCGATCGTGCCGACCGCTCCGGAGACCTGGTGGAAGCCCTTCAGCCGGCGCATGGGGTGCCGCATGCGGGCCAGGCAGATGGCCGAGTCGGGCTGCACCGGACCGCCCTCGAAGAGCACCGCCGGGTAGCGGGCCAGGTCGCTCCAGTCACCGAGCACCTCGGCGACCGGCACCTCGGTGGCCCGGTTCAGCACCACGCCGAGCGCGCCGCCCGGCTCGTGGGCGACAAGCAGCACCACCGTACGGTCGAAGTTCGGGTCCTTGAGCGCCGGAGTCGCGACCAGTAGCCGCCCGGTCATCGACTCCATCGCTCGTCCGCCGATCGCCTGACCCTCTCCCTGCATCCCACACACCCGTCAACCGTGAGCCCGCGCCGCGGATCGGCCATCTGCCGGATCCGCCCGGTGCATCGAGATCAGCCGTGCTGTCAACGCCATGCCTGGCACCATAGCCTGCGTCCCGGGCGCTGGCTAAGGGCTGACCGGCAGGTGAGCTGACAGTTAAGACAGCTCGCTGTTCGTGCCCATGCCCTGACCAGGCACGGGCGCGGCTGGCCGGAGGAGCCCGCGGGAAACAGCCGAAAGGTCCGTCACATCCCGATAGATTCGGCTGATCGGGAGGGACGACTGCTGTCGTCCCTCCCGCGACACGGAGGCGGGTGGCGATGGCAACGGTCCGGGACGCGACGTACGACGTGCTCCGCACCCTCGGCATGACCACCGTCTTCGGAAACCCCGGCTCGACGGAGGAGCCGTTCCTGCAGAACTTCCCCGCCGACTTCCACTACGTCCACGCGCTCCAGGAGGCGACGGCTGTCGCGATGGCCGACGGCTACGCCCAGGCCAACGGGACAGCCGCCCACGTCAACCTGCACACCGCCCCGGGCACCGGCAACGGCATGGGCAACCTGGTCACCGCCTGGCACAACAAGACGCCGCTGATCGTCACGGCCGGCCAGCAGACCCGGGAGATGCTGCTGCTCGAACCTCGACTGGCCAGCCGCCGGCCCACCGAACTGCCGCAGCCGTACGTCAAGTGGGCCTACGAGCCGGCCCGGGCGCAGGACATCCCCGCGGCGGTGCTGCGGGCGTACGCGACGGCGGTGCAGCCACCGGCCGGGCCGGTCTTCCTCTCCCTGCCGATGGACGACTGGGCCCAGCCGGCCGACCCGCTGCCCGCGCCGCGAACGGTGGCCACCCGGTTCGCGCCGGACCCGCAACGGCTCGACGAGTTCGCCCGGGTCCTGGCCGGCAGCGACAACCCCGTGCTGGTGTACGGGGCGGGGGTGGACCGCTCCGGTAGCTGGCCGACCGCCGTTGCGCTCGCCGAGCGACTGGCCGCACCGGTCTGGTCGGCTCCCGCGCCCGAACGCGCCGTGTTCCCGGAGGACCACCCGCACTTCCGCGGGGTGCTCCCGTACGCGATCGGTCCCCTCGCCGAGGCGCTGCGCGGCCACGACACGGTCCTTGTCGTCGGCGCTCCGGTGTTCCGCTACTACCCGTACGTGCCGGGTGGGCACCTGCCGGACGGCGCCCGGCTGCTGCACGTCACCGACGACCCCGACGAGGCCGCGCGCGCACCGGTCGGGGACAGTCTGCTCGGCGACCCGGGGCTGACCCTCGCCGCGCTGCTGGACCGGGTGCCGCCGGCCGACCGGCCACCGCCCGCACCCCGGGACGCACCGACCCGGCCGGAGATCACCGCTCCGCTGAGCGCCGACGCCCTGTTCGCCGGGCTGGCCGCGCACTGGCCGGCGGACGGCGTGCTGGTGCAGGAGTCACCGTCCAATCTGTCCGCACTGCGCCGGCAGTTGCGGATCAGCCGCCCGGCGTCGTACTTCACGATGGCCAGCGGAGGCCTCGGCTACGGTCTGCCGGCCGCGGTCGGGGTGGCGCTCGCCGAGCGGGACACCGGGCGCGGTCGTCCGGTGGTGGCGGTCATCGGCGACGGCTCGTTCCACTACTCCGTGCAGGCGCTGTGGACCGCCGCGCGTCTCGCACTGCCGCTCGTGGTCGTCGTCCCGGTCAATCAGCAGTACGCGATCCTGAAGGCGTTCGCCGAGCTGAAGGACACTCCCGGGGTGCCCGGCCTGGACCTGCCGGGGTTGGACATCGTCGCGATCGCCGCCGGCTACGGCTGCGCCACCGAGGTGGTCCAGACGCCCGACGAGCTCGGCGCGGCGCTCGCCACCGGGCTGCGTGCCGAGCGGCCGACAGTGCTGCCGGTGCCGATCAGCACCGACGTGCCCAGCATCCTCTGAACCGGCCCGGCGGCTCCGGCACCGCCCGGTCAGCGTGGGGCGATCGACAGGGGTGCTCCGGTGGCGACGTCCAGGACCGGCCGGGCGCCCAGCGGCGCGCCCAGGGTGACGGCGACCGGTTCCAGCTTGAGCACGGCGATGCAGTTGCCGGTGGCCCGGGTGACGCTGCCGCCGACCACCACGACGTCCGGCCGTTCCCACACCAGCGGCGTGATGCCGGTGTCGCAGGCGCCGACGCCGAGCCGCACGGTCATCCGGACGTCGTCGACCGCCTGGATGTTCTGTGCGCCCACCAGACCGTCGGCCAGCGGACGGGCGGGTGCGGCGGGCTCGGGAACGGGCGTGACAGCGGTCGGCGCGACGGCGAGCCGGGCCACCGGGGTGGCCAGTTCCTTGATGGTGAACAGCCAGGCCGGGACCTGCGCCGTACCCCGGCTCGTACGGACCGGCACGGCACCGAACGTCACACCGGTAACGGTGAGCGAGAGACAGGCCGTCTGCGTCGCACTACTTGTGGCCCATCCGTCCGGCCCTGGTTCGACTGTGGGGCCGCCGGGGGTCGGCCGGCCGGTCCGCTTGGGTCGTCCCGGGCAGGGCAGCGGATCACCCTGGTCCAGTTGCCGGTACGCCTCGGCGGCGCTGACCAGCGGCAGCGTCAGCCGGCCGTCCGGGAAGCGGATCTCGCCGCCGACCCGGGTGGGCGGTATCGGGACCTGCGCGCGGTACCACCCGGCCAGGTAGGCGGCCTCGGTGTCGGGGGTGAAGCGCGGGTCACCGGTGAGCACCGTGGGCCCCTCCAGCGGGACGTACCCCGTGCTCCAGTCGGGGCCGGGTCGCCACGCCTCGGTCACCTCGGCGGCCCGCTTCTCGAACGCCTCGCCGCCGGGCGACGGGTAGCGAGGCGCGACGGGCAGATCTGCAACCGGCGCGGCGCAGCCCGCCGTGAGCAGCAACGGGAGTACGAGCAGCAGGGCCGGTCGACGCACGTACGGTTCGACGCCACCGCCGACCCCCCGGTTCCCGGTCGACTGCTCAGGTTTCGCCGCCCAGGTCCGTCTGGTACGCCTCCCAGAGCAGGTCGGCGCCGCGCCGCCGGTGCCGGGCCAACCTCCGCAGCAGGTGCCCGGCCCGGTGCCGCAGCTCGTCGGGGTCGACCTCGGGCCGCTCGGCGACCCGCTGGACGGCGAGGATCGCGGCGATGATCCCCGCGTGCTCCCGGGTCAGCACCCGTACCCCGTGGTGCAGCCGTGGCGACTGGGTGAGCAGCTCCCGGTAGAGGCCACCCGGGCCCTCGGTGGCGCGGACGTGTTCGGCGAACCCGTGCCCCACCGGACGCAGCCGGTGCAGGATCTCTTCCCGCCAGCGCGGCTCGGTGGGGGGCACGGTGACGGCCCGGCCGAACGCGTGGACGTCTCCGGCCAGCCCGGCCGGGCGTGGCTCACCGGGCAGCCCGATGGGGTGGTGCGGTGCGGCGGACGGCCGGGCGACGAGTGACGACTGCTGGACCGGACCGGTGACCATGGCACCTCCCGCGCTGCGCTGTTACCCCATACCGCGATGGTGAGCCCGCCCGACCGGCCTGTAAAGGCCCTGGGGATGCTCATCTGTCCCAATGGTCCCAGGAGTCCCGCGCGTCCCAGTGGGAGCGGACACCGCCGCTCAGCCGAGCTGGGGGTGCTCCGCTAGGCGGCGCAGTTGGCGGGCGACGGCGTGCGCGTCGCCGTCCCGACCGTCGACGGGTCGACCCGTCGTGATCGCGTCGGCAAGCGCGCGCAACTCGGACGGGGGCAGGCTGGTGAGCCCCATGCCCTGCAACGCGACGGTGACTCGGCGACCATCCGAGCGGTCGGTCGCGATGATGGCGGGCGCCCGTCGCCGATCCACCGGAAAGTCGTCCGCCGCCTCCCGATCCGACAGCTCCGTGGCGTCGATCCGGGCGGTGGCGAGGTCGACGCGGCGGGTCCGAAGCGCGCCCCGGACCCGGACGTGGCTGCCGTCCAGCCAGGCGGCCGTGCGGAGCACCCGCAGCACGAGGTAGATGCCGAGCAGGACGAACGGCAGGCCGCAGAGCCCGATGAACGGGCTCGGTCCGGCCTGTTCCGCGCCGCCGTCCCGCAGCGCGGGTGGCAGCATCCCCGGCGGCAGGTCGCGGGCCTCCTCATAGGAGGAGAACGGGTCACCCGGGCCGGACAGCCGGCCCAGCACCCCGCCGGCGACCAGCGGCAGCACCACGAATGCCGACGCGACGGCGGTGACGAAGACGCCCACCACCACCGCCCACGTGCGCTGCGCGGGTGAGGCGCCCACCGACAGGCGCAGCTCCTGGTTCGTCACAGGGGGCAGCGTAGGCGAACCGCGTACACGACGAAGCGCCCCGGCTGGTGGGCCGGGGCGCTTCGCTCGAGGTGGTGGAGGTGCCGGGAATCGAACCCGGGTCCTTCGCCGGTTTGTCAGGGCTTCTCCGAGCGCAGCTCGCTGTGCCTCTACTCGGCCCCACCGCTCACGCGAGCAAGTTGGTGTGACGGGCCCAGTCGCTGATTAATCTCGCCGCACGGACCCCGCGACCGGGTCCGGTTGGCCAGCCTCCTAGCTGATGCCGGCTACTGGGACGAAGGCGTTCCCAGACCGACAGACTTAGCTACTCGCCTCAGGCGGCGAGAGCGAAGTCAGCGCGTTGGTTATTGGCGCTTATAAAGTTCCGACGACCGATTCTCGAGACGACGTCGGCTTCCTCGGCTCGCTTCCCCTGTCGCTGCGTACGAAGTCGAAACCAGTCACCCCCTCGACAGGCCACCGATGTGGTGGCACTGACAAGACTAACGCCTCCCGCAACGGCTTTCATCCCGAGCCCCGGGCCGGCACGCCGACCCGGACAAAAAGGATGAACTAGTCGTCCATTCCCTTGCCGCGTCGACCCGACACCCGGGCGATCTCCCGGTCCGCGTCCCGCTTGGCGAGGTCCTGGCGCTTGTCGTACGACTTCTTGCCCTTGGCCAGGGCGATCTCGACCTTGGCCCAGCCGTCGGAGAAGTAGACCTGCAACGGGACGATCGTCAGACCGCCCTCGCGGGTCTTGCCGACGAGCTTGTCGATCTCGACCCGGTTGAGCAGCAACTTGCGGGTACGCCGGGGCTCGTGGTTGGTCCAGGTGCCCTGCGTGTACTCCGGGATGTGCATGGCGTGCAGGAACAGCTCGCCGTCCCGCTCCTGGGCGAACGCGTCGACGAGCGACGCGCGCCCCGCCCGCAGCGACTTGACCTCGGTCCCGGTCAGCGCCATGCCGGCCTCGTACGTGTCGAGGATGGCGTAGTCGTGGCGTGCCTTCTTGTTGGAGGCGACCACCTTGCGCCCCTTTTCCCGTGGCATCGGTGCCACCCCCTCTCCGCCGCTGTCCGCGCGCCGAACTCACCTCGGCCGGACAACCGATCATGCTACCGGAACTACAAGGACCCTCCCGCGCCGTTTATTTCCGGCGGCGAGAGGGTCCTTGTGGAGACGGGACGACCCTAGACCCGCAGGTAGAAGCGCAGGGTGATCCAGGCGGTGCCCGCGCTGATCAGGCCACCGACGCCGGCCATCAGCGGGAAGACGACAAGGATGTCGCTCCAGGAGATCGGCGAGAGCAGGCCCTGCAGCGCGCTCAACGAGCGGTCGAAGAGCAGATACTTCGCCGCGATCAATGCCACCAGACCGAGCAGCGAGCCGATCAGGCCGGCGACCACGGCCTCCAGCACGAACGGCGCCTGGATGAACCAGTTGGAGGCGCCGACCAGCTTCATGACCGCCACCTCACGCCGCTTGCTGTACGCGGCGACCTGGATGGTGTTCGCGACCAGCAGCAGGGCGGCGATCGCCATCACGATGGCGGCAGCCAGGGCGATGTTCTGGATCGAGGTGAGGATGTCGAAAATCTTGTCGAGCAGTCGACTCTGGTCGATGATCTCGTCGACACCCGCGCTGTTCTTGTACTGCTCGTAGATGTCCCGGTACTGCTCCGGGTTGTTGAGCGTGAGCCGGAACGACTCGGGCAGCTGGTCGGGCTTGACCACGTTCACCAGGTCGGGCGCGTCCTGGTACATGACCTTGAACTTCTTGTACGCCTCGTCCTTGTTGACGTAGACGACATCCTTGACCAGGGGGTCGCTGTCGAGCTTGGCGTTGAGGTCGGTGCGCTCCTGCTCGCTCACTTCCTGCTTCAAGAAGATCGAGACTTGGATGTTCTTGTAGTAGGTGACCTTCATGTCGTCGACCTGGCGGTACATGAGACCGCTGGCGCCGAGCATGGTCAGCGAGACCGCCATCGTGATGATCATCGCGATGGACATGGTCACGTTGCGCCACAGTCCGACCAGTACCTCGGACAGGACGTATTTCACGCGCATCGGGATTTCCTCCGGGTCTCCGGCATGAAGTGTTCGTCGTCAGGCTGCGCAGGGGTGGAGAGCCGGCTCACCCGTAAACGCCGCGGGCCTGGTCACGCACGATACGACCGCTCTCGATCTCAACGACGCGGCGGCGCATCTGGTTGACGATGTTGGAGTCGTGGGTGACCATCACGACGGTCGTGCCGGTGCGGTTGATCCGGTCCAGCAGGCGCATGATCTCGATCGAGGTGTCCGGGTCCAGGTTTCCGGTGGGCTCGTCCGCCAGCAGGATCAGCGGACGGTTCACGAACGCCCGAGCGACGGCGACCCGCTGCTGCTCACCACCGGAGAGCTCGTGCGGGTAGCGGTGCTCCTTGCCACCGAGCCCGACCAGCTCCAGCACCTCCGGCACGACCCGGCGGGCAACCGCCTTGGTCTTGCCGATCACCTCGAGGGCGAACGCCACGTTCTCGTACGCGGTGCGGTTCGGCAGCAGCCGGAAGTCCTGGAAGACACAGCCGATCGAGCGCCGGAAGTGGGGTCGCTTCCAGGAACGCATCGACGTGACGTCCTTGCCGTTGACGACGACGCGGCCCTTGTTGGGGGCGACCTCGTGCAGCAGCATCTTGATGATTGTGGACTTGCCGGAGCCGGATGGACCGATGAAGAAGACGAACTCGCCCTTCTCGATCGAGACGGACACGTTGTCGAGCGAAGGCCGGGACGCCTTCGGGTACGTCTTCGTCACTTGCTCAAGCTGAATCACGGGTGGTGAGTCTACGCGGTGTAACAACTGAGCCAAGCCCCACGCCCCGCCGATCCGGCGCGAGTCGTCGAATCAGGCCTCTACCTGGAGATCGACGACGCGTTCCGCCCGCGTGTCGTTACGCTCCGTCGCCGGCGAGTTGCCGCTGCTTACGCCAACGGATGCCCGCCTCGATGAAACCGTCCAGATCGCCGTCGAACACCGCGCTCGGATTGCCGGTCTCCTGCTCGGTTCGGAGATCCTTCACCATCTGATACGGGTGCAGGACGTAGGAGCGCATCTGGTCGCCCCACGAACCGGCGGCGTTCTCCTTCAGCCCCTCCAGCTTGGCCTGCTCCTCCTGGCGCTTGCGCTCCAGCAGTCGGGCCTGGAGCACCCGCAGCGCGGAGGCCTTGTTCTGCAGTTGGGACTTCTCGTTCTGACAGGTGACCACGATGCCGGTCGGGATGTGGGTCAACCGGACCGCCGAGTCGGTGGTGTTGACGCTCTGCCCACCGGGGCCGGAGGAACGGTAGACGTCGACGCGTACCTCGTTCTCCGGGATGTCGATGTGGTCGGTCTGCTCGGTGACCGGCAGGACCTCGACGCCCGCGAAGCTGGTCTGCCGGCGGCCCTGGTTGTCGAACGGGCTGATCCGGACCAACCGGTGGGTGCCCGACTCGACGCTGAGCGTGCCGTACGCGTAGGGCACCTTGACCGCGAAGGTGGCCGACTTCAGACCCGCCTCCTCGGCGTAGGAGGTCTCGTAGACCTCGGTCGGGTAGCCGTGCCGCTCCGCCCAGCGCAGGTACATCCGCAGCAGCATCTCGGCGAAGTCCGCGGCGTCCACGCCACCGGCGCCCGCGCGGATGGCGATCAGCGCCTCCCGGGAGTCGTACTCGCCGGAGAGCAGGGTGCGGACCTCCATCTCCTGGATGGCCTTCGTCAACCCGGTGATCTCCGACTCGACCTCGGTCAGCACACCCGGGTCGGCCTCGGCCTCGGCCAGCTCCAACAGCACCTGGGCGTCGTCGAGGCCGGACCGGAGGCTGCCCAGCTTGCTGATCTCGCCGTTGACGTACGACAGCTGCGAGGTCACCTGCTGAGCCTTGGCCTGGTCGTCCCACAGGTCGGGGGCCGAGGCCTCCTGCTCCAGGCGCGCCTTGTCCTCGTAGAGTCGGTCGAGGTTGAGGACGGCCTCGATGTTTCGCAGGGTCGCGTCGAGTTCCTTGAGCTGTTCGGCGTAATCGGCAGCGGTCACGACAGGTAAGCGTACTGCGCGAACGACGATTGAGCTTGCGAGCCCCGCGGTCCGGCGCGAAAGCGACACTCCGCCACCCCGCGCCGAGCAGCGCGGACCCGCCGGGCGACGCGGGCGGAGATCACCCGACCGGAGCGGTCTTCAACCAGGACAGGGCAGCCCGGTGATAGGCGACGGCGAACTCCAGCGCGCTGGCGTCGTACGTCTCCCCATCCCGTTTGGCGTTCTTCACCTGCTCGCGGACCTGGGCGAGGGCCTCGGTGTGGTATTCGTTGGCCGAGGCGTACAGGCCCTTGAGCTGGCTGGCGGAGTGCAGGTTGCCGAACGCCATCCGCAGCGCTATCGGGTTGCGGATGGTGTCCCGCCCCGGGTTCTCGGCCAACCAGCGGGAAAATGTCCGTTTCCCGCTGGCGGTGAGCGCGTACGGCTGACTCATCCGCGGCCCCGGCTTCCCGAGCCGCACGAAACCCCGCTCGGCCAGCACCGGCAACTCGCGGTAGACCTGACTGCGCGTCATCGACCAGTACGGCGCCAGACGGCGCTCAGCAGCGGCCATCAACTGACCACCTGTCATCGGGCCCTCGTGGAGGAGGCCGAGCAGGGCCGCCGCCGTAGGGTTGACTCCGGAATCCGCCATGCCCCCTACGCTGCCACTTTGCGCACCCGGCGTCCAGGATTTGCCGGTTTGCCACCCAACAGGACTTCCTAAGTGCACTGTCGGCGGCAGACTGTCCGTTGAGGACTATCGATGGATCACGAGCCCCGACCGACCCACCGGCGGCGCCGCACGCCGCCGGCGGGTCATCGCCGCAGGTCAGCCCATGTGGGGGTACGTGTGGTCGGTCGGCGGCACGAAGGTCTCCTTGATCGTCCGCGGCGACACCCAGCGGACCAGATTGAGCCAGGAGCCCGCCTTGTCGTTGGTGCCACTGGCCCGGGCGCCGCCGAACGGCTGCTGCCCGACCACCGCGCCGGTCGGCTTGTCGTTGATGTAGAAGTTGCCCGCCGCGTACCGCATGCGCTCCGCGACCGCGTCGACCACCCGGCGGTCGGTGGCGAACACCGAGCCGGTCAGCGCGTACGGGGCGATCGACTCGGCCTGCGCGACCACGTCGTCGAACCGGGCGTCGTCGAACACGTGCACGCCCAGGATCGGCCCGAAGTACTCCGTGGTGAAGGTCTCGTGGGCCGCGTCGCCGCACTCGAAGAGCGTCGGCCGGACGAAGTAGCCGACCGAGTCGTCGGCGGTGCCACCGGCCAGCACTCGGCAGGAGTCGTCGCCGCTGATCAGCTCCAGCGCGGCGGTGTGCCGGGCGAACGCCCTGTCGTCGATCACCGCGCCGCCGAAGTTGCCGAAGTCGGTCACGTCCCCGTAGGTGAGCGAGTCGGTGGTGGCGGCCAGCCGGTCCCGCAGCCCACCCTCCCAGATCGAGCGCGGCACGTACGCCCGCGAGGCCGCCGAGCACTTCTGGCCCTGGTATTCGAACGCGCCACGGATCAGCGCGGTGTGCAGCGCGTCCACGTCGGCGCTCGTGTGCGCGACCACGAAGTCCTTGCCGCCGGTCTCGCCGACGAGGCGCGGGTAGCCCCGGTAACGGGAGATGTTGTCGCCGACGGTCCGCCACAACTGCTGGAAGACCTTCGTCGAGCCGGTGAAGTGGATGCCGGCCAGGTCCGGGTCGGCGAGCACCACGTCGGAGACCTCCTCGCCCCGACCGGTGACCATGTTGATCACACCGGGCGGGAGGCCGGCGGCCTCGAACAGCCGCATGGTGAAGTGCGCGGCGAACTGCTGGGTCGGACCCGGCTTCCAGACCACCGTGTTGCCCAGCAGGGCCGGCGCCGACGGCAGGTTGCCGGCGATGGCGGTGAAGTTGAACGGGGTGACCGCGTAGACGAAGCCCTCCAGCGGGCGGTGGTCGAAGCGGTTCCAGACGCCGGGCGAGGACGCCGGCTGCTCCTCCAGCAGGCGACGCGCGAAGTGCACGTTGAACCGCAGGAAGTCGATGAACTCGCACGCCGCGTCGATCTCCGCCTGGATCGCGGTCTTCGACTGGCCGAGCATGGTGGCCGCGTTGAGGGTGTCGCGCCACGGGCCGGCGAGCAACTCGGCGGCGCGCAGGAAGATCGCTGCCCGCTCCTCGAAGGGCAACGCGCGCCACATCGGAGCGGCATCCTTGGCCGCCTTGACCGCGGCGCGCGCGTCGTCGTGGGTGGCGTGCGCGGTCACGCCCAGCACGTGCGCGTGCCGGTGCGGCTGCACCACGTCGATCGAATCACCGCCGGCCATCCGCTGCTCACCGGCGATGGTCATCGGCAGGTCGATGCGCTCGGCGGCGAGCTCGGTCAGCCGCCGCTGGAGCCGGTCCCGGTCGGGGCTGCCCGGCTCGTAGTTGCGAACCGGCTCGTTGCGCGGCTCGGGAACGGAGAACACGGCATCCATCAAGGCTCCTGGCGATCTCGACAGCAGTGGCGAAACCGGACCCGCGGGCACCGACCGGACGGCCGGACACCGGACGCTACCCGGGAGGGCCGAGCAGCGGCGGGACCTCCCGTGATTCTCCCACGAAGGGCTGCGCACCCTGCCTCCGCCATCGCCCTTCCACCAAGGACCGACCCACCCCTCCTCCCCTTACCGACCGGTCCTCCCCGTTCGTCTGACCGACCGGGTTCGATACGGCAACCCGCACGCGTCCCGCGCACCACCTCACCCCGCGTCGGGTGGTGCTCTACACCGCCGCGCCGCGCGCTGAGCCATGCCCGCGCCGCGCGCTGAGCCGTGCTTCGCACCGGCCGCGCTTCGCGCCGGGCTGGGCCTCGGCGGGGACCGGTCGGGCCGCCGGTGTCGCTGTCGTGCGCGGCGGCGGAACGCCCAGCGGAGCCGCGTACCCTGAATGGTCGGTGACCTGCCGCCTCGAAGGGGAGACGATGACCAAGCAGCCCGGCCGCGTCCCGGCCGCGGAGTCGCACGAGCCGGCGCCCGCCGCGGCAAGCCCGAGCAGCCGGCCGCTGCCCGCGCCCGGCGCGGCGGTGCTCGCGCTGCTGGCCCTCGGCTGGCTGGCCGCCATGCTCTGGTCCACCCGGCAGGCCATCAGCTCGGCGGCGGCCGGGGTGACCGCGATCAGTCTCTCCGCGTTCGCCCTGCCCGGCGTGATCTCGGCCGCGCTCGTCTGCGGGGCGGCCGTCGCGCTGGCCGGCGGCAACCTGCTGGCCCGCCGGTACGGCGACTGGGCCACCCTGCGCTTCGCCGGGGCGATCGGCGGCGGAATGCTCGTCGGGCTGGCGGCGGCGATTGCCATCAACCTCACCTACTCCGACACCTCGATCACAAACGTGATCGCCGGCACCACCGCCGCCGCCGCGATCATCGGTGGCGCGGTGGCCGCCGCGCGGACCGCCCCGGCGGTCGGCGCGGTAGTGACCGCCGCACTGGGCACGCTTGTCTTCGTGGTCGCGTTCAGCAAGGCCCGGGACCCGCTGTTCGACCTCTTCGGGGCCGGCGACAGCCAGCAGTCGGTGGTCGACGCGGCCAAGTGGGTGTCCCGCACCGAGTCGCTCGTCGCGGGGCTGCTCGCCGGGCTGCTCGCCTTCGGTTACCTGAGCTGGGCGCGGCGCCGGGCGCTTCGCCGCGATCCTGCCGCTCCGGCGCTGCGCTGGCCGGCGTACCTGCTCGCCGGCGCCGGGCCGGGACTGCTGCTGCTGCTCGCCGAGGTGATCATCCGGATCGGCGGCCGGTCACTGCTCGACCTGGCCAGCGCACTCAGTGAGGCGGACGCGGTGGCGCAGACCTCGCTGGGCACCTCGCGGGTGGACAACGGGATCTGGGTGCTGTTCGTGGGGGCGCTGACCGCGCTTGTCGCGTTCGGCCGCACGCTCGGCCCGGCCCAGACCGACGACGACGAACCAGCCGACAACCCGGACACCGTCACGAACCAGGCCGACCCGGAGGACGACGAGCCGGACCCGGCCGAGGCGTTCGACCCGGCCGAGGCGTTCGACGCCGACCCGGCAAAGGCGGATCCGGCCCGCTGACACCGGGCGGGGAATGACGCCCGGCTCGTGCCCGCCGGCGTTCGGCAGGGCGGCAGGCGTTTCCGGCGGCCGGCTCAGCCGGCCGCGTGCAGCAGCAGGTCCAGCTCCGTCACGTCGTACCACTCCAGTTCGTGGTCCTCCGCGCCGTCGACGGTGAACTGGGCGTCGGGATCGCCGGCGGCCGCCTCGGCCACCACCTGGGCCGCCGCGGCGACCTCCTCGACCGCGTCCGCACCGTCCACGTGCAGGGCCGCGACGGCACCCACCGGCACGGCCTCGGCCAACGTCACGGTGCTGGAACCCAACTCACCGTCGCCCCGCCCGACCGCGCTCGCCGGCAGGTCGACCGAGACGACGACGCGCCGGCGGGGAGCGGTCGGATCGGCCCGGAGCAGGTGCAGCGCATCCTGGGCGGCCCGGGTGAACGCGACGTACTCCAACTCCTCCTCGTCACCCTCGGCGTACCACTCGCGCAGCGCCGGGGTCACGGCGTGCGCCTGCTCGGCGACAAGCCCTTCCGCGCGCAGTCGGGCCAGCATCGGTACGGTCGCCGGCACGTACACCCGGACACGTTCATCGGTCACCTGTCGTCTCCCCCGCCTCGTCCCGCGCCGGCGTCCGCCGGCACGGGCGCAGATCATGCCGCACGCCGTGACCGTCATACACCCCGACTCCGGCCGGTGGAAGCTCCCGCCCGGCGTGTTCCCGTGCGGTCGACCTCCCGTCGGACCGGCCAGGCTGCTGGGCCGCCCGGGCTGTCGGTGGCAAACTAAGCCAAACGACCTCAACCCCGGGAGTTCCTGTGGAGCCACGGTTCCTGTTGCTCTCCGACGTCGCCACCGAGCTGAACGTGTCGGACTCGCAGGTCTACCACATGGTGCGCAGCGGTGAACTGCCGGCGATCAAGATTGGTGGGCGAGGTCAGTGGCGCGTCGAGCGCGCGCGGCTGGAAGAGTACATAACTCGCAAATACCAGGAAACCGCCGACTGGGTGCAGAGCAACCCCCTGGTTGACCGCGAGCCGGAGTAGCCGGCCGCCGTGGTCGACCAGGCTTCGGGGAAGGCCGGGTGTCTGCCGCCGTGATCGACTCCGAATCACGGAACTGGGGTGTCGCGGCGGCTTAGACAGCGCGTTGTTGGCAGAACCGAGTGGATCAGGTTGCGCGACGGGCAGGTTGCTCCGCCAGCCATTGACCGATGCCGCTCTGTCGTCCAGACTCGACGGTGTCGGAGGCAAACGAAGGCAAACGCAAGATCAAGGGGGCAGGATGAGCCAGGCGCGACAGGGACCCTCCCGGCCAGCCGTGCGACTGCGCCCCGTCCCGCCCGTCGACCCGCCATACGTCGACGAGATCGACGGGTCATACTGGCCGGCGCCGACCCACGGTCAGCTCGCCCTCGACCTGTTCGCCGCGACCCGCCCAGACCCGATCCGGCCAGCACAACGCCGGGCCGCCCTCCGCGCCGCGCCCAGCCGGTCCACCACCCACCCGGTCACGCCCGCACCGCCGGCGACCGCCCCGGAAGCCACCCGAGCCGCCCACCGGTTCGTCGGCAGTTGCCTGGAAGTGATCAACGGCTACCGTTCGCCGGCGCAGGTACGGGCACTGCTCGACCCGGTCCGAGCAGATGATCTGCTGACCGAGTTGGCCCGAGCGGGTGAGTTGCTCACCGAGTCGGTCCGCACCTCCGGGCGGGCGGGGTCACCTCGCCGCCGAGCCGGCCGGCCGTTGGCCCGGCTGCTCCGGCTGCGTGTCTGCGAGCCGCGGGAGGCGGCGGTGGAGGCAGCGGCCGTCCTCACCGGTGCGGGCGGTCGGAGCTGGGCGATGGCACTCCGGCTGGAGCATCGCCGGGGCCGCTGGCTCTGCACCGCCCTGCACATCCTCTGACCACAGCCGATCGCGCGACCCCAACGCCACGCGAACCCACGCCGCGCGAACCCACACGGCGCGCCCCCACACCGCGCGACACCCACACCGCCCACACCGCGCGACCCCACGCGTCCTCATTCGGGAGGGTTGGAGACGCCGAACGGGTCCCGGCCTGGTCGGCCGGGACCCGTCGGTCAGGTGCTGTCGGGTCGGTCAGTTGCCGCCGTTGGGGGCACCGTGGCAGCGCTTGTACTTACGGCCCGAGCCACACGGGCACGGCGCGTTGCGGGACGGGCCGTTGCTCGCCTCCGCCTGGTTCGCAGCCGGTCGACGGGAGGCGGCCGACGGAACGGCCGGGCCGCGGAGCCCGGCGGCCGGACGCTGCGGGGCGGACGGGGCGGTCCGGCCCGGTGCGGCCGGAGCGCCCGGGGCCGGTCGGCCCACACCGAGTGCCGGCGCCTGCTGCTCGGCCTGCTCGATCACGGGAGCGCCCGGGCTGGCCTCACCGTCGATGGTGGGCGCGGAGTATTGCAGGCCCTGCCGCCGCGGTGCCTGGTTGAGGCCCTTGGCCCGGATCTCGACCGGCTTGTCGAGAAGCGCGACCTCGTCGGCCCCCGCCTCCGGCTCCGGCTCGGTCACCTGGACATCGATGTTGTAGAGGAAGCCGACCGTCTCCTCCTTGATGCCCTCCATCATGGTGGCGAACATGTCGAAGCCCTCGCGCTGGTATTCCACCACCGGGTCGCGCTGGGCGTACGCCCGGAGGTTGATGCCCTCCTGGAGGTAGTCCATCTCGTAGAGGTGCTCGCGCCACTTGCGGTCGATGACCTGGAGCAGCACCATCCGCTCGAGCTGACGCACCCCCTCGGTGCCGAGCTCTTCCTCACGCCTGTCGTACGCGGCGTTGGCGTCGTCCTTGAGGCGGGCGACGAGGAAGTCGGCGTCCATGCCGGCTCGCGAGCCGCCGGCCTCCTCCTCCAGCTCCTCGATCGTCACGCCGACCGGGTAGAGCTGCTTCAGGCTGGACCAGAGCTGCTCGAGATCCCAGTCCTCGCCGTAGCCGTCGGAGGTGGCACCCCGCACGTACGCCTCGACGGTGTCGTCGATCATGTTGCGCACCTGGTCGGAGAGGTCCTCGCCGTTGAGCACGCGGAGCCGCTCGGCGTAGACGACCTGGCGCTGCTTGTTGAGCACCTCGTCGTACTTCAGCACGTTCTTGCGGATCTCGGCGTTCTGGCCCTCGATCTGAGCCTGGGCGCTCTTGATCTGCCGGGTGACCATCTTCGACTCGATGGGCACGTCCTCCGGGATGTTGAAGCGCTCCATCACCGCCTCGACCGCCCCGGCCCGGAACCGCCGCATCAGCTCGTCCTGCAGGGACAGGTAGAAACGGGACTCGCCCGGGTCGCCCTGCCGGCCGGCGCGACCGCGCAGCTGGTTGTCGATCCGCCGGGACTCGTGCCGCTCGGTGCCCAGCACGTAGAGGCCACCGGCGGCGGAGACCTCGTCCGCCTCGGCGTCGCAGGCCTGCTTCCACGTGGGCAGGACCTCCTCCATCGCCTTGGCGTACTCCTCCTCGTTTTCCAGCGGGTCGAGGCCGCGCTGGCGCAGCTCGTTCGCGGCGAGGAACTCGGCGTTGCCGCCGAGGAGGATGTCGGTGCCGCGGCCGGCCATGTTGGTGGCCACGGTGACCGCGCCCTTACGCCCGGCCTGGGCGACGATCTCGGCCTCCCGTGCGTGGAACTTGGCGTTCAGCACGTTGTGTGGGATGCCACGGCGGCGCAGCAGCTGGGAGAGGATCTCGGAGTTTTCCACCGAGACGGTGCCGACAAGCACCGGCTGGCCCAGCTGGTGCCGCTCGGCGATGTCCTCGATGACGGCGTTGAACTTGGCCTTCTCCGTCTTGTAGATGACGTCCGGCCGGTCCTCGCGGACCATCGGGCGGTGGGTCGGGATCGTCACGACGCCGACCTTGTAGACCTTGTTGAACTCGCTCGCCTCGGTCTGCGCCGTACCGGTCATCCCGGACAGCTTCTCGTAGAGGCGGAAGTAGTTCTGCAGGGTGATGGTGGCAAGAGTCTGGTTCTCCTGCTTGATCTCCACCCCCTCCTTGGCCTCGATCGCCTGGTGCATGCCCTCGTTGTAGCGACGGCCGTGCAGGATGCGACCGGTGAACTCGTCGACGATCAGGACCTCGCCGTCGCTGACGATGTAGTCCTTGTCGCGCTTGTAGAGCTCCTTGGCCTTGATGGCGTTGTTGAGGTAGCCGACCAGCGGCGTGTTCACCGACTCGTACAGGTTGTCGATGCCGAGCCGGTCCTCGACCTTGGCGACGCCCCGCTCGGTCACCGCGATGGTGCGCTTGGAGTGGTCGACCTCGTAGTCGCCCTCGCCGTCGGTGCCGGGCTGGAGCCGGGCCACCACTCCGGCGAACTCGCCGTACCAGCGGGCCGAGTGCTCGGCCGGGCCGGAGATGATCAGCGGGGTGCGGGCCTCGTCGATCAGGATGGAGTCGACCTCGTCGACCACGGCGAAGTTGTGGCCGCGCTGCACCAGCTCTTCCTTCGACCACGCCATGTTGTCGCGCAGGTAGTCGAAGCCGAACTCGTTGTTGGTGCCGTAGGTGATGTCGCACTCGTAGGCGGCCTTGTGCTCGGTGGCCGGCCGGTTGGGCAGCACCACGCCGACGGTCAGCCCGAGGAACTCGTGCACCCGACCCATCCACGCCGCGTCACGCTGGGCGAGGTAGTCGTTGACCGTGATCACGTGCACGCCCTTGCCGGACAGCGCGTTGAGGTAGACGGCCATGACCGAGGTCAGCGTCTTGCCCTCACCGGTCTTCATCTCGGCGATGTTGCCGAAGTGCAGCGCCGCGCCGCCCATCACCTGGACGTCGTACGGCCGCTGGCCGAGCACCCGGGCGGCCGCCTCGCGGGCCACCGCGAACGCCTCCGGCAGCAGGTCGTCGAGGGTCTCCCCGTCGGCGAGCCGCTCGCGGAACTGTTCGGTCATGCCGGCCAGTTCCTCGTCGGTGAGGTTGACGTAGTCGTCCTCGATCGAGGTGACGGCATTGGCGATGGCCTTGAGCCGGCGCACCATGCGGCCCTCGCCCGCGTTAAGGACCTTTTCCAGAATCGACACGGATCAACGCTCCCCTAGACAGTCTCGAACCATCGTAGGCGCTCCATCGGCGCGATGGTCACTGGTGGCGGTGGTCGACTCCGCCGAACCCGACATAACTCGCGTCCTGCGCACCTCTCGAACGTTATCCGGTTACGCCGTCGGCGAACGGTGCGGCACGATGCTCGGGTGGAGCCCGTGGAGATCATCGAGGACGGCGTGCTGCTACGACCCTGGCGCGGCACCGACGCCGACGCGGTACACCGGGCGTGCCAGGATCCGGACATTCAGTACTGGACAACTGTGCCACGCCCCTACCGGCCCGAACACGCCCTCGGCTTCGTCACCGAGATGAGCGAGACGGCCTGGGCGGAGGGCACCGGAGCGCCGTTCGCGGTCTGCGACCCGGCGACGGGTGAGCTGCTCGGCTCGTGCGGGCTGGTCTCCATCGAACGGGGCGGCACCGGCGAGATCGGTTACTGGACCGCCCCGTGGGCGCGCGGCCGGGGCGTGACGGTCCGGGCCATCCGGGCGGTCGCCCGCTGGTCCTTCGACACCCTCGGGCTGCGCCGGCTGATCTGGCAGGCCGAGGTGGGCAACCACGCCTCCCGGTTGGTCGCCCTCCGGGCCGGTTTCCGGATCGACGGCCGGCTGCGGCTGGCCAACCCGGCGACGCGGTCCGACGCGGACGGCTGGATCGGCTCGTTGCTGCCCGGCGAGGTGCCCGCCCCCGGGGCGACCGGGCCGGCCGGTCCCGGCACCCTCGCCGCCCGGCGGGCCGCGGTCTTCGGCCGCCCACAGCCCACCCTGTTCACCACCGCCGGGGCCGTCGAGCTGCGGATCCGGCCGCTTGAGGAGCAGGACCTGGATGCCGTCGTACAGACCTGCCGGGACCCGGAGACCATCCGCTGGACGACCGTGCCGGACCCGTACGAGCAGGCCGACGCACAGGGGTTCCAGGTCTACGCCGAGTCCACCTGGGCTCGGGGCGAGGCCGCCTGCTTCGTGGTCGCCGACCCGGACGACAGGTACGCGGGCACGATCGACCTGCGGCTCTCCCCCAGCGACGCCCTGGTGGCCGACGTCGGCTTCATGACCGCCCCGGCGTTCCGTGGCCGGGGGTACCTGCCGGCCGCGCTCGTCGCGATCAGCACCTGGGGCTGCACCACGCTGGGCCTGGCCCGGATCGAATGGAAGGCGAACGTGGGAAACACCGCCTCCCGGCGGGTCGCCGAGAAGGCGGGCTTCACGTTCGAGGGGACCGCCCGCGGCGGGGTGCAGCACCGGGGCGAACGGGTCGACGCGTGGGTGGCCGCGCTGCTCGCCAGGGACCTGGGCTGATGACCCTGCGGCAGGTCGTCGAGGCGCACGGCGTACGGCTGCGTCCCTTTCGGGCCGAGGACACCGCCGACGTGGTCGACGGCTGCGCGGACCCGCTGACCCAACGCTTCGTGTCGAACCTGCCCACGCCGTACACCCGGACCGACGCCCGATGGTGGATCGACGTCGGCGTCCCGGCGGCCTGGACCGGCGGCGGCGCGGCGTACGCCGTCGCGGACCCGGCCACCGACCGGCTGCTCGGCGCGGTGGGGCTGAACAACCCGGTGCCCGCGCGGGGCCAGGCCGAGATCGGCTACTGGCTGCGGCCGGCGGCGCGTGGGCGCGGACTGGCCGCCGCGGCCACCCGCGCGCTGAGCGAGCACGCGTTCGCCACCGGCACGGCTCGACTGGAGCTGCTGACCGAACCGGAGAACGGCCCGAGCCAGCGGGTCGCGCTGGCCGCCGCCTTCCGCCACGAGGGTTCGCGCCGGTCGGCCGGGTCGGGCCGCGCGGGGAGTCGCCACGACCTGCTGGCCTGGGTACGCCTCGCCGACGACCCACCCGGACCGGTCGCTCGGCTGCTGCCCGACCTGCCCGGCGGGGTGCTCACCGACCAGGTGGTGAGTCTGCGCCGGCTCGCGCCGGACGACGCCGACCTGATGTACCGGCTGCACAGCCGACCCGAGGTGGTGGCGAACCAGGCGCCACCCGTGCCGCCGACGCGGGAGGCGATCGGGCGACGGTGTCGTCTCGCGGAGAGCGGGTGGCTGACCGGGGAGATCGCCCGACTACTGATCACGGACGTGGCCAGCGGGGAGCCGGTGGGCAGTTGCGGGCTGTCGTACACCGACGTGGCGGCCGGCGAGGCGTCGGTCGGCTACGCGTTGCTGCCCGACTGGCGCGGCCGGGGGTACGCGACCCGGGCGGTCCAACTGCTGGCGGACTGGGCGTTCGGGCCGGTGGGGATCGCCCGGCTGACCGCCGGCACGGTGCCGGACAACACCGCGTCGCACCGCGTGTTGGAGCGGGTGGGGTTTCGGCGTGAGGCACTGCAGCGCGGCCGGCTGCCCGGGTTGGCCGGCGCCCGCCTGGACGACCTGACCTTCGCGCTGCTCGCGGCCGACCGGCGGCGCTGACGAGCGGCCGACCGGCGCTGACCACAGGCGTGGATCACGGGGCTGCGGTGGGAACGCCCACCACAACCCCGTGATCGCGGGTCGGCTGGTGGTCAGGTGTCGAGGGAGATGATGCCGTAGTCGTACGCGTGCCGGCGGTAGACGACGCTCGGACGGCCGGACTCCTTGTCCTGGAACAGGTAGAAGTCGTGGCCGACCAGTTCCATCTCGAACAGCGCGTCGTCGATGGTCATCGGCTCCGCCGGGTGCACCTTCTCCCGGGCGATGTGCCACGGCTGGTCGTCGTGCTCTTCCTCGACCCGCTCCGCGACGGCGGTGCCGGCGCGGGCACCGTCGAGCGGCGCGCTCAGCACGCTGGTGCCCAGGTCGGCGACCGGCAGGCCCGCGGTGGCCTCGGCGACGGAGATCGGCGCGTGCCGACCCCGGTGTACGCGGCGGCGGTCGGCCGCACGGCGCAGCCGGGTGTCGAGTTTCGCGATGGCCGCGTCGAGTGCGCTGTAGAAGTCGTTCGTGCAGGCCTCGGCCCGCATCACCGGGCCCCTGGAAACGCAGGTGATCTCCACCCGCTGGCAGTGCTCGGCCTGGCGCGGATTGCGCTCGTGGAACAGCTCGACATCGACGCGAATCAGTTTGTGATCGTAGCGTTCGATCTTTGCGAGTTTCTCGGCTACGTGTACCCGGTAATGGTCCGGCACTTCGACGTTTCGGCCCTTGACCACGATGTCCACGTGACCTCCCTTGTTCGGATGGTCTTCGATCCGGCAACCCGGTCGCGCGCCGTGGGGGACCCGCTGGCGTCGACCGGCTGGTACGGCTACGCCTCCTCTCACCGCCGAGGGTGGTGGAACGACCTCCTACCCCCGACAGCGAAACGCTAACTCCTGTTCGCCCGGCAGTCACCCCTAGTTGCCGAGACTGCCCAGGATTTTTCGCAGCTCATACACCAATGGGTGAAACGGAAACACACTCTGTTACAAGTGGTGTCTCTTTTGGGTCGCCGCGAGCACCACGGCGACACTCGGCACCCATCCGGTGGCGCTCAGCACCCGGGTCGCGGCGGCCAGGGTCACGCCTGTGGTGACGATGTCGTCGAGCAGCACCACGACCGGTGCCGCGCCGGCGGCACGACCCCGGCTCGCCGTGGCGCGCGGTCGGAAGGCGGCCTCGGCCGCAGCCGCGCGTCCGGCGCTGTCCAGGCTGAGCGAGTCGGGCCGGGGCAGCGCCCGCAGCGGCCGATGCACACGCGCCGTCCAGCCGCCTTGGTCGAGCCGGGCCGCGCAGTGCCGGGCCAACCGGTCCAGGTGGTCCCCGTACCGGGATCGGGCCGCCGCCGCCGTGTCCGGGACCGGGACCAGCGCCACGGGACGAGCCACGCCGACCGCCGCCGCGACAGCCTCGGCGAGCAGCGCGCCGAGCGGACGGGCCAGACCGTGCCGGCCGTGTTCCTTGTACGCCAGCAGAGCCTCGCGCAGCGGGCCGGCGTAGGGACCGAGGGCGACGCAGGACGGCAGGCCCGGCGGCGCGGGCGTCGGACGGACCACCCCTGGGCGCAGCGCGCCCAGAGCCGCCACGCAGGCCGGACAGACGCCGTGGCGCAGGCCGGGCCGGCGCTCCCGACAACCCGCGCAGGTGGCGGGCAACACCAGGTCGGCGAGGTCCGCCCAGAGGCCGGTCACCAGGTCACCGGGTCAGTAGAGGAAGAACGGCGCCGACGGGTTGCTCGGGCGCACACCGGCCGGGACCGGGGCGATGTCGCGTACGCGGCCGGGCTCGATCCGTTCGAAGGGGCTGCTGCGGTAGGCCACCCCGTTCGCCTCGTACATGTAGGCCCCGCTGGGCACCCGTACGGTGCGATTCGTGGGATAGGCCGTCAGGTGGTTGACCTTGGCACCGAGGTCGGTCCGCAGCGGCGTCTCCAGCGCGCCGTCGACGCTGATCTCGTAGATCGCCGGCTGACGGACGGACCCCGCCACCACCAGTTGGTCCTCGCTGCCCCAGTCGACGGCGGTGAGGGCGGTCAGCGAGGTGGCCACCTGCCGGGGCGGGCCGATGGAGACGCCGCCGCCATCCGGGTTCACCGCGGCGACGTACAGCCGGCCACCGGCGATCAGCGCGACCCGCTGGCCGTCCAACGCGGCAGCCACCGCGGTGACGTCGGCGGGCAGGTTGAGGGGCACCTGATACATCCGCGCCGCCTCGTCGAAGCGGTAGAGCTGCCCGTCGGCGACGACCAGGCCACGGCCGGGACGTCCGTCGACGGTACGCAACCAGACCGGACGGCTCATCAACGAGTATTCGGACGTGCTGCGGTTGAGGCCGGCGATCGGCGCGGCACCCGCGCCCACCGCGAGGCGGCGTCGGCCGTCGCTGCTGCCGGTGACCACCATCGCGGCGAGGATGCGCTGCCCCTTGGCCACCGCCAGGTCGGCGGAGACGATGTTGCGGTTGGCCTCGGGCGCCAGCGGCACGGCGCCGCTGAGTTCGCTGCCGAAGTCGAGCGGATGGATGGCGCCCTCGTACACGCCGAACCGCTGCGGGCTCTCGGCGTTGAGGTAGAGCTGGTCGGAGTTGCGTCGCTCGGTCAGGTCCTGCAGGGGCAGCGAGTTGTTGCGGATCTTCAGCTCCAGCGCACCCGGCAGGTCCCCCAACGACCAGGCGATCTGCGTGATCAACTGGTCGATGCCGTTCTGGTCGTCGCCGGACATGTCCAGGTTGACCTCCCACCGGCCGTTGCCGCCGGTGGCGTTGTTGATCAGCTCGGTGCGGTCGGGCAGCCCGACGACACCCGGGCGCAACCAGTCGGAGGGGCCACCGACAAGCCACTTCACCACCTCGTTGACCCGGCGCTCATCCGGCACCGCGAGCGGCCGGTAGCGCTGGTCGGGCACGAGGCGGGTGCGGTCCGAACTCCAGAAGTAGATCGACTCCTCCTGGTAGTAGCGACGAAGGGCCACGTCGCTGAGCAGCAGCACGTTCGGCGGGTCGAAGATGTACAACCCGGCACGCTCGTCGTTGACGCCGCCGGTGAACGCCGCGCTGCGGATCCCGAACTCGTACTCCGTCTCGGTCGCCACCGGCGGTGCCAGGGTGCCGTTGGCCCGCAGCACGCCGATCTGCTGCACGCTGATCTTCACGGTGGTGGTCGAGTCGCTGTTGAGGGTGTAGACCGCGTCCCCCAGCCGGACCACGTTGAGCGCGACCTCGCTGCCCTTCTTCTCCTGCAGGCGGGACTTGTTCTCCGGGGCGATGAACGCCTTGACCCGCTCGTACGCCCGGTCCGGCTCCCCGGCGGCGGCGGACAGGAAGTTGCGGACGAACGCCTCGTTGACGCTGCCACTGGCCGTTCGCGTCGGCGGGTCACTGCCGGGACCGTTGACCACACCGGCCTCCGTCGCGGCCCCGCCCTTGCCGTCCACCCGCACGTCGGACGCCGCCGGGATGCCGCAGCCACCGCCCAGCAGCACCACCACACCGAGCGCCGCGACCCGAGTCGACCGTCTCATGAACGCACCTCCGCCCGCTGTCCGTCCCCGGTCGGCGCCGGGTCGATCGCCAGTGCCCCGCCGGTGCCGGGCCCGATGGCCAGCGGACCACCGTCGCGGGGGCCACCGAACGGCAGCGCGGCGTCGGCCGGCACCAGTCGCAGCGGCGAGGTGGTCAGCCGGTCGCCCGCACGGGCCGGCAGCGTGAGCCGGAACTGCGCGCCCTGCCCCGGAGCACCCCACGCCTCCAGCCAGCCGCCGTGCAGCCGGGCGTCCTCCAGGCTGATCGACAGGCCCAGGCCGGTGCCCCCGGTCTGCCGCGCCCGCGACGGGTCGGCTCGCCAGAACCTGTTGAACACCAACTTCTCCTCGCCCGCCTTGAGCCCCACGCCACGGTCGCGGACGGTGATCGCCACCGCGGTCTCGTCCACGCCGAGGGTGATCAGCACCGGTCGGGCCTCGCCGTGCTCGACGGCGTTGCCGACCAGGTTACGCAACACCCGCTCGACCCGGCGCGGGTCGACCTCGGCGATCACCGGCGTGCCCGGCAGGTCGAGTTCGATGGGTACGCCCACCCGCTCGGCCAGGCCAGCCAGCCGATCCACCACCCGGTGCACCACCGGCACCAGGTCGGTCGGCTCGGAGTCCAGCATGGCGAAGCCCGCGTCGAAGCGGCTGATCTCCAACAGGTCGGTGAGCAACTCCTCGAAGCGGTCCAACTCGGCTTGGAGCAGCTCGGCGCTGCGGGCCACCGCGGGGTCGAACTCGTCGCGCTCGGCGAAGATCAGGTCAGCGGCCATCCGTACCGTGGTCAGCGGGGTACGCAGCTCGTGCGAGACGTCGGAGGTGAACCGGCGCTGCAGTCGGGACATCTCCTCCAGGCGCAGGATCTGCCGTTGCAGGTTTGTGGCCATCTGGTTGAAGGAGGCGGCGAGCAGCGCGAGGTCGTCCTCGCCGTTGACCACCATCCGCTGGTCGAGCAGGCCGGCGGAGAGTCGCTGGGCGGTCCGGGCGGCGACCCGGACCGGGTTGACGACCAGCCGGGTGACAAGCGCCGCGAGCAGCCCGAGCAGGATCACCAGGGCGACCCCGGTGGCCACGACCGTGGCTCGGGCGTCGGCGGCGGTGTCGTCCTGGCGGGTCAACGGCACCAGGTAGTAGAGCTCGATCTGGCCGAAGCGGGTGGGCACCGGCGAGCCGTAGACCAGGTATTTGGTGGGCTCGCCGGCGAGCCGCCCGGTGCGGATCTGGCTGGCCACCTTGCCGTCGGCGATCGTGGCCCGCAGCTCCGGGCTGATCAGCGCCTGGACGTTGGCCGACGGCGCGGTGCGGGTCTGGATGTCGTTGTGGTAGCCGTCGGCCGTGATCGCCACCACCACCCCGCTGGTCTGCTGGGGGTCGCCGCCGGCCAGGTAGTTGACGGTGCCGTCGATGGTCTCCTGGAGCTGCGCCTCCTGCGGCTGACCGTAGAGGGAGACCTGCTTGGCCGCGTAGCTGGCACCGGTGATCACCCGCTGTCGGACGTCGCTGCGGGCGTTGTCGAGCAGGATGGTGGTGATCTTGTCAGCGATCAGGAACGCGAACCCGCCGACCAGCAGGCTGGACGCGACCAGCGTGATGGTCACGACCCGGACCTGCAGCGAGCGCCGCCAGGTCTGGTGCACGCGGGCCACCACCCGGGCGACCCGGCCGCTCACCGCGCGCCAGATCTCCCCACCGGCGCTGGGCCGGCGGGCAGCCGTGCTCGGGGAGTGCGGGGGCGGCGAGGTCGACACAGTGCGACCAGGCTATCCGGTCCCCGCCTTGTATCCCACGCCCCGCACGGTGAGGATGATTTCCGGTCGCTCCGGGTCCGGTTCGATCTTGGCGCGCAACCGTTGGACGTGCACGTTGACCAGGCGGGTGTCTGCCGCGTGCCGGTAGCCCCAGACCTGCTCCAGCAGCACCTCACGGGTGAAGACCTGACGCGGCTTGCGGGCGAGTGCGACAAGCAGGTCGAACTCCAGCGGAGTCAGCTTCACCTCCTCGTCGTTGCGACTGACGGTGTGCGCGGGCACGTCGATGGTGATCTGGTTGTCGGGTGGCCCGATGGTCAACATCTCGGGGGCCACGTCCTCGCCCCGGCGCAGGCGGGCCCGCATCCGGGCGACCAGCTCCTTGGGCTTGAACGGCTTGACCACGTAGTCGTCGGCGCCGGACTCCAGGCCGAGCACGACGTCCACGGTGTCGCTCTTGGCGGTCAGCATGACGATCGGCACGCCGGACTCCGCCCGGATCGACCGGGCGACGTCGATACCGCTCATACCGGGCAGCATCAGGTCGAGCAGCACGATATCGGGACGGCTGTCACGAAAGGCGGCCAACGCCCGCTCGCCGTCCGCCACGAACGAGGGCTGGAAGCCCTCGCTGCGCAACACGATGCCGAGCATCTCGGCGAGCGCGGGGTCGTCGTCGACCACCAGTACGCGGGCTCTCATGGGATTAATATTGCATCCTCATTCAGTTCGGTGGGACCGGCGTCCGCCGGTAACGCAGTGTGCCGCCGAAGTATCGCTCCTCGCACCCCGCGGCGGCGGCGCCACGTGCTGCGGTGCCGGGCGGGGGGATGAGCCCTCCGCCCCAGGCTGTCACCATGATCCCCCTTCGACGCCGCCCGGCGCCACCGCGGCCCGGGACGGGTCCCGCTGTCGCCAACCTGACCCCGGTCAGCCGAAGAGGGCGCGCCCCCAGTGGTCCCCGCCGTCGCGTACCCCGGGAGGGCAGGCGAACACACCGCTGGAGACGTGCCGCAGGTATTCGTTCATCACGTCGTGCCGCGCCAACTGGGTCTGGATCGGCACGAACTGGCGGCGCGGATCGCGCTGGTAGGCGATGAAGAAGAGGCCCGCGTCGAGCCGGCCGAGGCCGTCCGAGCCGTCGACGAAGTTGTAGCCCCGGCGCAGCAGTTGGGCGCCGCCGTTCCGGCTCGGGTGGGCCAGCGTCACGTGCGCGTGCTCGGCGATCACCGGCTTGCCGTCCGCGCCGCGCGCGGCGAAGTCCGGCTCGTCGAACTCGCCGGTCCGCCCGAGGGGTGCGCCGCTGCCCTTGCTCCGGCCGACGATCTCCTCCTGCTCGGCCAGGGAGGTCCGGTCCCAGGTCTCCACCAGCATCCGGATCTTGCGGGTGACCAGGTACGAGCCGCCCGTCATCCAGTCCGGCCCGTCACCCGGCTGCACCCACAACTGGTCGCGCAGCAGCTCGGTGTCCTCGGCCTTGAGGTTGGCCGTGCCGTCCTTGAACCCGAACAGGTTGCGCGCGGTGGCCTGGTCACGGGAGGTCGACGACGTACGCCCGAAGCCGAGCTGCGACCAGCGGACGCTCACCACGCCCATGCCGAGGCGGGCCAGGTTGCGGATCGCGTGCACCGCGACCTGCGGATCGTTGGCGCACGCCTGCACGCAGAGGTCACCGCCGGAGAGCTGCGGTTGCAGGGCGTCGCCGGGGAACTTCGGCAGCTCGGCAAGGGCGGCGGGCCGCTTGTCGGCGATGCCGAAGCGGTCCCGGCCGTCGGCGTCGCGAAACAGCGTCGGCCCGAAGCCGATCGTCAGGGTGAGCTGCGACGGGGGCAGGCCGAGCGCCTCGCCGGTGTCGTCGGGTGGCGCCTCCGGCATCCCGCCCACGGCGCCGAGCACCCCGGCGTCCCGCCCCGCGGTCATCCGGGCGGCGGCGGCCGTCCACTCCTCGAGCAGCTCGACCAGCCGGGCGCGATCCTTCGTGATCACGTCGAAGGCGACGAAGTGCAGCCGGTCCTGGGCCGGGGTGACGATGCCGGCCTGGTGCTCGCCGTGGAACGGCACCGCCCCGGCCGGGTGGTCGCTGGCCGCCGCCGGGCCGCGGGTGCCGTTGACAAGCGCGCCCGCGCCGGCGGCCACTCCGGCGACTCCGGCCACCCCGGCACCGGCGAGCGTGATCGCTCGCCGCCGGGTCAACCTGTTCCCACTCATCGACTCCCCCTGCGTCCCGGTCACTTGGCGACGGCTGCGGCGACCTTGCTGATCGGCTCGGCGAGCGCGTTGATCCCGTCGGAGAGATCCTTGAGCTCGGCCTTGCTCAGTGCGGTGTGCAGCTTCCACCCGTCGCCGTCGCGGTGCTTGCCGAGCAGCGCCTCGACGTTCGCGAACTCGGTGTCCAACTGCGTGACCAGCTCCGGCGAGCGCTGCTGCAGGGCCGGGCGGAGGGCGGACACGGCCGCCTTGGAACCTTCGAGGTTGGCGGCGAAGTCCCACAGGTCGGTGTGCGAGTAGCGGTCCTCCTCGCCGGTGATCTTGCCGCTGGCCACCTCGTCGAGCAGTTCCTTGGCACCGTTGGCGAGTTGGAGCGGGGAGAGCGTCTCGGCGTTGGCCTTGGTCACGATCTCCTTGACGTCCACCAGCAGGCGGTCGGCGATCGGACCGTCCTTGCTGATGTCGCCCGACTGCCAGAGGTCCTTCTCGATCCGGTGGAAGCCGGTGAACTCCATCCCCTCCTCGATGACCTCCTCGCGGCCATCGATCTTGGGGTCGAGGTCGCCGAAGATCTCGGCCACCGGCTCGATCCGCTCCCAGTAGGTGCGGGCGACCGGGTAGAGCGCCTTGGACTTCGCCACGTCGCCGGCCTTGACCGCGGTGACGAACTCCTCGGTCTTGTCCAGCAGCGCGTCGGTCTGGCTCTTGACGTAGCGCTTGTAGTTCTCGGCCGCGCCGGCCAGGGCGGCGTCGGCGGTGAGCGGCTGCGCCGACCCGTTGACCTTGAGCGCGCCCCGGATGCCCTTGCCGCTCATCCCGGGCTTGCAGGCCGTCTGGTAGGTGCCGGCCGGCAACTCCACGTGCAGCTCACGGCTCAGTCCCGGGGCGATGTTCTCCACCTCGCCCATGACGCGGTCACCGTCGGCGTACACGTAGAACTCGGTCACCTTGGCGCCGGAGTTGGTGATCTTGAAGGTGGCGGTGCCGGCAGCCACATCCGTGGTGCCGACCTCACAGGCGGTGTCCGTCGCCTTGACCGCGATCGGACCGCCGGCCGCGGCCGGGGCGTCCTTGTCGGCGCCGGAGCAGGCGGTCACACCGGCCGTCGCCAGCACGCCGACGGCGGCCAGCGCGAAAAATCGGGTGGTACGCATCTGAGCTGTCTCTCCTCGTGGGGTCAGGCACGCTGCGGCGTGGTTGCCGCCGCGACCTCGGCCTCGGCGCCGGTGTCGGCTCCGCGCTCGGTGACTGTGGTTTTCGCGGCGGGTGCCGGCGTGCGGCGGGCCGGCCGCAGGAAGAGCAGGAGGACCGGCACGGCGTACCCGATCCAGGCGATCGTCTCCAGCACGGTGGGCGCGGGCGTCACGTTGAACATGCCGGCGAGCAGGGCCGCGTACCAGGTGGTCGGGTCGAGCGTGCCGGTGATGTCGAAGGCCAGGTCGTTCAGGCCGGGCAGGACACCGGCCTCCTGGAAGTCGTGTACGCCGTACTTCAGGATGCCGGCGGCCACCAGGATCAGCAGCGCGCCGGTCCAGGTGAAGAACGTGCCCAGGTTGATCCGCAGGGCGCTGGCGGAGAGCAGCACGCCGAGCACCACGGCGGTGCCGATGCCGCCGATCAGGGCGAGCAGCGGCCCGCTGTCACCGGCCGCACCCTGGGCGGCCGAGTAGAAGATCAGCGTGGTTTCCAGGCCCTCCCGGATCACCGCGAGGAAGGCCATGCCGGCGACCGCGAACGAGCCGACGGCGAGCGCCTCGGTCAGCTTCCCCCGCAGTTCCCCGGCGATGGTCCGGGCCGCCCGGCGCATCCAGAAGATCATCCAGGTGACGAAGACCACGGCGGCGACGGAGGTGATCGCCTCGAACAACTCGCGGTCCTCGTAGCGGGAGAACAACGAGGTCGACGTGTACTCGATCAGCCAGCCGAAGAGCACCGACAGGGCCACGGCCAGGCCGACGCCCGCCCAGACCTGCGGCAACCGGTCCCGGCGCTGCGACTTCAGCAGGAAGGCGACCAGGATGCTGACCACCAGGGTGGCTTCCAGACCCTCCCGCAGGCCGATCAGGTAGGTGGCGAACATCCGGGCTCCGAGTTCGTTAGGTACGCCTCAACTGACTTAGGGCAGGCATACCTTGCTCCCTGCCCGGGAGCCTCGTCAAGTCGTTCACGACAAGCTCACTCGGCCCAGCGCTCGCGACTCGTCCGACCGGCGTCGGGACGCCACCGTTCGGCTGTGGAAGGATGCCCGCCGTGAAGGGATTCCTGCCGTGGCTGGCGGTGCTGGCCGTGGTGCTGCTGCTCAGCGCGTTGCGACTGCGGGCGCTTGCCACTGTCGTGTCGCTCGCGTGGCTGGTGTGGTGCGTCTGGACGTGGTTCCGCCCCACCCGCCGCGACTCCCGCTCGGGCTGACCCCGCCAAGGCCGGCCGGAGACGACGAACCGGGCCGGCTGCGAACAGCCGACCCGGTCGTTGTGGAGCGTCGATCAGTAGCGGTAGTGATCCGGCTTGAACGGACCCTCGGTCGAAACACCCAGGTACGCGGCCTGCTCCTTGGTCAGCGTGCTCAGCTTGGCGCCGAGCGCGCCCAGGTGCAGCCGGGCCACCTTCTCGTCCAGGTGCTTGGGCAGCACGTAGACGCCGATCGGGTACTCCTCGGTCTTGGTGAACAGCTCGATCTGGGCGATCGTCTGGTTGGCGAACGAGTTCGACATCACGAAGCTCGGGTGCCCGGTCGCGTTGCCCAGGTTGAGCAGGCGGCCCTCGGAGAGCACGATGATGGCGTGCCCGTCGGCGAAGCGCCACAGGTCGACCTGCGGCTTGATGTTGACCCGCTCGACGTCGGAACGCTTGGCCAGACCGGCCATGTCGATCTCGTTGTCGAAGTGGCCGATGTTGCCGACGATGGCCTGGTGCTTCATCCGGGCCATGTGCTCGTTGGTGATGACGTCGAAGCAACCGGTGGCGGTGATGAAGATGTCCGCCTGCTCGACGACGTCGTCCAGGGTGGCGACCTGGTAGCCGTCCATCGCGGCCTGCAGCGCGCAGATCGGGTCGACCTCGGTCACCACGACCCGGGCACCCTGGCCGCGCAGCGACTCGGCGCACCCCTTGCCCACGTCGCCGTAGCCCATCACCACTGCCATCTTGCCGCCGATCAGCACGTCGGTGGCCCGGTTGATGCCGTCGATGAGCGAGTGCCGGCAGCCGTACTTGTTGTCGAACTTGCTCTTGGTCACCGAGTCGTTGACGTTGATGGCCGGGAAGAGCAGGGTGCCCGCGCGGTGCATCTCGTAGAGCCGGTGCACACCGGTGGTGGTCTCCTCGGTCACGCCCTTGATGCCGGCGGCGATCCGGGTCCAGCGCTGGCCGTCCTCGGCGAGCGAGCGGTGCAGCACCTCCAGGATGACCGCGTACTCCTCGGAGTCGGCGGACTCGACCGCCGGGACCGCCCCGGCCTTCTCGAACTCGGCGCCCTTGTGCACGAGCAGGGTGGCGTCGCCGCCGTCGTCGAGGATCATGTTGGGGCCCTGCCCGTCCGGCCAGGCGAGCACCTGCTCGGTGCACCACCAGTATTCCGGGAGGGTCTCGCCCTTCCAGGCGTAGACCGGGACGCCGGCGGGGGCGTCGGGGGTGCCGTTCGGGCCGACGACGATCGCCGCGGCGGCGTGGTCCTGGGTGGAGAAGATGTTGCAGGACGCCCAGCGCACCTGCGCGCCGAGGGCGACCAGCGTCTCGATCAGGACGGCGGTCTGGATGGTCATGTGCAGCGAGCCGGTCACCCGCGCGCCGGCCAGCGGCTGCGCCTCGGCGAACTCCCGGCGAATCGCCATCAGGCCGGGCATCTCGTGCTCGGCGAGCTGGATCTCCTTGCGCCCGAACTCGGCGAGCGACAGATCCGCCACCTTGAAGTCGCCTTCGGCGAGGGTGCTCGGCCGGGCCTCGGACGGCGTACCGCTGGGGGACGCCGGGAGGGTGCTGGTCATGAAAGCTCCTGTCGAACGATGTCTGCGCCGACCCTCCACCTTACGCGCGCCTCGGACACGTGTCCGGCACGGTCGGCAGACAGCGCACGGGGCGGTCGGTGGTGAACGGACTTTCCCGCCCACGTCCCGCCCGCCCCGTGCATCCCCCCGGTTTGGTTCCCCGCACGTTCTCGGACCGTCGTCGCGATAACGCTGCGTACTCATAGAGTCACACTCGGGCAACTCTTCGTCAAGCTATTCCGGAAAAGTCGGACTTGTGTCGTCGATGGCGGGCGCCTGTCACCGCAATCCGGAGGTCGCCACGTACGCCTCGCCGTCGCCACTGATCCGCAGCGGCTCGCCGGCCGCGGTGCCGATCGCCGCCTCACCGGACGCCAGCGTCACCGCACCGGCGCCGTCGTCCACGGTGACCGCGCCACCGGCGCAGAGCACCACCCGGGGGCCGGGCAACGGCAGCGTGACCGAGGGCACCTCCGCGCCCACCCGCACCCGGTGCAGCGCGAAATCGTCCACCGGCACCGGCCAGCAGTCCACACCCGGGCCCACCGGCAGTGCGGCTCGCACCGGCGCGTCGAGCACCTCGAAGCGCAGCACCCGCAGCAACTCGTCGACGTCCACCCGCTTCGGGGTCAGCCCACCCCGCAGCACGTTGTCACTGGCCGCCATGATCTCCACGCCACAGCCGCTCAGGTAGGCGTGCAGGTTGCCGGCGGGCATCCAGATCGCCTCCCCCGGCACCAGCCGGACGTGGTGCAGCAGCAACGCCACCAGCACGCCCGGATCCGCCGGGTACGCCTTGGCCAGTCGGTGGGCCAACTCCGCGTCCGGGGTGTCGACCGAGGCCGCCAGAACGCCACCCAGCAACCCGTCGCGCTCGGCGACCGGCCAGCCGAGCAGCGTCCGCACCGCCGTGCGCAGTCCCGCCGGCCCGGCCCGCAACGCGGCGACAACCGGCGCCAACTCCGGTACGCCGAACGCGGCGAGCGCCTCGGCCGACTCCGCCGGATCCCGAAAACCGCACAAGGCCTCGAACGGAGTGAGCGCGACCAGCAGTTCCGGCTTGTGGTGCGGGTCGGAATAGGTGCGCTGCCCCTCGGGAAGCCCGGCCTCCGCCGCGTAGCCCGCCCGCGCCTGTTCGGCGTCCGGGTGGGCCTGCAGGCTCAGCGGAGCGTCGGCCGCGAGCACCTTGAGCAGGAACGGCAGCCGGCTGCCGAACCGCTCGGACACCCGCTGACCGAGCCACTGCCCCGGCTCGTCCCGCACCAGGTCGCAGAGGCTCACCCGCTCGCCGGCACGGTCCACGTTGGCCGGGGCGCCCGGGTGGGCGCCCAACCACAACTCGGCCTCGGGCCCCGCGCTGGGCACCACCCGACCCTGCAGGAGGGCGATGGCCGAGCGGGAGCCCCAGGCGTAGTCGCGGATCGGTCCGTAGAGTGGCTCCACAGGTCAGCCCCCGGGCCGCCCGGTCGCCTCGGCCGCCTCGCCCGACGCGTCCTGCGGCACGGCGGTGTCGGCGGCCGCGCCGGTGCCGGCCTCGGCGGCGGCGGCGCTGTAGACGTCCGGCTCCAGGTAGATCACCCGGGCGATCGGCACCGCGGCACGGATCCGCGCCTCGACGGCGTTGATGCCACGGGCCAGGTCGTGGGCGCTCTCCCACTCCGGAACGGCGATCTTGGCGGCCACCATCAGCTCTTCCGGGCCCAGGTAGAGCGTCTTCATGTGGATGATCCGCTCCACCTCGGGGCCGTCGGTGACGGCCCGCTCGATGGTGGCCAGTTCGGACGCCTCGGCGCCCTCACCGAGCAGCAGGCTCTTCGTCTCGATGGCCAGCACCACGGCGATGACGACAAGCAGGATGCCGATCATCGCGGTGCCGGCGGCGTCCCACACACCGTTGCCGGTGATCAGCGTCATGCTGACACCGAACAGGGCGAACACCAGACCGACGAGCGCGCCGAAGTCCTCCAGGAGCACGACCGGCAGCTCCGGCGCCTTGGCGCGTCGGATGAAACGCACCCAGGACTGGTTGCCCCGGATGTGGTTGGACTCCTTGATGGCGGTCCGGAAGGAGAACGACTCCATGATGATCGCCGACACCAGCACGACCACCGGCAGCCAGTGCCAGGATTCGATGGCGCCCCCGTCGTGCCACTTGTGGTACGCCTCGTAGAGCGCGAACAGGCCACCGATGCTGAACAGCACGATGGACACGATGAACGCGTAGATGTAGCGCTCCCGGCCGTACCCGAACGGGTGTTCCGGGGTGGCCGCCCGCTTCGCCCGCTTGCCGCCGAGCAGCAGCAGGCCCTGGTTGCCGGAGTCGGCGACCGAGTGGACCGCCTCGGCCAGCATCGACGACGACCCGGAGAGCAGGAACGCGACGAACTTGGTGACGGCGATGCCGATGTTGGCCAGCAGGGCGGCGACAATCGCCTTCGTCCCACCGTTGGCGCTCATGCCACCGCTCCGCTTCGCGTCGTGGCGACCCGAGACGCCCCGCTGCTGAGCCACCTGGTTCGCTCGCTGCGCTCGCTCACGCCACCGCTCCGCTTCGCCGCACGAAGCCAACCGGTCCGCGCATGCCGCGCCGCCCTACGGTCGTTCACTGGTTCGACAGCTCCTTCATCTCGGTGATGGCCGGAACGGCCATCGGGTCCAACCCGTGGGCCAGGGCAAGGTAGATCGAGGCGAAATCCGGGACCGCGATCAGCGAGGCCAGCCGCTCCAGGGCGGAGCCCCCCTCGGCGGTCACCACGTCGCACCGCACGCCACGGCGCTCGGCGAGGGTCTGCACCGCGTCCGCACGGCGCTCCTCGACGGCCAGCGGCTCGTCGGTGTCGTCCTCGGCGTTGAGCCCGCCGTCGCGCAGCAGCACCAGCCGCAGCCGGGTGCCATCGCCGTCGTCGTCGTCGGCCGGGTCGGCGAAGATGTCCCGCTCCCCCTCGGCCAGGCCGCCGAAGACGCCGTCGAGCAGCCCGACGCGACCCCGCCCGGCCTCGCCGAGCGCCCCGGTGACCACCGGGTAGCGGGCGTTTGCCGACAGGGTGTCGCCGAACCGGCGGGCGGCCACGGTGGCCAGCGGGGACGAACCCCAGACGATCGGGATCGAGCCGGCCAGGCCCAGGGCCAGCGACTTCGCCGGGTTGACGAAGGACTCCGCGGCGGAGCGGCAGCGGTCGGCGTCCGCGTCGAGCCGGGCCGCGGTCTCGGCCAGATCGGCCTCGTTGACCTTCACGAGCCCGAGCGAACGGGCCGCGAGCAGGACCGGCACGGTGAGCGCCCAGAGGCTGGCTCGGGCCGGGGCACGCCGGGGCACCGGAATGAACGGCGCCCGGGCCTGCTCGGCGATCGACTGCAACTGCGAGTCGGGGGCGCCCACGGCGACCAGCCGGGCGCCCCGCCGGTGCGCCGCCTCGGCGGCACCCAGCGCCTCCGGGCTACGACCGGACGCGCTCACCGCGATCACCACGTCCGCCGCGCCCACCCAGCCGGGTACGCCCGCGCTGCGGTGCCCGATGATCGGGACCGGGCAACGCGGGCCAGCGACCGTGGCCAGCACATCCCCGGTACGCCCCGCGGTGCCGATGCCGGCGATCACGACGGCACGGGGGCGCCCGTCGTCGGCGAGGACCGCCAGGTTCGCCTCGGCCGCCAGTGCGGCGCTCTCGCGCACCTGCGCACCGGCCGACGCCGTGTGCCGGAGCATGCCGCCCGGGTCGCGCTCGGCCAGCGCCTCCGGGTTGTCGAGCAGGGCCTCGTCGGCATCGCGACGACCGCTGACCCCGGCCGTACCGTCGATCATGAGGACTGCCCAGGGCCGCCGCGCGCCTCGTCGAGCAGCAGCACCGGCACGTCGTCGCGGACCTCGAAGATCCGGCCACACTCCGTGCAGGTAAGCGTCTGCGCTTCGGCGTCGTAGGTGAGCGGGGCGTGGTGCGTGTCCGGACAGGCAAGAATCTCGAGCAACTGCGGATCCAGGGCCATGGCACGGCTCCTTCCACGTGTGCGGCTTACCGGCGGCGGTGCCGACCGGCGCAGGCGATCTTATCGGCGAACGCGGTCGAGCACGTCGTCCCGGAGCGAGACCATCCGCTCGCGGGTGGGCGCCTCGACGTTGAGCCGCAGCAGCGGCTCCGTGTTGGAGGCGCGCAGGTTGAACCACGCGCCGTCGGGGAACCGCAGGGTGAGCCCGTCCATCTCGTCGGCCACCGCGTCGGGGTACGCGGCCCGCACCTCGGCCACCGCCGCCGCCTGGTCGGCCACCGTCGAGTTGATCTCGCCGGAGGCGATGTACCGCTCGTACTCCCCGGCCAGCACGGACAGCGGCAGCGACTGCTCGCCAAGCGCGGCCAGGGTGTGCATCGCCGCGAGCATCCCGGTGTCGGCGAACCAGAAGTCCCGGAAGTAGTAGTGCGCGGAGTGCTCGCCGCCGAAGACGGCATTGGTCCGGGCCATCTCCGCCTTGATGAAGGAGTGCCCGACCCGGGCGACGACAGGCTTCCCACCGTGCTCGCGAATGATCTCCGCGACCGCGCTGGAGGTGATCAGGCCGTGGATCACCGTGGAACCGGGGTGCTTGGCCAACTCGCGCGCGGCCACGAGGGCGGTGATCGCCGACGGTGAGACCGGCTCGCCACGCTCGTCCACCACGAAGCACCTGTCGGCGTCGCCGTCGAAGGCCAGCCCGATGTCCGCCCCGTGCTCCACCACCGCGCGCTGGAGGTCGACCAGGTTCGCCGGATCCAGTGGGTTGGCCTCGTGATTGGGGAAGGTGCCGTCCAGCTCGAAGTAGAGCGGCACGATCTCCAACGGCAGCGGCGACAGGACGGTGTCGCCCAGCACGGTGGGGACGGTGAAGCCGCCCATCCCGTTGCCGGCGTCGACGACGACCTTCAACGGCCGGATGCCCGAGAGGTCGACAAGCTTGCGCAGGTAGCCGGCATAGTCGGGAAGCAGGTCACGCCGCTCCGCCGGCCGGGTCGGCGCACCGGCCGGACGGGCTTCGCCCGAGTCCAGCAGCGCCTGGGCCCGTTCCCGGATCTCCGCCAGACCGCTCTCCTGGCCGATCGGGCGAGCGCCGGAGCGGCACATCTTGATGCCGTTGTACTGGGCAGGGTTGTGACTGGCGGTGAACATCGCGCCGGGCAGGTCGAGCGAGCCGGACGCGAAGTAGAGCAGATCGGTGGAGGCGAGCCCGATCTCGATGACCGAGCGACCCTCGGCCCGTACGCCGGCGGCGAACGCGGCAGCCAGACCGGGCGAGGTGGCGCGCATGTCATACCCGACGACCACCGCGTCACCCGGCTCCTCGGTGGAGTTGAGCAGCTGGGTGAACGCGGCTCCCAGCGCCTCGGCGGCCCTTTCGTCCCACTGGTCCGGCACCGTCCCTCGGACGTCATAAGCCTTCACAATCTGGGACAGATCAGACACGTGTTCCACTCCTTCGCCGCAGGTAGACACCGAGCCTGAGCGTAACGGAGGGTCCGGGCCGAGCCCCGCTCAGCCGGGGAGCCGGGGCATGATCACGGTGCGCCCGCCATCGTCGGGGGGCGGATCCCCGGGCAGCGGTCGCGATTCCGGCGCTTCCGGCATCGGCTGCGTCGCCTCCGGGGGCGCACCGGCTGCGGGTCGGGCGCCGTAGACGCCACCGGCGGCCGGGCGCGGGGACGGCACGGCACCCGGACCGGCAGGCGGGGACGGGGGCGGCACCGCACCCGGGTACGGGGACGGCATGACGCCCGGACCGGCAGGCGGGTACGGGGACGGCGCGGCGCCCGGACCGGCAGGCGGGTACGGGGGCGGCGGCGCGGCACCTGGACCGGCGGCAGGGTGCGGGGGCGGCATGGGACCGGGACTGGCGGACGGCGGCTGCTGGCCGTACACCTGGCCTGGGCGACCGGGCGCGGCCGGTGGCCCGCCGCCGGCCCGGTAGGTGGTGCCGCCGGGGTTGCCCGGCAGCGTGCCGGTCGGATCGTCGGACGGCCGGCGATCCTGGCGCGAGCGACGGAACAGCAGCACGATGAGCAGCAACCCGACCGCCACCATGACGATGCCGAAGATCATCACCGGCGATGTGCCACCGGACGAGGCCGCGGCGTCCGTCGAGGCCTGCGGCGTGCCGGACACGTCGCCGAGCGCCGCCGGAGTCACGGCGTCGTCGACTGTCGCGACCTCGGTCGGACTCGGGGTGGGCGACGCCTTCTTCGACGGCGTCGGCGACGGGGTAACCCGCGCACCTGTCACCCGCGCCGTGTCGCTGCCCCGGCCGACCTCCTGACCGGCCGCGCTGACACCCGCGCCGGTCACCACGAGCCGGCCGCCCGGGGCGTCCGCACCGAAGGTGACCCGGTACCGCACGGTGATGCCCTTGCCCTTGCACAGGGTCGGCTTCAACGGCGACGTCTGGGCGGTCCCCACGTTGCCGCCACCGCCGGCCAGGGCCACGGGGAACCATTGCCCACCCGCGTTGACCTCGACCTTCGCCTGGCTCGGCTGGAGACCCTCAAGGCTGAGAACCAGCGCGGTACGCAGCAGGACGCAGCCCTCGGTGCGCTTTCGCACCGCCACGTTCACCCCCTGCGCGGAACCACCGGCGGCGAAGCTGCTGGCCGCACCCACCCGGACCGAGTCGTCGTCGGCAAGCGCGGGCGACGCGCCGAGCATCACCAGGCCGCCCACCAGACCGCAGACCGCCGCGAGCCGAGCCGCGCGTCGACGCACCGTCATGATCACCTCGCCGTTCTCCCCGGGTGGGGTCCGCGGGTCAGGCTACTACCGCCCCCTCCACCCCGCCGGTCATAGAGCGGCCCGGATGTGTGCCGCGTTACGGTTTGCGACCCGGCCCGCCGACCTGCTCCTGGTGCGATTCCGGTCGAGGCAAGACGCCGTCCTGACCATGATCCACTCGACGTGAGCGCAGCGCCCGGCCAGCCATGATCCACTCTACTTTCTTGGAATCGGGCTATCCCACCGCCTCGGATGCCCCGACCTCGCCGAACCCGAGTCGATCTCTCACGGCGCGAGCAGGTGGGGGGCCGGGTCCGGGCAGGTGGCCGGGTCCAGGCGTTGGGCCAGGTCCGGGCGGTGAGCCAGGTCCGGGCGGTGAGCCAGGTCCGGGCGGTGAGCCAGGTCCGGGCAGTCGGGGGCTCTCGGTCCGGGCAGGTGGGGTGTCCCCGGCGGTCAGTGCGGGTGCTCGGCGCGGGCGAGGGCGTCGCGGCAGAGTCGGTCGGCGGTGCGGGTGCTCTCCGGTAGTCGGAACCGCGGGGTCAGCGCGAGCACCTGCGCGGTCGCGTTCTCCAGGCTCATCCGATGGCCGACGCTGACGAAGACTGGCTTCACGCCGTCCCGGGTCCGAAGCACCCGGCCGACGACGTCACCGCCGTCCCGCAACGGCGACCAGGCACCCCGCTCGGTGGCCGGCGGATCCCACGTCCCGATCAGCGGCGTCTTGCCCACCCCGATCGCCGGCAGACCGGTGACCACCCCGAGGTGGCAGGCGAGCCCGAACCGACGCGGGTGCGCCAGCCCGTGCCCGTCGCACACCAGCAGATCCGGGACCGTGGCCAGGCGGTCCAGCGCGCTGAGCAGCGCCGGCAACTCACGGAAGGCGAACAGCCCGGGCACATAGCCGAACGCCGGCCGCCCCACACTTACCGCCGAGTCCACCACCACCAACGTCCGGGCATCCAGCACCGTCACGGCCGCCGCCAGCAGGTCACCGCCCTGCGAGTACGCGACGTCCAGGCCGGCCACCGTCTCCGGCGCGCTCGGCCCCGGCCCGACCAGGTCGACCAACGGCCGCAACTGCTCCTGTACGGCCACCGCCTCGGCAACACTGCCCGGCCCCACCGAGTCACCCACCGCAGCCGTCGTGGCCGCGGCAACTGGCGTCGGTGTCGGCGTCGGCGTCGGCGTCGGCGTCGGCGTCGGCGTCGGCGATGATCCACTCGACGTCATTGATGTCGGGCTGTCCCGGCGCGGCGAATGCCCCGACATCACCGAACCCGAGTCGATCACCCTCGTCGGGGACCTTCGGCGCCGTCCCCGGCGGCGGCACCACCGTCCGGGCCACCCTTCGCAGGGTCGTCGTCGGTTCGCCCCTTCGTCGCGCCGAAAGCGATCGCGAAGGCTATGCCGAGGGCCACTCCGAAGGCCACGCCCCCGGTCGAGCCGAACGAGGGGATGCCGATCGCCAAGCCGATCAGGATGCCAACCGGCCAGGCCCAGAGGTTGGACTTGCCGCTCTGCGGGTCGGAACTCGCCATCCGTCGATGCTATTCGACCCGGTCAGCTTCCACAGACGCTGTCCACTTCGCACGACAGCGGCAACCCCACCGTCAGGTAAGGCCCAAACCGTCGCGGGCCTCTTCGATCCACTTGGCAACCCCACGCGCGCCGCTTTCGGCCGCGAGCCCAGCCGCCTCGTCGAGCAGCGCACGGGCAGTCTCCCGATCGCCGTCGTCGGTCGAGAGGGCCGCCAGACCAATCAGGTTGGCCGCGACTCCCGGAGTGAAATCGAGGTCCCGGCGCAGCCGGGTCGACTCGGTCAGCAACTCCCGCGCCGCGTCGACGCGACCGGCGGCCCGCTCTCCGAAGCAGAGGTGCCGCAGTACGTACGACAGCGTCAGTTGATCCCCCGCTGTGGTGGCCAACTCTCGGGCCCGAGCGAAGAAGGAAGACCGCCAGGTTGTAACACTCCTGCGCCCGTACCAACCGAGCGTCCAACCCTTCGGTCATCACTGACCGCTCCTCTTGCCGATCAACTCCGCAGGTCCCAAGGCTCACTACGCCCCGTGTACTTCACCATCCTCACCGATCTCCAGCCGGATCCGCAGCCCCGGACTGCGCCGGTCGCCCCACATCAAGACCGGCAGCGCCGTTGACGAGCATCAGGCGGAAGGCCGCCTCATCCGGCAGCCCCGGTGATCCCGTCACGATCGGGGCGATCCGCTCGGCTTCGGCTCGGTCGACATTGTCGTAGCGGTCGATATTCTGGTAGTCGTCGAGGAAGCGCACGACCAGGTTGGGGTCGTAGGCCCACCACCCGCACCGGTGGTCCCAGAGCAGCGCCTCACCTCTGCCCGCGTCGAGCACAAACAGCCCCGCTGGCACTCGGTTCTCATCGCTCCGATAGACCGCGTAGTAGGTAAGCGTGCGGTCCACCTGATGGCCACCAATCCCGGGCGCACATTCGAATCGACTGCGTCGAGCCTGCCATTTATCGGCGACGAGCGATCGAAGCGACCTGCACGCCCGCCGCCTCAACCTCCGCCCGGACCGCAGTCAGCAGATCCTGCACGTCCGAGTCATCCGGATCTGCTAGGAGCTCGATGTCAAGGCGCCATCCCTGGCTGTCCACGTCGCGCCAGAGCTCGACGGTCGCCGGTACCCCCACGATCGTCCGGTTGGTCTCGCCGAACAACTCGTCCCAGTCGTCGCCGAGACGCCCCACCGCACTCAGACCGAGCGCTGCCCGCAGACGGCCCAGAACACTCCGGTCCACGTGCCCGTGCAGAGCAACCACCCAACTAGCCGACATTCACTTTCCTAACAATCCAGTCCGAATCCCGGAAGTGGGACGACACCCCGGTTCCGGCCCGATCCGGCGGGCCGGAACCGGGGAAGATTGCTGGCACCACGTCGCGGCCCAAAGCATCGGTGTGCCGCTCAGCCCAGGCAAACAGGCGAGGAAAGCACTCACGTGCCACCTTTCTCGTCACGAACCCGTACCTCGCGTTGACTACACGAAGCCCAGGATATTTCTCGGCCGCGTGTTGTTGCGCCCGCTCGACCATCTCATCCGACGAAATCTGAAAGTCATAGTCGCTCGGCTCTTCCAGGCCCAGCCGGTACATCGAATCGAACGGCCGACGCAGTGGAAGCGAGGCGCCCTGCGACCAGCCCTTCAGACGAGCCAACGCCTCCGAATCGTCTTCCAGATCGGACTCCGTCGGCATCTGCTTATGGGCACCCGAGAAGAAGTGAGCCGATGAGCCCTGAAGCCGAATGTCGATAATTGACAGGTCCAAGCCATCCTCCCGCAACGCGTCGAAAAGCTCGGCCGTCATCTGTGCGAACTGTTCACGGGTAGCGCCAAGGGGCGCCGACCTGTCGGCCCAGTCCAGCACGGCATCGGGTGTGATGCCGAGAAACTCGCAGTCCCTCGGGTCCAGTTGGCGGCCAGATTCATCCGCGGGTAACAGGGGCGCGGCGGCCCGCCAGCCGCGGTCACCCCCCTCTACCGCAACGGTCTCCTCGACGGCCTCGATGCGGGTCGACCCACCGTCGCCGGCACTCGCCGAACCTGGGCCGTCCAGCAGGAGATACATCCGGTTGATGTACGGGTCACCGTGGCCGCCGTCGTCGTCTGCCGAAGGGTGGTCGGGCAGGTCGGGCCGCTCGCTGAACCGGCCCCGGGGTAGGCCGCCGAGCGGCATCGGCCGGCCGTCACCGCTGAGCACCAGCGCGTCGATGCCGACGACGTCGGGATACAGCGGCCGGTCGCGGACCACCGCGTTCTGCGGGTCCACGTAGAGCACCGTGCCGTTCTGGTTGAGCGCCACCCACGCGTGCGAACCGCCGTGCGGCCACTCGGTGACCAGGAACGCGTAGCTGCCGTGGCCGCCCAACAACAGTTGGTCGTGCAGGTTGCGGTAGCCCCGGTCGGCGGCCTGCCGCGCCTGTTCGGTGTCTGGTCGTTGCCCGGATGGTGGGGCGAGGAGTTGTTGGAAGCGCCCACCCGTCGCGTCCTCGACCCGGCCCGGGCCGCCTGCCTCGCCACGGATCGGGCGCCTGATGTCCCCGTCCAGGTAGCCGTCGAAGGTACGCGGCGCCGACACCCGCGGCCGCCCGTGCACCCAGGTTTCGAACATCGACAGCGTGCAGTCCAGGCAGTTGATGCCCCGGGTGGCGTCGGCCGTGGGACCTCCGTCGTTCAGCAGCCGGAACCAGCCGCCCCGGCGGGGGTCGGCGGTGCGTGTGACGGTGCCGTCCGGCTCGCGGGGCATCTGCCGTTCGACGTCGACCTGGTGCAGGGCGAGCGGCGGACGCAGTCCTCCTGGCCGTCCGTACGGCCGCGAGTCGTCGATCGGCGGAGGTATGTCGTCGCCGGTGAGGCGGGACGGACCGGAGGTCTCCACCGCCCCGAGCGCGAGCGCGCCGACGTCCCTGTTGGCGTGTTCGAAGGAGTTCGCTTCGATGTCCACGACCGGGGGCGCCGTGGTGCCGGCCAGCACCGCCTCCGCCAGGTCACGCCACTGGGCGTACGCGCGTGTCTCGTCGTTCGCGGCCCGCTGCCAGCCGTCGGCCCACTGTCGGTGACCAGCCTGGTGCAGTTGGCGGGCGTAGGTGGCGTACTCGATGGCCCGGCGATCGTGCTCGGCGGCCCGGGCGCGCAGTCGGGTGGCCTCGGCCTGGCGGCGATTGCGCTCGAACCCGGTCCGCTGCGTCTGGTAGTGGCCCTGGTAGCGCCGCCGCTCGGCGGCTTCCGCCTCGGCGGCCCACTGCGCGGCGTACCAGTCGATGGTCTCGGTCGTGGACGTCACCGGATCGCCGAACGCCACGACGTCGACGGGAACTGACGCCGTGCCCCGGGCCGGATGATCAACCCCGCGCCGCTCCCGCGCCGGGGCGTGCGTTGGTCCCGCCATGGGGATGGCGACGGTGACCGGGGGTGTCGGGCCGGCGGTGGTCGGCGGCGCTGGCGTGGCCGTCGACGGCGGCCAGGCGACCGGGCCGGAGGCGGTGGTGTGCGGTGGGTTGCCGACGTGGCCCGGCGCGGTGGCCGACCCGCCGGCCGGCCCGAAGGTCGGGGCCACGGGTGCGGCCACGGACGAGAGCCCGGGAGCGACCACCGGCGGGACCCCGGGAGCCGCCACCGGCGAGACCCCGGGAACAACCGCCGACGGCACGGGAGCGACCACCGGTGAGAGCCCGGGAGCAACCGCCGACGGCAGCCCGGGAGCGACCGACGACGAGACCCCGGGGGCTGCCACCGGGGACGGCCTCGGCTCGGTGGCCGCCGCCGGCGGCGTCGGATCGGCCGTGAGCGGGGGTGTGGCGCTGGCCTCCCGGAGGAGCGGTCCGTCCGCCGACGACATCGGCTCGGGCGGGCGTGGCGAACGGTCGACACCGTCCACATCGGGCGTGACGTGCAGGTCGGACGCGGTGGCGGGCGGCAGTGCCGTCGCCTGAGTCGCGGGCACGCCCGGCGGGTCGGCACGTGACGGCAGCACGGGATCCGGTGACGACGTGGCCGCGAAGGGCGTCGCCTGCACCGGAACGCCCGGAGCCGAGGCCAGGCCACTCGAAGCCGCCGCACCCGCGCCCACCGCGGACGAGCCCGCCCCGGCCATACCCGCCGAAGCCTCGGCCGGGAACGCCCCCGATGCGGATGGGAGCGCCCCCGAGGCCGAAGGGAGCGCCCCCGAGGCGGACGGATCGCCGGCGACCGGTGCCACGGGAGGCAGGGAAGGGCCCGTGAAAGACGCCCCGGTGAGGGCGTTTGCCTGCGCGTCGAGCCGGGCGCGTAACGCGTGGTCGGTCTGTCCGGTGGCCGAACCGGTGGCACCGGACGCGGCGGCGCGTGCCACGTCCTCCATGGAGGTCAGGCCCTGACCGGTGGCCAGGCTCGCGGCGCTGTCGGCGAGCACCTCGCCGGTCATCTCCCGCCCCAGGTGCTCCCCGACGCGCGCCACCCGCCCGGTCGCACGCCGGCCCAGACCGGCCAGCGGCGCCGCCGCCCCACCGGCGAGGCCACCGACCGCCGACGCGCCGAGGTCGGTCAGGTCCAGGCCGTGGGCCCGCCCGGTGGAGTTCTGGTACGCCTGGGTGGCCAGGGTGACCCCGGCCTCCTCGGCGGCTTCCTCCACCCCTTCCCGGGCGGCCCGCCTGGTGAAACCGCGCACGCCATCCCGGGCGACCTCCTTGGCCGCCCGCTCGCCGGCCTCCTTGAGGCCGTGTTTGAGGGATTTGCCCGCGAGTTGGCCCATCAGCCGCTTGAAGATCTGTTGGACCAGCAGCCGGGTCGCGGTGATGGCCGCACCGGCCGCCGGGCTTGCCGCACCGGCGGTGAGCACCGCCGCGACCGCCACCGAGAGCAGCTCGACGACGAGGATGCCCAGCTCGATCCAGACCTCCAGCTTGGCGCCCTCGATGTCGCAGCCGCACTCCTCGACCAGCCGGCCCAGATCGGCGGTGACCGCGAGCAGCACGGGCAACGGGGCGTCCGCCCCCTCGGCGATCCCCCGCCAGGCCGCCTCGAAGGCCGCGTCGACCGCCCCGACGCCGCCGTACCCGTCGCGCACCTCGGCGGCGGCGGTGGCGGCATCGGTGTACGGGCCGGAGAGGACGCCGGCAACCGCGTACCACCTGTCGGCGAGGTCCCAGACGGCCCGTTCGTTGCCCTCCGGCCACTGCACACCGACCACCCAGTCGAGGGCCTCGTAGATCCAGCCCGGCACGTCCCAGGGTGCGTGGTCCAGCGGGTGCGGGATCGGGCTCGGCAGCACACTCATCGCGGTCGCCGGCCGTCAGCGCCTGTCGGCGGCCCGACCGAGCCGGGCGGCGCTGTCCCCGTCGGTCTGCACGCTCGCATCGACGGCGCGGACCACGTCGCTGCCCAACTCGGTGAGCCGGTACCCGGCGCCCGCCCAGGCCCGCAGCACGGTCTGCTCGAACCCGCGGTAGTTGCGCTCGAACGCGGCGCCGATGTCGTCGCGACCCCACGGCCGGGCGTCGCTGGCAGCCTCGATCGCACCGCCTTCCGCCGCTCGACGGGCCGTTACCGCCTCACCAGCGAGCGCCAGGTCGGCACCGCCGCGACGGGTCCGGGGCGGATCGAGCCAGAGCTGTCCGTCGGTCATGGCTGCCCCAGACCCCTGCCGAGAACGGTGTCGGCCCGGCCGAGCAACGTGGCGTAGTCCCCGGTGCGCAGGAAGTCCGCCGACCCGGAGCCGGCCGGCATGACCTCGGCGACGAGGTCGCGGGTGGCGTCTGCGGCGTCGGTCGCGGCGGCCCGGATCGTTTCGGTGATTTTTCGGCCGAGCGCACCGGCGTCCCGCTCGCGGTAGACGGCCGGCGTCAGCTCGACCTCGATCAACTGGCCCTGGGCGCCCACGGTGGCCGTCACCTGACCGTCGGCCGACCGCCGGGTCACCCGCAGCTCGGCGAGGCGCGTCTGCAGACTGTCCAAACCGGACCTGAGCTGCTGGTACTGCCCGTACACGTCGTCGAATCGGGCCCGTAGCTCGCGGTTGGCGTGCCGGTCCACGTGTTCGCTCACCGCCGCCCCTCCCGTCACCGTCGGTAGAGCAGCACCATACCGGCTGCCATCGATCCGTGTAGTCCGGTAGTTTCAGTGCGTGATCGACCGTCAACAGGCCGAGCAGCTCGCCGCCACCTGGGCCCGCCGCGACTCGCAGCGCCTCGGCCACGAGTGCACCGCGATGGTCGACGAGTTCGACCTCGGCTTCGTCATCACGTCCGTCGTCCCCATCGAGGCACGCACGGTCCCCGGGGACCTGCCGACGACTGTCATCGACAAACAGACCGGCAGGGTCACCACCTGGCCGCGGGTGCCGAGCGAGATGGTGGCGGATCTGTACCGCCGCAGTCAGCCGGCCGGGCCGACCGCTCCCCGCACCGTCGACCCGTCGAGTCTGCTGGTCCGGGAGATCCATCGGATCGCCACCCCGAACACCACCGCCCACCTGACCCTCGAAGGGCGGATCTGGACGGCCCAGGGCACCAGGGCGGACGTCCCGCTGAACCATCACCCGCTGGTCCGCACCTACCTCGACCAGTTACCTCCGGGCGACCTGGTCCGCGGGGGCGAGGCCCACGCCGAGCTGATCGTGGTCTCCGACGTGCTGCACGAGTACGACCACCGCCGCGCTGCCGAGGGCATCGCGCCGATGGGTCGGGCCGAGGCGGCGGCACTGCTGGCGGATGCCCGGTTCGAGATCTTCCGGGTCCGGGAGCCGGGTGACCCGGCCGGCGGCCCCGCCGACCTGCCCTGCGACTCGTGCATCACGTTCCTGGTGCGCGCCAACGTCCTGCCGGAGTCCGCTCGGGCGTACACCGAGACCTGGCACGCCCCGGCCGAGCCCGACCCTGATCCTGGCCGCTTCCCGGCGGAGGTCGCCAACGCGCTGGTGGCGGCCGGTTGGCGACCGCACATCGGGGACCAGATCATGGCTGCCGCCGCCGTCCGGGACGTCACCGCGGTACGGGGGGCGACCCACCAGCACGTGGTCTTCCCCGCCGCCGTCGAGGCGCTCACCGCGTTTCCCAGCCTGGTCGGTGCCCGACGCGGTCGGGGCGAGCAGGTGTGGATCTCCCGGTTCGACATCCGCCCGCACACCATCGCGCACACCGCCGACACCCTCGCGGACTTCGGGGCGGTGCTGGGCGTACGACTCTTCCCGATCGGCACCGAACAACAGGACAGCATCCTGGCGGTGGACGAGCGCGGCCGGGTCTTCGCCCTCGATCAGGCCGGCGAGTGGTTCCTCGGCGACACCATCGACGCGGCACTGACCACGCTGCTGCTCGGCCGCGCCCCCGCCCGGGTCCGCGACGACGGCACCTGGCAGTCCGACTGAGGCGGCTACCTCAGCGGAGCACCTCGACCGTGTTGCGGCGGACGAGGTTCTTGCCGGGCTCCCGGATCTGGTCCATCGCGGCGGAGTTGAGCAGCACACAACTGCCCGACGGGCCGGTCACCGTCACCGTGGTCGCCCGGTTGTTGTCCAGATTTGTCACCCGCAGCCGCGTACCCACCGGGAACTGGCCGCTGGTCGCCGCCGGCGCGCCACCCTCGGCGAAGAAGGTGATCGACCCGGAGCACGCCGACCGGGGAGCCGTACCCGGCGCTCCGGGGGACGCCGCACCGGGGCGGATCGTGCCGGCTGTCGACTGCCCGGCCGGCGGCGCCCCACCGTCCAACCGCTCCACCACGTTGCGGCGGATCACGTTCTTGCCCGGCTCCCGGACCAGCTCCATGGCTGCCGCGTTGAGCAGCACACAACTGCCCGACGGGCCGGTCACCGTCACCGTGGCCGCCCGGTTGTTGTCCAGGTTGGTGACCCGCAGCCGGGTGCCCACCGGGAAACGGTCGCTTGTCGCCGCCGGCGCACCGCCCTCCGCAGAGAAGGTGACCGAGCCGGAGCAGACGCTCGACCGTGCCGGGGCGGTGTCGGCGAAGCCGAGGTTCGTCCCCACCGCCACACCCGCCGCGGCGAGCACCGCCACGGTCGCTGCCAGCACGTGCCTGCGCTGCACCCTCATCGCCGTCATTCCCGTCCTCGGTGGTGTCCTTCCTCCCCTGGTACGGACGGGAGCGCCCTACCGTTCAGCCGGAACGGGCACCGATCGTGCGGCGGCCAGGTCCACCGGCCCGTACCGGGTGCACGGCGCCCCGGTGATCAGCGCCCAGTAGCGGTCGCCGTACGACCAGTGCCACCACTCGGTCGGGTAGTTCACCATCCCGGCGCCGCCGAGGGCGTCCACCAGGATCTGCCGGTGCCGTCGGGCCGTGGCGGAGATCGTGGGCGCGTCGGTGAAACAGGCGTCGTCGCTGTCCTCCGGGGTCGCGTCGATGGCCGTGCCGAGGTCGAGTTCCACACCGTCGTCGGTGCACAGCGTCAGGTCCACCGCCCCGCCGGTGCTGTGCGGGGCCACCTCGACCGGCGAGACGAACTTGGTGGTCTCCCGGTGCAGCCGCTGCGGGGACCAGTCCGGGTGTCGTCGGCGCAGCTCGTCCCGGTAGCCGGTGAAGATGGCCAACTGCGCCCGGTACGGCCGGTAACCCTCGACCACGAGCAGGCGCATCCCGGCCGGCAGGGCACGCTGCGCGGCCAGCAGGCGGTCCACCACCGCGGCGCGCAGTCGGGCGTACGCCCCGGCGGGGTCGGCCGCGCGGCCGTCGAGCCGCAGGTCCGGCAGCTTCCGCAGGTCCAGCAGGGGGTCGCCGTCGTCGGCGCTGCGCACCGCCGCCACCCGGGGGTCGGACAACAGGATCATCGGACGCTCCCCCCGGTGATCGCGGCCCGTTCCGCATGCCGGGTACGGCCCAACTCGACGAGCCGGTCCACCACCTCCCGGTACCCGACACCGACGGCCGCCCACACCTTCGGATACATCGAGTGGGCGGTGAATCCGGGCATGGTGTTCAGTTCGTTGACGTACAGCTCACCGCTCCCCTCGTCGTAGAAGAAGTCCACTCTGGCCAGACCCCAGCCGCCGATCGCGGCGAACGCGCGCAGCGACAGCTCGCGGACCCGCGCGGTCACCTCGTCCGGCAGCACGGCGGGGACGATCATCGGGTCGGCGTCGCCGAAGTACTTCTGCTGGTAGTCGAACCAGCCACCGGCGACCCGCACCTCGCCCACCGCCGACGCCTCGGGACGCCAGCCACCGAGCACCGCGCACTCCAACTCCCGGCCGGTGACCCCCTGCTCGACCATGACGAGCTGGTCGTGGCGAAGCGCCTCCTGCACGGCTGCGGCCAGGTCGTCGCCCTCACCGACCCGGGTGATGCCGATCGACGAGCCCATGTTCGCGGGTTTCACGTAGAGCGGCCGGCGCAACCCGACGACCAGCTTCTCCGGGTCGTCGGCCGCCCGGTAGGTGTGCGCGTCGAACGCCACGTACGGGGTGACCGGGATGCCCTCAGCACGCAGCGCCCGCTTCATCGCCACCTTGTTCATGCCCACCGCGGAGGCGAGGATGCCGCACCCGACGTACGGCACGTTCAGTGACTCCAGCAGGCCCTGCACCACGCCGTCCTCACCGAACGGGCCGTGCAGCACCGGGAAGACCACGTCCAGTTCGGCGTGCACCGCGCCGGGTGCGTTGCCCGCGCACACCTGCACGACGCCCGGACGCGGACCGGCCCGCAACTCGACGGCCGGGCCGGTCACCAGCAGGCGGTCGTCGATGGCCCGCTCGCCCGCCGGCCGGTCCCGCAACTCCGCCAGCAGCGCGTCGGGCATCAGCCGAAAACCGCCGCTGCGGGTGACGCCGATGGCGAGCGTGCGGTAACCGCCGCCGCCCAGCGCCCGGGCCACCCCGAGCGCGGACGCGCAGGACACCTCGTGCTCCGCCGACGGTCCACCGAACAGGATTCCGATCCGCGTCGGCGCGCTCACGCCGCCACCGCTTCCGCTGTCGGCAGCTCGGCGGGCGGCGGGGCCAGCAACCGGGCCACCAGCGCCGGCTCCACGTTCCCACCGGTCAGCACCACCCCGACCGTCCGCTGCCGACCAGCTCCGGGGGCGAGGCGGAGCGCACCGGCCAGGCCGGCCGCCCCGGACGGCTCGGCGAGCACCCTCAGCTCCGTCAGGATCAGCCGGAACGCCGCCCCGATCTCGTCGTCGTCGACCCGGACGACGCCGCGCAGCGCGTTCCGCACGATCGCGAACGGCAGCTCACCCACGCAGGACGGCCGCAACCCGTCCGCGATCGTGGGCACCGGCGTGACCGGGACGCGCGTACCGGCCGCCAGGCTGCGGGCGAGCGAGTCACAGCCGACCGGTTCCACGCCGTACACCTCGATGCCCCTGCCGGCGGCGGCCAGGCAGGCGCCCGCGACCCCGCCACCACCACCCACCGGTACGACGAGCGTGTCCAACGGTGTGCCGGCGCGCTCGGCCTCCTCGATCAGTTCGAGGCTGGCGGTGCCCTGCCCGGCGATCACGTCCGGGTGGTCGTACGCGTCGACGACCGGGTGACCGCTCTCGTCGTGCAGCCCGTTGGCGACCGCCACCCGTTCCTCGACGTCGGTGCCGGCGAACACCACACGCGCCCCCGCCGCGCGGGCCCGGTCGACCTTCGTCGGTGCCGCGTCGACGGGCAGCACGACAGTCGCCGCGATCCCGTGCTGCCGGGCTGCCAACGCCACCGCCACCGCGTGGTTGCCGGTGCTCTGCGCGATCACCCCGGTGTGGCCGGCCGCGGCGAGCCGGCCCACCGCCCGCAGCGCTCCGCGCATCTTGTACGAGCCGCCGTCCTGGAGGTTCTCCGCCTTGAACAGGACGCGCGCCCCGGCCAGCCCGTCGATAACCGGGGACCGGAGCACGGGTGTCCGGACCACGCGGCCGGTGAGCCAGTGGGCGGCCTCCTCCACGTCGGCCCGGACCTGGGCAACGGTGCGTGACATCGGTTTCTCCTTTCGGGCACACCACGGGTCGGAGCCGCAGGTACGCGGACCCGGGAAACGGTGGTGAAGCGTTAGGTCACAGTGGGTAGTTGGACGTCGACCCGGAGGCCCCCGTGCTCGGCGGGCCGGGCCGCGATGATCCCGTCGTGCGCCTGGGTGATCGAGCGGGCGATGGCCAGTCCCAGACCGGCGCCTCCGCCCTGCGAGGTGCGGTCCCGGGCGAGCCGGCGGAACGGCTCGAAGAGACCGGCCACCGCCTCGGCCGGTACGGGCTGACCGGTGTTGACCACGGACAGCGCGGGCACCCCGCTCACCGCGACGGTCAGCGAGCCGCCCCGCCGGTTGTACTTGATCCCGTTCTCCACCAGGTTGCTGACCAGGCGCTCCAGCAGCACCCGCTCGCCGACCACGACCCGGGGCGCGAGATAGGTGTCGATGGTGACCTCGGCCTCCCGGGCGCGGTCCTGGTACCCGGCGAGCACCGCCTCGACGATCGCGTCGAGGCGCTGCGGTATCCGCGAGCGCAGACCCTGGTCACTCTCGCTGAGCGCGAGCAGGCCCTCGATCAGCCGTTCGTTGCGCTCGTTGGTCTCCAACAGTTGGGCGGTCAGCAGCTCCAACTGCTCGGCGGAGAGCGCCCGAGCCATGCCGACCTCGATGAGCGTCCGCTGCACCGCCAGCGGGGTACGCAGCTCGTGCGAGGCGTTCGCGGCGAACCGCCGCTGCCCCTCGTACCCGGCGGAGATGCGTTCCATCATCTCGTCGATCGCCCGGGACAGCCGGGCCAACTCGTCGCGCCCCCGAGGGCGGATCCGGTGACCGAGGTTCTGCGGCCCGACGTGCCCGATCGGCCCGGCCAGGTCACGCACCGGGCGCAGGCACCACACCGCGCCGAACCAGAGCGCCACCAGGACCGCCACGGTCACGAGCAGGACGGCCACCAGGGGCAGCACGAACGCCCCCGGCCGCACCTCGGCACACACCGTGCTGAGCCCGGGCAGCGGCACGTCGCAGAACTGCTGCCCCCATTCCCAGGTCACCTCGGTCAGCCACTTGCCCATCGTCGGCAGCACCGGCCCGGCCAGCAGTGCCAACAGGCCCACGAGCAGCACCCGACGTCGCGGCGTCCAGGTCACGCCGTACCGCCGATCCGGTAGCCGGCCTTGGGAACCGTGTGGATGATCGTCGGATCGCCGAGCTTCTTCCGGAGGGTCATCACGGTGACCCGTACCGCGTTGGTGAACGGGTCGGCGAACTCGTCCCAGGCCTGCTCCAACAACTCCTCGGCGCTGACCACCTGCCCTTCGGCGCGCAGCAGCACGTGCAGCACGGCGAACTCCTTCGGGCTCAGGGTGAGCGGCCGGCCGTCGCGGGTAGCCACGTGCCGGCCCACGTCAAGCGTCAGGCCGTCCTGGCTGAGCACCGGCGGCAGCGCCGGGGTGGACCGTCGACCGAGGGCCTGCACCCGGGCCACCAACTCGGCGAAGGCGAACGGCTTGGTCAGGTAGTCGTCCGCACCGAGACCGAGACCCTCCACCCGGTCCCGGATACCGGCCGCCGCGGTGAGCAGCAGCACCCGGGTGCCGACCTGTGACTCGGCGATGCTGCGGCACACCTCGTCGCCGGTGTGCCCCGGCATGTCCCGGTCCAGCACCGCGACGTCGTAGCGGTGCACCCCGATCCGCTCCAGCGCGCCGTCGCCGTCGTAGCAGACGTCGACGGCCATCGACAGGCGGCGCAGCCCTTCGGCCACCATGTCCGCCAACAACCGCTCGTCGTCCGCCACCAGCACCCGCACGTTTTCCGCTCCCCCGAGTTCGGCCTGCCCCGGCATACCGTCGCAGGCCCGGGTTAAGGGTTCTGTAAGCACCCGCCGCAGCCATCCTCCACGCGAACGTCCAGCGGTCAAACCACCGCAAGCCAGACCCCGCCGGCTTCCTCCCCGTCCGCGCCGTCCGAGTCCGTCCGTCCCCAACAACCACGCCGCCAGCAACCTAAGTGACCCAAGCCACACCTCCCTGCGCCCCGCCGTGCCCCGCCCGCAATCCGGTCCGCCGATCTTGCACTTTGTGTTGCCCAGATGTCTTATTTATGGCCATTGTCGGCACAGAAAGTGCAAGATCGCGCAGGAGGGGTGGGAGGGGCTGGGAGGGCTGGGCGGGGAGGGGCGGGCTGGGAGGGGCGGGCGGGGAGGGGCGGGCTGGGAGGGGCGGGAGGGTTACGAGAGGGCTGCGCGGATGGTGGCGCTGATGTATTGGGGGCGGCGGTAGAGGTCACGGTCGGTGAAGTAGCGCATCCGCCAGCCCGCTGCATCCAGCCAGTTGACCCGCTCCCGGTCGTACCGGAGTCGATCACGGTCCAGATGCGACAGTCCGTCGTACTCGATGCCGACCCGACGCTCGCGATAGGCCAGATCCAACCGGTAGCGACGGCCGCCGTGTCGATCGGTCACCCATAGCTGCGGCTCGGGAGGCGGCAGCCCCGCATCGAGCAGAATCAGTCGCAGTTGGCTCTCCTGCCGGCACTCCGCCCGGCCGTCGGCGAGCGATACGAGGTTCCGAGCCTGTTGGACACCACGCAGCGCAGCGTGAACCGAGACCTCCGCCAGCAGATCGTCCTGGCTGACCACACCGGAGCGGAGCGCGGCATCGAGTACCGGCAGGGCGTCGAGCCGCCGAACGGCGCGCGCCAGGTCGACCGCGCAACGGGCCGCCGGCACGCACGGCATCCCTTTGACGAGGGCTGGCCGGGTGGATAGGACCGTCCGGTGTACGACGACCCCGGGCAGACGGGGCTTCGACACCCCTGCGGGCAACTGGATGTGGATCAGGTCATCCCGGAGCACACCGAAGCCGTGCCGGCGTGCGGCACTCTGCCTGGCCAGCATGGCCCCTTCGGGCAGGCGGAGCAGCAGGGCACGCAGTTCGTCATCGTCGCCGCAGGGTTGGTCGGCGTAAACCCCCCGACGCACTCGCAACAGTTCCTCACGATCGAGCTGGCTACGGATCCGCCCCATCGTGAGCTTCTGCATGAGCCCGTCAGTACGCCACAACTGAGTTGCCACATATTCAGGCTGACTGACGCCCGCCCCCAGGTAAGCCCACCAGCGCCCACCTGTGGAAAACAATTGCCCCTGTGGATAAACCCCACCCCACCCGCCCCCGTGCTACCCCACCCCTCACACCCTCTCGATCTTGCACTTTCTGTTGACGAAATGCCCGATAGAAGAAGTATGGGAGCACAGAAAGTGCAAGATCGCGCGAAGAGGTGGGTGGGTGGGTGGGTGGGTGGGTGGGGGGGTGGGTCAGGTTGTGGGGCGGCGAGCCCGCAGCGCACCTAGCCCGGTCAGTATCAGCGCGATTGCGAACATCGCTGTGCCGATGACGTTCACCTGCGGTGGGATGCCCCGCTGGGCAGCGCCCCAGACGTACATCGGGAACGTGACAGTGGTGCCGGCGTTGAAGTTCGTGACGATGAAGTCGTCGAAGCTGAGCGAGAAGGCCAGCAACGCTGCGGCCACGATGCCGGGCAGCACCAACGGCAGGGTGATCCTCCGGAAGGTCTGCCACTCGTTGGCGTAGAGATCCATGGCGGCCTCCTCCAGCCGCCGGTCCATGCCGGCCAGCCGCGCCTTCACGGTGACCACCACGAACGACACGCAGAACGTCACGTGCGCGATCACGATGCTCCAGAAGCCCTGCGGCACCCCGGCGGACACGAAGAGCGCCAACAGCGACGTGCCCATCACCAGCTCCGGGGTGGCCATCGACAGGAAGATCAGCGCGTTGACTCCGGACCGGCCGCGAAGGCGGTGCCGGACCAACGCGAACGCCAGCAGGGTGCCGAGCACGGTGGCGACCACTGTGGCGAGGAAACCGATCTGTACGCTCCGCAGCACCGCGTCACACATGTCCGACGTGGCGCACGGCCGCCGCCAGTTGTCCAGGGTGAACTCGTTGAAGTCGTACGACAGCCGGCTCGACGGCCGGTTGAACGACAGACCGGCCACCACCAGGATCGGCAGCGCCAGGTAGCCGAGCACCAGCAGCGCCACGATCAGCACCCAGCGGTCCGCCAACCACCGCGACACCCTCATCAGAGCCGCCTTCCGTTCGCGACCGCGGGGCTCCGCCGCGCCGTACTCCGCGCGCTCACCACACCTCCTCCGTGCCGGCCCGGCGCAGATGGGCGAAGACCACCGCGAGGATCGCCGCCATCAGCAGGAACGACAGCGCGGCACCCTGCGGGTAGTCCAACCGGACCAGGAACGCCGAGTCGACGACGTTGCCGATCATGTACTCGTTGGGGGTGCCGAGCAGTTCGGCGTTGATGTAGTCGCCGCTGGCCGGGATGAAGAACAGCAGCGCTCCGGCGACCAGGCCGGGCCGGGACAGCGGCAGGGTCACCCGGCGGAACGCCTGCGCTCCGCTCGCGTACAGGTCGCCGGCCGCCTCCAGCAACCGGTGGTCGAGCCGCTCCAGGCTCGCGTACAGCGGCAGCACCAGGAACGGCAGGAAGTTGTACGTCAGGCCGAGCACCACCGCGAACGGCGTGGCCAGCAGCCGACCCTGCGGTGCGAGCAGGTGCACGTCGCGCAGCAGACCGACGAGCGCGCCGTTGTCCGACAGGATGGTCTTCCAGGCCAGCGTCCGGACCAGGAAGCTGGTGAACATCGGCGCGACCACGCACACCAGCAGCAGGTTCTTCCACCGCCCGGCCTTCTGCGCGATCGCGTACGCCAGCGGGTAGCCCAGCAGCAGCGCCAACACCAGGGCCAGCCCGGCGTAGCCGAACGAGCGCAGCAACTGCGGCCAGTACGCCTGCACCACGTCCGGGTAGTTACCGAACGCCCAGGCCATCGCGTACCCGGTGGAGAGCGAGCCGCCGGGGTCGTACAGGCTGGCCGCCGCGAGCTGCACCAGCGGCACACCGAAGAAGACGAACAGCCAGGCCACCCCGGGCAACACCAGGAGGTACGGCAGGAGCCGACGCCACCCGGACCGGGCTGCCGGCGACGCCTGCCCCGCTCGTGTCGGCGACGGGAGGGTCACGACGACGTGCCGACCGGCTCGTCGCGCACCGACGACGTCCGGTCGGCGCCCCCCGGGGCGCGGGGCAGCAGGAACGCGTGCCGCGGATCCCAGTACGCCACGGCCTCGCCGCCGACCGCCACCGGCGTCGACGTCCCGCTGTTGGCCGCGAAGACCGACAGCTCGGCGCCCCAGCCGGTACGCAGCAGGTACTGCGTGCTGACCCCCAGGTAGGACGCGTCGGTGACCACACCGGTGACGTGCTGATGCCCAGCGGGCACCTGGTCGGCGGAGCCGACCAGAATCAGCTTCTCCGGGCGTACCCCCAGGTGGACCGGACCGTGGTCGGACCGGGCCCGGCCGGCGGGCACCGAGAAGCGGCTGCCGTGCGCCGTCACCGCGACGTCGTCGCCGCTGACGCCTGTGGCGTCGCCGGCGAGCAGGTTGGACTGGCCGAGGAAGTTCGCCACGAACGCGGTGGCGGGAAGCTCGTAGAGGTCGGCCGGCGTGCCCTGTTGCTCGATCCGTCCGTCGTGCATCACCGCGACGGTGTCGGCCATGGTCAGGGCCTCCTCCTGGTCGTGGGTGACGTGCACGAAGGTGATGCCGACCTCGGTCTGGATCCGCTTCAGCTCGATCTGCATCTGCCGGCGCAGCTTCAGGTCCAGGGCACCCAGCGGCTCGTCGAGCAGGAGGACCCGCGGCCGGTTGACGAGCGCGCGGGCAAGCGCGACCCGTTGCTGCTGGCCGCCGGAGAGCTGGGCCGGCCGGCGGCTGCCGTAGCCGTCGAGCTGCACCAGCGACAGCATCCGCCGGACCTCGCCGTCGACCGAGCGGATGCCGCGTCGACGCAGCCCGAAGGCCACGTTCTCGAAGACCGTGAGGTGCGGAAAGAGCGCGTAGCTCTGGAAGACGGTGTTGATGGGCCGCTTGTACGGTCGCAGTCGGGTGATGTCGCGATCACCGAGCAACACCTGGCCGCTTGTCGGCTCCTCCAGCCCGGCGACCATGCGCAGCGTGGTGGTCTTGCCGCAGCCGGACGGGCCGAGCAGCGCGAAGAACGAGCCCGCCCCGACGGTCCGGGTGAGGTCGTCGACCGCGGTGGACGTGCCGAACCGCTTGGTGAGGCCGACCAGGCGCAGGTCGTCGGCGGGTGTCTCGCGTGCCATCCCCGTCACGCCCCGATGACCTGCTGGAACTTGCCCTCGTACTCCTGTTCCTGCTTCTCGTCCAGAGCCATGAACATCGTGGACTTCGACAGCAGAGCCTCGTCCGGGAAGATCAGCGGGTTGGCCGCCAGCTCGGGGTCGATCTTCTCCATCTCGGCCTGAGCGCCCTTCACCGGGCAGATGTAGTTGACGAACGCGGCGAGCCTCGCGGCGACGGCCGGCTCGTAGTAGTAGTCGATGAGCTGCTCGGCGTTCGCCTTGTGGGTGGCCCGGTTGGGGACCATCATGTTGTCGCTGTAGAGCATCACGCCGGAGTCGGGCGCGACGAACCGCACCCTCTCGTCCGCGCCGGAGAGTTGGATGACGTCCCCGGACCAGCCGATGCAGGCGGCGATGTCGCCCTTGGCGAGGTCGGGTGCGTAGTCGTTGCCGGTGAACCTGCGGATCTGCCCCGAGTCGACGGCCTTCTTGAGTTTGTCGAGCGCGTCGTCGAACTGGGCGGTGGTGAAGTTCGACGGGTCGTGCCCGGCCGCGCCGAGCAGCAGGCCCATGGTGTCGCGCATCTCGCTGAGCGCGGTCACCCGGCCCTTGAGGTCGGGGCGGGTCAGCAGTTCGTCGACCGTACGCAGCTCCTTGGTGACCCTGCCGTTGTACGCCAGGCCGGCGAGGCCGGACTGCCACGGGATGGAGAGCTGGTTGTCGGTGTCGAAGGAGCGGTTGAGCAGCGGTGGGAGCAGGTTGGCCCGCACGTTCGGGATCTTCGCCGGGTCGAGTCTCTGGATCCAGCCGAGCCGGCTCATCCGGGCCGCCATCCAGTCGCTCAGCACGATGATGTCCCGGTCGGTGCTCTGACAGGCCGCGAGCTGGTTCCGCACCTTGCCGAAGAACTCGTTGTTGTCGTTGATGTCCTCGGTGTAGGTGACCTGGATGCCGGTCTTCCTTACGAACTCGTCCAGGCTGGGTCGCTTGGACTCGTTCTCCTCGTCCACGTCAAGGTACTGCGGCCAGTTGGAGAACCGAAGCTTCTTCTCGGTGCCGGAGAGATCCTCGCTGACGCAGCCAGCCTCGGTCTGTTGGGCGCCCTTGGTGCCGCAACCGGCAAGGCCGCCGCCGGTGGCGACCAGAGCGGCCGAACCGAGGGCGCCGGTGAGCAGTCCACGCCGGGAGAGGGGCCGGAGGGGGACACGCATCAGTTTTCCTCAGGGTCGGTGCCGTGGACGACTGACACGATGACAAACCGGCAGCACCAGCAAAGCATCGGGGCCAACGCGTCACCACCCGTAGAGGCACCAACCACGCTCAGCAGGATCCACTCGCTGCCCTCAGCCAGATCCACTCGACGTTCGCCCAGCTTGATCCACTCAACATCACCGATATCGCGGCATCAACCCGCCGCCGACACCCCGACATCAGCAACCCGGAGTCGATCGAGGCAGCGCCCCGCCAGCGGGGCCGACAGACCTGCCGCTCCGCGCGTTGATCATGAGGTTATTGCCACGACACGCCGAGCGGGATGGCGATAACCCCATGATCAACGCGGGCGGGGGGTGGGGTGGGGTGGGGTGGGGTGGGTTAGTGGTTGGGGGGGATTACGCGGAGGTGGCCTCGGCGGCCCGTTTGGTGGGGGTTCTCGTGGTGCTTCGGGTCGGGCTCCGGGGGGCGGGGGGCCGGGCGGGCGGCTTCGCGGACCGCCTCGGCGAGCGCGACCAGGTCGTCGGTGGTGGGTGGCGGCGGCTCGAACTCACCCTCGTGCCGGACCACGTCCCAGCCACGCGGTGCGGTCAGGCTGCGGGCGTGCGGCTCACACAGGTCGTACGTGTGCGGCTCGGCGAACGCCGCCAGCGGCCCCACCACCGCTGTCGACTCGTTGTAGACATAGGTCAATGTGGCGACCGCTTGCCGGGGGCAGCCGTTACGGGAGCAGCGCCGTGGTGACCTCACGTGCGGCAGGGTATCTCCATTACCGGGTCCGGCGCATCGCTTCGCGTTGCGACACGCCCGTCACGGTGATCACAGTTGGCCGCACTGGGCGCGCCGCGCCACGGGAGCGGCGGTGCCGCTGGCCAGCCCGGCACGGGCGCTACCCTTTGCCTCATGACGAGCCCGGAACACCGCCGCCCCGGCCCCGGCCGGCGTGTGCATCGTGACCGGCACGGTCGCGGCCTGCGCGGGCGGTTGGTGCCGGCCACCGTGCCGCTGGCGCGGACCAAGGCCGAGGTCTTCGACGACCTGGTCCTGGACACCGTGGAGACGCTGGAACGTCGGTTCGCCAAGGAACTGGCCGGGGTCGAGTTCGCGGTCGAGGACGTTCCGCCGGACCTGAACGTCTACGACTCCGATGTGCTGGAGGACGGCGAGGTCCCGCTGGCCCGACTGCTGCCGGGCCGCCCGGGCCGACAGGAGGTGCCGCCGCGGATCGTGCTGTACCGGCGACCCCTGGAGTTCCGGGCGATGGACCGTGAGGACCTCGCCGACCTCGTGCACGACGTGATCATCGAACAGGTGGCAAACCTGCTCGGGGTCGACCCCGACGAACTGGCCTGAACCAGACCCCGACGAAAGGGCCTGAACGAGGTCCCGACGAAAGGGCCTGAGCCAGGCTCCGCACGGTTAGGTCGGGCGGCCCCCACCGCCCCAACCTCGGCACCGCTGACGCGGCCCGCCGCCCCTACCTCGTACCGCTCACGCGGCCCGCCGCTCCAACCTCGTACCGCTCACGCGGCCCGCCGCTCCAACCTCGTACCGCTCAGGCGGCCCGCCGCTTCAACTTGCGCCGCTCCCGCTCGGAGAGCCCACCCCAGATGCCGAACCGCTCGTCGTGACCGAGAGCGTATTCGAGGCATTCGGTCTTGACCTCGCACCGCGAGCAGATCCGCTTCGCCTCGCGGGTTGAGCCGCCCTTCTCGGGGAAGAACGCTTCGGGGTCGGTCTGCGAGCACAGTGCCCGCTCCTGCCACTCCGGCGCGTTTCCGAGCAGGTCGGCCACCTCAAGCTGGCCGTCCATCAAATGCCTCCTTGTCGCGCACCGGCGTCATCGCCGCTGCAACCCCCCACGCGAAAGGCGTGCTTGTCCGTCCGGTCCCGTTTTGTTGCGTTCCGTGCGAACAACCCCATTCAAATTACACGCGTGTAATGCGTGCGCCGTCAAGCCAAACTTGATAATGGAGTCGCCCTCCCGACACCCCCGGACGGCCACTGGGGCCGTCCAGCCTCGCAACCTGCCCTATCGATTCAGACCCCGGCCGAGTAACGCCCTCTCCGGCGAGTTGCCCGACTTTTCTGCCGTGGCGCTCCCCCGACGAGTCGCCGGCGGGACAGCGTCAGACACCCACACCCCCAAAGCTGATCTTGGTGGGGGACAGGTTAACGCGGCGCGGCGCAGACCGCCCGTCAAGCTGGGGGCAGCACATGCGCCCCGTCCACAATGTGGACGGGGCGCTGCGCGAAACCGGTGTTCGAAGGTCAGCTGGCGGCCCCGAAACCGCTGGTGGGCCACACGAATTCGGCAATCCCTCCACCGTGGACAGAAACCGTGCCGACTGGCGTGCTGCCGTCCCACCAGACGGTATAAATCCCGCCGGGCAGATCCGGGTAGACCGCGCTGTGGAACGAGCCGTCCTGCACCCTGCGCTCTCGTACGGCGGAGTGGACCCGCCGATCGTCGTCCCGGCTGATCTCGATCTCTCGACCGTGCAGATCCCGGCTCGTGTAGACGATCAGGGCACCGGTGTCGCCGCCCAGATCGAGAACGACGCTTCCCGTCTCGGACGGCCCGTACGCGTGCTCGTGCATCCGCTGCTCCCCGCCGAAGGTCAGGACCCCGCCGGCGGGTTGTTGAACCCGTCGTACGGCGTACCCAGGTAGGGGAAGTTTCCGAGGAACGGCGCGGTCACGTCGGCGGCGCTCAGGCCGGGAGTGACAGCGGCGGCCGCCGCGTCGGGGCGGAACGTCTTGTCCACCAGCGGCACGGTCACCCCGGCGATCGCCCGCAGCGCGATGCTCACCACGTCGTCGCCGACGCGCCGCCCGTTCGGGAATCCGGCCAGGTCACCACCGAGCACTCCGAACCGGTCCGGCTTGGGTGTCGGTGGGATCGCGGTGTTCAGCCGCAGCATGTCGGCCTGCACGTCGCCGGTGGCGTTGGTGAAGCCGTCGATCAGACCGGCGGGTACGCCGGTGAGCAGGATCGCCACCAGGTCCGCACGGGCCTTCTTCGCCTTGGTGAGCCGGTCCAGATTCGGGAACACGTCCGGGTAGAGCGCCGGCAGCAGGGCGGCCAACTCGGGTTGCTCGACGAACCGCGCGAACCGCTTGTCCTCCGACGGTGGCAGCGAGTTCCACAGGTCCTTCTTGGACATCGGCACGATGACCTCGTTGAACAGCGGATTGCCCAGCCGGGAGACCTGGGTGAACGGCCCGGTCGAGGTGTCCGCGCCGCCCCGGTCGCCGAGCACCCGCACCTGCCGGCGCGACGCCGACGTCCACACCCCGATCACCGACGCCTGGTCACCGGCGCCGTAGCGGTTGGCGCGGCGGCGTACCTGCTTCAGCGGCACCTGCACGGCGATGCTGTGCACGTTCATCCGGTCGGTGGCGTTTACCGGCTCTCCCTCCGCCTTGAAGATCTTCTTGCCGGCGACGTGCAGCTGCTGGAACGGCCGCAACGTGCCGAGGTCGAAGATCGCGCCCAGGTCGACGAAGAAGCCGTCCGCGCGCTGACCGGCGAAGACCCGCTCCCCGGTGGAGAGCGAGTAGGTCGCCTGCCGCACCAGGTCCGCGTACTTCGGGGTGGACAGCGGTCCGACATTGCACGGCGGGCAGGGCAGCTTGTGTGCCAACCGGTGCTCCCGGCCGTCGGACACCCGGGTCAGGCTGTAGAACTGCCGTCGGTTCCAGTTCTTGCTGTCCAGCGACTCGATCGTGCCGGTGTTGTAGAGAAAGCTGTTCGGATTGGTGATCTCGGTGGTGAATTCGAACCGGTAGGTGACATCCGGACGACCGTCGCCGTCGTTGTCGATATGGATCTCGTAGCGCACGTCGTCACCGAACTCGAAGAAGTTCGGTCCCCCGGAGGGCAGCTGCAACGGGACGTAGTTGGCGATCACCGTCACCGTGTCGGGCTTGTCGGGGCTGACGAACGCGTACAGGTCGGAGCTGTCGGCGACCGGATCCTTGGCTATCTCCGGGGCCTCGCGGTGGGAAGACATGGCGGACCAACCTCACTGGGCGGGGACAGGATGGCAGTGCGGAGTGCCGGGTCAGCGCCGGGCGGCGCGCCGCAGCCGGTCCGCCAGGCCGCGGTCGCGTACCTCGATCCGGGCATCGCCGACGAAGACGTCCATCGTTCCGGATTTGGCATCACGGAGATGCACGACGATCGGTTCGTCGGGACGTCCGGCCGCGCCGGGGGCGTTCTGCGCGGCCGACAGGCCCGGCACGGTGAGCGCGGCGGCGCCGAGAGTGGCGCTGGCCGCGGCGGTCAACGTCTGCCGGCGGGTCAGTCGCGGCCACTGCCGCTTCCGCTGATCACTGGTCATGGGCAACCTTTCCGGCGGCGGCGCGAACGCGCCCGCGGGGACGGACGGGTCCGGCGCCGTCCATCGACGCCGCCGGGCCCCTGAGGGGACACCGGCGGCGATCCTGGCCGCGACCGCCGCCGGCATCGCGTGGTACGGCCGGCGGCGGGGAAAGGTTCGACGTCAGGGTCGAACGTGACCGTACGCAGTCGACCGCTTGCGCGCCGGTCGTCCGGCGGCCTCGGCGATGGCCCGCAACTGCTCCTCGGTACGCGCGGATCCGTTGTCGGAACCGGCCATCCGGGAGATGGTCTCCTCCATCAGCGTGCCGCCCAGGTCGTTGCATCCACCCTGGAGCATCGCCACGGTGCCCTCGTCGCCGAGCTTCACCCAGGAGCACTGGATGTTGTCGATCCGACCGTGCAGCAACAGCCGGGACATGGCGTGCACCACCCGGTTCTCCCGCCACGTGGGCCCGGGGCGGGCGATGCCGGCCAGGTAGATCGGGGCGTTCGTGTGCACGAACGGCAGGGCCACGAACTCGGTGAACCCGCCGGTGCGGTCCTGCACCCCGGCCAGCACCCGGAAGTGCCCCAGCCACTGCCCGGGGTGGTCGACGTGGCCGTACATCATCGTGGAGCTGGACCGGATGCCCAGCTCGTGGGCCGTGCTGACCACGTCGACCCAGGCGGCGGCCGGGAGCTTGCCCTTGGTCAACACCCACCGCACGTCGTCGTCGAGGATCTCCGCGGCGGTGCCCGGGATGGTGTCCAGCCCGGCCTCGCGCAACTGCGTCAACCACTCGCGCACCGGCACGCCCGCCTTCGCGGCGGCGGTGACGATCTCCATGGGCGAGAACGCGTGCACGTGCATCTCCGGCACCCGGGCCTTGATCGCGCGCACGATGTCGGCGTACCCGGTGACCGGCATCTTCGGGTCGATGCCGCCCTGGAGGCACACCTCACTGGCGCCGGCGGCCCACGCCTGCTCGGCCCGGTCGGCGACCTGGTCGACGGAGAGCCGGTACGCGTCGGCGTCCCGCTCACGCTGCGCGAAGGCGCAGAACCGGCAGCCCACGTAGCAGACGTTGCTGAAGTTGATGTTGCGGTTGACCACGTAGGTGACGTCGTCGCCGACCGCGTCGCGGCGGACGTCGTCGGCGAGCCGGCACAGCGCGTCGAGCGCCGGCCCGTCCGCGCCGAACAGCGCCAGCGCGGCGTCGGTGTGCCGGGGATCGAGCAGCGCCGCCGGGTCGTCGGCTGCCAGCCGCAACCCGGCCGCCAGGTCACGGTCCGCGCCGCTCCCGGCCGACACCTGGGGTACGCCCGCCCGGCGCGCCGCCGCCTCGGGGGTGACCTTGCCGGCGACCTCCGACCAGTCGCCGTAGACGCTGTCGAAGTCGCCGCGCCGGTCGTCGGTGCGGCCGGTGGTGTCGATGGTCTCGTGCAGGTCGACACGCCCGCCGAACACCTCCTCCGGCTCCTGCCAGGGACGGCCCTGCGGCCGGGCCGACTCGACCGCCATGCCCGTCGCCGGGTCGGCCAGCGCGTTGACGTGCGGCAGCAGCCGGGGGTCGAGCCACGGGTCACCGGCGCGCACGTACTCCGGGTAGATGGTCAGCCGCTCCCGCAGCGTGAACCCGGCCAGCTCGCTGTGCCGGGCCAACTCCTCGATCTGCGGCCACGGGCGTTCCGGGTTGACGTGGTCCGGGGTGAGCGGCGAGACGCCACCCCAGTCGTCGATGCCGGCGCGCAGCAGCAGGTCGTACTCGCCGGCGATGAGGTTCGGCGGGGCCTGGATCCGGGCCTTCGGGCCGAGCAGCAGCCGGGCCACCGCCACCGTGGCCGCCAGGTCGTGCAGCTCCGCGTCGGGCATGCCGCGCATCGCCGTGTCCGGCTTGGCCCGGAAGTTCTGCACAATCACCTCCTGGAGGTGGCCGTACTCCCGGTGGGCGCGGCGGATCGCGAAGAGCGCGTCCACCCGCTCGGCCGGCGTCTCGCCGATGCCGATCAGGATGCCCGTGGTGAACGGCACCCCGACCCGGCCGGCGTCGTCGAGCACGCGTAGCCGGACCGCCGGTTCCTTGTCCGGTGAGCCGTAGTGCGGGCCACCCGGCTCGGACCAGAGCCGGGTCGCGGTGGTCTCCAACATCATGCCCATGCTCGGGGCGACCGGCTTGAGCCGTTGCAGCTCCGACCAGGACAGCACGCCGGGGTTGAGGTGCGGCAGCAGCCCGGTCTCCTCCAGCACGGCCACCGCGCAGGCCCGCAGATAGTCCAGGGTGGAGTCGTAGCCGCGCTCGTCGAGCCAGCTCCGGGCCGCCGGCCAGCGCTCCTCCGGGCGATCACCGAGCGTGAAGAGGGCCTCCTTGCAGCCCTGGGCGGCGCCGGCCCGCGCGATGGCGAGCACCTCGTCGCGGTCCAGGAACGGCGCCGGCAGCCGGTGCGGCACGGTGGCGAACGTGCAGTAGTGGCAGCGGTCCCGACACAGCCGGGTCAGGGGGATGAAAACCTTCTTCGAGTACGTGACCACGCCCGGCCGCCCGGCGTCGCGAAGACCGGCGTCGCGGATCCCACCGGCCACCCGGAGCAGTTCGGCGAGGGCGTCCCCCCGGGCCGACAGCAGGGCGGTCGCCTCGTCGAGATCCAGCGCCCGCCCGGTCGCGGCCCGGCCCAGGGCCCGCCGCACGCTAGCGTCACTCGGGCCAGATTGGGTGCGATCAACCATCCGCTCAGCCTATGCGCAGCGCGAGCCCGCCCTGCCAGTCCCGGCCCGCACCGTGAGAAACGGCCCACCTCGGCTGGGTCGGCGACGCTCCGGCGGGGTGACGGTGCCAGTGATCTCCCTGGCCGGCACCTCGTGCGATCCGCCAACACGATGATCAGGTGACGAAAAGTAGGTGGCCGGAACGCTGCCGACCTACTTTCCATCACCTGATCATGGAGCCACCCGGAGGTCGAGTCAGCGGGGCTGGTCGGGCTTGATGTGCTGGGTACGGTCGTCGTCGTCCGGGTTGGCGGGGCGGGAGATCGCCTGCGTCGGGTCGGCGGCGGCCGAGTCGGCAGGGCGGGGAATCGCCTGCGTCGGGTCGGCGGCGGCCGAGTCGGCAGGGCGGGGAATCGCCTGCGTCGGGTCGGCGGACTGGCGCGGGATGGCCTGCGTGGGGTCGGCCGACGGCGGCTGCCCGAACGGCGGCCCGGCCGGGGCCGACGGCGCGGGGTTTACCGGCGGGGCGGACTGCGGAAACGGCGGGGCGGACTGCGGAGCAGCCTGGAACGGTGGGGCCGACTGCGGGGCAGCCTGGAACGGCGGAGCCGACTGCGGGGCGCCCTGGAACGGCGGCGCGGACTGCGGGTGCGGCGGGGCCGACTGCGGGGCGCCCTGGAACGGCGGCGCGGACTGCGGGTGCGGCGGGGCCGACTGCGGGGCCTGGAACGGCGGGGACGGCTGGGCGTACTGCCCGGCGAACTGATCCGCCGGGTAACCGCCGGGCTGGCCCGGAGCGGGCCACCCGCCCTGCGGCTGGCCACCGGGCTGCCCCGGGGTCGGCCAGCCACCCTGCTGCTGCCAACCCGGCTGCTGCGGTTGGCCGTAGACGCCCGGCTGCGGCTTGGGCCGCGGCACGTAGTAGTGGGCACGCCAGATGGTGTAGACGACCCAGGCGGCGACCGCGAAGATCACCATCCAGGCGAACCGGGTGAGCACACCGAGGAGCGCGTCGAGCACCTCGGCCTCGGCCAGCTGGCCCACCGTCCAGATCAGCAGGGTCAGCGTGCCGAAGATCGCGCTGACCCCGTACTCGCCGAGGGCCACCTGCGTGATCAGCTTGGCCTTCGGCACCACCGGTGAGATGTGCGTGGCCAGCAGCACGGCCAGCAGCGGGAGACCCACCGCTTCCAGCCCGACGAACGTCTCGAAGGCGCTGCCCGAACGATCGGTGAAGGAGCCGTCCGGGGCGATCCACCGGAGCAGGCCCACGAAGAGGAACACGGCGTTGGCGCCGAGCAACGCGAGCGCGGCGAGTTCGCGTAGTGGCTTGGTCAGCTGACGGGCCTGCGCCGCGTCGGCGGACGCGGGCTCAGCGGGGCTGGTCACGAGCTCCCCCTCGGGGCATGAGCGGACAGGGCGCACGTGAGCCTAGTCTCGTGGGCCACCGGCGGATCGGAGGCATCACGTGCGCGAGGATGGTCGTCATGCACATCGTGGTTCTGACCGGCGGCATCGGCGGCGCCCGGTTCCTGCTCGGCGTCCGGGCGTACGCCCGCGAAGTGGGCGCGGAGGTGACCGCCGTGGTCAACGTCGGCGACGACCTGTGGCTACACGGGTTGAAGATCTGCCCCGACCTGGACAGCGTCATGTACACGCTCGGCGGCGGCGCGGACCCGGAGCGGGGCTGGGGTCGGGTCGGCGAGAGCTGGACGGTCAAGGGTGAGTTGGCCGCGTACGGGGCGCAGCCGGACTGGTTCGGCCTCGGCGACAAGGACATCGCCACCCACCTGGTCCGCACCACAATGCTCAACGGCGGTTACCCGTTGAGCGCGGTCACCGAGGCGCTGTCCACCCGGTGGCAGCCGGGCGTACGCCTGCTGCCGGCGACCGACGACCGCCTGGAGACCCACGCGGTGGTGGAGGACGAGCAGGGGCAGCGGGCGATCCACTTCCAGGAGTGGTGGGTCCGACACCGGGCCGACATCCGCACCCACCGTTTCGTCTTCGTCGGCGCGGAGACGGCGAAGCCGGCAGCCGGGGTGCTCGACGCGATCGGCTCTGCCGACCTGGTGTTGGTCGCTCCCAGCAACCCGGTGGTGAGCGTCGCGCCGGTGCTGGCCGTACCGGGGCTTCGGGAGGCGGTGGCGGGCGGCCCGGCGCCGGTGGTGGGTGTCGCACCGATCATCGGCGGCGCGCCGGTGCGCGGGATGGCCGACCGCTGTCTCGCCGTGCTGGGTGTCGAGTGCAGCGCCGCCGGGGTGGGCCGCCTCTACGGGGGCCGGTCGGACGGCGGCCTGCTGGACGGTTGGCTGGTGGCCGACGAGGACGCCGGCACTGTGGTGCCCGGGGTGACGGTCCGCGCGATGCCGCTGCGGATGACCGACGAGGCGGCGACGGCGGCCATGGTCCGCGCCGCGGTGGAGTTGACGTGAGGCTGGAGATCCTGCCGGTGCTCGGCATCGGCCATGTGACCGAGGGTGACGACCTGGCGGCGATGATCGCCACCGCCGCGCCGTGGCTGCGCGACGGGGACGTGCTCGTGGTGACCAGCAAGATCGTCTCGAAGTCCGAGGGACGGCTTGTGGACGTCCCGGCGGACGGGCCCGAGCGGCTGGCCGCACGGGACGAGATCCTGGCCGCGGAGACCGCCCGGGTGGTCGCCAGCCGGGGGCCGACCCGGATCGTGCAGACCCATCACGGTTTCGTGATGGCCTCCGCGGGGATCGACGCGTCGAACGTGGACAAGACGCAGCTCGTGCTGCTGCCGGTCGACCCGGACGCGTCGGCACGGGCGCTTCGTGACGCGCTGCGGGAGCGCTACGACCTGGACGTGGCCGTGGTCATCAGCGACACCATGGGCCGCCCCTGGCGCAACGGGCTCACCGACGTGGCGCTGGGCGTGGCCGGGATGTCGGCCATCCGCGATCACCGGGGCGAGGTGGATCCGTACGGCAACGAGCTTCAGTTGACCCAGATGGCAGTGGTGGACGAGCTGGCCGCCGCCGGCGAGCTGATCAAGGGCAAGTGCGATCAGGTCCCCGTCGCGGTCGTGCGGGGCTACCTCGCCGCCACCACCCCGGACGACGCCGGTGGCGCGCGGGCGCTGATCCGCGACGCGGCACAGGACCTCTTCGCGCTCGGCACCGCCGAGGCCCGCGCCGCCGGGCTCGCCGACGCCGCCACCCTGGCCGACGGTCCCGGCCCCACCCCGGCCGACCTGACCGCGGTACGACGGGCGATCGACGCGATCGCCGGGGTGGTCGCCCCCGGCACGGTCTTCACACTTGTCGACGAGGCCGAGGTACGCGCCGGACTTGTCGCCGAGATGCCCGGCTGGCCGGACGGGGCCACCCTGCTGCTCGGCTCGGCCCCGACACCCGTCGACCCGATCGGCCTGGTTCGCTTCGGCGCCGACCTGCACCGACTGCGTGTCGCCCTGGCCGCCCAGGGCGTCGGGTCGACCCTGTTGCCGCCACCACCCGGCAGCCCGGCGAGCGCGGCCCTCGCGCTCTGAGACACCGTGGGGTCGCCTGCCCAGGCGAGCGGCTCTCGCGCTGTGAGACACGGCCGGGTCGCCCGTCCCAGGCGGCCCGGCGTGCTCGCGCGGTGACCTGTGGCGGGTCAGGCGTCCAGCATGGCTCGGCCGAGCGGGGTCAGCGTGTGCAGCACGCTGTTGCGGTCCCGGTGACTGACCAGCAGGCCGGCGTTGCGCAGCACCGTGGCGTGTTGGCTCGCCGCCGCCGGTGAGATGTTGAGCCGGCGGGCGACCTCGCCGGTGGTGCAGCCGTCGTCGCTGGCCTGCAACACCGCCGCCCTGGTGCGGCCCAGCAGCGCGGCGAGCGAGTCGCGGGGGGCAACGGACCGGGCCGCCCCGGTGCCGTCGACCGATGCCAGCCCGCCCAGCCGGTCCACCCGGTAGACGAGCACCGGCGGCAGGGCCGGGTCGAGCAGGGCGACCGGTGTGTCCGCACAGAAGAACGACGGCACCAGCAGCAGCCCCCGACCGTCCAGGTGCAGCTCCCGGCTGTGGGGATAGTTGCGGACCTCCAACACCCCGCCGTCCCAGCGCATGGCCGGCCGGAGGCTGGTGAGCAGGCCCTCGGCACCACCGTCGAGGAGCGCCCTGGCCCGGTGCGCCCGGTCCGCCTCGACCGCCGACTGGATCCGGCTCCAGTACGGGTTGATCGCCAACGACCGGTAGTGAACCATCGAATCGGTGAGGTGGTGCAGCACCGTCACCTCACCGCGGGCCAGCGCGGCGGCCGAGGGTGGCAGCCGGTTCTCGGTGGCGAGGACCCTCAGGTCTCGTTGCAGCAGCCCGGTCGGGGTGCTGCGGAGCGCGTCCAGCCCGGCCTCGAAACCGTCGACGCTGGCGTACGGGGTGAGAAAGTCCGGGAAGTAGCCGCGTGGCGGGCTCAACGCGAAGAGTAACCTGAGCTGATCGGAGGCGACGTCCTGACGCAGCCCTCGAGACACGGTGCGCCGCCAGTGCGCCGTCAACGGGTCGCGGTTGCGGCTCTGCAACGCGTGCAGGCTGAGGACCAACTCCCAGACCGGGTCCGCCGCCGGCGCCACCCGGGTCCGGAGGATGTCCTCCCCGGAAAAGTGGATCTTCAGCATGGAGCGCTCCAGTGTCGCCAGCAGGGGGATGCCGGGTGACGGTTTGACTCTACCCGGACGGCACTAATCTCCATCTTTAAGCCAGGACTGAAAAACCTCGACGTCGCGGAAGCGTTTCGACATGCTTCCAGAGCCCGAACACCGCGCCGGCGTGTCCTCGACGCGCCGGCTCAGGGCACCGGGTCTGGGGAGGCCCCGGCGATCGGGCGGCACCACGAGGGTCTGCGGCCCTTGCTCCGCAGAGGTGCCGTCCGGTCATCCAGCCCCACCGCCGCACCCGCTCGGCTCAACCAACCCAGAGCGCGACCCGGTGATCCTCGTCCGTGACGTAGAACGGTCGCCCGTCCAGCTCGGCCAGCCCCTCCACGTGGTGGAACGGCGCCAGGTCCCGCACCGGCTCCCCGACCAACCGGCACACGTCGTCGGACGCGGGGGCCGGGAGTCGGAAGCGGACGTGCCGAGACGTGACCTCACCGCCGCCCGGGTGGTCGTCGAGCAGCACCGACCCCTTGCCCAGCGCGTCGATCGAGCCGATCACGGCCGCGTACCCGCCGTCCGGCGTCGGGGTGATCGCACGGAACCCGGTCAGCTTTCCCGGCGGGGTGACCCCGGTCAACGCGTACGCGCGCAACGCCACCGGCCACGCCGGCTCGGCCGCGAACATGCCCGGCACACCGGCGACCTCCACCAGGATCGGCTCACCGGCGTCGGTGACCGGGAACCGCAGCCCGAGCAGCACCGTCCCGGCCGGGGTGAAGGCGGCTGCCTCCACGTTCACCGGTAGGTCGTCCGCGGCCAGCCGGCTCACCCAGCGCTTCTCCCGGGCGGTCCCCCGCGCCAGCGTCTCCACGATGAACCGCGCCCGCACCCGGTCCCCCGGCGGCAACAGGGTCAGCGGCGACCCGGCGAGGGCGTCGTTCACCGCCCGGTGCAGCCGGAACGAGTTGCGCACCACGTGCACCGACACCGGCCCGGCCGCCGCGTCGTCCTCCCGGAAGCGGGCCACGAAGGCGCGCCGGGGACGCAGCGGGCCGGCCTTCGAGCCGAAGTGGGAGCCGAAGACGTACACCCAGCCGTCGTGCTGGGCGAGCGCCTCACCATCCTCGGTACGCCCGTTCTCCGCGCCGGCGTCCGCCAGCACGTGCCGGGCCGTCCACTCGCCGTCATCTCCCTGCAGGAGCAACGCCAGGCAGCGCTCCACCGGCCCCTCGTCCAGCACCGTCCAGAAGCCCCGCCGGGCGCCGTACGCGCGCAGCAGCGCGGCCGACCGCACCGGCAGCAGATCGCTTGCCTCGTTGCCGGATACCACGAATTCGACGAGTCGCAGGTTCACCGGGCCAGCGTACGGAGCGCGCGCTCGTACAGTGTCGGGGTGCCCGACACCCCGATCACCGCCCACCCGACCGACCCCGAGGCGTACGCGCCACTGCACGCCGACGCGATCTCGCTGCTCGAAGGCTGGCAGCCGACCAGCCCGGCCGCCGCCACCGCGCGGGACCGGTCCCTCGCCCTGCTCGCGGCCGGACCGATCGCGATGAGCCGACAACACCGCCCCGGGCACATCACCGCGAGCACGCTGGTGCTGGACGCCACCGGCTCGCGGGTGCTGCTCTGCCTGCACGTCAAGTTCGCTCGTTGGGTGCAGCTCGGCGGGCACTGCGAGCCGGTCGACCAGACCCTGGTGGCCGCCGCGCTTCGCGAGGCCACCGAGGAGTCCGGGATCGCCGGCCTGCGCATCGACCCGGTGCCGATCGACATCGACGTGCACGAGGTGCTCTGCCAGGGCGGCTCACGCCACTACGACGTCCGGTTCGCCGTGGTCGCGCCGCCCGGCGCGGTGGAGCAGGTCAGCGACGAGGCCGAGGAGCTGGGCTGGTTTTCGCCCGACGACCTGCCCGAGCCGTTGGCCGGCGGGACGGTGCAACTCGTCGCGCCGGCCCTCGCGGCTCTCAGACGTAGCCCTCTTCGCCGCGCGCCTTGAGCTCGTCGACCAGGGCCTTGACGCCCTGGGCGCGGTCGCGCGGGCAGACCAGCACCGCGTCCGGGGTGTCCACCACGATCAGGTCGCGCAGCCCGAGGACCGCCACCAACCGACCGGACTGCGGCACCACCACCAGGTTGGCGCTGTCCCGCAGGAGCACCCCGGGCTTGGCGTCGGTGCCGAGCACCACGTTGCCCGCCTCGTCGGCCGGCAGCACCTCACCCAGGGTGTGGAAGTCGCCGACGTCGTTCCACCCGAAGTCGCCCGGCACGGTCGCCACCCGACCCGCGGTGGCCGCGCCCTCCATCACCGCGTAGTCGACGGAGATCTTCGGCAGGGTCGGCCAGATCGCCCCGAGCACCTCGTCCTGCTCGGGGGTGCCCCAGGCGGCGGCGATCGCGGCGACGCCGGCGTGCAACGCCGGCTGCTGGCGGGCCAGCTCGGCGAGGAAGACATCCACCCGCCACACGAACATGCTCGCGTTCCACAGGTGCCGGCCGGAACGGACGTACGCCTCGGCGACCTCGGCGCCCGGCTTCTCCTTGAACTCGGTCACCGGCCGCCAGGGAGCGCCGTCGGTCTCCTCGCCGGTCTCCAGGTAGCCGTAGCCGGTCTCCGGACGGGTCGGGGTGATCCCGACCGTCATCAGCATCCCCTGCTCGGCCCCCCGGACCGCCTCCTGGACCGTGCGCACCCAGCTCCCCGGGTCGCCGATCAGGTGGTCGGCCGCGAAGCTGCCCATCACCGCCTCCGGATCGCGTACCGCGATCACCGCGGCGGCCAGCGCGATCGCCGCGCAGGAGTCCCGGGGGGACGGCTCGACCAGGATGTTCTCCTCCGGCAGACCGGTCAGCTGCCGGGCCACCGCCGCGACGTGCGCGGCGCCGGTGACCACCAGGGTCCGGTCCGGTGTGGTCAGCGGCGCGAGCCGCTCCACGGTCGCCTGCAGCAGCGAGGAGCTGGTGCCGGTCAGGGGGTGGAGGAACTTGGGGTGGCCGGCGCGGGACAACGGCCACAACCTCGTGCCGCTGCCACCTGCCGGAATGACCGCATAAAGCATCCGCACATCATGCCCGACGTACCTGCTGGCAGTGGCACGGGTCACCACCAGCGGCCCGGGGTCAGGAACGGGCGCGACTCCACGCGGCGATGTGCACCTCGGCGCTGGACTCCCAGGTGAACTCCTTGGCCCTGTCGAAACCCGCCTTCGCCAGCGACAGCCGCCGCTGCTCGTCGTCGAGCAGCGCGGCCAGGTCGGTGCCGATCTGCTCCGCGTCCTCCGAGGTGTACGCGACCGCGTCGCCGCCCACCTCGGGCAGCGAGAGCCGGGGCGTGGTCAGCACCGGGGCGGCGCACGCCATGGCCTCCAGGATCGGCAGCCCGAACCCCTCGCCGTAGGACGGATAGGCGGCGACAAGTGCGCCACCGAGGAAGCCGGGCAGGTCGGCGTAGCGCAGGTAGCCGGGGCGCAGCAGGCGCAGGTGCGACGGGACCTCGGCCACCGCCCGGTCGATGTCGTCGTCGTGCCCCTGCCCACCGGCGATCACGAGGGCCGGCGGCTCGGCCCGGTCGGACACCGCGCGCGCCCAACCACGGATCAGGTTGGGCACGTTCTTGCGCGGCTCCTTGGCGCCGAGGAAGGCGACATAGCTGCTGTTGCCGAGCCCCAGCCGGGCGCGGACGCGGGCCTTCTCCTCCTCGGTCGGGGCGTGGAAGGCCGCCTGGTCGACACCGTGGTAGGCCACGTCGATCCGTGTCGGATCGGCGTCGAGCAGCCGGATCAGCTCGTCCCGGGTGGCCTTGCTGGGCACGATCACCCGGTTGGCGCGGCGCAGCGAGGTCTTGATGGCGCTGCGGAAGAACGTGCGGCGGGACTTGTCGTAGTGCTCCGGCTCGGTGAAGAACGTCGCGTCGTGCACGGTGACCGTGACCGGACACCCGGCCCGCAGCGGGCAGGTGTAGAAGGGTGAGTGCAGCACGTCGGCGCTCACCTGCTGGGCGAGCAGCGGCAGGCCGGTCTGCTCCCACGCGAGCCGGGCCGGGCGGTGCGCCACGGCGGCCGGGGCGGGGATGATCTCCGCGCCGGGCAGCATCCGGGTGTAACGCTCCAGGTCGGTGCGGAGGCTGACCACCGCCAGCTCCACCCCCGACCCGCACACCTTGCCGAGGGCACCGAGCAGACCATCGACGTATCGACCGACGCCACCACGGTCGGCGGGGACACTCGTGGCGTCGATGAGCACGCGGGGCGGGCGACCGGCGGTCACGGGGCGACTCCTTGCACTGGCGGGTCTGTGGGGAACAACACTCCGGGGGTCAAGCCTACGCCGGAGCGCGGGGCCGACGCTGACTGCGACCCGACGGTACGCCGACTTGTCATCGTCATCGAGTACGGCCCGCAGGGGCGTAAAGTTCGCGCCGATGGCCGACAACATTGCCCGGGTCTTCGCCGACGCGATCGCGACCGACCCGACCCGACCGCTCCTCACCTGGTACGACGATGCCAGTGGTGACCGCACCGAACTCTCCGGCGCCACCCTGGCGAACTGGGTGGCGAAGACCGCGAACCTTCTCGTCGACGAGGTCGGCCTGGCGCCGGGCACCAGGGCCGGGGTGCTGCTGCCGCCGCACTGGCAGACCGCCGCGGTGCTGCTGGGCTGCTGGTCGGCCAAATTGAGCGTCATCGACACGCCCGGCGACGTCGACGTGCTCTTCGCCGCCGCCGACCGGTTCGACGAGGCGCAGTCCTGGTCGGCCGACGAGCGGTACGCCCTCGGGCTGGCCCCGATGGCCGCCCCGCTGCGGCAGGTGCCACCGGGGTTCGCCGACTACGTGGTCGAGGTACGCCGGCACGGTGACCACTTCAACCCGCAGCCGGGGCCGGGCCCCACCGACGAGCACCTGCTGGCCCGAGCCGAGGCCCGCGCCGCGGAGTTGGGCATCGAGCCCGGCGCGCGGGTCCTCGTCGACGCCGCCCGCTACCCGGACCCGGTCGACTGGCTGCTGGCTCCCCTGACCCGGGCCGCGACAGTGGTCCTCTGCGCCAACCTCGACCCAACCCGCCTGACGAGCCGCCACACGACGGAGAAGGTCACCCAAACCCTCCCGTAACCCCAACCCCAACCCCGCCCCGCCCTGCCCAACCCCGCCCCGCCCAACCCCGCCCCGCCCCGCCCAGCCCAGCCCCGCCGATCTTGCACTTTCTGTCGCCAGAACGCGTGGAAATGCCCCTTATGCTGGGACAGAAAGTGCAAGATCGCGTGGGGTGGCCAGGCCAGGCCAGGCCAGGCCCGGCGCGGGACGGGACGGGACGGGACGGGACGGGACGGGTCAGGTCGTGGCTCGGCGTTGGGCCAGGGCGGCGAAGGCCGTGAGGGACTCGGGGTTGGCCAGGGCGCCCTTGGCCGCTGCCTGGTCGACAGGGGTGCCGGTCAGGATCTTCTTGACCGGGACCTCCAGCTTCTTCGCCGACAGGGTGCGGGGCACCGCGCGTACCTGGTGGATCTCGTCGGGTACGTGCCGGGGCGACAGGGCGGTGCGCAGCTCGCGGCAGATCGTCTTCCGCAGGTCGTCGTCGAGTGCCAGACCATCGGCGAGCACCACGAAGAGCAGCAGCTCACCGGCGCCGCCCTCGTCGTCCTCCAGGTGTACGACGACCGAGTCGACCACCTCGTCCAAGCCCTCGACGACCGAGTAGAACTCGGCGGTGCCCAACCGCACCCCGCCCCGGTTGAGGGTGGCATCGGAGCGGCCGGTGATCACGCAACCGCCCCGCTCGTTGATGGTGATCCAGTCCCCGTGCCGCCAGACGCCCGGGTAGACGTCGAAGTACGCCTCGGAGTAACGCACGCCGTCCGGGTCGTTCCAGAAACCCACGGGCATGCTCGGCATCGGCTCGGTGATCACCAGCTCGCCCAGCTCGCCGAGCACCGGGGTGCCGTCGGCCGACCGTGCCTCCACCTTCGCGCCCAGCGCCCGGCAGGCGATCTCGCCGGCGTACACCGGCAGGAGCGGCACCCCGCCCACGAAGCCGGTGCACACGTCGGTGCCGCCGGAGAGCGACTGGAGCTGCGCCCGGTCGCTCACCGTCTCGTACACCCAGTGGAAGCCCTCGGCGGGCAGCGGCGCACCTGTCGAGCCGACGCCGCGCAGCGCGGACAGGTCGGCGACCTCGCGGGGCACCAGTTGGGCCTTGCGGCAGGCCAGCAGGAACGGCGCCGAGGTGCCGAAGTACGTGGTGCCGGTCTCCGCCGCCAGCCGCCACAGCCCACCGAGGTCGGGCTCAGCCGGCCGGCCGGGTTCCGCCCGGACCGCCGGGTTGCCGTCGAAGAGCACGATCGTCGCGCCCACCGCGGGGCCGGAGACCAGGAAGTTCCACATCATCCAGCCGGTGGTGGTGAACCAGAAGAACCTGTCGGCCGGGCCCAGGTCGTGGTGCAGGGCGAGCATCTTCAGGTGCTCCAGCAGGATGCCGCCGTGACCGTGCACGATCGGCTTGGGCAGCCCGGTGGTGCCCGAGGAGTAGAGCACGTACAGCGGGTGGTCGAACGGCACCGGCGTGAACGTCAACGGCTCGTCGGTGGGCGCGGCCAGCTCGTCCCAGCCCAGCGCGTCCGGTGCCACGGCGGACGGGTCGAGGTAGCCGATGCCGACGGTGTGCCGCAGCGACGGCAGGGCGGCCCGGATCGCGGCGACCTCCGCGCGGCGGTCCACCGCCTTGTCGCCGTACCGGTAGCCGTCCACGGCGACGAGCACTGTCGGTTCGATCTGCTGCCAGCGGTCGGTGACGCTGCGGGTGCCGAACTCCGGCGCGCAGGACGAGAAGATCGCGCCCAGGCTGGCGGTGGCCAGCAGGAGGACGTACGTCTCGCCGATATTCGGGGCGTACGCCGCCACGCGGTCACCGGCGGTGACGCCGAGCCGGCGCAGCCCGGCCGACACCCGGCGGACCTGCTCGCGCAACTCCCCGGCGGTCAGCGTGACCGGCGCGCGGGTCTGCCCGTGCGCGATCACCACCGGGTCGTCGTCGGCGCGTCCCGGCATCCGCAGCACGTTCTCCGCGTAGTTGAGCGTGGCACCGGGGAACCACCTGGCGCCGGGCATGTGCCGCTCGGCCAGGGTGGCGGTCGGCGGGGTGTGCGCGACGACCTCGAAATGGTCCCAGATCGAGCGCCAGAACCCGTCCAGGTCGGTGGTGGACCAGCGCCACAGCGCGTCGTAGTCGGCGAAGTCCAACCCGCGGTGCTCCCGCAGCCAGCGCAGGTAGCCACCGATCCGGGACCGTTCCCGCACGTCCGCCGGCGGCGTCCACAGCATGTCACCCACTGCTCCACCCTCCCCTGGCCCGGCACGACTCTGTGCCTGGGCCGTGGCGCCATCTTGCCCTACCTCGAAGCGCCATTCTGCGCACCGGGTACGGCATCCGATGCGTGCCCGTCCCACATGCCCCGGTCCCGACCTGTGTGGCCGCGTGTCAGCCGGCGCGGTGGGCCTGGATAGCGCGGCGGCGGGCGAGGCGGTGCGCGCGACGTATCTCGGCCTCCTTGTACCGGCGCTCGTCCTCCGCCGTCTCCGGCAGCACCGGACGGACCACCCGAGGGGCCCCGCCGACGTCCACGCCGACGAAGACCAGGTACGCGGTGGCCACCCGGACCGGAGCGTCCTCGGCCGAGTCCCACCGCTCGGCGACCACCCGCACGCCCACCTCCATCGAGGTCTGACCGGTCCAGTTCACCTGCGCGTGCGCGTGCACCAGATCGCCGACCCGGACCGCCTCGGAGAAGACGATCTCGTCGATCGCCGCGGTCACTGCCGTTCCGCCGCTGTGCCGGGCGGCAGCGGCACCCGCGACGTCGTCGACGAACTTCATCAGAACCCCGCCGTGCACGGTGCCGTAGAGGTTCACGTCCACCGCAGTCATGATCTTGCTGAGAGTGACGCGCGAGTACGACGTCGGCTTGCCGATCGGAGCGGCGGAGAGGTGCTCAGTCATGTCGAAAACGGTACGGTGCGCGGATGCGACATCTCTGGAGCTTCCTCGCCGGGCTGGTGGTGGCGCCCATCACCTGGGTGCTCGTCACACTGGGGCAGGACGGGTCGAGCCGGACGGTCGACCGCTGGGTGGAGACCGGCACGTTCAACACCGCCAACCTGATCGAGCCAGCCGTGTACCTCGGTGTCGGCGGCGTCCTGCTGGGCCTGCTCGGCACGCTGCGCTTCTCGCCGCTCGGTCCGCTGGTGGCCGGATTGCTGCTGGTCACCCCGTACATCGGGATGTTGACGGCGCCCTTCGCGGTACGCGACGCGATCCCGCACGGGTGGAAGGTGGCCGGCGACCCGTTGCCGCTGCGGCTGCCCGTGGAGAACGGCACACTCTTCCTGATCGGCCTGCTGCTGCTGATGGCGACCTTCAGCCTGCAGCGTTGGCGGCAGTGGCCGCGCCCGGCCGCCGAGCCGGCCGTGGCGCCGGTGCCCACGCCGGGCGCCGGCCCCCGCGACGACGACTTCACGCTCACCGACTGGCCGTCCCCCACACCCGCGGAACGCGACACCGCGCCGCTCACTCTGGGTTACCCGACCGAGCCGACACCGACCGAGCCGTTGCCGCGCCGGGTGGGTGGCGAGTCGCCGTGGTCCGCCCCACCGCGCGGCCAGCCGCGCCCGGAGGACAACACCACGGAGATTCGCTGATCGTCGGGCGGGCCGGGCAACCGGCCCGCCCTCCTTCTTCTAGTGCAGGGCGACCGCCAGGTCCGGGTCTACCGTGCCGACGCCGGCGCGGGGCACGACGAGGACCATGACGACAAGCGCGGCGGCCATGCCGCCCGCGATGACGATCGCCATCGGTACGCTCCCGGTGCCGAACAGGCCCGCGAGTGGCGCCGAGAGCGCGCCGACACCGAACTGCACGGCGCCGAGCAGCGCCGCGGCGGTGCCGGCGGCCTCGCTGTGCCGGCTCATGGCCAGCGCCGGCGCGTTCGGCAGGGCGAGGCCGGCGGCGGCCAGGACCAGCCACAGCGAGGCGAGCAGGGTGCCCAGGCCACCGATGCCGGTCGCCGCGAACAGGACGAGCAGCAGGCCCGCCGCCGTTCCGGCGATCAGGGCGCTGACCAGGATCTGCTGCGGGGTGTAGCGGCGCAGCAGCCGCACGTTGAACTGGGTGGCCCCGATCAGGCCCACCGCGCCGGCCCCGAACGCGATGCCGAACTGCTGCTCGTCGAGGCCGTACTCCTGCTGGAGCACGAACGACGATCCCGAGACGTACGCGAACAGGGCCGCCATCGCCAGCCCGGCGACGAGCACCAGCCCGACGAACGCCCGGTCGTTGAGCAGCCCCCGGTAGTCGCGCAGGGTCGCACCGATCCCTCCGTGCCGGCGACGCGCCACCGGGAGGGTCTCCGGGAGCCGGAGCGCGGCCACGACGATCAGCAGCGCGCCCAGCACCGCCAACGCCGCGAAGACGCCCCGCCAGTCGGTCCAGCTCAGCAGGCCACTGCCGAGCGTCGGCGCGAGGATGGGCGCCAGGCCCATGACGAGCATCAGCCGGGAGAAGATCCGGGCGAACGAGGCGCCGCTGAACAGGTCGCGGACCACTGCCGTCGCGACCACGGTGGCGGCGGCGACACCGAGCCCCTGGAGGACGCGCAGCCCGCCGAGCACCTCGATGTTGGGTGCGAAGACGCACAGGACGGAGGCCACGATGTGCGCGGCCAGCCCGGCCAGCAGCGGCACCCGCCGCCCGACCACGTCGGAGAGCGGCCCGATCAGCAACTGGCCCAGCGCGAGGCCGACAAGCGTGCCGGTGAGCGTCAACTGCACGGCGGTCTCGGTGGTCTGCAACCCTGCCGTGATGGCGGGCAGCGCGGGCAGGTACATGTCGATGGTCAGCGGCCCGATGGCGATCAACGCACCCAGCACGAGGACGAGTTGCACACGCTGACAGTTGGTCATCAGGTCACCGGGCAGCACCTCGGCGGGGGTGTCCGGTGGTGCCGCAGGGGTGTCCGGTCCGGTCTGGTCCACCAACTGTTTCATCATCTCGATCTCTCTGCGGAAGCTTGTACGTCGTCACGGCGTCAGCGCGTCCGCAACTGCCCGGGCGTGTGTCGGCAACGCCCGGAACCCGGAGGACGTTCCCGCTGTGGGGGGTGTCACGCCGCGTCGGCCCGACCCGAACGCGGCCAGAATGTGACGGCGGTCACTGTCAGGTCAGAACCGGAGGGGAGGGTCGCGTCGTCTTGCCTGTCGTGAGACGAAGTCTGGACGGACTGGACGAGGGTGAGTTGCTCCGCCGCGTCGCCCGCGGCGACCGGCGTGCCTTCGACGCACTGTACCGGCGTACCGCCCCGTGGCTGACCACCCGGCTGCGTCGGCGGTGCGCCGACGAGGACGTGGTGGCCGAGGTGCTGCAGGAGACGTACCTGGCGGTGTGGCGGTCGGCCGGCAGCCAGGCGCAGTCCTCGGGCTCCGGCAGCGCGGTGGGTTGGTTGTGGACGATCGCCGCGCACCGGCTCGTCGACGCGTTCCGTCACCGGGCCCGACGGGAACGGATCCCGTCGGTGCAGACCTACGACACCGTGTCTCCGGCGGCCGAGGAAGAGGCGCTCGCCGGTGGATTGGACGCCAACCTGGAGCGGGCCCTGCAGGCGCTGCCGGCGGAGCTGCGTCAGGTGCTGCGCGCGATGGTCCTCGACGGGTTGACCGTGCGGGAGACCTCGCTGCTGCTCGGCATGCCCGAAGGAACCGTGAAGACCCGCGCGCGGCGGGCCCGGATCGCGCTGCGGGAGGCGCTGTCATGACCACTCATCCCACCGAAACCATGATCTCCGAGTACGCCTCCGGCGGTCTCGGCGTCGACGACACGACCACCTGGGCGGTCGAGGCGCACCTGGAGTCCTGCGCCGCCTGCCGGGCCGTCCTCGCCGACGTGACCGATCCCGCCACCCGCGACCTGCTGGACCGGGTGGCCGACGGCATCGCCACCGGGATCGCCAGCGGCCCGCAACCGGTACGCCGGCGGCGGCTGCGGCGTACCGGGGTCGCCGCCCGCGTCCTGCCGTGGCTGGCCACCGCCGCCGGCCTGATGCTCGTCGCGGTGCTGTTCGAGCGGACCTTCCACAGCCTGCCGTCGCTGGTGCTGCTCGTCGCACCGATGGCACCGCTGCTGCCGGTGGCCGCGCTGTGGAGCCGGCGACTCGATCCGGCCTGGGAACTGCTGGCCACCATGCCGCGTACCGGGTTGGCGCTGCTGCTGCGCCGCACGCTGGCGGTCCTGGTGGCCGTCATCCCGGTGTTGGCCGTGGCCGGCTGGGGCACCGGACACTCCCCGAGTCTCTGGCTGTTGCCGGCGCTGGGCTTCACCGCCGGCGCGTTGGCGCTGGGCGGGCTGGTGGGGGTGGACCGGGCCGCCGCCGTACTTGCCCTCACCTGGTCCGCGGGTGTGGTGGCACCGAGCCTGGCCGGCGGCCGACTCCCGGCCGTCCTCGCGGACAGCAGCTCGCCCTGGTGGGCCGTCGGCACCGTGGCGCTGGTGGCCGTGGTGCTCGTCCGGGCCCGACGACGTCCGCTCGGAGGACTCCCCCGGACGTCCTGACCGGACACGACAACACGAATCACTACCGAATGGAGAAGTAATGATGCGTATGGTCAGTGCGGCGGAGACCAGACCGTCCACGCATCCGTGGGCCGTGCACGCCGAGAAGTTGCAGGTGCGAGCCGGACGGCACCTGGCGGTCAACGGACTGAGCCTGGCGTTGGGCACCGGCGTGCACGGGTTGCTCGGTCCCAACGGCGCCGGCAAGACGACGTTGATGCGAGCCCTCGCCACCGTGGTGCAGCCCGCCGGTGGCCGACTGAGCCTGCTCGGCGAGGACATCACCGCCAAGGCGGACCTCCGTCGGGTCCGCCGTGGCCTCGGATACCTGCCGCAGCACTTCGGCTTCTACCCGCGCTTCACCGTCCGGGAGTTCGTCGAATACCTGGCCTGGCTCAAGGAGATGCCGAAGGCGGTCATCCCGGGCGCGGTGCAACGGGCCGTCGAACGGGTCGGTCTCGCCGACCGCGCCGACTCGCGGATGAAGACGCTCTCCGGCGGCATGCTGCGCCGCGCCGGCATCGCCCAGGCCATCGTCAACGACCCGGAGGTGCTGCTGCTCGACGAGCCGACCGTCGGCCTGGACCCGGAGCAGCGCCTCGACTTCCGCGAGCTGCTGCGCGAGATCGGCCTGGACAGCTGCGTGCTCGTCTCCACCCACCTGGTCGAGGACGTCGCGGTGGCCTGCACCGACGTGGTGCTCGTCAACGAGGGCCGCCTGGTGTGGCAGGGCACCACCGGACAACTGGCCGAGCAGGGTGGCGCGGGCGACGCGGGCGACAGCGCCACCGAACGTGGCTACTCGGCGCTGCTGCGCTCCGACCGTGGGCGGGTGCCGGCATGACCGGACGAATCCTGCGCATCGAGCTACGCCGGTCGGCGGCGCTGGGCGTCGCGCTGCTGTTGCTGGTGACCGGCGTGCCGTTGCTGCTCACGTCCACCCAGTTCTTCGCCGGCCGGTGGATGCAACTGGCGGTCATCGCCCGGTCGATACTCGTGGTGCTGCTGCCGCTGGCGCTCGCCGGTGGGGCGTGGCTGGGTCGACGCGACGCCCGTCACCGGGTCGGCGAGTTGTTCACCAGCACCGCCCGACCCCGGTGGCACCGCACCACGGTGACCGCCAGCGCGCTCGCGATCACGGTGGTGGTCGCGTACACGGTTGTGTGTCTGGTCGCGGCCGGATGGGTGGTGCCGACGGCGGGCTACTTCCCGGGCGCCACCATCGTCGTCGCCGCCGTCGGTGTGCCGGCACTGATCGCCGCCGGCTGGCTGGGCATGGCCGCCGGCCGGGCGGTGCCCCGGGTGATCACCGCACCCGTCGTCGCGGTGGCCGGGTTCGCCGTGCTCGGGCTCGTCCCCGAGTTCGTGCGGCAGCCCGAACTCGACGCGGCGGTCATCCGACCCGAACCCTCGGCGCTGCTGCTCGTCCCGGTCATCAACGAACTCGACGACTTCCAGACGATCTTGCCGCGGGTCAGCGCGCTCCAGACACTGTGGCTGGTGGCACTCGCCGTCACCGGACTGCTGCTGCTGGGCATGGCCCGCCGTCGCGCCGTCGCGTTGGCCGTACTCCCGGCGGTGCTCGGCGCCGCGGTGGCCGTACCGCTCCTGCCCGTCGGCGGTACGCGCGGCGCCGCGGTCGTCGACCCGGTCGCCATCGAGCTGGTCTGTGACAACGCCGGCCCGCAGGTGTGCGTGACACGGGTGCACGCCGAGCTGTTGCCGGACGTCGTCGGCCCCGCCCGCCAGGCTCTCGCCATGATGGCGGCCAAGCTGCCCAACGCACCCGTGCGGGCGGTGCAGACCCAGCAGGTCACCTTCTGGGCACGGCTGGATCGGAGCACGGCACCGGCACGACACTCGGCCGACACGGTCGTCTTCGACACGCCCTCGATCGACCGCCTCGGACGCGCCGACCTGTCCGGCGACTACTTCCTGCCGTCCCTGCTCGAGGCCGCCTGGCAGCAGGAGTGCGCCGACCGGCCGGTTCTGGGCGACGAGTACCGGGCCCGGATCGTCGCCGCCGCCTGGCTGACCGGTCGACCACCGGCCCCGCCGGGCTGGGACCCCGCGGAGATGGAGCTGCTGGTGGGCGCGTACCAGGCGCTGGTCAGTCTCCCGGAGGCCGAGCAACGGCGTCGGATGGCGGCGGCACGCGAGGCGGCGCTGGACTGCCAGGGCGACGGCCTCACGGCGGTCCTGCCCCAGGCCCAGCCGTGAGGTGGCTCCAGCTCCACCTACGCTCCCGCCGGGTCCCCCTCGCGCTGACCACCGCGACCGCGCTCATCGCGTTGGTGTGGGCCCTGTCGCTGGCCTACACCGACTCGACGACGATCAACATCCGCACGGCCAGCCTCGTCATCATGCTGGCGGTGGTCGCGGTCGGCACCACCCTCGGCGGCGCCGACGACGCCCTCGACCGCACCGCGGCGGTCAACTGGCCGCTCCGACGCGCCGGGCACCTGCTCCTCGCCGGCGCCACGATCACCGCCCTGCTGACCCTCAGCACGGTCACCGACGCGCGCTACGAACCGTTCGCCCTGCTGCTGCGCAACACCGCGGGGCTCCTCGGCCTCACCGCCCTCGGCGCCGCCCTCTTCGGTGCCGCCATGTCGTGGATCGCACCGCTGACCTGGACCCTCATCGCGGCCCTGCCCCTCATGGACCCCAGCGGGGACCTGCGGATCCAGGTCGCCGGCTGGCTGATCCAACCCGCCGGCACCACCGCCGCCACGGTCTGCGCCAGCACCCTGGCGGTGGCCGGTCTGCTCGCGTACACCCTGCGGGGCTGCCCCCTGCGGCCCGCCAGCGAAGCCGCCCTGGACCAGTAACACCCCGTCGATGCGACCCCGCCTGCCTCCCTCACGATGCGGCCATCGGGAGGAAGATGTCGATCCGGGTGGGGCCGCCGGTGGGGCTGTCGACGGTGAGGGTGCCGTCGAAGGCGGCAAGACGGCGGCGAACGCCGGCGATGCCGGTGCCGCGGGACAGGTCCGCTCCGCCGCGCCCGCTGTCGGCGACCGTCACCCGGATGCCGGCGGGCGTGGTGGCGAGGGTGACCTGAACGGCCGTGGCGGCGGCGTGCTTGACCACGTTTGTGAGCAGTTCGGCGACGGTGAAGTAGAGAGCCGACTCGATCGGGGGTTCGAGTCTGCCGGTCAGTGTGGACTCGACCTGGGTCGGGACCTGGCATTCCAGGGCGAGCGCCCGGACCGCGTCGACCAGGCCCCGGTCGGCCAGGATCGGGGGGTGGATGCCGTGCACCAGATCGCGGAGCTCCTGCATGGCCTTGCGGGAGTCTTCCTGGGCCTGGCCGAGCAGCGTGCGGGCCGCCTCGGGGTCGCGTTCCAGTGAGCGTTCCATCATCTTGAGCGTCATGCCCATGGCCATCAGCCGTGCCTGGGCGCCGTCGTGCAGGTCGCGTTCGATCCGGCGGATCTCGGACTGCTGGGCGTCGAGGGTGTCGGCGCGGGTGGTGGCCAGGTGTTCGACCCGCTCGGTGAGTCGGGTGACTGTCGACGGGCCGAGCAGGCGGGCCGCCCAGGCGTCCGAGAGCCGGCCCAACCAGGGCGCGAAGACCAGCCCGGCCGCGAGCAGGGCAACGCCGACCACCGCAGCCAGGGCCGCGGTGACGTCGCTGATCAGGGGGACGAACAGAAACCAGGAGCCGTCCCAGGCCTCGGTGGCCCAGCGCCAGGTCAGCGGGGCCGAGAGGCCCCAGAGGCCACCGGCGAGCAGGAGAGCGGGGAGCAGGCCGAGGGTGACGCCCACCGGCCAGTCACCGGCGGCCCAGATCAGGTCGCGCCTGGTGGCCGGGGCGCGGAACGCCCGGCGGCACGCGGTGAGGCCCGCGGACCAGCCGGAGGCAGGGCCCGCGGGTTGCGGGATCTCGGCGACGCCGATGCGGCGGCGGGCGGCGTTGGCGAGGGCGCGGAGGCCGGCCAGGACCGGTGGCATCAGGTAGACGCCGACGCCGACAAGCACCAGGCAGGCGACGATCACGGCGACTGCGGCGAGCAGCACTGCGGCTGCCGAACAGGCCGCACGCCAGGTGCCCTGGCGGACGGCGAGCAGCCCCGACGCGATCCGGGCCGGGGCACGGTCTTCCCGCGGGGTCACGATGAAGATCCTCCATTCGTGCTGATCGCGGCCATTGAACCACGCGCAGAGGCGGTGGGCATGGGTGCTGGCACCCGGTCCGGAACGGGGTCGGGCACGGCAGACCCACCCCCGTGGCGCGCGGAAACATGGAACACGTCAACCGACCGGCACCAGGGAGGAACGCTGATGATCGCCCGCACTCTCGCCGTCGGGGCGGTGGCGCTCACCCTCGCGTCACCCGTCGCCCCGGCCGTCGCGGCCCCGACCGTCCACCGACCGCTCACCGAGACGGTCACCGCGGCCGTCACGGACCGCCTGGCCGCCGGGAAGGTGCCCGCCGCCGCGTACGCGGTGGTCGAGGGAGACCAGGTCGTCACCGGCGGATACGGAGCCGGCGTCACGGCCGACACGCCGTTCGTGCTCGGCTCGATCAGTAAGTCGTTCACCGCGCTCGCCGTGCTGCAACTCGTGGACCGGGGTGCGGTACGACTCGACGCGCCGGTCACGGAGCACCTGCCCTGGTTCCGGACGGCGGGGGCGGGCGGCGTGCCGACGGTGCGTCAACTGCTCGATCAGACGAGCGGGCTGCCCACCTCGGCGGGCGTCGCCGACCTGCAGGACACCGGGCGTTCCCTGGAGGAACGGGTCCGGGGCATCGCGATGGTGCGCCCCTCGTCCGCGCCCGGTGAGCGCTTCCAGTACTGCAACCTCAACTTCGCGACGCTGGGTCTGCTCGTGCAGGAGGTCTCGGGGCGGCCATTCGGGGATTACCTGGAGGCCGAGGTCTTGCGGCCACTCGGGATGAGCCACACCTACACGTCTGTCGACGCGGCCCGCGAGGCGGGTCTCGTGCGCGGCACGGTGCCCTGGTTCGGCCTGGCGGTGCGCCGTGAGGCCGCCTCGTTCCCCGGCGCGCTGCCGGACGGATACCTGGTCTCCACGGCCGAGGACATGGGTCACTACCTGCGGATGCAGCTCGGCGACGGCACGTTGCGGGGAAAGCGGGTCATCTCGGCGGACCTGCTGGCGCTTATGCAACGGACCGCGACCAGCACACCGGCGGGCGCGGCCGCACCGCACACCGACGGGTACGGCCTCGGTCTCGCCACCGGCACGGCCGGGGGTACGCCGCTCGTCGCGCATGAGGGTGACGTGACGGGCTTCCACAACGACTTCGGTCTGCTGCCGGAGCGGGACACCGGCCTGGTCGTGCTGACCGCCCAGAACTCGTTCCTCCTGGACAACGCGGCCGCGTACACGGCCGGGCTGGCCGTCCTGTCGGGCGAGGAGCCCGCGACGGGTGCCGGTGGCTTCTGGAGCCGTTACCTGATCGTGGACGGTGTCGCCGCGCTCGTGGCGCTGCTGATGCTGCTCCGTGCGGTGCGGTTGGCGCGCGGCCGGGCCCGGGGCTGCCGCCGCAACTCGGCGCGACGGGCACTGCTGGGCATCGTGGGTGCGGTCGTGGTGGCCGCCGCAGCCACCGTCGGGCTGGTGTACGGCGGCGGCGCGCTCGTGCAGGGCTATCCGCTGGACCCCCGGTTGCTGCTGACCAGCGCGCCCGAGGTGGCGGTCGTGGCCGGCCTGTTGCTGGCGTATCCGCTGGTGGCCAGCCTGCTCCGGACGATCGGCGCGCTGCGGCGGGGCCGGCAGCCCGGCCCCGCCGCGCCTCAAACGTCCGCTCCCCAGCCAGCCAGGAGGTCCGCGCCGTACGCGGTCACCACGTCCGCCCTCATCAGGTCGTCGTGACGGGCCGCAACCGGCAGGACCCGGATGGCGCCCGTGACGTGGGGTGCCCAGAGGCCGTCGACCGGGCCACGGCTCGCGGGCTCGTCCGCCTCGGCCGCCACCAGCAGCAGCGGACCGTCGTACCGGCCCGGCGTGAACGCGGCTCCCAGCGCGCCGTGGTGGCGGATGGTCGCGAGCATCGCCCGCAGTCGTCGCGGGGAGAACTCCCCCAGCACCCCGCCGCGCCGACGGGCGAGCGCGCAGATCCCGTCCACGTCGAGCACGTCGACAAGCGCCGCGATCTCCGGGTCGGTCGGGTCGTACCCACCTTCCGCGAGCAGATGAGCGAGCAGGCCGCGATCGTCCTCGGTGTCGTCGAAACCGTGCGCCGGATAGATGTCGAGCACCGCGAGACGATCGACGGTCTCCCCCGCAGCCTGCAACTGCACGGCCATCTCGTGTGCCACGTAGCCCCCGAACGACCAGCCGAGCAGCCGGTAGGGGCCCGACGGCGCCACCGCGCGGATCCGCTTGACGTACCGGGCCGCCAGTTCGGACACCGAGGCGGCGGGGGCGGCGTCCGGGTCCGCCTGGAGCCCCAGGACCCGCTGCGCGGGATCCAGGTGCGGCGAGAGCGCCAGGTACGGCCAGGCCAGCCCGACGCCGCCGTGCACGGTGATCAGCGGCGGACGCGAGTCACCCTCCTGAAGCACGACGAGCGGTGCGAACGCGTCGTCGGCCGCCTCGACCGTCACCTCGGTCAGGGTTTCCCACCACGCCGTGAACGAACGCAGGAGCGCCGTGCCGACCTCCTCGCCGACCAGTCGCTGGGCGAACTCCCAGCGCACGACGAGTTCGGTGCCCTCCAGGGAGGCGTCGACGGCCAGCACGAACGGCTGCGGCAGATCCGCGGCCACCTCGTCGGCCAGGTTCTCGACCCGCTCGGGAGCGAGAGACCAGCCGGCCGCGAATTCGTCCGTCGCACCTGTCGCGCCCAGGTAGTTGACCGAGATCTGCGGCCGCACCCGGTGCACACCAGCCCCGGCCAACAGCTGCCAGCCCAGACCTTCGTGTGGCACGCTGCCGCGCCGGGCGGCGGCGTCCCGGATCGCGTCCCGCAACCGCTCTGTCGGCGTGCCCGTCGCGGCGGGCGGGTCCAGGCGCAGCGGGAAGCTGCTGGTGAACCATCCGACCGTGCCGCTCACATCGACGGTGCCGTGCAGCGACGTACGCCCGTGTGACTCCAGCTCGACAAGCACCGGGCCGGGTTCGCGTACCTCGGCGACGGCCAGACCGAGCACCCCCAGCAGCACCGCTTCCATTCCGGTGCCGAGCGCCCCGGCGGCGGAGAGTGCCGCCGCGGTCCCCTCCGGGGTGAGCCGCGTCCAGCGGGTCCGGGTGGTGCCACGGTGGTCGCGAAGCGGATCCATCTCCCCGTCGACCAGGCCACCCGGCGCGGCGGAGGCGATCTCCCGCCACATCGGCAGCTCCGCGGTGTGCCGCGGCGCCTGCTCCCGCAGCTCACTCGCCCAGCGGCGGTAGCTGGTGAGCACACCGGACACGCCAGCGTCGTCGCCGGCCCAGAGCCGGACCAACTGCGGGACGAGGATCTCCCACGACATCCGGTCCACGGCGAGGTGATGCACGGCCAGGACCAGCCGCCCCGGCACGTCCGCCCCCAGATCCAGGTAGCGGACCTGCACCAGCCGGCCTGCGGCCGGATCCAGGCCCCGACGCGCCTCGGCCGCGAGGGTGGCCACCACGGCGGGCACCTGCCCGGCCTCGGTCGCCGGCAACCGCACCACACGGGTGCACGAGGTGGCCTCCGCCCCGACGGGCGGCACGGTCAGACGCCACCCGGAACCGGTGTCGGTGAGGCGCATCCGCAACGCGTCGTGCCGGGCGATGAGCGCGTCGACCGCGCCCTCCAACGCGGCCGGGTCCTGTCCCGGCGGCGTGGTCAGCACCGTGATCTGGCTGAACGCCTCCACCGAGCCGACCCGTTCACGCAGCAGGCGTACCGCGGGGGGCAGCGGCACCTCGCCGATGCCGTCGTCGTCGGCCTCCACCGTGGACACCGCGAGCGCGAGCGCCAGCGCCTCCGCGGTGCGGTGGACGAAGACCTGCGCCGGGGCGACGGCGTAGCCGAGCGCCCGGACGGCGGAGACCGCCCGGACCGCGCGGATGCTGTCGCCACCCACGGCGAAGAAGTCCTCGTCGGCACCAATCTCGGAAACGCCTATGACGTCGGCGAAGGCCCGGCAGAACGCCTCCTCCACCGGACCGCGCGGCGGTCGTCCGGACCGCTCGGCGGCGACCGTGGCGGGTGCGGGGAGTGCCTGACGGTCCACCTTGCCGTTCGGCGTGAGGGGAAGCCGGTCCAGCACCACCCACGCCGCCGGCACCATGTACGCGGGCAGGAGGGCCGCCACGCCCGCGCGCAGGGCCCCGGCCTCGACCGGGCCGGCGACGTAGGCGACGAGGGTGTTCGCCCCGCGCTCGTCCTGCGGCGCGGTGACCACGACGTCACGCACCCCGGCCTGCGCACGGACCGCGGCCTCGATCTCACCCAGCTCGATCCGGTGCCCGCGCACCTTGACCTGGTGATCGCGGCGTTCGCGGAACTCGAGCTGACCGTCGGGTCGCCAGCTCACGTTGTCGCCGGTGCGGTAGATCCGGCTGCCGGCAGCGAAGGGGGACGCGACGAAGCTGGTCGCGGTGAGGCGAGGGTTGCCGATGTAACCGACGCCGACTCCGGCACCACCGACGTACAGCTCGCCGACGATGCCCGGTGGGCAGAGTCGCAGCTGTTCGTCGAGCACGTACAACTGCGTGTTGCGGATGGGGACGCCGATCGGGGCCGACGCCCGGTCGAGTGGATCCGCCTCGCGCAGCACCGCGTGGGTGACGTCGTCGGAGCACTCGGTCGGACCGTACGCGTTGACGACCGGGATCCCCGGGTACCGGGCGAGCCACCGCGAGACGTGCCGCCCGGGAAGGGCCTCGCCGGTGACGACGAGCCACCGCAGCCGGTCGAGCGGTGGCGGGGTCAGGCCCGCGTCCCAGGAGTCGAGCATCGGGGCGAGCAGCGACGGCACGACCTCCAGCACCGTCACGTCGTGCCGCACCGCGTCGTCGAGCAACGCCTCCGGGTCGGCGACGCGCGCGCGGGCGGGCACGACGATCCGGCCGCCGGTGAGCAGGCCGGCGAACATCTGCCACACGGAGATGTCGAACGTCAGGGCCGCGTTGTGGACTGTGACGTCCGTGTCGTCGAGGTCGAGGTCCACGACCTTGGCCAACAGATGGTTGATCATGCCGGACCACGCGACGACCGCGCCCTTGGGCTTGCCGGTCGAGCCGGAGGTGAACAGCGTGTACGCCAGCGCCCCCGGCACGGCCGGCGAAATCTCCATGGGCACGGTCGCGGGGCTGCCGTCCGGGGCGGGGTGCACCACCACGGGTACGGTGCCAGCGGCCAGGGTACGGGCGGTCTCCTCGTACTCGGGCGCGCAGAGGATCGCCGCCGCACCCGATTCGATGAGCGTGCCCGCCGATCGTGCCGTCGGCGCGGCGGGGTCCACGGGTGTGTACGACGCACCGGCCCGCCAGACACCGAGGATCCCGGTGATCGCCGCCGCGCCGGGCTCGGCGATCAGCAGCACGGAACCGCCCCGGGGCACGCCGGCCTCGGCCAGGCTGGCCGCGACCAGCGCGCCGCACACCTCCAGGTCCCGGTAGTCCAGGGTGGTGCCGGCCTGCTCGTCGACGACGCCCACCCGCGCCGGCTCGTCGGCGGCGGTACGGGCGAGCCGGGCGAAGAGGTCCACGTCGGCGGCATCCTCGTCGCCCGCCCCACGGGCGAGCAGTTGGGCGCTCTCCTCGGCGAAGAGGGCGTCGACCCTGGCCAGCGTGGGTTCGGTGGTGAGCCGGTCCAGCAGCAGCACCGCGCGGCGGGCCAGCAGCTCGGCGGTCTCCCGGTCGAAGAGGTCCGCCGCGTACTCGAGATGCAGGTCCAGGGTGTCGCCGGCGGCGTCGCGGCGCTCGACGAACTCGAACGACACGTCGAACTTGGCGGTCCCGGTGTGCAGACCGCCGAGTTCGAGAATGTCCGGGTCGGCGGGCCGCTCGTCGACGGTCAGTCCCAGCATGGTCTGGAACAGCGGATGCCTGTTGGTGACCCGCTCCGGCGCGAGTGCCTCCACGACGTCCTCGAAGGGGACGTCCTGCACGGCGAAGGAGGCGAGGTCCGCCTGGCGTACCCGGGCGAGCAGGGCCGGCACGGTCGTGACCCCGCGCAGGTCGGTGCGGAGCACGACGGTGTTGACGAACATGCCGACCAGGTCGTCGGTGGTGTCGTCCTGGCGGCCGTGCACGGCGACGCCGAGCGGGATGTCCGAGCCGGCGCCCAGTGCGCGGTAGAGCACCGCGACGGTGGCCTGCAGCATCATGAAGAGGGTGGCCTGCGCGGACGCGGCCGTCGCGCGGGCCCGACCGAGCACCTCGGCGGGAACGGCCACGCTGACCAGGCCGCCCCGGTGGGTTTCGGTGTCCGGTCGCGGCCGGTCGTACGGCAGGGCCAACTCCGGTGGGAGGCCCGCGAGCAGGGCCCGCCAACGGTCCAGGCCCACGCCGCGGTCCCGGGTCAGCTCGGCGGCCGCCACGTCCTTGAACTGCAACGGCAGCGGCGGCAGCACGGCCGGGTCGCCGTCCCGGCGGGCCCGGTAGCCGGTCATCAGGTCACGCAGCAGCGGTGTGAAGGATCCGGCGTCGACCGCGACATGGTGCATGACCAGCAGCAACAACTGCGACCGGCCGTCCTCCGGCGCGCCGAGATACGCCCGGATCGGCACCTCGGTCGTCAGGTCGAACGGCACCGCGGCGGCCGCCTGCGGGTCGGTGAGCTTCCGCACCGGCACCCGGCCGGGCGTCGAGGGGAGCACGACCTGCTCGGCGCCGTCGGCGGTGGATACGTAGACGGTCCGCAGGATTTCGTGCCGGTCGAGCAGGTCGTCGAACGCGCCGCCGAGCGCGGCCACGTCGACCGGGCCGGCGAGCGTGACCAGCAGGGGCACGTGGTACGCGCTGCGATCCCCACCGAGCTGGTCGAGCAGCCAGAGCCGGAACTGGGCCGGGGAGAGGGGCCCCCGGTCGCCGCCCAACGGTCGGATCGGTTCACCGGTGGCCTCGTCCGAGCCGATGGCACGGGCGAGGGTCCGGGGGGTGGGGTTCTCGAAGAGCAGCCGCAGCGGCAGTGGCCGGTCGAACGCGCGGCGCAGCCGGCTGATCAACCGGGTGGCGGTCAGCGACTGCCCTCCGCCGGCGAAGAAGTCGAGGTCGGCGGGGACGTCGACGCGACCGAGCACCTCCCCGAACTGCTGCTGGACCAGGTCGAGCACCGGATCCCAGCGCTCGGTGGTGAGGGTGGCCGGTGTGTCCCGCACCCCACCGAGCGCCTCCAGCGCCCGACGGTCCACCTTGCCGTTCGCGGTCAGCGGCAGCTCGGCCAGCTCGACCAGCTCGCTCGGCCGCATGTACGCGGGCAGCCCCTGGGCGAGCACCGCCGTCAGTGCGGCCCGATCGAGCGGTCCCGCGGCGGGCACCACGTACGCGACGAGCACCTGGTTGTCGTCCGCGTCCCGCACGGCGTGCGCGACGGCGGCGCCGACGGCCGGCTCGGCCAGCAGCAGCGCCTCGATCTCCCCCAGCTCGATCCGGTGACCCCGGATCTTGACCTGGTTGTCGGAGCGACCGAGATAACGGATCCGCCCGTCCGGGGCGACCTCGCAGACGTCACCGGTCCGGTACATCCGGCTGCCGGGCGGCCCGTACGGGTCCGCGACGAACCGGGCCGACGTCAGCGACGTGTTGCCCTGGTAGCCGCGGGCCACCCCGTCGCCGGCGATGTAGAGCTCGCCGGCCACGCCCGTGCCGACCCGGCGCAGCGAACGGTCCAGCACGTACGTCCGGGTACGCCAGATCGGCAGGCCGATGCGGGGCGCACCGCCGTCGGCCACGATCTCGTCGGCGGTGGACCAGACGGTGGTCTCGGTCGGCCCGTACACGTTGAGCACACGTCCGGCCTTGACGGCGAGCGTCGTGGCGAGTTGCTCGGAGATGGCCTCACCGCCGGTGAGCACGGTCAGGCCGGTGAGCCCGTCCGGGCGCTCGGCGGCGAGCGTGTGCCAGAGCGACGGTGTCGCCTGCATGACGGTGATCTCACGACGCAGCAGCAACTCGGCGAGACGGTCCACGTCGCGGACGTCGTCGCCGGTCGCGACCACGATCTCGGCTCCCACCAGCAGGGGGCCGAGAAGTTCGAGCCCGGCGATGTCGAACGCGAACGTGGTGACCGCGAGCAGCCGGTCGTCCGGTCCGAGGCCACTGCGTGCGTTCATGTCCTGCAACAGGTTCGCGATCGCGCCGTACGAGACGACAACGCCCTTGGGCAGGCCTGTCGACCCGGAGGTGTAGATCACGTACGCGGCATGGTCCGCGCGCAGCGGCGCGAGCCGGTCGGCGTCCCCCGGCCACTCGTCCGGGCGGGCCGCCAGCGCCGCGCGGGTCTCCGGATCGTCGATGACAAGCAGCGGAACGCCGTCGGCTCCGGGGACCCCCGCGTCCGCGGCAGCACGGTCGACGATCAGCAGCGCGGGACGGGTCTGGCCCAGCACGTACCCGATCCGGTCGGCGGGATAGTCCAGGTCGAGAGGAAGGTAGGTGCCGCCGGCCGCACCCACGGCGGCCGCGGCGACGACGAGGTCTCGGCGTCGACCGCAGGCGATGCCCACCACCGCCTCGGGGCCCACCCCCTGGGCGATCAGCTCCCGAGCCAGGCGCGCGGTCGCCGCCGCGAACTGCGCGTACGTGTAGTCACCGTCCCCGTCGCTGACGGCGGGGCGGCCGGCGTGCCGTCGTACGGAGTCGGCGATCAGCTCGGGCACCAGCGCGGCCGTCGGCGCACCCTCGTCGTTGGTCCCCGTACTGGTCAGCGCCCGGCGCTCCGCACCGGTCAACGTGTCCAACTCGGAGAGTCGACGGTTCGCGGCGCCGGGAACGGCGTCGAGGAACGCGGCGAGGCGGTCCGCCCAGTGCACCACGGTGTCGCGGTCCAGCTTCTCCGGCGCGACATGGAGCCGGATGCCCTGCCCGGGGACGACGACCACGGTCAGTGGGTAGTGCGTGGAGTCCCGGCCGGACACCCCCTCGATCGTCAGTCCGGCGGCGCGCAACGCGCTGTCGTCGACGACACCCAGCGGGTAGTTCTCGAAGAGGAGCACACTGTCGAAGAGCGGGCCGAGGCCCGCGATCTCCTGGATCTCGGCGAGGCCGAGGTGCTGGTAGGGCGTGAGGTCACGGCCGCCGGCCTGGAGGGTGGCGAACGTCGACCTCAGCGTGGCAGCCGGGTCCAGCTCGACCACGACGGGCACCGTGTTGATGAACAGGCCGACCATCTGGTCGAAGCCGGGCAGCTCGGGGCGACGGCCGGAGACGGTGGCGCCGAACACGACCACCCGTCGGTCCAGCAGCGCGCCGAGCAGGACCGCCCAGGCGCCCTGGACGATCGTGTTGAGGGTGAGCCCGTGCGCGCGCCCCCAGCGCTCGATCTCGGCCATCCGCTCCGCCGAGATGGGCAACTGGATGTCGACGGGCATTCGGGTCGGCGAACGCAGCTCGCCGGCCGCCAGGGTGGACGGTTCGGTGAGCGGGGCCAGCGAGCGCCGCCACGCCGCACGGGCCGCCTCGGGGTCCTGCGCCTTGAGTGCCCGCAGGTGGTCGCGGTAGCGGCCGGTCCGGGGCAGCGCGGCCGAGTGCCCGGCGTACGCGGCGAGCAGGTCGCGCAGCAGCACCGGCACCGACCAGCCGTCGACCAGGAGGTGGTGCAGGGTGAGCACGAGGCGGTGCCGGTCGGGCCCGCGCGAGACCAACAGGCAGCGCAGCAGCGGCGCCACGGCGGTGTCGAACGGGCGCAGCCGCTCCTCGTCGGCCAACGCCAGCAGCGCGGCGTCGGCGTCGTCCGGCCCGATGCCAACCTCCCGCCACGGCGCCTCGGCGCTCGTCGCGATGACCTGGACCGGATGGCCCCCACGGTCGCGCCGGAATGACGCGCGCAGCGTCTCGTGCCGCTCGATTGTCGTCTGGACCGCGGCGCGCAGCCGGTCGGCGTCCAGGTTGCCGCGCAGGTCCACGGTCACCTGGATCGCGTAGAGGTCGACGTCCTCGGTGAGGTCGGCGTGGAAGAGGAGACCCTGCGCGAGCGGGGAGAGCGGCAGGATCTCGGCGATCGCGGAGCCGCTCAACGGATGCTCAAGGGGCGCAGGTCGGTCCAGTGCTGCTCGATGTAACTGAGCGCCTCCGCCCGGGTGGTGGTGTCGAGCGCGACCCGCCAGCCGGCCGGCACCTCGGCGAAGGACGGCCAGATCGAGTGCTGCTCCTCGCTGTTCACCAGCACCAGGAACGTGCCGGCCTCATCGTCGAACGGGTTCATGTCAAAGTCCTTCCGTCAAGGGTGTTCAGGAGAGGCCAAGCGCGTCGGCGAGCTCGTCCAGCGAGGCCGTTTCCTGGTCGAGTAGGAGCAGGTCGTCAGGTGTCAGCTCGGTGGCCCGCGCCGTGGCCGCGGTGACGCCGGTGAGGGCGGCCAGTGCCTGCTCGAACAGCTCGCATAGCTGTCCGGCGTCCTCGGCGGTGAGCAGCGCCGGCGCCCAGAGCCAGCGGGTGACCAGAGCGGGCCCACCGACCCGCTCCACCACGAGGGCCTCCAGCTCCAGCACGTGGTGCAGGGGCATCGCCGGGTCCGTGTGCCCGGCTCCGCCCGCGCCGAGCGGCCGCAGCCCGCTGCCGGGACGCGCGGTGTCGGCCCGGCCCAGGTAGTTGAAGCCGATCTCCGGCTCGGGCAGCTCCGCCATCCGGGCCGCCGTCTCCGGGTCGGCGTAGCGCAGCATGCCGTACCCGATCCCGTGGTCCGCCGCGTGCCGCATCTGGTACGCGACCCGGGCGATCAGCTCGGCCGCCGTTTCCGGCGCGGAACCGGCGAGCAGGGCCGCCAGGTCCAGACCGGCCAGATCGAACCGTGCCGGCCACTCGGTGGTGAACCAACCGACGGTTCCGGACAGGTCGACGCCCGCCGCGATGTCCTCGCGCCCGTGGCCCTCGACGCGCAACAGCACGTCGGCGGTGGCGTCTCGGCGCTGCCGCCAGGCGGCGAGCGCGACGACGTACCCGGCGAGCAGGACGTGCGAGATCTCGGTGCCGTCCGCCGCGAGCAGGGCGCGGGTGATCTGCGGGGGGACGTCGTGCGCGGCGCGGCGCGCCGAGCCGAAGACGTCGCGGTCCTGGTCGAGCGGTGCACCGCCGAGCGGCCCGGGGGCCGCCCGCAACCGGGAGAGCCACGCGTCCAGCTCGCCCCGCCGCTCGGGTGAGGCGGCCTGGTCCTGGACGATGCCCGCCCAGCGCCGGTACGCCGTACCGCCCGGGACCGGGTCCGGTCCGAAGCCGCCGCGCAGTTCCTCGCCGAGACCGTCGAGCAGGATCCGCCACGACACCCCGTCCACGACGAGGTGGTGCACCTGAAGCCCGACGAGCGCGGTGCTGCCGGGCGCGTCCTCCCAGAGGACGGCCCGCACCATCCGGCCGGCCCACGGGTCGAGGCGCGCCACCGGCCAGGTCTCGACGTCCGCCATGCTCGCGTCGTCGCCGGTGGCCGGTGACGACGCCAGGGCCGGGCCCGCTCCGGTGCCGGGCGGCGGCACCCGCAGCCCGTCGTCGGTGAGCGACGCGGAGAGCATCGGGTGACGGGCGGCGAGGCGATGCAGGGCCGCTCGGACGGTCTCCGTCGCCGCCGGGGCGTCGAGCCGGACCAGCACCGACTGGCTGAACTCGCCGATCGCCGTGGTGCGGCCGAGCAGCCACCTGGCGACCGGCAACGGCGCGAACGTCCCCGCGTGCTCGGCGGGGGCGTCCGCCGGGACCGCGACGCTCGCCGTGGCGGCGAGCGCGGCGGGTGTCCGCAGTTCGAGGACCTGCCGCGCGGTGACGGTCAGCCCGCGCTCGCGGGCCCTGGCGACCGCCGTGACCGCCAGGATGCTGTCGCCGCCGAGCAGCAGGAAGTCACCGTCCGCGCCGACCGCGTCGAGCCCGAGCACGTCGGCGAGGACCTCGCCAAGCGCCTGGGCGACCGGGTCGCCACCGGCACGGGCGGGCGCCTCCGCGTCGTAGCGGGGGGCGGGGAGGCGGGACGTGTCGAGCTTGCCGTTGAGGGTGCGCGGGAACTCCCGCACCTCCACGACGGCCTGCGGCACCAGGTGGGCCGGAAGGTCGACGGCGAGCCGGGACCGCACCTCGGCCGTACTGATCCGCAGGCCCGACTCCGGGATCACGTAACCGACCAGGCGGCGGTCGCCCGGACGGTCCTCGCGGACCACGACGACGGCGTCGGCGATGCCGGGCACCCCCAGGATCGCGGCGCGCACCTCACCGGGCTCGATCCGGAAGCCCCGGATCTTCACCTGGTCGTCCGTACGGCCGAGGTAGTCGAGCTGGCCGTCGGCGGTCCACCGGACCCGGTCGCCGGTCCGATACATCCGTCGACCGGGCTCGTACGGGTCGGCGACGAACCGGGTCGCGGTCAGGTCCGGACGGCCCACGTACTCGCGGGCCACCAGGGGACCGGAGACGTAGAGCTCACCCGGGACTCCCGGGCCGACCAGGTTCAGGTCGTCGTCGAGGACGCGGAGCCGGGCTCCGCTGATCGGCCGCCCGATCGTCGGCTCCGTCCCGGGCGTCAGCGCGCCGGTCATCGACGCGCAGACGGAGGTCTCCGTCGGGCCGTACGCGTTGATCATGTGATGGTCCGGCGCCCAGCGCTCGGTGAGCTCACGTGTGCAGCGCTCCCCCGCCGCCACCACGTACATGCCGGGGGTGAGCACCGTGCCGGCCGGGAACGCGGTCAGCACTGTCGGCGGCACGCAGAGCAGCGTCGCCCGGTGCCGCCGCACGAACTCGGCGAGCGGTTCGCCAGGCGTACGCTCCTCGGCGTCGGGCACCAGCAGCAGCCCGGCACACGCCAGCGCGGTGAGGGACTCCCAGGTCGCGGCGTCGAAGCCGATGGAAGCGAACTGCACCACGCGCAGCCCGGCGCCGACGCCGAAGACCTCGCGCTGGTTGTCGAGCAGTGTCCGCAGGCCGCGGTGCGGCACGAGCACGCCCTTGGGGCGACCCGTCGATCCCGAGGTGAAGATGACGTACGCCGGGTGCTCCGGGAGCAGCGGGCGGCGGCGCTCGTCGTCGCGGACGGGATCAGTGGGCTGCGCCGCGGCGAATCCGCGGAACGGCTCCTCGTCGAGGACCACGACGCCCGGCCGGTCGCCGGGCAGATCCGCGCTCGCCCGGGTGACCAGGCAGGCGGCGGCCCCCGCGTCCGCGCACAGCACGCGCACCCGCTCCGCCGGGTTGTCCGTGTCGATCGGCAGGTACGCCGCGCCGGCCTTGAGTACCGCCAACAGCGCGACGATGGTCTCCGCCGAGCGGGGCACGACGACCGCCACCGTGTCGTCCGGCCCGAGACCGCGTCCGATCAGGACGCGCGCCCAGCGGGAGGTGATGTCGTCCAACTCCCGATGGGTGAGCACGGTGTCGCCGAAGAGCAGGGCCGGCGCGTCCGGGTGGGCCGCCACGACCTCGGCGAGCAGATCCAGCACCGTGCCGTTCGGGCCCGTGGCCACGCCGCCCCGGCCCAGCGTCAGCAGGGCTTCCAGCTCGGTACCGACAGGGCCGGCCGCCGCGCGTCGGTCCGGGTCGGCGGTGAGCGCGGTCAGGGCGCGCCGGAGACCGGCGACGATCTGATCCACCCGTTCCGCGGAGAGCGCCGCCGTCGCGTACTCGACGCGGCAGCGCAGCTCCGGCTCGCCGTCGGCCCCCGCGGCGTCGTCGAACTCCAGCGCGAGGTCGAACCGGGCCTGCCCGGTCGGTAGCACCTCGACCGTCGCGCCGGGCCAGGTGCGCGGCACCCGGTCCTGGTACGCCAGCACCACCTTGATCAGGTCGGGGCCGGCGTCCGAGACCCGGCGGGAGATGGCGTTCACCACCTCGTACGGCAGGTCGCCGTGTTCCAGAGCGCGCAGGTCCGCCTGGCGCACCCGGGAGAGCAGCTCCCGCCAGCTCGGCCGCCCGGAGAGGTCCGTGCGCAGCACGACCGTGTTGGTGAAGAACCCGACGACCTGCTCCCAGACCGGGTCGGGCCGCCCGTGCACGGCGGTGCCGATCACCTGGTCGCGGTTGCCGGTCAGCTCGGCGAGCACCACGCCGAGGGCGGCGTGCAGCACCATGAACGGGGTGACGACCTGGTCCCGGCAGACCCGGTGCAGGGCGGTACGCAGCTCGGCGGGCAGCCGGAAGTCGACGGTCCCGGCGGCGCGCGGCCCCGTCGGGGCGGGTCCGCTCACGGCTCGGTCCCAGCCCGGCGAGGGCGCCAGCCCTGCCAGCGTCCGCTCCCAGTAGGCGGTCCGGGCGCTCAGCCAGTCCCCCGGCTCCTGCGTCACCGTCTTCTGCCAGGTGGCGAAGTCGCGGTACGTGGGTTCGACGATGGCCCAGCTCGGTGCCCGCCCGTCCCGGCGGGCCTCCAACGCGGTGCGCAGGTCGTCGAAGAGCATCCGCAGGGACCAGCCGTCGCAGGCGGCGTGGTGCAGTGTGACGAGCAGCGCGTCGGCACCGGCCTGACGCAGCAGCACGGCGTCGATCGGCAGGTCCCGGTCGAGCCGGATGGGTCGCGCGACGCGCCGCCGCACCACCTCGTCCAGCCGGCCCTCCGGGACGGTCTCCTGGGTGAGCAGCGGCCCGTCGATCGGCACGACCCGCTGACGCAGGCCGTCGCCGTCCATCAGGAGCCGGGTGCGCAGCACGTCGTGCCGCTCGACCAGGTCACGCAGCGCGGCGTCGAGCGACACCGGGTCCACCGGCTCGGCGAACCGCAGGAGCACCGGGATCTGGTAGGCGACCTCGTCGGGGTCGAGCTGCTCGAGCGTCCACAGCCGGCGCTGGCCGGAGGACGCCACGGCATCGTCGCCGGCGGGCACCGCCGGCGGCGGAGGTGGTTCGATCGCGCCCGCCGGCCCGGCCGCGGCGAGCGCGGCGGGTGTCGGGTCGTCGAAGAGCTGCTCCAGCGTCACCGCCAGGCCGAGCCGGCCCTGTAGCCGGGTCACCAGCCGGGTGGCCAGCAGCGAGTTTCCGCCGAGCTCGAAGAAGCTCTGCCGCGGATTGACCCGATCGAGGCCGAGGATGTCCGCCATGACCGCGGCGACCAGGCCCACGGCCTCGGAGTCGGACCGCTCCTCGTCGTCTACGGCGTACTCCGGCTCGGGCAACGCCCGGCGGTCGACCTTGCCGTTGCGGGTGAGCGGCAGCGCGTCGAGCCGGACCCATGCCTCCGGGACCATGTACTCGGGCAACTGCCGGGCCACCTCGTCGCGGACCAGCGCCGGATCCGCGACACCCACCAGGTAACCGCAGAGCCGCCGGACGGCTCCGCTGCCGGTCACCGCGACCGCGCAGTCCGTGATCCCGGGTACGCGGCGCAGCGCCGACTCGATCTCGCCAAGCTCGATCCGGTGCCCCCGGACCTTGACCTGCGCGTCGAGCCGGTGGAGGAACTCCAGGGCGCCGTCGGCGCGGCGCAGCACCAGGTCACCGGTGCGGTACATGCGCTCCCCCGACCGCGCCGCGAACGGGTCGGGCAGGAAGGTCGCGGCGGTGCGGGCACCCAGGCCGAGGTAGCCGGGGCCGACGCCGACGCCACCGACGTACAGCTCGCCGCGTCCGCCGGGAGAGACCGGTCGCAGGAACTCGTCGAGGACGTAGAGGCGGGTGTTGCGCAGGGCGCGACCGATCGGCGCACGGCAATCGTCAAGCGGGCCGTCGATGAACGCGTGGGTCACGTCGTCGGAGCACTCGGTCGGCCCGTACGCGTTGACGAGCGGGACCGACGGCACCGACGCGAGCCAACGCCCGCAGAGGTCCGCGGGAAGCTCCTCGCCGGTCGCGACCATCCAGCGCAGCCCGTGTGGCACCGGCAGGTCCGCGCCGTCGGCCCACTCGTCGAGGATGGCGCGCAGCAGCGACGGCACCACCTCCAGAACGGTGACCGCCTCCCGGGTGACGACGTCGAGCAGCGCGTCCGGACGGGTTGCCACCGCGCGCGGGACCATCCGGACGGTGCCTCCGGAGAGCAGCGGGGCCATCATCTGCCACACCGAGATGTCGAAGGTCATCGGCGCGTTCAGGACCGTGACGTCCACCGGGCCGAGGCCGAGGTCTTCGACCTTGGCCAGCAGGTGGTTGTGCATGCCCACCCAGTCGACCATCGCCGCCTTGGGCCGGCCGGTCGAGCCGGAGGTGTAGATGACGTAGGCGAGGCTTCGGCCGTGCCGGTGCCGCGCGATGTCGACGATCGGCGTCGTGCTGTCCAACTCCCCGACGCCGTGCACGGGCACGGTCGCGGCGACAGTGGCGGCCAGCGCGCCGCCGATCAGCTCCGCGGGGACCAGGAGGCAAGCCGGGGCGGCGTCGAGGACCAGCCCTACGTTGCGCTCGGCCGGAGCGTTCTCGTCGATCGGCAGGTAGGCGGCGCCTCGGGCCCAGACCGCGAGAATCGCGACGAGGGTCTCCACGGTCGGGCGGGCGACCACGGCGACGAGGTCACCGGCGCCGATCCCGTGGTCCCGCAGGCCACCCGCCGCGGCGGCGACGGCGGCCGCGAGGGCCCCGTAGTCGTGGGCGACCACCCCGTCGCTGACCGCCGGCCGGTCCGGGGCCCCCACGGCGGTGTCGCGCAGGGCGGTCAGCAGGTCCGTGCCGCCGGTCGGCCGCTCCGGCCCGACCAAAGCGGCGACGGTACCCGCGGCGAGGTCGCGGGGACCGTCATCGGTACGCAGTGCGTCGAGCACGGCCAGCAGGGCGTGCACGTGGGCCTCGGCCTGCTGGCGGTCGTACATCCGGGGGTTGACGTTCCAGTGCACGTCGATCGAACCGTCGGCCCGGTCGTGGAAGGCGACCTGGACGTCGTCCACAGGTCCGGTGGAGACGTCGCGGATCTCGGCTGTCGCACCCTCCATGAGCAGGTCACCGCCGTAACCGAGCACGTTCACCACCGGGCCGAGCGGACGCCGGTCGGCGGACGACAGGTTCAACGCCCGCCGGACGCCGCCGACGGGGAAGCGCTGGTGACGCAGCAGCGCCTTGACATCCGCGGAGATCCGGCGGACCAGGGTCGCGGTGTCCTCCCACGGGTTCAGGCGGACGGCCAACGGCAGGAAGTTGGCATACATCGCCGGGGAGTTGCGGACCGCGTCGCCGGCCCGGCGGGCCACCGCCATGGTCAGCAGGAACTCCCGGCGTCCGGTCGCGCGGGCGGTGTGCAGGGCCATGGCCGCCACGGCGAGCGCCGGCCAGGTGATCTTCAGCTCCCGGGCCCGGAGCCGCAGCGCGGCCGCCGCCTCCGCGCCGATGCTGCGGGTGATCCGCAGCTCACCGTCGGGCGTCTCCCATTCGGCGTCGCCGAAGAGGGTCAGCGCCGGGGCGTCGGCGGCCATCTCCGCCCAGAACGCGGCGTCCCGGTCGTGCCGCTCCGAGTTCAGGTACTCCTCGTCGTAGGCGACCACCCCGGCGAGCGGGGTGTACGCCGGCTTCGGCTCCGCACCGCCGAGCTCGTTGTAGATCTCGACGATCCGGCGGCCGATGAGCCCACCGGAGTAACCGTCGAATGCGGCGTGGTGCGCCTCGAAGTAGAAGTGGTGGTGGTCCGGGCCGAGCCTCGCGATGCTCGCCCGGAACGTCTGCCGGTCCAGCTCCATCCCGGTACGCAGCCGCTCGTGGTGCCACGCGTCCGGTTCCTCGTCGGTACGCCCCGAGAGGTCGAACTCCTCGAGTACCCAGTCGTCCCGCGAGTGCGGCACCTGCACGGGAACGCCGTCGCGCAGCTCGAACCCGACGTGCAGCGCGTCGGCCTCGTGGATGGTGCGGTGCACCGCGGCGCGCAGCCGGTCGAGATCGATCGCGCCATGCATCTCGACGAGGCCGCCGACGATCATCGCGGGGTTGCCCGGCGCGGCTCGCTCGGCCAGCCACATGCCGTACTGGGTGCTGGTCAACGGTAGTGCGGTGGGTGTGGTCATCCGGCCATCTCCTCGACGACTTGCACGGGCTGGTCCAGGGCCGGGAACGTGGTGGCCACCCACGTCTGGTCGTACACAGTGGACAGATAATGCAGGCCCATGTCGGGGGCGAGCGCAACGCTCGTGAGCCGGCCCTCGGGGTCGTGCTCGGCGAGCCAGCGGTCGGCGCCGGCCACCACGGTTCCGGTGGAGCCGCCGAAGAGGAAGCCCCGCGCGGCGAGCCGGCGGCAGGCGCGGACGGTCTCCTCCTCGGCCACCATCACGGTGTCCGAGAGCAGTGACCGGTCCAGCATCTGCGGGTCCAGGCTGGAGCCGAGACCCGGGATGAACCGGGTGCCGGGAGGTCCGCCGAAGTTCACCGAGCCGTAGCTGTCGATGCCGACGACCCGGGTACGCGGATGGTGGTCCGCGGCATACCGGGCGACACCGGCGATGGTGCCGGTGGTGCCCGCCCCGATGAACAGGACGTCGACGTCGGGGAACTCGGAAAAGATCTCCGGGCCGGTGGTCTGGTGGTGGGCCTGCCAGTTCCGCGGGTTGGCGTACTGGTTGAGCCACAGGTAGCTGCTGTCGTCGGCGCACAGCTCACGGATGTGGTCGATCCGCGCGCCGAGGAAGCCGCCGTGCGGGGTGGGCTCGTCGATGATGTGCACCTCGGCGCCCATGGACCGCATGAACGCCAGGGTGGAGGGGTTGCACCGGGCGTCGGTCACGCAGGTGAACCGGTACCCGGAACTCGCCGCGATGACGGAGAGGGCGACGCCGAGGTTGCCCGACGAGGACTCGATAAGGTGTCGGCCGGCGTGCAGCTCACCGCTGCGCTCCAGCTCCTCAACCATGTAGCGGGCGGTTTTCAGCTTGATCGACCCAGCGAAGTTGAGGCCCTCGCACTTGAGGAGAACGGTACGTCCAAGGACCGCGGTGAGGTCAACGAAGAGCGAGTCGACGTTGAACTCGACGGGATTGTCGATGATGGTCACAGTGGGGCCTTCCGAGAAGGATGGAGTTGGCCTACCAGCGCTGCTCTTCGCCGAAGAAACCGGCGATCCTGATGCTCGTGCCACTCGCGACCGCGGTTCCGTGCACCCAGTGGCCGACGGCCAGGTCCAGCACGCCCAGCCCGAACGGTGAGATCACGACGCCGCGTGCCGGGTCGAGGCGGAACTCGCCCGCGAGCAGACCCGGGATGGTCCCGGTGATGAACTCCCGATGCCCGAGCCGCTGTTCGGCCAGGTGCGGGGAGGTGTTCGCCTTGAGACAGTGGTCCACGTCGTCCACGACGTTCTGCGCCGCGATGATCACCTCGGGGGTGAAGTCCCGCAGTGAGACGTTGAGGTAGACCTGGCCGGGCTCCGGGGCGCGGTCCAGGTGCGGAGTCCCGGTGTTGGTCGCGGTCACGACAGTGCCCGCCGCCAGTGCCTCCGCCGCCGGCACGGCCCGACCGGCCATCCCCAGGCTTTCCGCGTACGCGACAAGCGACGCCGCCGAGCCCGGGTGCGGGTCACAGACGAGGACGTTCCGCACGTCGACTCCGGCTTCGGCCAGGTAGACGAGGATCGTCCGCGCGATCACGCCCGCCCCGAAGAAACCGACGGTGCCGTCGCCGGGGTGGGTGGCCTGCGCCGCGGCAGCCGCCAGCGCGATGCTCGCCGCGGTCCGAGCCGCGCTGATCCCGGCGGCTTCGAGCAGCGCGTACGGGTAGCCGTGGGCCATGTCGTTGAGCACCAGCACCGCCGACGCCCGCGGCAGCCCCTGCTCGACGTTCTCCGGAAAGCTGGCGATCCACTTGATGCCGGCGATGTCCGCGTCGGCGACGGCGGTTCGGGCAGGCAGCGCGATGATGCGGTCGGCGGGCTTGTCGTCGAAGCGCAGGAAGTAGGAATCCGGGTTGTTGGTCCGCCCGGCGCCGTGCGCGAGGTACGCCTCACGCACGATCTCCAGCACCGTCTTACGCTCGGCCAGGATGTCGCGCACCGCGCGGCCCGGCACCACGTCGAAGTTCAGCATGTCAGTCTGCTTCTTTCTGAGGTGGCGCCGGTTCAGGTGGAGACCGGCGCGGGTTCGTCGGCGGTGTCGGCGGCCGGCGCGAACGGCGGCACGCCGGTGTCGTTCCGGCGGCGTGAGAGTGGTCCCGGCCACCACGCGGCCCGGCCGAGCACCAGCAGCGTCGACGGCAGCAGGAACGCGCGGATGACGAACGCGTCCAACAGGACGGCGACTCCGAGGCCGATCGCGAGCTGCTTGAACTCGTTGAAGCTCAGCGTGGCGAAGACGGAGAAGACCGCGGCCATGGCGAGCGCGGCCGCGGTGACGACGCCCGCCGAGTGCACGATGCCCGTGACGACCGCGTCGCGGAGCGGGACGCGGTTTCGGGCCTCCTCGTAGACGCGGTGCAGCACGAACACGTGGTAGTCCATCGAGAGCCCCACGAGGATCACGAAGAGGAACAGCGGAACCCAGGAGATGATCGTTCCGGTCGACCGGTAGTCGAGGAGCGAGTCGGCCCAGGAGTTCTGGAAGACCAGCACCAGCACACCGAACGCCGCGGCCGTCGACATCAGGTTCATCACGAGCGTCACCACGCCGATCACGAGTGAGCGGAACGTGATCGCCATGACGATCAGGCTGAAGAGCAGCACGAAACCGACGACCATCGGCAGCTTGTCCTGCATGTTGCGGTCGTAGTCGTGGTCCGCAGCGGTCTGGCCACCCACGACGGCCGTCACGCCGTCGTGCTGCGCGGTCAGCGCCGGCACGTACGTGCCCCGCAGCGCCGTCAGCGCGTCCCTGGCCGCCGTGCTGCCATCCGCGTGGTTGACGGTCAGCGCGATCACCGAGGTGCGCCCGTCGGCCGAGGTCCGCACCTCGGAGACCGCGTCGTCGCCGCTGACCAGGCCGGCCGTCCGGGCCTTCTCGGCCAGGCCGCGCAGCCCGTCGGCGACCCAGTCGGCCCGCCCGGCGGTCCGCACCACGACCTCGAACTGGGCGCCCACCGAGGGGAATCCGGCGGAGAGCTTCTCGTACGCCGCGACGGCCGGGATGCCGGCGGGAAGGTCCTCGACGCGCTGGGCGGCGAGCGACAGCTGCAGGCCGGGCAGGCCGAGCGCGATCAGGCCGAGCGTCACGACGATCAGCGTGCTGAGCGGTCGCCGGAGACTCGGCTTGAGCACGGCGGGCCAGAGCCTCGGCGCGGCCTCGGTCCGCTTGTTCGTGATCCGCCAGATGAACGGCACCCGGGGGCGGTCCAGCACGCGGCGGAGAATCACCAGCAACGCCGGGAGCACGGTCAGCGAGCCGCCGACGGCGACCGCGACGACGATGACCGCCGCCGAGGCAAGCGAGTTGAAGGACGGGTCGCCGACCAGGTAGAGCCCGCACATGGAGACGATGACGGCGATGCCGGAGAAGACCACGGCGTGTCCGGAGGTCGCGGCCGCGATCTCCACCGAGTCTCCGCCGTCCGGCCGGGCGTGCCGCTCCTCGCGCTCGCGCTTCACGTAGAACAGCGAGTAGTCGACGCCGACCGCCATACCGACAAGCAGGATGACGTTCGAGGTGGTGCCCGAGTCCGGGATCAGGTGCGAGACGAGCGCGCTGAGCCCGACCGAGCCGGCCACGAAGGTCAGCGCGAGCACAAGTGGGATGACCGCCGCCACGAACGCGCCGAAGACCAGCAGCAGCACCAGCAGCGTCACCGGGATGCTGAGGATCTCGGCGGACGCGAAGTCGTTGGCGAGCTGCTCGTTGAGGCCGGCGCTGATCGATGCCGAGCCGGTCTGCTCGACGGAGAGGGCGGGGAACTCCTTCGCCACCCGCTCGACGGCGGACCGGGTGGACTCCACCCGCTCGTACGCCGTCTGCGGGTCACCCCTGAGCACGACCGGCACCATCAGCAGGTCCGTACGCTGTTGCGACGGCACGGCACCGGCGACCGCTGCCACGTCCGCGATCCCGCCCAGTTCGGCGGTGACCCGGGTGGCGGCGCTCGTCCGGTCGGCCGCGGCGCCGCCGGCGATGAGAACGTACTCGGTCGCGGGCTCCTCCAGGCCGGCCTCCTGCATCAGCCGAGCCGCCTGGCCGGCGTCGCCGACGGCGAGTTCGGCCGAGGTGGCGCTCCGCATGCCGGTCGCCGCTGACGCGCCGACGCAGGCCCCGATGACGAGGACCCAGACGAGGATGGCGAGAACAGGATGCCGCGCGCTGACGCGAGCGATACGCGTGCTGATGTTGTCAGGTTTCATTGCCCGTTCCTGGGTCCGGTGGGGCGGGGAGTGGTCGTACTCATCGGGCGGCCCGGCGCAGGATCCGCGCGCCGAGGCCGAGACAGACGACGATGAGCCCGGTGCTGATGAGCAGCGACAGCGAGAGGGAGTGCTCCATCGGGAAGGACCCGTCGGAAGGGACGGCGGTACCCCAGAGCCGACGGCAGGTCGTCGCGACCATGCTCACCGGGTTCCACTCCGCGATCACGCGGATCGGTCCCGGCATGACGTCCGGGCTGAGGAACGCGTTCGAGACGAAGGAGAAGATGACAAGCGACACCGCCCCGATCGGCTCGATCGTCTCCGGGTCCGAGAAGACCAGCCCCAGCACGATGCCGACCGCGATGGTCGCCGCGTAGAAGAGGATCAACTGGAGGTACGCGAGCGCGATGTCACCGAGGCTGCCCGAGGGCCGCCAGCCGAGCAGCACGCCGATCAGACTGACCAGGATCAGCGCCGCGACAGCCGCCGCCAGATCCGCGATCTTCTGTGCGATCAGGGGCGACATGGCCGGCGGTGGCATCGTCCGCAGCCGCCGTACCATCCCGGAACGCTGGTCGAGCGCCACACTGATCGCGGTCGGTCCGATGCAGGAGAGCCCGACCTGGACGGCGACGCCCGCGACGATGTAGGCCCGGTAGTCGACACCCTCGGGCACCCTGATCGCCTTCACGAAGATCAGGCCGAGCGCCAGGATCATGACGACCGGGTTCATGGCGATACCGATGAACTTGCCGGGCGAGCGCATCGTGCGGAGCGCCTGCCGACCGGTCAACGCCCCGATGTCCGCGAGGACCACCCGGAGGCCGTCCCTGCGCTCAACCGGCGATGCGAGTGCCATTCCGCGCCCTTTCCTCGTTCCTGCCGGTGAGCGCCAGAAAGACCTCATCCATTGTGGGTTGCCGCAGTGCGAGACCACCGACCGTCACCTGCGCGCGGTGCAGCACCTCGGCGACCAGCAGCAGTCCGGCGACGCCGCCGTCCACCCGTACCGAGATGAGGGCCTCGTGCTCGTCCAGCGCGACGTCGCGGCATCCGGCCGCACGCAGCGCCGCGGTCGCGGCGGCGACCGCCGGTCGCTCCACCTGGACCTCCACCCGCTCGTCGCCAACCTGCTGCTTGAGCTGGCGGGGGTTGCCGGACGCCACCACCACACCGCGATTGATGATCACGATCTGGTCGGCGAGCGCATCGGCCTCCTCCAGGTACTGGGTGGAGAGCACGATCGTGGTCCCGGCAGCGGCCAGCTCGTTGACCGCGGCCCAGAGCTTGGCCCGACTCGGCGTGTCGAGCCCGGTCGTCGGCTCGTCCAAGAAGATCACCTTGGGTGACGCCGGCAGACACATCGCCAGATCCAACCGGCGCCGCATGCCGCCCGAATACTCCCCGGCCGGCCGGCGCGCCGCCTCGGTCAGACCGAACTGGGTGAGCAGCTCGTCGGCGCGCCGAAGCGCGTCGGCCTTGCCGAGACGCATCATCCGGCCACAGAGGACCAGGTTCTCGCGGCCGGTCAGGAACGTGTCGACCGCCGCCTCCTGCTGCGCCACCGCGATGTCCCGGACGACGGCGTCCCGCTCACGCACCACGTCCCGACCGAGCATGCGCACCGTGCCCGAATCCGGTAGTCGCCGTGTGGTGAGGATGTCGATTGTCGTTGTCTTGCCCGCCCCGTTCGGCCCGAGGATGCAGAGCACGGAGCCCGCATCCGCGGTGAAGCTCACGCCGCGCAGAACGCTATGGGTGCCATAACTCTTGTGTAGATCCCGGACCTCGATAGCCGTCACGTGACCTGCTCCCCCTCGTGGTGCCGCACGGAACCGGCCATCGCGACTCGTAGCCTGGAGCCATGAACATGGAGACCCCCCTGCGGGTGTTGATCGCCGACGACCATTTCCTGCTGCGCGACGGACTCACCCGGCTGCTGCAGGCGTACGGCTGCGAAACTGTCGGCGCCGTCGGCGATTCCGACGAACTGCTGCGTGCGGTCGAGGCGACCAGACCAGACGTCGCGGTTGTGGACGTCCGCATGCCGCCGACCTTCACCGACGAGGGGCTCAAGGCGGCGATCGAGGCCCGGCGACGCGTCCCCGGCCTGCCGGTCGTCATCCTGTCCCAGTACGTCGAGCCCCTGTACGCCGTGGAGCTGCTCGCGGACGACCTTGGCGGCGTCGGCTACCTGCTGAAGGACCGGGTGATGGACGCCGACCAGTTCATGATGGCGCTCTACCAGGTCAGTTCCGGCGGCACGGTGATGGACCCGCAGGTCGTGTCCCGCGTCCTCAACGCCGCCCCGGCCAGTTCGCCGCTCGACTCCCTCACGCCTCGCGAGCACGACGTGCTCGCGCTCGTCGCCGAGGGGCGTACGAATTCTGCGGTCGCTGCCGTGCTTCACCTCGCCGAGAAGACCATCGACAAGAATGTCAGCAGCATCTTCACCAAGCTCGGCCTGCCCCCGTCCGATGATGATCACCGGCGTGTCCTCGCCGTGCTGGCGTATCTCAACAACCAGTAAAGGTTGTTCCACTTTTTCGCACGCCCCCGTCGTCCCTCAACCTGTCGACCGGTCGGCGTCGTGAATCGATGTGCTGAACGCCGGCCAACCACACCCCCGTGTCGGTCGAAAGAAGAATCACGGACCACCCATGCCGAATCCTTCCCGTATTCTTCCCAACGCCGGAACTCGTCAGATCGACAGCCGTGGGAATCGGGAAGGTCGTGGTGGAGCTTCGGGTCCTGGGCCCGGTCGAGGTGTGGAACCGTGGGGTTCCGCTCCAGTTCGCTCGGCGTCAGCAGCGAGTGCTCCTGGGGATCCTCGCGCTGGAGGCGAACCAACTGGTCACCGGCGACCGATTGATCGATCTACTGTGGGGTGAGGAGCCGCCCAAGCGGGCACGCGCGGTGTTGCAGACCCGGCTGTCCGAGATTCGTGCGATCCTCGACCTGGCCGTGGACCCCGATCCAGCGGTTCTGCTGGACACCACGGGTGGTGGCTACCGCCTGCGGGTGTCACCCGAGCAGGTCGATGCCCAACTCTTCCGCAACCTGGTCAGCGACCAGCGGACGCGGGGCTCCGACGACGAGGCACGGTCGATCCTCCGGTCGGCGTTGGCCCTCTGGCGCGGGCCGGTCCTCGGCGGATGGCTGCCGGCCGAGGGGCAGGCGGACCTGGCCCAGGGCTTGGAAGCGTTGCGCCTGACCGCGAACGAGGACCTCTTCGACGTCGAGCTCCGGCTCGGCAACCACCGCGACATCGTCGACGACGTCGTCGAGTTGGCCGGCAGGCATCCCACCCGGGAACGGCTGGTCGGTCAGATGATCCAGGCCCTGGCCCGGTCGGGACGAGGCCCCGAGGCGCTGACGTCGTTCGACAGGTGGCGGCGGTGGTTGCGAGACGAACTGGGCACCGACCCGTCGGCCGAGATACAGGCGATCCACCTCGCCGTACTGCGGGGCGCCGATGGCCCGGCGGACACCGACGGCAGCCGGGCGGCTGTCGCCTCCACCCAGTCGCCGCCCCCTCCGGACGGGCAGCGACGAAGCTCCCGGGCCGGGTTCCAACTCAGCACGCCGCGGCACCTTCCCGCTGACATCGCCGACTTCTCCGGGCGGCAGTCCGAGCTGGCCAGGATCGAGAAGATCCTGCTACGTCCGGGCGCCGGCGCCCGGATCGCGGTGGTGTCCGGGCCTGCCGGTGTCGGCAAGACCGCGTTCTCCATCCACGTCGCGCACCGGCTGGTCGGCTCCTTTCCGGACGGACAGCTCTACGTCAACCTGCGTGGCGCGGACAGCGATCGGGGCCTGGCGCCGTTCGAGGTGCTGGGTCGGTTCCTTCGTGCGCTCGGCGTCGACGGGCTCCACCTGCCCGCGACCCTGGACGAGCGGACGGACCTCTATCGGGATCTGCTCGCGGATCGGCGGCTGCTGCTCCTGTTGGACAACGCCGCCGCCGACGACCAGTTGTCAGCCCTCATCCCCGGCAGCACGTCGTGCGGCGTCCTGGTCACCAGCCGCGCCCGGCTGGGCGCCATCCTCGGCGCACAGACCGTGGCGCTCAAGGTGATGGACGCGGCGGATTCCGCGCTCCTGCTGACCCGGATCGCCGGCCCGGGCCGGATGCTCGACGGGGCATCCGCCACCGCCCTGCTCAGCCGTTGCGCGTACCTGCCGCTGGCGATCCGGATCGTCGGTGCGAAGCTGGCCGCCAAACCACACTGGACCGTCGACCGGCTCGTCCAGATGCTCGACGACGAGCGCAGCCGGTTGGACCGGCTCTCGCACGGTCACCTCGACGTCCGCGCCAGCCTGGCACTCAGCTACCAGGTGCTGAGCCCGGCGGCGCGGACGCTGCTGCGCCGTCTCGGCGACATCGAGGTCGCCGAGGTCAGCGACTGGCTCGCCGCCGCGCTGCTGGACACCACTGCCGACACCGCACAGGAGCTGCTGGAACAGCTCATCGATGCCCAACTGCTGGACTTCGCCGGCCACTACTCGTCCGGTCAGCCGCGCTACCGCCTGCACGACCTCGTGCGCCTCTTCGCCCGGGAGCGGGCGTTGCCGGAGGCCGCTCCCGGCGAGCTGAGCGCGGCACGTGGCCGGGCCTTCGGCGCCGCGCTGAGCATCATCGAGCGGCTCATCCACACGCTGTACGGCGGGCTCAGCCTCACCATCCAGGGCGGGACGCCACGGTGGGAGGTCGACGAGGTTCTCGTCGGCTCGTCGGCGACCGATCTGCTCGGCTGGTTCGACGTGGAACGCCCCACCATCGTGTCGATCATCAACCGAGCGGCCCGCGACGGGCTCGCCGAAACCGCCTGGGATCTCGCCTGCACGGTGTCCCCGCTGTTTCCGTTGCGCCGGCAGTACGACGACTGGCAACGCGTCCTCGATGTCGCCTGGGAGAGCGCGGTCGCGGGGAACGACATTCGGGGGCAGGCGGCTATTTCCTACCGGTTGGGGATGTTGAGCCTCGACCGCCAGAAAATCGACAAGGCCGACGATTACCTCACACATGCCAGGCGACTATTCGACGACATCAGCGACGTCCACGGCGTGGCGGTGGTGGATGCGTACCTCGCCATGGTGATGCGTTTCCGGGGCCAGCCGGACGGGGCGTTGGATCGGTACTCGTTGGCGCTTGAGGGTCTGCGGGACACCGACGTGGGCGGTGCCGCCTTCGTCCTGCGGGGCATGGGGCAGGCCTACCTGGATCTCGGTGATCGGGACGGCGCCAAGGTGCACCTGGACAAGTCCCTCGCGCTGTACGACACGATCGGTCCCGCGCCGATGGCACGCGGGCAAGCGCTGTTCTGGCAGGGTATGTGCCTACTGGCGGCGGGCGCTCACGAGCAGGCGGCCCCACTGTTCGACCACGTCCTGCAGATCACCGCAGTCCTCGGCGACCGGCACGGGCAGGCCCAGGTGCTGCGCGGACTTGGCATCTGCCACCATCGGGCGGGTCGCATCCCGCAGGCGCGGGCGTCGCTCGACGAGGCGCTGCGGCTGATCCAGCAGCCGACGCCCTCGATCGTGGAATCGTTTGTGCTGCGGACTGTTCGTGATCTCTTTGGCGACGATGGATGACCTGTCGGGCATCAATGGGCCCCACGGTCGATGACATAGACGCTAGGATTCTGCCGTCCATTTGGTGATCGGCATTGGAGAGCAGTTTTGAGGAAGCACATCGCTGCCGTGGCAGCTGTTTTCGCCGTGGCCCTGTCCGTCTCCGCTCCGCAGATGGCCTCGACGTCGGCGACGGGGACGAATCCCCGAGTCGACGGTTCGGTGAGCTGCGACTGGTGCGCGCCGGAGCGCTGAGCAGCTGCACCGAGGCCCAACGAGCCTCCGCGCGTCGGCCAGTCTGAGCACGTGGTCGGGGGCCAGGTCGGATGACCCGGTCGGCCGACGGTCGCGCCTCACCTGTGGGCGTGCCGTCGGCCGACCGAGCCGGCGTCAGTGACCGAGATGCTTGACCAGAAACTCGCCCGCGTCCGCGAAGGCCTTGGCCTGGTTGTCCCGGCGGAGCAGGCCGTGCCCCTCGTCCGCGAAGATCTCGTACCGCACCTCCACCCCACGCGACCGCAGCCGCTGCACGATCTGATCGCTCTCGTGCTGGGGCACCCGGGGATCGTTGGCCCCCTGGATGACCAGCAAGGGCGCCCGGATCTGGTCCGCGTGGGTGACCGGTGAGCGGGCCATCAGCCGGTCCGCATCCGCTTCCGGGTCACCGATCACCGCGGCCACCAGCGAACGCCACGTCGGAGGCGAGGCCTTCGCCAGGGTGACGAGGTTGCTCGGCCCGTACAGGTCGACGCCTGCGGCCCAGTCCAGCTCCGGCAGCCGGCTGAGGCAGGACAGGACCGCGAAGCCACCGTACGACGCGCCCATGATCCCGATGCGGGCCGGATCGACCCACTCCTGGCTTCGCAGGAAGGCCACCGCGTCGGCGAGGTCCGTCAGATCTCCGCCTCCCCAGTCACGGTTCACCAGGTCCGAGTAGGCACGGCCATAGCCGAGAGAACCGCGGATGTTCGGGGCGAAGACGCCGACACCGTGCGCGAGCAGGTACTGGTAGAAGCCGTCGTACATGTAGACCGGCAGTTCCTGCCAGGCCGGACCACCGTGCACCGAGATCAGGACACCGGCCGACTCCTGACCCTCGGGACGGTAGAGGAAGCCGGGGATCTGGCGGCCGTCGCCGGCTGGATAGCGGACCAACGTCGGCGCGACGAAGGTGGCAGCGTCGGCCGCGACCGGCCGAGCGTCGCTGAGCCACCGGAGTTCGCCGGTGTCGAGTTCGATCAGGAGGATGTTCCACGGCTGGGTCGCCGTCGAGAATCGCAGCACGACGAAGCGCCCGTCGGCCGAGACGGTGAGGCCGGTCGCCGCCCCGGCGGGCAGTTCCGGCATCCGGATGTCGGCGCCGGTGCCGAGGTCACGACCGCGCAGTTGGCAGAAGCCGTCGACGTTGACGTTCCAGACCAGCACCCGCCCGTCAGCGGAGAGGGCGACCTCCTGCACCTCCCAGTCCGGCGTGTCCAGCCAGGTGAGGGCGCCGGTGTCCGCGTCCATCACGGCCAGACCGGTGAACTCCCGTTCGAAGTTCGACATGACCAGGAAGCCGCTGCCGTCCGGCAGCCACGGCCCCAACCAGTACGTCGCCACACCGTCGCGCGACGTCAGCGAACGGGGCTCGGCGCCGTCCAGGGACGCCACGTACACGAGGTGGTCACTGTTCGTGGTCCGCCACTCGGCGACGGTGAGCCTGGTCCCGTCGGGAGACCAGTAGCCGGGAAACGTCCTGCCACCGCCCGCGTACACCCGGCGCACCTCGGCGGACGCCACGTCGAGGACCAGCACGTCCTGGTCGGCGGGGGTCCGATCGTTGCCGCAGTACGCGACGAACCTGCCGTCGGGGGAGAACGGATCGCCTTCGGCCGCGGAGAACTGCACGTCCGGCACGTCGGTGAGCCGCACCGGGTCCCCGCCGTCGGCGGCAATCCGGTGCAGTTGCGTCTTCTCATCCCCGTGGTCATCGGCCAGGTACAACAGCCATTCGCCGCCGGGGTGCCAGGCAACCCTGCGGACCGTCGAGTCGGTGTTGGCGGTCAGCCGACGCGTGGCGCCGTCCGACAGTGACTGCGTGACCAGGTTGAACTGGCCGTTTCGGTCGTCGACGTAGGCGATCTGGCTACCGTCGGGGGCGATGACCAGCGTCGGCAGGAATCTCAGGCCTGACTGAAAGTCGCGGTATCCGGGCATGAAGGAGATCCTAGACACTCGATGTCCTCGGGCGTTCGGTCGATGGCCCGCGGTCGATCCCATCCTGGGCCCCACCTGGATAGGATGCCCATCGATGAAGATCCTCAATTGGATGTCGGCCACCCTGGACGACGCGGAGCCGCTGGCGGCTCTCTTTCGACGGGCCGAGGCGAGCGCGCCCGTCGGCCTCGATCAACGCCCCGAGGGCGTCCACCTGCGGCTGGCGACTCTCGGGCCCGACCTTGCTCGGCACACGCTTGTCGGCGTGGCCGACGACGGAACCGTCGCCGCGTACGCGGAGGTCGCCGACATGGGGGAGGTCGATGGCGTACGTCGGCTCCGGTTGACCGCCGTGGCCCATCCCGACCTGCGGGGCGACGTCCGCACGGAGCTGCACCGGTGGCTCGTCGAACGGGCCGAGCGGTTGCGGCGGACCGGCGGAACGGCGCGGGCGGCCGTGCTCGGTACCCGGTGCGCCGAGAACGACGAGGCCGGGCACCGGCTGCTTGTCGAGGAGGGCTTCACGCCCGCCCGGCACGAACGCGACCTCGTCCTGGCGGTGCCGGAGTCGCCGCCCACCGTGGCGTTGCCGCCCGGTCTGGTGCTGGAGCCCGTCGACGCGCGGTACGAGGAACTCACCCGGCTGGCCCACAACGAGGCCTACGCGGACAGCCCGGCGGCGGTCCGGCCGGACCAGCGCACGTGGCCGCAGCATGCCGTCGCGCACCCGCGGTTCCTGCCGGACCTCTCCTGCCTGCTGCTCGCCGAGGAGGGCCGGGCGGACAACCCGGTCGCGGCCTTCCTGTTCGCGCTCGCCGACGAGGGCACGGACGAGCCGACCGCGCTGCTGCACTGCCTCGGCACCCGACAGCCCTGGCGCCGCCACGGCCTGGCCACCGCGATGATCGTGCGGGCCCTGCACCAGGCCCGGTCATCGGGCTACCGCCGGTTGCGACTCCAGGTGAGCGACACCAACCACCCGGCGCTGGCGCTGTACCGCAGGCTCGGCTTCACCGAATCGGGACGCGGGCACGCGGTGCTGATGCGACGGCTCGCCGCCGACTGACGGAGAGGGCCACCCCGGGCACCTCGGCTGGCTCCCGCCCGGTGGTCAGCTCGCGGCGCGGGCCGTCGCCAAGGCGAGCAGCCGCATCAACCCGGTCATCTGGAACTGGCCGCCGCCGAGTTCGTTGACGGCCACCTCCTCGACGAGCCGGGCCTCGACCAGCATGTCGAGAACCTGCTCGGCCTCGGCCTTCGGGATGCCCGGCAGGCGCAGGGAGGTCGCGGTGAACGGGTCCGGGCCGACATCCTCGAGCATCGACAGGCTGCGCCGGGCCGTGTCCGGCAGCGACCGGAAGGCCGACAGCAGGTGCCGACGCAGCGACTCGTCACCGAGGGACAGCTCGTCGAGACGGCGCGCCGGGTCGGCGAGGCGATGCGCGAGCCGGCGTACGGGCCACAGTGGACGGGCGGCCAGCCGGGCGCCGCAGACCCGTAACACGGCCGGCAGCGCGTCGCAGAACTCGACGACGGCCCGGGCCGCGGCCAGGTCGGCGAGGATGCGCTCCTCTCCGCCCATCGCGGCGAGCAGCACCATGCCCTCGACCATCCCCATCGGTTTGAGGGAGATCGCGTCCCGCCAGCCGGCGACCATCAGGTGCGAGCGGCTGATCAGCAACACCGTCGCGGACGAATGGTTCGGGGTGAACGCGCTGAGGTCGGTGTCCGTCCCGACGTCGTCAAGGATGATCAACACCGGGCGGCGCGCGGTCACGGCACGGAACCGCAGAGCAAGTTCCTCGGCGCTCCAGGCCGGTTCGACGCTCCACCCCAACCCGTACAGCAGGCGTTTGAGCACCGCGGGCGCGGGCAGCGGTGCGCCGTTCGCGTCGGTGAGCGAGGCGTACGCGGTGCCGCCGACGAACGCGTCGGCGCATCGGTGGGCGGCCCGCACCGCGAGCGCGGTCTTGCCGGTGCCGACAGCACCGGTGAGCACGACCTGGCGGGGGCCGTTGATCGTGGCCCGGTCGGCGGTGAGCAGCTTCTCCAGCGCGGCCAGTTCGTTCGTCCGGCCAACGAAGTACGGCTCGTCCGGTGGCAGCGTCACCGGGGCCGGCCCCGCGACGACGCTCAGTGGTTCCGGATGCGCCGGGATCAGCGCCGCGGGCGCGTCGCTGATCAGAACCTCTTGGTGGGCTCGGGTGAGCGCCTCGCCCGGGCTCACCCCCAACTGCTCGGAAAGCTCCCGGCGTGCCTGGTCGTAGGCGACCAGAGCCTCGGAGCGGCGGCCCGTACGGTGCAGCGCGAGCACCAGTTGGGCTCGGAACTGCTCGCGTAGCGGATAACGCGCCACCAGTTCGGTGAGTTCTGGGATGAGCCCGAGGCTGACGCCCAGGTCGAGCTCGACCGTGGCCTTGCGCTCACACGCAAGCGTGTACGCCTCGTCCAACCAGGGCCGATGCCGCTCCGCCAGTGCCTCGGTCACGTTCGCCAAAGCCGGCCCGCGCCACAGCGAAACAGCATTCTGTAAATCAATCACCGCAGCCGCGCGATTGCCCTCGGCCAACCTCTCGGCACCCCGCGCGGCCAGATTCTCGAAAGCGAACAGGTCAACGAATGAATCGCCAATGTCGAGCACGTAGCCCGCGTGCTCGCGCACAATCCTGACTTCGGAGCAGAGGCTCTTGCGTAAGCGTGACACGTAGGTGTAGATCTGCGCGTCGGCTGTCGCCGGCGGTTTCCAGCCCCACAGCAGAGAACTCAACTCCGCGTGCGGCACCACCTTTCCCCGCGCCAGCAGAAGGGCGGCGACAACGGTCGCGATCTTCGACCCGGACGACATGACGCGATGTCCGTCACGCCACACCTCCACCGGTCCTAACACACGAAACTGCAGCTCACTCACAGCACCACCTCCACCTTCGGCATTACGCCGAGGCATAGCCCCCGTATGATTCTTGAGCAAATACAATTAGACTGCAGCGTCGATTTACGCTGGGACCCAGTTGAAAGTATTAATCGTGGCCATTTCCGCCCCTGACCGCTCGACATTGGCGTCGAGTCCGTCATCCGTCAACGCGAGCCGCGTCGAATGGGTGTCGGTTAATCGCAATCGGGGGGTCGACTAAAGTCTCATCCACTAAGCGCATGCCAGCAGGCAAGGTCGCAATCGGAATGCCCAGCAAGCGCAACGTACCATACACCGCACCCGATGTACTACACCCGTCCGGATGCTTCACTCGATACTGGATCCGCCACCGCGCGCCGGGCAATTCGGGCAACTCGGGTTGGGTTGGCGCACTCATTAGTAAATTGCTACCCACCCTGCCCCGGCGCTGGGCGGCACGCGTCCGGCAGCGAGAAGATAGAAAAAATATGGACGCCTGCCGAATGCTTCCCTCGGTCTCGCCGACAGACGCCCGCGCGACCCACGGACACTTCGGTAGGACCCCCTATGCCCAGCCTTGCTCGCGCTCCGATGCGGCTGCTCCTCGGCTACCTGCGACCGCACCGCCGCGGTCTCGCGGCCGGAGCTGGTCTGATGTTTGTCGGTGGCCTGGTCAACCTGGCCCAGCCACTGGCGGTCAAGCGCCTTCTCGACGGGGTGACCGGCGGCACGTCGTTCGCTGAGCCGATGCTCCTGCTCGCTGCCCTCCTGGTGGCCGGCGCGCTGATCGGCGCCGGTGGCATGTACCTGCTGGAGGCCACGGCCGAGAGCGTGGTGCTCGACGCCCGCCGCCGCCTGATCGACCGGCTGCTGCGCCTGCGCGTCGGCGTGATGGACCGCGCCGAACCCGGCGACCTGCTGTCCCGGGTCACCGGCGACACCACCCAACTACGCGCCGCGGCCACCACGAACATCGTCGATCTCGTCACCGGCGTGTTCCAGATCGGCGGCGCGATCGTGCTGATGGCCCGCCTGGACCTCGTTCTGCTCGGCGTGGTGGCCCTGGTCCTGGCGCTGCTACTCGGCGTCACGGCGCTGCTCGCCGGGCGGATACGCGACGTCAGCGAACGGACTCAGGCGGCGGTGGGCAGGCTCGGCGCGGTGCTGGAACGGGCACTCGGCGCGTTTCGCACGGTCAAGGCCAACGGCGCCGAACGGCAGCAGACCGCGACGGCGCACCGTGCGGCAACCCAGGCCTGGCAGCACGGCCGGCGGGCGGCGCGTTGGGTCTCCGCGGCCGGCGTCACCACCGGCCTCGCCGTGCAACTGGCGTTCGTCATCGTGCTCGGCGTCGGTGGCGCCCGGGTCGCCGCCGGTGACCTGACCGTGTCGTCCCTCGTCGCCTTTCTGCTCTATCTCTTCTACCTGGCCGGGCCGGTGTCCCAGTTGGCCGGCGGGGTGACCGGGTTGCAGACCGGGCTGGCCGCGGTCGGCCGGATCGACGCGGTCGTACGACTTCCCGCCGAGGATCCGGACGAGCAGGCCGAGCCGAACGCCGAAGCGACACAACCGGTGTCGGTGGCGTTCCACAGTGTGTCGTTGCGCCACCGCCCGGAGGATCCGGACGTGCTCACCGACGTGACCCTGCGGATTCCCGCCACCGGCCTGACCGCACTTGTCGGCCCGTCCGGCGCCGGCAAGAGCACGCTCCTCGCGCTGGTCGAGCGTTTCCAGGACCCGACCTCCGGCCACGTCGAGGTCGGCGACCGCGACATCCGGCGGTGGCCGCTGCGCGAGCTGCGGGCCCGGATCGGATACGTCGAACAGGATGCCCCGGTGCTCTTCGGAACCCTGCGCGACAATCTGCTGCTCGGGACCCCGGACGCCTCGGACGACTGGATCGACGACGTCCTCGATCAGACCATGCTGACGACGCTCGTCCGCAGGTTGCCGCAGGGCGTCGACACGCCCATCGGGCACCGCGGGGTGACGCTGTCCGGCGGCGAACGCCAGCGGGTCGCCATCGCACGGGCGCTCCTGCGCAGGCCAAGCCTGCTGCTGCTCGACGAGCCGACCTCGCAACTGGACGCGGTGAACGAACAGGTGCTGCGCGATCTGACCGCCCACGTGGCCCGGACCACGACCGTGCTGATGGCCGCGCACCGGCTGTCCACGGTGATCGAGGCCGACCGCATCGTGGTGCTCGAGGCCGGGCGGATACGCGCGGTCGGCACGCACCAGAGCCTGATCGACAGTGACGACCTGTACCGCCGTCTGGCCCAGACCCAGTTGCTCCTCGGGCTGGAGGCTCCGGCTGCCGCGGTATCGAACGGATATAGAGGGCGACCCGAGACTTGGGCCGCAGACGCAGGCTCGCTTGATGATCCGTGGTGAGAGCGGCCTGGGTCGGTCCGAGTCACACAACCGGAAAGGGAGCGCATCGAGATGGCCAAGAAGTCGTACCAGCGCCCGACGCTGACCAAGGGCGGCTCGTTCGCCCGCAAGACCGCGGGAAGCCTCTTCACCAACTGCCGCGAGTCCTTCGTCACACAAAAGCCGAGGGCCGTTTGCAACTGATCCCACGGACTCACCAAGCCTAAGGGGCGATCATGGCGCAGGTGCCAGATCTGGCGTCGCGAGTGTCGTGGTTCGTGATGGTGCCGGACACCGATGCCGCACGGTCAGCCGTGCGGCTTCTGGAGCGGCTCGGCGGCGTACCGCAGACGATCACTCACGCGTCCGGTCGCCCTTGGCTGGTGGGTCGCTGGGAGGCCGGCGAGGCGGTGACGGCCGAACTCGGCCCGAACCGTCTCGCCGTGCTCGGCGAGCACCGGCTCTCCACCGAGGACCTGCTCCGGCTCGCGGGTGGTGCGACCGACTCCGAGGATCTCTGCGCGAGCCTGCGCGACCAGCCGGGCAGCTTCCACGTGCTCGCCTCGACGCCCGGCGGCGTCGCCGTGCACGGCAGTCTCTCCGGCTACCGACGCGTCTACTACCACTGTGCCGGTGGGCTGGCCCTGGCCTCGGATCGCGCCGACGTGCTGGCCGCGCTGACCGGGGCCGACCTGGACGACGAGGCTCTGGCGCTGCGGCTGCTGACCCCGTTCTCGCCGTGGCCGCTGATGTGGCAGCCGGTATGGCGGGGCATTCTCGCCGTACGGCCGGACGAACGGCTCGTCCTCGACCGCACGGCAGCACCGCGCACCAGGCAACGGTGGCAGCCGCCCGAGCCCTCGCTCGACCTCGAGACCGCTGCCGCCCGCCTGCGCCAGGCGCTCGCTGCTGCCGTCACGGTCCGGGGCGGCCTCCACGACGTCGTCGCCAGCGATCTGAGCGGCATGGACTCGACCTCGCTCTGTGCGCTCGCCGCCGGGCAGGGCCGGCACGTGATCGGCCTGACCTGCGTCAGCCCCGACCCACTCGACGACGACCTGCCCTGGGCCCAACTGGCCGCCCGCGAGATCGGCAAGGTGACCCACGAGGTGATCGCCGACGACGCGTACCCGCTGCCGTACACCGATCTGCACGAGCCCGCCGACCGTTTCGACGAGCCCACCGCGGCGGTGATATACCGCGCCGGGTTTCTGGCCGCCTCGCGCCGGGCCGCCGACCACGGCGCCCTCGTCCGCCTCACCGGCTTCGGCGGCGACGAACTGCTGACGGCCGACCCGGCCCTGCAGCTCACCCTCCTGCGTACGCAGCCCCGCCTCGCCCTGCGCCACCTGCGGACACTGCGCTCGGCCTATCGCTGGGGACGCGGCGCGACCCTGCGGGCGGTGCTCGACAGGCGCTCGTACGGCAGGTGGTTCGGCTCGCTCGTCCACACCCTCGCCGCCGAGGGCACCGGGTTCAACGGCCCGCTGCTGAGCTGGGGGCCACCGGTCCGCCTGGCTTCCTGGACCACGCCTGACGCCCACGCGACCGTGCGCCGGATCCTGCGGGACCACGCCGCCGCCGCGACACCTCTGCAGGACGACCGCGGGCTGCACGGCCGACTGGCCGGGTTGTACGCCGGGGCGTCCGCCGGGCGGCATCTCGCGCAGGCCTCCCGTCGTGTCGGCGTCACCACGGCGCTGCCCTACTTCGACGATCAGGTGGTCGAGGCAGGTCTGAGCGTACGTACCGCCGACGTGGCCTCGCCCCGGCAGTACAAGCCGCTGATCGTCCGGGCCATGCGCGACGTCCTACCCGAGTCGCTACGGCAGCGATCCACGAAGGCCGACACCTCGATCTCCGCGCTGCGGGGCGCCGAGCGGCACCGCTCCACGCTGCTCGACCTGGCGCAAGGATCGCGGTTGGCCGAGCGGGGCCTGATCGACGGCCCGGCCCTGCGCGCCGCGCTGGAGCACCCGGACGACCGCACTTTCTACGATCTCGACCAGACGCTGGCCGCCGAGACGTGGTTGCGCGCCCACGAGGAGACAACTCCCGGAAACGGAGAGCACAGCCGATGAGCTGGACCCTGCCCGCCCACGTCTGCTGGACACCCACCGAGTACGGCGGGGTGCTGCTGGACTCCGCATCCGGCGAGTACTGGACGTTGAACGCGAGCGCCACCACCGCACTCGCCTCGATCCTCGAGGACGCCGAGATGGCGAAGGTGGCCGACCGCCTCGCCGCCGAGTTCGAGGGTGATCGCGAGGCGATGGCCGCCGACGTGCCGGAGTTCCTCGCCGCCCTGCGGTCCGCCGGTCTGATTGCCACGACATGACCACCCAACAGGTCCTCGACTACCGGCCGAGCCGGCTGGGGCGACGGCTTGTCGTGCTGACCGTTGTGGTCCTCGCGCGGGTGCTGGCTCGGCGTTCGCCAGCGCAGATCTGCCGGGTGCTGCGCCAGGCGAGCCGCGGCGCCCGGCCCGCGACCGTCGCCGAGGCCGCCGCCGCGCGCCGGGACACCGTGGCGAACAGCGCGTTCTGCGCGGGCCCGCTGGGCTGCCTGCCCCGGTCGATCACCACGGCGCTGCTCTGCCGTCTGCGCGGCACGTGGCCGACCTGGGTGGTCGGGGTCCGCAGGCACCCACCGTTCGGCGCGCACGCGTGGGTGGAGGCCGAGGGCGCCGCGGTTGACGAACCGTACCCGGCCGGCTTCCACATCCCCCTGCTGACCGTCTCGTACGACGGAGGCCCGGTGGGATGACCACCACGCTGCTGCACCTCTCCTGGGTCTGCCGCGGCACGCTGGCCATGGTGTTCGCCGTGTCGGTGCTCGCCAAGGTCTCCGGCGTCGCCGCCGTCACGCGGTTCCGGCACGCCACCCGCACGCTTACCGGCTCGCGGGATCGCCGCGCCGACGTGCTCGCGCTCCTGGTCGTCGCCGGCGAGACAGCGGTGGCCGCAGGCTCGATTCCCGCGAGCACCGCGCCGTGGGCGGCCGCGGCGGCGATCGTGCTGCTGGCGCTGTTCTCGTGGCGGCTGGCCCGGTTGCCCGGCGCTGATTCGACGGTCGCCTGCGGGTGTTTCGGCGCGGCGGTCACCACCCGCCGGACCGGGCTGATGCGCAACGCGCTGCTGCTCGTCGTCGCCGCCCTGGGCGCGGGCAGCACGCTGGCGGTCACCGGGACCGGCGACACGGGCTTCGCCGGCCCACTGGTCTGCGTCGTCGCCGCGTCGCTGCTCGCGGCGGTCGTCATCCGCTTGAACGACATCACCTCCGTGTTCACCGCACGCCTGTGAGGCCCGCATGAGTGTCCTCGTCACCGTCGTCGTCGTGCTCGCGCTGGTGTGTGCCTTCAACACCGCGTTGAACGTGGCACTCGTCCGCCGACTGCGCTACCACGCCGAACTGCTCGCCGACGTGGAGGAGCGCGGGGTGCCCGCGCAGGCGCTACCGCGTGGCGAAACAGTGCACGACTTCGTCGGGCACGACGCGGACACGTTGGTCGCATTCTTCTCGCCCACCTGCACCAGGTGCCGCAGGGAACGCAAGGCCTTCGGCCGCGTCGCCGCCCGCTGGCCCGGCGGCCCGGACCGAACCGTGGCCGTGGTCTCCGGGCCGACCGCCTCCGCCGACTTCCTGACCGGGCTGGCCCCCGCCACGCGGATCGTCGTGGACACCGACGAGTCGCTCCGGCACGCGTTCGGGATCCGCGGCTTTCCGGCGCTCTTCGTGGTGTCGCCGGACGGACGGCTGGCCTGGACCGGTGTGCACGCCGACGCGGTCCCCGGGCTCACCGGGCCGTGACCGCCGGAGCTCTCGGCCCTCGATCAGAGGGAGTTCCCCTCGCACCACCCGAGGCCGGTCAGAAGAGCCGGGCCTGTTCCTCGGCGGCCTCTCGCAGCGCCGCCGAGTATTTCACGGTGCCGCCGGAGGCGCCGTAGTCGAGGCGGCTGACCCCGCTCGTCCGGCGGAGCATCGTCACACTGTTCTGCGTCAGCTTGTGCGACTCCAGCAGATTGACCATCTCCAGTTCTCCTGGATTCGACTGCTGAAACCGACGCAGGTAGCGCAGAATTGCCTCACCCTCCGGATAGGTCATGAGGTAATGCATCAACAACACGCCGCCGTCCGGGTTGATGCGCTCCCAGAAGTGCTCGAAGAAATAGAGACACTCCCAGGCGTCGACCCAGGCGAGGTCGATGACGTCGTAGTCGGCCGGCAGTTTGTCGGCGCACTCCCGAACGTCGGAGTTGACCACGGTGACCAATTCGTCGACGGACATCTCCCGAAGCACCTCGAGCACCCGACTGGCGGAGGAGAACGGGTTGGACAGATCGTCGACGGCGACCAGGCGGGGATCGTACGGGCGGAGGTGGAAGGCCGGCGCGGCCAGCGCCGGTTCCTCGTTGAGCCACTCGTCGTGCAGGCCACCGGTGAGGTGCCGCCCGGTCTTCGCGGCGAGCCCGCGGGCCTCGGCGGCGACCTGCTCGCGCACGTCGGCGAGCGCCGCGACGAGGAACGGGGTGGTGTAACCCATGCCCACCTCGATCACCCGGGCCGGCCGCAGCAGGTGGACCAGGTTGACCAGCAGCGGGGCCACCACGTCGGTGCCCATCTCCGGAACCCGAATGCCGGCGACGGCGCGCTGGAACTCCGGGCTGACGGTGCGATCCACGCGCATTCGAAGCTCCACCGCTCAATTGGCGCCGACGACGGCGGTGACCTCGATCTCGATCAGCGCCTCGTCGCGGAACAGCTTCGACACCTCGACGGTCGTGCTGGTCGGAAGATCACCGGTGAAGTACTTCCCGCGCACCGCCGCGTACTCGGCGCGGTGGGCCATGTCGGTGAGGTAGGTCCGGATGTTGATCACATCGGCGAAGGTCGCGCCGTGCGCGGCGAGCAACTGACCGATGATCTCCAGGGTGCGCTCGGCCTGCGCCGTCATGTCGCCCGGCCCGACGATCTCGCGGTTGTCGTCGTCGAGGGCGACCTGACCGGAGAGGACGAGCAACGTGGTGTCGCCGAGGCGCACCTCGGCGACCTGCGAGTAGGGCCCTGCCGGGGCGGGCGCTCCGCTCGGGTTCACCAGTCTCATCTGCATTGTCTGCTACCTCGCACCGGGATCCGGAGAAACACCTTCGTCAACCTACGGACGCCGGGGACGTTACCACAATCAGTGGTGAACGCCATTCCCCGGCTTGAATCGGTGAGTCACAAGTAGTTGTAGTAATTGCCGCGTTGTCCCAACGTCAGCTCGACGGTTACACTTCTTCAATGCAGCTCCGAATCGCATTCCTCGGGCTCGGCCGGATGGGCCTGCCCATGGCGATCCGGCTGGCCCGCGCGGGTCACGACGTCGCCGTCTGGAACCGGACCGCCGGCCGGGCGGAGGAGGCCCTCGCCGCCGGCGCCCATGGTGCCGCCAGCGCCCAGGAGGCGGTCGTCGGCCGGCAGCTCGTGATCACGATGCTCAGCGAACCCGGCGCGGTGCTCGGTCTTCTCGACGGGCTCACCCTCGACCCGGGCACCACCCTGGTCGAGATGTCCACCATCGGGCCGGACGCGGTGGCCGAGCTGCGCAAGCGGCTGCCCGCGGAGGTGTCGCTCGTCGACGCGCCGGTGCTGGGCAGCGTCCCCCAGGCGCAGAGCGGCGCGTTGCACATCTTCGTCGGCGGGTCGGCGGAGGACGTGGCCCGCTGCGCGCCGGTGCTGTCCGAGCTGGGCACCGTGGAACACGTTGGCGCCCTGGGCGACGGGGCCGCCGTCAAGCTCGTGGTCAACGTCGCCACCATCAACTCGGCCGTGCTCCTCGGCGAGGCGCTGGGCCTGGCCGCCCGGCTGGGCATCGCCCGGGAGACCGCCTTCGACGCGCTCAGCCGCACCACGCTGGCTCCGATCACCGGGGTGATGCGTCCCCGCCTGGCCGCCTCCCACCAGCCGACGCTCTTCGCACTGGGGCACGCCGAGAAGGACCTGCGCCTGGCACTGGAGGCCGGCGCCCGCCCCGATGGCGTGATCGCGGCGGCTCAACGGACCCTGGCCGAGGGCCGCGACGCCCGCCTGGGTGACGAGGACGTGAGCGCGATCATCAGGACCCTCGCCGAAGGGTCCACCCGTCCGGCGGGTTGAGCGGGAGGAGTGTGGCGTGGCGGCAATCGTCGACTTCGAGGTGCGGCTGCCCTCCGGGCACGCCGACGTACGGGACATGCAGCAGGCTTCCGGGTTGGCCCTGGCCGAGATCCTGGAGATCACCCACGCCGAGCGTTTCCCCGTCCTGGACGAGCACGAGACCGCCTGGGAGCTCGCCGCGGAGGCCGCCCGCGCGGTGCTCAAACGCAGCGGCGTCCCGCCGGCCGACGTCGACCTGGTGCTCTACGCCGGCTCCGGCGAGTGGGACCGGCCGTTCTGGTCACCGGGGGCGAGGGTCGCCGCCGAACTGGGCATCGAACGGGCACACTGCTTCGAGGTGTCCAACTTCTGCAACGCGGCGATGACGGCCGTGCAGCTCGCGGCCGACAAGGTCAGCCTCGGGCGAGCCAGGCACGCGCTGGTCCTCATCGGAGACCGACTGAGCCAGCTTGTCGACTACCACGACCCCGAGTCGAAGGCACTGTTCAACTTCGGCGACGCTCCCGCCGCCGTCCTCGTCGGCCACGACGGGCCGCTCGAGTTGCTGCACTCGCAGATGCGCACGGATCCGGCGTGGGCCGACTACTACTCCGGCGACATCGAGGACGACCGCATCGTGATGCGTCGGCGGGGCCGCCGCAGAGGGCTTGGCGACGCGTACCTGCGCAACTTCGTGGAGCTGACCAACGAGACACTGTCGACACTGGACCTGGCCCCGGCCGACGTGCGCTACTTCCTCATCAACCAGGGCGACCGCACCATGCACGAACGGGTTCTCGAGGCGTTGGGCATCGCCGCGCAACGATCGGTGTTCAACTACCACCGCTACGGGCACATGGGCGGCTCGGACCCGTTCATCGCCCTCGGTCAACTCATGGACGAGGGATCGCTCTCGCCGGGTGACGTGGTGCTGGTGGCGAGCAGCGGGATGGGCTTCTCCTGGGGCGTGACCGCGCTGCGCCGTAACTGAGCCGGGTCCGCTGCGCCGCGGCTGCGCCGGCTCGGCTGCGGCGCGGCTGCGCCGGCTCAGCACCCGCCCGGCACCGGCGGTCAGACGCCTCCTGCCTCCGGAGACGACGGGAACCATTCGACCGGCTCGCCGGACCAGGCGCCCAGCACGGTCGCCAGCCCGTCCAGGTCACCGGGCCGGTCGAGCCGCCCCACCCACCGTTGCAGCAGCCGGTGCCAGCTCTCCGCCGCCGGCACCGGATGCAGCTGGAACCGAGGGCGGGGGCGCAGCCAGGTACGGACTTCCGGATGTTCGTGGGCGCTCTGCCCGGCCCAGGCGACGTGCACGTCCCATTCCCGCGGCACCCGCGCGTCGAGTGCGGAGAAGAAGTCGAGAATCCTCTCGGGGACCGCGCCCGGGGTCAGGGCGGCCGGAGTCAGGGGCATCGCGCGGATCACGTCGAGCAGGCGCTGGCACCGGGGATCGCCGCCGGCCCGGGTGGCGAGGGAGCGTCGGCCGGGGCCCGGCCCAGCCTGGTCCCGGCCGGGGTCCGGCCCAGGCCGGCCTCGCTCCGCCGCCAGCGCGAGAATCCGGTCACCGGCCGCGATCCGCAGCCCGGCCACCGAACGGACCGCCTCCGCGAAGCATGGATCCTGGAAGAGCCGCCAGGTGGCCACCTGGTGGGGCCGCAGGCCCGCCGCCCGCCAGAGCCGGGAGACAGCGGTCTGGTTGAGGCCCGCCACCGCCGCCATGGCTCGTGTCGACCAGAGCCCGGCCCCGGCCGGTGGTGCCGTCTGGAGCGTCCAGGTCACCACCGCGTCGATCTGCGCCGCGGTGATCCGCCGGCCGGCTCCTGGGCGCGGCTCGTCGCGCAGACCGGAGAGCCGCCTGTCGACGAAGCGGGCCCGCCACTTGCCCGCCGTGTGCGGCCCCACCTCCACCTTCGTGGCGACATCCTTGTTGGACAGCCCCTCGGCACTGGCCAGCACGATCCGTGCGCGCAGGGCGAGGCGATCCCCGCTTGTCCATGCCGCCCACTCCTCGAGCGTCCGGCGCTCGCGCTCGGAGAGGATCAGCTCGGCCTTCGGTCGCCCCCGTGCGGCCATGTCGGTCAGCGGGAGGCAGTGGCGAACCGCAACCGGAGCTCGTTGAGCTGGTCCAGCCCGGCCAACACCGTCTTGTCCGGCAGCCCGAAGTCGATCAGGCAGGCCACCTCGTCCACCCCGATCTCCCGCAGCCGGCTCGCCACCCCGTACGCCTTGTCCACGGTGCCCAGCAGACCCCCCTCGTCGAAGTATCGCTGGAACGACCGCTCGACCAGGAAGTCCAGCTCGTCCGGGGGCAGTCGGGCGGGGTCGATGCCGCGCTTGCCGTCCATCCGGGACCCGAGGATCAGGTGCAGCGAACTGCGGATGTAGTCACTCAACGCGGGGCGTACGAGGTCCCGCGTCTCGTCCTCGTCGTCGCCGAGGTGAGTGTGCACCATGAGGGCCACGTGACCGGGCCAGTCGCCGGGCCGGGCGGCGACGGCCTCCCGGTACACGGCGATCTTCCCGGCCAGCTCGTCGAGGTCCTGGCCGAGCAGGTGGGTCAGCAGGCCCGCGCCGAGCTGACCGGCGGTGCGGAAGGTCTCCACCGCGCCGCCGCTGGTCAGCCAGATCGGCAGCTCCGCCTGCACCGGCGGCGGAAACACGCGTACCTGCCGGGTCTCCCCGACCCCGTCGGTGGCGGTGATCGACTCGCCCCGCCACAGCGCCCGGACCTGTTCGGCGTACTCCGCCAGGAGGGCGCGGCGGTCGGCGTAGGTCTCCGGCCGGAGCACGAAGTCGGCCGCGTGCCAGCCCGAGGCGAGGGAGACGCCGACCCGGCCGTTGGAGAGGTTGTCCACCATGGCCCACTCCTCGGCGATGCGCAGCGGGTGGTGCAGCGGCGCGACGACGCTGCCCGCGCGGATCGCCACCCGGCTGGTCACCGCGGCGACGGCGGCGCTTGTGACAGAGGGGTTCGGGTACAGGCCGCCGAACGGGTGGAAGTGCCGTTCCGGGGTCCAGACAGCGGCGAAGTCGTGGGCGTCGGCGAAGCGCGCGCCCTCCAGCAGTACGCGGTACCTGTCGCTCTGCCCGAGGCGGCTGTCGTTGGCGAAGTAGAAGAGGCTGAAGTCCATCCGGTCAGCTCCTGTCGGATGAGAGGGGATCGCCGGCCACCGTCGTCGGCTCGTCCGCCGCGGACCTGGTGTCGGGCACCGTCGCCGGCTCGTCCGCCGCCGCAACGCCGCTGCGGGTCGGGTCCTTCTGCGCCGCGCGCACCACGGCGGGAGCGAGCAGGCCGGCGGCGCACATGACCGCGCCGAAGATGAGCCAGCCGGGCCAGCCGAGACCGATGATGAGCACTGTCGCGGCGAACGGGGTGATGGTGGAGCCGAGTTGCGTGGACATGCCGAACAGGCCCTGGTACTGGCCGTGGCTGCCCTCGGGGGCCAGCCCGTACGCCAACGACCAGGCTCCGGAGCTGTGCAGCATCTCGCCGAGCACGTGCACGAGGGCGCCGGCGAGCAGGGCCGCCGCCGCGGCCCAGAGGGGCAGGCCACCGGCGAGGGCGAAGAGCACGCAGCAGGCGGCGAGCACCAGGCCGGCCCGCTGCCAGGCCCGGGCGCCACCGTCGAGGCGCTCCGCTCCCCGGCTGACCCGTACCTGTAGCAGCACCACGCAGATCGTGTTGATCACGAGGATGACGGGGTAGATCGCGGTGGGGGCCTCGGTGCGTTGCGCGATCCAGATGGGCAGCGCCACCGTCAGCAACGGCCCGTTCATCACCAGCAGCGCGTTGAGCACGACGAACGCCGCGTAGGGCCGGTCCCGCAGCACGACGAGGCTGGGCCGCGCCTCGGTGTCGCGGGTCGGCGGCACGGCCGGCACTCGCAGGTAGGCCAGGCCGGCGACCGCGAACAGCACACCCGCGAGGAGCAGCAGCGTCCGGTAGCCATCCTGGGAGTCGAGGTAGAGCCCGATCCCACCGATCACCGCGCCGAGGGTGACGCCCAGGTTGGCCACGGCCCGGAAGTACGACCAGGCCCGGACCCGTTCCTCCGGCGGCACCACGCCAGCGACAAGCGCTCCCCGGGACGCATCGGTGGCGGACTCGCCGGCCAGCACCAGGCAGGCGACGGCGGTCAACCACCAGAAGCTGGTGACGAAGGCGTAGCCGCAGGTGACCAGCCCGAGGGCCAGCATGGCGAGCACTGTGGCGTTGCGCGGCCCGAAGATGTCGGCCGCGTGACCAGCCGGCACCGCGACCAGCATGCCGACCGCCGCCCCGATGGTCAGCGCCAGGCCGACCCTGGTGGCCGAGATGCCGATCGACGTGGTGAAGTAGAGCACGCTTACCGACATGATGATGCCGTGCGCGGCGGTCTTGGAGAGGTTGCTCAGCGACACCACCCGCACCACACCGGCGGGTGGGACGAGGTCCGCCGTGGCGGCACGCAGCCGGGCGGCCGCCGTCACGCCGGGCCCGCCGTCGCCAGTTCTGCCACCGAGTCCCGCAGCGCCCCCCGGTCGATCTTGCCGTTGGCGTTCAGCGGCAGGGCGGGCAGGTGGGTGAGCACCCGGGGCACCATGTGCAGCGGCACCTGCTGGCGCAGCCAGCGACGCAGCTGCGGCACCTCATCGCCCGTGTAGAAGCCGACCAATTCCGTCTCTCCTGTTCGGTTGACCGCGACGACGACGGCCTGGGTCACGCCGTCGTGCCGGCGCAGCGCCGCCTCGACCTCGCCGAGCTCGATCCGGTATCCGCGAACCTTCACCTGGTTGTCCAACCGGCCGAGGTGGACGAGATTGCCGTCCTCGATCCGCACCCGGTCCCCGGTCCGGTAGTAGTGCTCGTCGCTGAGGCCACCGCCCTCGTACGGTTCGGCACCGTCGGCACCATACGTCAGGAATCGGCCGACATCATCGCCGGAGTCCAGATATCCGACGAACCTCTGTACCCCCCGTACACACAGCTCGCCCTCGTCGGCGGCGCGGCCGTCCGCACCGACGATCACGTGGTCGAGGAAGTCGTAGACCGGTCCGATCGGCACGGTGTCGTTGGAGGTCACCGGCCATCGCAGCGGGTCGAGGTCCAGGCGGAACTCGGTGCAGGCCACGGTCAGCTCGGTCGGGCCGTACACGTTCGTGACCACGGCCCCGGGGGCGATCTCCTGCCACCGCTCGGCCTGCCGGTAGGTGAGCGGTTCGCCGATGAAGATGCTGTATCGCAGGTCGGTGACCTGCCCGGTGGGCAGGGTGCCCAGTTCGTCGCCGACCGAGACCACCGACGGCACGGAGAACCAGTGCGTGATCCGCCGGTCCCGTAGGTAGTCCACCGGGTTGAGCAGCTCCGCGCGGCGGGGCACGGCCAGGGTCGCGCCACCGGCCCAGGTCACGAAGAGGTCGAACACCGACGGGTCGAAGGTGAGATCGAAGGTGTGCGACACCCGCGCCCCCGGGCCGACGGCGAAGCGGGCGACGTTGTGGCGGACGTACGCCACCGCCGCGCGCTGCGGGATCGGCACCCCCTTGGGCCGCCCGGTCGACCCGGAGGTGAACAGGACGTAGGCCACATCGTCCGGGACCCCGTGGTGGTCGGCCAGACCGGCACCGGTGCCGGCGAGCGCGCGGACCCGGTCGTCGTCGAGCGCCAACACCGTCGGGGCGGCGTCGCCGAGACCGCCGTCGAGCTGCGGCGCGCCGGATTCGTCGGCGACCAGCACGTCCACGCGGGCGAGGTCGCACACCCGCCGGTTGCGCAGCACCGGGTAGCCCGGGTTCAGGGGGGTCACCGCCGCGCCGAGGCGCTGCGCGGCAAGGTAGCCGGCGAAGGCGGTGACGCTGCGCTGGGCGAGCAGCGCCACCCGGGCCGGCACGCCGCCGTGCCGGGCGACGATGCTCTCGGCCAGCCCGAGGGCGCAGCGGTGCAGGTCCGCGTAGGAGAGCGGGCCGCTCTCCAGCTCCACGGCGACCGCGTCCGGCGCACGGGTGGCGGAGGCGGCGAACAGCTCGTAGAGGGTCTCACCGGTCATGCCGGCACCACCTCCGACCAGTCCCGCAGCCGGGTGTCGGGCTCGCTCAGCGCCGGGGCGCGCAACCGCAGCGAGGTCGCTGCGCAGGTGCGCTCGGGACGCAGGTGCAGCAGTTGCACCCCGTCCTCCGTCGCCAGGCCCACCTCGGCGAGGCACGCGCACCCGTCGTCGGCGAAGCCGGCGAACCGGTAGGCGACCTCCATGATCCGGTTGCGGTTCGTCGGCCGGAAGTCCGCGGCCAGGTGTACGCCGGCCCGCGCGGCCTGGTCACCGATCCACCGCAGGATGATCGCGCCGGCCCCGAAGGACACCACCCGGCAGGAGGTGGCGAGCAACTTCAGGTGCCAGACCCCGGGGTGGCGTGCCAGCAGCACCACCCCGACCGCCCCGTGCGGGCCGAACCTGTCGGTCATGCTGACCACCAGCACCTCGTGGTGCGGATCGTCGAGCAGGCCACGCAGGGTGGCGTCGGAGTAGTGGACGCCGGTGGCGTTCATCTGGCTGGTGCGCAGGGTGAGTTCCTCCAGGCGGGAGATGTCCTCGTCCCGTGCCCGGTCGATGACCATCTCCAGCTCCAGGCTGCGCAGGAATTCCTCGTCTGGGCCCTGGAAGCCCTCCCTCGCGGTGTCGCGGCGGAACTTCGCCTGGTACATCTGCCGGCGTCGGCGGGAGTCCACGGTGACCGCCGCCGGGCTGAATTCGGGCAGGCCGGTCAGCGCCCCGGCCTGGTCGGCCCGGTAGCACCGGACCTCGGGCAGCTGGTGGTTGATCTCGGCGAGCTCGGCCGGCTGGTCGTCGATGAAGGCGATCGTGTTCAGGGCGAACTGCAACTCGTCGGCGATCGCCCGGATGGAGTCGGGCTTGCGTCCCCACCCGATCTGGGGGACCACGAAGTAGTCGGCCAGGCCGAGTTCCTCCAGCCGGCCCCACGCGTGCTCGTGGTCGTTGCGGCTGGCGACCGACAGCAGGATCCCGCGGGCGTCCAGGGCGACGATGGTTTCCCGCACCTCGTCCGGCAGGGTCGCTTCTCCGTCCTCCAGCAGAGTGCCGCGCCACAGGGTGTTGTCCAGGTCCCACACGAGACACTTCACCGTCGGCGGTGTCTGGCTCACGGTCGTTCCCTTCGTCAGATCTGCCAGACCGTGGCCGCCCAGGCCGCCACGGGGCTGTTGTTGAGAACCAGGACGTGGTCGCCGGGCTTGACGTCGCCGTCGGCGAGCAGCCGGTCCAGGTTGAGCACGACATCCATCGCGCCGAGGTGGCCGTACTCGGTCAGCTGCCGCTGGCAGACCGGGTGGATGGGCAGCCCGAGCAGGGATTCGTAGAAGCCGTAGGCGCTCGCCGTCACGTTCTGCATCAGCGTGGCGGCGACCTCGGCCTTGGTGATCCCGGCGTCGGCGAGGACGGTTTCGACGATCCGGCCGAGCCGCTGCCGGCTGTGCAGCGCCAGCTCGAACCGGTACTGGTCGGGTGACTTGCACTCCTCGCGCCACTCGTACCAGGGGGATTGCTTGTAGTCCACCTGGAACAGGTCGTGGAACGTGCCGTCACTCTCCTGCTGGTGCGCCACCAGGGCCGGTCGGCCGTCCCGGACGATTGTCATCGCGTACGCGCCGTCGCCGATGACCGTCACCGGGAAGCGCACCCGGTCCACGCCCGTGGGGCGGCTGGCGTGCGCGATCAGCACGCTCTGCCGGGTCGGGTCAGCGACCAGGAGGTCCCGGGCCAGCGCCCAGGCGGCGCTGGAGCCGGTGCAGCCGAGGCTGTCGAGCGTGAAGGCGAAGGCGCGGTCGAAGCCGCCGTGCAGCTGCAACCGCCCCGCGTCGGAACCGAGCAGGACGTCCGGCGCTCGCGACCCCACCATGATCAGCACATCCGGGTCCAGCGGCGTCGCCTTGCCCAGCTCCTGGCAGGCCTGGACGGCGAAGTCAGTGGTCGGGGCGTCCGCGAACACGCCGACGCGGTCGATCCCGCAGGTGGCGACGAACTCGCGCTCCTCGGTCCGCAGCGAGTCGACCTCGGGCAGCGCGGCGACGGCTGTGAAATCCTCCGGCAGGACGCAGCGGATCGCACCGATGCCCACCGTCATGACCAGACCGCCAGCGCGTGGTCGGCCAGCATCAGCTGGGACATCTCGTTGCTCCCCTCGATGAGCTCCATCAGCTTGGCGTCCCGGTACGCGCGGGCCACCGGGTGCCCGTCGCGACTGCCGGCGGACGCGAGGACCTGCACCGCCGTGCTCGCCCCCTCCGCGGCCCGGGTCGCGGCGAAGTGCTTGGCCAGCACGGCGGCCATGACCAGGTCGGGCGTGCGGGCGTCCCAACACCTGCTGACGTGCTCGCACAGCCTGGTCGCGGCCTGCTCGGCGACCGTCAACTCCGCCAGGTGACGCCGCACGAGCTGGTGGGACGAGAGCGTGGCCCCGCCCTGGGCCCGGGAGCCGGCGTGCCGGGCGGCTTCGGCCAGGCAACTGCGGAGGATCCCCACACAACCCCAGGCCACCGAGACCCGGCCGTACGTCAGTGCCGTGGTGGCGATCAGGCCCAGTGGCATGGCCGCCCCGCCCAGCACCGCGTCCCTCGGCAGGCGCACCCCGTCGAAGTGGACGTCGGCGTGGCCGGCGGCCCGGCAGCCGAGCGGGTCGGCCACCCGCTCGACGCGCACGCCCGGCGCGTCCGTCGGCACCAGCACCGCCGCCGCATCGTCGCCGAACCGGCCGAAGACCACCAGCAGGTCGGCGTAGGCGCCAACGGTGATCCACACCTTCCGCCCGTCGATCCTGAGGCCGGAGCCGTCCTCGCTGATCCGGGTGCTCATCGCGGAGAGGTCGCTGCCCGCCTGCGGCTCGCTGAAGGCGACCCCAGCGAGGCTGCCACTTGTCAACGCGGCCAGGTGGGTACGCCGTTGGGCGGCCGAGCCGAGGCGCAGGACGGTCCACGCCGCCATGCCCTGAGAGGTGAGGACGCTCCGCAGCGAGCTGCACCGGGCCCCGGTGGCGGCGGTCAGCTCGCCGTTGTCCAGGCTGGACAGGCCGAGGCCGCCGTACTCCTGGGGGATCTGCGCGCAGAGCACCCCCTTGGTGCCCAGCTCGCGCAGGGTCTCCAGCGGAATCCGGCCGGTGCGGTCCCAGGTCTCCGCGCGATCGCCGACGGCGGCGGCGACCAGCGCCGCCGCCTCGGACCACCGCTCAGTCATCGGACTCCCCACGCAGTCGCAGGACCAGCTCGGTCATCCGGTCGACAGTCCGGAAGTTGTCCAGCCGGAGGTCGGGGCCGCCGATGGTGACGTCGAACGTCGACTCGATGTGCACCACCAGCTCCAGCGCGAACAGCGACGAGACCAGGCCGGCGGCGAAGATGTCGAGGTCCGGCTCGATGTCCCGTTTGGTCTGCCGCTCCAGGAAGGCGGTGAGCTGGCCGCGGATCGATGCCGGGCTGAGGGTGTGCTGGTTGGCGGTGGATGAGCTCACTTGATCCCCCTGTGCTCGTAGAAGCCACGCCCGGTCTTGCGCCCGAAGTCACCGTCGGCGACCTTGGCCAGCAGCAGCGCGGATGGCTCGTAACCCTGGTCGCCCGTGCGATCGCGGAGCACCCGCAGCGAGTCGACGACGTTGTCCAGGCCGATCAGGTCTGCCGTGGCCAGCGGCCCGGTGCGGTGCCCGAGGCAGCCGGTGAAGAGCCTGTCGATCTCCTCCGGCGTGGCGAGCCCCTCGTCCGCGATGCGGGCCGCCTCGTTGATCATCCGCTGCAGCACCCGGTTGATCACGAATCCCGGCCCGTCCCCGACCACCACGACCTCCCGGCCCATGCTGGACAGGAAGTCCCGGGCCACGGCCAGCGCGGCGGCGGAACTGCGCGGCCCGCGAATCACCTCCACCGTCTTGATCAGGTACGGCGGGTTCATGAAGTGGGCGCCGACGGTGCGCTCGGGGTGCTCGACCGCCCCGGCCAGCTCGTCCACCGGGATGGCCGAGGTGTTGGTGAGCACCAGCGTCTCCGGGCCGATGAGCGCGGAGACCTCGGCGAGCACCTTGGCCTTGACGTCGGCGAGTTCGGTGACGGCCTCGACGACCACGTCGGCGTCGGCGACCTGGCCGAGTTCCACTGTGGTACGCAGCTCCGCCACGTCCGTCCCGGTCTGCGCCCCCATCAGCCGGGCCAGCCTCAGGTGGCTGGTGACCTCGCCCCGGGCCCGTTCCAGCACGGCCGGGTCGACGTCGACCAGGGTGACCGGCAGGCCGTTCCCGACCGCGAGGGCGGCGATGCCGCTGCCCATCACTCCCGCGCCCAGGACTGCGACATGTCGCTGCTTCATACCCGCTCCTCGATCGCGTTGACGTTCTCGCCCCGCCCCCGGGCAAGCTCGGGCAGGAGCGCGGCGAACTCCTCGTGGCGTTCGGCCAGGAAGACCAGGCCCTGGCGCAGCTGCTCGGGGGTGATGGCGGCGGAGAGGCCCTGCTTGCGCAGCCAGGGCTGCCAGCCCCGGACCTGCACGTCGTCCTCGGCCAACTCGTGCCCCTCCAGCTCGTAGAGGGCCACGGCCGACATGACCTCGCTGCCGCCGTCCAGCGCCCGTTCGGCCACCCGCCGTTGCCACTGCGGCAACGGCAACGGCTCGGTCGTCAGGCCGGCCCGGCCGAGCATGTCGAACAGCTCCCGGGTGCTGACGGAGCGCTCGTCGGCCAGGTGGTAGACCCTGCCGACCGAGGACGGCGACAGCGCCAGGGACACGATCGCCCGGGCGATCACGTCGACCGGGGAGACCGGTTCGGCGCGCTCGTCGGTGGGGTGGGCGCCGACGGCGAGGCCACTGGCGAGCATCCGCCAGACCAGGTCCTTGTTGTTGCAGGCACCGGTGTCCCGGGCCGACATGATCAGACCGGGCCGGAACACCCGGCCGCGTACGCCGGCCTCCTCGGCCTTCTCCAACAACCGCTCGCCGACCCACTTGCTGACCCCGTAGCCGCCGAGGTCGGAGTGCAGGGGCTGCTTGCGGGTCTCCAGCCGGGTGCCCGCCGTGCCCGACCCCGCGCCGGTCGCGGCCAGCGTCGACACGTAGCTGAAGTCGCGGATGCCGTGCCGGCACATCCAGTTCAGCAGGCCCGCCATCGGCAGGACGTTGTCCTCCCGCAGCGTCCGGTACGGCTCGGTGAAGACCACCCGGGCCGCGCAGTGCAGCACGTGCCCGACCTGGTCGGCAAGCTCGCCGTCGAGGTCCACGGCACCCGTGCCGGCGAAGGCCCGCAGGTCCGCCGGGACGACCCGGACCAGGTCGGGGTCCGGCTCCGGCAGGGCCAACCGCGCGGCGGTCTCGCGCAACCGCCGCATGCCCGCCCGCTCGTCCGACGCCCGCACCACGCAGTGGACGCGTCGGCCGGCGCGCTGCAACTCGTGCAGGAGGAAGGCACCGAGATAGCCTGCGGCCCCGGTGAGCAGCACGTCCCGGCCCGGTGCCCGGCGCTCCGCCATCGGTCCGATCGACAACGCCAGGTCCGCGTCGATCAGCTCGCCGTCCCGGTCGGCCGCGCTCTGCCGGTCGGGGGTGACGCCGGCCCGGACGATCTCGGCGAGCCGGCGCACCGTGGCCCGGCTGCCGCCGGCTCGGTGCAGGTTGATCAGTACGCCGTACTGCTGCTGGATCCGCAGCACCATCTGCACCGACAGCAGCGACGTGCCGCCCAGTGCGCCGAACTCGTCGTCCAGCCCGACGTCCCCACGGTCGAACAGCTCCCCCCAGACGCCGACGATGCTCTCCTCGATCGAGTCCCCCGCCGTCGCCCGCTGCGCACCGACGGGCACGGGTGCCGGCTGCCGGCGGAACACGTCGAGGTGGTCCAGTGGCCAGTACCGCTTGCGCTGGAACGGGTACGTCGGCAGGCGAAGCCGCCGCCCCCGGTCGCCGCCGACCGCCTCCCAGTCGACCGGCACACCGTGCAGCCAGGCGGTGCTCAACGCCTCATCCCAGCCGTCGTCCCCGGCGGGCACCAGGACCCCCCGCGAGTCGGCCAGGCCTGGTTCGCCACCGGCACCCTCCAGCACCACCGCGTAGCGGTCCCCGGCCAGGTCGAGCCGGTCGACCACGGCCGAGCCGGGCAGCGCGGCCCGCAGCGCGGCAAGCCTCGCGGGCGTCGCCTGCTCCCCCGCCACGATGACGGCGGTGCGGCGAGCGGCCCGGACCGTGCGGACGGCAGGTGGGCGGGGCAACCGCAGCGCCGCCGCGAGCCGGTCGGCCGGCGCGGTCACCACCCGCCGCTCGTCGAAGACCGCCCGCCCGACCCGCAGGGTGTACGCGACGTCCGCCGCCTGCGCGGGGTCGCTGTCCAGCCGGTCGGCCAGCGCCCGGCACAGGTGGTCCAGCTCGACCCGGTTGCGGGCGGAGACGTTCAGCCGGACGACGGGGGCCGGCGGCGCGGCCGGCCGGATCACCGCGGGCGGGGCGGCCACCACAAGTGTGGCGTTGGTGCCGCCCACGCCCATCGAGTTGACCAGCACCAGGCGCTCCGGGTCGGGACACTCGCGGCGGGTGGTGCTGACGAAGAACGGGCTCTTCTCCAGCTCCGCCGGGTCGCGGGCCACGTCGAACGTCGGGTGCGGGGGCAGCGAGCCGGTGCCGGCCACGTGGACCGCCTTGATCAAACCGGCGATGCCGGCGGCCGGACCGAGGTGCCCGATGTTGGACATCACCGAGCCGAGGCCGCAGTAGCCCACGTCGTCGGTGCTGCGCCGAAACGCCTCGGTCAGGGCCAGCAGCTCGATGTGGTCGCCCAGCGGCGTACCGGTGCCGTGGGCCTCGACGTACCGGACCGCGTCGGCGGAGACGCCCGCGACCGACAGCGCCGCCGCGATCACGTCGGCCACCCCGTCGAGGTTCGGGGCGGCGTAGCCGAGGCGTGCGCCGCCGTCGTTGCCGACCGCCGAGCCGCGCAGCACGGCCAGCACGGGGTTACCGTCGGCGAGCGCGTCGGCGAGCCGGCGCAGGACCACCACTCCGACCCCGGAGCCGTACGTGGTGCCGCTGCTGCTCGCGTCGAAGGACCGGATGTAGCCGTCCTCGGAGACCCAGGCCCCGGGGATCGGCTGGTAGCCGAGCAGCGGCTCCACGACTGTCGCGCCACCGGCGAGCACCACGTCGCACTCCCCGGCGAGCAGGCTCAGCATGCCGTAGTGCACCGCGTACAACGACGAGGAGCAGCCCGTCTGGACGCTGACGGACGGCCCGCGCAGGCCGAGCTTGTAGGCCGTCCGCGAGGTCATGAAGTCGGCCTGCCCCCCGACGGTGAGGTCGAGGTCGCCGATCGCTGCCGCCAGCCCGTGGTCACGGACCTTGGCGGCGAAGACCGCGGCGGAGTAGTTGCCGGCGGCGCTGCTGGCGAAGACACCTGTCACCAGGCGGTCCGCGCCCGGTGCCAGCCCCGCCGACTCCAGCGCCTCCCAGCAGGACTCCAGGAAGATGCGCTGCTGCGGGTCGATGGCGTCGACCTCCCGGGGGGCGTACCCGAAGAAGTCGGCGGCGAAGTCGGCCACCCCCGGCAGGGTCGCGCCGACCCGGACGAAGCCCGGCTGGCGCGTTTCCTCCTCGCTGTGGCCGGCCGCGCGCAGTTGTTCGTCGGTCAGTTCCCGCATGGACACCACGCCGGTGTCGACGTTGCGCCAGTACTGCTCGGGGTTCCACGCGTCGGGGAAGCGGCAGGCCGTCCCCACGACGGCGATGTCCGTGTCGGATATCTCGGTCATGACGGGCGAGGCACCTCCGCCGTACGGGCCCGGCCGAGCAGGGCGCGGCGCTGGCTGGCGCCGGTCACCTGTGGCCGCGCCTCCTCGCCGACGCCGGCCAGCAGCCTGGCCTGCGCCCGGATCGTGGCGTGCTGGAACAGGTCGGACACCCGCAACGACCGCTCGGTGAGCTGGTGCAGGTCCTCCCAGAGCATGATGAGCAGCAGCGAACTGCCGCCGGCCTCCAGGAAGTTCTGGTCCGGGTCGAGGCGCTCCGGTTCGTCGACGTCGAGTACCTCGGCCCAGGCGGCCCTGACCCGATCGAACAGTTGCTCCTCCGTCAGGGTGGTCAATGTCCCTCCAGTGGTCGAGCGGTGGGCTGCCGGATGACGTCGTCCGCCGCGGTGATGACCGCGCGCAGAACGGCTTGTGCGGTGACGGGGTCGAACAGGGCGGTGGAGTACAGCAACTCCCACCGCAGGTCCTGCCGGCGATCGAGGACCGAAAGTTCGATCTCGTACTTGAGGTGCAGTGGATCGAGCGGGCGGATCGTGGCGGCGACGTCCGGCCCGAGGTCCGGGGCCGACAGCTCCCCGTCCTCGGCGCTGAGGTAGACCGGCGTCACCGGCGGTCGACCGAGGTCGCGGTCGGGATGCAACGCGGCGGCGACCGCGTCGAACGGCGCCGCGGAGTGCCGGAAGCTGAGATTTGCCGCCTCCCGCACCCGGGCCAGCAGCTCCTGCCAGGTCGGCTCGCCACTGGCGTCGGCACGCAGCACGAGCGTGTCGATGAACAGACCCACCGCGTCGGCGCTGCGTGCCCCCGTCCGCTGCGACCAGGGGAAGGCGAACAGGAAGTCCCGCTGGCCGCCGACGCGGGCCAGCGCCACCGCCAGCAGTGCGGCCGAGACCATGAACATGGTGCAGCCGGCGTCCGCCGCGACCTTGCGCAACCGGTCGGCGCGGGTCGGGTCGAGGTCGTACGTCAGTCGGCCCGCCCGGGTCTCCTGGGTGTCGCTCCGGCCCCTGTCGTACGGCAGGACCACGTCCACCGGCGCACCGGCGAGCGCCTGCACCACCGCCCGGGTATCGCCCCGCGCGGTGTCGTCGGGGTCGGTGTGGCCGGTCTCGGCCACCGGCTCGGGCAGCCCCTCGCCCCGGTACGCCGCCGCGATCTGTCGCATCAGCAGATGCCGCGACCAGCCGTCGAAGACGATGTGGTGGACGACGACGACGAGGATGACGTCCCGCCCGCCCCGGTCCAGCAGATGCGCCCGGGCAGGGGCGGCACGCGCCAGGTCGAAGCCGGCCCAGCTCCACTCCGCCACCGCCTCGCGTACCTGCTCGTCGGTCCAACCCGCGGCGTCCACCACGGTGACTGCACCGGCGGGGCCGTCGGTGCGGTAGTAGACCCGCCGCTGTCGACGGTCGAGCTCGAAGCGGGCCCGCAGCGCCGGATGCCGGGCGAGCACGGTCTCGACGGCGGCGCGCAGCCGCTCGACGTCGACCTCACCGACGAAGTCCACCACTGTGGGGACCAGGTACGCCTGCCGCAGCCACGGCAGGCGGTCGATGGACCAGAAGCGTTGCTGCGCCGGGCTGGTGACCTGCCTGCCATCGCTTCCCGCCGGCGTCGCGACGGCCACCCGGGGCGGAGCCACGAGCAGCCGGGCCAGCCCGGCCACCGTCGGGTCGGCCAGGAACTCCCGCGCCGACAGGACAGTGCCGTCCTGTCGTTCGATCCGGCGCAGCATGGTGACGACGAGCAGGGAGTGGCCGCCCATGGCGAAGAAGTCGGTCGCCGGGGTCAGCCCGGCCACGATCACCTCCGCAGGCTCCTCGACGAGGTCGGTCAGCGCCGTGGCGAAACACTCGGCGGCCCGGCGCACCGCCGCTTCCGGCACCGGCACCACCGTGGCCGTCGCGGGCACCGCTGTCGCGGGTGCCGGCGCCGTCGTCGTCCAGGCCGGGTCCGGACCGAACCGGACCAGCTCCGCCAGGGGTACGGAAAACCGCTCCGTCACGGCCCCGAGCAACCCGAGGTACGCCTCGGCCAGCGCCGCCACCACCGTCCGGGGATAGCGGGCCAGGTCGTACTCCCAGCGGGCGTACCACCCGTCGGCCCGCTCCTCGACGGTGAGCATCAGGTCGAACTTGGCGGTGCCGTTGGGCAGCACCTCGGGCAGCGCCCAGCGCACCGGCACCTCCGGGCCGGGCACGGGGAAGTTCTGCAGGGCGAAGGCGACCTCGACCAGCTCGGTACGCGCCGCGGCGGTGAGCTGGTGAAACGGCAGGCGTTGGTAGAGCAGGGTGCGGAACGCCTCGCCCCGCGCCTGGGCACACAACTGCGCGAAGTCGTCCGCCTCGCCCAACCGGGCCCGCAGCGGCACGGTGTTGGCGAAGAAGCCGACCACGTCGTCGGCCTCGGGACCGGGCCGGTTGGCGGCGATCACCCCGTACCGGAAGCTGTCACGCCCGGACCAGAGGCCCAGCAACACCTGGAACCCGGTGCCGAACAGCACGAACGGTGTGAGGCGGTGTTCGGCGGCCAGTTCGGTGACGCGGTCCCACAGCCCTGCCGGGAGGGCGGTAACCACCTCGTCGCCCGCCCGCACCACCGCGCGCCCCGATGCGCCGGGCAGCGCACCCGCCAGGGTGAGTCCGGGCCCGGCGGCGAGGAGTTCCGCCGCCCGCTCCGCCACCGCGGCGCGCGCGTCGGGCCGGTGCCCGGCCTCCCGGTCGCGCCGCGCCAGCTCGACGAAGCGGGCCGGAACGGCGGGCAGGTCAGGCTGCCGGCCGTCGACGCCGGCCGCGTACGCCGTCGCGAGGTCGGCGCAGAGCCGCCCCATCGACCAGCCGTCGAAGGCGATGTGGTGCAGGACCAGCAGCACCGCGTCGCCGCCGGTGAGGCCCGTGAACGCGGCGCAGCGCAGCACCTGGCCGGTGGAGAGGTCGAGCGGCGCCGCGCAGAGTTGGCGTACCTCGTCCTCGACGTCGGCCCAGGACCTGCCGGGGGCCCGAACGACTCGGACCGCCACGTCGGCCGCCGGGCCGACGAACTGCTCCGGCTCGTCGCCGCGCAGCCGGTAGCCGGTCCGCAGGATGTCGTGCCGGGCCGTCACCGCGGTCAGCGCGGCACCGAGCACCGCCAGGTCGACAGGGCCCTGCCAGCGCAGCAGCACGGGAACGAGGTAGGTGGCCGCGTCGGGGGCGGCGGCGTCGATCAGCCACAACCGCTCCTGCGCGAAGGACAGCGGGCCGCACTCCGGACGGTCGGTCTGCGGGCCGCTGGCCGGTGGGATGCCGGTCTCGGGCACCGACCGGGGCGCTCGGGTGTCCATTCGTGTTCCTCCCGTTACCTGCGCTCGCCGAGGTCGCCACAGCGACCGGCTCCGCACGTCCGCGTGCTCCGGATGGCCGATCAGTGAGTGCGCTCGAGCGCGACCCTGATCTGGTCGGCGAGGTGGGCGAACGAGTCGGCCAGCAGCACGTCGTGCGGCTCGGATCGAACGCCGAGGCGGTCCTGGACCCGCCCGGCGAGCTGGACCGCCATGATGGAGTTGCCGCCCATCTCCAGGAAGTTGCGGGTCGGGGTGGGCTCGCTGCCGACCACGTCCCGCCAGATCACCCGCAGGGCGGCGGTCACCGGATCGGCCTCCGGCCCGACGGCGACCTCCGGCCCGGCCGGACCGGAGGCGGCGGCGTCCGGACCGGACTCCGCCAACAGCCGGGCGATCGCGGCCCGGTCCACCTTGCCGGTCGGGCCGATCGGCGGTCGTCGGTCGAGCGGGACCCACCGGGAGGGCACCATGTAGTCGGGAACCTGCTCGGCCAACCGCCGGGCCAACTCGGTGAGATCCAGTTCCTCGGCCGCCGGCACGACAGCCACCGCGAGCAGCGCCTGCGGCCCGTCGCCGAGTTTCTCGGCGTACGCCGCGTCGGCCAGGCCGGTGGCGGTGACGGCCAGCTCGATCTCGTCCAGCTCGATGCGGAAGCCACGCACCTTCACCTGCCGATCACGCCGGCCCAGCACCTCGAAGACACCACCGGGAAGCTGGCGGGCCAGGTCGCCGGAGCGGTAGAGGCGCTCGTCGGTGCCCGGCCGGGTGACGAACCGCTCGGCGGTCAGGTCGGGACGGCCCAGGTAGCCCAGGGCGACGCCGGGACCACCGATGTACAGCTCGCCGACCTCGCCCGGCGGGACCTCGGTGAGGTCCGGGCCGAGCACCTGCAGGCTGGTGTGCTGGAGGGGACGGCCCACCGGGACGCGGTCGCGGCCGGCCAGGCTCTCCGGGGTGCAGTCGTGGAACGCGGCGAAAGTGGTGGTCTCGGTCGGGCCGTACCCGTTGACCAGCCGTGCGGGCGGCGAGCCGGCGAGCAACCGCCGTACGACGGACAGGTCGAGCTGCTCACCGCCGACGAGGACGGTGCCGACGCTGCGCAGCGCGGCCGGACGTTCCCGGGCGATCAGGTGGAACAACGAGGTGGTCAGGAACAGCACATCGACCGACAGGTCGTCCAGATGCGTCGTCCACTCCTCGAGGGGCAGGTCCGTCACCGCGGGCAGGGGCACCACGCAGCCGCCGGCGGCGAGCGCGCCCCAGACCTCGAAGGTGCTGGCGTCGAATGCCGGATTCGAGGTGTGGGCCACGCGATCACCGGGCGCGACGGTGCAGAACAGCGGCTCGACCACCAGCCGACCCACCGCCCGGTGTGGAACCACGACCCCCTTCGGCTCGCCGGTCGAACCGGACGTGAACATGACGTAGATCGGGTCGTCCGCGTCGATCAGGTCCGGAACCGGGCCGGGCGCAGTCGGATCGTCGGCTGCCGCCGGGTCGACACGCCGGGCGGCACCGAGCCACGGCTCGTCCTGATCGGCGATCACGACGGAGACGCCCGCCGTGTCAAGCGTCCGGCGCACCCGGTCCACAGGTGCCGCGGAGTCGACCGGCAGGTATGCCGCGCCGGCACGCGCCACCGCGAGCATCGCCACGATCAACGACCGACCGCGCGGCAGGGAGAGGGCGACCACCTCGCCCCGGCCTACGCCCAGCCGGCGAAGGTGGGCGGCCAGCGCGCCGGAGGACCGCCACAATTGCGCGTAGCTCGTCGCTTCTGCACAGGTCGGGTCAAGAATGGCCGGGCTATCCGGTCGGCTCTGGACCCAGCGCTCGACGAGTGACGGCACCGCTCGCGAACATTCTGCTGGCAACACATTCCCCCTGAATGCGCTAGCGACAATGAGCAAGGGCATCACGGATGACAATGTCTCCGCGCGGTAGTCCCGCGCCACATTACCAAGACAGCACCGAGCACAATAGTGATCCAGGTCACAGCAATCGGGTGGAGCGGCCGACTTTGCCTGGATAGAAAAATGGCGAAATAGTACCACCTAAGATTACCTAGAGTGAAACAACGGTGCCGTTGCGCATCGCGGAGACCGTCGGCGCCGGCACGCCACAAAGCGGTCCCAACACGGCCATGACCTGCAATTTTCCGACTACGCGACGCCCTCGTTCGAACACCTGGGAACAATCCGTAGACCCGCATCACGGAAAGTAGCCATCTCCCACACCGAGGCCGAAGTCCGTTATCATCGCGGACGCTTCAAGCATGAACCGACCTCGACGCCGACAATTCCGGACCACCTTCGAACTCTTCGCCGCGTTACCGGCATTCATGCTGGCCAAACCCAATGTCGCCGACGTTGATTGCATTCATTTCGGTCAACCGGTCGATCACTCCGCGCCCGCCCCCGGTCGATCGCGGGCCGGCGGCGACCGGAACGGAGGACAGACTCGTGAACCCACCCGCGCCAACGGTTGAACCCGACCAGTTCCGGCACGTTCTGGGCCACTTCGGCACAGGCGTCACGACGGTGACGGCCCTCGATCCCGCATCCAACCGGCCGGTCGGCCTGACCGTGAACTCGTTCGCGTCCGTCTCGCTACGCCCGCCGCTGGTCTCCTTCTGCGTCAGCCGGGACAGCGGGAGTTGGCCGATCATGCGCGCCGCCGACCGACTCTGCGTGAACATCCTCTGCGTCGAACAGCAGGCCGTCTGCGAACGCATGGCCGCCTCCCGGGTGGACCGCTTCCGGGACCTCGACTGGGAGCTGTCCCCCGGTGGCGCGCCGATACTGGCCGGCGTGGTGGCCTGGATAGAGGGCACGGTGGAAGCCGAACATGACGCCGGCGACCACGTCATAGTCGTGCTGCGGGTGCACCACCTGCACGGTCGGACGGACGGGCAGCCCCTGCTGTTCCTCCGCGGTCGCTACGGCCGCTTCACCTACTGAGCGCGACGAGATGCCACCGCCGACCGGCGCTCCTCGACGACGCCGACCCGGACAGTAACAGGGGGCGGAGGCTGTGCTCACGCACAGTGAGAATCGAGTTTGCCGCCCGGCACGCCGCTGAAGCCAGTTTTCGCAGCGGGTGTTCGCTCGACGAGTTCGGCCCGCTCGTGATCCGGCCGCCGCCGGCACCGGCCGCACATCCGGCACGGCCGCCTGCGAACCATCACAAGTTGCCACCCTCGGCACCGGCCTGCACTCCGACGCCGCAGCCCCACGGTAGAGGATCGGTGGTCGCCCCAACCACCGGCGACGCCGCGCTCCGGAAGGGGTGAACCGGGCCGGCTACTGGCCCTCACGCAGTTGCCTTACCTGGGCACCCGATTGGAGTCCGCCAGGCCTTCGGACCGCCGCCCCACTTGCGTCGCCGAGCCTTCCGTGCGGAAGAATGCCCTCATGACTGAGGACCGGGAGTTCCCGTCAGGCTCCAGATTGGACACCACGGTTCCGCACTCGGCGCGGATCTGGAACTACTGGCTCGGCGGCAAGGACAACTTCGCGGTCGACCGGACCGCCGGCGACGAGGTGATCGCACACATCCCGGACATCCCCATCGGGGCGAAGTCCGAGCGCGCGTTCCTCAAGCGCGTGGTCCGGTTCCTCGTCGAGGATGCCGGCATCCGTCAGTTCCTCGACGTCGGCACCGGCCTCCCCTCGGCGGACAACACCCACGAGGTCGCGCAGTCCCTCGACCCGCACTGCCGGGTGGTCTACATCGACAACGACCCGCTCGTCATGGCACATGCGCGTGCGCTCCTGACCAGCGCGCCCGAAGGCAGCTGCGACTACGTCGAAGCCGATCTGCGGCAGCCGGACACGATCCTCGCGTCCGCGCGGCAGACGCTCGACTTCTCGCAGCCGATCGGGCTCATGCTCCTCGGCGTCGTCAACCACCTCATCGACGACGACGTGGCGTACGGCTCCGTCGCGCAACTGGTGCAGGCACTGCCCACCGGTAGCCACCTGGTGCTCACCCACTCCACCGCGGAGATCCACGGCGAGCCGATGCTGCGCGTGATGCGGGAAACCACCGAGCGCGGCGGCACGCCGATCCGCGCCAGGACGAAGACGGAACTCGAACGCTTCTTCGACGGGTTGGATCTGCTGGAGCCCGGCGTCGTTACGTGCTCGCGCTGGCGCCCCCACCCCGAGTCCGACGAGCCGGAGGTCTACCTGTTCGGCGGCGTCGGCCGCATCGGCTGAGCTGAGCCTTTCGACCCCTGTCAGTCGCGGTGGCGTTGGGCTGTCGACCAGGCACCCGGTTGGCGGTGTCGGTGGCCCGGATGACGTTGATCCGGATGATCCAGCGGATGCCCGGCCCGCCACCGGTGACGCCGACGGTGCCGGGCGTGGACGACTTCGCCCAACGCCGTGGGCACCGGTACGCCACCGTCCTGATGGACATGCATATTCGCCGGCCGATCGACGTCCTGCCCGACCGCACCGCCGACACCCTCGCCGCCTGGCTGCGCGAACACCCCGGCGTTCAGATCCTGAGCCGGGTCGCGGCCGGTGGCCCCGACCTCAGCCGGCCGAGGCGGGCCGGTGGTGGCCGTGGGCGTTGGCGTGGTGGGCGTTGGCGTGGTGGCCGCCGTCCGGGGTGACCCGGGCGAGCACCGCACCGGCCAGCCCGTCGAGCGAGCGGATGATCCGCTCCGGGGTGAGGCCGCGTTCCCGTCGCTGGTGCTGGTAGAGCTCGGGTGCCAGTGGCGCCAGCAGGGCGTCCGCCAGGGTTTCCGGGTCGGGCGCTCCGGCCGCGACCAGCAGGATGCGGACGTGCAGGTGCCAGAAGCCGTAGGCACCAGTGCGGAACCGAGCGGCGCCAGTCTCGCCGCCCAGGGCCAGCGGAAGATGCTCCTCCAGCAGCTCGACCATGGCGGCGTAGAAGGCGCTGAGCCGCTGCTCCGGCGGGGCACCGGGTCCGAGTGGCGGCTCGCCCCGGATGACTCGTTCCTGGAGTCGACACTCGTGCTCGTCGAGCAGGGCGACGGCGACCGCTGCCGGGTCGCGGTAGCGCCGGTAGAGGGTCGCCCTACCCACCCCGGCGGCACGGGCCAGGTCCTCCATGGTCACGGTGCGCGGATCGCGCTCCCGGAACAGGCGTCGGGCCGACTGCAGGACGCGCTCCCGGTTGCGGACGGCGTCGGCGCGCTCCCTGGCGCGGGGCGCGGGCGCACCCGAGGCATCCAGGTCGGCCAACAGCCGATGGAGCTCGGAGGAGCCTGGCTGGTCGATCTGACGATCTGGCACACCGGGACCGTCCGTCGCTGAGCCCGCCATGGCATGACCCTACCTGGTCACGAACGATCCGGACGAGCGTCCCAATTTCAACAGGGGTTCGTCTATGCTAATCGGACAGGTTGTCCGCTTAGCTGCTCAAGGTGGTTTCATGCATTACCTACTTCTCGCGTCAGCCCTGCTGGTGGGCTGCCTGCTGGCCGTGCAGACCTCGGTCAACCTGCAGCTCAACAAGGCGGTCGGCACGCCGTACGGCGCGTCGACCGTGCAGCTCAGCGCGGCTGCGGTCCTGTTGCTGATCATCGGCACCGTGTTCGGCGCGCAGAACGCGCTGGGCACGCTTCCCGATGCCACCTGGTGGCATCTGCTCGGTGGTCTGGCCAGTCCGCTCTACATCACCAGCGGCATCCTGCTTTTCCCCCGGCTCGGTGCGCTGCTGACGGTCGGCCTCTTCGTGACCGGGCAGATGTTCGCCTCGCTGGGGCTCGACCTCTTCGGCCTGCTCGGGGTGTCGAAGAAGCCACCGTCGGTGGTGATCGTGCTGGGCGCGCTCGCGGTGCTCGCCGGCATCACCGCCATCGTGCGGGGCCAAAAGGCAGCGGCGCGGCAGGCCGGATCGGGCGCCCCGCCGGCCCTGGCCCGGACGGGCTGGCTGCTGCTCGGTCTCGTCGCCGGTGCGGTCCTGCCGATCCAGGGGGCGGTCAACGCCAAGCTCCGGGCCGACCTCGACGAGCCGCTCGCCGTGGGCCTGGTCAGTTTCATCGTCGCCACCCTGACCATCCTGATCGTGCTGCTGGTGCTGCTGGCCACCCGCCGGACGCCCCACCCCGACCTGGGCAACCTGCGGACGGTGCCCTGGTGGGGCTGGCTCGGTGGCGCCTGTGCCGCCGCCTACGTGGTGGCCACGTTCATGTTGATCCCCGAGATCGGCGCGGCCACCACTGTCGCCCTCACCGTTACCGGCCAGCAGCTCGCCTCTGCCCTGATCGACCAGTACGGCGTCTTCCGGCTGCCCCGCCGGCCGCTCAGCACGGCCCGGTTGACCGGTCTGACCCTGCTGGTGCTGGGCTGCCTCCTGGTCCAGCTCGGATAGCCCCGCCGGTCCGCAGCCGGGTCGGGCCGCCCCCGCCCGATCCGGAGCCGGTCCGAGGGCACAGACCCTGGCCCGAGCCTGGCATCTCGCAGCCGAGCGCAACCCCCACGCCAACGCCGTCGACCACCGTCCGCCAATGGCTGGCCGCGAGGCTCCGCTCGGCCCAACCGACACCGCGCACTCACTACTCGACGCAACATACCGATCGGTCGGCAGTCAGCTACGTTCCTCGATCGAGCGGGCACCCCTCCTGAATCACTCAGCCACGTTGCGTGGCCATACCGATCGACCCGCTTACACCCGCCCTGATCTGCTAAAAGCCTCGATCAGTCCTTCAGGAGCTGCCGCGCCATGACGATCCGCTGCACCTGGTTGGTGCCCTCGTAGATCTGGGTGATCTTGGCGTCGCGCATCATCCGCTCGACGGGGTAGTCCCGCGTGTAGCCGTAGCCGCCGAGCAACTGCACCGCGTCCGTGGTGATCTCCATGGCGGCGTCCGAGGCGAAGCACTTGGCCGCCGCGCCGAAGTAGGTGAGATCGGCGTCGCCGCGCTCCGACTTGCCGGCGGCCGCGTACGTGAGCTGCCGGGCCGCCTCCAGCTTCATGCCCATGTCGGCGAGCATGAACTGGATGCCCTGAAACTCGGCGACCGCCTTGCCGAACTGGCGACGCTCGGCCACGTACCCCTTGGCGTAGTCGAGCGCGCCCTGCGCGATCCCGACGGCCTGCGCGGCGATGGTGACCCGGGTGTGGTCCAGGGTCTTCATCGCGGTGGCGAAGCCGGTGCCCTCCGCGCCGATCATCCGGTCGGCGGGGATCCGCACGTTGTCGAGGTAGACCTCGCGGGTGGGCGAGCCCTTGATGCCGAGCTTCTTCTCCGGTGCGCCGAAGCTCACACCGGCATCGGACTTCTCCACCACGAAGGCCGAGATGCCCCGGGAGCGGGCAGTCGGGTCGGTGACGGCGAAAACGGTGTAGAAGTCGGAGACGCCCGCGTTGGTGATCCACCGCTTCACGCCGTTGAGCACCCAGTGATCCCCGTCACGCACGGCCCGGGTCGTCATCGACGCGGCGTCGCTGCCCGCCTCCGGCTCGGAGAGGCAGTACGAGAACATGGCGTCCCCGGCCGCGACGGGCGTCAGGTAGCGGCGCTTGAGCTCCTCGGAACCGGACAACAACAGCGGCATCGTGCCGAGTTTGTTCACCGCCGGGATCAGCGAGGAGGACGCGCAGGCGCGGGCCACCTCCTCGATCACGATGGCGGTGGCCAGCGCGTCGGCGCCCGCGCCGCCGTACTCCTCGGGGATGTGCGGGGCGTGGAAGTCGGCGGCCCGCAGCGCGTCGTAGGACGCCTTGGGAAACTCCCCGGTCTCGTCGGCCTCGGCGGCGTGCGGGGCGACCTTCGCCGCGCAGACGGCACGCACCGCCTCCCGGATCGCCTCGTGCTCCTCGGGCAACCGGTAGACGTCGAACAACTCGCCTGCGGCCATGTTGGGCCCCTTCCCTTCACCGCTATCATGCGCAGTCTGTGACGACTCCTGACCGCCGACCGCGCAGACTGAAGACTAGCGACTGCAGTTCAGGTGATGTTACCGGCGCGTAGGTATGGGCATGAGGGTGCACCCACGCCGCTGGGCAATGATGGAGGACAACAGTGAGCCACCCCTCCGGTGCCCCGCCAGGCGCCGCAGCGGATTGCGGCGCGACGACGCGCCGCCAGTGCGAGCGGAGAAGACAGGCGTGACGATCCCCTACCCCACCATCCAGCCGACCCCCGCCATCGCGGCGGTGACGCCGCCCTCGGGCGCGCCTCGCCCGCGGGTGACGTTCCTGGGGACCGGCTACCTCGGTGCGACGTACGCCATCTGCTACGCCGAACTGGGCTACGACGTGCTCGGATTCGATGTCGACGCCGACAAGATCGCGATGTTGAACTCCGGTCAGGTGCCGATCCACGAGCCCGGCCTCGACGAGCTGCTGCGGCGCAACCTCGCCGCCGGCCGCCTCCGGTTCAGCACCGACATCGCCGAGACCGCCGACTTCGGTGACGTGCACTTCATCTGCGTCGGCACCCCCCAGCGGGCCGACGGGATGGGCGCCGACCTGTCGTACGTCGAGGCGTCGGTCACCGGCCTCGCGCAGCACCTCACCCGCAAGGCGCTGATCGTCGGCAAGTCCACCGTCCCGGTCGGCACCGCCGAGTGGGTGGAGCAGCTCGTCGGCAAGCACACCCCGCACGACCTGGGCGTCGAGGTGGCGTGGAGCCCCGAGTTCCTCCAGGAGGGCTTCGCCGTCGACGACGTCCTGCGCCCCAACCGGATCGTGGTCGGCGTGAAGAGCGAGTGGGCCAACGGCATGCTCTACGCCGCGCACAAGGGCGTGTTCGACCTGGCCGCCACCGAGGACCGCGAGGTGCCCCTGGTGGTCACCGACTTCGCCACCGCCGAGCTGGTAAAGGTCGCCGCGAACGCCTTCCTGGCCACCAAGATCTCCTTCATCAACGCGATGGCCGAGGTCTGCGAGGCCTCCGGTGGCGACGTCACCCAACTCGCCCGCGCGATCGGCTACGACCCACGGATCGGCAACCGGTTCCTCCAGGCCGGCCTCGGCTTCGGCGGCGCCTGCCTGCCCAAGGACATCCGGGCCTTCCAGGCCCGCGCCCAGGAGCTGGGCGCTGGCGAGGCGCTGCGGTTCCTGCACGAGGTCGACCTGATCAACCTGCGCCGTCGTACCCGGGTGCTGCACCTGGCCTCGGAGCTGCTCGGCCGCCGCTCCGGTCCGGCCGGCCCGGACTTCTCCGGCACCCGGATCGCCGTGCTCGGCGCGACCTTCAAACCCAACACCGACGACGTCCGCGACGCCCCGGCGCTCGCCGTCGCCGCACTGCTGCACAAGGCCGGCGCCGAGGTGCACGTGTACGACCCGCAGGGCACCGAGAACGCCCGCCGCGCGGTGCCGGAGCTGATCTACGAGGCCGGCATCAACGAGGCGGTCACCGGCGCGGACCTGGTCTGCGTCCTCACCGAGTGGGCCGACTTCCGCAACGCCGACCCGGTCGCCCTCGGCGAGTTGGTGAACGGTCGCAAGGTGGTCGACGGCCGAAACTGTCTGGACTCGACGCTCTGGACCCAGGCCGGCTGGGAGTACCGGGGCATGGGCCGCCCCTGATCGGACCACCCCACCGGCCGGCCATCGAACGTCTCGATGGCCGGCCGGTGTCGTTGTTTGCCCCGGACCCGCCGACAAGAGTCGAAATCCGGGCCAGCTTTGGGCATGCTGCGACAGTAGAAGTCCACAGTGCGGGTGGAGGGGTGTCGTGGCGAACTTTCAATGCTCCTCGTGCGGCCGGGAGATCAAGCCGGCCGTCCACTGCCCACACTGCGGGGCCGACCAGCCGCAGTGGGTCGAGCACCTCGCGGACATCGAGCGTTCGATCGCGGAGATGAAGGCGCGCGACGCCGCCATCGCCCGCGAGCAGCGGCAGATCGCCGCGAAGATGCAGGCCGCGCTCTTCCAGCGGGACATCCTCGCCCACGCCGGCGAGGAGCGACTCAAGCAGGCCACCCGGCCCCGCCGGGTGCTACGCCGCCGCCCCGGCCGGCGGCCGTCGGCCGCCGGCACGTCCGCGCCGCCCCGGGTCCCCCGCCAGGGCGCCCCGACCGCGCCCGAGGACCCGCCGCCGCCTCCGCCGCGGCCAAGCTGGCTGGACGCGGACGATCCGGCCCATCCCCCGGAAGCCTCGTCGCGCGAGGTCCAGAACATCCCCCTCGGGCTGGGCGCGTTGCTGCTCGCGGTGGCCGCGGTGGTCTTCGCCGCGGTCGCCACCAGCTCGATGGACGCGCTGGCCCGGCTCGGCATCCTGCTCCTGGCCACGGTGCTGATGCTGCTCGCCCCACCGGTGCTGGCCCGGCGCGGGCTCACCTCCACCGCCGAGACCATCGCCGCGGTCGGCCTGCTGCTGGTGCCGCTCGCCGGCAACGCCCTCTGGGCCGTCGACCGGATCGGCGCCGGCGGCGCCTCCGGCACGGTCTTCGCCGGTGCGCTCTTCGCGGTCACCGCCGCGGTCGCCCTCGGGTACGCCGGCTGGACCGGTCTACGCGCACCCCGCTTCGCCACCGTGCTCGCCGCGCAGCCGGTGCTGCCGCTGTTGGCGTACGACCAGATCACCGGGCCGGGCGGCTGGGCGCTGGTGCTGGCCCTGGTCGCCCTCGTCGACCTCTGGCTGGCCCGCTCCGGGGTGGCCCTGGAACGCCCCGCCCGGCAGGACCCGCCACCGTCGGGCGCCACGTCGGCACCACGCCAGCGCAGCGCCGAGACCCGACCGGAGGGCGACCCGGAGGAGGCCGCCGAGCTGATCGACGCCGGCGCGGATTCCGCCGACAACCGGCCGGCCCGCCCGGTTCCCGGGCTCGGCGAGTTGACCTGGGTGCTGCACGCGGTGGCGGTCGCGGTCGCCCTGGCGTACGCGGTCACCGCCCTGCTCCGGGCGCAGACCGTGCCGACCGCGACCGGCGCCGGGGTGGTGCTGCTGCTGGCCGCCGCGATCGGGCTGGCCGGCGCGCTGGTGCTGCGTCGCCCGCCGCTGCCCGACGTCGCGGCAGGCATCGTGACGCTGGCCGTGATCGGCGCGCTGAGTCGCATCGCCTCGGTGGCCTTCCCGGGTCGGGCACTGCTGCTGATCGCGGCGGTCATCACGGTGACCGGGCTGGCCGTGCGCGCGGTCCCCGAGGCGGCCCGACGCGGCCCGCAGCTCGCCTCGGCGGTGGCGCTGACCGTCAGTGGGCTGGTGGTCGCCGGTGGCGCGCTCCGGGCCGGGTTGGCGCCGGTCCGGGCGGCACTGCCCGCCTGGGGTGCCGACCTCGACAGGTTCCCGGCCGAGCTGGCCGCCGCGGTGGGCCCGACCACCTGGCAGCTCGCGGGTGCCGCTCTCCTGCTCACCATCGCGGCGGTGCTGGCCCTGCCCTCGGAGATCCGCCGGGAGTTCGCGGTCGCCGGCGCGGCGCTGACCGCGCTCGCCGTACCGGCCTCGCTCGGTCTCGGTTGGGCCGCGGCACCCTGGCCGATGGTGATCACCGCGGTCGGCATCGGGGTCATCGGGCTCTCCGCCCGCACCCACCGAGCGGCAGCGGCGCACGCCATCGGGGCGGCCGTGGTGGGTCTGCTCGGCGCCGGTGCCAGCCTGTCGCGCCCCACGCTCACCGCCGCGGTCCTGCTCACCCTGTTCGCGGCCGGCACGCTTGTCGCGCTGGCACCCCGGGTCCGGATCGCCTCGGCCGCCTCCGACACGGTCACCGCCTGGGCCGCCGGAGGCGCGGCGTTCGCGCTGCCCGGGGCGGTGGCCGCGTTCGTGGCCGCCACCGTGCCCACCGACCCGACCCCGACCCCGGCCAGCCTCCGGGAGGTGACCGTTCCGGTCCTGGCGGCCAGCTTCCTGGCGGTCTGCGTGACCCTCGGCTACGCCGCCGTGGTGCAGGTCTCCCAGCGGCGCATCCCCGCACCGCTGTCGGTCGGCACCGGGCTGGGCGCGTTGCTCGTCACCGCCGCCGCGTTCGGGGCGCCCGGCGCGACCGTCGCCGACGCCTGGGTGGGCGCGTTACTGCTGGTCGCCGCGGTGCTGCTGTTCCTGGCCCCCTCCATCGACGCCGGCCGTCGCGCCGACCTTACCCTCGACGGCTCGGACCTGGCCGCCGCGGCGGTCACCACAGCCCTGATCGCCACGCTGGTGCGGATCGGAGCGGTGCTCGCCCCGGGCGGGCAGTTGGCGATGGCCGCTGCCCTGGTCCTGGTGGTCGCCGTGGGAGCACGCACCATGCCGGAGGAGTGGCGCCGCGGACCAATTCTCGGCCTCGCCGCCGGCGGTCTCCTCATCGGCGTCCTCGCCGGTTGGTCGGCGCTGCGCGGTGGCGTCGGCGTGCTGGCCACCCCCGGCCCGATCTGGCAGGGCGACCTGAGCGGCTGGCCGGCGTCGCCCGTCGGCGGGGCCACCTGGCAGGCCCCTGTGGCGCTGGCGCTGTTGGCCCTCGCCGCCGGCATCCTGCTCCCGCCGCCCTGGCGGTGGGACGTGTCCGGCGGGGCCGTGGTGCTCGCCACGATCGGCGCGCCTGCCGCTTTCGACCTGGCCTGGTGGTCGCCGGTCCTGGTCGGCGGAATGGTCGCCACCATCTACGGGATGGCCGCGGTGGCCACCGAGGAGGCGCGCGTCGGGTTGTCCCGGGCGACGGTGGCCGGGGTGGTCGCGCTGCACGCCGCCGGAGCCGGCCTGGTCCGGCCCTGGACGACGGCACTGGCCCTGGTCAGCATCGCGCTGATCGGCGTGGTGGTGGCGACGCTGGCCCGCGTCCTGGCCGGCCCCCAGGTGGCCGACATCGACACCGAGGGGATGCCACCGCACCTGGCGCAGATCGGTGGTGCGGCGATCGGTGCCGCGCTGCTGGCCCTTCCCGGTGCGGTGGCGGCGCTGGCCGCCGAATTCGAGAACTCGGCGCAGGTGGTGCTGACCGCCGCGCTGGCCGCGTCCAGCCTCGGCCTGGCCGCCGTGGCAGCGGTCCGCCGGCAGGTGCCGCAATATCTGCCCTGGGTCAGCGTCGCGGTGGTCGGCGGGGCCAGCATCAGCGCCCTCGCCGCCATCCCCACCGGCCTCCCCGCGGGCGTCTACGCTGCCGCCGCCGCCCTGCTCGGCGTGCTGGCCGAGCTGATCCGAGCGGCCACCGTGCCGCCCACCGGCTCGGCCCAGCCGGTCCGGCGCTGGGCGGTACGGCTCGACGGCGCGCTACGGCGGCTGCCGGACGACCCGGAACGGCGCCGGTGGCGGGTCAACCCGGCTGCCGGCGCACTGGCCGCGGCGGCCCTGCCGACCGCCCTGGCCCTCGCCTCGATCGCGCCGGCGCTCGTCACCGCGCTTGTCGAGCCACACCGCACCCTGACCCGGATCTGGCAGGGCCCGCCGCCGGAGCTGCTCACCCCGCCGCCGGATGTGGTCAATCCGACGCACGTGCTGACGGCGTTGCTGCTCACCGCGACCGCCGCGTTGGCCGCCACCGGGTTCAGCGGTGGCCGACGGTCCCGGGCCGTGCCGGTGGTGCTGCCCGGGGCAGCCGTCACCCTGCTGATCGCGCCCATCGCGTTGGGCCGGGGCTGGCCCGCCAGCACCGTCGCCGCGCTCGCCGTCTTCACCATCGCGATGCTCGGGCTCGCGCTGACCCCACCGCCGCCGCTGGCCGAGCGGGCCCGCTCGCTGCGGCTGGCCCGGGTGCTGGTGTTCGTCATGGGTCTGGCCGGTGGCAGCGCCGGGCTCGCCGGCAGCCTGGCCGACCGGCAGATGACCCTGTTCACCCTCGGCAGCGGTGTCGGGGTGGGTGCGGTGGGGGCGCTGTTCGGCACCACCCAGCGGGCGCGCATCCTCGGCTGGCTCTTCGCCTCGCTCATGGCGCAGCTCTTCGTCCTCACCGTGGGCCTGGTCGCCGGGCTGGCCGCGGTCTGGTCCGCGTTCGGGGTGCTCGCGGTCGGGGCGGTCCTGCAGGTGCTCGCCGCGACCCTGCCCCGGCTGCGCCGTCCGGAGGCGCAGCGGGAGGCGTCCACCGTGGAATGGACCGGTTACGCCGCCGCGCTTATCGCGTTGGCCCTCGCCTTCGACTCGCCGCGACACATCGCCGCCCTGCTGGCCGCCTGGGGTGCGGTCCTCGGCGTGGCGGCGACCCGGCCCGGCCGTCGGCCGGTGGAACGCCGGATCCTGTTCTGGGCCGTGGTGGTCTGCGAGATCACCGCGTGGTGGATCCTGATGCGGGTCGCCGACGTGGCGCTGCCCGAGGCGTACACGCTGCCGTTCGCCGCGCTGGCCCTGCTCGTCGGGGTCCTGGAGCTGCGCCACCGACCGGACCTGAGCAGTTGGATGGCGTACGGGCCGGCACTGTTCGCCGCCTTCGTGCCGACGCTGGCGATCGTGCTCGCCACCGAGTCCAGCACGGTCCGGCAGATGCTGCTGCTCCTCGGCGCGGTGGCGGTGTTGATCTTCGGATCGTCCAGCCGGCAGCAGGCGCCGGTGATCGTCGGCGCGTCGGTCACGGCGATCGCCGCGATCCACGCGCTTGTCAGCCTCGGCCCGTGGCTGGCGCTCATCCCGGTGGGCATCCTGCTGCTCGTGCTCGGCGCGAGCAACGAGCGCCGACGCCGCACCCAGGAACGCCTCCAGACAGCCCTGCGAGGCATGAGATAGATCCAAGGCCCCAGGCGACCCCTCACGCGATCTTGCACTTTCTGTCGCGGCACAAGGCGTAAATGCCACGAAGTAACAACCGAAAGTGCAAGATCGCCGGGGGTACGGTTAGGACAGGGTTGCCCGGAGGGCGGCTTCCTTGTCCGCCACCAGCTTTTCCAGGTTCTGCTGGTAGGTCGTCATGCTGGCGCGTAGCGTCTCGTCGGCCGCGCCGAGGATGCGGACGGCCAGCAGGCCGGCGTTGCGGGCGTTGCCGATCGACACGGTGGCGACCGGGATCCCGGCCGGCATCTGCACGATGGACAGCAACGAGTCCATGCCGTCGAGGTGCTTCAGCGGCACCGGCACACCGATCACCGGCAGCGGCGTCACCGAGGCGACCATGCCGGGCAGCGCGGCGGCACCACCGGCCCCGGCGATGATCACCTTCAGCCCCCGGTCGGCGGCGTCGCGGCCGTACTCGATCATCGCGACCGGAGTGCGGTGCGCCGAGATGACCCGCACCTCGTACGCCACACCGAAGTCGTCCAACACCTCGGCGGCGGCCTTCATGGTCGGCCAGTCCGAGTCGCTGCCCATGATCAGACCGACAGTGCTCACCGGGGTCTCCTTCTCGGCTGAGGGACTCACTCGTGCCCCTCACGCAGCCAGCGCGCGGCCCGTGCGGCCCGCGCCCGTACGTCGTCCAGGTCGTCACCGAGCACCGTGACGTGCCCGACCTTCCGGCCGGGCCGCACCTGCTTGCCGTAGAGGTGCACCTTGGCGCCCGGCTCGGCGGCGAAGAGGTGGTGCAGCCGCTCGTCGATCGACATGCCGCCCGGCTCTCCGCCGAGCACGTTCGCCATCACCACCACCGGCGCGGTGAGCGAGGTGTCGCCCATCGGGTAGTCCAGCACCGCCCGCAGGTGCTGCTCGAACTGCGAGGTCCGGGCACCCTCGATGGTCCAGTGCCCGGAGTTGTGCGGGCGCATCGCCAACTCGTTGACCACGATCGCCGGCCGGCCGGCGTCGTCGCGCACCTCGAACAGCTCGACGGCCAGCAGGCCGATCACCCCGAGCGCGGTGGCCAGGTCGATGGCGAGTTGCTGGGCGGCGACCGCCAACTCCTCGTCCAGGCCGGGCGCCGGGGCCAGCACCTCCACGTTGATGCCGTCCCGCTGCACGGTCTCCACCACCGGGTACGCGGCCACCTGACCGAACGGCGACCGGGCGACCTGCACGGCCAACTCCCGGCGCAACGGCACCCGCTCCTCCACGATCAGCCGGGTGCCACCGGCGAGCAGCGTGGCCGCCAACTCCGCGGCCTGGGTGGCGTCGTCGACCATCCAGACGCCCCGACCGTCGTAGCCACCGCGCGCCGCCTTGAGCACCACCGGCCAGCCGACCTGCTCGCCGAAGCCGACCAGGTCGGCGGGCTCGCCGACCGGCCGCCACGCCGGGTTGGGCGCGCCCAGCTCGGTCAGGCGTTCCCGCATGACCTGCTTGTCCTGGGCGTGCAGCAGCGCGTCCGCCGGCGGATAGAGGGTCACCCCTTCCGCCGCCAGCGTGCGGATGTGCTCCGAGGGCACGTGCTCGTGGTCGAAGGTGACGACGTCGCAGCCCTTGGCGAAGGTGCGCAGGGCGGCCAGGTCGGTGTGATCGCCGTACTGGACGTCGGCGGCGACGAGCGCCGCGCCGTCGTCGGGGGCGGTCGCGAGCACACGCAGTGACTGGCCGAGGGCGATCGCGGCCTGGTGGGTCATTCGGGCCAATTGGCCGCCACCCACCATGCCGACAACAGGCAGACCGGTACGGGAATCCATAGCGCGGCCAGCCTATCCGGGCCCTCGGCACGCCCACCCGGTGGGCCGGCGGCCCGCCCTGGAAGCGCCGCCGGGGCCACCCGGCATGCGGCGTAGGCAACTACTGTGCGCTCAGCCCAACTCGGCGACCAGATCCTCCACCGAGGTGACGGGCCGCTGGCAGACGAACCCCCGGCAGACGTACGCGGCGGACCGTCCGTCGACAAGCGGACGGTCCGCGAGCAGCGGCACCCCGGGCTGGTCCGGTTGTCCCGCGACGACAACAGCCCCGGGCGGGGCGTGCCGTCGGGCCGCGGCCACCAGGGGATCGCCAGCCGGGTCGTCGGTCACCACGGCGATCTCGTACGGTCCGGAGAGCAACGCCTCACCGACCATTGCCGCGTACCCGGTGAACCGCGGGTGCTGCCCGACGATCGGCGCGACAGTGGCGAGCGCCGCCTCGGCGGCCTCCCGGTAGCGCGTCTCCCCGGTCAACGCCGAGTACGCCACCAGCCCGGCGATCAACGCCGACCGGCCGGACGGGGTGGCGTTGTCGGTCGGGTCGGCCGGTCGGGCGACGAGCCGTTCCGCGTCGTCGGCGGTGTCGTAGAAGGCCCCACCGGGCGCGGCGAAGTGCGCCAACGCCGTGTCCAGCAACTCGCCGGCCAGCGTGAGCCAGCGTCCCTCGCCGGTGAGCTGGTGCAGCGCGCAGAAGGCCTCGGCCACACAGCCGTAGTCCTCCAGGACGCCCGCCGGCTCACCGACCCTGCCGTCCCGGGAGACCCGGCGCAGCCGGCCGTCCACCAGGTGCACGGTGGCCAGGTGCTCGGCGGCGTCGCGCATCGCGCCGTCGGCGACGATCGTCACGCCGTCCATCAGGTTGGCGTCCTCATCCCGCGGGGACGCGTACAAAGCGGCCACCTGGAGGAACTCGACGATGGCGGTGATCGCCAGGCCGTTCCAGGCGGCCACCACCTTGTCGTCGCGGGCCGGCTGCGGCCGGGTGTCCCGGGCACCGAGCAGTCGCCCGACCACCTGCTGCCAGCGGGCCCGGACCTCGGGGGCGGCGTCGTCGACGTCCCGGGCAAGCCTGAGCACGCTCATGCCCTTTTCGAAAGTGCCCTCGTCGGTCACCGTGAACAGGTCGGCGGCGAACCGGCCGTCCTCCTCGCCCAGCGCCTCGACGAGCTGCGCGGGCGTCCAGGCGTAGGTGAGCCCCTCGACGCCCTCGGTGTCGGCGTCCAGCGCCGACGCGAAGCCCTCCCCCGGGCGGTGCAGCTCGTCGGCGAGGAAGCGGGCGGTGTCCCGGGCCACCCGGCGGGCCAGCGAATCACCGGTGAGCCGCCACAGCTGGGTGTAGAGCCGCAGCAGCAACGCGTTGTCGTAGAGCATCTTCTCGAAGTGCGGCACCGTCCAGTGCGCGTCCACCGAGTAGCGGGCGAAGCCGCTGGCGAGCTGGTCGTAGATGCCACCACGGGCCATCGCCTCGGCGGTGTGCCTGGTGATCTCCAGGCTGCGCGGGTCGCCGGTGCGCTGGTGGTGGCGCAGCAGGAAAAGCAGGTTCATGTGCGGTGGAAACTTCGGGGCGCCGCCGAAGCCGCCGTTCGTCGCGTCGTACTCGGTGGCCAGCCTGCCGGCCGCGGCGTCGAGCAGCGGCGCGTCCAGCGGGGCGGTGGGGCCGCCGACGGCCTGTGCGCCGCCGATCGCCTCGACCACCGCGGCCCCCTGGCCCAGCACCGCTTCGCGCTGCTCCCGCCAGGCGGTGGTGACCGACTGGAGCAACTGCGTGAAGTTCGGGCGCGGGAAGTAGGTGCCGCAGAAGAACGGTGTGCCGTCCGGGGTGGCGAAGACGGTCATCGGCCAGCCGCCCTGGCCGGTCATCGCCTGGGTCGCGGTCATGTAGACCGCGTCCACGTCCGGGCGCTCCTCACGATCCACCTTGATCGACACGAAGTTGTCGTTCAACAGGGCCGCGACCTGCTCGTTCTCGAACGACTCGTGGGCCATCACGTGACACCAGTGGCAGGCCGCGTAGCCCACCGAGATGAGCACCGGGACGTCCCGCCGTTTCGCCTCGGCGAACGCCTCGTCCGACCAGGGCCACCAGTCGACCGGGTTGTCGGCGTGCTGGAGCAGGTACGGGCTGGTGGCGTCGACGAGTCGGTTCACCTGACGACCATAGCCAGCCCCGGCTCGGACCGCGCGGGCTCCACCGGAGACGGTCAGGAGGCGCCATCGGCGCGCAGCCGGAACACGTTCGACTCCGCCGAGTCGCGCAGCGACCCGAGCACCGCGCCGATCTTGTCGGCCGGCATCGGCTTGAAGAAGTGGTAGCCCTGCGCGGAGGTGCAACCCAGCTCGGCCAGGGCCAGCCGCTGCTCGGCGGTCTCCACCCCCTCGGCGACCACGCGCAGCCCCAGCTCGTGGGCGAGCCCCACGGTCGTCCGTACGATCGCGGCGGCCTCCGGCGAGTCCGTCATCCGGATCACGAACGACCGGTCCACCTTCAGCTCGTCCACCGCGATCCGGGTGAGGAAGGTCAGCGACGAGAAGCCGGTGCCGAAGTCGTCGACCGCGAGCTGCACGCCCATCGACCGGAGCGTGGCCAGCACCTCGTCGATGATCTCCAGCTCACTCATCACCACCGTCTCGGTGATCTCCAGGACCAGTCGGTGCGGCGGCACCTGGTGGCGGCGCAGCGCCTCGGCGATCTCCGCCGGCAACCGGGGGTCGAGCAGGCTGCGCGCCGACAGGTTGACCGAGATGGGGACGTCGAGCCCTTCCCGGGCCCAACCGGCGGCCACGCCGAGGGCCTTGTCCAGCACGTAGCGGGTGAAGGTGCCGAGCTGCTCGCTGTTTTCCACCGGACGGATGAAGTCGGCCGGGGTCAGCCACCCGCGCCGGGGATGCCGCCAGCGGATCAGCGCCTCCACCCCGGTGGGCCCGCCGGTTGCCAGGTCGACAGCCGGTTGCAACGCCAGCACCAACTGGTCGTCGACCTTCAGCGCCTCGCGTAGCTCGGCCAGCAGGGCAAGCTGATCGGTGCTGGCCGCGTCGCGGGTGCCGTCGTACGAGGCGACGTTGCCGCCGCCCTCCTTGGCCTGGTACATGGCGATGTCGGCCCGGCGCAGCAGCTCGGTCAGGTCGGCGGTGCCGGCGTCGGCCACCACCACCCCGACGGAAACCTCGATCGACATCCGGACGCCGGCCACCTCGGTCGGCGCGGCCAGTCGCTCCGCGATCTCGCGGGCCTGACGCAGTGCGTGGGCCATCGGGGCGGCCCGGTCACCGAGCACCGGGACCGCGGTGAGCAGCAGGGCGAACTCGTCGCCGCCGAGGCGGCCGAGCAGGTCGCCGGGGCGGGCCAGCGCGCTGAGCCGGTTCGCGGTCAGTCGCAGCAGTTGGTCGCCCGCGGCGTGACCGAGGGTGTCGTTGACTTCCTTGAACTGGTTGATGTCCAGCAGCAGCAGCGCCACCGGGTGATCGTGCGCGAGTTGTCGCAGCGACTGATCGCCCTTGCCGAGCATCGCCGCCCGGTTCGCCAGCCCGGTGAGCGGGTCGTGCACCGCCTCGTACGAGGAACGGGCGGTGACCAGCCGCAGCTCCCGGTGGGTCGCGGCGTCGTGCAGCGCGGCGGCGAGGGCGTCACCGAACGCGGCCACCGCGTCGCGTTCCCGGGCGTTGGGTGGGGCGGAGCGGGGAAACCGGACCCGCAGCCGACCGACCGGAGCGGCGCCGACCGACAGTGCCCGGCTCAGCTCGTGCTCGTCCGGCTCCGAGTGGTCCGGTGGGTCGGTCTCCCGGTCGACGAGCTGGCCGGTGGCGTCTCCCCGGTAGCGGTGCCACCGGCCGTCGGGCCGAGCGACGTCGACGTCCACCAGTTCGGCGTTGAACAGCGTCAGCGCCCCAGTGACCGCCGCGCTTGCCACACCTCGTTCGTCGAGCTGGTTGAGGGCCGCGGTGGCTTCGGCGAACGCTCGCCAACTGCGGCGCTCCTGATCGGAGCGCAGCCGGTAGCGGTAGGTCTGTTGCAGCAGCCACAGCAGTGGTGGGAGCAGCAGCAACCACCGTGGGTCGAGCTCCAGCAGGGCGACGACGACGAGCCCGACCGCGACGTTGCCGACGAACATCAGCAACTTGCCACGCAGCGCGGCGAGCAGCGGAGGCCCGATCGGCAGCCCGTGCCGCAGGCCCAGCGTCACCCCACCCAGCCAGGCCGTCACCAGGAGGTAGGTCACCGACCCGGCGATCACGGCCAACGCCAGCGTCGGGGTGGGCGGGGCGAGCAACGGCTGCCCGAGCGCGGTGGCCACGGAGACGGCGAGTGCCGTGGCGGCGGCCAGCGACGCGGCGATCCGAACGATCTCCAGGGCCGGGCGGCGGTCGGTGTGCAGTGAGAGCATCGTCCAGGCCAGGCCGGTGCCGAGCAGTGTGGCGGACGGCAGCCAGCCGGCCGGCGTCAGGTGCAGGCAGACGATCAACGCCGCCTCGCCCCAGGTGATGCTGACCATGCCCGCGGCCGACCGGAACCGCAGCCGGGCGAGCTGGGCGAGAGCGAGCACGCCGACCGCGATGCCGAATCGGGCCGGCCCGCCGAGGGGGTCGTCGGCCGGCAGCCTAGCGGGAAGGGTCAACCCGACCGCGGAGGCGACCAGGGCGGTCAGGGTGACGGCGGCGGTGAGCACGAGCAGGCGGCCCGGTGTGCCGCGCGCCCCGAGCCGGTCGAACGAGTCGCCGGCCGGACCGGAGGTCATCGACCTCCCCCGTCAGCCGACCGACCGATGTTGCGGCGGGCGGCCGGTGCTGTGTTGGTCATCGGCGCCCCCTCCCGCACACGGCTCGGGGACTTTTGGTCCCCCGGCGGAAGGCTAAGCCAAACCGGGTGGCCGCAACAGGGGGCGACCACCCGGTTCGGCGTGATTCACGCGCTGGCTACCCGTTCCGGTGCTGCTGGTGCCCATTGGGGCCGGCAGTGGATGAATCGCGCCCCGCGGTCCCGTCTGTCGGATCGACGACTGAAGCGTCGGCCCTGGTCGGGTCGACCGGCCCCGCCTGCTGCGGGAACCGGTCCGGCAGGCGGCGCAGCCGAGCGTTCATGTTGCGGATCAGCAGGATGGTCGCGGCGGCCAGCAGCAGGATGAGGAAGAGGCCCATCGGCCCGGCCAGACCACCCGTGCGGGTGTCACCGAAGTTGTTCTCCGCGAGCACCTGGGCAGCGGTCAGCATGGCGTTCCTCCGATGTGCGGTTGGTAACCAGGGTAGCCCTGCCCGGAATCAGCGCGCGTGCGCCGTCTCGCGCACTCCCGCGAAGAGATCGGACTCGGGCAGCGGGCTGTCGACCATGGATCGGGCCAGCTCGAAGTCCTCCGTCGGCCAGGCATGGCGCTGCAACTCCATCGGCACGTGGAACCAGAAGCCGTCCGGGTCGACCTGGGTGGCGTGGGCGCGCAGCGCGTCGTCGCGGACCGGGAAGAACTCGGAGCACTCCACCCGCGTGGTGATCCGTGGGCCCTTGTCGGGCCGGTCCTCCCAGCGCTTGAGCCACTCCTCGTAGGGCGACTCCTTGCCCGCGGCCAACATGCCCTCGTGCAGCGCCATGATCTTGGCCTTGGAGAAGCCGATGTCGTAGTAGAGCTTCAGCGGCTGCCAGGGCGCGCCCAGCTCCGGGTAGCGCTCCGGGTCACCGGCGGCCTCGAACGCGGCCATGCTCACCTTGTGGCACATGATGTGGTCCGGGTGCGGGTAGCCGCCCTCCTCGTCGTACGTGGTCACGACGTGCGGACGGAACTCGCGCATCAGCCGCACCAGCGGGCCGGCGGCCACCTCGACGTCCTGCAGGGCGAAACAGCCCTCGGGCAGCGGCGGCAGCGGGTCGCCCTCGGGCAGCCCGGAGTCGACGAAGCCGAGCCAGGCCTGATCGACGCCGAGGATCGCCCGCGCGGCGTCCATCTCGGCGCGGCGGATCTCGCCGATGTTGGCCCAGACGTCGGGGCGGTCGAGCTTGGGGTTGAGCACGCTGCCGCGCTCCCCGCCGGTGCACGTCACCACCAGGACGTCCACGCCCTCGGCGACGTACTTGGCCATGGTCGCCGCACCCTTGCTCGACTCGTCGTCGGGGTGCGCGTGCACGGCCATGAGTCGCAGCTGCTCTGCCAACTTCGGCACTCCTCGTCTGTGCCGGCCGGTGGACCCGACCGGGCTCGACCGGCTGACCTGCCGGGGATCGTTGCTCACCGCACCCTGTCGCCGGCCAGCACCGCAGGGCATGACCTGCCATTCCTGCCGCTGGACCGGGTGGGAGGATGGACTCTGTCATTCTTGCCGATGCCGCCGACAACAACGCCAGGAGATACCCGCCGGTGACCGAGACGCACGCCACAATTTCGCCAGGCGCTCCGGTTTTCCCCGCCGGACGTTACGGCCGTCGCCGGGCGCCTGGGGGCGAACGCCGTCGCAGCCTGCTCGCCGCGCTGGTGCTGCTGGCGCTCGTGGCGACGCTTACCGTGATCTCGGTGCGGCTCTACCGACAGTACGGCGATCCGGTCTACGACGCCCAGGTGATCACCTACACCGACATCACGGACACTCAGGTGCTTGTCGACTTTCGGGTGACCGTGCCGGCGGGCGGCTCGGCGGTCTGCGTGCTGCGCGCCCGGGACCGCGCGGGCGCCGAGGTGGCCCGTGACCAGATCACCGTCACCGCCCAGCCCGGCGACCGGCACGTCACGACCCGGCACCGCCTGACCACCACCGCGCGGCCGTTCATCGGCGAGGTTCTGCGCTGCCGACCCCCGGCCTGAGCTGCCACAACAGCCTCAGCGACAGGCCTCGGAGGGCGCCTACCCGGGGTGTCGGATCCGGACACCCGCGGTGATGGCCGACACGCTGTGTCGTACCGCACTGGTAACTTGGTAGTTCACCTGTCAGCCAGCCACGCACAACTGAGGAGAACGCCTGTGTCCACTGGCAACGAGGCGCCCGCCACCTGGCTGTCCCAGGACGCGCACGACCGCCTCCAGGCCGAGCTCGACGAGCACATCGCCAACCGTCCGGCGATCGCCGCCGAGATCAACGCTCGGCGCGAGGAGGGCGACCTGCGGGAAAACGGCGGTTACCACGCCGCCCGCGAGGAGCAGGGCAAGGCCGAGGGACGCATCCGCTACCTGCAGGAGCTGCTGCGCACCGCGAAGGTCGGCGAGGCGCCGACCGCGGACGCGGTGTCGCCCGGCATGGTCGTGACGATCTACTTCGACGACGACGCCGACGACACCGAGACCTTCCTGCTCGGCTCTCGGGAGATCGCGGCCACCACCGACCTGACCGTCTACAGCCCCGAGTCCGCGCTCGGCAAGGCGATCCTGGGCGGTCGGCCCGGGCAGACCTGCACCTACACGGCACCCAGCGGCGCCGACATCAAGGTGACAGTGGTCAGTTTCGAGCCCTTCTCCGGCTGACGCCGCCGGCTCCACCGCAGCTCAGACGCCAGCTCCACCGCAGCTCAGACGCACCGCCCCGAGGCGTGGCACCCACAGGTGTCACGCCTCGGCGGCGAAGACCACCTGGTAGCCGCTGGCCCGCAGGGCGCTGATCAGCGTGTCCGAGTGCTCCACGCCCCGGGTCTCCACCGACAGCGCCACCTCCACCTCGCCGAGACTGAGGTGCGGGTTGGCGCGCTGGTGCTCCACGTCCACCACGTTGGCCCGGTGCTCGGCGATCTGGGTGAGCAGCGACGCCAGTTGTCCCGGCCGGTCCGAGCAGCGCACCGTCACCCGCAGGTAGCGCCCTGCGGCGGCCAGACCGTGCTCGATCACCCGGAGCATCAGCAGCGGGTCGATGTTGCCGCCGGAGAGCACCGCGACCACAGGCGTCTCCACCTCGACCACGCCGGCCAGCAGTGCGGCGACGCCGACCGCCCCGGCCGGCTCGACCACCTGCTTACCGCGCTCCAGCAGCATCAACAGCGCCCGGGAGATGTCCTCCTCGGAGACCGTGACGATCTCGTCGACGAGCTTGCGCACGTGGTTGAAGGTGATCTCCCCGGGCCGACCGACAGCGATGCCGTCGGCGATGGTGAAGAACGCCGGAAGCCGGACCGGCTCCCCGGCCACCAGCGAGGGAGGAAACGCCGCCGCACCGGCCGCCTGGACGCCGATGATCCGGACGTCCGGTCGCAGCGCCTTCGCGGCGACCGCCATGCCCGAGATGAGGCCGCCGCCACCGACCCCGGTGATGATCGTCTTCACGTCCGGGCACTGTTCGAGGATCTCCAGCGCCACCGTGCCCTGGCCGGCGATGACGTCCGGGTGGTCGAACGGGTGGATCAGCACCGCTCCGGTGCGCTCGGCGTAGGTCTGCGCGGCGACAAGTGACTCGTCGACGGTGTTGCCCGCGAACTCGACCTGCGCGCCGTACCCCTTGGTGGCGGCCACCTTCGGCAGCGGCGCGTTGACCGGCATGAAGACTGTGGCGTGCGTGCCGACCAGGCCCGCGGCGAGGGCCACGCCCTGCGCGTGGTTGCCCGCGCTCGCCGCGACCACGCCGCGCTCCCGCTCCGCCGCCGACAACCGGGAGATCCGCACGTACGCGCCGCGCACCTTGTACGAGCCGGCGCGCTGCACGTTCTCGCACTTGAGCCAGGTCGGCCCGCCCAGCGCAGCGGTGAGCGGGCGGGAGGGCTCCAGCGGGGTGGTCCGGATGACACCGGCGAGCAGTTCCCGTGCAGCCCGCACGTCGTCGAGACCGACCAGTTCCGTCATGCCCCGATCGTGCCACCCGGCTGGGGAGCCCTCTGCGGCGACACCGGCGTGGGTGACGGTGATCCACTCGACACCCCTGATACCGGGGTACCAACGGTGCCTCGACAGCGCGATTCCACGGGACCCGAGTGGATCAGCCCCGGGACTGGACCTCCGGGGCCCCGAGACCGACCCGGGGGTAACCGGGAGCGTGCCGCGCCCACGGTGCGGCCATCTCGAACTGGCCGGCCACACCGAGCAGCAGCAGCTCCGAGCCCGGCGGACCGACGATCTGCACGGCGACCGGCAGACCGTCCGGGCGGCGGCCGACCGGCACCACGATCGCCGGCAGGCCGGCGATGTTCCACGGCGCGGCGAACGGGGCGTACCGGATGTTGGCTGTCATGTTCGCCCGCCAGGACCTGTCGGACCAGCGCGCCGCCTCCGGTGGCGCGCTGGCCAGCGCCGGGGTGAGCAGCAGATCGACCGAGTGGTCGGTGAAGAAGTCGACAGACCGTTGCCGCCACGCGGCCCGGTCCGCCTCCCGCACGTAACCGCGACGCTGCGCCCACTCGCCCAGGGCGACGTGCCGACGGGTACGCCGTTGCAGACCCCGGCGGTCCAACCCGGCGGCCCGCACGTCGGTGGCGGCGGCGGCGAGCCAGGTGGCGATGCCCTGCAGGCCCAGCGCGGTGGGGTAGACCGGATCGGCCGGCACGGTGTCGTGCCCGGCGGCGGCGAGGAGCCGACCGGCGGCGGCGACCGCGTCCCGGTTGGGGGCGTCCGCTGCGACACCCCGCACCGGGGAGCGCAGCGAGACACCCACCCGCAGCCGTTGCGGCGGAACCAGCTTCTCGGCCCGCCGGCCGGCGAGCACCGAGAAGCCCACCGCCGCGTCGGCGACCGTGCTGGTCAGCATGCCGTGCTCGGTGAGGCCGAACCAGTCGTCCGCGCCGAGCTGGCACGGGACCACACCCCGACCCGGCTTGAGCCCGACCAGCCCGCAACAGGCCGCCGGGATCCGGATCGAGCCGAGACCGTCGTTCGCGTGCGCGATCGGCACCAGCCCGGCGGCCACCGCGGCGGCCGCGCCACCGGAGGACCCACCGGGGGTACGCGTGCTGTCCCACGGATTGCGGGTCACCGCGTGGTCGTCGTCGGTGACCGCCCACAGCCCCAGCTCCGGCATCCGGGTCACACCGAGGATCACCGCGCCGGCGCCGCGCAACCGGCGCACCACCTCGTGGTCGGCCTCCGCGACGTCGCTGCGTGCCGCCGCCGACCCGTTCCAGGTGGGCAGGCCGGCGACCGGAGTGTTCTCCTTGACCGCCACCGGCACCCCGGCCAGTGGCAGGTTGGCCAGGTCCTCCTGCTCGTCGACCTTCTCCGCCTCGGTGATCGCCTCACCGCCGCGGACGACGCGGAACGCGGCCAGCTCGCGGTCGGCACGGGCGATGTACTCAAGGTGGTCGGCGACGACCTGGGTGGCCGACACGTCACCTCGGCGTACGCCCCGGGCGATCTGCTTGGCGGTCGCCCCGACCCAGGTCGCCATGATGTCCTGCACGGCCATCCTCCCCAGCGGTCAGCCCAGCGCCTGCTCCAGATCGGCGAGTAGGTCGTCGACCGTCTCGATGCCGACAGACAGTCGCACGAGATCGCCGGGAACTTCAAGCGGCGAGCCGGCAGCACTTGCGTGTGTCATCCGACCCGGGTGCTCGATCAGGGACTCCACGCCTCCCAGCGACTCGGCGAGCACGAAGAGCTTGGCGCGGTTGCAGATGTCCACGGCGTGCTCCTCACCACCTGCGGCACGGAACGAGATCATGCCGCCGAACCGGCGCATCTGCTTGGCGGCGATCTCGTGACCGGGGTGCGACGGCAGCCCGGGGTAGAGCACCTCGGCCACCTTGGCGTGCCCGTCGAGGTACGCGGCCAGCCGCTCGGCGTTGTCACAGTGCCGGTCCATGCGTACGCCGAGGGTCTTGATGCCGCGCAGGGTGAGCCAGGCGTCGAAGGGGCCGTTGATCGCGCCCATCGCGTTCTGGTGGTAGCGCAACTCCTCACCGAGCGCGGCGTCCGCGACGACCAGGGCGCCACCGACCACGTCGGAGTGCCCGCCGACGTACTTGGTGGTGGAGTGCACCACCACGTCCGCGCCGAACGCGATCGGCTGTTGCAGGTACGGCGAGGCGAAGGTGTTGTCCACCACCAACAGCGCGTCCGCGTCGTGTGCCACGGCGGCCAGGGCGGCGATGTCGGCGATGCCCAGCAGCGGGTTGGTCGGCGTCTCCAGCCAGACGATCTTCGTGCGGCCGGGCCGCATCGCCGCCCGGATCGCCGCCGGGTCGGAGACCTTCGCCGGGGTGAACTCCAGGCCCCAGCGCTGGGCGACCCGGGCGAACAGCCGGTACGTGCCGCCGTAGGCGTCGTCCGGGATCACCACGTGGTCGCCCGGCTGGCAGACGGTCCGCAGCAGGGCGTCCTCCGCCGCCAGACCGCTGGCGAAGGCGAGCCCCACCGGCCCACCCTCCAGCGCTGCCAGGCACTCCTGGAGCGCGTCCCGGGTCGGGTTACCGGAGCGGCTGTACTCGTAGCCGAGCCGGGGCGCGCCGACGGCGTCCTGGGCGTACGTGCTGGTCTGGTAGATCGGTGGAATCACCGCGCCGGTCCGCGCCTCGGGGTCCTGGCCGGCGTGGATCGCGAGCGTGTCGAAGCCGTGGGTCATTCTGGTGAGGCTAGTGCCCCGACGCAGAGGGCTGGCACGGAACCCGCGCTCCCGGGCGGGGCCGGACCGTCTGGCCCGGCCCCGCAAACGCCGACGATCCGCCGGCGGGCCGGTCAGCCGGCCGGAACGGGCAGGACGTGCAGGGTGACCGGGCGGACCCCGGTCCAGTCGTAGGACACCGCGTAGACCCGGGCTCCGTTGGGCGCCCAGGCCAGCGCGCCCGGACTGAGCTCGTCGTTCAGCTCGAAGTGGGCCAGCTCGGTGCCGTCGGCCCGGAAGAGGAACACGTCCGGGTCGTAGGAGGCGTCCGCTCCGCCGGCGACCTTGGTGCCGTCGCGGGACACCTCGACCGCACTCGGGTACGCGCCGGTGTCGTAGGTCGCCGACGGGGTGCTGATGTCGGCGAACGGGAACGCCTGCACCTTGTACGGGGAGCCGGAAGCGGTGAAGACGGTGGTGCCGGTGGGGTCGAGCGCGACGTCTCGCAGGTTGCTGCCGACCGCCATGAAGTCGTTCTCCCGGGGTGCGCTCAGTGCGCCCCCGGCGCCGATCGTGTACGCGTACACCGACGCGGGACTCAACCCGGGCTGCCCGGCCAGCAACACCGAACGGTTCTGGCTGGCGGCGGTCAGCAGCGGGGCGTCGTAGAAGTCCTGGCCGGTGGCCACCCCGGTGGTCACCAGGGCCGGCTGGCGGCCCAGGTCGATCCGGCCGATGTTGCCGCCCCACTGGTCGCAGCCGTAGCCGAACCACAGGTAGCGCCCGGTCAACGCGAGTGACGACGGGCACTCCCCCGCGCCGGTGTCGTACCGGGCCGACTCGACAAGCGACCCGGTGTTGAAGGCGGCGATGGCGTTGGCGCTGGGCAGCGCCACGTAGAGCGTCTGCCGGTCGGCGCTGAGCAGCAGGTCGCTGGGGCCGGGCAGCCCCGACAGGGTGCCGACCACGGTGCCCGTCGCGCTGGTCACCACGACCTCGGTCGAGGAGTAGCCACCACTGACGAAGACCCGGTCACCGGCCGACACCACGTCGGCCACCCCCGGCAGCGACAGCGGGGTGGCCGTCTGCGCGGGAGCCGCCTGGGCGGGAGTCGAGATCGCGGCGGCCAGCAGCCCGACGGTCAGGGCGGCCAGGGCCAGGGTCGGGCGTCTTCTGATGAGCAAGGTGCGTCCTTTCGAGGTTCGACGAACGGGACCCGGACAGCCGGGGTCGTCAGGTCGACACGAGGAATCTGCGGACGCCGTCCACGCGGCAGCCCGCCTCGGCCGACCGGCCGGGCGTCGCTGTCGCGACAGCACGTCTTCCCCCCGTGTGCTTATCCAGACTTGTCTATGACTATCACAGTCGATGCGTGCGTGGGGGGCGCCGTGGTCCGTCCGCCCCGGCATAGCCTGAACCGGTGAGTGGTTGCGTGTTCTGCGGGATCGTGGCGGGTGAGGTGCCGGCGTTCCGGGTGGCCGACACCCCGGACGGGGTGGCGTTCCTGGACACCCGGCCGGTGTTCAAGGGGCATGTGCTCGTGGTGCCCCGAGTCCACCTGGTGACCCTTGCCGAGTTGCCGGCGGACCTGCTGCCCGGCTACTTCGCGCTGGTCCAGCGCCTGGCGGTGGCCGTGGAGACCGGTCTGGGGGCCGGTGGGACGTTCGTGGCCATGAACAACAAGGTGTCCCAGTCCGTCCCGCACCTGCACACCCACGTGGTCCCACGGACCAAGGGGGACGGGCTGCGGGGCTTCTTCTGGCCGCGTACCCGCTACGAGGACGACGCCGAGGCCGGGACCTACGCGGAACGGGTTGCCGCCGCACTCCCGGGCGGGGCCTGAGTCACACCGGCGCGGGTAAGGAAGGTGGACCCGCGGGTGTTACACGCTGGGAGAGGTACGAGAGGAGATCCCCACGTGTTTTTGCGCCGTATGAACGCTGAGATGGTTTCGCCCGACCAGGCCCTGCCGGGCCGTCCGATCGCCATGCCGGTCGCCGACCGCCACGAGGTGCTGGGCACCCCGCTGAAGGGCCCGTTCCCGGAGGGCCTGCAGGTCGCGGTCTTCGGCATGGGCTGTTTCTGGGGAGCCGAGCGGCTGTTCTGGACGCTGCCGGGCGTCTACACCACCTCCGCCGGGTACGCGGGTGGCATCACCAAGAACCCGACGTACGAGGAGACGTGTTCCGGCCGGACCGGGCACGCCGAGGTCGTCCAGGTGGTGTACGACCCCAGCAAGATCAACTATGAGGACCTGCTGAAGGTCTTCTGGGAGAACCACGACCCGACCCAGGGCATGCGCCAGGGCAACGACGTGGGCACCCAGTACCGCTCGGCGATCTACACGACCACCGACGAGCAGCGGACCATCGCCGAGTCGTCCCGGGACGCGTTCCAGCCGATCGTGAGCCGGGCCGGCAAGGGTGAGATCACCACCGAGATCGCTCCGCTGGGCAACTATTTCTTCGCCGAGGACTACCACCAGCAGTACCTCGCACCGACGAAGAACCCGAACGGCTACTGCAACCACGGCCCGAACGGCATGACCTGCCCGGTGGGCGTGGCCAAGGTCGACAGCGCGCTCTGAGCGCAAGTGCGACGATGACGGAATGGTCAATGGCGGATCAGGCGACGACGCGCGGCGGGTGTGGATCTTTCACGGCGATGCGGCGCGCTTCGCCTCCGGCGTCTTCGACGACAAGGTCGCAGCGCTTGAATGGATCGCCCGCCACGGGATCACAGGCATCCTCGCCGAATACCAGGTCGGCGATGGCTGTTACGACTTCGCGGTGCGCGAGGGCAGGTTTCATGACACCAAGAAGAGTCACGGCTCACCCGACCACGTCGCCTCCTTTTCTCCGGGCCTCGCGCACGTTCACGTGCGCGAGGGCCAGCCGGATCTCTAGAGGTAGCCGGCAGGCGGAGTCGAACGGGCTGAGTTGCCCGGTCGGCGTGGCCCGCGTCGGCGGCTGACCGCCATTGCGTTGACGGGCAAGGCCACCGGGTCGGGACCCGGTGGCCTTGTTCGGTGTTGGGCTCAATGGTCGCCAACAACAGCGCTGCCCCACCCGCCGACTGTCCCTGCTCGCCCCGGCATGCCCGTCCGCGCCGTGCGCCTGGACCGGTCTCGTACGCACACGGAGACGAGGATCTGACACCGGCCGCATCTTCCACAATGAGCGCGGAATCGGCCGCGTCGAGCCAGTAGCGCTGCCCCGGCTGGACAAGCACGGGCCACCGCAGAACCAGCGGCGCGCCGCCGCCCAGGCTCACCTCGGAAATGAGCGTCAACCGCTCTGCGCGCGTTTCGCCTGCCATCGGCCAACGATAGTCCGGGCCCCACCGGCCGGCCGCCGTGCGTTTGCTACGTCTCCGCGACGTACACGCCCGACCCTCGGACGCCAACCACGATCCCCCGCGCCTTCAGCCCTTCAACGGCGCGCGCCACTGTGCGCCGGGCCGAGCCATACTCATCGGCCAGCGCGTCGTACGTCGGGAGGCGCTGGCCGCGCGGAAACTCGCCAGCGCCGATGCGCCGTAGCAAATCGGCTTCGATCTCGTGCGCGGTGTGGGGTATCGGCACGCGCACAGGCTGCGCCTACCCGTGGCAGGGACTACTTACACCCATTGCCTTACTGGCACTACTGGCACTACTGTCATTCCTGCGCGGTGGGTAGTGGATCTGGGATCGGTGCCCGTCGCTGCACCCAAGGGGCGTCCGCAGGTCCCGTCGATCATGCGGGCGCCCCTCACTCGGCAGGGGGTAGCGATGTTCAGTGCGCGGGCAGAGGGCGATCAGCCGGTGCGGGTGCCAGTCGAGTCAGAGGTGTCGACGTGGAACATCGTCGTCACAGGCCGAGTTACGTGCGGCAAATGCTGGCGGGCGCTACGGATAGACGCAGCCACGACACCCGGCGAGATTGCCGAAGTCGTCGGTGATCATCGGGAACGCTGCGCGCGGACGCACCTACGGCCGGCACCCTAGCTCCGAACAACTCTGCGGTCCCACCGCCGGAGTAGTGGATCTTTCCCGGACGGTCCTGAACGAAGCCGCTGGCCTGGACGACCTCCACCACTACATCAACCGGGACGTGCTGATTCAGCTCTGGCCGTCGATCTGGTTGCCTCGTGCCGTTCGTCGTACGTGGGGAGAGCGTTTTCCTGACCTTCGCCTCGCTCCCCGCCGCGCCGTACAACCTGGTGCCGCCTCATCAGTTCAAGATCAGCAGTATCGCCTTCGCTGCGGCTGGCCGCTTCAGCTTCGCGCTGGCCGCCGGCTGCGCGGTGAGCCTCGCGGCACGTGCAGCCGACTCCGCGACGTGACTCGTCCTGACGACCACCCCTGAGCCGGATGACAGGCGGCCGGGCATTCCCATCTGACCCTGTGATCGAAATCCGTTGCCGACCCCGCCGGAGACTCGATAACGTGGCCGTACACGTGAAAGGAGGTGGTCCAGACTTGTATAGCAATCGGACTCGTGAGGTGGCTGTCAGCTAGCCGCTGTCCTCGACAGTGATCGGTCCGCCGCGAGGCGGGCACCAGCACCATCGTCGAGACCGTGTGGCAGCGGTGCGGCGAATCCACGACAGCCACCCGACCCCCGGGGTGCCGGCCAAGTCCAGCCGGCCCGCGCACCAGCGCGGAGCGCCCCGGGGGTCGCTCCATCTCCGGGGAGCGGCGATGTCCATGCGCGAGCTGGTGATCCTCGGAACGGCCAGCCAGGCGCCGACCCGTCAGCGCAACCACAACGGGTACGTGCTGCGCTGGGACGACGAGGTGATCCTCTTCGACCCGGGCGAGGGCACCCAACGCCAGTTCCTCCACACCACGGTCACGGCCACCGACCTGACCCGCATCTGCGTCACCCACTTCCACGGCGACCACTGCCTCGGCCTGCCCGGCACCATCCAGCGACTCTCCCTGGACCGGGTGCCGCACCCGGTCGCCGTGCACTTCCCGGCCGGCGGCGCCGAATACTTCGCCCGGCTGCGGCACGCCACCTCCTTCCACGAGACCGCCGAACTTCAGGTCACCCCGATCGAGGAGGACGGGCAGCGGATCACCCTGGGCTGCGGCACCCTGGAGGCACGCCGGCTGCGGCACCCCATCGAGACGTACGGCTATCGCCTGGTCGAGCCGGACGGCCACCGGATGCTGCCGGAGCGGCTGTCCGCGTACGGCATCAGTGGGCCGGCGGTCGGCGAGCTGATCCGCGTCGGGCACCTGGACCTCGACGGGCGTCGCGTCACCCGTGACGAGGTGAGCGTTCCCCGGCCGGGGCAGCGGTTCGCGTTCGTGATGGACACCGGCCTCTGCGACGGGGTGTACGCCCTCGCCGAGCACGCCGACCTGCTGGTCATCGAGTCGACCTTCCTGGAGTCGGAGGCCGCGCTCGCCGCCGAGGTCGGCCACCTGACCGCGGCGCAGGCCGCCCAGGTGGCGACCGAGTCCGGGGTACGCCGGCTCGTGCTCACCCACTTCTCCCAGCGCTACCCGGACCCGCGCCGGTTCCACGACGAGGCCCGCGCGCACTTCGACGGCGACCTGATCATCGCCGAGGACCTGACCACGGTGCAGCTCCCACCCCGCCGGGTAGCCTCGGCCGGATGACCGTCTCGCTCCGCCCCGCGACCGCTCGCGACATGATGGCGGTGGGAGCCCTGCACCAGCGCTCCCGGATCGCCGCGTACTCCGCCTTCCTGCCGGCCGAGGCGTTGGCCGACCCGACGCCGGAGGCGATGGGGCGGTACTGGGCGGAGCGGTGGCAGTGGGAGCGGGACAACCACCGGATGACAGTGGCCGAACGGGCCGGGGCGCTTGTCGGGTTCAGCTACCTGGGTCCGGACGACGAGGACGACCCCGCCACCGGGCTGCTCAACGCGATCCATCTCGACCCTGCCGAACAGGGCCGGGGCACCGGTCGCACGCTCATGGTCGACACGTTGGAGGCCATGCGGGCACGTGGTTGGCGGCGCGCGGTGCTCTGGGTGTTGCGGGAGAACGCGCACGCCCGCGCCTTCTACGAGCGCGGCGGTTGGACCCCGACGGGCACCGAACGGGACGAGGCGATCGGATCAGCACCGACCCGCCAACTCCGCTACACCCGCCCCCTCTAGCCCTGTCCCACCCTGCCCTGCCCCCGCCCTGCCCCGCGTCGATCTTGCACTTTCTGTCGTGCGTATGTCGTTGATGCGGCATATGCGGGGACAGAAAGTGCAAGATCGACGGGGCAACGGGGGAGGGCGGGGCGGGGTTGGGGCGGGGTTGGGGCGGGGTTGGGGCTGGGCTAGTGGGCGCCCAGGTGGGACAGGAGGTCCTGGCGGGTGAGGACGCCCTTGGGCTTGCCGTCGACCAGGACCAGGGCGGCGTCGGACTTCTCCAGCAGGCCGACCGCCTCGCTGACCGGCTGGCCGCCACCGATCATCGGCAGCGGGTCGCCCATGTGCCGCTCGATCGTGTCGTGCAGGTGGGCCTGGCCGGTGAAGAGCGCGTCGAGCAGGTCCCGCTCGGCGATCGAGCCGGCCACCTCACCTGTCACCACCGGCGGCTCGGCCTTGAGCACCGGCAGTTGGGAGACGCCGTACTCGCGCATGTAGTCGATGGCGTCGCGAACCGTCTCGGTGGGGTGCACGTGCACCAGCTCGGGCAGCCCGCCCGGCTTGCTGGCCAGCGCGTCGGCCACCGTCGGCTCGGCGCCCGAGTTGTCGAGGAAGCCGTACCGGGCCATCCACGAGTCGTTGAAGATCTTGGAAAGGTAGCCCCGGCCGCCGTCCGGTAGCAGCACCACCACCACGTCGTCCGGGCCGGCCCTGCGGGCGACCTCCAGCGCGGCGACCACCGCCATCCCGCAGGAGCCGCCGACCAGCAGCCCCTCCTCGCGGGCCAGCCGCCGGGTCATCTCGAAGGACGCCTTGTCGGAGACCTCGACGATCTCGTCGGCGACACCCCTGTCGTACGTCTCCGGCCAGAAGTCCTCGCCGACGCCCTCCACCAGGTACGGACGGCCGGTGCCGCCGGAGTAGACCGAACCCTCCGGGTCGGCCCCGATGATCCGGACCCGGCCCTCGGAGGCCTCCTTGAGGTACTGGCCGATGCCGGAGATGGTGCCGCCGGTGCCGACGCCCGTCACGAAGTGGGTGAGCCCGCCCTCGGTCTGCTTCCACAGCTCCGGGCCGGTGGTCTCGTAGTGCGAGCGCGGGTTGGCCGGGTTGCTGTACTGGTCGGGCTTCCAGGCGCCGGGGATCTCGCGGGTCAGCCGGTCGGAGACGTTGTAGTACGAGCGGGGGTCCTCCGGGGCGACAGCGGTCGGGCAGACCACCACCTCGGCGCCGTACGCCCGGAGCACGTCCTGCTTGTCCTGGCTGACCTTGTCGGGGCAGACGAAGACACACTTGTAGCCCTTGAGCTGGGCCACCAGGGCCAGCCCGACACCTGTGTTGCCGCTTGTCGGCTCGACGATGGTGCCGCCGGGCTTGAGCAGGCCGGCGGCCTCGGCGTCCTCCACCATCCGCAGCGCGATCCGGTCCTTGACCGAGCCGCCCGGGTTGACGTACTCCACCTTGGCCAGCACGGTGGCCTGGATGCCCGCGGTGACGTTACGCAGACGGACCAGCGGGGTGTTGCCGATCATGTCGACGACGTTGTCGTAGAACTGCACGGTGTGCCCTTCGTTGCGGCGCCGGCAACGGCGGCCGGGCAGACGTTTCCTCGCCGTCCAGCGTACGTGTCGTCAGGGCACCAGGCCCCCGGGGATGACCGAGCTGCGCCCCGCCTCCCACTGGAGGAAGCGGTCGGTCTCGGCGAGCACGCTGCCCGCCAACCACGTGATCATGACCGCGTCGTCGGCCAGCCCGAAGATCGCCAGCGGGATCTCCGGGAGCAGGTCGATGGGCGAGACGATGTACGCCGTCGCCGCCGTCATCAGGGCCAGCCGAAGGCCGCCGTCGTACTCCCCCTTGGTGGTGGCCCGGATCATCCGGGGCAGGGCGGCCAGCCGGGTGCCCAGCGACGGCCCCCCGCGTGCCCCTGCCGTCAGTGCCCGCGCCAGGGCCGCGAAGGCCGCGCTGCGCTTCAGTGTCTTCCCCATCGTCGCGCTCCTCTCCGCCGGATCAGCGTGGCGGGTCGGCGCAAGTCCGCCGGCCTCCGCCCTACGGATACCCCGTCGCGTCGGTTTCCAGGCACTCGGGTGCCGTCACGACGACAGCGGCATGTCGGGGCGGCGCGATAATGTCGCGGTATGGGGGTGGCTGATTCCGTCGTACCCGGTGAGCGCTGGCGGCAGACCTTGCGGTTCGCCCGCCTGGCGGCGATCGGGACAGGCGCCACCGCGGCGGCCGCGGTGGCGACCGGCGGGGTGCTGCTCGGTCAGGCCCGGCAGGCCCGGCGCACCATCCCGATGGCCGAGGCGCCGCCGCCGCGCATCGACGGGATCTACGGCGCGAAGTTCCCCGGTCCGGCCCTGACCATGGTCGTGCTCGGCGACTCGTCGGCCGCCGGCTACGGGGTGCACCGCCGTCGGGAGACGCCCGGGGCGCTGCTCGCCACCGGCCTGTCCCGTCGACTGCACCGGCCTGTGCAACTGCACCGCTTCGCGGTGGTCGGTGCCATCTCCGCGGCGCTGCGCCACCAGGTCGAGGCGGCCCTGGAGTGCCGACCCGACATCGCGGTGATCCTCATCGGCGGCAATGACATCACCAACCGGACCCCGCGTGGGCTGGCGGTTCGCTACCTGGTCGAGGCGGTGCACACGCTGCGTGACGCCGGGTGCGAAGCGGTCGTCGGCACCTGCCCCGACCTGGGTGCGATCCGCCCGATCCAGCCCCCGCTGCGGTGGCTGGCGCACCGGTGGAGCCGCCAACTCGCCGCGGCCCAGACGGTCGCCGTGGTGGAGGCGGGCGGTTGGACGGTCTCCCTCGGTGATCTCCTCGGCCCCCGGTTCGCGGCGGAGCCGACCCGGATGTTCGCGTGGGACCGGTTCCATCCCTCCGCCGAGGGGTACGCGATGGCCGCCGCCGCGCTCCTGCCGACCATGCTGTCCGCGCTCGGCGCAGGGCAGGAACGACGGGCCACACCGACGTGGGGAGAGGGCGTACGGTCGCTGCCGGAGGCCGCTGCGGAGGCGGCCCGGCACGCCGGCACCGAGGTCAGCGGCACCCAGGTCCGGGGCCGCGACCGGGGGCCGGCCGGCCGGTGGGCGCAGTTGCGCCGCCGGGCGTTCTTCGGTGTCGGCGCGGTGCCGCAGCACGGATCCGCCCCGGACGCCTCGACAGTGGAGGGACTGGCATGAACGAGCGCAGCGAGCGGGGCATCACCGCCGGCCTCGCCGGCCGACTGGGCCGGGCGGCGGCGTTCTCGCTGCTCGCCGGCACCGTGGGCGGCGCGGCCGTCCTGGCCGGTGAGGCGTTCGTCGCCCGGCACCGGCGCTACGCCCAACCGGAGCTGGGGCTGGCCCTGCGGGCCACGATCGGCCGGGCGGGCGCTCCGCCGCTGCGGCTCGTGCTGCTCGGCGACTCGTCGGCGCTCGGTGTGGGCGTCGACCGTCTCGACGACACCATCGGCGGACAGTTGGCCAACCTGCTCGCCGAGGGCCCGACCGGTCGGCGCGTGCACCTGTCCAGCGTCGGCGTCTCCGGTTCCCGCTCGACGGACCTCGCCACCCAGGTGGCCCGAGCCCTGCTCGGTGAACGGCCCGACGTGGCGCTGATCCTGATCGGCGCGAACGACGCCACCGGGCTGCGCCGCCCCTCCGACGCGGCGGCCTATCTCGCCGCCGCGGTGCACCGGCTGCGGGAGGCGCGGGTCGAGGTGGTGGTGGGCACCTGCCCCGACCTCGGCGCGGTGCGTGCCATCGCACCGCCACTGCGCCAGGTGATCGGCTGGTCCGGGCGTCGGATGGCTCGCGCGCAGACCGCCGCCGTGCTGGACGCGGGTGGCTCGGTGGTCGACCTCGCCACCGAGACCGGGCCGGTGTTCCGGGCCGACGCGGGGACGCTCTGCCACGACGGTTTCCACCCCTCCGCCGACGGCTACCGAGTGTGGGCGCACGCGCTGCTGCCCGCCGTCGTCGCCGCGGCGACTGTCGCGACCCGGCGCTAGATCGTCCCCGGCCAGGGTGACATTTCCCGCCGCGCCGGCTCCTTCCGCGCCATGTTACTGACGGGTTAACGTTGGCTCATGCCGATTGAGTCGTCCCGCGACGCCGTCATCGTCGCCACCGCCCGCTCCCCCATCGGCCGGGCGCACAAGGGGTCCCTGCGCGACGTCCGCAGCGACGACCTCGCCGCGACAATCGTCCAGGCCGCACTGGACAAGGTCCCCGCGCTCGACCCGACCACCATCGACGACCTCTACCTCGGGTGCGGCCTGCCCGGGGGCGAGCAGGGCTTCAACATGGCCCGGGTGGTGTCCACCCTGCTCGGTCTGGACACTGTGCCCGGTGCCACCCTGACCCGCTACTGCGCCTCGTCGTTGCAGACCACCCGGATGGCGATGCACGCGATCCGGGCCGGCGAGGGTGACGTGTTCGTCTCCGCGGGTGTGGAGATGGTCTCCCGCTATGCCCGGGGCAGCTCCGACGGGCTGCCGCCCGAGGCGCAGGCGCTTGTCGGCGGCGGTTGGGAGAACCCGCGCTTCGGGGCAGCCAGCGAGCGCTCGAAGCGCCGCGCGCAGGGCGGCGCCGAGGCGTGGACCGACCCGCGCGAGGCCGGTGAGCTGCCCGACATCTACCTGACCATGGGGCAGACCGCGGAAAACCTGGCCCAGGTGTACGACGTGACGCGCGCCGACATGGACGAGTTCGGCGTACGCAGCCAGAACCTCGCCGAGAAGGCCATCGCCGACGGTTTCTGGGCCCGGGAGATCACCCCGGTCACCACGCCGAACGGCACCGTGGTGAGCACCGACGACGGCCCCCGGGCCGGCGTCACCCTGGACGCGGTCGCCGGTCTGAAGCCGGTGTTCCGTCCGGATGGTCGGATCACCGCGGGCAACTGCTGCCCGCTCAACGACGGCGCGGCAGCCGTCGTGGTGATGAGCGCCCAGCGGGCCGAGGAGTTGGGGCTGACCCCGTTGGCCCGGATCGTCTCCACAGGTGTGACAGCCCTGTCGCCGGAGATCATGGGCCTCGGGCCGGTCGAGGCGTCCCGGCAGGCGCTGCGCCGGGCCGGCATGACAATCGACGACGTCGACCTCGTCGAGATCAACGAGGCCTTCGCGGCGCAGGTCATTCCCTCCTACCGCGAGCTGGGCATCCCGGAGGAGAAGCTGAACGTGATGGGCGGCGCGATCGCGGTCGGCCACCCGTTCGGTATGACCGGCGCCCGGATCACCGGCACCCTGCTCAACGCCCTGGAGTGGCACGACAAGACCATCGGCCTGGAGACCATGTGCGTGGGCGGTGGCCAGGGCATGGCCATGGTGCTCGAACGGCTCAACTGAGCTGACCGCCCGGCCCGGCCCACGGGGTCGCGGGGCGGGCCTCAAAGCTCGCGGGGTGGGCCTCAGAGCGCGCTGCGGGTCGCCGTCACCTCGGCGGCGACCCGTGCCAGCACCTCGTCGTCGACCCCGGTGGCCCGCAGGTCGGCCGTCACCACCCGCAACTGATCGGGCAGCGCCAGGTCGTTGTCCAGGCGGGGCACGAGCCGGCGCGGTTCACCCTCGGCGTCGGCGGCCAGGTTGGCCACCTCCTGCACCAACCTGTGCACCAGGTCGGCGCGGGGTACGTTGCCGGTGGTCGCGACCGCCGCCCAGCGCGGCTGCTGCCAGTGCTCGACCTGACGGACCAGCAACCGCACAGCCTGGTCCAACTCCGTTGCGCTCATCGCCACCGAGTCTACGGCCGGCGGGCGCACCGCCCGAGATCGACTCGGGTTCCCGGAAGCCGCGGCATCCCTGCGGCCCGGACACCCCGACCTCACGAAAACCGAGTCGATCATGCGGCCGAGCCGCGCAGAGGCGGGCCGGGGCCGCGCAAGGCCGCGCCGGGGCCGCGTAGGGCCGAGTCAGCGGCGCAGGTAGCTGAGCAGCCGCAGCAGCTGCCAGTAGAGGAACACCAGGCCGGTGAGCAGGCCGAACGCGCTCAGCCACGCGTACCGGCGGGGTCGACCGTCGCGCACCGAGCGCTCGACGAGGTCGAAGTCCAGGATGAAACTGAACGCACCGGCGATGATGGCCACCACCGAGAAGGCGTACGGCAGCCAGCCCACCTGCCCACTGACGCTGTAGACCGCCAGACCCGGCCGGCCGGAGATCAGATATGACACCAGGTTGACCACGCTGAGCACGGCGATCCCGAGCAGCGTCCCGATCACCAGGCGGGCCAGCCGGGGCGTCGCCCGGATCACCCGGGCCCGGTAGAGCGCCGCCATGCCGAGGAAGACGCCGAACGTGCCGGCCACCGCCTGCACCACGATGCCCGGGTAGACCTGCTCGAAGGTGCGACTCGCCACCCCGAGCAGCAGGCCCTGGAGCACCGCGTAGCCGACGATCGGCACCGGATTGGTGATGCCCCGCAACGAGATGACCAGGACCAACGCGATCGAGGCGAGCGCGCTGCCGGCCAGCGCGGCGCCGAGCCAGGCCGCGTCCGGGACCACCGCCCAGGACACCGCCGCCGCCACACCGGTGACCAGCAACAACCCGACGGTACGGGTCACCACGTCGTCGACGGTCATCGGCTCGACGTCGCGGGCGCCGAGCACCCGGGACTCCACCCGGCCGGTCTCGTCCAGCCGGTTGAGCACCGGGTTGTTGCTGCGCACCGCCGCCTCCTTGGCCCGCGTACCCCCAGGGCTCGTGTCACGCCCTCGCAGTCACTCTGCCCCGGACGGACCGGCGGCGGCGGGGAAACGCCGCCGACGACGGCGCCCGCCCCCGCCGAAGCGGGAGCGGGCGCCGGTCGGCAGTGCGGACGAGGTCAGTCGTCGCCCTGGAAGTAGCTCAGCAGGCGCAGGATCTCGATGTAGAGCCAGACCAGGCTGACCAGGATGCCGAACGCGGCCACCCAGGAGTAGCGCTGCGGCAGGCCCATCCGGACGCCGTCCTCGATCTCCTTGAAGCTGAGCACGAAGCTCAGCGAGGCGACCACGATGCAGACCAGGCTGAAGCCGATGGCCAACGGGCTGCCGTCGCGCAGGCCGGTGTTGACGCCGAACAGCGCCAGCACCAGGTTGATCATCATGACGGCGAAGAGGCCGACCATCGCCGCGATCATGCCCTTGACGAACGCCGGGGTGGCCCGGATGACCTTCGCCCGGTAGAGCATCGCCATCAGGAAGAAGATGCCGAAGCTGGCCACCGCCGCCTGGAGCACGATGCCGTCGTAGAGCGACTCGAACGCCTTGCTGACCATGCCGACGAACACACCCTCGACGACCGCGTACGCGATGACGAGGGCCGGGTTGGCCATCCGGGAGAACGAGATGATCAAACCGAGGACCAGCCCGACCACTGCCGCGCCGATCCAGGCGGTGCCGACGAGCGCGTCGGGCACGAGCACCCAGGCTGCCGCGGCGGTGATGCCGAGGATGCCGAGGAGAGCGACGGTCTTGACGACGACGTCGTCGACGGTCATCGGCGCCACGGTGGGCGGCGCGGCCGGGTAACCGGCCTGGGACGGGTACTGCTGGGGAATGCCGGGCTGTCCGTACGGCCCGGCCGGGGCGTACCCGGCGGAACGCTCCCGCTCGGCCGCCTGGCCGAGCCGGGCGAGCACCGGGTTCGAGGTCTTCACTGTCTGGCCTCCCTCAGGGGGTCGTTGCACGTGAACGTGCCCTCCAAGAGTAAACGGCGCAGCCAAGTCCTGGTGATCACGAATGAGAATGTGTCGAGCTGAGGGGGGTGCCCGGGGCGGGGGTCGAACCCGCACGCCTTGCGGCAGCCGCTTTTAAGGCGGCCGTGTCTGCCTTTCCACCACCCGGGCGGGTGGCACCGGCGCGTCGACACGCGCTGTGCAGTGTCACCGTAACCGGTTAGCGGCGTCTCGACGTACCCAGCAGGGCTGGCCACATTAGGGTCGATCCCGTGAGCAGCGCAGCCCCCACGGCCCCCGACGCCGCCCCTGAGCAGGTCTTCCGCCTCGCCCAACGGGTCGACCGCCGGCCTCGGGTCACCCGCCTGCTGGAAGCCGTCCGCCGACACCGGGCGGATCTGCTTGTCGCTCTGGTCTGCGTCGCGCTCGCCGGCTGGCTCACCCACGGCATGTGGCCCGATCCGGCCGGCCGCACCCTGGCGCTCAACCCGGAGGACCAGACCCTCTACGAATGGTTCCTGGCGGTCGACGCCCGCGCGCTGCTCGGGGATTTCGACCTGCGTACCGACCGGCTCAACGCGCCCGACGGCGTCAACCTGATGGCCAACACCACGGTGATCGCGCTCGGCGTCGTCTTCGCGCCGGTCACCCTGCTGCTGGGCGCACCGGTCAGCTTCGCGCTGCTCGCCGCCGCCAACCTCGCCGGCACCGCTGTCGCCTGGTACCTGCTGTTCCATCGGATGCTGCGCGCCCGCCGGCTCGCCGCGGCGCTCGGCGGTGGCCTGTGCGGGTTCGGCCCCGGCATGGTCTCGCAGACCAACAGCCACCTGCACATGACCGCCCAGTGGCTGGTGCCGGTGATCGTCTGGCTGGTGGTCCGGCTGCTGCGGGCGGCCGACCCGGGCCCGGTGACCCCCGACGAGACCGGACGGGTCCGACCCGGCGGGCCGGACCGCCGACGGATGATCACCTCGGCGGCCGGGCTGGCCGGCGCGGTCAGCGCGCAGGTCTTCATCGGCGAGGAGGTGCTCTTCCTCGCCGCCGCCACGCTGCTGGTGATGGCGGTCAGCTACGCCGTGGCGGATCGGGACCTGGCCCGGCGGGCGCTGCCCGGCTTCGCCCGTGGGCTGGCCATCGCCGCCGGGCTCTCCCTGCTGGTGCTCGGCTATCCGCTGTGGTTCCAGTTCGCCGGCCCGCAGGGGGTTGCCGACGGCATGTTCACCCCGGCGTACTTCTCGGCCGATCTGGGCAGTTGGTGGGCGCTCTCCCCGCTGTCGGTGGCCGGCAGCGTCGAGGCGGCCCGGCTGACCACAGGTCCCGCCGAGTACAACACCTTCCTCGGCTGGCCCCTCCTGCTGGTCACCATGGCCTGCGCGATCTGGGTCGGGCGACGTCGGCTGGTCCTCGCCTGCGTCGTGGCGGGCCTCGTGATGGGTACGCTCTCGCTCGGCCCCGAGGTGGTGCTCGATGGCACCAGGACCGCGCTACCCGGCCCGTACGCCCTGATCGGCGGACTCCCGGTGGTGGACGGGGCGTTGCCGATGCGGTTCGCGCTGGCGTTGCTGCCGATCGTCGCGACACTGCTCGTGCTCGCTGTCGACAGGGCTCTGCGCGGCACCGGTCGGGCCCGACGGCTGGTGCCACTTGCCGTCGGCGCGGCGCTGCTGCCGATCTTCCCGACTCCCCTGCCGACCATCGCTCGGCCCGCCGTGCCGGAGTTCATCACCGGCGGCCACTGGCGGGAGTGCGTACGCCCGGGTGGGGTGTTGGTTCCGGTGCCGCTGCCCACGCCCAAGGAACCCGGGCCGATGCGCTGGGCCACCGCCGCCGACGCCGCCTTCAGCCTGCCCGAGGGGTTCTTCATCGGCCCGTACGGGAGGCGCGGCACCGCGGCGATGGGCACCTTCAAGCAGCCCACTTCCGCTCTGCTGGCGGACGTCGCCCGGCGGGGCGGCCAGCCGACCATCGGCGACGAGCAGCGCCAGCAGGCCGCCTGGGACGCGGACTTCTGGGGTGCCTCCTGCGTGGTGCTGGCCGACGACGCCCCCCACGTGGAGAGCCTGCGCATCATCCTGGAGCAGCTCTACGGCCCCGCGACCCGGCTGGCCGACGCCTGGATCTGGCGGGTCTGACCACCGCCGTCGCACGGAGAAGGGCCCCTGCTCGCCGGAACCGGTGAGCAGGGGCCCTCTTGGGTGTCTCTGGGTCAGACGCGGGGGGCACCGACCGGCTGGGACGCCTCGACGAACTCCTCGCGCGGGTCGTGCAGCTGCCCCAGGGCGACCACCTCACGCTTGAGGAAGAACGCCAGGGACCAGTCCACCACCACCCGGACCTTGCGGTTGAACGACGGGATCCGGCTCATGTGGTACGTCCGGTGCATGACCCACGCCGGCCAGCCGGTCATCTTGATCCCGTACACCTGGGCGACGCCCTTGTGCAGACCGAGGCTCGCGACGCTGCCGACGTGCTTGTGCTTGTAGTTGACCGGCTCGCGGCCCCGGATGACGGCCGTGATGTTGTCGGCCATCCGGGCGGCCTGGCGCACCGCGTGCTGCGCGCTCGGCGAGCAGAAGTTGCCCGGCTCCTTGGTGAGGTCCGGCACAGCGGCGCAGTCGCCGGCGCTCCACGCGCCCTCGACCACCTGGTCACCGTCGACCACCTGAAGCGTGGGCAGGCAGGTGATCCGGCGACGGTCGTCGCGGGGGAAGTCGGTCGCGTCCAGCATCGGCGACGGCTTCACACCCGCCGTCCACACGATGGTGTCGGACCGGAAGCTGTCCCCGTCGGAGAGCTTGACCACCCCGTCGACGCAGGACTCGAGCCGGGTGTCCAGCCGGATGTCCATGTTGCGCTTCATCAGCTGCTGGACGGTGTAGGCACCCATGTCCCGGTCGACCTCGGGCAGCACCCGCTGGGTCGCCTCGACAAGCACCCAGCGCACCTCGTCCTGGTTCAGCTCCGGGTAGTAGCGCAGGGCGTCGCGAGCCATGTCCTCCATCTCGGCGAGCGCCTCGATGCCGGCGTACCCACCGCCGACGAAGGTGAAGGTCAGCGCCGAACGGCGGACGTCGGCATCCGCCGTGGCGGCCGCCACGTCGAGCCGGTCCAGGACGTGGTTGCGCAGGTAGATCGCCTCGCCGATGGTCTTGAACCCGATGCCCTGCTCGTGCAGGCCGGGAATCGGCAGGGTGCGGGAGACCGAGCCCGGGGCCACGACCACGTGGTCGTACGGGATCTCCCGGGCCGGGCCGCTGATCGGCTGAACGGTGGCCACCTTGCGGTCGTGCTCGATCCGCGTGACCGTGCCGGCCACCATCTTGCACCGCTTCAACTCCCGGCGCAGCGGCACCACGGAGTGCCGTGGGGAGATGTTGCCCGCCGCGGCCTCGGGCAGGAACGGCTGATAGGTCATGTGCGGTTGGGGGTCCACCACCATGACCTCAGCCTCACGGGAGCTGAGCTTCTTCGACAGGCGCAGCGCCGCGTACAGACCGACGTGCCCGGCACCCACCACAAGGATCCGCTTCGGATTCACGTTGTCTATCTTTCCCCGGCCGGCTCAGGTAATGCCGCTCGCGGCCCCCATCTGTGACGGAGCACAACCCGTGTGACCTGCGTAACCCTCCGGTCGCAGCGGTCACCGCCGTCGCAGCAGCCAGCCCAGCAACGCCGCCGTCCCCACGGCCAGCAGCAACCCCAGCAGGGTCACCCACTGGTATCCGGCCTCGCCACCCATGCCCGCGGCCTGCAACAACAGCACCCCGAGCACCGCGGTGCCCAGCAGAACGCCGCCCGCCCGCAGCAACCACCGGCTGATCAGCGCGGGGTCCACCACCGCGTCGTAAGGCAACAGCGCGGCAAGCGCGCAGAGGGTGTGCGCCAGGTAGAGCAGGGCGGCGACGGCGAGCAGCCGCCAGAGGGCGACCGGGCGGCCGTACCCGTCGGTGGCGAGCAGCCAACCGCCGACCGTGACCAACGCCGTGAAGACCGCCCAGACCCGACGCGGGCCGAACGCGGGAAACAGGGCGGCGACCGCCAGAAAGAGGAGGGGGCGGCCGGAAAACACCTCGGCGGGGAAGGCCAGGGCGAACCCGGCAAACACGACGGCGAAGATCCCGGCCCGAACCAGCAGCGGGGCGACGCTGATGCGGGCCACCGCCCTCTGTGCGGTCCGCACCCGCCCGGTCACCGCGTCGATCATCTGCCACCCACCCTCGGAGCCGTCGCCAACCGGGCCACGTCCCGCAACACCTGGTCCAGACTGCCGGCGCCGGCCCAGCGCACCACGGGTACGCCGTGCTCCCGGAGCTGCCCGATCATGACGTCTCGATCCAGACGCCACAGCCGGTACGCCACCTCGGCCCAGCCCAGGTTCTTCGGCGCGGAAAGGTCGGTCGGCAGTGTGTCGACGGCCACCACGAACCGCCCGGCGCGGGCCAGCCGGGCGAGCATCTGTGCCGACCGTTCGTCCAGCAGCGGGGTCAACACCACCACCAGCGCGTCCGAGGAGAGCAGTTGCGGGCCGAAAACCTGGTCGTACGGCTCGTGCGAGGACGGGTGGACGTGCACGTCGAGCAGCCACTCCAGAACGGTCAGGTACTGCCGCCGCCCGGCGGCCGGACGCAGCCGGCGAGCTCCCGGCCCGTACTCCAGCAGGGAGACCCGGTCGCCGCGGTGCAGGTAGTGCTCGGCGATCGCGGCCGTGGCCCGGACCGTGGTGTCCAGCACCGAGGCCGCGCCGCTCACCCCGCCGGAGCGGCCCGCCTCGGCGAGCACGTCGAGCAGCACCACCACCTCCGCGTCGCGGTCGGAGAGCGTCGCCGCCACGTGCAACTGCCGGGCGCGCAACGACACCCGCCAGTCGATGCGGCGCAGCCGGTCCCCCGGGGCGAAGATCCGTACCCCGGCCAACTCGCCGCCCTCGCCGGGCCGGCGGGAGTGGTGCGCCCCGACGAGCCCGGCGGCGCGGGGCATGGCCTCGACGGCCTCGAACGGCTCGGTACGCGGGTACACCCGCACCCGGACCGGCTCGGTGAGCACCGCACGGGAGACCAGCAGGCCGCCCGCAGTGGCGACCCGGGCACCGGCCGGTCCCACCGGATGCCGGCCCCAGCGCATGGCGTGGCCGGCCAGTTCCAGGTCCGCCACCGTCCCGGTCGGCACTGCGGTCACGAACGGCCGGTCGGCGAGGGAACGGCCCCTGCCGTTGGCCGGAGCCCCGCCGCTGGCCGGCGTCGCGGCGGCGGGCGGCACCTCGGGCACGTCCCCGTCCTGGGCGAAGCCGACCCGGTCGATGCGCAGCCACGGCGACACGCGGGAACGCACCACCACCAGGTCGTAGTCGACCGTGTCCGGATTGCCGACGCTCACCGCCGCCGTCAGGTCGCCGCCCTCGACAAGCGGCCCGTCCGCACCCTGGGTGATCCACACCTGCGGCAGCGCCGTGGGCCGGCGGCGCAGCGCGTACGCGGTGCCCAGCGCGAACGGGGCGGCCAGCACGATCAGGTCGACACGCCCCAGCAGCACACCCGCCACCAGCAGCAGGCCGGCGAGCAGCACCGCCCGGCCGAGCGCCCGGGTGGGTGCCCAGCCGGCGGCCGGTTCCGGCTCGGTGGCCATCGGCTCGGTCGGTCCGGTCATCAGTGCCGAGGCCCGCCCGCGGCGTAGCTGGGCAGCGCGCCGCTCGCCGGGGCGGGGGTGGCCTCCAGCACCTCGCCGACCACGAACGCCGGGTCGACCCGGCGCAGCCACATCTCCGGGCGCAGGGTGATCCGGTGGGCCAGGGCGGGAGCCGCGACCTCCTTGACGTCCTCCGGCACCACGTAGTCGCGTCCGCCGAACACCGCGCGGACCCGGGCCAGCAGCAGCAGCGCCAGCGATCCCCGCGGGGAGGCACCGACCAGCACCGACGGGTGCTCCCGGGTGGCCGCGGTGAGGGAGACGATGTAGCGGCCGATGGAGTCCTCCACCACCACGTCCTCCAGGGCGGCCTGCATGGCCCGCAGCGTGGCGGCGTCGACCACCGCCTTGATGTCCGCCTCCTCACGGCGACGGCTCATCCGGCGGCGGAGCACCTCCCACTCCTCCTCGTGCTGCGGGTAACCGAAGGAGACCCGCAGCAGGAACCGGTCCAGTTGCGCCTCGGGCAGCGGGTACGTGCCCTCGTACTCGATGGGGTTGGCGGTGGCCAGCACGTGGAACGGCTCGTCCAGCTTGTAGGTCACCCCCTCCACCGAAACCTGCTTCTCCTGCATGGCCTCCAGCAGCGCGGACTGCGTCTTCGGCGGCGTCCGGTTGATCTCGTCGGCGAGCAGCAGGTTCGTGAAGACCGGCCCGGCCCGGAAGGTGAAGTCGCCGTTGCGCTGGTCGTAGAGGAACGAGCCGGTGACGTCGGCGGGGAGCAGGTCGGGGGTGAACTGCAACCGGCGGAAGTCCAGGCCCAGCGCCTGGGCGAACGAGCGAGCGGTGAGCGTCTTGCCCAGCCCCGGCAGATCTTCGAGCAGCACGTGACCGCCCGCCAGGATGCCGGCGAGGACCAGCTCCAACGCGTCCCGCTTGCCGACCACGACGGTGCCGACGGCGTCCAGGACCGCCCGAGCCAGGTGGCCGACCTCGGCGGGGGCAATGCTCCGGTCCACGTCGTTCATCAGATCTTCTCCAGTTCGGCGACGATCACCGCGAGGTCGCGTGGCGACGGGGTGCGGCGAGGCGGGGTCTCCAGGAACGTCCACAGCCGGTCACCCAGCAGGACACGGGCGCGGGCCGGGTCCGACTCGCGGGTGACGCCGTGCTTGAGGCGCATCCGCTCGTCGGCCAGCTCGGCGATCCGGGGCAGGACCACCCCGGTGAAACGTTCGGGTCGGGTCGTGGACCAGTCGAGCGGCCACTCCCAGCGATTGATCGCGGTGCGCAACGCGTCCCGGGCACCCCAGTTGTAGCTGCCGTCTTCCTCGCCCGTCCCGGCCCGGCCACCCGCCGGCGACGGAGGTGGCGGCGCGAGCAGGGCGGTGACCCGCCGGACCGCCGCCACGGCGAGCACCCCGGCGACGAGGACGGGCAGCGAGACCTGCAGGCCGACCGCGCGGAGGCCGACGAGCAGCACCGCGACGACCGCGGCGGCCCACGCGAGGGCGCGTACCACCGGGCCGACCCGGGATCGGGACTCCTGCGGGCCCCTCGGCGCCGCCTCCTCCTCGGACCCGAGCAGGTCGTCGATGCTGGTGCTGCTCATGGGGTCACCGCCGTGAGCTCTCCGCGCAGCCGACGAAGTGCGGCGCGAGCCTGGTCGCGGGTGCGTTCGTCGACCGGGCGGGTGGCGTAGCGGGCCTCCCGGTAGACGTGCGCGAACTCGGCCAGCACGTCGGTGCTGACGATCGCCGGGACGCCGGCCTCCGGGTCACCCCGCAGCAGCCGGCTGACCAGGTCGGTGGGGGTGTCCCCGGCGAGCCGTGGCACACCGGCCGCGGCGGCGGCCTCCTCCAGGCGTACCCAGCAGGCGATCACCGCCACCCGCGGGTCGGTGTCCCGGTCGTCCAGCTCCACCAGGCCGGCGTCGAGGGCGGCGACCACCTCGCGGGCGGTGCCCTCGGCGGTACGCCGGGACCGCTGCGCCGGCAGGGCCCGGGTGGTGCGGCGCAGTACGCCCCGGATCAGAATCCAGGACAGGTAACCGAGGGCGGCGAGAATGGTCAGCCCGAGCAGCGCCATCGCCACGGTGGTGATCCACTGCGGTATGTGCGCCTGGGTGGCCTCACCGGCAGTACGCGGCTCGATCGGAATGGACGGCGACGGCTCGGCGGTCGGGTATTCGGGCACCCACGGGACGTTGTCCGCGGCCGGCGGGATCCGGCTGGCCCCGATCGACGAGTGCGCGGACGCCAGCGCGGCACCGGCGAGCAGAGCGGCGACCGCGGCGACCGGCCACCACCGGCGGAGCAGACCGAGCGCCGGGCGCAACACCCCCGGCTCGGCGGCCTGCGACGGGGCGGGGGCGCGTGTTCCGTCCGTCATCGCCACCACCCCACCGCGTGTCTCAGTCCACCCCGGCCAGGTACTTAGCCTGGTCGAAGACGTCGTCCAGCATCTTTGGTGTCAGCCGCCCGGTGAAGGTGTTCTGCTGGCTGACGTGGTAGCAGCCCAGCAAGTCCGGAGCGGCTGTGCCGGACCAGTGTGCCCCATGACCGAACGCCGGTCGCGGGCTGGGCGGGCGCTGCCCGTACACCTGGCGAAGCACCGGCCACCACGAGGCCCAGGCGAACGCGCCGAGCGCGACGACGACACGCAGCGTGGGCTGGATCAGCGTGACCTCGCGGTGCAGCCAGGGGGCGCAGTTGTCCCGCTCCGGCGGGGTCGGCTTGTTGTCCGGAGGCGCACATCGGACGGCCGAGAAGATCCGCAGGTCCCGCAGGGTGAGCCCGTCGTCGGCGGCGACGCTTGTCGGCTGGTTGGCCAGCCCGGCCCGGTGCAGCGCGGCGAACAACACGTCACCGGACCGGTCACCTGTGAAGATCCGGCCGGTGCGGTTGCCGCCGTGCGCGGCGGGGGCCAGCCCGAGAATGGCGATCCGGGCGTCCCCGGTGCCGAAGCCCGGCACCGGGCGACCCCAGTACTCCTGGTCGCGGAAGGCAGCCCGGCGGGTGCGGGCCACCTCCTCCCGCCACCGCACCAACCGCGGGCAGGCAAAACAGTCGCTCACCGCCGCGTCCAGGTCGGCCAGGTCGGTCGCCCGCGCTGCGCGGGCGACCACCTGATCGGGGGTACGCGACTCAGCCAAGCTTGGCCCGGAAGAGTTCCAGGGTGCGGGCCCAGGCGCTGGCGGCGGCGCGCTGGTCGAACGCCTCCGGCCGGTCGTCGTTGAAGAAGGCGTGCGAGGTGCCCGGATAGTCGTAGAGGTGGCAGTCGCCGCCGGCCTCCTCGATGGCCCGGCGGGCGGTCTGTACGCCCTCGGCGGCCGAGGTGCCGTCCTCTTCGGAGCAGTGCACGACCGCGGCCTTGCCGGCGTAGTCGGCCCAGTCGGGGCGCATCGACTCCCACGGCAGCACCGGATAGAAACCGGCTGTCGCGACGATCCGCTCGGAGACGGTGGCGGACCACAGAGCAAGGCTGCCACCGGCGCAGAAGCCCACGGCACCGACCTTACCGGTCACCTCCGGCCGACCGGCGAGATAGTCGGCCGCGCCGGCGATGTCCTTCGCCGCCTCGTCCATCCGCATCGCCATCAGCAGCCGCTGCGCCTCGTCCGGCTCGCTTGTCGTCTCACCGTGGTAGAAATCCGGGGCCAGAGCGACGAAGCCGGCCTCGGCGAACCGCTCCGCAACCGACCGGATGTGCGGGACCAGGCCCCACCACTCCTGGATGACGATGACGGCGGGGCTGGCCATGCCACTGGCGGGTATCGCGAGATACCCCTCGCTCGTACCCCCGTTGCTGCGGTAGGTCACCATTTCGCCCATGGGCCGTCCTCCTAGCGGTCAGTCATCGTTGGCTGGTCGCCCAGTGGTCCTAGTGCCGGTAGCCTGCCATGCCGCGCCGTCGCCGGGAAGACGCCGGAACAGTGGCATTCACCTCCCGTTTGCCGGCCGGCGACCCGGGGTACGCCGACGGCGGCGGGATGGACTCCCGCCGCCGTCGATGCCGATCTACCGCTGTAATCAGGCCTTCTTGGTCAGGCCTTCCTGGTCAGGCCTCCGTGGTCAGGCCTTCTTGGTCAGGCAGAGCACGTAGCCCGTCTTGCCGGGCAGGATGCTGGAGTAGATGTACCCCTCCTCGTCCGGCTTGAAGTACTGCTCGCACGCGGTGTCGGCCCTGGCCTGGGCCTCGGTCTGGTTGTCGACCCGACCGACCACGTTGTACACCGCCTCGGTGGAGGTGCACTCGACGATCCGGGCGTCCGTGACCTTCTCCTGCTTGGTGCCGGTGACCTCGGGCAGCTTGGCGATGCAGTCGCCGGCCTTCGCGGCAGCCGTCTCGTCCTTGTTGATGAGGTTGCCGATCGCCGAGACGACACCGAACTTCAGGCCGGCCACGACGAGCACCGCGAGGATCGCGCCGGCGATGCCGAGGGCCTTCTTCGCACCAGACTTCTTCACCTCCGGATCGGCCGAGTCCGACTCGGCGGACTTCAGCTCGGCCGACTCCGGCTCGCCCGAGTCCGACCCGGTCGGACGCGGCTCGGTCGACTTCGGCTCGGCCGGAACCGACTCGCCCGACTCCGACTCGGTCGACTCGGGCTCAGCCGGAGGCGACTCGCCCGACTCCGGCTCGGTCGACTTCGGCTCAGCCGGACGCGACTCGGCCGACTTGGGCTCGGCCGGCTCGGAGCCGGTCGGACCCGACTCGGCCGCCTTCGACTCGGTCAGACCCGACTCGGTCGACTCGGACCCGGTCGGACGCGGCTTGGTCAGCTCCGACTCGGTCGACTTCGGCTCGGCGGGACGCGACACCCCCGCCTTCGGCTCGGCCGACCGGGGCGTCTCGACGGTCGGCTGCGGCGCCTCGACGGCCGGCTCAGCTGGTGCACCATCGGAGGCGGGGGGCGTTGCGACCTGCTCTGGCACGGGGGTTCCTTCCGAGGGGTTGATGAGCAGACGACACCGTAACGATCATTGATTTCCGGTGTCGTCCCGCCCGCCTCGTCCGTTCAGTTATTTCCCACCCTGGCCCGCATGATCCAGTTCACACCGTGGCTCAGCTCGTCGGGGTGGGGCTCGGCGTGCCGGCCGGTGTCGCGGGCGGGCCTGCCGAGGGCGCGTCGGACGCCGTTCCGCTCGGCGTCGGCGTGCTGGTCGGCCCGGCCGGTGGCGTGCTGGTCGGCCCGGCCGGTGGCGTGCCGGTCGGCTCCGCCGGCGACGAGTTGGGCGCGACCGGCGTCAGGATCGGGTTGGGCCCGGCCGGAGCGCGAGGGCCGAAGGGCGCCCGGCCCAGGCAGTACGGGTACGGGCGCAGCAACGGGGCGCCGTACTCGTTGACCGGACCGTCACAGTCCGGGTAGCCGAGGCGGATCGGATTGCCGTCCTGGTCGAAGAGCCGGGCGTTCTCCACCAACCGGCCCTCGCTGTCGTAGACGAAGACGTCCCGGACCTGGCTGTACTGGCTGTCGACCGAGGTCTGGTCGTAGTAGTAGCCACGGTCGATCCGGTCCTCGAGATTGACCAGGGCGCCGAGCGCGAAGATCACCAGCACCGCGCTGCCGACCTGCAGCGCCGAACGCGGCCAGCGGGTCAACTGCGCGGAGCGGCGACCGAGCCAGATCGAGGCGAGCACGAGGCCGACGAGCATGACCATGCCCGCGAGCAACTCGCCACCAAACCGAGGCAGCAGCCCGTAAGCGTCACCGCCGGTGCTGATCGTGCTCAGCAGCATCGCGGCCAGATAGCCGCGCAACACCCACCAGGCCGGGCGCAGCAGGCGGAGGAAATCGCTGGCGTGCGCATACCCCAGGGGTGGTCCGAGGCGGGTGTCGATCGCGCTCAGCCGGCCGCGGAGCCGGGCCATCGCGGCCGCGACGCGCTGGTCGAGATTGCGCCCACTGCCGCCCGGGGCGGCGCCGGCCGCGGCGCGCAGCTCGGCCGCGTACGTCTCGGGCTCGCCCAGCCGCTCGACGAGGGTGCCCTCGGCCTCCGCGGCCACCTCGCTGAGATGGTCGGCGAGATCCTCGATCAGCTCGTCGCGTTGCGTGGGCGGCAGGTCGGCCAGAGCTGCCCGGACCCGCGCCACATAGTCGGTGATCTCCTGCTCCGCGACGGTCATGCCGCCATCCCCCGATCGTCGAGCAGACTGTCCATTGTGGTGGCGAACGAGCGCCAGAGCTTGCCGGAGCGGGTCAGCTGGTCACGCCCCGCGGCGTTGAGTGAGTAGTACTTGCGGTGCGGCCCGGATTCGCTCGGCACGACGTAGGTGGTGAGCAGGCCGGCGGCGAAGAGGCGGCGCAGAGTCCCGTAGACCGAGGCGTCGCCGACCTCTTCCAGGCCGGCCTCCCGCAACCGGCGCAGGATGTCGTAACCGTAGCCGTCCTCCTCTCGGAGCACGGCCAGGACGGCCATGTCGAGCACGCCCTTCAGCAACTGTGTGGTGTCCACGCAATGCACACTACTGTGTAATGCGAAGTAGCGTCAACGCTTTCGCCCCGACACGCCCGAGGGGTACGGGCGCCGAGGGACAGGCGTACCCATGATCGACTCGGTTTTCAGGAAGGCGGGGCATCAACACGACCCGGATGCCGCGCCTTCAGGGAAGGCGAGTCGACCAACGACCCGGACGCCGCGCCTTTAGGGAAGGCGAGTCGACCAACGCCTAGCGCGCGGAGGTTTGCTGGAGGCTCCAGGCGATGCCGTCGAGGATGTCGTGCTCCGAGGCGACCACCGACGGCATCCCGGCCCGCTCCATGATCACGCGGAGCACCAGCGCACCAGCGCCGATCACGTCGGCCCGGCCCGGGTGCATCACCGGGATCGCCAACCGCTGCGCACGGGTCTGGCCCAGCAGGTCGGCTGTCACCTGGGCCACCGCCTCGTACGACACCCGGGCGTGGTGGATGCGCTCCGGGTCGTACTCCCGCAGGTCCTGCGCGATGGCGACAACTGTGGTGACCGACCCGGCGAGGCCGACCAGGGTGGCCGCCTCGCGGCCGGGCACCACGGCGAGCGCCCGGTCCACGGCGGCGGCGATGTCGGCCTCCGCCGCCGCGACCTGCTCGGACGTCGGCGGGTCGCCGGGCAGGTGCCGCTCGGTCATCCGGACACAGCCGATGTCCACCGAGATCGCCGCGCGCACCCCCGTGGCGCGGTCACCGACCACGAACTCGGTGGAACCGCCGCCGATGTCGACGACCAGGAACGGCTCCTTCGCGTCGGCCGGCAGGCCGCGTACCGCGCCGGTGAACGACAGCCGGGCCTCCTCGTCGCCGGTGACGACCTCGGGCGCGACACCGAGGGTGCCCCGCACCATCTCGGTGAAGTCGTCGGCGTTTGCGGCGTCCCGGGAGGCCGAGGTGGCGCACATGCGCACCCGCTCCGCGCCCAGCTTCTCGATGTCCGCCGCGTACGACGCCAGCGCCACCCGGGTCCGTTCGATCGCCTCCGGCGCCAACCGGCCGGTGCGGTCGACACCCTGGCCGAGCCGGACGATCTCCATCCGCCGGGTCAGGTCGACAAGCGGTGCCGGCGACCCGGTGGACTCCTCGGGCAGGTCGGCGACAAGCAGTCGGATCGAGTTGGTCCCGCAGTCGATGGCCGCCACACGCGTCGTCACGGCAGCAACCTTACGGCAGGACGGGCCGGCGCCCCGCAGCTTGCCGGGCGGTCGAGCCGCCGGACGAGCCGCTCGACAACTCCGCGCCGAGCGCGGTCAGGTGATGCCGAACCGCCCCACCCTCCCGCTCGCTGGCCACCAGGCCGGCCGACCGCAGCGCGGTGGCGTGCTCCGAGGCCGAGGAGAGACTGATCCCGACGGCCTGGGACAGCACGGTGGTGGTCATCCCGCCGTCGACCGCCAGTCGACGCAGCACCAGCGCCCGGGTGGCGCCGAGCAGCCGACCGAGGGAATCACCCCCGGTGGTGGCCCCGAGTGTGGGCAGCACCGTCGGGTAGACGAGCAGGATCGGGCGATCTGGCTGTACCAGCACCCGCGGACGGGGTCCGGCCAACGGGGAGGGCAGCAGGATCAGCCCGTGGCCGGTGCCGGACAGGTTCCCGCTCCACCACGTCCGCACCTCCAGCACCGGCTGCCGCCACCGGATCTCCGGGTGCAACCCCGCGAAGAGGCCATCCAGACCGTGCTGCGCCAGCCGTTGGCTGGCACAGGTCACCTGCTGGCCGTACGCGGCGGTCAGATCGGACCAGAGCGGGGCCAGGACCGCGTCGAACCAGGTGCGGACGGCCCCGCCGAACAGGTCCAACACCTCCGGGTCGGCAGCCGCGAACCGCCGCCGCAGCGGGGTGACGGCCGTCTGCGCGTACGAGGCGGTGGCCTCGGCACGGATCCGCTGTGCCGGAGTGGCCCGGATCGCCTCCAGGCCGGCCTCGACCGACTGATTGCCGGACCACGGGGTGACGAAATCCGGCAGCCGCCCCCGGGCGGGAAGCAGGTGCCGCAGCGTCGCGGTGGCGGCCCGCGCGGCGCCCGTACGCTCGACCGCCGCCGCGCGCTCGGCGAGTGCCGGCGCCAACGCCGCGACCGTCGGGTCCCGCAGCCACTGACCGGCCAGCAGTGCGATGCCCACCGGATGCAGCCGATCGGCGAACCGCACCCGGCACAGGTCGGCCGGCCCGAGCTGGAGACGAAGCATGAGGGACAGACTGCCTCCCTTCGCCCAGGGCCGAAAGGGTTGATCCACCAGCGAGCCACATCCAGAGTGGGCGGCGGGTCTACGGGGGGGTGGCCGACGTGCGGCGAATGATGGCGGTGTTAACGGGGCTCTGCCTCATTGTCGTGGCTCCGGCCTGCGGTGAGCGGGGGCGGCCTTCGCCGGCCCCGCCCTCCGCGTCCACCGAAACTCCGACCGCGGGTGACCACGACCTCACCCTGAACCACAACGGCCAGGAGCGCACCTACCTGCTGCACGCACCACCCGGGTACGACCCGGGCCGGTCACCCGCGCTCGTCATCGCGCTGCACTTCTATCCCGGTAGCGCCACCGGCGTGCAGGAGCTGGCCGGCCTGGACGCGAAGGCCGACAAGGACAACGTGCTGGTGGCGTACCCCGACGGGGAGGGCGGCGGCTTCAACGGGCTGGTCTGCTGCGGCAGCGCGGACGACGTCGGTTTTCTCACCGCCCTCACCGACCACCTGGTGCAGACCTGGCACGCGGACCCGAATCGGGTCTTCCTCACCGGCATCTCGAACGGCGGCGACATGAGCTTCCGGGCGGCGGTGGAGAGCACCGGCAAGTTCGCCGCGATCGGGGTGGTGAGCGGTGGGTACAGCGGAAAACTGACCACGGCCGAGAGTTACGTGCCGAAGAGCCCGGTGTCCGTGATCACCTTCATCGGCGGCCAGGACCGGCAGGCCTCGACGTTCCAGACCGGCATGGAGACCTGGCAGCAGCGGCTGTCCTGCCGGCCGAGGCCGAAGGCGTCCGGGGTGCCGGGCGTGACGCACACGGTGGCGAGCTGCGCGGACGGCAGCGAGGTGAGCGTCTACACCCTGCCCGAGATGGGTCACAGTTGGCCGGGGGCGACGACCGGGTCGCTCGCCGCCTCCTCCGCGGGGCTGTCGGCCACCGACCTGATGTGGGAGTTCTTCGCGGCGCACCCCCGCAAGGGCGCCTGACCTACAGGCGCAGCAGCATCCGGGTGTTGCCAAGCGTGTTCGGCTTGACCCGCTCCAGGTCCAGGAACTCCGCGACACCCTCGTCGTACGAGCGCAGCAACTGCTCGTACACCTGTTGGGGCACCGGAGCGCCGTCGATCTCCTGGAAACCGAACGCGCCGAAGAACCGCGTCTCGAAGGTGAGCACGAAGATCCGTGCCACCCCCAACTCCCGGGCGGCGTCGATCAGCTCGCCCACCAGCCGGTGCCCGATCCGCCGGCCCCGACAGACCGGATCCACCGCGACCGTACGGATCTCGGCCAGGTCCTCCCACATGACGTGCAGCGCGCCGCAACCGACCACGGCGCCGTCGGCGGGGCGGACCGCCACCCGGAACTCCTGCACCTGCTCGTAGAGGGTGACTGTCGCCTTGCTCAGCAGCCGCCGGTCGTTCGTGTAGGTGTCGACCAGCCGCCGGATGCCGCGCACGTCCCCGGTGCGCGCCCGCCGCACCAGGATCTGACTCTCGGGCGCCGAGGACCCGGCCGGCGCGCTCATTCGCCCGCCGCGACGTCCACGCACGGGCCCGCCGTCCACCAGGGCTCGACCAGCTCCAACGTCTCGTCACCGAACGGGTTCACCCCGGGGCCGGCGCCCAGCGCGTGCCCCAGGTGCACGTGCAGGCACTTCACCCGGCCCGGCATCCCACCCGCCGAGATTCCGGCGATCTCCGACACCTCGCCGATGGCCTCGCGGCGGGCAAGGTAGTCCTCGTGCGCGGCACGGTAGTGGGCGGCCAACTCGGGATCCGTCGCCAGCCGGTCCGCCATCTCCTTCATCAGCCCCGCCGACTCCAGCCGGCTGCACGCCGCAGTGGCCCGGGGGCAGGTCAGGTAGTAGAGCGTGGGGAACGGCGTGCCGTCGGCGAGACGGGGAGTCGTCTCCACCACGTCCGGGAGTCCGCACGGGCAGCGGTGTGCCACCGCCCGGGTGCCCCGGGGCGTGCGGCCGAGCTGCGCGCCGACCGCGGCCAGGTCCGCCTCGGTGGCCGGCTCACGCTGCGGCAGGGGTACGGAGTCCGCCGCCGGCTCCGACGGTGGTACGACAGTCACGGTGCCATCTCTCCTGGTGTGCTGGTCGGTGGATCATTTGCCCGGCTGTTGGCTGTCCGCCGCCTGCACGCTCGACCAGAGCGTGTCGTACCAGGTCGATGGTCCGGCCGGGGCGGCCGCGCCGGCCGACTTCCCGGCGTCCCGGGCGGCGCCCTCCGCGTCGTGCAGCACCACCATCATCTTCTCGCCCGGCGGACCCATGAAGAACCGCTCCCGAGCCTGCGTCTTGATGTACTCGTCGTCCTGCCAGTTGGCGGCCTCGGCGGCGAGTTTGGCGATCTCCGCCTCCTGCACGGCCTGGGCCGCCTCCATCCGCTCGATGTCGGCCTGCTGGTCCAGGTAGACCCGGACCGGGTAGGTGTAGGCCAGCGCGAGCGCGATCAGGACCGCGAACAGCACGGTGGCCCGACCGGTGAAGCGACGGGGGTGGGGTGCGGTGAGCCGCTTGACGGCGCCACCGGCGGCGGTACGCCGAGCGGCGGCCGGACGATTCGCGGAGCGGACGCCCTCGGCGCCCCGGGCCGCGCCCGGAGCCCGACCAGCGGTGCCGCGCGGCTCGGCGCGTACGCCGGTCTCGCGGACCGATCCCCGGTTGGTCCGGCCACCACCCGACCGACCGGACTGACCCGGCCGGCGGGCGGGACGTTGACCACCCGGTGTGCGGCGCTGCTGCATCGTCACACCCCTCCCCCGAGGCTTCGTGCGCTCAGGCCGAACGGTAGCGCGGGAACGCGCCGGCGCCGGCGTAGCGCGCCGCGTCGGCCAACTCCTCCTCGATCCGGAGCAACTGGTTGTACTTCGCGACGCGGTCCGAGCGGGCCGGCGCGCCGGTCTTGATCTGACCGCAGCCGGTGGCCACCGCCAGGTCGGCGATCGTGGTGTCCTCGGTCTCGCCGGAACGGTGGCTCATCATGCACTTGAAGCCGGCCCGGTGAGCCAGGTCCACCGCGTCCAGGGTCTCGGTGAGCGAACCGATCTGGTTGACCTTGACCAGGACCGCGTTCGCCGACTTCTCCGCGATGCCCCGGGCGATGCGCTGCGGGTTGGTCACGAACAGGTCGTCACCGACGATCTGCACCCGGTCGCCGATCGAGGCGGTAAGCGTCTGCCAGCCACTCCAGTCGTCCTCCGCCAGCGGGTCCTCGATCGACACGATCGGGTAGTCGCCGGCCAGCTTCGTGTAGTAGTTGCTCATCTCCTCGGCGGACTTCGCGGCACCCTCGAAGGTGTAGGTGCCGTTGTCGAAGAACTCGGTGGCCGCCACGTCGAGCGCGAACACGATGTCGGTGCCGAGCCGGTAACCGGCCTTCTCGACCGCCTCGGCGATCAGGTCCAGGGCCGCCGCGTTCGTCGGCAGGTTCGGCGCGAAGCCACCCTCGTCGCCGAGCCCGGTCGACAGGCCCTTCTTCTTCAGCACCGACTTGAGCGCGTGGTAGACCTCCGCGCCCGAGCGCAGCGCCTCACGGAAGGTCGGCGCGCCGATCGGCGCGACCATGAACTCCTGGATGTCGACGTTCGAGTCGGCGTGCGCGCCACCGTTGAGGATGTTCATCATCGGCACCGGCAGGAGGTGGGCGTTGGGGCCGCCCAGGTAACGGAACAGGCTCAGCTCGGCGCTGCCGGCAGCGGCCTTCGCCACCGCCAGGGAGACCCCGAGGATGGCGTTCGCGCCCAGCTCCGACTTGCTGTCGGTGCCGTCGATGTCGAGCATCTTCTGGTCGATCAGCCGCTGCTCGCTGGCCTCGTACCCGATGATCTGGTCGACGATCTTGTCCTCGACGTTGGAGACCGCCTTCTCCACGCCCTTGCCCTGGTAGCGGTCGGCGTCACCGTCGCGCAGCTCGATCGCCTCGAAGGCGCCGGTGGAGGCGCCGGAGGGCACGGCGGCGCGGGCGACCGTGCCGTCGTCCAGGCCGACCTCGACCTCGACCGTGGGGTTGCCCCGCGAGTCGAGAATCTCCCGGGCGACGATTCCCTCGATGGTTGCCACTAAGTCGCTCCTCGTTGTTGTGATCCGGTCCGTGGGTGGGCCGCGACGGTGCGGCTGAGGCAGGTGTTGAACGCAGCGTATCGGGCCGCGCGAACGGGCACGGCGTCGCCCGCGCACCCGAGTCGCCCCACACTGACGGACATTCCCGGATTTCCGGGCGTCAACCGGCAACGGGTTTGCGCTGCGCGGACCAGATCCACCAGGCTGGTCGTCATGCCCGCCGCCTCGACCACCCTCCGCATGCTCGCCGTGTCGGTCATCGCGTCGCTCACGGTCACCGGCTGTCAGACATTCGAGGACGCCGGAGTCGCCATGGGTCGCTCGGAACTCGTCAACGACCTCGCCGCCCGCCTCGACCGTGCGCTGGAGTTGACCTACTCCGCTGACTACCAACTCCCGGGCGGCCAGAGCGCCGCGATCGTGCAGGCGCAGGATCCGGCCCGGTCCGCGTACACCTACCCGGGCGGGCGACTCACCGTCACCCCGGACGCCATCACCAGGTGTACGACGACAGGCGCCCGCCCCGAGTGCACGGTGCTCGCCCCGCCCACCCCGGGCAGCAAGCCCACGGTGACGCTCTTCGGCGAGGCCAACAAGCAGGGCCTCGCCACCCCACCCGTCGTGGTCGGGCTGCTGACCGCCGCCGCGCTCGACCCGCAGGCGGTCATCAGGCAGAGCGACACCACAGTCGCCGGGCACCACGCCGCCTGCGTCGAGGTGCAGGGCTCGTCGGCAGGCGACTTCACCGCCTGCGTGACCACCGAGGGCGTACTCGGCAGCTTCACCGGGCCGGTCGACGGTAAGCCGATGGACCTGGCGCTGAGCGGTTACTCCGCGACCGTCGACACGGGCGCGTTCGACCCGCCCGCCGGCGCCGGTGTCGTGGACCGCCGCCCCGGCGGATAGGGCGTGTGTCACAGTCCTCGGTCGAGCCCGCCGCAGGCCGGCCAGGGGCTTCGACACACGCCCTGGTGACCGACCCCCTGAGGCCTGGCTCAGATCTCCAGCAGGGTGCGGAGGTGGCGCGGGGGCGGGCAGTCGTGCGCGAGCATCGCGTCGTGCCAGTCGCGGACCGACACCCCGTCCGGGCGGGCCGCGGCGATCTCGGCCACCTCGCTGTACCCGACGAAGTAGGTGGAGAGCTGGGTGGAGGTGAGCAGCGCCCGGCGCCACTTGCCGGCCGCCTCGCCCTCCTCCTGGAAGCCGCGTTCGGTCATCAGCGCCATCGCCTCGGCCTCGGGCAGATCCTCGGCGTGCACCAACTGGTCGAGCAGCGCGTTGATGGTCATCCGGAGCTGCATCTTGAGCTGCTGCAACCGCACCGGGAGGCCACCGAAGCCAAGCCCCGTCATCACCTCCTCCGCGTACACCGCCCAGCCCTCGATGAACGGGCCGGACTCGGCCAGGGCCCGGACCCGGGTCGCGCCGACGTAGCGGCGGGCGTGGGCGAGCTGCAGGAAGTGCCCCGGCATCGCCTCGTGCACGGTCAGGTTGCGGATCATGTGGTCGTTGTATTCGCGGTAGAACGACTCGACCCGCTGCGCCGACCAGTCCGACGGGGTGGGCGCGATGCAGTAGAACGTGGGCACGGACGCGGTCTCCAGCGGACCGGGCGAGTCGCAGTAGGCCACCGCGACGCCCCGGGCGAACTCCGGCATCTCCTGGATCACGCACCTGTCGTCGACGAGGGTGACCAGGTCGTGCGCGCGGACGAAGTCGGTGGCCTCGTCCAGCGTGACGCCGGCCAGGTCGACGATGGTCCCGTCGTTCGGGTGCTCGGCGGCGAGCAGGTCGAGTGCCCGGCGTACGGCCGCGTCGTCGGCGGGACCACCGACCAGCTCGACGGCCGCCTCGCGGATCTCGGCGGTGACCCGGTCCAGGTTGGCCCAGGCGCGGCGCTGGATCTCGGCGGCGCTCAGCTCGGTGTCGAGGGTGTGCCAGAGGCGGGCCTCCCAGCGGCGTCGGCCCAGTCGCGGGTCACGGCCCGGGGCGGCGTCGGCGGCCAGGCCGGCGCGCAGCCAGGCGACGAACTCCTCGATCGCGGCGATCGCCGCGGTGGCCGCCGGCTCGACCCGGTCGAGGGTGCTCGGCGCCTGGGCGAGCAGTGCCGGCAGCTCGTCGCGGATCAGCGCGGCCGTGCCGGTGAACTGCCCGACCGCCGTCTCGGCGTGGATCCGGGGCATGTCCCGCAGCGTCGCGCGGGCGGTGGCGAGGGCGTCCGGTACGGCGGCGAGCCGGCCGGCGAGGCTGGTCAGCCGGACGTCCGCGGGGGCGTACGGGCGGGCCAGTAGCGCATGCAGCAGCGGGCCGGGATTGTGCACCAGCGGGTCCCACTCGTGCGACCGGATCTCGGTCAGCTCGAACAGCTCCCGATCCACGAACGAGCTGAGCAGCGCATGGTCGACCTGCGCGTCGACGTCGAGCGAGTCTGGGTCCAGCTCGGACAGTGCGTTGGCCGCGTCGGAGAGCATCAACCGGTCGGCGGCCACGGCATCGGCGGACAGGTCCGGTAGCCGATCGTCAAACCGGTGGTCCCCGGCCGAGGTGGCAACCCCCGGCCGCGACTCCAGCAACGCCTCGACAACCCGCTCAGCCAGCACCCCAAAGGCTTCCACCCAACCCACCCTACCGACCGCCACCTGCACCGCCACCCGTCCCGCCGATCATGAGGTTATTGCCATCCGCATCGGCGTGTAGCGGCAATAACCTCATGATCAACGAGGGTCTGGGGGTGGGGGTTCGGCGGCGCGGATGGACTGGGCGTGGGCGAGGGTGGCGCGGCGGAGGGCTGCTTCCGGATCGATATTCGCCTCGCGAGCCGCCGCGACAGTTGCCAGGAGGCTGGCGCCGAGGCGCGCCTCGGGGTCCACCAGGGTGTCAGCGAGTGGTGGCGGAACCGCTCGGCCGGCACGGGCGGCGCGGTCCAGGATCTGCGCGGCCAGGGCCAGTGCGGGCTGGCTCAGGGCCACCCCGTCCAGCACCGAATTCCGTGCCTTCTCCGCCCGCTTGATCCGCTCCCAGTTCTCGGTGATCTCCTCGAGCGTGCCCGCCTCCGCCCCGGCGAAGACGTGCGGATTGCGCCGGATCATCTTGTCGACCAGGCCACCCGCCACGTCGTCGATGGTCCACCGCTCGTCCTCGGGCAACTCCTCGGCGAGCCGGGCGTGCAGGACCACCTGCAACAGGACGTCACCCAACTCCTCGCGCAGAGCGTCGGTGTCGTCGGCGCTTATCGCGTCGTACGCCTCGTAGCTCTCCTCCAGCAGATAACCCGCGAGGCTGCGGTGCGTCTGCGCCCTCTTCCACGGGTCGCCACCCGGCGAGGCGAGTCGGTCCAGCACGGCCACCGCGTCGAGCAGCCGGGCGCCCGGCGGGTCCCACGAGCCGTACATCAGCTCCATCTCGGCCAACCCGGGCTGCCGGGCCAACCGCAGACCCAACTCCCGAGCCAACGCCTCGTCGCCCGCGGGGCCGGCCAACCACACCACAGTGCCGTGCTCGGCCACCGCGTCCAGCAACGGCTGCGTCGCCGGACCGTCCACCACGGTCACCTCGGCGCCCGCCTGGCGCACGGCCGTCGCCAACTCGCTCTCCGCGCCGGTCAACACCCGGTGCTGGCGTACGACGTCCCAGGCCGCGGAGGTCAACAGGCCGGCCGGCAGCCGGGGTGAGGTGACCAGGAGGACGATCCGTGCCGTCATGCTCAGCTGGCCGTGCCCTGGTCCGGTGCTGGGCCCTCGGCGCTCGGGGAACCGGTCGACGGCACCGCCTCCGGGGTGGAGATGTCGGTGACCGGGCCGTCCTCGTCGATGAACGGCAGCGAGTAGACGAACACCTGCTGGCCCTTGTTCACCATCGACGGCACCCCGACCGCCCGGAAGCGCGGGTTGATCGAGACGTCGACCCGGTCCGCCTCCTCACCCAGCGCGACGCCGAGGGCGGTGGCGCTGCGGACGAAACCGCCGTCGCCGAACGCCTGACGGACGTTCGCCGTCGACATCCCGGCCGGGATCGCCTCGACCTCCACCAGGGCGTCGTAGACGGCCATCATCGAGTCGTCGCTCAGATCGGCCGGCGGAAGCTGCTGGCTGAGGACACCTGACAGGTCGACCCACTCGGCGAAGAGCTGGGCGTACTCGGTGGTGGCCGGCACCCGCAGGCCCTCTTCGAGCTGCTGCGGGGTGATCTCGTCGGGCACCTGCACGTTCTTGGCCTTCACCACCCGCTTGGCCAGATCCAGGCTGACGAGCAGGTCGACCACGTCCTGACGGGTGACCGTGGAGCGCAACTGCTCCGGCGACGGCGACGCACCCGCCTGGGCCGCCTGCTGCCGGACCGCATCGCCGTACTTCGCCTGCACATCGGCGTAGATCGCGTCGACCCGCTCCAGCGAATAGGTGGTGTCACCGACGTACGCGGCGACGTCCGGCGCGGACCTGCCGCAGGCGGTGAGGGAAAGGACACCCAGGGCCGCGACGCTGGCGGCGGCGATCACACGGCGAGCACGCATGCCCGTCACTCTCTCATGCCCTCGTCCGTGCTGGAACGGCCCCCACCTCACCCCGGCCCCACGCGTCCCGGCCGCCCCCACCTCACCCCGCCGCGACGGCGAGCGGGGCGGGGGCACCCAGCACATCGGAGAGCAACTGCGCGCACCACTGCAACAGCGCCTGGTCCCGCAGTGACTCCCCGCCGACCCGACGGGTGCTCGGCCGGGGCACGCTCACCTGGTCGGTGGCCAGCTTGTAGACGGCGTCCGGGTGGTAGCGCTTGAGCCGCATCTGCTTCGAATCCGGCAACGGCAGCGGACCGAACCGCACGTGCTTGCCCTGCATGGACACGTCGGTGAGGCCGTAGCGGCGGGCCAGCAGGCGGAACCGGGCCACCTCCACCAGGTTCTGCACCGGTGCCGGCGGCTCGCCGTACCTGTCGGTCATCTCGGCGACCACCTCGGTCAGCCGGTCGGAGTCCCGTGCCTCGGCGAGCTTGCGGTACATCTCCAGGCGCAGCCGTTCCACGCTCACGTAGTCGTGCGGCAGGTGCGCGTCGATCGGCAGGTCGATCTTGACGTCGGGCTCGTCCTCCGACCGCTCACCCTTGAACGCGGAGACCGCCTCGCCGACCATCCGCACGTACAGGTCGAAGCCGACACCCTCGATGTGCCCGGACTGCTCGCCGCCGAGCAGGTTGCCGGCGCCCCGGATCTCCAGGTCCTTCATCGCCACGTACATGCCGGCGCCCAACTCGGTGTGCTGGGCGATGGTCGCCAGCCGCTCGTGGGCGTGCTCGGTGAGCGGCTTCTCCGGCGGGTAGAGGAAGTACGCGTACGCCCGCTCGCGGCCCCGGCCGACCCGGCCCCGGATCTGGTGGAGCTGGGCCAGGCCGAGCAGGTCGGCCCGCTCCACGATCAGCGTGTTGGCGTTCGGGATGTCGATGCCCGACTCGACGATCGTGGTGCAGACCAGGACGTCGAACTCCTTCTCCCAGAAGCCGACCATGACCTTCTCCAGGGCGTCCTCGCCCATCTGGCCGTGCGCCACCGCGACCCGCGCCTCAGGCACCAGCTCCCGCAGCCGGCGCGCCGCCCGGTCGATCGACTCGACCCGGTTGTGCAGGTAGAAGACCTGCCCGTCGCGGAGCAACTCGCGGTGGATGGACGCCGCCACCTGCCGGTCGTCCTGCGCGCCCACGAAGGTGAGCACCGGGTGCCGCTCCTCCGGCGGGGTGGCGATCGTGGACATCTCCCGGATGCCGGTGATCGCCATCTCCAGGGTCCGTGGGATCGGGGTGGCCGACATGCTCAGCACGTCGACGGAGGCGCGCAGCGTCTTCAGGTGTTCCTTGTGCTCGACGCCGAAGCGCTGCTCCTCGTCGACGATCACCAGCCCGAGCTGCTTGAACCGGGTGGCCGTCTGCAGCAGCCGGTGGGTGCCGATGACGATGTCGACGGTGCCGTCGGCGACCATCTCCAGCGTCCGCTCGGTCTCCTTCGGGGTCTGGAACCGCGACAACTGCCGGATCTGCACCGGGAACTGGCTCATCCGCTCGGCGAACGTGTTGTAGTGCTGCTGCACCAGCAGCGTCGTCGGCACCAGCACCGCCACCTGCTTGCCGTCCTGCACGGCCTTGAACGCCGCCCGTACCGCGATCTCGGTCTTGCCGTAGCCGACGTCGCCGCAGATCAGCCGGTCCATCGGGACGGTCTGCTCCATGTCCCGCTTGACCTCGTCGATCGCGGCGAGCTGGTCCGGCGTCTCCTGCCAGGGGAAGGCGTCCTCCAGCTCGCGCTGCCACGGGGTGTCCGGGCCGAACGAGTGGCCCTTGGACGCCTTGCGGGCGGCGTACAGCTGGATGAGCTGCGCGGCGATCTCCCGGACCGCCTTGCGGGCCCGGGCCTTGGACTTCTGCCAGTCCGAGCCGCCCATCTTGTGCAGGGTCGGCTGCTCGCCGCCCACGTAGCGGGAGAGCTGGTCGAGTTGGTCGGTCGGCACGAACAGGCGGTCGCCGGGCTGACCCCGCTTGCTGGCCGCGTACTCGATCACCAGGTATTCCCGGCTGGCGCCGTTGACGGTGCGCTGCACCAGCTCGACGTAGCGGCCGATGCCGTGCTGCTCGTGCACCACGTGGTCGCCGGCCTTCAGCTCCAGCGGGTCGATGGTGTTGCGCCGCCGACTCGGCATCTTGCGCATGTCCCGCGTCGAGGTGCCCCGACCACCAGTCACGTCGTTGCCGGTGAGCAGCACGAAGCGGGACGCCTCGTCGACGAACCCGCTGCTCAGCGCGCCACAGGTCACCACCAGCTCGCCGGGGACGGGCGCGGTCGGCACCTCCTCGGTAAACCGGGCGCCCAGGCCGGCGTCGCGCAACACCTCCACCGCCCGCTGGGCGGGGCCGTGCCCCTCGAAGACCAGCGCGATCGACCAACCCTCGCCGGCCCAGCGCTTGAGGTCCTCGACCACCCGCGAGGTCTCCCCGTGATAGAGCGGCGCCGGCTGGGCGGACAGGGTCACCGCGATGGCGTCGTCCGGGGTGACGGCGGCCTGCTCCGGCGCGTCCTCCCAGGGCTGCCGCGCCTCGGCGGTCTCCCCTTCCGTGAGACCGAACGGGGACAGCGTCCACCACGGCTGGCCGAGCTGGCCGGCGGTGGCACGCACCTCACCGAGGGTCCGGAAGGCGGCGGCGCCGACGTCCACCGGGGCCTGGCCGCCGACCGCGGCGGCGGCCCAACTGGCCTGCAAGAACTCCTCCGAGGTACGCACCAGATCGTGCGCCCTCGTGCGGATCCGCTCCGGATCGCAGAGCAGCACGTGGGTGCCGGGCGGCATGGCGTCCAGCACCAACTCCAGCGAGTCGGGGCCGACCAACACCGGGGCAAGGGACTCCATCCCCTCCACGGGGATGCCCTCGGCCAGCTTGTCCAGGATCTCGGCCAACTCGGGGTGCTGCTCGGCGAGCGCGGCGGCCCGGTCGCGGACCTCGGGGGTGAGCAGCAACTCACGGCACGGCGGCGCCCAGAGCAGCGGAACCTGCTCGATGGTCCGCTGGTCGGCAACGGCGAAGGTGCGGATCTCCTCCACCTCGTCGCCCCAGAACTCGACCCGGGACGGGTGCTCGTCGGTCGGCGGGAAAACGTCCAGGATGCCGCCGCGTACCGCGAACTCGCCGCGCTTGGTGACCAGGTCGACCCGGGCGTACGCCATGTCGACAAGGCGGTGGGCGACCTCCTCCAGGTCGGCCTCCTCGCCGGCGGCGAGCTGCACCGGCTCCAGGTCACCGAGCCCCTTGAGCTGCGGCTGGAGCAGCGAACGGACCGGGGCCACGACCACCCGCAGCGGCCCGGTGCCGCCGTGCGCGTCGGTCGACTCCGGGTGCGCCAGCCGGCGCAACACGGCCAGCCGCCGACCCACGGTGTCCGAGCGCGGGGAAAGCCGCTCGTGCGGCAGCGTCTCCCAGGAGGGGAAGACCACCACCTGATCCGCCGGCAGCAGCCCGCCCAGCGCGGCGGCCAGGTCGTCGGCCTCGCGGGTGGTGGCGGTCACCGCCAGCACGGGTCGCCCGGCCCCGTCGGTGTCGGCCGCGACCGCCGCGACCGCGAACGGGCGCAGCGCGGCGGGGGCGGTGATGTCGAGGCCGTCGACCTGGGCGGCACCGGAGCGCGCCAGGTCACGCGCCCGGGCCAGAGCCGGGTCGGCCAGGGCGGCGGAGAACAGACCGGTGAGCAAGGGAAACCTTCCTGGGGAGTCGACGCACACGACGGCGGCCCCTCGTCCAGCCGGACGGGGGGTGCCTGACACAAGCCTATCCCCGTCCACCGACACACACCCCCTTCCGCGAAGGTCCACGCCGCGTCGCGCCTCCCGCGCCCCCGCGCCACCCCCGTCCCCCGCGCTCCCGCGCCACCCGCACCTCCCGCGCCACGTGCGACAACTCGCCTCACGCGCCACCCCGCAGCAGCGCCACCGCACCCGCGCCCCGCGCGCCACCCGCGCACTCCCGCGCACTCCCGCGCACTCCCGCGCGCCACCCTCGCGCCCCGCGCACTCCCGCGCACTCCCGCGCACTCCCGCGCACCCCCGCGCACCCCCGCGCACCCCCGCGCACCCCCGCGCACCCCCGCGCACCACCAGGCGCCTCGTGCTCAGCTACGCCCCCACCCTCACGCCCGCCCCAAGATCGGCGCAACTTCCCCGAAACTGCTGCTTCCGGCTCATCGGAGGCAGCAGTTTCCCCGATGTTGTGCGGATCTTGCTGGCGAGCGCACCATGTGACCGCCTGCGAGGGCCGCTGCCGCTGCCGCTGGTCCGCACGACGCATCAAGATCGTGCTCGATCCAGGATTTAGTGGCCTCAAAGCCGAGGGATACCACTCTTTCCTGGATCGAGCACGATCTTGCCCCACCGGGACGTGCGAACCCCGCGCGCGAGGCGCGTCGGAGGGCCGCCGACCGGGGCCGCACCGGGCCAGTAGGCAGCAGCGGCGGCAGCGGCGGCAGCGGCAGCAGCGGCAGCAGCAGCAGCAGCAGCAGCAGCAGCAGCAGCAGCAGCAGCAGCAGCAGCAGCGATCTTGACCGATGGATGGTGTTTGTGATCGGGTTTTGTGATGCGGCAGTGGCGGGCACAGTTCGACGCGCAGGTGAGTTTCGCCAACGGCGGCGGGCTGCGCACCGAGGAGTTCCGGCTGGACATTCCGGGGCCGGAGATCAGCGACGACGACCTGGCGGCGTTGTTCGTCCGGCACCTCGGGCTGCTGATGGTCGCCGAGGTCCGGATCAGCGCGAAGACGATCATCGAGGAGCCGCACAAGGGTGGCCGGGGCGTCGCCGTCGAGGAGTCCGGCTCCGATCGTCGGCTGGTCGAGTTGAGCCACGTGATCAGCGACGGGATGATCACGCTGCCGGGCTGGCCGGCGCCGCGGATCAGTGACTGGTTGACCTTCGCGGCGTCCCGGGCGAACTACGCGCCCGGCACCGAGTTCCACGTGGCCCGGATCGACATGATCGCCAACACCGGCACGTACCTGGACACTCCCGCCCACCGCTGGGCCGGCGGCGACGATCTGGCCGGGGTGTCACTGAGCCGCCTCGCCGACCTGCCCGGTGTGGTGGTGCGCGTGCCGGCCGGCACGCGGGCCGTGGACCGACTGATGCTGGCGCCGTACGAGGTGGCCGGGTGCGCGGTGCTGCTGCACACGGGGTGGGACGTGCACTTCGGCACCGAGCGGTACGGGGACCCGGAAGCGCCGTACCTGACCGGGGACGCCGCCCAGGCGCTTGCCGACGCTGGCGCCGCGCTTGTCGGCATCGACTCGATCAACATCGACGACATGGGTCCGACGGCCGGCGGCGTACGCCCCGCGCACAGCACACTGCTCGCCGCCGGCATCCCGATCGTGGAGCACCTGACCGGCCTGGACGCTCTGCCGCCAAGCGGATTCCGGTTCACGGCGGCCCCACCGAGGGTGGCCGGCATGGGCACCTTCCCGGTGCGCGCCTTCGCCCTCGTAACCCACTGACTTCTCCCCGCACCTCCACCCCGCGATCTTGCACTTTCTGTCCCGACACAAGTGGCATATCCGCCCAGATCGACGACAGAAACTGCAAGATCGCCGGAGGTTGCGTCGGAGCAGTCAGCTCCGCAGACGGAACGCGGCGTGCGGCGCTGGCTCCACGGGAGCATCGCTGAAGCGACTGGTCAGGACCCGGACCGGAGGTGGCGGAGGACCGCGATGACCCGACGGTGGTCGCTCTCGGACGGGGGCAGGCCGAGCTTGCCGAAGATGCTCGTGATGTGCTTCTCCACCGCTCCCACGCTGAGGAACAGCGCCGCGGCGATCGCCACGTTCGAGCGTCCCTGGGCCATCAGGGCCAGTACGCCGCGTTCCCGCTCGGAGAGGCCGGCCAGCTCTTCGACACCCCGGGCCGCCCCGAGTAGTTGCGTCACGACCTCCGGGTCGAGCACTGTCGCCCCGCCCGCGACCCGGGTGAGCGCGTCGACGAACTCGCCGACCTCGGCCACCCGGTCCTTGAGCAGGTAGCCGACGCCCCCGGCGCCTCCGGCGAGCAACTGCGCCGCGTACCTGGTCTCCACGTACTGGGAGAAGAGCAGCACCGGCGTGCCGGGATGATCCGCGCGGACGGCGAGCGCGGCGCGGAGCCCTTCGTCGGTGTACGTCGGCGGCATCCGGATGTCGATCACCGCGATGTCCGGCCGGTGCTCGTCGACGGCCGCCCGCAGCGCCTCCGGGTCGGCCACCGCGGCGAGCACGCGGTGCCCCCGGTCGGTGAGCAGGTAGGTGAGCCCGTCGCGCAGGATCCCGGAGTCCTCGGCGAGGACCACTCGCAGCCCGGTCACGGCCGCACCGGGAGGTCCACAGTGACAACTGTCGGCCCGCCGGGCGGGCTGTCTATCCGCATCGTGCCGTCCACGGTACGGGCCCGGTCGCGCAGGCCGGCCAACCCGCCGCCGGGTAGCGCGTGAGCCGCGGACCTGATCCTGGCTCCTCCAGCACCGTCGTCGGAGACCCGTACCCGCAGCAGACCGCCCTCGTGGTGTACCTCGACGGTCGCCCGCCGGGCCGTGGAGTGTTTGACGACGTTTGTGAGCAGCTCGGCGACGCAGTAGTAGACGATCGTCTCCACGGCCGGCGACGGTCGTTCGGTCAAGGTGACACGCAAGCCCACGGGTACGGCGCCCCGGGCCACCAGGGTGGCCAGCGCCGCCTCCAGCCCGTTGTCGAGCATGGGCGGGTGGATGCCCCGGGCCAGGTCCCGAAGGTCGGTGATGGCGGTCTTCGCGTCCCGGTGCGCGGTCTCCACGAGCGCCCTGGCTTCCGGCCCGGCTCCGTCGGCGAGCTTCTCCTTGGCCATCCCCAGCTCCATGGCCAGGGCGACAAGTTGCGCCTGGGTGCCGTCGTGCAGGTCGCGCTCGATGCGGCGCAGCAGCGCGGCGGCGTCGTCGACGGCCAGGGCCCGGGTCCGTTCGAGGTTGTCCACCCGGTCGTCCAGGCTGGTCGGGCCGAGCAGGCCACGGATCAGCAGCGCGTCGAGGAACAGGACGGCGCGCAGCAGCCAGGGACCGGCGAGAAGCAGCCCGGCACCGATCCCGGCCAGCAGGAACGACCGGGGCCAGGTGTCGAAGAAGAAGTCGCCGAGTTGCAGGGCGGCGCGGTGCGGCCGGCCCAGGCTGTCGGTGTTGACCGGCCGGACGAACCGCCACCAGAGGGGATGGCTGAGCAGGAACACCGGGTAGCAGAGGAAGACCGCGACCACCGCCGCCGCGAGCAGGGCCAGCGGCAGCTTCACGATCAGGTAGGCCATCGCCCGCCAGCCGGTGGCGTCGCCCAGACCGGTCCGGACGTACCCCACCGGGCCGGGCCTTCGGCGGACCGGGCGTGGAGGGGCGACCCGCAGGCCGAGCGTCGTGCTGGCGAGAGCACGGTGCAGCCGGCCCCAGCCGCGAGCGCCGAGGACGCCGGTGGACAGCAGTGGCAGGCCGAGCAGCGTCAGCGACAACATGCCGCCGACCACGACCGTGAGACCGGCGTACGCGAGGCCGACGACCGCCAGCGGCAGGCCCACCAGCACGTACGCGACCTGATTGCGGAGCTGCCGGAGACGCGTCATCTGATCCTCCCGACCTGCCGGACGACACCGCACCGCACCGCACCGCACCGCACCGCACCGGACGACGCCACACCGGACGACATCGTGCCGGACGCGGGCCGGCACCGGGTGCCGGCTCAGCATGCCGGCGGCACGAGCTGCCCGCCCAGCCGGCCAGCCCGTCGTGATCTGTCGGGTTAACCCCACCCGGCCGGCGGGAGATCCGCATTCTCCTGCGGCACGCGCTTCGGCAGGGTCGACGGGGACAGACGTTGGATCGTCGATAGGAGCAGGTCATGATGCGTCCGTTGTGGACCGTTGTGGTGTCGGTCGGCTCGTTGGTCGCCACTCTCGCCGTCCCACCCCTGCCGGCCGGTGCCGGCCAGCCCGGGGCGGAACGCCAGGCGATGGCCGCCGCGCTCGACCAGCTGGTCGGGGACGGCTTCCCGGGCGCGGTGGCGTACGGCCGGGTGGACGGCCGACGGTGGCAGGTGGCCGCGGGAGTGGCCGACCGGGCCACCGGTGCGCGGGCCCGGCCGGACGACAGGTTCCGGATCGCCAGCAACACCAAGGCGTTCGTGTCGACGGTGCTGCTGCAACTGGTGGGCGAGGGACGGCTGACCCTCGACGATCCGGTCGAGCGGTGGCTGCCCGGGGTCGTCCGGGGTAATGGCAACGACGGTTCGACGATCACCGTCCGGCAGTTGCTCAACCACACGAGCGGCATCTGGGATCCGACCGGCGAACGAAGCTTCTGGGCGCCGTACCTCGACGAGCACGACTGGGACCGGGTCATCTCGCCCCGCGCGGTGATCGCCCTCGCGGTGGCCCACCGCCCGGACTTCGCCCCGGGCGCCTCGTGGGCCTACTCCAACACGAACTACCTGCTCGCCGGTCTGATCATCGAGGCGGTCACCGGCCGGGACGCGGCGAGCGAGGTGCGGCGACGGATCATCGGCCCGCTGGGCCTGAGCCAGACCTCGTTCCCGGTCACCGACCCGGAGATCCACGGCCGGCACCTGCACGGTTACGACCTGGCCGGGCGAGATGTGACCCGGTTCAGCCCGTCGTACGACTGGACCGCCGGCGCGATGATCTCGACGACGGGGGACCTGGCACGGTTCCACCGGGCGCTGTTCGGCGGGCGGCTGCTCGCGCCGGCGCAGCAGCGTGAGTTGGAGACGCTTGTGGCGACGGACGACGGGTCGGACGGGTACGGGCTGGGCGTGCAGCGGAGGACGCTCCCCTGCGCCGGAGGCCCGACCACGGTGTGGACGACCGACGGCGGCGGGCCGGGCTTCACCAGCCTCACGGCGACGAGCCTCGACAACTCCCGACAACTCGTCCTGGCCGCCAACGTCTACGACATCGACGCCGACGCACGTGGGCTGTCGGCGGCTCCGGCGAGCGCGGGTTTCCTGGCCGCGCTGCGATCGGTGTTCTGCCCGACCGACTGACGCCGACGGGCACGCACCGGCGGGGAGGTGGCACCTCCCCGCCGGTGCGTACGGCACGCCCGGGTCTCGTCAGTAGCGCACCGAGATCCGGCGATCGACGGCGTCGACAAGGATCTCGCCGCCGTACGGGATGATCAACTGTGGGTCGGTGTGACCGAGGTCGACGTCGAAGACCACCACCGCGTCCGGGTTGTACGGAGTGAGGGCGCGGGTGATCGCCTCCCGCTGGGCCTCGCCCCACGCCGACCGTTCGGGCACCGACAGCGGTTTGTCGAAATCCCACGCCTTCGGGCGACCGACGACGATCGCCGGGAAGGCAGCGAGCAGCCCCCGCTCCCCCATGTTCCGCACGATCCGGAACACCTCCTGCGCGGCGGGCATCTCCTGCGAGGTCTCGACGACGAGCACGGATCCGGCCAACTCGGCGACCGTGGGCACCCGGTCGGTGGCCAGCAGCCAGTGCAGGATCTCCAGGTTGCCGCCCCAGGTGCGTCCCCGCACCGCCCGCTGTGGGCCCTGCCAGCGCCAGCCCTCGCCGGGCAGCATCTCCGGCTCGTACGCCAGCGTCTCGGGCTCGGTCCACGGGTTCGGCCGGTCACCCCATTCGTGGGCGGGCGTCAACTCGTACCAGTCGGTGCCGAACAGGGCCGCGCGCAGCGAGTCGAAGGTCAGCGGGTGCGGCGCGCCCGGCCGGCCGAGGTGCACGAGCACCGACCCGCCGTGATAGGCGACGATGCCCAGGCGGTAGAGGTGGTTGAGCACGTTCGTGTTGTCGGAGTAGCCGAAGTAGGGCTTCGGGTTGGCCCGCACCACGTCGTCGTCGAGGTGCGGGGTGACCGTGATCAGGTCGTTCCCGCCGACCGTGGCGAGCACGGCAGTGACGCTCGGGTCGGCGAAGGCGGCGGTCAGGTCGCGGGCCCGGTCGCGCGGGTCGGCCCCCAGGACCCGGGTGGTCGGATACTCCACCGGCTCCAGTCCGAACTCCTCGCGCAGCCGGCGCAGCCCCAACTCGTACACGTGGGGGAAGATCGCCGGCAGGCCGGCGGACGGCGAGACGACCGCGACCCGGTCGCCCGGCCGTGGTTTGGGCGGATAGCGCAGCGACACCATGATCAGAAGCTATCCGACCAGCCAATCGGTTTTCGCCCGGCGAATGACGAACCGGGTCATACGCTGGCAATATGGACGGAATCCCGCAGGGTCGAGCCCGGGACTGGGCACCGCGCAGCATCGGGCTGCTGCTCGGCACCCTCGCGTTGGCCACCGCGTTCATCGCCGCCTACGTCGGTGCGCTGCACCAGCCCACCCCGCGCGACCTGCCGGTCGGTGTCGCCAACGGCGACCAGCGCGCCCAGGCGACGCTCGACGCCATCCGAGGCCAGACCACGATCATCACCCCCATCGGGTACGACGACGCCCGCTCCGCCGAGGACGGCCTGCTCAGCCGCGCCGTGTACGCGGTGCTCAGCACCGGCCCCGACAACGGCCTGCTCCTCACCGTCGCCAGCGCCTCCGGCCCCTCCGCCACGAGCGCGATCCGGGAGGTGCTCACCACCGCCGCCACCCGCACCGGCACCCCGCTACAGATCGTCGACAAGGTGCCGGTCACCTCGTCCGACCCGCGCGGGGTGGTGCCCTTCTACCTGAACGTCGGGTACGTGCTCGGCGGCTACCTCGCCTCGACGGTGCTGGGGATATCCGCCGGCACCACCCCGCGTACGGCGCGGCGGGCCGGGCTGCGCATCGCCGCCCTGGCCGTCTACAGCGCGCTGCTCGGCATCGCCGGCGCGGTAGTGGTCGGGCCGGTGCTGGACATCTGGCACCACGAACTACCGACGATCGCCGCCATCGGCGCGCTTGCCGTCTTCGCCGCCGCGCTGTTCGCCAGCGCCATCCAGGGCTGGCTCGGTGTCGCGGGCACCGCGCTCGTCATCCTGCTCCTGGTGGTGCTCGGCAACCCGGGCTCCGGCGGCATCTACGCGCCCGAGTTCCTGCCCGGCCTGTTGCGCGGCATGCACCGCTGGAACATCCCGGGGCTCGCGAACGACCTGACCAAGGCCGCCGTCTACTTCCACTGGCGATCGGCCGGCTGGCCGGCGATCGCCCTCACCCTCTGGGCGGTCCTCGGCGCGCTCGGCCTGGTCAGCGCGAGCCTGGTGCGGGGTCGCCGGGCCACCACCGCCGGCCCCGACTCGCCCCGTCCCGACCCCGGATCAGCCCCCGACGGCCCCGGATCCGCCCGTCACGGTGGCTGAGATCACGCCCGAAAACACCACCTCGAAGACAGTGGATCACCAGGGGGCCCTCCGGACACCCGGTGCGCGCGGATACCATCCAGTAAGTCGGACAGCGCTGTCCTTCGTATCCACGTGAGGGAGCGCACCGTGACTGACCAGCACGACCACGACGGCCCCGACGCCGCGCTGCGTGCCGACATCCGCCGGCTCGGCACCCTGCTCGGGCAGACACTGGCCCGCCAGGAGGGTCGGCCGCTGCTCGACCTCGTCGAGGAGATCCGCGCCCAGGTCCGCACCGACGCCCCCGCGGCCGCCCAACGCCTCGGCGGGCTCGACGTGACCACCGGCACCAAGCTGGCCCGCGCCTTCTCCACCTACTTCCACCTCGCCAACATCACCGAGCAGGTGCACCGTGCACGGGACCTGCGCCGCCGTCGCGCGGTGCAGGGCGGCTGGCTGGACCAGGCGGCCAAGATGATCGCCGAGCGCGGCGTGCCGGCCGAGGAGATCGCGAACGCGGCACGCCGGCTGGCGGTGCGCCCCGTCTTCACCGCCCACCCGACCGAGGCGGCCCGCCGCTCGATCCTGTCCAAGCTGCGCGCGATCGCCGACGAGTTGGACACCGAGACCGCGAACGCGATCCTCTACGGCGCCAGCGACGAGGGCCCGGCCAACCGTCGCCTGGCCGAGCTGCTGGACCTGATGTGGCAGACCGACGAGCTGCGCCTGGACCGGCCGGACCCGACCGACGAGGCCCGCAACGCCATCTACTACCTGCGCGACCTGTACGCCGAGGCCGCCCCGCAGGTGCTCGACGACCTGGCCGACACGCTGCGCACCCTCGGCGTGGAGACCTCGCCGACGGCCCGGCCGCTGAGCTTCGGCACCTGGATCGGCGGCGACCGCGACGGCAACCCGTTCGTCACCCCGGCGGTCACCCGCGAGGTGCTGACCATTCAGCACGAACACGGCATCGCGGCCACCGAGAAGGCGATGGACCACCTGATCAACGAGGTCTCGGTCTCGCGTCGGCTGCGCGGGGTGTCGCTCGATCTCTCCGCCAGCCTCGCCGCCGACCTGGACGCACTGCCCGAGGTGGCGACGCGGTTCCGACGGGTCAACGCCGAGGAGCCGTACCGGCTCAAGGCGCGCTGCGTGAAGGCGAAGCTCGCCAACACCCGGCAGCGGTTGCGCCAGGGCACCGCCCACGTGCCCGGCCGGGACTACCAGGGCTCCGCCGAGCTGATCGCCGACCTGGACCTGCTGCGCGCCTCGCTGGCCCGCAACTCCGGGCAGCTCACCGCCGTCGGCCGGCTGGCCTCCACCATCCGTACGGTCTCCGCGTTCGGCCTGCACCTGGCCACCATGGATGTCCGGGAGCACGCCGAGAAGCACCACGAGGTGCTCACCCAGCTCTACGGGGCCGTCGGCGAGGTGTCCGACTATCCGGCGTTGAGCCGGTTGGAGCGCACCAAGCTGCTGGCCGACGAGCTGACCGGCCGTCGACCGCTGTCCACACTGGACACGCCGCTGACCGAGAGCGCCCGCAAGACGTTCGACGTGTTCGGCACGATCCGCGAGGCCCAGGACCGGTTCGGCACCGAGGTGATCGAGTCGTACATCATCTCGATGACCATGGGCGTCGACGACGTGCTGGCCGCGGTGGTGCTGGCCCGCGAGGCAGGTCTCGTGGACGTGCACAGCGGGCGGGCGCGGATCGGGTTCGTGCCGCTGCTGGAGACCCCGGCCGAGCTGAACGCCGGCGGCGAACTCCTCGACGACCTGCTGTCGCTGCCCGCGTACCGGGCACTCGTGAGCGCCCGAGGCGACGTACAGGAAGTCATGCTCGGTTACTCCGACTCCAACAAGGAAGCCGGGATCACCACCAGCCAGTGGTCGATCCACCGGGCGCAGCGCGCGCTGCGTGACGTGGCCGCCCGACACGGGGTGCACCTGCGGCTGTTCCACGGCCGGGGCGGCACGGTCGGGCGCGGCGGCGGGCCGACGCACGAGGCGATCCTGGCCCAGCCGTACGGCACGCTGGACGGCGCGATCAAGGTGACCGAGCAGGGTGAGGTCATCTCCGACAAGTACACCCTGCCGTCCCTGGCCCGGGAAAACCTGGAACTCACCCTCGCCGCGGTGCTCCAGGCGACCCTGCTGCACACCGCGCCCCGGCAACCGGCCGAGATGTTGGAACGCTGGGACGCCACCATGGACGTGGTCTCCGAGTCGGCGTACCGGTCCTACCGGTCGCTCGTCGAGGACCCGGACCTGCCGGCGTACTTCTGGGCGTCCACGCCCACCGAGTTGCTCGGCGCGCTCAACATCGGCTCCCGGCCGGCGAAGCGTCCGAACACCGGCGCGGGGCTGTCCGGTCTGCGGGCCATTCCGTGGGTGTTCGGGTGGACGCAGACCCGGCAGATCGTGCCGGGTTGGTTCGGCGTGGGCTCCGGTCTGGCCGCCGCCCGCGAGGCCGGCCTGGCGGACGTGCTCGCCGAGATGCACCGCAACTGGCACTTCTTCCGCACGTTCCTGTCGAACGTCGAGATGATGGTGACCAAGACCGACCTGAGCATCGCCCGCCGGTACGTCGAGACCCTGGTCCCGAAGAAGCTGCACCCGATCTTCGAACAGATCGAGCAGGAGTACGAGCTGACCAAGCGGGAGGTGCTGGCGGTGACCGCCTCGCCCGCCCTGCTGGAAAACTCGCCGGTGCTCCAGCGCACCCTCGCCGTCCGTGACACCTATCTGGAGCCGCTGCACCATCTCCAGGTGGCGCTGCTGCGGCAGTACCGGGAGTCCGGCGCCGCCGGACGGGCGATCGCCACCGCCCCGGGCGGCCGACGCGCCCCGAGCGACGGCACCGCCCTGGAGCGGGCACTGCTCACCACGGTCAACGGCATCGCCGCCGGAATGCGCAACACCGGCTGATCAACAGGTACGAGAACGGGCCCCGGTCGCTGCGACCGGGGCCCGTTTCCGCAGGTGTGAACGACTGTCAGAAGTCGCCGCCACCGAAGTCGCCGCCACCGAAGTCGCCGCCGAAGTCCCCGCCGCCGCCGAAGTCCCCGCCGCCGCCGAAGTCGCCGCCGGCGTAGTCACCGCCGGCGTAGTCGCCGCCGGCGTAGTCGCCGCCCTGGTCGCCGCCGCCGAAGTCGCCGCCCTGGTCGCCACCGTCGCCGTTGCCTTGGTCGACGCCGTCGCCGAAGCCCTCCTGGTAGCCGGCGTCGTAGCCGTACCCGGGGTCGGCGAAGGCCGGCGAGAACAGCGCGTCGGCGATCAGGATGCCGCCGAGCACACCGGCGCCGGCGCCCAGCGCCGTCTTCCACCACGGCGTCGAATACCAACCGGCGGGCACCGGCCGGCCCTGGTAACGCCCACCGGGGTAGTAGTAGGGCGTTTCCCGGCCGGGTTGCGGACCAGCCCGGAAGGTCTGCCCCTGCACGTCGACCTCGCGCTCCTTGGTGAGCTGCCCGACGCCGCGCGCGGCGGCAAGCGTCGGCACCTCCGGGCCCGGGTCGATGCCCAGCGCGGTACGCGCCGCCCGGATGTACGCCAGCCCCTCCAGCGCGGTCTCCCGGGCCAGCCCGAACTGGTGCGGCGTACGCGCCTGCTCCAACTGCGAGCCGGCCGCGTTGTACCGCTCACCGGCATCGGCCAGCGCCTGGCGTACCGCTGGCTCGTCGCCGCTCAGGTTCATCAACTGGCCACCGAGGCGCTCGTACCACCGCTGCGCTTCCGCGCGAGCGTCGCCGAGCGCGGTGCGCTGCCGAGCGCCGGCCTGGGCGCGGACGAGCGCCGCGGCACCCAACGCGCCGACCACCACCACGGCGAGGCACAACACAAGTTCCATGTCATCGAACGTACCCCCGGCTCGCACGTCGTACCGGTCTGGCAAGCTCCGGTGATGGACGTCTCGACGCTGCTCCTGGTGATCGTGTGCCTCGGTGCCGGCGGGGCGGTGGGTTGGCTCGCGGCCCGGTCCCGCTCGGCGGCCGACATCGCCCGCCTCGATGCCACGCTGGCCGCCACCCGGGAGGGCGAGGGCCGGCTGGAGCAGTCGATGCGGGCGTTGGGTTACGAGGCCACCGCGCAGTCCCAGGAGGCGGTGGCCCGGGCGGTCGCGCCGCTGCACGACACCCTGCGCCGCTACGAGCAGCGGGTGGCCGAGCTGGAGCACGACCGGGTCGACGCGTACGCCGAGCTGCGCGAACAGGTCCGGTCGATGACCGCCGTCTCGGGTGAGCTGCGCACCGAGACCAAACAACTGGTGGCGGCGCTGCGCGCGCCGCAGGTGCGGGGCCGGTGGGGCGAGCACCAGTTGCGCCGGATCGTCGAGGCGGCCGGAATGTTGGAGCACTGCGACTTCTCCGAGCAGGTCACCGCCGCCACCGACCAGCAGGTCGTCCGACCGGATCTGGTGGTTCGGCTGCACGGCGGCCGATCCGTGGTGGTGGACGCCAAGGCGCCGTTCGACGCGTACCTGACGGCCATGGAGTCCCGTGACGAGCGTGGCCGCGACACCCACCTCGACGCGCACGCCCGGCACCTGCGGGGGCATGTGGATGCCCTGGCCGCCAAGTCGTACTGGTCGGCGTTCGACAACTCGCCCGAGTTCGTGGTGCTGTTCGTCCCCGCCGATCCGTTCCTCGACGTCGCGCTCCAGCGTGACCCGACCCTGCTGGAGCACGCCTTCACCCGCAACGTGGTGCTGGCCACGCCGGCCACGCTCGTCGCCCTGCTCCGCACCGTCGCCTACTCGTGGCGGCAGGAGGCTCTGGCCCGTAACGCGCTGGCGGTGCACACCCTCGCCCGGGAGCTGTACGGTCGGCTCTCCACCCTGGGCGACCACGTGGGCAAGCTCGGGTCGTCGCTGGCCGGGGCGGTGACCGCGTACAACCGGGCGGTCGGCTCGTTGGAGGCCCGGGTGCTGGTCAGCGCGCGCAAGCTCGCCGAGTTGGGCGTGTCGGACGAGGAGTTGGCCGCGCCCGCGCAGGTCGAGTTGACGCCCCGCCAGCCGCAGGCGCCCGAGTTGGTCGATCCGGCCGACGACGAGGTCGCGACCCGCTAGCTCGGCCGGTCAGGACGGGGTGGCGTTCGACACGACGAACGGGGTGCCCTGCTGGCAGGTGGTCATCATGCCGGGCTCGGCCCGGCCGGTGACCTCCACCCGCGCGCCCGGGGTCAGCACGTTCCGCGGCCCCCCGAGCAGCAGGTAGCCGTCGAGCAGGACGCAGTTGGGCTCCACACCGCTCTGCACCGTGCCGCTCAGGGTGGTGGCGCCGACCCCCGGAGGCGTGCTCGGGCCGCCCGGCTTCGGGCCTGACGGCATCCCGGTCGGCGCGGGGTCGACGACCGACGGCGTGCTGGTCGGCGCGGGGTCGACGATCGACGGCGTGCCGCTCGGGTCCGGCGTGGGCTGGCTGGTCACCGTGCCGGTCGGCATCGGCGGGGGGTTGCCGGGTCCGGCGTCCTCGCTGGCGCAGGCGCTCAGCGCCACGCAGATGGTCAGCGCGGAGACGGTGAGCCGAAAGGTCCTCATGCCGAATCTGACGTACGCCGGGTCGAGTTCGTTCCCGTGCTCAGCCGCGCGCCGCCGCGGCCTTCATGTCCCGCCTCAGCTCCTGCGGGAGGGAGAACGTGAGCCGCTCGTTGGCGGTGGTGATCTCCTCGACGTCGGCGAAGCCCCGCGCCGCGAGGTAGGCGAGCACCTCCTGGACCAGGTCGTCCGGGACGCTCGCGCCGGAGGTCAGGCCGACCGTGGTGGCCCCCTCCAGCCAGGCGTCGTCGATCTCGTGGGCGAAGTCGACGAGATGGCCGGCGCGCGCGCCCGCGTCCAGGGCGACCTCGACCAGTCGGACCGAGTTGGAGGAGTTGGTCGAGCCGACCACGATCACCACGTCGCAGTCGGCGGCGATCTCCTTGACCACGTGCTGCCGGTTGGAGGTGGCGTAGCAGATGTCGTCGCTGGGCGGGGACTGCAACAGCGGCAGTCGCTGCTTGAGCCGGGCCACCGTCTCCAGCGTCTCGTCGACCGAGAGCGTGGTCTGGGAGAGCCAGACGACCTTCTCCGGATCCCGTACGGTGATCTTGTCGGCGCCGTCCGGGCCGTCGACGAGTTGGATGTGCGCGGGAGCCTCACCGGCGGTGCCGATGACCTCTTCGTGCCCCTCGTGGCCGATGAGCAGGATGTCGTAGTCCTCGGCGGCGAACCGCTTCGCCTCGTGGTGCACCTTGGTGACAAGTGGGCAGGTCGCGTCGATCGCCTTCAGCGAGCGCTGCCTGGCCTGCTCGTAGACCTCGGGGGCGACGCCGTGCGCGGAGAAGATGACGGTGGACCCCTCCGGGACCTCCTCGTTCTCCTCCACGAAGATCGCGCCCTGGGCCTCCAGCGTCTGCACCACGTGCTTGTTGTGCACGATCTGCTTGCGCACGTAGATCGGGGCGCCGTAGAGCTTCAGTGCTTCCTCGACGGTCTGCACGGCGCGGTCGACACCAGCGCAGTAACCGCGGGGCTTCGCCAGGAGCACGCGCTTGCCGGTCCGGGGAGTCGCCTCAGCCTCAGTCACGACCCCATCGTACGTGCCGTCCCCCCCAAGACCACCAACCCCGTGATCCGTTGATCATGAGGTTATCGCTGCGACACGCCGACACCAGGGGCAATAACCTCATGATCAACGGGGCAGGCCGTGGGGGTCCGTAGGGTGGGCGGGCGGGTGAATGGGTGGGTGAGCGGGTGAGCGGGGGTGGGCGGTGAGTGAGGGGGCTCGTAGCAGCGCCGAGGAGCCTTGGCCGGTGCGGGTGGTCAGCCAGAAGGTGGGGGCCTGGATCGCCAAGCTCGGCTGGGTGTGGGTGGACGGGCAGGTCGCGCAGATCAGCCGCCGTCCCGGGGCCAGCACGGTCTTCCTCACCCTGCGTGACCCGTCGGCCGACCTGAGCCTGACCGTCACCACGAACCGGGACGTGCTGGACTCCGGGGCGCCGGAGCTGCGCGAGGGCGCCCGGGTGGTGCTGCACGCCAAGCCGGAGTTCTACGCCGCCCGGGGCACGCTGAGCCTGCGCGCCGACGAGATCCGCCAGGTGGGGCTCGGGGAGTTGCTGGCCCGGCTGGAGAAACTCAAGAAGCTGCTGGCCGCCGAGGGGCTCTTCGACCGCGCCCGCAAGCGCCGACTGCCGTTCCTGCCCGGCCGGATCGGGCTCATCACCGGGCGCGCGTCGGCGGCGGAGCGGGACGTGCTGACGAACGCCCGGCGACGCTGGCCGGCGGTGGAGTTCCGCACGGTGAACGTGGCCGTGCAGGGGCCGTCGGCGGTGCCGCAGATCGTCGACGCGCTCCGGGTGCTGGACGCCGACCCGAGCATCGACGTGATCATCATCGCCCGGGGCGGCGGCGGCATCGAGGACCTGCTGCCCTTCTCCGACGAGGCGCTCTGCCGCGCCGTGTTCGGCTGCCGTACTCCGGTGGTCAGCGCGATCGGTCACGAGACGGACGCGCCGCTGATCGACTACGTCGCCGACGTCCGCGCCTCCACCCCCACCGACGCGGCCAAGCGGGTCGTCCCCGACCTCACCGAGGAGGTACGCCTCATCGGCCAGGCCCGGCACCGCCTGGAACGGGCGGTGCGCAACCTGGTCGACCGGGAGACGCACCGGCTCGACGGGCTCCGCTCCCGGCCGGTGCTGGCCCGGCCGCAGGTGATGGTGGAGCATCGGGCGACCGACCTGACCGCGCTGCGCCAGCGGGCCGGCCGCTGCCTGGAGCACCGGCTCGTCGCCGCCGACGACGACCTGCGCCACACCCTCGCCCGGCTGCGCGCGCTCTCCCCCGCCGCCACCCTGGACCGGGGGTACGCGATCGTGCAGCGCGCCGACGGCCACGTGGTCCGCGCGGCGTCCGACGTCGGCAAGGGCGACCCGTTGCGGGTACGGCTGGCCGACGGCGAACTGGCCGCCACCGTCGACGGCTGAGTGGCGACGCGGTGACCGGGCGAGCGGTGTGCTGAGATGGGTGCGATGACTGACGACACGAAGGCCGGGCCGGACGAACGGCTCAGTTACGAGCAGGCCCGCGCGGAGCTGGCCTCGGTGGTCGAGCGACTGGAGGCCGGCGGCACGTCACTGGAGGAGTCGCTGGCGCTGTGGGAGCGCGGCGAGGCCCTGGCGGTGATCTGTCAACGCTGGCTGGACGGGGCGCGGGCGCGGATCGACGCCGCCCGGCAGGAGCCCGCTTCCTGACCGACCGCCGGTGGGGCGGCCGGAGCCGCCCCACGTGGACGCGTCAGTTGAACAGGCTGTACAGCTCGGCCGGCGCCTCGACGACCTGGGCCGCCGGCGGCTTCTGCGCGGCCGCGGCGGCGCCGTAGTCGGAGTACGTCATCTTGATCTCCTGGGCGGCGGTCTGCCCGGCGGCCGGCAACTGCAGCACCAGCTCACTGAGCCGGCCCTGCGGGTCCACCTTCGCGGTGAACGGAACCGTCTTCGCCTGGGTGCCCAGCGCGGCGATCGTGGCGGCGTTCAGCGAACCCGCCTCGGCGGCCTTGGTGACGTCGATGGTGCCCGCGTACGCGCCGGTGCCGGTGCTGCGGACCTCGGTGATGCCCTGGGTCAGCACCGCGCTGCCGGCCGGGTCGACCTTGTCGAAGTCGAAGCCGAGGCTGCGGTTGCCCTTGATCCGGGCCTGGTCCAGGTGCTGGTACTTGCCGAGGTTGAGCTGCTTGATGGTGGGCAGGCTGTTGGCGGTCGAGCCGGTCAGCTCCAGCTTCACCCAGCTGTCCGGCTTGAAGTGGATCACGTCGAGCTTCATCGCCAGGTCGGACGAGGGACCACCGACCGCGATCTTCATCTCCGCGCTCTGGCTCGGTTGGTGCACCTGGCCCTCGGCCGTGGAGCCGGCACCCGCGAGGGTGAACCGGAAGTTGCCGCTGCTGATCTCCTTGGTCGAGTCGAGCAGGGCCTGCTTGGCGTCGCCTGCCACCGGGGCGCCGGACGCGCTGGCCGTGGCGGACGCGGTCACCGTCGGGGTCGCGGTCGATCCGGCGGTGCCTGTCGTACCGTCGCCGCAGGCGGCCAGGGCGGGCGTGATCAGAGCGGCGGCTACCAGGCCGGCGCCGAGTCGTCGGACAGTCATACGTGTCTCCCAAGAGGGTCACCCGACGACCTGGGCGGCGCCGGAAACCGGGCGACGCGGCAGCACCGTCGGCCGCGCCGCGCGATCCGGGCCGAGCAGCGCGCCCGGATCACTCCCTCTCTGTTCCCTGTTGTCGGGTCGGACAATCGCCCTTCTGTCCGTTCAGTGCAGCGAGCCGGCCAACTCGCGTAGTTCGTTGTCCCGGGCATCGCCGACGACGATCACCGTGCGGGTCGGTTCCAGCAGGACCAGCGCCTGCTGGTTGCCCCGGGCCGCGTAGAGCTGCCAGGTCCGCCCGGCCAGCTCGGTCGGGCCCTGGGGCTGGCCCTGGTCGGTCAGCTCGGCGGGGAGCAGCCGCTCGGCCGGCACGCTGCTCTGGAGGAGTTGGACGCCCCGCCCCTCCGGGGTGAGGTAGCCGATACGCAGGTTCGCACCGCCGTCGACCGTCTGGTAGCGGGCGCTGACCGTCGACCAGCCGGAGCCGAGTCCCTCCGGCTGGCTCACCGGAAACACGTTCGCCGACCGGGCCTGCTCGATGGCCGGGGCCGGATCGACGGTCGTGGCCTGGTCACCACCGAGAAAGCCCCGGTAGAACGCCAGCAGCAGCGCGATCGGGACGAGCAGCACCAGCAACGAGATCGCCATGTCCTTCGGCGACCGCTCGGACTTGGCGGGCTTCGCCCGCGGCGGTGGCGTCGGATCGTCGCCGGTGGGCTCACCACCGGCGGCGACTGGGACGTCGACCGGCGGCTGACCGTCGGGTGGCGTGCGGTCGGCGGGTACGCGGTCGGCTGGCTGTGCGGGTTCCACCCCCTTATCTTCGCAGCCGCCCGACCGGCGGTATCCAGGCCATCACCGCCCCGCGCCAACGCCCGGTCGGCCATCGTGTGAGGATCAGCGACAGAGCCGGCAGTGGGGACCGCCCCGCCGCCGGTCGTCCCCGCACCGTCGCGAGGAGGAGCAGCCGTCATGACCAACACCAGGACGCGGATCCCACAGGATCTCGACCGAAACCTCGCCCTCGACCTGGTCCGGGTCACCGAGGCCGCCGCGATGGCGGCCGGTCGGTGGGTGGGCCGAGGCGACAAGGAGGGCGGCGACGGCGCGGCCGTCGACGCCATGCGCAAGCTGATCAACTCGATCCAGATGCGTGGCGTGGTGGTGATCGGCGAGGGCGAGAAGGACAACGCCCCGATGCTCTTCAACGGCGAACACGTCGGCGACGGCACCGGCCCGGAGGTGGACGTCGCCGTCGACCCGGTCGACGGCACCACCCTGATGAGCAAGGGAATGCCGAACGCGGTCGCGGTCCTCGCCGTCTCCGAGCGGGGTGCGATGTTCGACCCCAGCGCCGTCTTCTACATGGAGAAGCTCGCCGTCGGGCCGGCGTACGCCGACGTGATCGACATCAACGCCGGTGTCGCCGAGAACGTGCGGCGGATCGCCAAGGTCAAGGGCACCGACGTCTCCGAGGTGACGGTCTGTGTGCTGGACCGGAGCCGCCACGAGGACCTGGTGGCACAGATCCGCCGGACCGGGGCGGGCATCCGGTTCATCTCCGACGGTGACATCGCGGGCTCCATCGCGGCCGCGCGGGGCGAGTCGGAGGTCGACGTGCTGATGGGCATCGGCGGCACCCCGGAGGGCATCATCTCCGCGTGCGCCCTGAAGTGCATGGGCGGTGCGATGCAGGCCAAGCTCTGGCCGCGCGACGAGCAGGAACGGGAGAAGGCGCTCGCCGCCGGGCACGACCTGGACCGGGTGCTCGGCACCGATGACCTGGTCACCGGCGACAACTGCTTCTTCGTGGCGACCGGGGTCACCTCCGGGGATCTGCTGCGCGGGGTGCGGTACCGGGCCGGCGGCGCGTACACGCAGTCGATCGTGATGCGGTCGAAGAGCGGCACGATCCGGGTGATCGACTCGTACCACCGGCTGGAGAAGCTGGCGCTCTACTCCGCTGTCGACTTCGACGGTCGTCCGCTGGCCGAGCAGGAGTGACAACCGCCAACACGGAGACACCGCAGGTCCTGTCGGCCGCCCGCCGCATCGGCGGCGTCGCGCTGGCGTCCGTCGCCGGGCTCGCGGTGGCGGTGCAGTCGCGCATCAACGGCGAGTTGGGGGTACGCCTCAACGACGGCTTCGCCGCCGCGGTCGTCTCGTTCGGCCTCGGCCTGCTGGTGCTCCTGGTGCTGGTGCCCGCCACCGCGACCGGGCGGCGTGGCCTGGTCGGGGTACGGCGCGCGCTCGCGACGGGCACGCTGCGGCCGTGGCAGTGCCTCGGTGGCATGTGCGGGGCGTTCCTGGTGGCGTGTCAGGGCCTCACCATCGGCACGTTGGGCGTGGCGGTCTTCACCGTGGCCGTGGTCGCCGGCCAGTCCGGCAGCAGCCTCGCCGTGGACCGGGCCGGCATCGGCCCGACCGGCCGGCAGCCGGTGACCCGGCAACGGCTGGCCGGCGCGGTGCTCACCGTGCTCGCGGTCGGCCTGGCGGTCGGCGACCGGCTCGGCAGTCCGGGCACGCTGGCGCTGGCGCTGCTGCCGCTGGTCGCCGGGGTGGGCACCGCCTGGCAGCAGGCGGTCAACGGGCGGGTCCGGGCGGCGGCCGACAGCGCGTTGACCGCGACACTCGTCAACTTCGTCGTCGGCACCGCCACCCTGCTCGTCGCGTTCGCCATCGACGTCGCGGTACGCGGTTGGCCGACCGGCCACCTGCCGAGCGAGCCGTGGCTCTACGTGGGTGGCCCGATCGGCATCGTGTTCATCGCGATCGCCGCCGCGATCGTGCGGTTCACCGGGGTGCTGCTGCTGGGCCTGGCCACCATCGCCGGCCAGATCGTGGGGGCGGTCCTGCTGGACCTGGTGCTGCCCACGGCGGCCTCGCACCCCGGTGTGAACACCCTGCTCGGGGCGGCGCTGACAATGGTGGCGGTGCTGATCGCCGCGCTGGCGCCACCGGCCCGCCCGCTGACCTAGCGGCCCGCCGCTGACCAACCGCCCGCAAAGGGGCCAGCCGCCTGTCGGAGGTTCACCGCGGCGGTGATTGCGACGGGTACGGCGGATCAGGCACCGTCGGCGGGCGAGCCGGGTATGACGCAGGCGGATAGGGCCCGTGCGGCGGATAGGGCCCGTATGGCGGATAGGGCGGGCGCGGTGGGTACCGGCGCTCGAACCCGCGGGCCGGGTCCACCAGCCGCGCGATCCGGGTGGCCAGCAGCACGCCCGGCACCGTGGCCAGCAGGGCGAGCGCCACCGCGAACCGGGTCCGCGACGGGGTGCCGTACAGCCAACCGACGAGCGGCAGGCCAGCCAGGAGCACGGTGAGCAGGAACCCGGTGAGCACCCGGCCGATCCAGCTCCGCAGAGCGCCCTGGTAGGAGGCTCGAACGATCATGGCCACCGTGGTGAGGACGCCCACCGCCAGCACGAACGGCACGGCCATGAACGCCAGGGTGTCGTCGTCGCGCCCCCAGGCCGCGGCCAACACGATCCCCGCGACCAGCATCGACGCACTGCTGACGACCCCCCACCAGCGCGGACCTCCACCACGGCGGATCGCGAGATGACCGGCGAGCGCAGTGACCGCGCAGCCGAGAGTCAGCGCCAGCGCGACGGCGAGCAACAGGTCCATCTCGCGGTCGCCGGGGCCGCCACCGTCCAGTCGGGGCGGTCCGTCCCACGACGTGCCGGACTGCCCCTCCTCGAAGAGGAACCCGACGCGCTGCCACCCACCGTCGGGCAGGCGGCGGAGAAACCCGTCCCGCCCGTTGGCGACCAGCACCTCGTGACCACCCCCGGCATGGGGATAGACGACGAGATCGCGGGAGGCGAAGTGGCGCGGGACATCGCCCGGGTTCGGCGACCGGCGGGCCAACTCCTCCCGCTGCCCGTCAGGCACCTCCCAGGCCACCCGCCAGGTCGCGCCGGCGTCGTCACTCTCCTCGACGCGTAGGTGCCCGGTGACGATCCGGTAGCAACGCCGGGGCTCATTCGAAGCGCACGCCTGCTGCTGCCCGAACTCCTGGCGGGACAGTTGCCGCTGCTCATCCTCCGTGGCCTGCCGCCAGGGGGTCGAGCCGTCCTCGCTGACCGCCCACTGCCCGTCCAACGGATCCGCCGGCCAGTCCGACGTGCTGTAGCCGGTGCCGACCGAGATCGCCGGGTGACCGTCGACCACGGCGGTGGCCACTGCGTACGGATAGTAGACCGGGCTGGTCGCGGCCACCGCCAGCACCGCTGGCGGTAGCACCACGAGCAGCCGGACCACCCGGGCCGTCCGTTGGCGCACCGGCCGGCGGCGCGACCGGGTCCAACTCCACCACGCCAGGCCGAGCGCCGGCAGGGTCAGCAGGTCGGTCCGGTCGGCCCGGACCAGCGACGGCCCGGCCAGCACGGTCCAGGCCGACGAGGCCAGCTCGGCGGCGTACCCGCTGGATTTGACGAGCGCGAAGCCGGCGCCCACCGCGACCAGACCGGCCAGCGCGGCGGCCCGGGCTGGCAACCGCGGCACCAGGAGGGTCAGCAGGACCGCGACCAGCGGTGGGGCGAGCACCAGGCCGGCCACGTCGCTCAGCTTCCCGGTCACCGGGCCGGGGAAGGTCGCCTTCAGCACGTGGTCGTTGACCAGCAGCAGGACCAGGGCGATCACGGTGGCGGGATGGCAGAGCCAGGACAGCGTGGTGGGTGCGCCATCTCGCGGTGTCTCGGAACCCGTCATCACCTCAGGGTCCGGTCGACCCGTCTCGATCCGGACTCAGGTCGGTCTGGGTCCGATATCGACCATCAACCGGCGTCGGAGGAGTGCCCCGGGAAGAGGTGCGCGCTCGGGTCGATGGCCACGGCCGCGTTGTTGACAGCCGTCGCCGCCTCGCCGAAGCCGGTGGCGATCAGCCGCACCTTGCCCGGGTATTCGGTGATGTCGCCCGCCGCGAAGACCCGCGGCAGGTTTGTGGCCATCGCGCTGTCCACCAGGATGTGCCGGCGGTCCAGACGCAGCCCCCACTCGGCGAGCGGGCCCAGGTCGGCGGTGAAGCCCAGCGCGGCGACCACGGTGTCCACCGGCAGCGTCTCGGTGGCACCACCGCGTACGGTCACCTCGGCGGCGGTCACCGCGCCATCCCCGATCAGCCGGCTGACCTCGGCGTTGACCACCACCCGCACCGGCAGGGACAGCACTCGGGCGACCGTCGAGGCGTGCGCCCGGAACTTCTCCCGACGGTGCACCAGGGTCACCGAACGGGCAAGTGGTTGCAGCGTCAACGCCCAGTCGAAGGCGGAGTCGCCACCACCGACGATCAGCACGTCCCGGTCGGCCAGTTCGGTCGGCTCGGTGACGAAGTAGACGATCCCGGTGCCGGGAGCGCCGTCGGCGCACGGCAGCGGACGCGGGCTGAAGCTGCCGAGCCCACCGGTGACCACGACCGCCCCGCAGCCGAGCTGCTCTCCCCCGGCCAGGCCGAGCACCGGGCGGTCGTCGGCGTACGAGAGTTTCTCGGCACGGGTGTTGAGCAGGTACTGCGGATCGAACGGGGCGGCCTGTGCGACAAGGTTGGCCACCAGGTCCCGGCCCTTGACGGCGGGAAAGCCGGCCACGTCGAGGATCAACTTTTCCGGGTACATGGCGGTGACCTGACCGCCGGGCTCGGGCAGCGCGTCGATCACCGCCACGGACAGCCCCCGGAACCCGGCGTAGTACGCGGCGAAGAGACCGGCCGGACCGGCCCCGATCACGGCGACATCGACCTCACGCATGGCGTACCGTCGCTTTCCGCTTACGGATCAACGCTTGCTGATCTCGACCGTAGGCGGGTGGCGGCGGTCCGGCAAGCACGTCTCAGGGGCGCGCCGGGGAATTGGTCAGGGCATGCTCAGCGTGGACCCCGAGTAGTCCGGCCCGTCCACCGCCGGGCGTCGGCGGCGGAACAGGATCGCCGCCACCACCCCGCCGAGCAGGCCGAACAGGTGGCCCTGCCAGGAGATCCGCTCGTCGGTGGGGAGGATGCCGACGAGTTGCCAGCCGTAGAGCAGGCCGACCAACAGGAAGACCGCGAAGTTCCACCAGCTGCGTTCGACGATGCCCCGGGTGAGCAGGATGCCCAGGTAGCCGAAGATGACGCCGCTCGCGCCGACCACCACCGAGTTGGGCGATCCGGTGAACCAGACGCCGAGCCCGCTGACCAGGATGATGACCAGGGTCGACCAGAGGAAGCGGCGGGCGCCGGCCGCCAGGACGAACGTGCCCAGCAGGATCAGCGGGATGCTGTTGCTGTAGAGGTGGTCGAAGCCGTGGTGCAGGAACGGGGAGAAGAAGACCCCGTCCAGCCCTTCGATGCGCTGCGGGATGATGCCGGCGTTGGCGTCGAGGCCGAACGCGAGCCCCTGGTCGACGGCCTCGATGAGGAAGAGGAACGGGACCACCGCGCACATGGCGACGAACGCCCGGCCGAGCGAGGCGTAGAACGCCTCGGTGCCGAACCGGAAGGGGTCGCCGCTTGACGGGTGCAGGGTCACCTGACAACTGCTATCAGCAAAAGCGGCCGACCGCCACTCGCGTCCCGTCCGGAGTACGCGCGAAGGCGGGGCGAGTGGAGATCCACCCGGCCCCGCCTTCGGAAGCCGTCAGTAGTGGTTGTTGTTCTGGAAGAACGTCCAGGCGCCGCAGGGCGACTTGTACCGGCCCTTGATGTAGCCCAGCCCCCACGTGATCTGGGTGGCCGGGTTGGTCCGCCAGTCGGCGGCGACCGTACCCATCTTGCTGCCGGGCAGGGCCTGCGGAATGCCGTACGCGCCGGACGAGTTGTTGGCGGCCTTGTGGTTCCAGCCGCTCTCCTTGGTCCAGAGCTTCTCCAGGCAGGGGAACTCGGAGATGCCGAAGCCCGAGCTGATCATCAGGGCGCAGCCGGTCTTGCGGTTGCCGCTGAACTCCTCGCAGGACGCCGGGATCGGCCCGTCGTACGGCTTGGCGGGCGCGTTCGCGGCCTCGCGCTCGCGCTTGCGGGACGCCGCGGCGGCCTCGGCCCGGCGGGCGCGTTCGGCGGCCTCCTTCGCGGCCTGCGCCGCCCGCAGCTTGGCCTGGTATTCGGCGGCCCGCTGCTTGGAGAACTGCACCTGGTGGGCGGACTGCCGCTCGCGCTGGTACGCGAGGTCGGCCTGGTCGACCTCGCGGCTGACCTGCTCGGTCAGCCCCTGTTGCTGGGTTTCCCGGTCTTCGCCCAGGTAGAAGCCGCCGGCAACGCCCACGGAGAGCAGTGCCACAGCAGCCGTACGGGCACCCAACCGGCTCCACAGCCGACTCACGAAGCGGTCCCTTCGTCGGGGGCATGGACGCGGCGCGGCGCGGGCCAGCAATGGACCGTCAACCGTGCCACGAGCGCCCCGACCGTTTGCCGGTCGCGCCGACGCACCGACCGCCGCCGATATCGCCCGTCTCGCGACGTTCGACAGCCGACGATGCCCATGGTGTGTGGACGCTCGTGGGACACGATTGCGCACAGTGAGGCTGATGGGAAACCAACCACGCTGTTTGTGATCTGTGCCACATAAAATATGCGGACAAAAGCCCGCATAACATCATCAGATCGGGATGTCCTCCAGGAGATCCGTGACCATCGCGGCGATCGGCGACCGCTCCGACCGGCTGAGTGTGACGTGGGCGAAGAGCGGGTGACCCTTGAGCGCCTCGATGACCGCGGTCACGCCGTCGTGCCGGCCCACCCGCAGGTTGTCCCGCTGGGCCACGTCGTGCGTGAGCACCACCCGGGATCCCTGCCCGATGCGGGACAGCACCGTCAACAGCACCCCACGCTCCAGCGACTGCGCCTCGTCCACGATCACGTACGCGTCGTGCAGGCTGCGCCCCCGGATGTGGGTGAGCGGCAGCACCTCCAGGATGCCCCGCGAGGTGACCTCCTCCAGCACGTTCTCGTGCACCACCGCGCCGAGCGTGTCGAAGACCGCCTGGGCCCACGGCGACATCTTCTCCGACTCCGAGCCGGGCAGGTAGCCCAGCTCCTGGCCGCCGACGGCGTACAGCGGGCGGAACACGATCACCTTCTTGTGCCGGCGGCGCTCCATCACCGCCTCCAGCCCGGCGCAGAGCGCCAACGCCGACTTGCCGGTGCCGGCCCGGCCGCCCAGCGAGACGATCCCGATCGCCTCGTCGAGCAGCAGGTCGAGCGCGATGCGCTGCTCGGCGGAGCGGCCGTGCAGGCCGAACGCCTCGCGGTCGCCCCGCACCAGCCGGACCGACTTGTCCGGCAGCACCCGGCCGAGCGCGGAGCCCCGCCCCGAGTGCAACACCAGGCCGGTGTGGCAGGGCAGACCGGCCGCCTCGTCGAGGTCGAGCGTCTCGCCGGCGTACAGCGACCCGATCTGCTCGTCGGTCAGGTCCAGCTCGGACATGCCCGTCCAGGTCGGGTCACTGGCCTGGCCGTGCCGGTACTCGTCGGCGCGCAGGCCCACCGAGGCCGCCTTGACCCGCAGCGGCATGTCCTTGCTGACCAGGGTGACCTCCCGCCCCTCGGCGGCGAGGTTGAGCGCGACGGACAGGATCCGGGCGTCGTTGCTCTCGGTCCGGAAACCGGGCGGCAGCACGCCGTCGTCGGTGTGGTTGAGCTCCACTCGCAGGGTGCCACCGACGTCGTTGGCGGGCACCGGTCGGTCGAGTCGGCCATGCCGGACCCGTAGGTCGTCCAACATCCGCAGCGACTGCCGGGCGAACCAGCCCAGCTCCGGATGGTGCCGCTTGCCTTCCAGTTCGGTGATGACCACCAGAGGCAGCACCACCTCGTGCTCCGCGAACCGGTGGAACGCCGCCGGGTCGGAGAGCAACACGGACGTGTCCAGGACAAAGGCCTGGCCGGCTGGTCGTGGCTCCTTCGGGTCGGCCGGCGCGGCGGCCGCCGTACGGCGGCTCCTGGTGGCACGGCGGGTCGTGGCAGTCGCGGCCGGGGTCTGGTCGGCACCGGCGGTGGTACGGCGAGTCGTCACAGGCCTGCTCCGACGGATGGGCACCCGCCACCCGTGTTCCGCCTCCTCCGGTGCCCGGGGACACGGGGTCGGATGCGGAACCCCATGCGCGAGGTCGCAGATCCGGGCGGACCGGCTGGCCCGGGAGAACCCCGTGCCATAGCTAGACGCTAGCCCCGCCGGACCCTCCCGGCTAGGGGGCGAACGTGGATCTACCTAGACGGGCGTGTGAACACGGCTTCGCGGGGCCCCGCACCACCGGGAAGGCCGGCGGCGGGGGCGGCGGAACCGGCCGGGATGCATGCCCCCTGCGCGCACCCCGGCCGGGTTGGGGCCACCGTCACCGGTCTGACGTGACCCCGACGGTGCGTGTCCGCCGCGGACGACGCACCGCGTCGGTGGTGCCGGTCGGCGGGCCCACGCCCGCCGACCGACCTCAACCGGTACGCCGAACGAGCGTGCCGGTCGGGTGCCGCCCGGTGATCGGGGCGGCCGGCGCGCTGAACGACGAGCCGGTGTACGTGGTGCCGGCGCGGGCGACGGTGCTGGCCGAGCGGACGACCTCTGCCGGGGACACCGACAGGGCGGAGGCGATCGCGGCCTGGGCGTCGCGGCGACGCCGGTTCCAGGCGCCCCGGTCACCGTCGAAGTAGCCCTGCCGGTAGCCGAAGCGGTAGCCGATGCGGTAGCTGAGCTGCCCGTGCAACCGGCCGGCCGCGTAGCTCGTCGCGCCGAGCACCAGGACGAGGAACACCGCGAGGAACGGGCTCATCGGGCGGCCCCGGCCCGGCTCGGACGCCCGGTCATCGCTCCTCCGGCTCGATCGTGGTGGGATCGGCGACGAGCAGCCGGTCCAGGTCGTCGGTGCTGACCTCCTCGACCAGCTCGACGCTGATCCGGCAGCCGTCCAGCACGATCTCGGCCACCGAGGAGCGGCGGATCTCGCCGCCGGCGTCGTAGACCCGGACGCTCAGCTCCGGGCAGCCGAGATGGGTACGCCAGGCGTTCCACTCGGCGCGGTCGCCGACGCTCAGCGACAGGTAGCGGCAGCCTCGGGCGAGGTAGAGGCGCCAGGGGGCGGTCAGCCCCGCGGCCACCCCCTCGGCGATCAGCCCGAAGGCCTGGGCGCGGGTGGCGAGCTCGGTCACCACACCCCCTCCGAACCGGGGGCGTGACGCATGTGAGCACCAATCGTCTCATGCACGTGACACACCGTAGATTGTCCCATGGGCGTGACAGTATCAGCTTTTCGTCCGCTTACGCTCGCCACTACGGGCATCTATTCTGCCCGCGTGACACCCCTCAACAGTGGCACTGACTCGTTTACCGGAAATCCGAAGATCCCGTCACGTAGGCGTGACAGTGGCGAGCCGGGGCGCGCGCTCGCCAGCGGCTGGCCGTACGGTCACGGGGTGACCGAGACGGCCAATGCGCGGAAGATCGCCTTCGCCACCTTCGTCCGCCGCGCCCTGGACGAGGCACGAGCGACCCGAGCCTGGAGCGGCACCGAGGTGTCCCGGCGCACCGGGGTCTCCCGGCAGACCATCAACAGGTGGGTCCGGGGCGACTGGGCCAGCGACCCGGAGGCCGAACGGGTGGTCGCCTTCTGCGAGGGCCTGGGTCTGAATCCGGCGGCCGCCTTCGCCGCGCTCGGCTGGGACCGCACCGCGGCCGGCCCCCGCGGCGGCCAGCCCGCCCCTCCGATGGACCCGGACGTGGAGGCCCTGCTCCGCCGCCTGGTCGATCCGAACGTGTCGGACGCGGAGAAGTTCCACATCCGGGAAACCATCAGATATCTCGCATACCGCCCAACGTTGCCGGTCGATGTCCGAAATAGAGGCAATCAAGCAGGGTAGTTCCTCAGATGGCGAAAGAACGCCTGGTCAGGTTTATTCGTTTGCCTCCGGGGCCGGAACGGGCACGCTAGCGTCCCTACTCGTACTGCTTGGGCTCGTCATCGGCGGGGGGACGGGACAAGGCCGAACCCAGCCCTGCGGGACAAAGGAGGGGTCTGTCCATGACCCTGAAGTGGTTGGCAGTCGTGGTCGCGACGGTGTCGATGACACTGTGGGCGACCGGCAACGCGGTGACCCTCGCGGTCGACGGCGGGCAGCTTCCGCTGCTCGTCAACCTCTTCGTGCTGATCGCCGCCGGCACCGCGGTCGTCCTGGCCGTCGTCGCCGAACTGCACGAGCGCATGAACGACCGGATCAGCGCGCTCACCGAATTCCTGGTGGCACGACTCAACGAGATCGAGAACCACACCGGCGATCGCAACACCGGGTTTGTGGAGGGCTACCTCCTGAGCCACGGCCAGGACGCGGCGGTGGTGCCGTTCGGCCGGCGTGGACGGGGAGCCGCCGAACGCTGATCGCCCACCCGCAACGGGTCCGCTCGGCCAGGAATGAGCCTTCATCGCCGGGGTACGCTGACGCGCGTGCCGCCGTTGAATCTGGGCAACCACCAGCCGAGAACCCCGTTGAACGCCGACCAGGCCTGGCGGACCACCGCCAGCCGGGCGGCCGGGACCGTGCTCTTCTTCGACTTCGACGGCACACTCGCGCCCGTCGACGACGATCCGACCGCGGTACGCCCGGCGCCCAAGGCGTTGGCCGCGATCGAGGCCCTGGCCCCGGTCGTGCAGCGGGTCGCGATCGTCTCCGCCCGGCCCGTCGAGTTCCTTCGGGATCAGCTCGGCGGGCTCACCGGCGTGGACCTCTACGGCCTCTACGGGCTGGAGCACAGCCACTCCGGCGGGGAGACCGTCACCGAGCCGGCCGCGCTGCCCTGGGTGCCGACAATGGTGGAGCTGGCCGACCTCGCCCGGGCCGAGCTGCCACCCGGCACGCTTGTGGAATACAAGCGGCTCTCCGTCGCCCTGCACTGGCGTACCGCCCCGCAGCTCGGCTCCACCGTGCAGCAGTGGGGGCAGGCGCAGGCCGACCGACTGGGGCTGCGCGTGCAGGCCGGGCGGATGGTGCTGGAGCTCAAACCCCCTGTCGACCGGGACAAGGGCATGGTGATCGGCGAGGCGATCAAGGGCGCCACCGGGGCCTGGTATTTCGGTGACGACGTCTCGGACATCAAGGCCTTCGCCGCGCTGCGCGCCCGCGCCGCCGCCGATCCGGACTTCCTCGGCATCTGCGTGGCCGTGGCCAACCCGGAGACCGGCCACGAGGTGGCCAACGCCGCGGACCTGACGATCGAGTCACCGGCCGCCCTGGGCGACTTCCTCACCCAGGCGCTGACCCACCTGCCCTGACCCGGCCGCGCGGCGACAGAGGCGTCGCCCGCCGCCGGCTCAGGCGCCGTAGCGGCGTTGTCTCGTCGCGTACGAGCGCAGGGCGCGCAGGAAGTCGATGTGCCGGAAATCCGGCCAGTTGAGTTCGCAGAAGTAGAACTCCGAGTGCGCGGACTGCCAGAGCATGAAGCCGGACAGCCGCTGCTCCCCGCTGGTGCGGATGACCAGGTCGGGGTCGGGCTGGCCACGGGTGTAGAGGTGCTCGGCGATGTGCTCGACGTCCAGCACCTCGGCCAACTCCTCGATCGTGCCGCCGGAGGCGGCGTGCTCCAACAGCAGCGAGCGGACCGCGTCGGTGATCTCCCGACGACCGCCGTAGCCCACCGCGATGTTGACCTCCGCGCCGCCGGTGCGCTCGCGGGTGCGTTCCTCGGCGCCCTTGAGCGCCGCCGCGGTCTGCGCCGGGAGCAGGTCGAGCGCGCCGACGATGCGCAACCGCCAGGGGTTGCCCTCCTCCGACAACTCCACCACCAGATCCTCAATGATCTTGAGGAGGGGGTCCAGCTCACTTGCCGGTCGGCGCAGGTTGTCGGTGGCCAGCAGGTAGAGGGTCACGTGCCCGATGCCGGCCTGGTCACACCAGCCGAGGACATGCTTGATCTTCGCCGCGCCGACCCGGTGCCCGTCGTTCGGGTCGACGAAGCCCATCTCCCTCGCCCAGCGGCGGTTGCCGTCGCACATCACCCCGACGTGCCGGGGCACCGGCTTACCCGCGAGCTTCGCCGTGAGCCGGCGCTCGTACACGGAGTAGATAAGGTCCCGCAGCGTCATCACCTAGCAGCGTAGCGACCCTTCGGTCAGATCACCGCCTCGGAGCCCCATCCCGGCCCGGCAGACCGATGCCGATCATCGCCAGCGTACGGGCGGTGAGCCGTCCGTCACCCAGTCCCAGCTCGACCACGTCGTAGAACACCCGGTCGTCCCGCCGGGCCGCCCGGACCGCCGCGTCCACCACCCGGCGGCGTCGCGCCAACCAGGCCGCGACCGAACTGTGCCGCAGGTGGGTGCCGAGGCGGCGGCGCAACCCGTGCGCGTAGCGGCTGGCTGCCGCTTCGGGAGACTGGGCCGCCGCCGTGCCGGCGAGCGCACCGGAGAGCAGGGCGTAGAAGATTCCCTCCCCGGTGAACGGATTGATCAGTGACAGCGCGTCCCCGGCCAGCAACGTGCGGCCACGGCCCGGTGTCGGCCGGTGGGTGGACAGCGGCAGGTGATGGGCGCGCAACGCGGTCACCGTGTCCAGGTCGGTGCCGGGCAGCAGCGCGGCCAGCCGGTCCAGCAGGTAGGCCCGGCTCAACGGCTCACCGCGCAGCACCTCCCCGTACCCGACGTTCGCCCGACCGTCGCCGATCGGAAACGACCAGGCGTACGCCGGCCAGCGCGCCTTCGAGGTGACGATGAGCTGCTCGGACGGGCCGGGCAGGGCCGGCGCGTACCCCCGGATGGCAAGCGCCAGGTGCCGGTCGGGATTCTGCGGGTGCCCGAGCGCCCGACGCACCACCGAAGCGGCGCCGTCGGCGCCCACCACCACCCGGCCGGACACCTCCCCGTCGAGCACCACCCGGTCGGCGCGCGGCTCGACCCGGCGCACGGTGTGCCGGCGCAACTGCGCGCCGGCCGCCACGGCCGCCGCCACCAGCCGCGCGTCGAAGACCTCCCGGGGCACCGTGTACGCGGGTCGGGGCAGCGCCCGCGCCACGGCGCCACCACCCGGCGCGATCATCCGCAACGCGGGAAGCGGCGCGTAGCCCGCCACCGCCTCGGTCACCCCCAGCTCGGCGAGCACGTCCACCGAGTGCGCGGCGATCCCGTCACCACACGCCTTGTCCCGGGGAAAGTCGGCCCGGTCCAGCAGCAGCACGCTCGCGCCCGCCCGGCGTGCCGTCAACGCCGCGGCCGCCCCGGCCGGCCCCGCTCCCACCACCACCACGTCGAACTCGTCGCTCACCGCGCCTCCCTCCGACCAACGCGGCGCGGCCGTGCCGTTCCCGCACCGCCCGACGATCCACCTGCGCCTCCCACGCCGACCGTTGTGACCGACGCCACCCGCCATCCTGCCCCCTGCCCGCTCGTGCGTGCCGCACCCGCACGACGCTGACTTCCTGCCGTCAGAAAGGCGATCTCCTGCCGTGGCAGGCACCAGCAGTCCAGGCGTGACGAATAGCAGGCCACCCATGCCGGGAGACATCAGCGCTGCGGAGGCCGCCCACCTGTCCAACCGCCTGTAGACCTGCCCCACCTCTGGGGCAGCTCTACAGCGGCTGTGACTACCTGGCCAGAGACGGAGGCTGCGAGCCGCCCGGGCGCGGGTGGTGCTGCCGTCAGCCGGGGTCGACGTCGTCCGCGCGGGACGCGCGGCGCAGGCCGTAGAGGGTGAGCCCGGCCGCGGCGAGCAGCGGTGCGCCGTCGCGGACCAGGCCGTCCACGCCCAGCAGCCACCAGCACAGCGGCAGATCCACGGCGAGCACGACAAGTGTGACGCCGACCAGCAGGCCGCGTGCCCAGTCCTTGCCGCGCATCAGGAACGCGGTGCAGAACAACACCGCGTAGCTGGCCGTGATGCCGGCCCCGAACCAGAACACCACGGCGGGTAGCGCGGTCAGCCGGCCGTCCAGGATGGAGCCGCCGGCCACCAGGGCCGGCACCAGCATCAGTGGGCTGTAGGTGAACGCCGCCACCCGGCTGGTCAACAGCCAGGCGTTCGCCTCCGGCCGGCGCGGCGGGGTTTCCCGCCAGGAGAAACCAGCACGGTCGAGGACCAGCCGGGGTCGGTGCCGGACCAGGTGCCCGGCCAGCGCCGACGAGCGGTACAGCAGCCAGACCACCGCGGCGCAGAGCGCGGTGAGCACGGCGAAGCCGAGCAGGCCGGGCAGCGGTGGCACCCCCTGCCGGGGCACGATCAACCGGCCGACCGCGAAAACCGTGGTGACCGCGAGGATCAGCCCGAACGGGCGGGCCACCGTCCGGCCCCGGCGAACGTGCCCGATCAGCAGCAGGAAGCCGAGCGAGCGCAGCATCGCCCAGCCGGTCCGCACGGCCAACCCGAAGCCCTGCTCCGGGGCGTACCACCAATTGAGCAGCTCGACCACGACGGTGGCCGCCGCCGTCGTCGCGAGCAGGATGGTGAGCACCCGGACGGCGGACGGCCGCCGGACCTGGGTCTCGGCGGCCGTCCTCATGGGATCCGATGTTGCCCACGCGGGGCGCTCTTCACACCTAGCGCTGCGGCTGGACGGCGTCCAGGCGGGCGCGCAACGCGTCCAACTCGGCCCAGAGCACGCCGGGCAGCTTGTCACCGAACTTCTCGAACCACTCGGTGATCATCGGCAGCTCGTTGCGCCACTCGTCCGGGTCGACCTTGAGCGCGATCCGGACGTCCTCCGGGGTCATGTCCAGGCCCTCGACGTCCAGCGACTCGGGCGTCGGCACCATGCCCACGGGGGTCTCGACCGCGTCGGCCGTGCCCTCGATCCGCTCGACGACCCACTTGAGCACCCGGGAGTTCTCCCCGAAGCCGGGCCAGAGGAACGAGCCGTCCGGGTCCTTGCGGAACCAGTTGACGTAGTAGATCTTCGGCAGCTTCGCCTCGTCGCCGTCGGTGCCCTTGCCCATCTCGATCCAGTGCCGGAAGTAGTCGCCCGCGTGGTAGCCGATGAACGGCAGCATCGCCATCGGGTCCCGGCGGACCACGCCGACCGCGCCGGACGCGGCGGCCGTCGTCTCCGACGAGAGCGTGGCACCCATGTAGACGCCGTGCACCCAGTCGCGGGCCTCGGTCACCAACGGGATGGTGTCCTTACGACGGCCACCGAAGAGGATCGCGTCGATCGGCACGCCGTTGGGGTCGAAGTACTCGTCGGCGAGAATCGGGCACTGGGTGATCGGGGTGCAGAACCGGCTGTTCGCGTGCGAGGAGAGGCCCTCGCTCTCCGGCGTCCAGTCGTTGCCCTTCCAGTCGATCAGGTGCGCCGGCGGCTCACCCATGCCCTCCCACCAGACGTCGCCGTCATCGGTGAGGCCGACGTTCGTGAAGACGGAGTTGCCCCGGTCCAGGGTGCGCATGGCGTTGGCGTTCGTCTTCCAGTCGGTGCCGGGCGCGACACCGAACAGGCCGTACTCCGGGTTGACCGCGTAGAGGCGGCCGTCCGGGCCGAACCGCATCCAGGCGATGTCGTCGCCGATGGTCTCGACCTTCCAACCGGGGATGGTCGGCTCCACCATCGCCAGGTTGGTCTTACCGCAGGCCGAGGGGAACGCGCCGGCGATGTGGTGGACCTTGCCCTCCGGCGAGGTGATCTTGAGGATCAGCATGTGCTCGGCGAGCCAGCCCTCGTCGCGACCCATCACGCTGGCGATCCGCAACGAGTAGCACTTCTTGCCGAGCAGCGAGTTGCCGCCGTAACCGGAGCCGTACGACCAGATCTCCCGGGTCTCCGGGAAGTGCGAGATGTACTTGGTCTCGTTGCACGGCCAGGCGACGTCCTGCTGGCCAGGGGCGAGCGGGGCGCCGATCGAGTGCAACGCGTGCACGAAGTCCGCGTCGTCGCCCAGCGCCTCGAGGACACGGGTGCCCATCCGCGTCATGATGCGCATGGAGGCGACCACGTAGGGGCTGTCCGTGATCTCGACACCGAACATCGGGGACTCGGCCTCGACCGGGCCCATGACGAACGGGATGACGTACATGGTCCGGCCCCGCATCGAGCCGCGGTACAACTCGGTCATGGTCCGCTTCATCTCCGGCGGCGCCATCCAGTTGTTGGTGGGGCCGGCGTCCGCCTCGTCGACGGAGCAGATGTAGGTGCGTTCCTCGACCCGGGCGACGTCCGTCGGGTCGGTACGCGCGTAGAACGAGTTGGGCTTCTTCTCCGGGTTCAGCCGGATCAGCGTGCCGGCTTCGACCAGCTCGTCGGTGAGGCGGCGCCACTCCTCGTCGGACCCGTCCACCCAGACGACCCGGTCGGGGGTGGTCAGTTCCGCGACCTCACGGACCCAGGCGAGCAGTTTCGGATGGGACGTCGGGGCCTGATCAATACCCCGCACAACAGCCGGAGCAACCATGACACATCTCCTTGTGGTCGACGCTGACCGATCTATGGGATGCACGAGACTCGGCGGCGCGATGCGTCGCCTTCGTGGAAACCTGGGATTGGCCTCAGCGTAAACCGGGCAGCCTTCCGAGTCAGTGGGACAGGTTGTGAAGAACTGCACAAGCTACGGCCACGCTGCGGCATCACGATCTGATACCCGCTTTCCCGCGCAGTTTCACGCAAATCTTGTTGTGCGCCCCGGCGGACGCTTGTCGCGGTGGGGCCGTGGACCTGCCCCGCCGACCGGTGCGTGGATTCCCGTTCCGAGGCGCGTCAGTCCTCCCATTTGGTTACGCTGCGTACGACGGTTTCGCACACGGTGATCAGTAGCGACGGGCGACCACGCCCGCTTGCCGTAGCTACCCCGCTGACTGGTCCAGAGCCGGTAGGCTGCCTTCGTGGCCGCCACGATGACCGGGGAACAACCGGGTCCCCGGCAGACCCGACGGGGTCTCGTCGGCATACTCCTCGACCGCTTCGGTCACCTGATCCGCGAGATGGGCAAATTCGCCACGGTGGGTGGTTTCGCCTTCCTCGTCGACTTCACGCTCTTCAACTACCTGTTGAGTCAGCAGGACGTCGAACAGGTGACGGCGAAGACGATCTCGACAGTGATCGCGGCCTCCGTCGCCTTCGTGGGCAACCGGTTCTGGACCTGGCGGCACCGCCAGCGCAACAACGCGGCCCGCGAGTACGCGCTGTTCTTCTTCTTCAACGCGGTCGGTCTCGGCATCACGGTGGCCTGCCTCGCGCTCAGCCACTACGGGCTGGGAGCCATCTGGCCGGCGGTGTTCCAGACCCGCCTGGCGGACAACCTCGCCAGCTACATCGTCGGCACGGGCTTCGCCACGCTGTTTCGATTCTGGTCGTACCGGCGGTTCGTCTTCGTCGAAGCGGGAACCCCGACCCTTCCGCAGGTGGATCCCGACCGTGATCACGGGGCGTGACCTGCCGCCCACCTCGTTCGGCCGGTGATCGCCGGCCGCACCGACTGCCCTAAGGTGTTTCGCATGCGTCTTGTCCGCCTGCTGCCTGAGCGCTGGCAGAAGTTCATCCACGAGGCGCTCAAGTTCGGCATCGTCGGTGGCATCAACACCGTCATCAATTACGCGGTGTTCAACGCCCTTGCACTGACCGTTTTCGTCAATGGTCAGTTGAAGGCGACGGTGATTGCGACCGTCGTCGCCACGATCACGTCGTACTTCATGAATCGGCACTGGACGTACCGGGATCGCCCGAAATCGGCGATGCGCCGGGAGTACGTCCTGTTCTTCCTGTTCAACGGGGCTGGCCTGATCATCGAGTTGGGTGCCGTGGCGGCGGCCAAGTACGGCCTCGGCGTCCACGGCCTGCTGGCACTGAACGTGGCCAAGACCGCGGGCGTCCTGCTGGCCACGCTGTTCCGGTTCTGGTCGTACCGGACCTTCGTCTTCCAGCCCGTCACCGATGACGACGAGGCGAAGACCGAGCCCACCTGGCACGACATTCCACGCGACGAGTGGGACACCATGGCGGAGATGGACCCGGTCGCCGAGCTGGCCGAATCCGTCTCGGAGCTGGAGGAGGCGGAGGCCGCGCGACGCGCCGAACCACCGCCCGGCGCGCCGCCCCAGGGCCGCCCCCGGTTGAGCGTCAGCCCCGCCGCGGACCTGGACGCGGAACTCGCCGCGGAGTTGCAGGTCAGCACTCGCCGCGCTCCCCGCCGGTGACGACGCCCGACGCTCGCTCCGGCACCGGGCAACCCGCCGAGCTGTTCTTCGAGGATCTTGTCCCGGGGCTCACCGTCGACCTCGGTGTGGTCACCGTGGACGGCGACGAGATGGTCGCCTTCGCCCGCCGTTTCGACCCGCAGTGGTACCACGTCGATGCCGACCTGGCCGGTGCCAGCCGGCACGGCGGACTGATCGCCAGCGGGTTCTACACGGTCAGCCTGTTCATGCGCGCGTACGTCGACCACCTGCTGTCCCGGGCGGCCGCGGACGCGTCCCCCGGCCTGGAAGAGCTGCGCTGGCTCGCCCCCGTGCGCGCCGGCGACCGGCTCGCCGTCCGGGTCGACGTGATGGGCGCCCGACCGTCGACCGCCCGCCCGGGGCTCGGCACCGTCAGCCTCACCGGCACCATGCTGCGTCTCGGCCCGGACGACCGGCCCGAGCAGGAGGTGCTGCGGACCCGCTTCCGTGGCTGGTTCGCCGTCCGACCGACCGAGGCCGAACCGACCGAGGCCGGCCCAGGCGGGGCCGAACCGACCGAGACCGGCCCAGGCGGGGCCGGCCCAGGCGGGGTCGAAGCGACCGAGGCCGAACCGACCGAGGCGCGCCCGACCGGGGCTGACCCGACCGGGAGCGGATCGTCCGACGCCGGCCAGCCGGCGGGTGGTCCGCCCGACGCCGGCTCGGCCGAGATCAGCCCCGGAGACGGCCCGTCGCGGGCCGAACCGACCGACTGACCCCGCCTCGACGGACTGCGGCCGAGGCGGGCCCCGACCGCAGTCGACCCGGATCAGGTCGTGGTGTCCCGCAGCGGCTTGCCGTCCTGCATGTCGGCGAGCATGTCGCGCATCTCGCCATCGCCCAGCGAGTGCTTGTCGTGCTGTGCCTCGACCAACTCGTACAGGGTGGTCTGCACCTTTCCGACGTCCGGCACGTCGGCAAGCACCGACTGACCGCGTTCACCTGCCGACTCGATGGTGAGCGTGCCGCAGCCGAGCAGGCGCTCGACGAACCGCTGGTTCATCGAGTGGTCGTTGACCCGGGCGAGCGGGAGGTCCCGCCGGTCGCGGGAGAAGACACCCTGCTGTAGCAGGACTCGCTCGTTTGTGAACAGGTAGTGCGTGGTGCGCCAGACCAGGAACGGCCACAGCCCGAGCCAGAGCACCCCGACCATGGCGATCACTCCGATCACGGCCAGCGCGACCGAACCGCCACCACCCTCGGGCAGCAGGAGCACACCGACCACCACCGCGGCGATGGCCAGCACCAGCACCAGGATCGGCCGGATCAGCGCCTTCCAGTGCGGGTGCAGATGGAGCACGACATGCTCGTCCGCGGTGAGCACGTCTTCAGGAAACGCCACGACAACCTCCATCGCCATTTTCGGGACGCGCCGACGGTAAACCCCACAAGCCCCACGCCGACATCCGCCACGCGGCCCCCACCGCTCTCCGCGATCTTGCACTCTCGGTCGTCGTCGCGCGGCGCGCACCCGATCTGGCCCGACCGGCACCGCACGATCGCGGGGAGGGCGGTCAGCGGAGGTGCAGGACGTCCCCGGCGGCCAGGGTGCGCGCTCCGGTAGCTGTCGTGACCATCAGTTGGCCGTCCGGGTCGACTCCGGTGGCGGTGCCGGTGAGAGTCTCGCCGTCGGGGAGCAGGACGCGTACCTCACGGTCGATCGTCGCGCACGCCGCCAGGTAGGCGTCGCGCAGGCCGCTGGCCACCGCGTCGCCACCCGCCGAGCGCCACCTGTCGTACCAGTCGGCGACCGCCCGCAGCAGCGCCCGCAACAGCGGGTCCCGGTCTGTCGCCGTGGCACCGGCCAACTGCAACGAGGTGGCCGGCAGCCCGGTCGGATTCACCGGCAGCTCGTCGGCGCGCAGCGTCACGTTGAGCCCGATGCCCAGCACGATGGCCGGCGGTTGGTCCGGTGAACGTCCGGGCACCGCCTCGGCCAACACACCCGCGCACTTCGCGCCGTCGATCAGCAGGTCGTTGGGCCACTTCAGGGTGGCGTCCAGCTCGGCCAGCCGGGCCACCGCCTCGACCAGCGCCACGCCGGCCAGCAACGGCAGCCACCCGTACCCGGTGGGTGGCGCGGGCCGCCAGTCGCGGTCCGGCACGGCCACACCGGGCCGCAGCAGCACGCTTGTCGCGATGCCGGCCCGGGGTGGCGACTGCCAGACCCGGCCGCGCCGGCCACGCCCGGCGGTCTGCCGCTCGGCCACCACGACCAGACCCTCGGGTTCGCCGGCCCGGGCCGCCTCGGCCACGTCGGCGTTCGTGGAGCCGGTCTCGGCGCGCAGTTCCAGTCGGGCCCACGGCCCGTTCGGCGCGACCAGCGCGCGGCGCAACCGGGCCGCCGACAGCGGCGGGCGGTCCAGATCGGTGTACGGGGAGCCCGACATTCCGCCAGCCTACGGCGGTGGTGGCGTCGACACTGAGGGGTACTGCACAGCGGCACCGACCTGAACCATCGTTATATTCCCTGGGTGACTACCGAGACCGGGACCAACATCCACAGCACCGCGGGCAAGCTGGCGGACCTGGAGCGCCGGGTCGACGAGGCGGTGCACGCCGGGTCGGCCCGCGCGGTCGAGAAGCAGCACGCGCGCGGCAAGAAGACCGCCCGTGAGCGGATCGACATGCTGCTCGACGAGGGTTCCTTCGTCGAACTCGACGAGCTGGCCCGGCACCGGTCCACGGCCTTCGGGCTGGAGCGCAACCGCCCGTACGGCGACGGTGTGGTCACCGGCTACGGCACTGTCGACGGCCGGCAGGTGTGCGTGTTCGCGCAGGACTTCACGGTCTTCGGTGGTTCGCTCGGCGAGGTCTTCGGCGAGAAGATCGTCAAGGTGATGGATCTGGCCATGAAGATCGGCTGCCCGGTGGTCGGCATCAACGACTCCGGCGGCGCCCGCATCCAGGAGGGTGTGGTCTCGCTCGGCCTCTACGGCGAGATCTTCTTCCGCAACGTGCGGGCCTCCGGCGTGATCCCGCAGATCTCCCTGGTCGTGGGGCCCTGTGCGGGCGGCGCGGTCTACTCCCCGGCGGTCACCGACTTCACCGTGATGGTCGACCAGACCTCGCACATGTTCATCACCGGACCGGACGTGATCAAGACGGTGACCGGCGAGGACGTCGGCATGGAGGAGCTGGGCGGGGCCCGCACGCACAACACCCGCAGCGGCAACGCGCACTACCTCGCCAGCGACGAAGACGACGCGGTCGACTACGTCAAGGCGCTGCTGTCGTACCTGCCGTCGAACAACCTCGACGAGCCAGTGGTCTTCGACGCACCGGCTTCGTTGGAGATCAGCGACGAGGACCGGCAGTTGGACACGCTGATCCCGGACTCGGCCAACCAGCCGTACGACATCCACCGGGTGATCGAGCACGTCCTCGACGACGGGGAGTTCCTGGAGGTCCAGCCGCTCTACGCGCAGAACATCGTGGTCGGCTACGGCCGGGTGGAGGGCCGCCCGGTGGGCGTCGTCGCCAACCAGCCGATGCACTTCGCCGGCACCCTGGACATCGCCGCCTCGGAGAAGGCCGCCCGGTTCGTGCGCACCTGCGACGCGTTCAACATCCCGGTGCTGACCTTCGTGGACGTGCCCGGCTTCCTGCCCGGCACCGGCCAGGAGTGGGACGGCATCATCCGCCGGGGCGCCAAGCTCATCTACGCGTACGCCGAGGCCACCGTCCCCAAGGTCACCGTGATCACCCGCAAGGCGTACGGCGGGGCGTACGACGTGATGGGTTCCAAGCACCTGGGCGCGGACCTGAACTTCGCGTGGCCGACCGCCCAGATCGCGGTGATGGGCGCACAGGGCGCGGTGAACATCCTCTACCGCTCCGAGCTGGCCGGCGCGGAGGACCCGGCGGCGGTCCGCGCCGAGAAGATCGCCGAGTACGAGGACACCCTGGCCAACCCGTACGTGGCCGCCGAGCGCGGCTACATCGACTCGGTGATCGCCCCGCACGAGACGCGCACCCAGATCGTCCGGGCGCTGCGCGTGCTGCGTACCAAGCGGGAGACCCTGCCGCCGAAGAAGCACGGCAACATCCCGCTCTGAGGCCGCTCCGCGGACCGGGGGTCAGCAGGACGGGTTGGCGGCGGCGCACATCCGGGCCGCCGCCGCCACGGCGAGCCGCACGAGGTCCGCCTCGGTGCCCCCCGCCCAGGGGCGGAGCACCGAGACGGTGTCGCCGACCCGGACGACCGCCACCAGAATGGGCGACGGATCGTCGGCGAGCGGCTGCCCGGTCTGGACGTCCCGGGGGGCGGTGAGCGAGTCCCGCAGGATGGCGGCGTCGTCCCCGGCGAAGCCCCGCTGCACCACCGCCCACCGGTGGACCGCCTCCATCGTGCGGATGCCCTCCGCCGTCTTCACCTGCCCGACGCTGCGCCACTCGGCGCAGGGTGCGACCAACTCGTCCAGTTCGGCGAAGAGCTGCGTGGCCGCTTCGGGCACCATTCGGAAGAGATCCTGCGTCAACACGCCCTTGCTTTGCGTGGCAACGCTCGGAGACTGCGTGTGCACCAGGGTCTGCGAGCGGGACAGGATGGACATCTTCCGGCCGTCCGAGCGCCCCTGGCTCGTCCGGCAGTAGTCGAGCTGGTGATCCAGTTGGACCGGCTCACCGAGCCCGGAGTCGCTGAGCTGCACCTCGACCTGCTGCGACAGCTCGGCTGGCGGCAACAGAGCGTCGGTGGTGATCTCGTGCCGGGTCGGCGCGGCCGAGGGCGCGGCGGCCGGCAGGGCCGGCGACGGCGACTTCCTCGGCGCGGCGACCGCCACCGCGGAGAGCCCGGCAAACGCCAGCACGACGGTGGCCACCACGATCCTGCGCTGGCTGCGACGGCGGGCCCGGGAGCGGATCTCCTCCGGGGCCGGCCACCGGACATCCCGCAGGTCACTGTGGATCTGCTCGACGAACGGCAGGTCATCACGCATCGGTGGCCTCCTCCAGATCAGAGACGGCGAGCAGACCGGCGAGCGCGGCGCGCCCCCGGGAGAGGCGGGCCTTGACGGTGCCCACCGGGGCCGCGGTTTCCCGCGCCACGTCGGCGACCGGCATGCCGACCAGGTAGTAGAGGGCGATGGCGACGCGTTGCTCCTCGGGCAGCCGGCGCATGGCGGCGACCACCTCGACGGTGTCGGTGCCCGGGCCGGGAACGGTCTCGGTGGCCCCGTGCCGCAGGTACGCGCGGGCACGACTGCGCAGGCTGCGCCACCGGCTGACCGCGACCCGGCTGGCCACCACCCGCACCCACGCCTCCGGGTCGTCGTACCCCCGGACCGTCGACCAGCGCTGCCACGCCCGGATGTACGCCTCCTGCACGGCGTCCTGAGCCTCGACCCGGTCGCCGGTCAGGGCATAGACGAACCCGAGCAGCCGTTGCCGGCTCCCCGTGTAGAACTCGTCGAACCCGTCGCTGTCCGGCACCCGCTACCTCCCCGTGTCGGTCGCAGGGAACACGCGCCGGGTCGGGTCGTCGGTTGCCGAGATCAGGGAATCATCTTCTCCAGTTCGGCGAGCGGGAACCCGCCGGCCCCGATCCGCTCCCGGACCGCCCGGCGGACAGCCCGCTGGACCGCGACGTTCACCGGCGTCGGTACGCCGTGCAGCCGGCCGAGCAGCGCGATCTCACCGTTGAGGTGGTCGACCTCGGTCGAACCGGTGCCCCGGGCCAGACTCTGCCAGGTGGAGCCACCGGAACGGGCCGCACCGTCGACCGGGCGCTGCTGCACCAGGTCACCGCGTTCGGCCTTCTCCTCCGCCGGCGAGGTGTGCGCGATCCCGGCGGCGGCGAGCGCGGCGACGCCCTCGGCGCGTACCCGCTCGACAAACACGTCCGGGATGTCCCGGCCGAGCAACGCCTGGAGACCGTTGCCGAGATTGCTGAGCAGCTTGCCGTACTTCCAGCGCAGCACGTCCGCACGGACCGGCGCGACGAACCCGGCGGCGCTCAGATCGGCGGCGATCGCCCGGTCGGTGTCGTCGGCGCCCTCCGGGTATCGCCCGATGTGGAGCATCCCCGGATGTGGGTAGCCGTTCGCCACCACCACGCCCGGGTCCAGGTGGGTGGCCGGCAGCCAGACGCAGACCGGGTGCACGTCGGCGAAGAGCCGCAGCGCGGCCCGCTCGTTCGCCACACCGTTCTGCGCGGTCACCAGCGGCAGCCGCTCGCCCGCCGTGCCACCGCCGGCCACCGGCGCGTCCACCCAGGCGGCCAGCGCTCCGGCGGTGTCCTGCGACTTGACGGTGAGGATCAGCACCGTGTCCGCCGGCAGCGGCTGGTCGTCCGGCCCGTCCACGGCGGCGAGCCGGGCGGTGACCTCGCCGTCGGGCTGCCGCAGGGTCAACCCGCGCGCCCGGATCGCAGCCAGGTGTGCACCACGGGCAACCACTGTCACGTCCCGATCGGCCTGGGCCAGCCGTACGCCGATGGTCCCACCGACCGCACCCGCCCCGATGATCACGTATCGCATGGCCTCATTCTGCCCGCTGGATCAGACCGTGAGGCCGGCGCTGGTGAGGATGGGGCCGGTCAGCAGGAGGGCACCGGCGACCAGGGCGGCCAGGTTGACCAGGGCGAAGAAGGCCACCCAGAAGAGCGGCGGGAACGGGGTGAGCCCGGCGAGCTGGTCGGCGTCGGAGGCGGGCATCCGGCCCCGCGACCGCAGCCGTTGCAGCTCCACCACAGGTCGCACCCCGCCGAGCAGCAGGAACCACACCCCGACGTACGCGAACGCGGCCTGCACCTGCGGCGTGGCGTACCACGAGACGGCGAACACAAGTGCGCCGGTGACCAGCAGCGACACCACCCCGAAGACGTTGCGGATCATGACGAGCATGGCCAGCAGCAGCACCACGGCCACCCAGAGCAGCAGGGTGATCCGGTTGCCGCCGAGCAGCCAGGCACCGGCGAGCCCGACCAGCGGCGGGGCGACATATCCGGCGAGCAGGGTGAGGATCATGCCCGGCCCGGTGGGACGGCCGGCGGAGAGCGTGAGCCCCGACGTGTCCGAGTGCAGCCGGATGCCGCGCAGCTTGCGGCCGGTGAGCAGGGCGACAATCGCGTGCCCACCCTCGTGGGCGATGGTGATGGCGTTGCGGGCGATCCGCCACGGCAGCCGGGTGGACACCACCACAAGCGCGACGGCAGCGGTGATCAGCACCAGCAGCGGGGGCGGGTCCGGCTGAGCGCCGAACAGCGTGTCCCACATCTCGCCCAGCCCGTCGATCGACATCATGGGGCGCGAGCCTACCGGCGGCGTTCCGTGTCGCTTCCGGAGCACCGACTCGTATCCTGGGAGACTGATCGGGTGGCGAGTCGAGCGGGAGGTGAACGCGGGTGAGCGCAGCGCCCCTGGAGCCGCACATCGGCCTGTGGACCGAGGCCGACTACTTCGCCTTGGGCGAAACGCCTAACCGGATCGAACTGCTCGACGGGAGCCTTCTGGTGAGCCCTGCCCCGAGCCGACGGCACCAGCGGGTGTCGCGCCGACTGGCGAACAGCATCGAAGCAGCGGCAGACCTCCACGGCCTGTCGGTCTACGACGCGATAAACGTCCGGCTCGGCATCGATCGAGTCGTCATTCCGGACCTCGTTGTGACCGATGTCGACGACGATGGCACTTTCCTCGACCCCGACCGGGTGGTGCTCGTCGGCGAAATCGTCTCGCCCGGCAACGCCGCCGCCGACCGGCTGGTCACGATGCAGCTCTACGCCATCGCGCGAATCCCCTGGTACCTGCTGGTCGAGCAGGACGGCGACGGTCACTCGCTGCGGCTCTACCGGCTCGACGGTGGGCACTACGTCGAGGACCAGGTGGCCAAGCCCGGCGAGACGTTGACCGTCGCCGAGCCGTTCCGCTGGCAGCTCGACCCGGCCACTCTGGGCTGATTCGTTCCGCTCCGGTCACCTGTGCGACCGACGCTCGTCGATGAAGCTTTTTTCAGTCACCCTTGTGATCTAGGGCACTTACCTCCAAAGATGGTTGTCGATAGAGCGACGTCCTTGGAGGCACTCATGGCCCGTACCTCGTCATCGCTGCGCCGCGCGTTCGCGGCCGGCCTCACCGTCCTCGCCACCGCGGCGGCGGCCCTGGTCGCGACCGCCGGACCGGCGGCCGCCGCCACCACACCCGGCATCGACGTGTCCCGCTACCAGGGCAGCATCAACTGGACAAGCGTCCGCAACGCGGGCATCCAGTTCGCCTTCATCAAGGCAACCGAGGGCACCACCTTCAAGGACCCGAACTTCAACGCCAACTACGTCAACTCGTACAACGCCGGGGTGATCCGCGGGGCGTACCACTTCGCCCGGCCCAACATCTCCGCCGGCTCGACCCAGGCCAACTACCTGGCCTCCAACGGCGGCGCCTGGTCGGCGGACAGTCGCACCCTGCCGGCGGCGCTGGACATCGAGGCCAACCCGTACAGCGGCGGCTACTGCTACGGGCTCAGCACGACCGGAATGCGCAACTGGGTGCAGGACTTCCTGAACACCTACCGGTCCCGCACCGGCCGGTACGCCGTCATCTACACCACCACGAGCTGGTGGAACCAGTGCACCGGAAGCTGGACCGGCCCGTGGGCGAACCACCCGCTCTGGCTGGCCCGCTGGTCGAGCGCTCCCGGCACCCTGCCGGCCGGCGCGCCGGTGTGGAGTTTCTGGCAGTACACGAGCACCGGCGTCGTCTCCGGGATCAGCGGCAACGTGGACCGCAACTACTGGAACGGTGACCGCAGTCGACTGATCGCGCTGGCCAACAACACCTGATCGGGCCGTTGGCGGCAGCGGGATCGACGGTCACCACACGGTTGACAATCGGTCCGGCTGCCGCCACCCACCGGGTACGGGTCAGACCCGCCGTCGGCTCAACACCGGCACCATCACCGGAGCATCCTCGCGGACCAGCGCGTCCCGCCGGCTGAGTCGCCGGACGCCCACCGCACCAGCGGTGATGGCAACGACGCCGAACAGCGCGACGAGTACCGGAAGACCAACGCTGATCAGCAGCAGTGCCACATCGCCGAGTGCGACGAGCATCCACAGTGCCAGCCGGGGCCGGGCGTTCCTGTATCGGTAACCCATGTCGCACCTCCCTCCGTCGTTGGAGATCAGATACCCCGAACGACGCAAGAACATGCGAGACAGGTTCGCGCAGGTGCGGAACGCCTGTCAGTTGATCCGATCGGGCTTGAAGCCCTTGACGATCTGGTCGAAGTTGGCGAGGTTGGCCTGCCAGTCCTTCTCCGCGATCTCCCATCGGATGGCGTAACCCCGGTTGGTGGCGGTTACGAAGCCCCGGTTGCGCACGTGGATGCGGGTGCCGTCCCGGGTCTCCAGCCACTCCCAGTCGGCGCAGGTCCGGTACCAGTCGCAGCCCTTGATGCTGCCCACCAACTGGTAGTTCTTGACCAGGCTCTTGCGGTACGGTTCCTGCTCCTTCCAGTCGGCGACCGCGTCCTTCTCCGGGGTGGGGGTCCACTGGACCAGCAACTTGCCAGGCCCGCCGGACTGGTTGAAGACGAAGGTGTCCTTGCTGGTCTGACGGCCGCTCCAGCCGGGTGGAAGCGGGATGGAGAAGATCGGCCCCTCGTGCAGCTTCCAGCCCGCCGGCAGCGCGTTCGGGTCGGTCGACGGCGTGGCCGAGGGCGACGCACTCGGTGCGCCCGTGGTGGGCGGAGGCGCCGCCGGAGCCGAGGACTGCGCCGGCGCCGACGTCGCGGCCGCACCGGTCGTCGGGCCGGCCTGCGGGGTCTCGTCGTCGTCGCCCTTGGTGAGCATCGGCACGATCACCACGAGGCCGATCAGCAGCAGGGCCACAAGCGCCCCGATCAGCACGTTGCGGCGAGTGTTGTTCGGCTTCGTGCCGTCCGACGGCGGGACCGCCGCACGCCCGGCCGGGCTCAGCGGCGGCATGAGCGACGTCGGCGTCGTCGGCTTGCGCTGCTCCGGCGCCACCGGCGGGCCGTCGACCACAGTCGGTTCGTCGTCGATGGTCGCCGTGCTGTCGCCGGTGTGCGTCGTACCGTCGCCGCTCGTGTCGGGTGCGGCCGTGACCTTCGCGGTCGGGTCGGCATCGGACGGGCGGTCGATCGTGGCGGTCGGCTCGGCCGGGACCGCCGCCGTCGGGTCGGCTGGCACCGGTGCGGTCGGGTCGGAGTGCTCGCCGGAGGGAACGACTGTCGTCGGCGTGGCATCGGCGGCGGGACTCGCAGCTGCGACAACCGAGGTCGCGGCGGCGGCCGGCGGCGGCGACACCGGCCGGTCGGCACTCTCGGCCGGCCGCGGGGCGGGGACGTGCGGCGGGCGCGGCTCGCGCGGGCCGTTCGGCCCCGGCCGGCGTACGCCATCCAGCAGCGAGATCCCGCGCGCACGCTTGCCACCGGCGCGGCGCAACAGGCGTTCCGCCACCTCGGCGGTGATCCGCTCGTGCGGATCCTTACGGAGCAGGCCGTTGAGCACGGCCTTGAGCGGACCGGCGTTCTTCGGCGGCGGAATCGGCTCGGTCGCCAGCGCCGCGAGGGTGCCGATCGCCGACGGCCGCGCGTACGGCGACTTGCCCTCGACCGCCGCGTAGAGCGTCGCGCCCAACGACCACAGGTCCGCCTCCGGGCCGGCGGTGCCGTCTCGGGCCCGCTCCGGCGAGATGTACGCGGGTGAGCCCAGCACCATCCCGGTGCGGGTCACGTTGGGGTCGCCCGGGATAGTGGCGAGACCGAAGTCGGTCAGCACCACCCGGCCGTCCTCGCCCAGCAGCACGTTGCCGGGCTTGACGTCGCGGTGCATGACGCCCGCCTTGTGCGCGGCACTGAGCGCGCCCAGCACGCCGAGACCGATCTCCACAGTGCGGGCCACCGACACGGGGCCGTCCTCGGCGAGAGTGTCCTGCAACGACCTCGACGCCACGTACTCCATGACGATCCACGGATCACCATCGGTGCGCAGCACGTCGAAGATGCGGACGACGTTCGCGTGGTTGAGCCGGGCGATGGCCCGCGCCTCCCGCAGGGAGCGCTCGCGCATCTCCCGGCGCTCCTCGTCGGTGAGACCCGGCGGCGGCACCAGTTCCTTGATGGCGACGTCCCGGTGCAGCACCTCGTCGCGCGCCTTCCACACCCTGCCCATGCCACCCTGGCCGAGCGGCGTCAGAAGCCGGTATCGGTCAGCGACAAGTTGGGGAAGCGCGTTCGACATCGCTGAGACGGTACCCGGACCCGCCGACGCTCACACCGCCGGCACGCCACTGTGCGCTTCCCGCAACTTCGCGCCGCGTACCCTGGCGTCATGTCTGCCGAAGAGCCGCTGTTCCGGGTCGTCCGGGGCGTGCCCACCGCGGAGGAGTTGGCCGCCCTGGTAGGGGCGATCATCGTGCGAACCCGCCCCGCCGCCGCGCCCACGCCGACGACCACGTCCGTCTGGGCGCGCAGCGCTCGGCCGGTCAGTCCCGGTGGGTGGCGCACCGCCGGCCTGCCTCGCTGACCCGACCCTCCGGCGGGGGCTGCCAGGGGCGCGTGCAGCCGTTACCCTCACTCAGGGAGACGGTGTCGTGACAGCTAGGGAGGACCCGTGATCCCCGAAGAGGACCGGCCAGCGCCCTGGCTGCGCGGCTACGGCGGCATCGAGGCCGACATCAGCCAGCTCAGAGAGTTCGCCGACCGGCTCGCCGCCGAGGTCGAGAGCAACTACGCGCCGCACCTTCCATACATCGCCGAGGACATGTCCGCGCGGCTGCCCAACCCGTGCGACGCCTTCGTCGAGTTGGTCACGTTCCTGCACGCGCACCACGAGACGCAACAGGCCACCGCCGACATGGTCTACGCCGTCCGCGGCGCCACCGGCCACCTGGCCGCCGCCGCCGACCAGGTCGCCACCAGATACGCCGACAGCGACGCCTTCACCGCCGCCCGCGTGGTGGACGTGCGACAGGCCCTCGCCGACCCGACCAGCATGCTGCCCGGCGGCCCGACACCCATGCTGACCGACCCGACCGGCCCCGACGCCGAAGGGCCGGTGGTGCTGCCATGATCGAACGGGGCACCGGCCGCACCTCCGGCCTCACCGACTGGCAACTGATGGACGTCAACAGCATGTGGGCCTGCCTCCAGGACCACGAGACCGACAACCACTGGAAGCAGGTCGCCGGCTGGCGCAAGGTCTGCGACCTGGCGCAGACCCACCTCAGCCGCCTCCAGGAATACCGGCGCGGGCTCGCCGAGGCGTGGCCACCCGAAACCAGCGCCGCCTCCAGCACCTACCTGGCCGAACTCGACGAGCTGATCGACAAGGTGCAGCGCACCCACAACGCCGCCGCCGCGAACTACACCGCACTCTCCGCCGCCACCCAGGCCATCGGCACCACCCGCGCCGCGCTCCGCAAGATCCACGAGGAGTACGCGACCAAGTCCCAACAGAAGCAGGCGTTCGAGTCGATGGCCGCCGACCCGAAGGCGGTGATGGGCAATCGGGTTACGAAAGCGCCGGTCACCGACGCGGACCTGGAGCGGCTCAACACTCAGGCACGAGCGGCGATGTTCAGCCTCAGCGGCGAACTCCAACAAGCCCAAGCAACCCTCCAAAAACCACCCGTGGTGCCCTCCTTTCGCGTTGACGAGAAGGTCACTGCTACCACAGCAGAAACAGCTCCAATAATCCCTCCCATTATTGCGACCCCCCTTCGGCCAACAGGGCAAATTTCACCAATAGGCCACCCGTCGAGTAACCGCCGAACCGAGCGAGTGCCAAATGCAACCGGAATAGGGCCTGTACTTGGCGGGTCAAGCACAGTGACCACGCCAGCCCAGGACTTGCCGCGGCCTCAGCAGTTACCGCATACCAACCAGCCCAGCCCAGGGATGCCAGCCAACCTTGGTCACATAACCGCCGGGCCGCGAGTCGTTGGACCGTCGGCTGATAAACGGGGAGCGACTGATCGGCCGAAGCCCTCGGAGTCTAGAGGGATTGGGACTACTCCAATGGCGACACCCAAGCCAATGCCGCCAAGCGGACTCATTGGCGGAGCACCGGGACTAGGCGTCGGCCAACCGAGCAATGGGTCGCCTTCCCCGCGTCGCGTCAATCCCATTGGGGGGGTCATCGGAGGTGGCAGCGCTGGCACAGCACCAACCGGAGGGGCGGGATCACGGCCTAGTGCTCCGCGGGCACTCGGCGGCGGGAGTGGGGCAACACCTCTTGGCGGCGCTCCTGGAAATGGGGCCAATTGGACCAGCAGCGGCGCCCCTACGCGACCTGGCCGACGGAATCCCAATGATGGCGACGTAAAACCCACGCGATGGGACGCAGATTTTCCTTGGAAAACAGAGGAAGGAGTTCCCCCAGTGGTACTTCCTCCTGACGATGACGGCCCAATCGATCCTGGCCCGGCCCTCGGCCTTCCCCGGTGAGATCACAAATCAGCATCGCGCTCCTCGCGGTTCTGAGCGTTTCGGGCGGGGCCTTAGCGCCCAACTTTCACCTGCCTGGCGAATATGCAAATCCGAGGCAATGGCATTTAAGCTCTCTGAAAGTTGCGGAGGCGCACAAGGTCAGCCAGGGCTATGGCATTAAGGTTGCACTTCCTGACAGCGGCGTCGATCAACATCCGGATCTGAATGGCAGCCTTCTTGCGGGAATTGACGTAATTCCGGGGGGTAGCAGCGATGGCCTAACCGATAAAGATGGCCACGGCACGGGAATGGCCGGCCTTATCGCTGCCCACGGCGAGGGCGAATCGGGCACCCTCGGCATCGCTCCTCAGGCTAAGATCCTGCCAATCTACTGCTCTTCACCTGACAATAAAGACGACTCGGAATCATTAACGGCCGCCATTGAATATGCCATCAGCAGTGGGGCCGACGTTATTAGTATTTCAATTTCGGGCGGCGCAAACTCTCGTCTACAACAAGCAATCAGGATGGCATCACAGTCTGATATCGTAGTTGTTGCTGCCGCCGGAAATGCGCCTTGGAACCAGGCAGTCGGCTATCCCGCACGCTATCCAGAGGTGATCGCTGTCGGCGGGGTCGATCGAGATGGGAATCGCGCTGCTATCTCCGTTACCGGCCCTGAGATTGACGTGGTTGCGCCAGCTGTCGATATCTACAGCACGAGCATCGATGGCAAGTACCGCAAGGGCACTGGAACCTCTGACGCCACGGCGATTGTGGCGGGGGCGGCGGCGTTGATTCGGTCCAAGTACCCGTACCTGCCGGCGCGGGAGGTGGCGCACCGGCTGACGGCAACGGCGATCGACAAGGGCCCGCCTGGGCGTGACGACGAGTACGGCTATGGCGTGATCGATCTGGTGGCGGCGCTGACGGCGGACGTACCGCCGCTGGGGTTTGAATCTGTGAGCGCGCCGGCCGGTGCTGGCCCGACGACGACCGATGCTCAGCCGGGTGACGGTGGCGCGACGGCGCGTGGCCTGGCCACCCTTGGGGTGATCTTGGCTGTGGGGGTTGGGTGGGCGGTGGTGGCGCGGCGGCGTCGGCGCGGGGATGACCCGCCGCCCAGGATTAGTCGCTGATCGGTCCGCGATGTGGCGATCGACTCGGGTTCCTTGATGTTGCGGTGTCCGAGGCGGTGGGATACCGCGGTTTCAGCATCGGCGAGTTGATCAGGCTGGGCGCTCGGTCGACGGAGGTCGAGCACGCCCGGGACGACGTCGGGACGGGTGCGTGGCGGGAGGTCGTTGTGGGGATGGTTGACCGGTAACGTCGGGTGGGTGTCTGAGACCCTGCCGCTCCGCCTCGTGCTCGCCTCAGCGAGCCCTGCCCGTCGTAAGTCCCTCCAGGCTGCCGGAATTGAGCCGGATGTGCTGGTCAGTGGGGTGGACGAGTCGTTGGTGGTGACCGAGCGGGCTGAGGAGTTGTGCCTGGAGTTGGCGCGCCTCAAGGCGCAGGCGGTGTTGACCCGGCTGAGTCCGGACGCCGGCCAGCGGACGTTGGTGATCGGCTGTGACTCCGTGCTCGCCTTCGACGGGGAGATCCTCGGCAAGCCCACGGACGCGGCGGACGCCACCGGGCGTTGGCTGCGGATGCGGGGGCGCAGCGGCGTCCTGCACAGCGGGCACTGCCTGATCGATGTTTCCGCCGGGCGGCGCGCGGAGGCGGTCGCCTCGACCACTGTCCACTTCGCGGACATCAGTGATGACGAGATCGCCGCGTACGTGGCGAGTGGTGAGCCGCTGGCGGTGGCCGGCGCGTTCACGATCGACGGGTTGGGTGGGCCGTTCGTGGAGCGGATCGAGGGTGACCCGGGGACTGTGGTGGGGTTGTCGATGCCGCTGCTGCGCCGTCTCCTCGCGGAACTCGACCTACAGATCACCGACCTGTGGACGAAGGTCGCGCCGGGAGGCCAGTCGGTCGAGCCACTCGGTAACGTCCGGTCATGACCACCAAGTCGATCCCGCTGACTGACGAGCTGCACTCCTACCTGGTCGCCCACGGCTCCCCGCCGGACGAAATCATTCGTGACCTGGCCGAGGAGACCCGGTCGGTGCTGCCGGAGCACGCCACCATGCAGGTGGCACCGGAGCAGGCCGCCTTTCTGACGTTTCTGACACGGCTGCTCGACGTACGGCAGGCCGTCGAGGTCGGCACGTTCACCGGGCTCTCGTCGCTGGCGATCGCCCGCGGGTTGCCCGAGGGCGGGCGGCTGACCTGCTTCGACATCTCCGAGGAGTTCACCGGCATCGCCCGGCGTTACTGGGAGCGGGCCGGCGTGCAGGACCGGATCGAGCTGCGCATCGGCCCGGCCGGGGAGACATTGCGGGAGTTGCCGCACGAGCGCTACCTGGACTTCGCGTTCATCGACGCCGACAAGACGGGCTACCCGGTCTACTGGGCTGAGTTGGTGCCCCGGATGCGGCCCGGTGGCGTGATCGCTGTCGACAACGTCCTGCGCGGCGGACGGATCGTGGCGCCGCAGAACGAGGGCGACCGGGCGATCGCCGCCTTCAATGATGAGGTGTTGGCCGACGTACGGGTGGACCCGGTGATGCTGCCGATCGCGGACGGCCTCACCCTCGCCCGGGTGCGTTGACCGGCGACGCCCGTCGGTCACACTGATCGACTCGGGTTCCTGGAAGTCGCGGCATCCTCACCGGTAGGACACCCCGACTTCCAGTAACCCGAGTCGATCAAGCCACGACCATGCGCCGATCACGCCGGGCCGGCAGCTCGCGTCAGCGGACGCTGCGGGCGAACTGGCGAGCGGCCCAGTAGACGCCAAGCGCGGCGAGCACCGTGGTGATGCCGAGGCCCTGCCAGACCTTGTCGCTGGCCAGGTCGCCGGCGAACAGCGCCCGGGTGCCGTCGACCGCCCAGGAGAACGGGTTCCAGTTGGCGATGCCCTGCAACCAGCCGGGCGCGAAGGTGAGCGGCAGCAGGATGCCGGACAGCAACAGCACCGGCTGCGCCACCGTGTTCATCAGGGGAGCCAGCGCGTCCTCGCTCTTGACCTTGAGGGCGACGCCGTAGGAGACGGCCGAGGTCATGAGGGCGATCAGGGCGAGCATCAGGTACGCCAGCAGCAGGTCCCCGATGAACACCCGCAGGTCGAACAGGAGCGCCAGCAGGGTGATGATGATCGCCTGCACGACGAGCGACACGACGTCACGCAGCGAGCGGCCGAGCAGCAGGGCGAGCCGGCTGATCGGGGTGACCCGGGAGCGTTCGATGACACCGGCGCGCAGTTCGGCGATCAGGCCGAAGCCCTGGAACAGCCCGCCGAAGATCGCCAGCAGCACCAACAGGCCGGGTACGAAGATCTTGTAGGCGGCGGCCTGGGTGGGCGCGTTCAGTGCCGGCTTGAGCAGCGGGGCGAACAGCAGCAGGTACATGACCGGCTGGAACACGCCGACGAAGACCCAGACCGGGTTGCGCAGCAGGAGTTGGGTCTGGCGTTGGAAGATCAGCCAGGTGTCACGGGCGAATTTCATGAGTGATCTCCGGGTTGTCAGGACTCGCGCAGCGAGCGACCGGTCTTGGTGAGGAAGACGTCGTCCAGGCTGGGTCGGTGCAGCTCGATCGAGCGCAACTCCAGCCCGGCGTGGTCGAGCCTGCGCAGCACCTGCGGAATGGCGATGGCACCCTCGTCGACGTAGAGGCGCAGCCCGCCCTCGTCGATGGCCTCCAGCTTGTTGACGTACGACTCGCCGTCGAGCACCTGGGCGGCCTGCGGGGTGGCGGCCAGGTCGAGACCGACAAGCACCACGTCGCCGGAGATCTCGCGCTTCAACTCGGCCGGGGTGCCCTCGGCCACGACCTCGCCGTTGTCCATGATCGCGATCCGGTCGCAGAGCGCGTCGGCCTCGTCCAGGTAGTGCGTGGTGATGAAGACGGTCATGCCGTCGCCGCGCAGCCGCCGGATCTCGTCCCACATGTGCGCGCGGCTCTGCGGGTCGAGGCCGGTGGTCGGCTCGTCCAGGAAGACGATCTTCGGCTCGTGGATGATGCCGAGCGCGATCTCGACCCGCCGACGCTGGCCGCCGGAGTAGGTCTTGCACGCGCGGTCGGCGTACTCGGTGAGTTGGAAGGCGTCCAGGGCGCGGACGGCGCGCCGCTGCGCGTCGGCCTTGCCGATGCCATACATGCGGGCGTGCAGCACCAGCTCCTCGCGGGCGGTGGACTCGTCCCAGGTGCTGCCGCCCTGCGGGACGTACCCGATCCGGCGGCGCACCTCGGCCGGGTCCTTGCGCAGGTCGGCGCCCGCGATGGTGGCGTCGCCACCGTCCGGCTCGATGAGCGTCGCGAGCATCCGCAGCGTGGTGGTCTTGCCGGCGCCGTTCGGGCCGAGGAAGCCGAAGATCTCGCCCTCGGCGACCTTGAGGTCGACGCCCCGCACGGCGTCCACCGTCTTCGTCTCTCGACCCGCGCGGGAGCGGAACGACTTCCGTAGCCCCCTGGTCTCGATCATTTCTGCTCCTGGTCGTTCGGGCCGGCCGCGCCGGCCGTCGAGTGGGGACGACGCCGGACGGCGCACTCCCCCGCAGTGCCGCCAGCAGGCTAACGCGATATAGCTTTTTTAGTCAACGTTGATTATTCCGCTTGCTTCGGCGGCGCCGACTCCCGACGGTCCCTGAAACCCGACCAACCCTCGGCGCTCTCCAGCTCAGCAGGCAGGTACGACACTCCGGAGTCGATCCGCTCCGCGATCCGCTCACACCACCCCATCTCCGCCTCCGCCCGCGCCGCCCACAGCTCGAACATCCAACCCACGTGCACCGGCTTGCGGTTACGCACCCAGTCCGACTCCAACGAGGCACGCATCGACTCGACACCGGCGCGCAGCAGATTGGCCCGATTGCGCAGGGCCGCCGCGGCCTCGGCGCGCGGCATGGCGGGCAGGAAGGAGAAGGCCACCGCGAAGGGGTCGGACTGTTCGCCGAGGTTCCACCAGAGGTTGCGCAGCAGCGTCTCGAACTCGTCCTCACCCTTTGCGGTCACCTCGTAGGTGGTCCGAGCCGGGCGGGCTCCGACCTGCTCGGTGGCGACGGCCCGGAGCAGCCCTTCCTCGGTGAGCTTGCGCAACGCGTGGTAGATCGAGCCGGGCTGCACGTTCGCCCACTTGTCGGCGCTCCAGCTCAACAGCTCGCGGCGTACGTCGTAGCCGTGCACGGGCTGCATCCACCGCACCAGACCGAGGATCATCATTCGAGTCGCAGACACCGCACAAGCGTAATAGCCAAGTTTGACTATGGTGCGTGCCGCATTCCACGCTGAGCGATCGTTAGGGTGACCGGGGCGGCCGATACACTCCCCGTCAGTAACCTGCCGGGGAGGAGCCACGAAGGTGCGCAAGGTATTCATCGCCAACCGCGGCGAGATCGCCGTCCGGGTGATCCGTGCGTGCCGCGACGCCGGCCTGGGCAGCGTCGCCGTGTACGCGGACTCCGACCGGGACGCCCTGCACACCACCCTCGCGGACGAGGCGTACGCGCTCGGCGGGGACAGCGCGACCGAGACGTACCTGCGCATCGACAAGCTGCTCGACGTCGCCGCGCGGGCCGGCGCGGACGCCGTACACCCGGGTTATGGCTTTCTGTCCGAGAACGCCGACTTCGCCCAGGCGGTCGTCGACGCCGGGCTGACCTGGATCGGCCCCACCCCGCAGGCGATCCGCGACCTGGGCGACAAGGTGACCGCCCGGCACATCGCCCAGCGCGCCGGCGCTCCGCTGGTCCCCGGCACGCCGGACCCGGTGGCCAGCCCGGACGAGGTGATGGCGTTCGCCGTCGACCACGGCCTGCCGGTCGCCATCAAGGCTGCCTTCGGCGGCGGCGGCCGCGGCCTCAAGGTCGCCCGGACGATGGAGGAGATCCCCCAGCTCTTCGAGTCGGCCACCCGGGAGGCGGTCGCGGCGTTCGGCCGGGGCGAGTGCTTCGTCGAGCGCTACCTGGACCAGCCCCGCCACGTCGAGGCGCAGGTCCTCGCCGACCAGCACGGCAACGTGATCGTGGTGGGCACCCGGGACTGCTCGCTGCAACGTCGCCACCAGAAGCTCGTGGAGGAGGCCCCCGCGCCGTTCCTCACCGACGCCCAGCGGGCACAGATCCACGAGAGTGCCAAGGCGATCTGCCGGGAGGCCGGCTACCACGGCGCCGGCACTGTCGAATACCTGGTCGGCAGGGACGGCACCATCTCCTTCCTGGAGGTCAACACCCGGCTCCAGGTCGAGCACCCGGTCACCGAGGAGACCGCCGGCATCGACCTGGTCCGCGAGCAGTTCCGGATCGCCGACGGCGAGAAGCTGCGCAGCACCGAGGACCCGACGCCGCGCGGGCACGCCATCGAGTTCCGGATCAACGGCGAGGACCCCGGCCGAAACTTCCTGCCCGCGCCGGGCACCGTCACCACGTTGCGCCTGCCCACCGGCCCGGGCGTCCGGGTGGACACCGGCATCTCGGCCGGCGACGTGATCGGCGGCAACTTCGACTCGCTGCTGGCCAAGGTGATCATCACCGGTGAGACGCGCACCGAGGCGCTGGAGCGCGCCCGCCGCGCGCTTGACGAGATGGTCGTCGACGGGATGGCCACCGCGCTGCCGTTCCACCGGCTGGTCGTGCGGGACGAGGCGTTCACCGCCGAACCGTTCACCGTGCACACCCGGTGGATCGAGACGGAGTTCCACAACACCGTGCCGCCGTTCGCCGCCGCCGCCGGCGCCGCCGAGGCGCCGGCCGAGCGCGACACCGTCGTGGTCGAGGTGGGCGGCAAGCGCCTGGAGGTCAGCCTCCCCGCCGGCTTCGGCGGGAGTACGACCACCGCGGCACCCGCCACCCGTAAGCCGGGACGACGCGGCGGCGCGGCCAAGGGGGGCACGCCGGTCAGCGGCGACGCGCTCACCTCACCCATGCAGGGCACCATCGTCAAGATCGCGGTAGCCGACGGCGACACCGTGGCCGAGGGGGACCTGGTGGTGGTGCTGGAGGCGATGAAGATGGAGCAGCCGCTGCACGCCCACAAGTCGGGCACGGTGAGCGGGCTCACCGCCGAGGTCGGCGCGGTGCTCACCGCCGGTGCTCCCATCTGCACCATCGCCTGACGGGCTTTGACCCGGGTCCTGCTACTTCGTCCTGCCGGCGGGGGTGGTTTGCGGCACCGAGGCGGGCGCGGACGGCCCTGGCCGGGAATGATGGCCGGGTGCGGTTCCTTCACGGCGCGGCCCCCGCGCACGACCTGACCTATACCGACGTCTTCATGGCGCCGGCCCGCTCCGACCTGGGCTCCCGGCTCGACGTCGACCTGTCCACCGGTGACGGCACCGGCACCACCATCCCGCTCGTGGTGTCCAACATGACAGCGGTCGCCGGCCGGCGGATGGCCGAGACGGTGGCCCGCCGAGGCGCGATCACGGTGATCCCGCAGGACATCCCGATCGAGGTGGTGGCGAATGTCGTCGCCTGGGTCAAGCAGCGGCACCTGGTCTACGACACGCCCATCACCCTGGGCCCGACGGAGACCGTGGGTGACGCCATCCACCTGCTGCCCAAGCGCTCGCACGCCGCGGTGATCGTGGTCGACGACGCCGGCCGGCCGTTGGGCGTGGTCACCGAGGCCGACACCACGGGAGTGGATCGGTTCGCCCAGCTCCGTCACGTGATGTCCACCGAGCTGCACACCGTCCCGGCGGACGCCGACCCGCGTACCGGCTTCGACCTGCTCTCCGCGGGCCGTCGTCGACTCGCACCGGTGGTGGACGCCGACGGTCGGCTGGTCGGGGTGCTGACCCGCCAGGGCGCGCTGCGCGCCACCCTCTACACGCCGGCCGTGGACGACCGGGGCCGGCTGCGCATCGCGGCGGCCGTCGGGATCAACGGCGACGTGACCGGCAAGGCCGCCGCGCTGCTGGAGGCGGGGGTGGACACGCTTGTCGTGGACACCGCACACGGCCACCAGTCGCGGATGATCTCCGCGCTCCAGGCGGTCCGCAAGCTGGACCCGGGGGTCCCCGTCGCGGCCGGCAACGTGGTCACCGCTGAGGGAGTACGTGACCTCGTCGAGGCGGGTGCGGACATCATCAAGGTCGGCGTCGGGCCGGGCGCGATGTGCACCACCCGGATGATGACCGGCGTGGGTCGGCCGCAGTTCTCCGCCGTACTCGACTGCGCGGCCGCAGCCCGGCAACTGGGCCGGCACGTCTGGGCCGACGGCGGGGTGCGGCACCCCCGGGACGTGGCGCTCGCGCTCGCCGCCGGGGCGTCGAACGTGATGATCGGCTCGTGGTTCGCCGGCACCTACGAGTCTCCCGGCGACCTGTACACCGAGCCGGACGGCCGGCGCTACAAGGAGAGCTTCGGGATGGCCTCGGCTCGGGCCGTCAGTGCCCGTACCGCCGACGACAGCCCGTACGACCGGGCTCGCAAGGCGGTGTTCGAGGAGGGCATCTCCTCGGCTCGGATGTACCTGGACCCGGTCCGACCCGGCGTCGAGGACCTGATCGACGAGATCATCGCCGGTGTTCGCAGCGCCTTCACCTACGCCGGCGCACGAAACCTGACGCAGTTCCACGAGCGGGCGATCGTCGGCGTGCAGAGCGCCGCCGGCTTCACCGAAGGAATGCCCCTGCCCACGAGCTGGTGACCCCGGCCCCGCCTGCGTCACGATGGAGTTGCGCCGCCTTGTTCGACGGGCGGCAAGGGGCGAACCCACCACCATTTTATGAACGACGCCCGGGCGGGCGTGCCGAGGAGCTGCGCGGCGAGCGGCATCGGCCGCCGCCGTGCCGGCGCTGCTCGCGCCGCCCATGAACCGTTTGGCCGCCGGACGCGGATAACAGGTGACCCATCCCGCTCCGCGAAAGGCTTTATATGAAGCACCTGCGGCGAGCAAAAGATGTCGATGTCGGTGCGATGGCGGACGGAGCGATTATCGCCCGGTCCGTGCAGGAACCGGAGATCTTCTCGGTCATCTTCGACCGACACGCGCCGCACATCCATCGTTACCTGGCCCGTCGTCTCGGCGGGCCGGTGGCGGACGACCTGGTTGCTGAGACGTTTCTCGCGGGATTTCGTCGTCGGGATCGATTCGACGTCACCCACGCGAACGCCCGGCCATGGCTGTATGGAATCGCAGCCAACATCGTCAGCCAACACTGGCGCAATGAGGAACGGGAGTACCGGCTACGGCAGGCGTACGTCCCCCCGACGAGCGAGACGGAGCACGCCGACCGGGTCACCAATGTGGTGACCGCGCAATCGCTACGTCGACTCCTTGTGGACGCGTTGGCCGTGCTCTCCGACGGAGACCGCGACGTGTTGCTGCTGGTCGCGTGGGAGGACCTGACCTACGACGAGGTTGCCGCCGCTCTGACGATTCCGGTCGGCACCGTGCGATCACGACTCAACCGAGCCCGCCGGCTGCTCCGTGAGCGGTTGGGCGGCGAACCGGCCGGCACTATCAAGGAGGCACTGCGCAATGGATGAGATGCGGCTGCTCCAGCAACTCGGTGGCGAGACCGGGCTGCCGACGATCGAGCGGTTGGAGCCGGCCCGTACCCGGCTGACGACCGCGATGACCACCCTGGCCTCCGTACCCGTGACGACGGTCGTACTTCCGGCGCCTCCTCGCTCGCGGCAGCCCGTTTGGCGGCTCGTGCTCAGCGGGGTGGCGGCGGCCAGCGTAGCTGCGTCGCTGGCTGCCGTACTGGTCCTTGCCCCGGACCGGCTCGGTGGCAGCACCCCGGCCGCCCGGGCCGATGCGGCCCAGGTTCTCCGGAACGCGGCGGCCGCTGCGCTGGAGCTGCCCGACGTCAATCCCCGGCCACATCAGTTTGTCTACTCACGCAGCCAGCAGGGTCCGGAAATCCGGGAAAGTTGGCAGTCGGTGGACGGAGTCCGGGACGGTCTGATCATCGAGACCGCTACCGGTGGCCGCACGGAGACCATCCTGCCCGGCTGCCGGAACGGAAGGTCCGCGGTGACCAGGGGCAACCAGGTGGTGCCGGGCGAGACCGAGCGGTGCACTCCAACGCCCGCCTACCGTGCCGACATGCCCACCGACGCCGCCGCCATGCGGGCCTTCCTGACGAAGAATCGCAGCGGTGGACCGGGTGACGCCAATGCTGCCGGCAAGGACCTCCTCTACTACCTCGGCGAGGGCTACCTACGCCCCCGATCACGTGCGGCGCTCTACGAGGCGGCGGCGACGACGCCGGGCCTGCGGGCTGTGGAGCACGCCAAGGACGGCGCGGGCCGATCGGGTATCGGGATCACCTGGTCCTCGACGGGCGGCCCGGGACAGATCGTGCTGGTCTTCCATCCCGAGACCTACGCCTTCCTCGGGGTGGGTGGGTCGGCGGGATCGTCGGCCGTGCTGGCTCTCGCCATCGTCGACCGAGTCGGTCAAACACTCTGATCTTGCTCGGACGGGCGGGCGCCTCGGCGCCCGCCCGGTGGCTGCCGGAGCCGATGCCGGGAGCAGAGCGGCTGTCGTTTCTCGGGGCGAGCGAGGGAATCATGCGCGATGAGCCCTCGGTGGGTGATCATTTTCCGGCGATCGGCTGGTCCGGCTGGAACGGTTCGCGCGCTAGGCGGCTCAGGACTTCGCGGGCCGCGTCCCGGGGGTTGTCGCCCACTCGGTCGGGGAGAGCGCCGGCCAGCCAGAGGGTCGCGAAGCCGTGCGCGATCGACCAGGCGGCGAGCGCGTCCCGGTCGGTGTCGGCGGGCGTGTCGCCGGAGGGCAGTGTTGCCACCTGGGACCGCAGTGCCGCGCCGGCGCGCTCCCGTGCCGCGATCAGCTCGGGGTCGTCGGCCCGGTACAGCTCCGGCCGGAACATCACCTCGAAGTGCGCACGGTGTCGGACGGCGAAGTCGACGTACGCGACCCCGGCGGCCAGCAGGTCGTCACCCGCCGCCGCCAACTCCTGGGCCAGCAGGTCGAAGCCCTGGGTGGCGAGCGCGGTGCGCAGGCCGGCCTTGTCGCCGAAGTGGTGCGCGGGTGCGGCGTGCGAGACACCGGCCCGACGGGCCAGGTCGCGCAGGCTCAGCGTGGCCTGCCCGTCCTCCTCGATCGCGTCGAGCGCGGCGGCGAGCAGGGCGCGACGGAGGTCGCCGTGGTGGTAGCCGCGCGTCTCGGTCATGCCCGAACTCTATCTTGTCGTTGACAAGATGCCACCCCGACGGGCAATCTTGCCAGCGACAAGATTGCTCGAGGAGGTTTCCGATGGCACCCCTGATCGCCCTGATCGTCGGCACCGCGCTGGCCCGACTGGCCGGCCTGGCCGGCATCTCCGCGCTGGATGGTTGGCATCCCGCACTGCGGGTCGGGCTGGCCCTGCTGTTCGTGCTGACCGGCGTCGCGCACTTCGTCGGTCCGCGCCGCGCCGACCTGATCGCGATGGTCCCGCCACGACTACCCCGGCCGGATCTGCTGGTCACCCTCACCGGTGTCCTCGAACTCGTCGGCGCCGTCGGGCTGCTGATCCCGGCGACAGCACGGCCGGCCGCGGCCGGGCTGGGCCTGCTCATGCTCGCCATGTTTCCCGCCAACGTGTCGGCCGCCCGCCGGAAGCTCACCCTCGCCGGACGTCCGGTGACACCGCTCGCCCAGCGTACGGTCCTGCAGATCGTGTTCGTGGTCACGGCCGCGATTATTTCGTTTGGCCCCTGACTATCAGGTGGCTAAGGTGCTTCTCGTGGACCTCGTGACCCTCCAGGACGTGCCGCTCGGCCGCCTCCTACTGGTGGCCGGGCACCTCGTCGAACAGCGGTGGAACCGCTACCTCGCCGAGGAGCACGGGCTCACCCATGCCGGCATGGTGACCCTGATGACACTCGCCCGACACGGCGAGCTGCCGCACCGTGAGGTCGCCGAGATGGGCTTCGTCCGCCCGGCGACCCTGACCGGCATCGTGGACACGCTGGCCCGGGACGGGTTGGTCGAGCGGCAGCGCGACGACAGCGACAGGCGCAGCATTCGACTCGCCATCACCCCCGCCGGCCGGGAACGGGTGGCGACACTCACCGCCATGATCCACTCCGGACGCCCCATCACCTCGGTCGACGCCGACCCGGTGAAGGCCCAGGTGATCCGGGAGTTCCTGCTAGAGGTCATCGGCAGCGGGGACGACCCGCGGATGACCGGCCGCCCTACCGATCCGAAGGACCCGGCGTGCTGATCCGACTGTTGCGCGGCCAACTGCGCACCTACAAACGACCGTTGCTGGCGGTGGTGCTGCTCCAGTTCGTGGGCACCATGGCCTCGCTCTACCTGCCCAGCCTCAACGCCGACATCATCGACAAGGGCGTGGCGCGGGGCGACACCGACTACATCGTGCACACCGGCGGCTGGATGCTGCTGGTCAGCCTGATCCAGATCGTCTGTGCGACCGCCGCGGTCTACCTGGGCGCGCGGACCGCGATGGGCTTCGGCCGGGACGTCCGGGCCAAGCTGTTCGGGCACGTCAACCGCTTCTCCGCCCGCGAGGTGGCCCGATTCGGAGCACCCTCGCTGATCACCCGCAACACGAACGACGTGCAACAGGTGCAGATGCTCGTCCTGATGAGCTGCACCATGCTGGTCGCCGCCCCGATCATGAGCGTTGGCGGCGTGGTGATGGCGCTGCGCGAGGACGTCGGGCTCTCCTGGCTGATGCTTGTCAGCGTGCCGGTCCTGGCCATCACGCTCGGCGCGATCATCCGCCGGATGGTGCCGGGCTTCCGGCTGATGCAGACCCGCATCGACACGGTCAACCGGGTGCTGCGCGAGCAGATCACCGGCATCCGGGTCGTCCGCGCGTTCGTCCGCGAGCCGTACGAGACGGACCGGTTCGGCGTCGCCAACGCCGACCTGACCGCCACCGCGCTGCGGACCGGCCGGCTGCTGGCGCTGATCTTCCCGGTGGTCATGCTGGTGCTGAACGTGTCAAGCGTGGCGGTCCTCTGGTTCGGCGCGCAGCGGGTCGACTCGGGCGCGATCGAGATCGGCGCGCTCACCGCCTTCCTGCAGTACCTGATGCAGATCCTGATGGCCGTGATGATGGCCACCTTCATGCTGATGATGGTGCCCCGGGCCGCGGTCTGCGCCGAGCGGATCGTCGAGGTGCTGGACACCGACTCCTCGGTGGTCCCCGCCGCCGAGCCGGTCAGCGAGCTGGCCACCCGGGCCGAGTTGGAGCTGCGCGGGGTGCGCTTCCAGTACCCCGGCGCGGTCGAGCCGGTGCTGCGCGACATCTCCTTCCGGGCCACACCGGGCACCACCACGGCGATCATCGGCAGCACCGGCGCCGGCAAGACGACCCTGCTGTCGCTGATTCCCCGCCTGGTCGACGTCACCGCCGGCGCGGTGCTCGTCGACGGGGTGGACGTGCGTGAGCTGGCGCCGGACGAGCTGTGGCGGCGGATCGGCCTGGTGCCGCAGCGGCCGTACCTGTTCACCGGGACGGTCGCCAGCAACCTGCGCTACGGCAATCCGGACGCCACCGACGAGGAGCTGTGGGCGGCACTGGAGATCGCCCAGGCCCGGGACTTCGTGGCCCAGATGCCCGGCGGCCTGGAGGCACCGATCGCCCAGGGCGGCACCACCGTCTCCGGTGGGCAGCGGCAACGCCTGGCCATCGCGCGGGCGCTGGTCCGGCAACCCGAGATCTACCTCTTCGACGACTCGTTCTCGGCGCTCGACCTGGGCACCGACGCGCGACTCAGAGCCGCCCTGCGGCCGATCACCGCGCAGTCCGCGATGGTGATCGTGGCCCAGCGGGTGTCCACGATCATCGACGCCGACCAGATCATCGTTCTGGAGAACGGAGGGGTCGTCGGAGTGGGACGACACGCGGAACTGTTGGAGACCTGCCCGACGTACGCCGAGATCGTGGCGTCCCAGCAGACGACGGAGGTGGCGGCGTGAGCGAGCGCGACGAGCCGCGGACCGCGGCCGTACCCAGTCAGAAGCCGGCCGGCGACGAGCGGACGCCGGGAGGGGACGCGTCGCCGCCCGGCGGCGGCGCGGTGACGCCGAAGCGGCTGCCGCCCGGCCGTCCGGGCGGTGGTCCGCCGTGGATGAGTGCCGGGATGCCCGCCGAGAAGTCGATGAACTTCGGGCCGTCCGCCCGCCGGTTGCTCGGCCGACTGCGTTCGCACCGACTGCACCTGGCCGCGATCATCACGTTGGCCGTGGTGAGCGTCGGGTTCAGCGTGGCCGGTCCGAAGATCCTCGGCCACGCCACCGACCTGATCTTCACGGGGGTGATCGGCCGGGCCCTGCCCGCCGGCACCACCGTCGAGCAGGCCGCCGCCGCGGAACGGGCCCGCGGCAACAACAGTTACGCCGACATGCTTTCCCGGATGGACGTGGTGCCCGGCGTGGGCATCGACTTCACCGCCCTGGGGTGGGTGCTGCTGCTGGCGCTCGGGCTCTACCTGGCCGCGAGCGTGCTGGCCTGGTGGCAGGGCTGGCTGCTCAACGGGGTGGTCCAGCGCACCGTGCTGCGGCTGCGCGCCGAGGTGGAGGAGAAGCTCAACCGGCTGCCGCTGCCGTACTTCGACAGGCAGCCCCGTGGCGAGCTGCTCAGTCGGGTCACCAACGACATCGACAACATCTCGACGAGCCTCCAGCAGACGCTGAGCCAGCTGCTCACCTCGCTGCTGACCGTCATCGGCGTGCTGGCCGCGATGTTCTGGATCTCACCGCTGCTGGCCCTGGTGGCCCTGGTCGCGGTGCCACTGTCGGTGCTCGTCACCCAGCGCATCGCCAAGCGCTCACAGAAGCAGTTCATCGCCCAGTGGACCCACACCGGCGAGTTGAACAGCCAGATCGAGGAGGCGTACACCGGTCATGAGCTGGTGAAGGTCTTCGGCCGGCAGCGTGAGGTGGAGGCCTCGTTCCACGCGAAGAACGAGGAGCTGTTCCGGGCGAGCTTCGGGGCGCAGTTCGTCTCCGGGATCATCATGCCGTCGATGATGTTCATCGGAAACCTGAGCTACGTGGCGATCGCCGTGGTCGGTGGGCTGCGGGTCGCCTCCGGCACGATGAGCCTGGGCGACGTGCAGGCGTTCATCCAGTACTCCCGGCAGTTCACCCAGCCGCTCACCCAACTGGCCTCGATGGCCAACCTGCTCCAGTCCGGGGTGGCCTCGGCCGAGCGCGTCTTCGCGGTGCTCGACGCCGACGAGCAGACCCCCGACCCGGTCGAGCCGGCCCGGGTCACCGACCCGCACGGGCGGGTCGAGTTCGAGCACGTCTCGTTCCGCTACGAGCCGGACAAGCCGCTGATCGACGACCTGTCGCTGGTCGCCGAGCCGGGGCACACGGTGGCGATCGTCGGCCCGACCGGCGCCGGCAAGACCACACTCGTCAACCTGGTCATGCGCTTCTACGAGCTGGACGCCGGCCGGATCACGCTCGACGGGGTGGACATCACGACGTTGCGCCGCGACGACCTGCGCGGCCGGATCGGCATGGTGCTGCAGGACACCTGGCTCTTCGGCGGCACCATCCGCGACAACATCGCCTACGGGCGGCCGGACGCCACCGAGGAGGAGATCCTCGCCGCGGCTCGGGCCACGTTCGTGGACCGGTTCGTACGCAGCCTGCCGGACGGCTACGACACGGTCATCGACGAGGAGGGCAGCAACGTCAGCGCCGGCGAGAAGCAGCTCATCACCATCGCCCGCGCGTTCCTCGCCGAGCCGTCGCTGCTGATCCTGGACGAGGCCACCAGCTCGGTGGACACCCGCACCGAGGTGCTGCTGCAACGGGCGATGGCCGCGCTGCGTTCGGACCGGACCAGCTTCGTCATCGCGCACCGGCTGTCCACCATCCGCGACGCCGACCTGATCCTGATGATGGAGGACGGCCGGATCGTCGAGCAGGGCACCCACGAGCAACTGCTCGCCGCCCACGGCGCGTACCACCGGCTCTACCGTTCCCAGTTCACCGGCGGGGTGACCGACGAGGAACCGGCCGACCCCGCCGCCCAGCCGGCGTCGGTCTGAGAGGCGGGTCGCCGCCGTGCGCGCCACGCGACCGGTGGCGACCCACCCCGGCTCGGCGGGTGGGTCAGCCCGCCGGGAGCAGCTCGGTGGCGCGGGCGGCGACCTGCCCGCCGATCAGGGCCAGCGCCGCGTCGGCGGGCATCGGGTCCAGGGCCCGGCCGCCGCGCAGGCGCAACGCGAGGCGCCCGTCGGCCGCCTCCCGGGCACCCAACACCCCGAGGTACGGGACGCGACGGCGGGCCGCGTCCCGGATCCGGGCACCCAACGAACCGGTGCCGTCCACCTCGACCCGCAGGCCGGCGTCGACGGCCCGGCGGGCCAGGTCGGCCGCCGCGTCGGCCTGCCCGTCGTCGACCGGCAGCAGCACCAGTTGGACAGGCGCGTACCAGGCCGGGAAGGCTCCCTCGTGCACCTCGATCAGGTACGCGAAGAGCCGCTCCATGCTGCCGACCAGGCTGCGGTGCACCAGCACCGGTCGACGCCGGCTGCCGTCCGAGTCGGTGTACGACAGGTCGAACCGTTCCGGCTTGTCGAAGTCGAGCTGGATGGTGGAGATGGTCGACTCCCGGCCGGCCGCGTCGACGATCTGAATGTCGATCTTCGGGCCGTAGAAGGCGGCCTCGCCGGGCGCCTCGACGTACTCCACCCCGGCCAGCGCGCCCCGGAGCAGCTCCTCCGCGTGCGCCCACTGCGCGTCGTCGCCGACGTACTTCTCCCCCGGCCCGCGCAACGAGAGCCGGAAGCCCGCCGGGCGGACGCCGAGCGCGGCGTGCGCGGCGCGGATCAGCCGGAGGATCTCGACGACCTCCCCGCCCACCTGCTCGGGGGCGCAGAAGGTGTGCGCGTCGTTGAGCGAGATGGCCCGTACCCGGGCCAGCCCGCCGAGCACCCCGGAGCGCTCCGAGCGGTACATGCCGCCCAGCTCCGCGATCCGCAACGGCAGCTCCCGGTAGGAGCGGCCCCGGGCCCGGAAGACCAGGGCGTGGTGCGGGCAGAGGGCGGGGCGGAGCACGAACTCGTCGTCGGCGCTCAGCCGCATCGGCGGAAACATGTCGTCGGCGAAGTAGCCGAGGTGCCCGGAGAGCTCGAAGAGTTCGCGCTTGCCCAGCGGGGGCGAGTAGACGTGCTGGTGGCCGGAGACGCGCTCCAACTCCCGGACGTACTCCTCGACGGCATGCCGGGCGGCGGCGCCGGCCGGCAGCCAGATCGGCAGGCCGGCGCCGGCCAGCGGATCGGAGACGAAGAGGTCCAGCTCACGGCCGAGCCTACGGTGGTCGATCATGTCGGGCTCCTGGATCGGGTACGACCCGGAGGCGACCTGGGACCCGTTCGGCGCGCGGCCCTCGGGGGCGGATCGCCCCGGGGCCTGGTCGACTGTGGTTACGTCAGAGCGGCACGCCGGGGATTCCCGGCGTCGTGGTCACCACTACCGCGCTGCGCATACGGCGACCGTACTCGCGGGGCAACCGGGGACGCACCCGGATTTACGGCGGCGAGCAGAGAGGTGGGCCGCCGGCGCGGGACCCGCCGGCGGCCCTGGCGGCCCGAATCGTCAGGAACGGGGGACCCGACGGGCATGGGCCGCGCCCGTCAACGGTACGCCGACGTACGCCGATCCGCCGACCGGTACCGGACGGGTGGGACGGGCGGCGAACCCGTCACCCGGGATCGGTTGACCTCGTTGTACCTGGGTGGCCCCCGTCGTGTCGACCGTCACGACGGGCCGGGCCCGTCCTCGGTGACGCCGGACACGCCGTCAGGCTCAAGACACCCAATCGGCCGCATTCGGCGAGGTGGCAGGCGTGCCCGAACTACTGACTGACGTCGCATCGCCGACGTGGGCGTACCTGGTGCTGCTCGCCCTGCTGATCGCGGACGCCTTCGTTCCGGTGATCCCCACCCAGATCATCATGATCACCAGTGGGGCGCTCACCGTCTACGGCGGGCTCAACCTGCCGGTCACCATCGCCGTCGGCGCACTCGGTGTCTTCGCCGGGGACCTGGCCTGCTACCTGCTCGGACGGGTCGCACCGGACCGACGGCCACCCCGGCACGCCGAGCTGAGCCGGGCCCGCCGGATGGCCAGTCGGGTGACGCAGGGGCTCCGCCAACCCGGACCGCTCGTCATCCTGCTCTGCCGGTTCGTGCCCGGCGGCCGGATGGCGGCCTGCTTCTCGGCCGGCCGCAGCCGTTACCCGTACCGGCTGTTCGTGCTCTACGAGGCCGTCGCCGCGCTGGGCTGGGCCACCTACGGCGCGCTGGTGGGGCACCTCGGCGGCACCGCGCTCACCGAGTCGGCGTGGCGGCTGGCCATCATCGCCACCGCCGCCGCGGCCGGCTTCGCCGCAGCGGGATGGGCGATGACTCTGGTCAGCGCCCGCCATGCCCGCGCCGCCGCGGTAGACGTCCCCATCGACTGAGTGTCGGCCCGTCGGCCCCGCAAGATTGCCCGCGACTGGCGTACCTCTAGGGGTGGTCCCTCGGGGCGATGTCGGTGGGCTTCCCGGATCCGGTTCGGGTGCCCTCGGCGACAGGCTGAGGCATGCCCGTTACCCGGAACACCGGCCTGCTGGCTCTCGGCGGGATCGCCCTGGCGGCCCTGCTCACCGTGATCGGTCACCTCGAAGTCAACAACGACCTCAACCCGTGGGCGCTGACCGTCAGCGACTTCGCGGTCTCCGACCGGGGCGGTGTCATCGACGTCGCCATGGTGGTGCTGGCGCTCGCCACGGTGGCGCTGCTGTGGGGGCTGCGCCGCACCGGCCCACCCCGACCGCGCGCCGGGACCGCCGAGGTGCTGCTCGGCGCGTGGGTGGGCGGGCTGCTGCTGGCCGCGCTGGTGCCGACGAACGAGCCGGGCACCGCCATGACCACGTCGGCCTACCTGCACCGGTACGCCTCGGTCGTCGCCTTCCTGGCGCTGCCGGTCGGCGGCTGGCTGCTCGCCCGCCGGCCGGATCTGGCCACCGCGGCCCGGACGCTGCGCACCCTCGTCCTGCTCAGCCTGGCCCTGGCGGCGGCCATGGTCTGGTCCGCCTACCCCGGCGACCGGGCGCTCATCGGCCTGGCCGAACGCCTGCTCATCCTCACCGAGGTAGCGGTCCTCGCCACGGTGGCGGTCACCCAGACCCGAGCCGTCGATCATGGAGTCGTGGTGCCCCGCGAGAGGGACGTGACGGTGTGAACCCGCCACCACCACTCCATGATCGACCCGAGGGGGCGGGGGCGGGAGCTACTCCAGCTCGTGGAGCATGAGCTGGCGGGCCGCTTCCGTGATGGAGCCGGAGAGGCTCGGGTAGATGGTGATGGTCTGGGCCAGCTCGTTGACCGTCAGGTTGTTCTCCACGGCCATGGTGATGGGCAGGATCAGCTCGCTGGCCTTCGGCGCGACCACCACACCGCCGATCACCTGGCCGCTGGCCGGCCGGCAGAACAGCTTCACGAAACCGTCGGAGAGATCGTCCATCTTCGCCCGGGCGTTGCCGGACAACGGCAGCATCACCTGCCGGGCCGGGGTCTTGCCCGCGTCCACCTCGTCCTGCGAGACGCCAACGGTGGCCAGCTCCGGGTCGGTGAAGACGTTCGCCGCGACGGTACGCAGCCGCAGCGGACGCACCGCCTCGCCGAGCGCGTGCCACATGGCGATCCGGCCCTGCATCGCGGCGACACTTGCCAGCAGCAGCACCCCGGTGCAGTCACCGGCGGCGTAGATGCCGGGCACGTTGGTCCGGGAGGCCCGGTCGACAGTGACGTAGCCGCCCCGGCCCAGCTCGACGCCGTACTCGGTCAGGCCCAGGTTCGCCGTGTTCGGGATCGACCCGACGGTGATCAGCGCGTGCGAGCCGGTGACCCGGCGGCCGTCGGACAGTTCCACCTCGACGCCGTCGGCGGTACGCCGGACCGCGTCGGCCCGGGAGTTGTTGAGGATCTCCATGCCCCGGTTGCGGAACACCCGCTCGATCGCCGACGCGGCGTCGGCGTCCTCGTGCGGCATCACCCGGTCCCGGCTGGACACCAGGGTGACCTGGACCCCCATGGCCAGGTACGCGCTCGCGAACTCCGCTCCGGTGACACCCGAGCCGACCACGATCAGGTGCTCGGGCAGCTCCGGCAGGTCGTACACCTGACGCCAGGTCAGGATGCGCTCACCGTCCGGTACGGCGGTGGGCAACTGGCGGGGTGTCGAGCCGGTGGCCACCAGCACCGTGGTCGCCGCGATGGAATATTCCTCCGTGCCGTCGGCGGGCGTCACGACGACCCGGTGGGTGTGCCCGAGGGCGTCCTCGCCGAGCCGGGCGGTGCCGGCCACGAATGTGACGCCGGCCTTGAGCAGCTTGGCGTGGATGTCGGCGGACTGCGCCAACGCCAGACGCTTGACCCGCTCGTGCACGGCCCGCGCGTCGACGGTGACCGCCTCCAGGCCGTCCGAGTGCACCCCGAACTCCTCGGTGTCCCGGTAACCGGTCACCACCTGCGAGCTGGCGATGAAGGTCTTCGACGGTACGCAGTCGGAGAGCACGCAGGCCCCACCGGCACCGTCGGCCTCCACGACTGTGACATCGGCGTCCAGTTGGGCGGCGACCAGGGCCGCCTCGTACCCGGCCGGCCCCCCACCGATGATCACGATCCGGCTCACAGCGTTCGCCCTTCGTCCAATTTCACAGTGACTTTGTTCTCCCGAGCGCATTCGACACGCACTGTCGTATTCTCCCCCACCCGTCCGTCGGGCTATCGTCATCGCCGTGCGTCATCACGCCGCCTACGGCTCAAATCTCGACCCTGCCCGGATGCGCGCCTACTGTCCGCATTCGCCGATGGTGGGCACCGGCTGGCTGGAAGGCTGGCGGCTGACCTTCGCCGGGGCGGACGTGATCGGCTGGGAGGGCGCGGTGAGCACCCTCGTCGAGTCGCCCGGTGACCGGGTCTTCGTCGCGCTCTACGACATCCACCCGTACGACGCCGGCCAGCTCGACGAGATCGAGGGAGTGACCGCCGGCACGTACCGCAAGCTGCACGTCCGGGTCTCCACCCTCGACGGCGACGTGACCGCGTGGATCTACGTCTTCAACGGGTACGAGGGCGGCCTGCCGACCTCGTGGTATCTCTCCGAGATCGCGAACGCCGCCGAGAAGGCGGGCGCCCCGGACGACTACGTCACCGAGTTGCGCTCCCGCCCCACCGGCACCGCGTCGGCGTAGCAGCGCGTATCGCACCTCCCCAGTCTGCTACCGCCGCGCACCGGACCGCGGGTCGGGTGCGACCGGGGTCGGCAATCACACACCGGCGGCGAGGTCGGCCCGGGTGCGGTGCAGCAACTCGACAAGCTCGATGCCGGCAGCCGGGCCGAGGGCCGTGAACGCCGGCGCGACGAGACGGTTGGTCACCGCCTCCGCCCAGAGTCGCCGGCGCACCAGCGGCCCGATCGGCGGGTAGGGCGGCGGCCAGCCGCAGGCCACCGCCCCGGCCTCCCCCTCCGGCCCGGACAGCACGGCCTCCAGCGGGGTCATCCCGGCGGCGCGTACCGCCAGCAGGTAGGCGCCGGTGAAGTGTTCCCGGAGCAGTCGCAGCCCGGCCGCACTGCGGGCCCCGGCGGAGAGATCCGGCAGCGGCATGGCCCGCCACGCGGCGAAGAGCGGCATGGCGCTGGCGTCCGCCGCCACCACCGCCCGCTCGACGAGCACCGCCAGGCGTTCGGTGGCGGGCAGGGCGTCGAGCCGCTGCGCGCCCCACCGGCAACACTCGGCGAGGCTCGCTGCGGCCACCTCGACCGGCGAGACGATCCGGGCGGCGGCATCCCACCCGTCGGCGACCGCGTCCGGCGCGATGAACCCGAGCGCCGCGGCGGCCGTCTCGGCCCGCACGTCGCCGAGCGCGCCGGCCCGGCCACTTATGTAGAACGCCCAGCCGGAGATGCCGAGCAGCCGGGCACGGCGCAGCGTGCCCGGGTCCCGGGTGAACGCGTCGCCGAGGTCGAGCACGACCGGCTTGCTGGCGGCAGCGACCTGCTCCGGTGTCATCCGAGTGACCCTCTCGGGCAACCCGATCCGTCGACCACGGCAAGGCCCCGATCCGGGGGCACCCGCCCTGGACGGCCCGCACACTCGTCGTCGTCCATCGATTGTCAGTCTGCCGCGCCACCGCCGGCGTCCGCATTCCCCTCTTCGGCCGCCAACGCCTCCACCGCCGCCTCCACCTCGCCCGCGCGCCGCCGCGCCACGGTGACCGCCCGTTCGGCGGCCCGCCGCGCGAGTTTGGCCCGGCTGAGATCCTGCTCGGCGACCGCCCGCCGCCGCTCCAGCTCGGCCAGTTCGGCCTCGATCCCATCGAGTACGGCGGCATCGTCCCGTTCCTGTCCGGCCGCCTCGGCCAGCTCGGCCTCCGCGCGTTGCTGGTCTTTCCGAGCCTGGGCCAGCTCCCGGTCCAGGGCGCGACGTTGCCGGTCCCGCTCGGCACGGGCGGCCCGCTGCGCCGTCCGCTCGGCCTGCTCGGCGCGCTCCGCGGCCCGATCCGGGCGGGGCACCGCCTCGGGACGACCTCGCTGGGCACCCGGTCGACGGGCCGGGCGCTCCTCCTCGGGCTCCTCGTCGTCGGCGGTGACCAACCTGAGTTGCGGCCGGGGCACCTCACCGAAACCGGCGTAGCTGGCCGCCCGGAGCAGGCGGCCCGCCCGGACCTGCTCGGCGACCTCGACGTCGGAGAACGCCGCGTTCAGTGTCGACTCCACCTCGGCCAGCGGCAGCCGACCGGCCGGTGGCGCGTCCGGCTCCGCCGCGGCGAGCTTGCGGACCTCGGCGACCAGGGCGCCGACCACCGCCCGGCGCTGCGCGGACAACTCCCGCAGTCGGGGCCCGCGCAGCTCCCGCTGGGCCGTCCGCAGCGCGTCGGCCAACTGGACCAGGTCGGCGACCAACTCCGGACGTGTGATGGCGAGCAGGTTCACCAGCCAGGCCGCCACCGTCGGGCGACGTAGCCGGGCCAACTGTCGGGCGGCGCCCGGATCGCCGGCACGGCGCGCCTCGGCCACGGCGGCGTCCCGGGCGGCCACGAACCGGTCCGGTGGGATGCGGTAGAGCTGCTGCACCAGCTCCGCTGAGGGGCCGGGCATCGCCTCAGACGTCCACCCGGCTACCGGGCTCCAGCCGCTGGTACTCGGTGCCGGACAGCGCGGTGTACTGCCCGTTCAGCACCCGCAGGCCGTTGTCGTTGAGCAGGCCGTCGTGCAGGGCGTACGCCCGCCGGGGCGCGACCGCGCGGATGAAGTCGAGCACCTCGGAGAACTTCGACCAGGGGGCGTGGATCGGCGCGAAGAGCGTGTCGACGGGTGTCTCGTCGGGCACCACCAGGGAGTCGCCCGGGTGGTAGACCACGTCGTTGATCAGGTAGCCGAGGTTGTCCACCACCGGGATGTCGGGGTGGATCACGGCGTGTCGCCCCCCGTACGCCCGGACGGCGACCCCGGCGGCGGTGAACGACTCACCGGGGGTGACCGGGCGCAACGCCTCGGCCGCGTCGCCCAGGGTCTCGGCGAGCGAGGCGGGTCCGTAGATCGGGAACGGCTGCCTGTCGAGTTGCCGGCGCACCGCGGCCAGGTCGAGGTGATCGGCGTGCAGGTGGGTGATCAGCACCGCGTCCGCGCCGTCCAACGCCGTCGCGGAGTCGCTGAACACCCCGGGGTCGACGACGAGCACTCCCCCGTCGTGTTCCACCCGGAGGCAGGAGTGGGCGTACTTGGTGAGCCGCATCGTGACTCCTCGATTATCGAATCGTGATGTCCTCAGCGCAGTCTGCCGGAACCAGCCGACGTGTGCGCCGCGTCCGAGCTATCGCCACACCGGACGACGACGAGGGAGCGGGGATGGACGGACAGGTGGTACGACACCGCGGCAGACTGCTGGCGGTGACCGCACTGGCGGCGGCGCTGGCGTTGACCGGCTGCGGGGCCGACGACAGCGGGACCGCGGACTCGGTCGCCCCCGCGGTGGCCAACGGCGACGCCGCTCAGCGGGACAACGCGGCGGCAGCACCCGAGGCCGCCAAACCCGGGGAACCACAGAAGGGTGGGGTCGGGGCACCCCAGCAGGCCGGCACCGGGGCGCCGGACCTGCGCGTCGACCAGCGGGCCATCATCTACACCGGTGCGATGCGGGTGCAGGTGGACGATGTGGACGCCGAAGCCCGGGAGGTGAGCGCACTGGTCACCCGCGCGGGTGGCTTCATCGGCGGGGACCAGCGGCGCAGTGCCGACGCCGACGCGGTGGCCGAGTTGCAGTTGCGGGTGCCGGCGGAGAAGTTCACAGCCGTGGTGGACGAGATCGCGAGGCGCGGCCGCCAGCAGAGCCGCGAGATCAGCACCGAGGACGCCACCGAGGCGATCGTCGACCTCGACGCGCGGATCACCACTCAGCGGGCCCGGGTGGAGAGCGCCCGCCGGTTGCTGGCCCGCGCCAGCTCGATCAGCGACCTGGTGTCGTTGGAGAACGAGTTGGGTCGCCGCGAGGCCGACCTGGCGTCGTTGGAGGCCAAGAAGCGGCGACTGGCCGACCTGACCGCCCTCTCCACGATCACCGTGACACTTGTCGGGCCGGCGGCGAAGGTCACCGAGGAGAAGGACGAGAGCGGCTTCCTGGTCGGGCTCAAGGGCGGCTGGAAGGCGTTCGTCGCCTCGTTGACCGTCCTGCTCACCGTGCTGGGGGCGCTGCTGCCGTGGCTGGTGGCGTTCGGCGTACCGGTGGCGGCGCTGCTGCTGGTGCTGCGCCGGCGGAGGAAGGCCCCGATCTCGACCGCTGGAGTCAGCGCGCCGCCGCCAGTGCCCGCAGCGCGGTCTGCACCATGACGCGGACGCCCGCGGGGATCGCCCGCTCGTCCACGTCGAAGCTTGCCCGGTGCAGGTCGACGTTGGGACCCGAGCGGCCCACGCCAAGCCGGGCGAGGGCGCCGGGGACGTACTCCAGATACCAGGAGAAGTCCTCGCCGCCCATGCTCTGCGGCGTCTCGGCGATCCCTTCCGGGCCGAGCGCGGCGGCGGTGGCCGCGGTCAGCACCTGGATGGCCCGGGCGTCGTTGCTGACCGGCGGCCGGCCGCGCAGGTATTCCAGGTCGACGGTGGCGCCGGTCGGCGCGATCACGTCCCGGACCACCTGAGCGACGATCTTGGGTGCCTGCTCCCAGGTGTCGCGGTCCATCACCCGCAGGGTGCCGGAGGCGCTCGCCTCGGAGGGGATGACGTTGTAGCGGGTGCCGGCCGAGGCGTGGCCGAAGACCAGCAGCAGACCACTGTTGGCCGGCACCCGGCGGCTGACCAGGGCGGGCACCTCGGTGACCAACCGGCCGAGCGCGTCGACCAGGTCGACGGTCAGGTGCGGCCGGGCGGTGTGCCCACCCGGGCCGGAGAGCCGGACGGTGACGTTGTCGGCGGCCGCGGTGATCGGACCGACCCGCAGGCCGACCCGCCCCACCGGCAGGTTCGGGTCGCAGTGCAGCGCGAAGATCTGCACCACGTCGTCCAGGCCGCCGGCCTCGATGACCTCCAGCGAGCCGCAGGGCAGGATCTCCTCGGCCGGCTGGAAGATGAGTCGGACCCGCCCGTCCAGCTCACCGAGGTCGGCGAGCTGGGCCAGCAGCATGCCGACGCCCAGCAGGATCGTGGTGTGCACGTCGTGCCCGCAGGCGTGGCAGACGCCCTCGACGGTCGACCGGTAGGGCACGTCCTTGAGGTCGTCGAGGGGCAGGGCGTCGATGTCGGCGCGCAGCGCGACCACGGGGCCGTCCGGCCGGCCGTTGACGTCACAGATCACACCGTTGCCCTTGGGCAGCAGGCGCGGGTTGAGCCCGGCCAGCGAGAGTTCCCGGGCGATCAGGGCGGCCGTCTCGAACTCGTTGCCGGAGAGCTCAGGGTGCGAGTGGAGGTGACGGCGCGTAGCGATCAGCCCCGGAACCCGGAGGGCGAGGAGGTGGTCCAGTTCACCCGGCAGCGGCTGGGACCCGGGCGGCGTCTCCAGCCAGGACGCCAGCTGGCCACCCGTGGGCAACGTCAACGCACTCGTCACGTCGAATTCTCGATCACTAGAGATGGATGGATCATCGGGGACAGCAGACAGCCTAGACCTCCGACGGTGACGCTGCGCAACCTCGTTACGGTAGTGATCAGATCGCGCAGCGTCAGATATGCCCTGTTCGGAGCGCTCGGAGATGTGTGGGATAGCAGGTAGATCGCTGTCGAACGCTGACATCCGCCCCTCACCTCCTACAACGCGTAACCGATCGCGGGGCTCAGAATCCGGCGGAACACGCGCGGATCCTGGTGCAAATTGTCGCATTAGTCGGGGTGATGAACTGACACTCCGACAATTAGCCGACCACACTCCGCGACGAGCCGGATGGACGCTCACACGGAGCCGTCCGCCACGGGCGCACACCGTGTGCGTCAGCGGTCCTCCACCCGGTACCCGCCCAGCGCGACGGACACACCGCGACCGGGACGCTCAGAAGCGATCGGTGGGCCGGTACAGCCCCCACACCTCGCGCAGCGTCCCGCACACCTCACCCACGGTGGCCCGGGCCCGCAGCGCCTCCTTCATCGGGTAGAGCACGTTGTCCGAGCCCTCCGCGGCGGTCCGCAGGTCGGCGAGGGCCTGCGTCACGGCCGCGCCGTCCCGCTCGGCGCGCAGCCGCGCCAGCCGCTCGGCCTGGGCCGCCTCGATCGTCGGGTCGACGCGCAGCGGCTCGTACGGCTCCTCCTCGTCCACGGCGAACCGGTTGAGCCCGACCACCACCCGCTCACCCGAGTCGATCTCCTGCGCGATCCGGTACGCGGACTGCTCGATCTCCCGCTTCTGGAACCCGGCCTCGATCGCGTCCACCGCCGAGCCGTGATCGGCCACCCGCTCCATCAACTCGAGGGCGGCGGCCTCGATCTCGGCGGTCATCGCCTCCACCACGTACGACCCGGCGAACGGGTCGACGGTGGCGGTCAGGTCCGTCTCGTACGCCAGCACCTGCTGGGTACGCAGCGCGAGCCGGGCCGCCTTCTCGGTGGGCAGCGCGATCGCCTCGTCGAAGCTGTTGGTGTGCAGCGACTGCGTGCCGCCGAGCACCGCGCCCAGCCCCTGCACCGCCACCCGGACCAGGTTGACCTCCGGCTGCTGCGCGGTGAGCTGCACGCCCGCGGTCTGGGTGTGGAAACGCAACATCATCGACTTCGGATCCTTCGCGCCGAAGTCGTCGTGCATGAGTCGGGCCCAGATCCGCCGGGCGGCGCGGAACTTCGCCACCTCCTCGAGCAGTGTGGTGCGGGCCACGAAGAAGAACGACAGCCGGGGCGCGAAGTCGTCCACCGCGAGCCCGGCGGCCAGCGCCGCCCGCACGTACTCCACGCCGTTGGCCAGGGTGAACGCGATCTCCTGCACGGGTGTCGCGCCGGCCTCGGCCATGTGGTAGCCGGAGATGGAGATGGTGTTCCACTTCGGCACCTCCTTGCGGCAGTACGCGAACGTGTCCGCGACCAGGCGCAGCGACGGCTTCGGCGGGAAGATGTACGTCCCCCGGGCGATGTACTCCTTGAGGATGTCGTTCTGGATCGTGCCGTTGAGCGCCGCGCCGGGCACCCCGTTCTCCTCGGCGACGAGCTGGTAGAGCAGCAGCAGCACCGAGCCGGGCGCGTTGATGGTCATCGAGGTGGAGACCTTGTCCAGCGGGATGTCGGCGAAGAGCAGCCGCATGTCCTCGATGGAGTCGATGGCGACGCCCACCTTGCCGACCTCGCCGTGCGCGATCGGCTCGTCGGAGTCGTAGCCCATCTGGGTCGGCAGGTCGAACGCGACCGAGAGGCCCATCGTGCCGGCCCGCAACAGCTGGTGGTACCGCGCGTTGGACTCGGTGGCGGTGCCGAAGCCGGCGTACTGACGCATGGTCCACGGACGGGAGGTGTACATGGTGGGGTAGACCCCCCGGGTGTACGGAAACTCGCCGGGGGCGCCCAGCCGGGAGTCCAGGTCCTCCGGAAGGTCCGCGCCCGTGTAGACGCCCTTGATCGGAAAATCGGACTCGCTTGACCGCCGTTGGTTCATCCCCGGATGGTAGGACGCGCCGGCGCGTCGTCGGGTGAGGGATACCGCACAGCCCGTTCCGAGCCGTCGACAGGAGGTGAACGACGAGGCACTTTCTGTCGAGTTCGACAAACGTCCGTCGCGTCGGCTTTCGCATCGGGCGTCGGAACCAGCAAGATAGGGGAGTTGTGTCCCAGCCCCCCTCGATTTCCCCCGGTGGCTTTTCTGTGACTCAGATCCCGACGTGGAGCGGCGGACCCGTCAGTCCCGCCAACGGCCGCGCAGCACCCGGCACCACCATCGGTGACCGGTACGCGCTGCGGTCCTCGGTGGGCAACGGCGGCATGGGCACGGTGTGGCGTGCCACCGACACCCTGCTGCGCCGCGACGTGGCGGTGAAGGAGGTCGTCCTGCCTCCGGGGCTGGCCCCCAGCGACCGCGACGCCATGTACGAACGCACCCTGCGCGAGGCGCGCGCCGCCGCCGCCATTCAGCACCCGGCGGTGGTGCAGGTGTACGACGTGGTCACCGAGGCCGGTCGGCCGTGGATCGTGATGGAGCTGCTGGACGCCCGCAGCCTCGCCGACATGGTGATCGAGGACGGGCCGGTCGCGCCCCGCGCCGTCGCCAAGATCGGCATAGCGCTGCTCGGCGCGTTGGAGGTGGCGCACGCGATCGGCGTGCTGCACCGCGACGTCAAACCGGCAAACGTGCTGATCTGCTCCGACGGGCGGTGTGTGCTCACCGACTTCGGTGTCGCTCGGATGCCCACCGACGTGCAGCTCACCACCCCCGGCATGGTGCTCGGGTCGCCGCACTTCATCTCGCCCGAGCGGGCCATGGGCCAGGAGTTCGGCCCGCCGAGCGACCTCTTCTCGCTGGGTGTGACGCTCTACACGGCGGTGGAGGGGCGACCCCCGTTCGACAAGGGTGACCCGATCGAGACCATGCACGCGGTGGTCGAGGACCCGCCGGCCCCGCCGCAGCGCAGCGGCCCGCTGACCCGCGTGCTGATGGGCCTGCTGGAGAAGGACCCGGCCCGGCGACTGGACGTGCACACCTCCCGGGCCATGTTGCGCGAGCTGCTCGCCGGCCCGCTCGGCAGCACCGCCACCGCGGTGCACTCGGTCACCGACCCGTACGCGGTGGTGCCGGTGCAGCAACGCCCGGTGCCGGTTCTCCCGCCGCCGCCCCCGCCGGAGCCGAAGCCGGACCACCAGATCGGTGGCCCGGCGATGCTGGCCCCGAACGAGTCCCTGACCGACCGGCTGGCCTCGCTGCGTCGGGGCGAGCGCCCCCAGCCGGCCACCCCGGCCGGTGCCACCGGGTTCGACGAGACGAGCGCCGACGCGTTGGCCGGCCCGTTGCACACGCCCACCGGCGCGATGCCCGGCCCGGGCCAGCCGTCCTCCGGGCGCACCTACGGTGGCAGCGCCGACACCACTCAGCGGGTGGACGCCGGCGGGCACCCGGACGCCACCCAGCGGGTCAGCTACGGCAACTCGGCCGACGCCACCCAGCAGGTCGGATACGGCGGCGCGCCGGAGGCAACCCAACGCATCGGCGGCACCTACGGCGGTGGCAACCAGTGGTCGGTGCCCGGCACCGGCCAGCCCTGGGCCACCTCGCCCGCCGCGCCGGCCGGCGGCGCTCTCGGCAGGGTCCGCGCCACAGGTGGTCAGCTCGTCGGCACGGTGAAGGCTTGGCCCCGCAAGGTGCAGCTCGCCGCGGCCGGCGGGTTGGCCGTCGTGCTGCTGCTCACCGTGGTGGCCCTCACCAGCGGCGACGACCCCTCGCCGAACAGCCCGGCGGCGCAGCCACCCGCGTCCGCCCCGGCGGCTCCCACCGTCGAGATGGAGCAGCACGCGGCCCGCGGCATCCAGGTCATGGTGCCGAAGGGGTGGAAGAAGGCCACCGGCGGCACGTACACCGACTACATCGACCCGGAGGACAGCGGCCGCAAGGTCCGCATCATCACCGAGAAGTGGTCGACCGACTCCAACCGCTGGGCGGAGACGGCGGCGAACGGCCTCCAGACCAGGAGCACCTCCTGCGTCAAGCCGTACCAGCAGCTCAACGCCACTGCGACGGAACTGGACAGCAAGCCGGCCGCCGAATTCGAGTACACCTGCGGCGAGGGCGACGTCATGCGGCACGGCGTCTGGCGTGGCGTGGCCGAGGGCGGCAAGGCGTACTCGTTCTACCTCACCTCGACGGACGCCAAGTTCGCGGCGAGCAAGCCGATCTTCGACGAGATGGCCAGGACGTTCAAGCTCACCGGGACAGGCTGAGCCGAGGGAACCGCCAGCGGTGATCCGCCGCCGTGCTATCAAGAGGCATGGCGGCGGACACCACTGACATCGACGACATTCGCGAGCAAGCCCAGCGCTGGCTGGCCGACGACCCCGACCCGGCCAGCCGGGACGAGCTGACGGCGGTGCTCGACCGGCTGCCGGCGAGCGCCCCGGAGCTGGCCGACCGGTTCGCCGGTCCGCTGACCTTCGGCACGGCGGGCCTGCGCGGCCCGCTGCGTGCCGGCCCGAACGGCATGAACCTCGCCGTGGTCACCCAGGCCGCTGCCGGCCTGGTCGGCTGGCTCGCGGCCCAGGGTGGCACCGGTCCCCTGGTGATCGGGTACGACGCCCGGCACGGCTCCCGGCAGTTCGCCGAGCGCACCGCCCAGGTGGCCACCGGGGCGGGCCGCCCGGCGCTGCTGCTGCCCCGCCCCCTGCCCACCCCGGTGCTGGCGTACGCGGTGCGCCAACTCGGCGGGGTCGCCGGAGTGATGGTCACGGCCAGCCACAACCCACCCCAGGACAACGGCTACAAGGTCTACCTCGGCGCGGAGCTGGGCGGTGAGCTGGGTGCCGGCGCGCAGATCGTGCCGCCCGCCGACGCCGGTATCGAGGCGGCCATCCGGGCGGTCGGCCCGCTGACCCAGGTGCCGCTGGGCCCACCCGGGCAGGTGCTCGGTGACGACCTGGCCGCCTCGTACGTGGAACGGGCCACCGCCGTGATCGACCCGGACGGGCCCCGGGACCTGACCGTGGCGTACACCCCGCTGCACGGGGTGGGCGCGGCGGTGCTCACCGCGGCCTTCGCCAGCGCCGGTTTCCCGGTGCCCGGTGTGGTGCCCGACCAGGCCGAGCCGGACCCGGCGTTTCCGACTGTGTCGTTTCCCAACCCGGAGGAGCCGGGGGCGGTGGACCGGTTGATCGCGCTGGCCGACTCCACGGGCGCGGACCTCGCCATCGCCAACGACCCGGACGCCGACCGCTGCGCGGTGGTCGTCCGCGACAGCGCGGACGGCGGGCAGGCCTGGCGGATGCTGCGCGGCGACGAGGTGGGCGTACTGCTCGCCGACCACCTGATGCGCCGTGGGGTGACCGGGCTCTACGCCACCACGATCGTGTCGTCGTCACTGCTGCGGGCGATGTGCGCGGCCCGGGGCCTGCCGTACGACGAGACGCTCACCGGTTTCAAGTGGATCGTCCGGGCCGGCGGCGGCAGCGCACCGCTTGTCTTCGGCTACGAGGAGGCGCTCGGCTACTGCGTGGCGCCCGAGCACGTCCGGGACAAGGACGGCATCACCGCCGCGCTGACCGTGGCCGAGCTGGCCGCCGGCCTGAAGACGCAGGGCCGTACGTTGACCGACCGGCTGGACGAGTTGGCCGCCGAATTCGGCGTACACCACACCGACCAGCTCTCCGCCCGGGTGGACGACCTCCAGGTGATCACCGACGCGATGGCCCGGATCCGGGCGGACACCCCGACCACCCTGCTCGGGCACCCGGTCGACAGCGTCCGGGACCTGCTACCCGAGGCGGACGTGGTGATCCTGCGTACCGGGGTGGCCCGGGTGGTGATCCGCCCGTCCGGGACCGAGCCGAAGCTCAAGGCGTACCTCGAGGTGGTGGAGCCGGTCGTGGACGGTGACGTCCGGACGGCCCGCGGCAGGGCGGCGCAGGCGGTCGCCGCCCTGCGCGGCGAGATCGCCACAGCTCTGGGGCTGTGACCGGCGGGGGTCAGCGGCGGGGGCCGAGGGCCTGGTCGACGGCCCGGCCCAGGGCGGCGACGACCAGGCCGACCGAGGGACGGACCACCGAGTCGTCGGTGCTCACCTCGCCGGAGAAGCCGGCGCCGGTGGCGATCTCCTCCAGCCGGCGGCGCGCGTCGGCGGCGGTCTCGCCGTCCACCCCGAGCGCGGCCTCCATCCGCAGCACCACGACCAGGGTGGCCAGCGCGGCGGTCCGCTCGTCCGGGGCCGCCGCGCCGGTCAGCGCCTCGGCCAGCCGCTGCCGGGTCTCCGCCTCCACGGTGGCGTCCACGACCGGGTAGCGGTGCACGTGGATGAAGCCCAACTCGGTCTCGTCGACGTCGCGGACCACACCCTGGCTGCACAGGTCGCCGAGAATCCGGTCCCGCAGGCCGTGCCGCAGGCGCTGCACCCAGGAAGCCGGGCTGTGCGGGGTGTCGGCCGCGACCCGGCCCAGCACCTCGTCGGCGACCGGCTCGCCGGTGGGCGTCGGGTCGATCACTGCCAACGATCCGTCGGCGTACGCGATCCGGCCGGCCAGGGCCAGCTCGACCAGCACCGCGGCGGCCATGCCCAGGTCCAGGCTGATTCGGGGCATGGTCGCCTTGCCGGTCGTGTCGTCGTAGGCGAGGAGCAGCAACTCCTCGGCGAGCGCAACACAAGTCATGGCCGGAGACGGTAGCGGGTCCGTGCACACCGCGCACGGACCCGCCGAACCCGGCACCGACCGGTTGTGCCGCCCTCAGAACCGGGGCATGCCGCCGAACTGGCGGTCGCCGGCGTCCCCGAGCCCGGGGACGATGAACATGCGGTCGTTGAGCCCCTCGTCGATCGAGGCCGTGACCAGGCGCAACGGCAGACCGGAGCGTTCCAGCCGCTCGATGCCGACCGGTGCGGCGAGCACGCAGACGACCGTGATGTCGGTGCAGCCGCGGTCGGCCAGCAGCCGACAGGAGTGCTCCAGCGAGCCACCGGTGGCCAACATCGGGTCCAGCACCAGCACCGGCAGCCCGGCCAGGTCGCGGGGCAGCGACTCCATGTACGCGCGCGGCTCGTAGGTCTCCTCGTCGCGGGCCAGGCCGACGAAGCCCATCGAGGACTCCGGCAGCAGGCCGAGCGCGGCGTCCGCCATGCCCAGGCCGGCCCGCAGCACCGGGACCAGCAGCGGCGGGTTGGCCAGCCGGGTGCCCTCGGTGCCGGTGACCGGCGTCTGCACCGCGTACCGCTCGACGGGGAAGGTGCGCGCCGCCTCGTACACCAGCATGGTGGTCAGTTCGTGCAGCGCGGCCCGGAACGTCGAGGAATCGGTGCGCGCGTCCCGCATGGCGGTCAGTCTCGACTGGGCCAGCGGGTGGTCAATGACGTGTACGTCCACGATCGCTCAACCTACCGGTCCGTACGGCACGCCGGTGCGGGTGCGGTCGGACCAGCGACGCCGCTCACGTCCGGCGGCCCGCTGTGAGCAAGATCACTTGGCGTTCCGGTGCGTAGACTTCGGGGCATGACGGCGACAACGACGTCGGCCCGGTCGGAGCTCTCCGAGCTGGGACGATCCGAGACCGCTCTGCGGACCTTCCTGCACGGCCTACCGGGCGTGGACCAGGTCGGCGCGGAGCAGCGGGCGGCACAGCTCGGCACCCGATCCATCAAGACCACCGCCAAGGCCCAGGCGATCGACCTGGCGATCCGGATGGTCGACCTGACCACCCTGGAGGGCGCGGACACCCCCGGCAAGGTGCGCGCGCTCGCCGCGAAGGCGCTGCGCCCCGACCCGGCCGACCCGACCTGCCCGCACGTCGGCGCCGTGTGCGTCTACCCGGCGATGGTCCCGTACGTCGCCGAGGTGCTGCGCGGCAGCGCCGCCGGGGCCGGACGGCCAGCCGGCGGACCGGTCGAGGCGGACGGCTCGGCGCCGGCCGGACCCGGCATCGTGCACCTGGCCAGCGTGGCGACGGCATTTCCGTCCGGCCAGGCGCCGCTGGAGATCAAGCTCGCCGACACCCGGGCCGCCGTGACGGCCGGCGCCGACGAGATCGACATGGTGATCAACCGGGGCGCGTTCCTGGCCGGGCGGTACTCCGAGGTCTACGACGAGATCGTGGCCACCAAGGAGGCCTGCGGCGACGCCCACCTCAAGGTGATCCTGGAGACCGGCGAGCTGGCCACCTACGACAACGTGCGGCGGGCCTCCTGGCTGGCCATGCTGGCCGGCGGCGACTTCATCAAGACCTCCACCGGCAAGGTGCCGGTCGCGGCGACGATGCCGGTGACGCTCGTGATGCTGGAAGCGGTCCGCGACTTCCGCGAGGCGACCGGGCGGCAGGTGGGCGTGAAGCCCGCCGGTGGCATCAAGACCACCAAGGACGCCATCAAGTACCTGGTGATGGTCAACGAGACCGTCGGCCCGGACTGGCTCGACCCGGACTGGTTCCGCTTCGGCGCGTCCAGCCTGCTCAACGACCTGCTGATGCAGCGCACCAAGCTGACGACCGGCGTCTACTCCGGTCCCGACTACTTCACCCTGGACTGAGCGGCCGTTCTCGCCGACCTGCGAGAACGGCCCACATAGCGCCTCTGACCAGGCGAAACACTACGGAGCACCCCGGGTTACTACGGGGTGCTCCGTGCTGTCGTGCGCCCCGAATGCGCCCCAGATTGCTCTCAGTGGTTGTGCTGGACGTCCCACACAGTTATTGTGTGTTCAACGCACAACTAAAGACGGGCCGGGCAGGAGTTGGCGCTCCTGTGATCCCGGCCCTTGATCGCCTAGTAGGAGGCGACCCGTGAAGATTCTTGCATCCGCATCCGTCCCGTCGGAGCACCGGCTCGACGGCGCCACCACCACCGATCTGGCCCTGATCCGCGCCGACCTGGCCCAGCGGATCCAGGAGCTGGACAGCACGTACGTTCAGCCGCTCACCGACGCGGAGGTCGCTCTCCGGCTCGGTGTCGCTGAGCAGGAGGTCCGGGCGGCCCGCTTCCCGATGAACCGGGCGTACGCCGGTCGCGCCGACATCCCGACCCAGCGGGCAGGCACCGTCGTTACGACGGGAGCTGACGACGAGCTGCTGACGCTCGGCCGCCGGGCGTGGGAGCTGGCCCGCACCTCCGCGCAGCCGATGAGCGACAAGCAGTTGGCGGTGTGCTTCGGCACCAGTGAGGCCCGGATCAGCCGGGCGCTGCTGGCGCACCTGAACACCCAGCCCGCCGCCGCAGCGTCGCTCGCGGCCGGTCGCAGCGTGGAGGCCCTGCTCGCGGCCGACCAGCACGCCACGTACGACGAGGTTGCCGCCGACCTGGGCATCACGGTCGACCAGGCGGTCGACGCCCGCAACAACCTGCTCTGCTGGACGACCGGCGTGACGCGGCTGGTCCGGATCCCCGAGAGTGTCGAGGGGCTGACCAACTTCCTCGGTCGCCCGCTGGTCCGCTGCTCGGTCGCGTGGTGCTCGGGAAACTGCACGTTCGATGACGAGTTCGCCTCGGGCGAGTTCTCCCACAGCCGGACGCTGGTCGACGACCAGGTCGCCGATGGCTCGTCGATCGGTGAGCGCCGCCGCCTGTTCGTGCAGCTCCAGGAGTTCCACTCGCCGATCGACGACGACGTCGAGGAGACGTCGATCTACCTGTCCACCGGCGACACCGACGAGTACGGGGCGAAGCTGACCCTGGACGAGGCCGAGCGCCTGGCCCTGTCGATCCTCGCCGGTGTGCGTGCCGCTCGGGCCGCCCGATGAGCGGCCGTAGCGAGTCCCGCACGGTGCTGATGCCCTGCGGCTGCTACGTCACCGTCTGGGGCAACGCCGCGCGACCCGCTTCGTGCGGCACCCGCAACTGCGCGGGGCCCGGCTCGCTGAAGGTGACCCGCTGATGCGCGGCATGGTTGACCGCCTGGTCGCGCGCACCGTCCTGGTGTGCGCGGCCCTGGCCGTCCTCGCGTTCGCCCACAACCACACCAGCCAGCCCTGCGCCAGCAACGAGGCCGGCGCCGGCGGCATGTGCGTGTCGACGAGCTGGGCGGCCCGCTGATGCGCCGGCCCATCGTGCACCCGAGGTGGTGCTACCCGAGCGAGTGCACCGTCACCGCTCAGGGGACCGGGTCGCACGGCTCTCGCTACTTCTACGTCGACGAGCGGATCACCGTGCAGCTCGTCAAGCCGGAGTCCATCGGCCGACCCACCATCCACATCGCCGTGTGGCGCGACGACCAGCAGCCGGCGGTGAACGTCGAGCCCCGCGAGGTCATCACGTTCTCGGTCGAGCGTGCGTCGCTGCTCGTGAACACGGTCGCGGACATGATCGAGCGCGTTGGGAGTGACCAGTCATGAACGAGTACGAGCTGCTGCTGCTGATCGTGGGCGGCGGCGTGGCCGTCCCCACCACCGTGTTCGTCATCGCCCGCCACCTGGTGCTGCGCGACAACCCCCGCGCTGCCCGTGAGGCGCGCGTGGTCGGTCACCTCCAGGTGGCCAACGCCGAGGCCCGGCGGCAGGCCACCCAGCGAGCCCGGGAGATGGCCCGATGACGCTCTGGACGTGCAAGGCGTGCGGGCTGCTGATCGTGCCTGACGGCACCTCTCAGGCCGCGTTGACCCGGGCCATGGAAGCCCACAAGAAGGTCTGCACGAAGGGAGACGCCCGATGACCGCCCGCACCTACACCCACCCGAGCGTGATCGACGGGATCGCCGCTGGGGCGTCCTGGGCGGATCCGGAGATGGACCCCACCCGCATCGACTGGGCCACCCGGCGTGCCGCCGCCGCGATCCCGTTCCCCCTCGTTGACGGCCGACCGGTCAACCCGTACGCGCCGACCGGCATCCGGTACGGGCGCAACGAGCTGGGCCACTGGGGCGAGGCGCAGGCGGCCGACGCGATCGTCACGGCGGTCACTCCGCGCGGGTGGCGGTGGCTGGTCATGGTCGAGCGCGACGACGATCGCGGGTGGGCGCTGCCCGGCGGTCACGTCGACCCGGGCGAGACGGCTCTGGCCGCCGCTGTGCGGGAGCTGGCCGAGGAAACGGGCCTGACCATCGACCCGGCCCGGGAGCACCACGAGGTGTTGCCCGCCCGGTACGTGCCCGACCCGCGCGCCTCCGACGAGGCGTGGATGGTCACCACCCCTGTCCGCTTCAACCTCACCAAGTGCATGGGCGACCTGCCGCGCGTCAAGGGCATGGACGACGCCCGCCGAGCCGAGTGGGTGCCGGCCGACACGTACGCCGACCTGGTCAACCACCTGGCCAGCATCCACGGCGGCACCGTGTTCGCCGCCCACCGTGACCTGCTCGCCGAGATCCTGGGAGAGAACCGATGACCGCCCCCGCCGCCAATGGCACGAAGTACCCGCAGCCCGTCGACGAGCTGCTGCCGGCCGCCCGGGAGATCGCCAAGGAGTTGGGCGAGGTGCCGGCCCGTAACGAGCTGATGCGCCGGTTCCGGATCGGTGCACCGAAGGCCGGGGAGCTGCGCGACCTCCTGATCGCCGAGCGAGCGCGGGAGATCATGGCCCGGGACACCACGACCTACAACCTGGTTCGGGGCGGCACTGGTGGCGCGTCGGACGCCGACCTGGTCGCCGCGGCCCGGCGGATCGAGGTGGACCCGACCGCGCCCGACTACCACCGGGAGTTGGCGCGGGAGCTGCTCCAGCGGCACGGCGCGCCGGCCGTCGACCCGTGGGACTACGCGGAGCCGATCGGCCCGGACCCGCTGCCGCCGATGTGCATCGGCAGCACCAACGGCTGCACCCACTGCGTACCCGAGTCCGTGCCGGTGGTCGAGCCGGTTCCGACCCCCGTCGTTACGCCGGTGGTTGCCGAGCCGATCGAGCAGGTCGCGCCGGTCAGTCACCCGGGCACGGAGGGCGAGCCCAAGAAGGACAAGCCGCTCGCCGTATGGCCGGTGTGGCTGCTCATGCTGCCGGCGTTCGTGGCCGTGTGGGCGGGCTGGGTGGAACTGGGCAAGCTCACCGGGTTCGGGCCGGTGGACCTGCTCCCCGGGTTCACCCGCGACGGCGGCCCGCTGGTCACGATCGACACGGCGATCACCCTGCCGATCGGCATGGAGACCTACGCGGCGTACGCCCTGTACGTGTGGCTGTCCGGGCGAACCTCGGGCAAAACCCGCAAGTTCGCCATGACGTCCGCGCTCATCGCGCTGTCGCTGGGCGCTGGAGCGCAGATCACCTATCACCTGATCGCCACCCCGACGACCGGAGCGCCGTGGCAGATCACGACGGTCGTGGCGTGCCTGCCGGTGGTCGTGCTCGGCATCGGCGCCGCGCTGGGCCACCTCGTGCGAGAGGACGCCAAGCGATGACCACCGTGCCGAACACGATCACGGACGAGCAGATGGCCGACCTGTCCCGTCGGGCGCAGAAGGCCGCACCGCCCATGTTCAGCGACGCCGCGATCAAGCACCGCAAGGCGTCGGCCGCCCAGCAGCAGAAGGCAGGGCAGAGCTGATGACCGGGACGTTCGCGGCGGTGTTCGTGGCCCTCTACGCCGCTCACCAGGTCGCCGACCACTGGATCCAGACGCAGCACCAGGCCGACCACAAGGGGCGCGCCGGGTGGATCGGGCAGTGGAACTGCGCCAAGCACGTCGTCACCTATGGCGCGACGCAGCTCGTCGCCCTGGCGCTGCTCGCCGCAGTGACCGGGTGGCAGCCGGCGCTGGCCCCGATGGTGCTCGGCATGGCCGTCAACCTGGCCAGCCACTACATCGCCGACCGGCGCACCCCGCTGTTCCGGCTGGCCCTGGCCACCGGCTCGGCGGTGTTCTGGAAGCTCGGCACCCCCCGCGCTGACCGGGACGACAACCCGTCGCTCGGCACCGGGGCGTACGCCCTCGACCAGTCCTGGCACATCGGGTGGCTGTTCGTCGCCGCCCTGATCATCTCCGTCTGACCGAAGGGAGCCCAGCCATGGGCCTGTTCAGCAGCAAGCCGAAGCCCGCACCGCCGATCAACCGGGACGTGGTGAGGAACCTGCTCAAGCTCGGCATGGCCGAGACCGACGCCGCCGACCGCGACATCGACAGCCCCGAGTTCGACGCCGCCAAGACCAAGTTCGAGCGCGCATTTCGCGCCGCTGCGCCGGCCGACCAGACCGCCGCCTACGAGGCCCTGCGGCGGCACGGCTACTGACCCGAACCAAGCGCGGTGCCCGGCCCACAGCCTGCCAGCCCGGCCGGGCACCGCTTCCCCCACGAAGGAGGAAAGATCAGCATGGCAGATGACATCGAACGCCTGGTCCGCCGACTGCACCGCCGGCGGATCGCTCTGCGCCTGACCTACCGATTCCTGGCCGGTCGGCCGCTGTCCGGGCGTGACGGCTACCCGTATCGCCACCGTGGCGCCGGCCGCCTCGCCGGCTGGCAGCGTCAGGCGTTCCGCCTCGGGATGCCCACCGCCGCCGGGGTGGCCGTGGCCCTGCCCGAGCAGACCCTCACCGGAGCGTCCCTGCTCGGGCTCGCCGCGGCGTGGCGGGGCCGGCAGCGCCTCGTGCAGCGGCGGTTTCACCGCGAGTACATCGCGCCGACCCTCGCCGCGATCATCCCGCCGCTCGGGCTACAGACCGGCGTACAACTCCACGTTGACCCGTCGCTGGGCAACCTCACCCCGCGCCTGGCGAAGCCGCTCTCACCGGCCGAGGAAGCCGTCAGGCTGCTCTACGGCGAGCGCATCGAGCCGGTGCTTCGGTGGCTGCCCGAACGGGCACAGCGCGGTCTGTGGGCCGTCCAGCGGCAGGCCCGGCCGCTCACGTCGCGGCTGGAGGTGTTCCGCCGCCCCGGTGAGGAGCTGGGCCCGCGTATCGAGGTGCTGATCGACTCCCCGTACCTGACGAAGGAACAGAGGCAGCTCGTGTCGTCGATCATCGGCAGCAAGATTCCCGTAGCTGACCTCGTCGAGTCGTGGCACCAGATCGGCCCGAAGGTCCGCGCCCGGTGGACCGTCCGCAAGCGGCCCCCGGCGAAGGTCGGCCACGACCAGGTCGCCGCGCACTTCCCGAAGCTGCCCGACTGGGAGTTCTACATCGGGCAGGGCGCGGGCGACAAGCCCGTCGTCATCTCCCTACGCGAGGACTCGCCGCACATCGCCGTCAGCGCCGGCTCGGGCGCCGGGAAGTCGGTGCTGGCCCAACTGATCGCCGTGCAGGTGCTCGCCCGAGGCGGCCGGGTAACCATCCTCGACCGGAAGGGCTCGCACCGCTGGGCCCTCGGGCAGCCTGGCGTCGACTACTGCGCCCGGCCCGACCAGATGCACGACGCGATCCTGCGGAAGGCCGCCCTGGCGGACGAGCGGAACACCCTGGCCATGCACGAGGAAGAGGACTGGGACCCGGGACCCCGGGACCTCGTCATCTGCGAGGAACTCAACGCCACCATCGGGCAGTTGGCGAACTACTGGATCGAGGTGCGGGAGAAGGGCGAGCCGAAGCGGTCGCCGGCCATCGCCGCTCTCGCCGACCTGCTGTTCATGGGCCGCTCGGCGAAGGTCAACGTTCTGGCAATCGCGCAGATGCTCACCGCGCGGGCTATCGGCGGCCCGGAAGCGCGGGAGAACTTCGGCATCCGCTGCCTGGCGCGGTACACGGCGAACAACTGGAAAATGCTCGTACCTGAGGCGTCCATGCCGCGGGCATCGCGGACGCTGGGCCGGTGGCAGATCGTCATCGGTGGACAGGCCACCGAGGTCCAGGTGGCCTACCTGACGACCGCACAGGCACGCGCCCTCGCCACGTCCCCGGCAGACCCTGATAACGGCCTGAGCAGGGATGTCCCTGGGGACGGGGACATGATGACCTTGCGGGACGCCATCGACGCCGGGGTGCTGCCCTGGTCGTACGAGGCAGCCAAGAAGCGGATGCAACGGCGCGTCGGGAAGGTGCCCGAGCCGCGAGGGAGTCGGGGCAACGCCGACCTGTACGCCCGCACCGACCTCACCGAGTGGGCCGGCGCCAAGTAGCCCAGCACGACGAACGGCCCGCCGGGGGTGATCCTGGCGGGCCGTTCGCTGTCCCTGGTCGGTGTACCGTCCGAAGTGGCGGGCTGCCGGGGTAGAGGCCGGTTGCCCGCCCCCGTCCTCTACCGGGAGCACACCATGCCAGCCCGCATCCGCACCATCGTTGACCCACGGTTCCCCGCTGCCCTCGCCCGCCTACGCAGCGAGCGCGGGTTGTCGCTGCGCGACCTGGCCAGGCTGGGTCACTTCAGCAAGAGCTACCTGTGTGACTTGGAGAGTGCGCGCACGCGGCCAACGGTCGAGGTGGCCGCGCAGCTCGACAACCTCCTTGGCGGTGGCGGCGCCCTGGTCGCCCTGGTCGCCGACGCGCCCGCGGTGACGACTCCCGACGACGCTCAGCGGCTCGCCCACGTGATCGCGCACCCGACCCGCCTCGACGCGGCCAGCGTGCACCTGCTCGCGGACGTGCTGGCCGCGCAACGTCGCCTCGACGACGTCCTGCCCGCGCCGATGATGCTGCCCTGGTCGGTGCCGCAGTGGCGCAGCGTGCAGTCCCTCGCCACTGCAGCCCGAGGCCCGGCCGCCGCCGAGCTGCACACCGTGGCCGCCGAGTGGACCCAGTTCGTGGGCTGGCTGCACGCGGAGGCCCGCAACGACGCCGACGCGGTGAGGGTGCTCGACGAGGCGACCGCCCAGGCCGACGCGGTCGCCTCCGGGCCGCTGGCCGCGCAGGCGCTGAACTTCCGCGGCTACCTGGAGCGCCAGCGTGGCAACCCGAGGGGCATCGTCCGCTACTTCCTGGCCGCGTACCACACACCGGACGCGTCGCTGTTGCAGCGGATCGGGGACGCCGTCCAGGCCGCGCACGGGTACGCGCTGCTGGGCGACCAACCCGCCGCCGTGCGGCTGCTCGGTGAGGCCAGCGACCTCACTACCGCCGCTGAGTCGGCCGCACCGCCGGCTACCGCGTACTGGCTGTCGCCGACGTTCAGCCGGATGGGCCTCGGGTTGGCGTACCTGGCACTCGGCGACCGGGTCGCCGCGGTGGACAACCTGCGGGCAGGGCTCGCCGGCCTGCCCGCTGACCAGCGCGACGCGGAGTGGACGCAGGAGTACCGGCAGGCACTGGTGTCCGCCACCGCGTGACCTGTCCGCCACCTGTTCCCGGACAGCGTTGAGCTTCCTCCCCATTCGCGACGCTCCGTAACGTCCCGTGCACGGGACGGCGTTCGCGACCATCGGCGCCGGCCCGCCAGGGAGGGCAGGGGTGGCCGTGTCGGACGGACCGGCCGCCTCCGCTCCTGAGGCGAGAGGGGGACATGCGGTGATGTCCGAGGAACCCACTACGGCCCGGGTGGCATGGGCCAACCTGGCACAGCGGTCGGTCAACGCGCTCGGCGAGCGCCTGGAGGGTGAGCACCTACCCACCCGGCCGACGTGGGACTGCGGGACCTGCGAAACCCCGTGGCCGTGCGATCCCGCGCGCGTTCGTCTCGCCGAGACGTACGGCGACAACCGGGTCAGCCTGTCGATGTACCTGGCGTCGCTGCTGGACGCCGCCCTCGTCGAGATGCCGGACACCCCGGCCAAGGAGCTGCACGAGCGGTTCGTGTCCTGGACCCGGTGAACCAGCACACCGAACGGCCCGCCAGGATCACGCCCCGGCGGGCCGTTCCTCGTGCTGCTGCCGTCCACCGCAGAGCGATCAGGCGGCGCCGGTCACGAGATGTTCGTGAGTGGGGTCGAGCCGACGTCGAGCACCTCGGAGATGGCGGTAGCCGCGCCATCACCGGCGTACACGGTCACCGAGCCGGCGCCGGCCGTGGTCACCTGCCACTGCACAGTGCCGCCCGCCACGGCGTCGTAGTAGCCGGTCAGCTCCACCTCGTAGGTGCTGGTGGTGTTCGGGAAATACACGGCTCGGTAGCCGCGGACCGACCCGCTCAGGTTGGTGTCGCGGATGCGGAAGATGTAGTCGCCAACGGTGCCAACCTTGACCCGCAAGATCACGTTGATTTGATACGAGCGACCCGCGATCGTGGCGGCCGGTCCGGGGTCAACGTTGGCGTACGACTCGGCGGCGGAGTTGATCGCCAGTTGCGCAGTCGCACCGGCGATGTACCGCTCACCAGTGACCCGACCCCACGCCGTGCCCCAGTCAACCCTGCGCCACACCGTGCCCGTGTCCTGCTCCAGCACTCCCGTGTCGAGGCGGTACCGACACCGGCCCGCCACCCCGGCCGCGATGTCACCGGCCGCGCGCACCGGCAGGATGCCGCCGGCCGCCACGGTGTAGGGCGCATCGTTGGTGACGACCGCGCTGCCGCTGCCGACCTTCGGCACGTCGATCGTCGCCAGCCGGAGCATCCCCGGCAGCAGCGTCGGCCTGACCGGTGAAGGGTTCGCCACCCCTGCGATGTACTCGGTGCGGGCCAGGCGCAGCCCACTGGAATCCTCGGTGTGGTCGTAGACCCGCAGGATCACGATGTCCTTGCGGGGGTTGCTGGCGTCGGCCGCGGCGAGCGTGTGCGTCTCCGCTGCGGGGATCGCCACCCAGTACGGGCCCTGCGGAGTCGACAGGCCCGGGTCGATGCAGCCCACGCCGGGCTGCACGGTGATCGTCGAGCTGGCCAGGGACGCAGTGAGGCCCGTGCCACCCGCCCGCACGCCAGAGCGGGCTCCGAGCGCCCGGCCGTCGTACATCAGCGCCAAGGCCAGCCCCTGCCGCATCTTCGCCGCGGTGTAGGAGGGCGCACCCCCGCTCGCATCGATGAACAACGGATCAGCCATGGTCGTCTCTCCGTCCACACCGAAGGTCAAAGCTAGTCACTGTCAACTCCTTCACTGGTTGGCGCCGGCGGCCTGCTGGCATACGGCGCGGATCTGGCCGATCGGGCACCGCTGGCCGGTGCCGGGCTGAGGGGCTGTGGTTCAGGCCTCCTTGCCGAGCGCGCGGATGCGACCCCGCACGTCCCGTGGCACCTGCCGGCGCTCGCCCACCTCGTCGGCGGCCACATGCCACAGCAGCAACCGCATGGACTTCGGCGTCAGGCCCAGGCGGTCCTCCAGAACCGTGGCCTGCGCGAGTAACGCGGCCGAGGCGTCCGGCTGCTCAGCGGCGATCATCACCCGGCAGTACCGGGCGACCGTTCGCGTCCAGCGCAGTTGCTCCCACGCGACGGCTTGCGGGGTCGCCCACAGCTGCTCCCAGGCCCGGCGCTCGTCAAGCGACTGGCGACCAGGCAGCGGCCACGGTGGAGGGTCGCCATGTCGGCCGCCAGCGGGGAGCGCGACGCCACCCCGGCCGCGTGTACCGCGCTGCGGGTCGAACTTCGGCGGGTTCGGCATGGCACCTCCTGCGACGATGACCGGCAGTTACCGGCAGCAATGGGTGTTACGGTCTGTGACGATCTTGGGATGTAGGAACTGCCCAGACAGCTAGCGACCTGCCCCAGTGGTCCGGGTTTGCTCAGGTCTGGATTTTTTCGGGCCTCGTCGTGACGGAGCGTTACGTCACTCTCGTCACTCTTCGTGGTCAATTCCCCTGACTGGATAGGAATTGCGGCGATCACGCGGCGTCGTCGCCCTGCTCGTTGGGCTCGGTGGCCGCCCGGACCATGCCCTTGCGGAGCAGGCGCTCGACGTCCTCGGGGTGCACGTCCTCGGGCAGCGTGGTGTCGCGCATGAACCCGACCGAGGTCCACTCGGCGGCCTGTCCCTGCCAGTGCGGGATGACGCTGCTGCCGACTCGGGCCGTCACGTACGCCGCGATGACCACGTACCGGGCGGTGGTGGTGTCGGTGTCCATGGGCTGTCTCCTGTCCGTCAGGGGGCGGTGTGGGCTGGCCGTTGGGGTGGCGCGCAGGACGGTCGGTGCGCGGAAAGGAGTCACGCTCTCGCCCTTCGGCCCCGGCTCGCTGTCGACGGAAGATCCGACCGTCGACCTCGGGTGACGTTGACGCTGCTGCACCCCGGCCTGCCTTCAGCGGCGCCGCGGCGGGAAGAGTCCGGGGAACTCGTCCAGGTCGTCGACGCCGTTGTGCACGGTGGGCGGGAACAGGCCGGCAAACTCGGTGTCGTCGAGTGCCTGCTCGCGCCGCTCCTGCTCGGCCGAGACGGCGATCAGTCTCGCCATGGTCGGGTCGGCGAGGACGGGGAACAGCTCGGCGATCGTCCGTCCGGCCTCGTCGGGGTCGTTGTCGTAGATGGCGCGCCACGTCTCCCGGGACTCGGCGGTGACCCGGCCGGTCCGGTACGCCCAGTCGGCGGGATGCTCGCTGGGGCTCCACGGTCCCTGGTAGGTGCTCATGCTGTCTCGCCTCTCGTGAGTGCGTACGCGGCCAGGCTGTCGGGGTCGATGTGCCATTCGGTTCCGCTGCGCTGGGCTTCGAGAGCCCCGGTGCGGCAGAGCCGGCGGACGTAGCTGTCGCTGACCCGCAGCGTCCGGGCCGCTTCGCCGGACGTCACCGTTGACGCTGCGGGAGCAACCACTGCCATAACAGCCGGGGTTCCCATGGCGGAACTGCGGGCCGCGTAGGCGGCCTGCTCAACGACCATGAGCAGGGCACCCTCGCCGGTGGTGAGGTTCCGGCGGTGGCGGAACGTCAGCGCGCCGGCCCGGACGAGCTGCGCGAGCCGGCAGGCGTCGTCAGGGGCGATGAGCAGCCACCCGCCGGTGAGGGGTTGCGTCACGGGTCGACCGCCATCGACAGCCACTCCTCGACGGTGAGCAGGGTGTCGCAGGGCCGACCGGACATGCCGGCGAGGACGGCGGCCACGTCGAGCAGCTCGTCGACGCTGAGCGCACCCAGCTCCACCCGGGCGGCGTGGTGCCCTGCGGCAGCGGTGGGCGCGGCCAGGGCCGCGAGAGCGGCACCCCGGGCGGCAGAGAGGGTTTCGGCGCTGACCGGGCCGGGGGCCGCGAGCGGGCGCCAGGTGCTCACCGCCGACCGCCCTTCCCGCGCCTGCGTCCTCTCCCGCCTCGCGGTTTGGCCCTTCCCGTACCCCCCGGAGCGTCCTGTTCGGCTGGCAGCGTGGCGCTGAGACCGTTTCCGCTGGCCGTGGAGGGCCGGCAGTCGCCGCAGGTGCCGTACTGGAAGATCAGCGCACCGAACCGGAGCATGCCCGGGTAGACCCCGTCACCGCGATCAGGGCCGGCACACAACCGGCCGCAGGAGTCGCATGTGCGGTTGGCTGCGCGGCTGGTCGCCCACAGGTGGGCGCACCGGACGCAGCTCACGACGCCCGGTTTCCACGCTGCGGCGAGCACCGGCTCCGGGCGGTGAGGGCTCGGACTGTGCCGACAGGTGGACGCCTTGCCCTCGGCCCACTGAACGAGGGTGTCGAGCAGACCGAGGCGCAGCCACCCGGGAAGGTCGCGGGGTGCACTGGCGCCGGGAGCGTAGTCACCGGCACACGCAGCAACCAGGTCGGTGACTGTGGAGGCATCGCGGGTGGCGGCATCGAGCTGGTCGGTCAACGCGGTCGGGGGGCTCTGGCGGGCCTGCGCGATGAGCCGCTCAAAGTCGGGATGCAGCATCAGTCGCTCCAGGGCCAGCGTGGGGGTCACTGGGCCACGCCCGGAGCGGTCGGCGGGATGAGCCGCCAGCCCCGCGTGTCGTCTTCCAGCGGCATGGCGAGCCCGTCGGTAGAGCCGTCGATCGGGGTTGCCCAGCCCGAGCTGTTCACGGCCCACGCGAGGAGCGGCTCGGTGTGAGTCGTGCCGTCGTCTGCGGTCCACTCGACCAGCCAGCCCCCGCCCGGCACTGCGGCGACAACGGAGTCATCGTCGACAGTCACGCCCGCGAAGTTGGTCCACTCGTCGGCCCTGGCCAGCCTGCCCTGCTTCTCGTTCACCACCAGGGCCATGCCGCTGTCGTCCCAGGCCTCAACCTTCCGGTGGGTCCAGAAGGGGCGTGGGCCGCTGGTGTCCTTGTACGCAGCGCGGTAGTTGCCTTTCGTCCTGATCACGTCGTGCTCCTCAGTCGCGGTGGAAGGTCTGGGGGTTGCAGGCGCGGCACGCGTACCAGAAGCCGGCCGGCGGCACGGACTCCTTGGCGTTGCCGCAGTGCGGGCACTGCTGGGTGGGCTGCTCGGGGAGCAGGCGGGTCAGGTGGTCGACCAGATTGGCTGGGCGCAGCGACCCGGAGGTGCATGACGGGCAGAGCCGGAAGTAGGCCATCTCCGCGTCGGGCACCTTCGGGGTGCCGCACTTCTCGCAGACCGGCGGGTCGAGCCGCGGTGCGTCGAGGGCGAAGAGATCCGTCCAGTCGGCCGGCAGGACGGCCGAGAGCTTCACCGGCGGGGTTGGCAGCGGTGCCGGGCGATCCGGCGTGGCGCTGGGCACCACGGAGGCCGGAGGCACCGCCGTTACGGCAGCGGGGGTCGGTTGAGCGCGCTCGGGCGCGTGCTGGTCGCAGCGCCACCCGCACGGGTAGAGCCGCGCCGGCTCGACACCACACGGGGTGACCCCGGCGGCGCAGGGCTGAGCGGGCTGGGTGATGGGTGCCAGCCGCGCGGCCTGGCCGAGGGCCGGCGCCGGGGCATCGTCCGGCGCCGCAGGGTCGGCCTGGCAGGCAACGCAGTCCCGTCGGTCGAGGCGCACTGGCCGGCCCGAGGTCGTGCCGGTGACGACGGCGTTGCAGGTGTGCGGGTACGGCGCAGCCACCGGAACGGGCCGCCCGAGAGCGCGGCTCGCGACGAGCCAGTGCCCGGCGCCGGGGCTCTTGGCGAGTTCGGCCAGTACCTCGGGCTTGCGGTCGAGCAGCGCGCGGGCGAGATCCCCGGCGGCCTGCGGCCCGCGGATCGTGAGCTTCACCCCGTCGTCGGTGTGGATGCGCAAGCCGGCGGCGTGCGCCTGGCTGATCAGCTCGGGCAGGCTCATGCCGACCACTCCTCTTCGCGAGTCGGGACGCGAGGGGCCGGCGGCCTCTGCTCGTTGGTGACCCCCCTGATCGGCGTGACAGAAATGACGGAAACCGGGGTGGAGGGCCGTTCGGCCGGGGTTTTGTCATTTCTGTCAGCACGATCGGGGGTGCTGCGGCGCGAGCGGTGCGCGGCCGGGTTGACGTCGTACCGCTCGCTGGGCCGCCCCCGCCCGGCCCGCTTCGGCTCCGGTGCGCGGCGCACCCACCCGAAGTCCTCCAGGTCGGCCACGACTTCGCGGACCGCGTCGGCGTCGGTGGCCCACACCTGACCCTGAACACCCCGCAGCGCGTCGCGGATGGTGAACCGCTCGATCCCGTGACGCCGGATCCAGGCCAGCATCTTGGCGGGACGGGCACCCTTCGCCCGTCGGCCGCCGATGGTGTCGAACGCCGTCTTGGCGTGGTCGACGAGGTACGGCTCCAGCTCGACCGCCGCCGCCATCGCTTCGCCGGTGACCAGCGAAGCGTGCGGGTTGGTGAACAGGGTGAACAGTGCCGCGATACGCACCAGGTGGCCGGGCAGCTTGCTGCCCCAGTCGGCGACGTGGGCCAGGTCCCCATACTCGGGATCGAGGCGGGGCTCGTGCTCCTCCCGGTAGGCGCGCAGCACGGCGGCGGCGTCCGCGTCGAGGGTCATCTCGGCGACGTAGTCCGTCCCCCACGCCACCTCAGCGATGCGCTGGACGGCCCGGTCGTACGCCTCGGCGACGTCGACCGGCACGGGCGACGGGTCGAGGTTGCGCCGGCCCATGATGGTCCGGGGCAGGGCGTACAGGAACCGCGCCAGCAGACCGGAGCCTCGGAAGACGCGAGTCTCGGCCAACCCTTCGAGGATCGCCGGCTGGATGGTCAGCCCGACGGCGAGGAATGGCTCGGGGATGTCCAGCGGTGGCCGGCTGGTCCGGTCCACGCGGGTCGGGTCACCAGCGTGCGACTTCAGGAACAGGTCGATGTTCGGCTGTCCGCCGCTGTAGCGACCGGCCAGGATGGCGAAGACGCCACCCTCAGCGGACATGACGCCCATCCGGCCGCCCTGCTCGGACATCAACCCACCGAGCTTCTCGGGGGTGACGTCGTCGGCGAGCAGCTGCGGCACCGCGGGCACGTCGGCCTCGTCGAGCGCCTGAACGGCCTTGATGTACTCGGCCTCGTCGACCTTGCCCTTCAGGGCTTCCCGCTTCAGCCGCTCGACGTCGGCGGTGCGCAGGTCGCGCAGTGCCCGTTTCTCGGCGATGATCGGCCCACGCTCGGCCCGCACCGCCGCCTCGAACCGGTACAGCGGACCGCCGGCGGCCTTGATGCTGGCCGACTTCCGCTCGCCCGACTCCATGATGGCCACGACGTACAGAGCCAGCGTCTCGGTCCAGTCAGGCGCGACGCGCACCCGCCAGCGAGCCCCGGAAGCCGTTGACAAAACTGACAGAACGAGCAGGAACAGCATCTCGCGGGGCACCTGTAGCGCCTCGGTGACGGCATCCACGAACGCCCAGAGCGGCGCCGGGTAGCGGTCGGCACCCTCCGGGAGCTGAGTTCTGTCAATTTCGTCAACACGAATCGGGGTAGGCCAGGGCTCGTCCACGTCCACCGACCGCAGCTCGTCGAGCGTGTGCCCGGCGGCGATGTGGTCGGCGGCATCCTTGCCCGTCGCAGCCTCGACCAGCCGCAGTTGGCCGGCGTAGCCGTTCAGCCGGTCGACGACCTGGGCGGCCCACTTCTGGCCGGCGGCGTCGCGGTCGACGACGGCGACGACCTGGGCGCCGCGCAGCGGGGAGACGTCAACCTCGCCGAAGTTGGCAGCACCCATCGGAGCGGTGGTCGCCACCTCGCCCAGCGACTCGACCGCGTGAACGTCCTTCTCGCCCTCGACCAGGTAGACCACGCGACCGGCGTTGACGGCCTCGACGACCCGGGGCAGCCGGTAGAGCTCGGGCACCCGCTTGTCGCCGGACTGCGTGAACCGCTTGCCGTCGAGCCGGTGCACGGTGCGGGTGGGCCTGCCGGCGGCGTCGGTGTACTGGTAGCGGGCCAGCTCGTTGCCGCTGGGCTCGTCGTAGAGGTCGCGCGGCGTCATGTCGAGCGCGGCCAGCACGTCGAGGGTGTCGCAGCCGGCGTGGCAGTGCAGCAGCACCGACCCCTCGATCGCCCGGACGGACAGGCTCGGGTTCCGATCCTCGTGCGCCGGGCAACGCGCCTGCCACTGACCACCGGACTGGCGGACCAGGCCGGTGGTGTCGCGCAGCGCGTCCAGGACACGGTCGATAGCGGGTGTCACGCTCGGCTCCTTGCGTTCCTGCGGCGCTGGACGGGGCCGAGCCGGTACCACTGGCCGGTGACCGGGCACGCCTTGCGGACGCGGTTGGACAGCAGCCGGGCGACCTCGCCGACGCGGTGTGAGTGGCTGGTTGAGCAGTGCGGGCACGTCAGCACGACGACCAGCCAGAGGGACCGACCGCGGCACGGTGGCGCGGCGTAGGCGCGGGCGTGCGGAACGTCAGCCGGACGCGTAGCATCGCTACTGGTCTCGCCGACCTGCTCTGCCGCCGCCCCGTTGCCCGCGGGGCGGCTGTGTGTCTGGGTCATCTCAGGCGGCCACCTTCGCCTGATCGTCGAGCCACTTCTCGACGTCAGCCCACCGGTACCGAACATGCCGGCCCACGTGGGAGTACCGAGGCCCGGTGCGCTGGCGGCGCCAGTCTTCGACGGTCCTGGGCGGCACACCGAGGAAGGCAGCCACCTGGCCAGTGTTGGCGAGTGTGCGTCGATCACTCATTCTCAGCGCTCCCATCGCGCAGGATTTACGTAGTGATCGCACTATGGCACGTAGCTATCCGTGTGTCCAGCGCACTGCTAATGTGTGCTCATGACGCAACCGTCCTCCCTGACCCCCCACCGAGTGATCGCCGAGAGGATGAAGGAGCTTCGGAAGAAACGAGGTTGGTCGGCCGCCCACCTGGCGCAGGAGATGAAGAAGGCCGGCATCCCGTGGGATCGCTCGATCGTCGCCAGCCTGGAGCTGGGGCGCCGCGCCACCGTCACCGTGGAGGAGTTGCTCGCGCTCTCGTTCGTCCTCAGCGTCGCTCCGGTGCACCTGCTGGTCCCGCCGGTCGGTGTCGATGACAAGACGCCGTATCAGGTGGTGCCGAACGGCCCAGGCAGCCCCGATCCGGTGCTCGGTGGATCCGCGCCGTACCCCGCCGTGGTACGGGCCTGGGTGCGTGGCCAACTGCCCATGGGCGACATGCGCTCCTACTTTGAAGAGGTGCCGCCCTCGGAACTGGCGCCGCCCGACGAGTTCGGCGGCGCCTGGCGTGTTGTGGCGACGGGCGAGAGCGCCGATGGCGAGCGTTAAGAGGCGCACCGACGACCGGCCGAAACCCTGGCTGGTCCGCTGGCGCGACGAGGCCGGTGCGGACCGCAAGAAGTCGTTCGCCCGGAAGGCTGACGCCGACCGGTTCCGGGCCGAGGTCGAGCACTCGCTCAACGATGGCAGCTACATCGACCCGAAGGCCGGAAAGATCACGTTTCAGCAGTACGCCGAAGATTGGCGGGCGGCCCAGCAGCACCGACCGAACACCGCAGCGCGAAAGAAGTCGCTGCTGTTCAAGCACGTCTACCCGGCGATCGGCGGCCGGCAGATGACCTCGATCAGGCACAGCACGATGCAGGCGTTCATCACCGGCCTGTCCCCGGCATTGTCGCCCAGTTCGATCGAGACGGTGTTCCGCACGGTCCGGTCGATCTACTCGGCAGCGAAGCGCGACCGGCTGATCAAGTTCGATCCGTGCGAGGACATCACCCTCCCGGAGCTGCCTCGCGTCAAGGTCGTACCGCTCACTACCGACGAGGTCGCCGCACTGGCCGGAGCTGTGAAGCCGCGATACCGCGCCCTGGTCGAGTTCGACGCCGGAACGGGGCTGCGCCAGGGCGAGGTCTTCGGGGTGGAGGTCGGCGACATCGACCGCACGGAGAAGACGCTCACGGTCGAGCGGCAGCTACAGCCGGCGACCGGCGGCGGCGTGGTGGTGTGCCCGCTGAAGAACCGGCACAGCTACCGGACTGTGCCGCTCGGGAAGGCCATGTTCGAGGTCCTGGACGCTCACCTCGCGGCGTACCCACCCGTGGCGGTCGAGGTCCTAGACGTCACCGGGCCGAAGCCGGTCACGCGGATGGCCCGGTTCGTGTTCGTCGACGACGCAGGACGGCCGCTCAACCGGAACACCTTCAATGAGTCGGTGTGGCGGCCGGCACGCGAGCAGGTCGGGCTGCCTGAGACGACGCAGCATGACCTGCGGCACTTCTTCGCCAGCCTGCTCATCCGGGCCGGGCTGAATCCGAAGGTCGTTGCCGAGCGCCTGGGCCACCGAGACGCGACCCTGACTCTGAACACGTACAGTCACCTTTGGCCGGACGATGACGACCGGTCGAGGCAGGCGATCGATGATGTCTTCGGGCGCGATGTGCCCCACATGCGCCCCAAGGAGTCAGAGTGATCTACGCCGACGCAGGTAGATCTAGTTATGATCTCTGCCATACCTACTTCACCCTGGACTGATAGCCGATGTTCGAATACGCCCCCGCCCCCGAGTCCCGCTCGGTGGTGGACCTCAAGCCCTCGTACGGGCTGTTCATCGACGGCACGTTCGTCGACCCGACCGACGGCGGCAGCTTCAAGTCGATCAACCCCGCCTCCGAGGAGGTGCTGGCCGAGATCGCCGAGGCCGGCACTGCCGACGTGGAGCGCGCGGTACGCGCCGCCCGCAAGGCGTACGACAAGGTCTGGGGTCCGATGCCGGGCCGCGACCGGGCGAAGTACCTGTACCGCATCGCCCGGCTCGTCCAGGAACGCTCCCGCGAACTGGCCGTCCTCGAATCACTCGACAACGGCAAGCCGATCCGCGAGTCCCGCGACGTCGACCTGCCGCTTGTCGCCGCGCACTTCTTCTACTACGCGGGCTGGGCCGACAAGCTGGGTCATGCCGGCTTCGGGCCGAACCCGCAGCCGATCGGCGTGGCCGCGCAGGTCATCCCGTGGAACTTCCCGCTGCTCATGCTGGCCTGGAAGATCGCCCCGGCGCTCGCCGCGGGCAACACGGTGGTGCTGAAGCCCGCCGAGACCACCCCGCTGACCGCCCTGCTCTTCGCCGAGATCTGCCAGCAGGCCGACCTGCCGGCCGGCGTGGTCAACATCGTCACCGGGGCCGGCGACACCGGCCGCGACCTGGTCGAGCACCCCGGCGTCGACAAGGTCGCCTTCACCGGCTCCACCGAGGTCGGCCGGGCCATCGCCCGCTCCGTCGCCGGCACCCGCAAGAAGCTCACCCTGGAGCTGGGTGGCAAGGCCGCCAACATCGTCTTCGACGACGCGCCGATCGACCAGGCCGTCGAGGGCATCGTCAACGGCATCTTCTTCAACCAGGGGCACGTCTGCTGCGCCGGCTCCCGACTGCTGGTCCAGGAGAACGTGGCCGACCGGGTGCTGGAGTCGCTGAAGCGGCGAATGGCCCAACTCCGGGTCGGCGACCCACTGGACAAGAACACCGACGTCGGCGCGATCAACTCGGCGGCCCAGTTGGAGCGGATCCGCGAGCTGTCCGACGCCGGCTCCGCCGAGGGCGCCGACCGCTGGTCACCGCCGTGCGAGCTGCCCGACCGGGGCTTCTGGTTCGCGCCGACGATCTTCACAGGCGTCACCCAGGCCCACCGCATCGCCCGCGAGGAGATCTTCGGTCCGGTGCTGTCGGTGCTCACCTTCCGCACCCCGGCCGAGGCCGTGGAGAAGGCCAACAACACGCCGTACGGGCTGTCGGCCGGGATCTGGACCGACAAGGGCTCCCGGATCCTGTGGATGGCCGACCGGCTGCGCGCCGGCGTCGTCTGGGCCAACACGTTCAACAAGTTCGACCCCACCTCGCCGTTCGGTGGCTACAAGGAGTCGGGTTACGGTCGCGAGGGCGGCCGGCACGGGCTGGAGGGCTACCTCAATGTCTGAGCGGGTCGCGGTACGCAAGACGTACAAGCTCTTCATCGGCGGGAAGTTCCCGCGCAGCGAGTCGGGACGGTCGTATCTCGTGCAGTCCTCGAATGTGTCACTGGCCTCCCGCAAGGACGCCCGGGACGCGGTGGTCGCCGCCCGCGCCGCCGTGAAGGGCTGGGCCGGCGCGACCGCGTACAACAGGGGTCAGATCCTCTACCGGGCCGCCGAGATGCTGGAGGGCCGCCGCGAACAGTTCGTCGCCCTGGGCATCCCCGGCGACGAGGTGGACGCCGCGGTGGACCGCTGGGTCTGGTACGCCGGCTGGGCCGACAAACTCGCCCAGGTGTACGGCGGGGCCAACCCGGTCGCCGGCCCGTACTTCAACCTCTCCGCCCCGGAGCCGACAGGCGTGGTCGCGGTGGTCGCCCCCGAGCGCCCGGCGCTGCTCGGCCTGGTCAGCGTCATCGCCCCGGCGATCGTCAGCGGAAACACGGTGGTGGTGGCGGCGTCACCGTCGGAGCCACTGGCGGCGGTGACGCTGGCCGAGGTGCTGGCCACCTCCGACCTGCCCGGCGGGGTGGTCAACATCCTCACCGGCGCGATCACCGAAACCGCGCCGGCGCTGGCGGCCCACATGGACGTCAACGCCATCGACCTGACCGGGGTGACCGACACCGCGCTCGCCACCGAGCTGGAGGTCAAGGCCGCGGAGAACCTCAAGCGGGTGCTCCGACCGGCCCCGGCCGACCACGACTGGTCGGCCGACCCGGGTCTGGCTCGGATGACAGTTCTGCTGGAGACGAAGACGGTGTGGCACCCCAAGGGGGTGTGATTCGGTTCTCGGCCTTTGGGTTTGCGCGGCCTTTGGGTTTGCGCGGCCTTTGGGTTTGCGCGGCCTTTGGGTTTGCGCGGCCTTTGGGTTTGCGCGGCCTTTGGGTTTTCCGGGGGAGCCCGCCCACTCCGGGCGGTCAGGCTTGATCCCTGCGTGGGCGGGCTCCCCCGGAAAACCTGACGTGGGCCGGGTTCGTACGGGGGTTCGTCTCGCGACTCCTGCCTGACGCCGAGTTGCCGACCAGCGGGGTGGCCCCGCCGCCCCGCTGCCATCCCTCCGACCACCCAAGATCCACCTACCCACCGTGCCGCCGTCGCGGCCAAGATCTGCGCAACTTCAGGGATGTTGCTGCCTCCGGGGCGCTGGAGGCAGCAACATCCCTGTTCTTGTGCGGATCTTGCACCCTCTCGGCGACCTCGGCCGGTGATCATGGGGTTAGCCGGGCAGCTGGCCTCATTGAGGCCGGCCAACCTCATGATCACCCCGGGGGTGGGCCGGGTCCGGGGCAAGAGGGCGGGGTCGGGGACAGGAGGGCGGGGCCCGGGGCAAGAGGGCGGGGTCGGGGCAAGAGGGCGGGGTCGGGGCAAGAGGGCGGGGGTCCGGGGCAGGAGGGTGGGGTCCGGGGTGGGTGGGGGTTCCGGGGTGGGTGGGGGTCCGGGGCAAGAGGGTGGGGTCCGGGGCAAGGGGGTGGGGTCCGGGGTGGGTGGGGGGTCTACTACCGGGGGTAGGATTGGGCTGTGACTCGGTTGGGCGATCTTGAGCGTGCGGTGATGGACGTGTTGTGGGACGTGGTCCCCGGCACGTCGGATGGTGTGACCGTGCGCGAGGTGGCCGACGCGCTCGACGGCCGTGAGCTGGCGTACACGACGGTGATGACCGTGCTGGACCGACTCGCCGGCAAGGGCATGGTGTCGCGCGAGCGCGAGGGTCGGGCCTGGCGATACCGGCCAGCGGCCAGCCGCGAGGCGCACATCGCCCAGCTCATGCTCGACGCCCTCGACCTGGGTGGCAGCCGGGACGCCGCGCTGGTGCGCTTCGCCCGCTCGGTCACCGGCACCGAGGCCGAGGTGCTGCGCGCGGCGCTGGGCAGCGAGGCCGGCCTGACCGGGCCGGACACCACAGGCACGGGTGTCGCCGGGCCAGACGGGCCGAGCCTGACCGGGTCGGGCGGCGAACTGACCGATCGGGTGGACGGGCCGGCGGGCCGGCGACCTGCCGGCGAGACAGCGGAGCGGTAGGGCGCGCGCCATGGCCTACGCCGTGCACTTCGCCGCCACCATGCTGGCCTGCTATCTGACGGCTCAGGTGCTGGCCCGCTCCACCTGGACGTGGCGCAGCCCCCGAGTGGCGATCATCTGCTGGCAGGCCGTCGGGTTGGCGCTGGGCCTCACCGCGATGGGTCTGCCGATGGCGCTCGGCCTGAGCACGTACGACCTGCCGACCGGAAGCGCACTGCTCGCCCTCGCCAACGACCTCGGCCACGGCACACTGCCGGCCGGGATGAGCACCTTCCACCTGGCCGGCGTCGGGGTGGGCTTCGGCATCGGCGCGGTGTTGGTCACCACGACCGTGCGCAGCATCCACGGCACCGTGCGCGCCCAGCGCCGGCACCGGGACCTGCTCTCCCTTGTCGCCCGGGACGATCCGGCCGCCCCCGGCGCGCTGGTGCTGGACCATCCGAGTGCCGCCGCGTACTGCCTGCCGGGGGTGAAACCGCAGGTGGTGGTCAGCGCCGGCACGCTGAGCCTGCTGGATCGGGCCGAGCTGGCCGCCGTGCTCAGTCACGAGCGCGCGCATGCCCACGAACGGCACGACCTGGTGCTGCTGCCGTTCACCGCGCTGTGCCGCGCGTTGCCGTGGTTCGCCTGGGTCCGCGACGCGCACGAGCGGGTCGCCCTGCTGGTCGAGATGCGAGCCGACGACAAGGCCCGCGAGCTGCACGCCGAGGCGCCGTTGGCGGGAGCGCTGCGCCGGTTCGCCGCCGCTGGCCACCGCATCACCCCGGCGGGTGCGCTGGGCATGGGCGACCGCGATCTTGATGTACGGGTCCAGCGCCTCCTGGTCAGCGACCGCCCACCCCGGGTGCTCGGCGCCACCGCCCTCGCGGTCGCCACCACGCTCGTCGCCCTCCCGGTCACGCTCTTCCTGAGCTAACCCCAGCGCCCACGCACCCCGCGCACCCCCAGGCACCCCCCACGGACCCGTGCCCGCGCGCTCGCACGCGTCCCCGCGCGCCGCGCCGCCTCCCGATCTGAAGATCGCGCTCGATCCAGGATCGAGTGGCATCCGCGGCTGAACGAGGCCACTACAACCTGGATCGAGCGCGATCTTGCGCGGTCAGCACGACCCCCTGCCGCCATCAGCACGAGCGACAGCCCGGCCGCCGCGCCCTCGTCCGGCCAGCACGACCCCGCCCCCACCGCCACGCCGTCCGGCGACCCGCCACCCGCCCGACCAGCACAAACCCGCCCACCACCGCGTCGCCATCGTGCCCGCCCGCCGCGCCCGCCGCCCTGTCGGGCAGCGCGATCGTGCCGACACCCTTAACTACTACGCGATGTCGTAGACTTACCTACGACGTCGCGTAGTAGACAGACGTGTAGAGAAACTACGTGTAGGGTGGCTACGACAAGGGAGCCAACACTACGGAGAGCCGGCCATGGACACCCTGCTCCTCGCCCGCCTGCAGTTCGCCACCACCACCTCGATCCACTTCCTGTTCGTGGTCGTCACGCTCGGGCTGGCCACCCTGCTGGTCGGGATGCAGACCGCCTGGGTCCTCACCGGCAACCCGAAGTGGGAGCGGCTGACCCGTTACTGGGGCCAGCTCTACGTGATCAATTACGTGCTCGGCATCGCCACCGGCATCGTGATGGAGTTCCAGTTCGGGCTGAACTGGAGTGGCCTGTCGCGCTACGTCGGCAACGTCTTCGGCGCGCCGCTGGCCCTGGAGACGCTTGTGGCGTTCTTCCTGGAGTCCACGTTCCTCGGGATGTGGATCTTCGGCTGGCACCGGCTCCGCAAGGGGGTCCACCTCGCCCTGCTGTGGGGCGTGGCGATCACCGCGTACGCGTCGGCCTTCTGGATCATGGTGGCCAACTCCTGGTTGCAGAACCCGGTCGGCTACGAGGTCCGCGACGGGATCGCCCACCTCACCGACTTCGGCGCGCTCCTCACCAACCCCAGTCTCGGGATGGCGTTCGGGCACGTGGTGTCGGCCGCGTTGCTGATCGGCGGGATGCTGATGGCGGCGGTCAGCGCGTGGCACCTGATCCGGCGTACCCCGGACTTCGCGCTCTTCCGCACGTCGCTGCGGATCGGCCTGGTCACCTCGGCGTTGGCGATCAGCATGGTGCAGGGCTTCGGTTTCGCCCAGTTCGGCCCGGTCGGCAGCGTGCAGCCGACCAAGTTCGGTGGCGACGGGCCGGAGGCCCAGGCGCTGATCGCCGAGTGGACCGCGCGCTTCGGCCCCGGCGACTACACCCCGCCGGTGCTGGCCAGCGTCGGGCTCGGCTTCATGATCCTGACCGGGCTCACCCTCGGCTGCCTCTGGTTGCTGTTGCCCCTGCTCTTCCGCGACTGGATCATCCGGCTGCGCTTCCCGCTGTGGCTGATCCTGCTGGCCCTGCCGCTGCCGTTCGTCGCGGTGATCCTCGGCTGGATCTCCCGGGAGGTCGGCCGGCAGCCCTGGGTGGCGTACGGGCTGCTCCCCACCGAGCAGGCGGTCTCCCCGGTCGGCGCGCCGGTGATGCTGGCCTCGCTCGTCGGCTTCAGCCTGCTGCTGGGCGCCCTCGCCGTCACCAACTGGCGGCTGCTCGCCCGGTACGCGAAACGCGGCGCGCTCGACCCGGCGCTCGGCCGCCCGCCGACACCGCCCGACGAGCCGGCCCGTCCCGAACCCGCACTCGTCTGAGGACCTGAGGAGAAGACCGTGGACCTCGCCTGGTACGCCCTGCTCGGCCTCTTCTTCGCCAGCTACCTGGTGCTCGCCGGCTACGACTACGGCGTCGGCCTGCTGCTCGCACGCGGCGGAAGTCCCGCCGGGCGGCGGGCCTCGCTCACCGCGCTCGGCCCGTTCTTCCTCGGCAACGAGGTGTGGCTGGTGGCCGCCGTGGGCATCCTGTTCGGCGCGTTTCCCGTGCTGGAGGGTGAGCTGCTTTCCGGCTGCTATCCGGCCGTCGCCGGTGCCCTGGTCGGCGTCATCCTGGTCACCGCAGGTGTGCAACTGCGCAGCCGGCACGCCGACGAGCGGATCCGCGCCCGCTGGGACCGCATCGTGACGATCGGCAGCGCGCTCGCCGCACTGGGCTGGGGTGTGGTGCTCGCCGCGCTGCTCCAGGGCGTACCCCGTCAGGCCGACGGGCACGTCGCCGGTGTGTCGCACCTCGCCACCCCGTTCGCCGCCGCCGCCGGGCTGGCCATGGTCGCCCTGGTCGCGGTGCACGGTGCGACATTCCTCACCCTGCGACTGCCGGCCGCCGAGGCCGCCGTGGTCGGCCGCACGGCCCGCCGGCTGGTGCCGGTGGCGCTCACCGCTGTCGCGCTGGCCACCGTCGTGGGCCTGCCCTCCGCCCGGGTACGCGACGCGGTCCAGCGGCCGGCGCTGGCCGTACTCCTGCCGGTGCTCCTGGTGGCGGCGTTGCTGGTGGCCCGCGCGGCGCTGGGGCGGCGGCGGCCGGGGTGGGCTCTGGTCGCCACCGGCGCGGCCCTGGCGCTGCCGGTGGTGCTCGTCGGCGCCGCCCTCTGGCCCTACGTGCTGGTGTCCACGACCGACCCGGGCGCCTCGCTCGCGGTGGCCGACGCCGCCGCCAGCGCACCGACCCTGCGGCTGCTCGGCTGGGTGGCGCTGCCGCTGCTTCCGGCCCTACTAGGCTTCCAGGCGATGTGCTGGTGGGTTTTCCGAGGACGAACCGACGGTAGGGCACCGGTGTACTGGTGAGCCGCCGCCCGTTCGACAGGCGTCTGCTGCGCCGGGTCCCTGCGGCCCGGCGCGATCTTGCCGTGCTCGGGCTGCTGGGTGTGCTCGCCGCCGGGTTGATCGTGGCGCAGGCCACGGCACTCGCGGCCGTGCTGGCCACCGCCGTCGACGGACGACTCGATCGACAGGCGCTGGCCGGCTTCGTGCTCGCTGTCGCCGCCCGCTCGGCGTTGGTCTGGGCGCAGGGCACGGTCTCCGCGCGGGTGGCCGCCACGGTCAAGGCGACGCTGCGGGCCGACCTGCTCGGCGCGGTGGGCCGGCACGGCCCCGGCTGGGTGGCCGGTCAGCGCGCCGGTCAGCTCGCCACCCTGGCCGGGCGCGGGTTGGACGCGCTGGACGCCTACTTCACCGGGTACCTGCCGCAGTTGGTGCTGAGCGTGACGGTGCCGCTGGCGGTGCTGGCCCGGGTCGTCTTCGCCGACTGGAGCTCGGCGGTGATCATCGCGCTGACCCTGCCGCTGATCCCGGTCTTCGGCGCACTGCTCGGCTGGCAGGCGCAGGCCGCCACCGAACGGCAGTGGCGGCGGCTGTCGCTGCTCGGCGGTCACTTCCTGGACATGGTCGCCGGGCTACCCACCCTGCGCGCGTTCGGACGGGCCCGGGCACAGACCGACGTGGTACGCCGGATGGCCGACGGACACCGCGTCGCCACCATGAAGACGCTGCGCATCGCTTTCCTCTCCGCGCTCGTGCTGGAACTCGTCGCCACCCTCTCGGTGGCCCTGGTCGCGGTGCCGGTCGGCATCCGACTGCTCGGCGGCGGGCTGGCCCTGCAGACCGCGCTGCTGGTGCTGCTGCTCACCCCGGAGGCGTACCTGCCGCTGCGGTCCGCCGGCAGCCGCTTCCACGCCAGCATGGAGGGGCTCGCCGCGCTGGACGAGGCGCTGACCATCTCGGCCGCGCCCCTCGCACCCCGCGCCGCCGAGGGCGCCACCACCCCGGACGCGCGGCGCGAGATCCGGTTCGAGGGGGTGACCGTGGCGTACGAGCGGACCACCGCGCTGCGGGACGTGACCCTGACCATCCGGCCCGGCGAACGGATCGCCGTCATCGGGCCCAGCGGCGCCGGGAAGAGCACACTGCTCGGCCTGCTGCTCGGCTTCGTGACGCCGACAAGTGGCCGGGTCACCGTGGACGGGGTCGACCTCGCCAGCGCCGACCCGGACGCCTGGCGCCGGCAACTCGCCTGGGTGCCGCAGCGGGCCCACCTCTTCGCCGCCTCGCTTGCCGACAACATCCGGCTCGGCGCTCCGGACACCCCGCCCGACGTACTGGCCGCAGCGGTGCGCGACGCCGCCCTGGACGACGTGGTGGCCGGTCTGCCCGACGGTCTGGACACCCTGCTCGGCGAACGCGGTCACGGACTGTCCAGCGGGCAGCGGCAGCGGGTCGCCCTGGCCCGAGCCTTCCTGCGCGCCGCACCTGTGGTGCTGCTCGACGAGCCCACCGCCCGCCTGGACACGGCCGCCGAGACGGTGGTGCTCGACGCCACCCGCCGTCTGGTCGCCGGCCGGACCGCGGTGCTTGTCGCACACCGGCCGGCGCTGCTCGCCGACGCCGACCGGATCCTGCGCGTCGAGGACGGTCGGGTCACCGAGCTGACGCCCGAACCGACCGGAAAGGCACCCCGATGAGCGCGGCAAACGGGTCGGGCCCGGTCGACCCACGGCCGGTCGACCCGGGGCCGGTCGACCCACGGCCGGTCGACCCGGGGCCGGTCGACCCACGGCCGGTCGACCCGGGGCCGGTCGACCCGGGGCCGGTCGACCCGGGGCCGGCAGGCGCAGGCCTGGCAGGCGCGGGGCCGGTCGCCGCGGCACCGCAGGGGCGGGTCGGCGCCGAACGGGCCGTGCTGCGGCTGGCCCGGCCGTACCTGGGCCGCCTGGTCGGTGCCGGGCTGCTCGCGGCCGCCACCGAGTTCGCCGGGCTGGCCCTGATGGCCACGGCCACCTGGCTGTTGATGAGCGCCGCCGGTCAACCCCCACTGGACCGGCTCACCGTGGCGATCGTCGCGGTCCGGGCGCTGGCGATCAGTCGGGGCGTGTTGCGTTACACCGAACGGCTCGCCGGGCACGACGCGGTGCTCCGCATGATCACCGACCTCCGGGCCCAGGTCTTCGCCACCCTCGCGGCCCGTCGCGACGCCGTACACCGCTCGGGAGACGTGCTCAGTCGGCTGGTCTCCGACGTCGAGGCGGTCCAGGACCTGCTGCTGCGAGTGCTGGTCCCGGGCTCGGCGGCGGCCCTGGTCGGTGTCCTGGCGGTCGCCGGGGCCGCGCTGATCTCGCCGCCGGCCGCCGGAGCGCTCGCCGTCGGGCTGCTGGTCGCCGGCGGGGCGCTGCCCGCGCTGGCCACGGCGGTCACCCGCCGCAGCTCGGCCGAGGTGGCCCCGCTGCGCGGCGCGCTGGCCACCGACGCGATCGACCTCACCCACGGCGCCGCCGACCTGGCCGCGTTCGGCGCGACCGGCGGCGCGCTGCACGCCGCCGAGGAGCGCGCCCGACGGCTGGCCCGACTCGAACGCCGGCTGGCCGCCACCGGGTTCGCCGTGGACGCGGCCGGGGTGCTGACCGCCGGGTCGACCGCCGCGGCGGTGGTGCTGGCCGCGCTGTCCGCCGACGTACCCGGCGTGCTGGTGGGCGTCCTGGCCGTCGGCGCGCTGGCCGCCGTCGAGGTGACCCTGGCGCTTGTCGGGGCGGCCCGACAGTGGACACAACTGCGGCCCGGCCTGGCCCGGGTGGCCACCCTGCTCGACGCCGGCCCGCCGGCCCGCCCGGCCACGGACGGCAGCACCGACCTGACCGGCCCGGCGGAGCTGCGCTTCGACGACGTGACCGTGCGGTACCGGGCCGGCGCGGCCCCCGCCCTGGACGGCATCAGCCTGGACCTGCCGGCCGGGCGGAGGATCGCGGTGGTCGGCCCGAGCGGCGCCGGCAAGAGCACCCTGGCCGCCGTGCTGACCGGCACCGTCCGGCCGGTGTCCGGCCGGGTCACCCTCAACGGTCGAGACCTGTCGGCGTACGCCGAGGAGGCCCTGCCCCGCGCGGTCGGCGGGCTGCTCGCCGAGGCGTACGTCTTCCATGCCACGGTGCGGGAGAACCTGCTGCTCGGACGGGCCGGAGCCGGCGAGGACGAGCTGACCGCGGCCACCGCGGCGGCCGGCCTGTTGGAGTGGGTACGCGCCCAGCCGGCAGGCTGGGACACGCTCGTCGGCGAGGAGGGCGGGCAGCTCTCCGGCGGCCAACGGCAGCGGCTGGCGCTCGCTCGGGCCCTGCTCGCCGCGCCGCCGGTGCTGGTGCTCGACGAGCCCACCGAAGGGCTGGACCCGGCCGCCGCGGACGCGGTGCTCGCGTCCGCCCTCGCCGCCACCCCTACCGGGCACTCGGTGCTGCTGATCACCCACCGTCTCAGCGGGCTCGCCGAGCTGGACGAGATCGTCGTCCTCGACGGCGGTCGGGTGACCCAGCGCGGTCGGCACGCCGAGCTTGTCGCCACCGACGGCTGGTACCGCGACCAGTGGCTGCTCCAGGCGGCTGCCGAACGGGGTTACCTGGCGCTCGCGCCCTGACCTGGCTCGGGGACGGACCAGGGTTCTCCCCGACGTCGGGGCTCCGGAGTCCGTGGCAGGGTGGTGGCATGCCGCGCTGTGAGGATGTGTTGGTCGACGAGCACCTGCGGGACCTGGCCGCCCGGTTGCAGGGGCCGGCGCGACTCAAGTCCGACCTGCTGATCGAGGCCCGGCACGGGCTGCTGGACGCCGTCGAGGCGTACCAGGAGAGCGGTGTGCCGCCCACGGAGGCGCAGCGCCGCGCGGTGGTCGAGTTCGGCTCACCGGCGCAGTTGCTCCCCTCCTGGCAGGCCGAGCTGGCGGTGGGCGCGCTGCGGGGCCTGTCCCTGCGGATGCTGGCCGTCGCCGGGGTGGGGATGGCCGCCGGCGACCTGACCTGGCGTGGGGCGAGCTGGAGTGACGGCCCTCGCCCGCCGGCCGGTTACCTGCTGCTCTCCGACTCGGTCGACCTGATCTGGATGAGCACGCTGCTGCTCGCGGTGGCCGGTCTGCTCGTGGTGGCGGCGAGCGCCCGTTCGGCACGACCGGGGCTGGTCATGGCGCAACGCGCGGTGGGCGCCGGCCTGACCGGCCTGCTGGCCCTCGCCATGGTGACCGGATGCGCCCTCTTCACCTGGTCCCTCAACCTCTGGGACGCGGCGCTGAGCTGGCCACCGATGATCATCGGCGGGGTGTTGGTGGGCGGCGCGTACTTCTCGCTGACCCGCGCGACGCGCGGCTGGCTGCTGGCCATCGCCCGCTGACCCACGCCGCCCTGCTGCCCCGCGCCAGCCGTGTCGGCGCTGACCCCGCGTCGTGCACGCCCGCTCGCGGGCGGGCGCGGGCGGGCACGGTCCGGCCGGGTCAGGCCGGGGTGGGCGGGCTGCCGGGGTCGAGGAACCGGCCGACCGTCAGTTGGAACTCGTGCCAACCGGCGCGCTCTCCGGCCAGCGCGCGGCGGCCGGAGTCGGTGAGCTGGTACGTCCGCCGCTCCCGACCGTTGACAGTGCTCCAGGTGCTCGCCACGTGCCCCGCGCGTTCCAGGCGACGGAGCGCGGGATAGATGGTGCCGGTGGGCAGATCCAGGCTGCCATCACTGCGCTCCCGCAGCGCCTCGATGATGGCGTAGCCGTGCTGCTCGCCCTGCTCCAGCACGGCGAGCAGCAGGGCGTCGAGATGGCCGTGCAACGACTGGGCCTTCATACGTAGCTACGCTACTTGTCGAGCGGCCCGTTCGCCAGCGTCGGCCACCAGCAGGTCGAACCCGTGCGCCAACCGGCCACCGGGGTGCGGGCATCGGTCACCCAGCGCCGCCGACTAGGGTATGTGCCCAGAGTCACTCGTCGGACAGAGACCCCGGCGGGTGGGCAACCCGAAGCACACGGAGGTCAGCGTGGCCCGCCAGTCGCCCCAACGGCCCGACGCCGACGAGCCCGAGCTCGACGACACCACGAACGCGGCCGAGCCAGAGGAGGCCGCGGAGACCGACGGCCCGTCGGCTTCGATCGACAGGTCGCTCTGGGACGAGCTGCGCATCGATCCGGTGGAGATCTCCCTGCCCGCTGGCACCGGTTTCACGCTGCGGGCGTACCGGCCGGCCAGCGCGCTGACCCCGACCGATGTGACCGAACGCGACCAGGACGACCCGTTCCTCGCCCGCCGCCAGGTCGTCGAGGAGGAGGACGACGAGACGGTCGTCATCCTCGACGAGGACCTGGCCGAGGAGTTCGCCGAGAGCGACGAGGACGAGTCGACGCGCCGCCGCGCCGACGGCAAGGCCGAGGACGAGGCCGAGGGCGACGAGGCGGACGAGGACGTCCCGGACGAGGCGGACGACGAGGAGGTGCCGGTCTTCCTCAGCCACCGGGGCAAGCTGCTGCTGTTCAAGACCCCCGAGTCGTTGGTCAGTTTCATCCGGTCCGGCGCGCCAAACGATCTGTCCCAACTGGACAGCTGGAATGAATTGGCCGAACGGGTGGAGCCGGCCGATATCGTTCCACTGGACGAGGACAACTACGAACTCGACCTGGTCGTGGAGAACCTGCGCGGTGGCCACGACACCTGGGATTCGACCCTGCTGATCGAGGCCGGCGAGATCGCCCGCGACATCTCGTACGCATTGCGGCTGCCTGCGGTCCTGGACATGCTCTCCGCCGGCTCCAGCCTCGACGACCTGGACGAGGCGCTGCGGGCCACCGCCAACGGCGGAATCGGTGCTTTCCTGGGTCGACGGCGGCTGAAGAAGATCGGAGCACAGACCGCGAGTTTGGGTTGGCGCACCATTGTCGGCAAGATCTCTGCGGTGGTGGACTGGCGCGACTGACCCGTACCGGGGAGCATCAGTTGCTGGCAGAGGAAAGACCTGTCCCGGGAGGAGGACGACGCCGTGGCGCTCGTGCGCGTTTACTGCGGTCTGGCCTCGGCGGATCCGGCTGACCGACCGGCCTCCGCCGGTTCGACGCTGACGTCCGCTGTGGTCGACGACGCAGGCCGTCTGCTGCATGTCTGCGAGATCAGCGACGACGCCGCTGGCTACGCCCAGCTCGTCGCGCTGCTCGTGGAGCGGTCGGGCGGGCCGAGCGGAGCGGCCATCGCCGCCGACAGTGACGACCACACGGTCACCTCGCTGCTGAGCGCGGCGGGGCGACCCTTGGCCATTGCCGACGACGACTCGGTGGACGACTTCGCCGAGCGGTTCGCCGACGACGACTCGCTGGAGGAGATGCAGTCGCCTCCGGCCGAACGACGGGCCGTCGGCCTGGCCCGTGCGTTGCAGGCGGGCGCGCTCTCCGCGGTCACCCTGCCGGCGCCCCGGGACCTCGCCGGCTACAAGCAGGTGCTCGCCGCGCACGCCGCCCTGGCCAGCGGTCGACACTCCGCCGCCGTGGCGCTGCGTGAGGTGTTGCGTGAGCTCTACCCGGCGGCCCTGCGGGCGTACCCGGACCCGGCCGAGCCGGTCTCGCTCGCGGTGCTGGACGCGCTGCCCGAGCCGGGCATGCTCGGCGGCACCGTCGCCCGGGGCCGCGAGGTGTCGGTCGCGGCGGATGCGATCGCCGCGCACCTCGCCGCCGACGGGGTCGCCGACGCCGAGGAAATCAACGAGGCGGTCACCGCACTGCGGGTCGCCATCTCCGAGACGCCGCGCCGCGCGGCGGTCAACCGGGCTCTCACGTCCGCGGTGGCCGAGACGGTCCGCCAGGCCGTCGCTTCCGTACGAGCCTGCGACGCGGGCTGTGAGGCGCTGGTCAGCGCCCTCAGCTCTCGGGTCAGCACGCCCGCCCAGGCGCCTGGGCGCCGGGCCGCTGCCCGCCGTGGTGAGTCGGTCGGTGAGCTGACCGGCCTGGCCGGTGCCAACGCCGGGTTGACCGGCGCCAACGCGGGATTGACCGGCGCCAACGCCGGGTTGACCGGTCTCGCCGGCACCAACGCCGGGTTGCGGTCGGTCCGACCCCCCACGCCAGCCGCCGACCCGGCACCCGCCGTCGGTCGGCGCAGCCGTCCCGAGCCGGTCCCCGGTAACGCGCCGTTGGCGTCACCCCGTCCGCTCGGGCCGCCGCCTGTCGCACCCGCCCCGGTCACGCCGCCGCCTGTCGCACCCGCGCCGATGACTCCGGCGGCGATGGCTGGGCCGCCGGCGTCCACGCTGCCCAGTCGCAGCGAGCCGCTCCCCAGCCGGATCGACGGCCCGACCAACCGGCCGGTCTCCTCGCCGCCGCCTCCGCCGCCCGGGATCACCCCGATCGCGCCGGCGCAGCGCGGCATGGTGCCTCCGGCCGAGGCCGGTGAGCCGTTCCGGCCGACGCTGACCACCGCCGCGATCAACAATGCGCGCGCCGAACGGCAGCGTACGGTCATCCCGCCCCGCCCGAAGACCAACGGCGAACCCCGGCCGAGTCACCTGCAACGCCCGGTCGACGAGCCGCCGACGGGCGGGTTCAGCGCCACCGATCTCAGCATTCCGGTGCCGACTCCCCGGCCTGGTCAGGAGTCGGCACCGCCCGGCTCCCGCGCCAACTGGCCGCTTGTCAACAACCCGGAGGACCCGGCCGACAGCCCACCGAACAACCCGGCGGCCTATCCCTACGGCGGCAGCCGCGGCATCGACCCTCCGACCGACCCGGGTCGCGCCGACGGTCGGGTCACCCCGCCCTGGTTGGCGGACGACCTGCCGCAGGAGCCCCCGATGCTGCGCCTGGTGGAGCCACCGCCACTCGCTGATCGGGCGCTGCGTGAGGGGCTCAGCCCACAGGCGGACCCGCACCTGGAGACGCCGCCGCTGCGGTTGGTCGACCGGGAGCAGGCCGCGCGGAACGGCCGAGCGGCCGCACGCGCCGCCGAGCACCGGCCGCCACCCCCGGTGGAGCACCGGCCGCCTCCGCTGGAGCACCGGCCGCCTCCGCTGGAGCGCCGAACGCCTCCGGTCGAGCACCGGCCACCACCTGTCGCCGACGAGGGCGACGGCGACCTGCTGATCTTCGCGCAGGCCAAGTCGGCCTGGTTCGTGGGGCAGGCCGAGGAGACCGACCTGGACTGGTCGACCACCGCCGACACCGGCTGGCAGGCCGCCGAGCAGGCAGCCCGCCCCGCGGTGGGAGCCGCGACAAACGCCGGGCTGCCCAAGCGCGTGCCACAGGCCAATCTGGTCCCCGGTTCCCCGATACGCGAGGAGCGCCCATTGCGCATAGTGCGTGATGCGGCGAGCCTCGCGGAGAACACCACGGGCTACTTCCGCGGTTGGCGTCGCGGGCAGGAGATCGGCGGTTTCGCGGTAGGCGGACGACCCGGCCGCGAGGCGGCCGGTGGCTGGGACTTCAGCCGCGACCACGGCGACCGGGACGACGACCGGGAGTACGAGTACCGCTCCGCCGGCTACCAGTCCTGACCGTCAGCAGCTCCCCCACCACACGCGAATCGCGCCCCCAGTCAGCCGACTGGGGGCGCGATCGTGTCGGCGGGACGGAACGTCGACGCGAAAACGCCGCCCCTCGAAGACCCAGGCCGGACGTCAGTTCCCCGAGCGGGGCAGACATCCGCCAGAGCTCAAGAAGGCGGCGTGGGGTGCCCGCCGGCACCAGCAGCACGACGGGCAGGGCGAAACGCCCGGTGGCGGCCGGAGCCACCACCGGGCCTGCGGTGCCCGATCAGGCCGGGGCCACCGCGCGCGTACGGCGCATGGTGAGCACGTACTCGACAAGCGAGATCAGCACGTGCTTCGTCGACTCCCGGTTACGGGCGTCGCACGCCACCACCGGCACGTCGCTCGAGATCGCCAAGGCGTCCCGAACGTCCTGCGGGTCGTGGTACTGCATCCCGTCGAAGCAGTTGATCGCCACCAGGTACGGGAGGCGTCGGTGCTCGAAGAAGTCGATCGCCGCGAAGCAGTCGGCCAGCCGGCGGGTGTCCACCAGCACGACCGCACCGATGGCGCCCCGGACCAGTTCGTCCCACATGAACCAGAACCGGGTCTGACCCGGCGTACCGAACAGGTACAGAATCAGGTCACGGTCGATCGAGATCCGGCCGAAGTCCATAGCCACCGTGGTCGTCGTCTTCCCCGGCACCTGCCGGTTGTCGTCGACGCCCACGCCGGCGGAGGTCATGATGGCCTCGGTGGTCAGCGGCGTGATCTCCGAGACCGAGCCGACCAGCGTCGTCTTGCCGACGCCGAATCCACCGGCGATAACGATCTTCGCCGACGTCACGCGCCCACTCGGGTTCGGTGGGCGGTGCGACATGTCAGAGCCTGCGAAGTCCACTCAGCACCCTCTCCAGCAGTTCAGTGCCCACCGCGTCGTCGGAGTCGTCCAAAATGGTCGGCTCGTGGACCGCGACCAGGCCGTCCGTCGCCATGTCGGCGATGAGCACCCGGGCCACACCGAGCGGGAGCTGCATCCGCGCCGCGATCTCTGCGAGCGATTGCACGCGTCCGTCACACAGCGCGGCGATGTACTGGTGTTCGCGGCCCTGGCCGCCGTTGCCATTGGCAGCGGCCCGGCCGCGCACCGTCGTCTCGACGAGCGCCTCCAGCGCGATGTCGAGCCGAGGACGGGTACGACCACGGGTCACGGCGTATGGACGGACCAGCGCTCCGGTTGGTTCGTCACGATCGGCCATCTCGCCGCTCACCTCCTTCGTACCCGCTACCGGCTCCCACCGGTGAAACCCGTCGTTGTCGTCGTTGCAGTCGTGCCGACCTCACGATCGGCGAGGCGTCAGCCAAGCATGCCCGCGGCCGCACGCGGCTGCGGGGTCAGGGCGTCGCCCACCCGGTCGACAAGCAGCGCCATCTCGTAGCCAACCTGGCCCACGTCGGAGCTGCGGGCGGCCAGCACGGCGAAGGACGAACCGTCGGAGATGGACATCAGGAACAGGAAGCCATTGTCCATCTCCACCACGGTCTGCAACACCGCCCCTCCCTCGAAGCAGCGGGCTGCACCCTGGGTCAGGCTGACCAGACCCGATGAGATCGCGGCAAGCTGATCCGCCCGGTCGCGCGGCAGATCCCGTGACGACGCGAGGAGTAGGCCGTCCGCCGAGACGGCGACCGCATGCGCGACGCCGGGCACCCGGTCGGCGAAGTTGGCCAGCAGCCAACCAAGATCCTGCGTAGTTGTCATCCTTCTTGCTCCTTCTGCCCGCTCCCGGCCACCGGGCCTGAGCCAGACTGCGAGGATTGCCCTCCCGGAGTCGCCTCCGGGTTGGTCGGGTTGTCCGAGGTGCTACGCCCTCGCTGCACGCCCCGGTGGTAGGCGGAGAGCAGTCCACGGACCGCCTCCGGAGAACGGCGCTGGACCGAGGTGGTGGGCTTTTCCACCGCACCCGGCACGAGCTGCGCCATCGGCTTGCGCTTCGGCAGGCCGGTAGTGGTGGTCTCGCTCACCGGCACCGCGCCGGCCGCGGCCGAGGCGGCACGCCAACCATCGTCGGCTGCGGTCTGCCAGCCGTTGCTCTGCTGCGGCTGGGGCCGGCGGTTCGGCAGGCTCTCGGCGAGGCCGGGGCGGGTGCCCTCGCTCGCTGTGGAGCCGTTGTCCCGCGGCGCTCCTCCGGACATCGGAGTGTCTGCCATCGGCGTGTTACCTGTCGTCCCGGGTGGTGTCTTGTGGACTGTCCGACCGGTAGCCTCGACCGTGGCGAACTGCTGGGTCGCGGTGTCGCCGTTCGTGCTCGGCTGGGCATCAGCCGCGGACTCCTCGGAGCCCGGACGGCGGGTGCGGAACCAGGCCGACTCCAGCTCCCGGAAGATCGGCAGCTCCATCGTCTCGTCCGCGTACCGCTGCCGGTTCTGCGCCTGGGATTGCTGCGGCGTCGGCCGGGTCTGCGGTGCCGGCGCCGGCGTCGGGGCTGGCGCGGGAACCGGAGGCTGGGCTGCGGCCGGCTGCTCGCCGGGTCGCGGCACCCGCGGCAGCTCCGTCGTCATGTCCAGGGCGGCGGCGAGCCGCTCCGGCACCGGCGGGGTCACCGCGTCCCGGTCGCCGCCCGGCACCGGCGGCCAGGCCGGCGGCGCGGGGACGCTCGGCGCCTGCGCGGGTGGCGCGGATCGGGGCGCGAACCCGCTGAACGACTGGCTGGAGGCGGGTGGCACCGAGAACGGCTGACCCGAGTACGGCTGACCGGAGGCCGGCGACGCGGACACCGGCGGACCGGCGTACGGCTGACCGGAGGCCGGGGCCGCGGACACCGGCGGACCGCCGTACGGCGCACCCGAGTAGGGCTGCCCGGAGTACGGCTGACCCGAGGCCGGCGAGGCGGAGACCGGCGCGCCGGAGTAGGGCTGCGCGGAGACCGGCGGCGCCGAGTACGGGTACGTCTCGGGGCTGCTCGGCAACTGCCGGGGAATGGACGGCTGCTGACCGGTGGTCGGGGTGTCGTCCCCGGAGCGGCGCTGCGGCAGCGGATCGATCGGCTGGCCGTTGGCCGGCCTCGGGGTGAACCCGTCGCCGCCGTTGACGCCGTTCGTTCCGGCCGCACCGGTCAGATCCGACCAGGCCGGCATCGAACCGTACGCACCGGCGTTGGCGGGGGTGCCGGCACCGTTGCGCGTCGCGGGCTCGAACGGACGACCGCCGAGGGTGACCTGGTTGCCGGATTCGCTGGAGCGCGGGTGGTTGCCCAGCGCGGGCAGCGCGCCGAAGACCGGCGCGGGCGCACCGTGCTGAGGACCGCCGGCCGCGGGAAGTGCCGGCGGCTGCTGCACCCGGCCGGAGAGCGCACGGGGCACCAGCACCGAGGTGGGCAGGGTCACGTCGGCGACCGTGCCGCGGTCGGATCCGGGGCGCAGTTCGACCCGGACACCGTGCCGGGACGCCAGCCGGGCGACCACGACGAGGCCCATCATCCGGGACACCGCCACGTCCACCTGCGGCGGCGTCGCGAGCCGCTCGTTGAGATCCTGCAACTGCTCGGCGCTGATGCCGATGCCGCGGTCCTCGACGTAGAGCGAGGAGCGGTCACCGACCCGGCGGGCCTCGACCATCACCTGCGAGTCGGGCGGCGAGAACGCGGTGGCGTTGTCGAACAGCTCCGCCACGAGGTGCACCAGGTCGTTTACCGCGTGAGCGGCGACCTCGATGTCGCGGTCGATGACACCGAACTCGATGCGGGTGTAGTGCTCGACCTCGGACTGCGCGGCGCGCAGCACGTCGATGAGCGCGGCCGGCTCCCGCTGGACGCGGGTGGAGTCGGCACCGGCGAGCACCAGCAGGTTCTCGTCGTTGCGGCGCATCCGGGTGGCCAGGTGGTCGAGCTGGAACAGCTCGGCCAGCCGGTCCGGGTCCTCCTCGCCGCGCTCCAGCCGGTCGAGGTGCCCGATGAGGCGGTCGACCAGGATCTGTGAACGGCGGGCCAGGTTGACGAACATGGTCGCGACGGAGGCACGCAGTGCGGCCTGCTCGGCGGCCGTCCGGACGGCTTCCAGGTGGACGGCGTTGAACGCCTCGGTCACCTGACCGAATTCGTCCCTGCTGCGCACCGGTAGCGGCTCGGCGATCTGGTTGGCCAGTTGCACCGGGGAGAGCTGCCCGACGACCTGCGGGTCGCGCAGTCGGGCCACCGCCTGCGGCAGGCCGTACTGGGCGACGGACAGCGCGCCCTGGCGCAGCTCACGCAGCGAGCGGGCCATCGAGCGGGCGACCAGGTACGCGAAGAGGATGGCCAGGAGCAGCATGCTGAGCAGCAGGCCGGTTTCCAGGAAAACCTGGCGCTGGACGTCCGCGCGGAGGGTGTTGGCCCCGGTGACCACCTCACCGTCGAGCTTCCGCTCGACGGTGCGGATCAGCCGGGCGTTGGCCGTCATGGCGGCCTCCCACTGGTCCGGCTTGAACGGCGCGCCGCGCATGTCGCCAGTGGTGTTGCCGTCGATCCAGCCGGTGTAGTTCTGCGCCTCCCGACGGTCGCCGCCCGCGACCGTCTGGTCGTGGAACTTCGCGTCGTCCGGGGTGGCGACGGCCTTGAAGCTCTGCAGCGCCTGCTGCTGGCCGGTGCCGCTGGCGATGTAGTCGGTGCGCAGCGCGGGGGTCAGGCGCTGACCGCCCTTCACGCCCAGCGCGCGGTGCACCACGACCCGGCGTGCGGCGAGGAACTCCTTCTCCCGGGCGACCGCCGCGGCGGCGCGCATCCGGTCGCTCAGGTCGTTGTCGCCGGCGAGCTGTGTGGCCGAGTCGCGGATGGCGAGCAGGTCGCTGATCAGACCCTCGTACGCCTGGACGGTCTCGGTGAGCGCGAGCTTGCCGTTGAACACCTGACTGCGGATGCCGGACAGGTCCTGCAGGTTCTGGTCGATGCCGTCGAGCAGTGTCTCGAGGCTGCTCGGCAGGTCCTCGACCTCGGTGCGCTGCTGCCGGTAGGGACCCGCCTCTTGATCCACCCGGGAGTTCACCCGGTTGTAGGCCTCCTGGTACTGCGCTGTCGGCTGCGTGCCGTCCGCGCCGAGCAGCAGCACGGCGGCGGTCCGCTCGTCCTGCAAAGCGTCGACCAGGTCACCCGAATAGCTCGACAGGTTGGCCAGGTCGCCGGCTCGATTGGCATTGTTGAGCGTCTCCACGTGGTCGACAAGACCACTGGTGCCCACTACGACCGTGGCGATGGTCGGCACGATCATGATGAGACCGAGCTTGGACCAGATCGGCATGTCCCGGAGCCGGCTGGCCGGCCGGCGCAGCCGCGACAGGAAGGAGCCCGCCGTCTTTGGCCGTTTGCTCACGTCACCGCCCTCGCGATTTACAGCTTGAACGCGTTGCCTCCGGGCAACGCCCAGCGACCGACCCGGCGGGTCGGACCCCCGAGATTCCATCACGCCCGTCGACAAGAAGAAAGCCCAGGTTGTCACCTACCGAAGGTGTGATGAGATGTTGATGCGATTTGATAGCAGTCCGTCTGGCCGGAGTAACTGAAGGTAATGGAACATCCGCACCGCGTTGTCCTGCTCGCCGGTCCATCAGGGTCCGGAAAGTCGTACATAGCGCAGCAAACCGGCCTGCCGGTGCTCTGCTTGGACGACTTCTACAAAGACGGCGATGACCCTACGTTGCCGCGACGAAACGACCAGGTGGATTGGGAATCACCGCAGTCCTGGGACGCCCCGAGTGCGGTGGAAATCATTGCCCGACTAGCTCGCGAGGGTCGAGCCGATGTGCCGGTTTATGCGATCGGCGCAGATCGACGGGTGGCCACCCGGTCATTTGATCTCGCCGGATCGCCACTTTTCGTGGCCGAAGGGATTTTCGCCGCCGAGATCGTGGAGGAGTGTCGTCGCCTCGGACTGCTCGCCGGAGCGTACGCGCTGCGCCGGCCGCGCGGTGCGACCTTCCTGCGCCGGCTGGTCCGCGACCTGTCCGAGCAGCGCAAGGCACCCCGGGTGCTGGTCCGGCGCGGCGTGGCGCTGCTGCGGGCCGAGCCCGCGGTGCTGCGCCGGCAGACCGGGTTGGGCGCGGAGTCGGCCCGTGCCCGGGAGGTGCTGCGTCGGGTGGCCGGCCTGCTCGCTGGCCACCCGCACGGCTGAGCGGGAGTCAGGCCAGCAGTTCGGCGTACGCCGGCTTGATCACCTCATCGATGATCCGCAGCCGCTCGTCGAACGGGATGAAGGCGCTCTTCATCGCGTTGATGGTGAACCACTGCAACTCCTTCCAGCCGTAGCCGAACGTCTCCACCAGCAGCGACATCTCCCGCGACATCGAGGTGCCGCTCATCAGCCGGTTGTCGGTGTTGACGGTGGCCCGGAACCGCAGGTCCCGCAGCAGGCCGATCGGGTGGTCGGCGATCGAGGCCACCGCGCCGGTCTGCACGTTCGACGAGGGGCACAGCTCCAGCGGGATCCGCTTGTCCCGCACGTACGCGGCCAGCCGACCGAGCGATCCGTCGGAGGCGATGTCGTCGACGATCCGTACCCCGTGGCCGAGCCGGTCCGCCCCGCACCACTGGATCGCCTGCCAGATCGACGGCAGACCGAAGGCCTCGCCGGCGTGGATGGTGAAGTGGAAGTTCTCCCGTTGCAGGTATTCGAAGGCGTCCAGGTGCCGGGTGGGCGGGAAGCCCGCCTCGGCGCCCGCGATGTCGAAGCCGACCACCCCGGCGTCGCGGTGCCGCACGGCCAGCTCCGCGATCTCCTGCGAACGGGCGGCGTGGCGCATCGCGGTGAGCAGTGTGCCCACCCGGATGGTCAGGCCCGCCTCGACGGCCTGGGCGGTGCCCTCGGCGAACCCGGCCAGCACCGCCTCGACGACCTCGTCCAGGGTCAGGTCCTGCTCCAGGTGCTGCTCCGGGGCGAAGCGCACCTCGGCGTAGACCACCCCGTCGGCGGCCAGGTCCAGTGCGCACTCGCGGGCCACCCGACGCAGCGCGGATGGGGTCTGCATGACCGCCACGGTGTGCGCGAACGTCTCGAGGTAGCGCTCCAGGGAGCCGGAGTTGGCGGCGTCCACGAACCAGCGTCCGAGCGCCTCGGGATCGGTGGTGGGCAGCTCGTGGCTCACCTCCGCGGCCAGGTCGACGATCGTCGCCGGCCGCAGCCCGCCGTCCAGGTGGTCGTGCAGCAGCGCCTTCGGAACCTTGACAATGTCCTCGTACCGGATAGTTGCGACCATGCTCAGACCCTAGTCAGCGACGGGTGTGACCGGGTGTAGGAGGTCGCTCACCTCGGTGCGCCGCCGCTGTCGACCTGCGTCCTGGCCGCTCCGCTCAGGCGCCGGCGCCGCCGTCGACCGGCAGGATCGCGCCGGTCACCATCGAGGCGCGGTCGCTGAGCAGCCACGCGGCCGCCTCGGCGACCTCGCGGGGCTCGGCCATCCGGCCGAGCGGGGTCGCCGCGCTGCTGGCCTCGATGATGCCGGGGCTGATCGCCTCCCACTCCCGCATCATCTCGGTGAGGGTGCCGCCGGGGGTGATGCCGTTGACCCGGATGCCCTCGGGCGCCCAGGTCACCGCGGCGGTCTCGGTGATGCTGTTGAGAGCGCGCTTCATGGCGCCGTAGGCGGGCAGGGCGGGGTTCGCGCGGCGGCTGCCGATGCTGGAGGTGTTGACGATCGCTCCGCCGCCGCCGCGGCGCATCAGCGCGGCCTCGGCGTTCATGGCGGTCCAGTGGGCGAGGAAGTTGACGGCGAATTGTTGCTCGATGTCCTCATCGCTCGTGGTGTCGAGCGGGCCGACCTGCTGCTGCACGACCCCGCCGTTGTTGAAGGCGCCATCGAGCCGACCGTGCAGTCGCTCGACCCGGTCGACGGCGGCACGGATGCTGGCCCGGTCGGACAGGTCCAGGGCGACCGCGTCGGCGACACCGCCGCCGGCGCGGATCTCGGTCACGATGGTGTCCAGGGCGCTGGCGCTGCGGGCGGCGAGCACGACGGCCGCGCCCTCCGTGGCGAAGAGCCGGGCGGCGGCCGCGCCGATGCCGCGGCTGGCGCCGGTGATGAGGACGACCTTGCCGGTGAGCAGGCCGCCGGGTGCGTTGTCTGCGATGTGTGTGTTGTCGGTCATGAGCCAACCATCCGACGGGATCGCGGCCGGATGCAGGCACAGTCTGTACCAGGCTCCGTTGCCCCGACCTGCGCATACTTGACGCATGGACAGGCAGGAACTCGGGGCGTTTCTCCGCAGTCGCCGCGAGCGGCTCCGCCCGCAGGACGTCGGCCTCCCGTCCGGCCCGCGGCGCCGGACGCCAGGTCTTCGCCGGGAGGAAGTGGCGGTTCTCGCCCATGTCTCCACCGAGTACTACGTCCGACTCGAGCAGGGCCGGGCACCACGGCCGTCGGGTGACGTCCTGGCCGGGATCGCCGGCGCGCTGCGGCTCAGCGACGCCGAGTCCGGCCACCTCCACGTCCTCGCCGGCACCGCGCCGAGCCGTACCGGACTGCACCGGCGCGACGTCCGCCCCAGCGTCCTCACTCTGCTTGAGCGGCTGCCGCAGACGGCCGGTTTCGTGATGTCCGCCGCGTTCGAGGTCCTCGCCTGGAACGACCTCGCCGCCGCGCTCATGGAGGACTTCGCCCCACTCACCGCCCAGGACCGCAACCTCGCCCGCCGAGCCTTCCCCGGGCCGCGGCAGGGCGACGCGAGGTTGTTCGGGGTCTCCGACGCCGCCGATCTCCGGCTCAGCGTCGTGATGCAGCTCCACGCCACCCTCGCCCGCTACCCCACGGATCCCGAGATCACCGGCCTCGTCGACGACCTCCGCGCCACGAACCCCGACTTCGCCCGGCTCTGGGAACGACGCGACGTACAGGCCGCGCCGATGCTCACCAAGACCTTCCGCCACCCGGCCGTCGGCGAGATCACCGTCGACTGCGACACACTCACCCTCACCGACCGCGACCAGTTCCTTGTGCTCTTCACCGCACCACCGGGTTCGCCCGGCGCCGAGGCGCTGGCCCTCCTGAACGTCCTGGGATCGCAGGCCAGCAGCTACGTGCGGTAGAACCGCGTCGTCCCCGATCGGCCGCCCCGGGCACAGGTCCGCAAGGCCTGCCCGGACCCGGCCCGAACTAAGCTGGGCGGCATGGGAGCACCACGGTGAGGGTCCGCGCGCGACGCGGCCCGACGGCCTGACGTGGACCCCCGCATCCTCGACCGGCTGCGCTGCCCGGTCTGCGGCGACCCACTGGGGCAGGCCACCGACACGGGGGCGCTGCGCTGCCCGCGGCGGCACAGCTTCGACATCGCCCGCCAGGGCTACGTCAACCTGCTCACCGGTCGGGCCCCGCACGTCGGTGACACCGCCGAGATGGTCGCGGCCCGTGCGGATTTCCAGGCCGCCGGGCACTACGACGTCATCTCGGCCGCCCTCGCCGCCGCCGCGACGGAGGCCGTCGCACGGCTCCGCGCCTCGGCCGCGACGTCCACGGTCCCAACTCCGGAGCCCGGCGTCGGGGCGTACCCCCTGGTGGTGGATGCCGGCGCCGGCACGGGCCGCTACCTCGGCGCGGTGCTGGCGGCGCTGCCGGACGCCGTGGGTCTGGCCCTGGACGTGTCCAAGCCGGCGCTGCGCCGCGCGGCCCGCGCGCACCCCCGGGCCGCCGCGGCGCTCGCCGACACCTGGCAGCGGCTGCCGCTCGCGGACGCCTCGACCGCCGTGCTGCTGAACGTCTTCGCCCCGCGTAACGGCCCGGAGTTCCACCGGGTGCTCGACCCGGCCGGCACCCTGCTGGTGGTCACACCCGACACCGACCACCTCAGTGAGCTGGTGGGCGCGCTGGGCCTGCTGCGGGTGGACCCGGACAAGGCCGACCGGGTGACCGGCAGCCTGGGCGGGCACTTCACCGCGGTCAGCTCGGCGGTGCACCGGGCGGAGCTGACCCTGACCCGGCCGGAGGTCGCCACCCTGGTGGGGATGGGCCCGAACGCGTGGCACACCGACCCCGAAGCGCTCACCGCCCGGTTGGCCGCGCTGCCCGAGCCGGTCCGGGTGACCGTGGCCGTCCGGGTGGACGCGTACCGACCTCGCTGAACTCAGGTGGAGAGGTCTACCTCTTCCCAGCCCGGCGGCTCGTCGTGGTACGGCCCGCGCAGGATCACCGCCCACTCCAGCGCCCAACGGCGCTGCCCGATCGCGTTCGCGTCGATCAGGCCCGGGGCACGCCGACCACCGCGCTCGGTCTCCAGGTACGCCCAGTCCAGGCAGTAGTGCAGGTCGAGCAGGGCGGCCGCGTCGGCCGGGTGCTGCGGCGCGGTGAGGATCCGGGTCCGCCAGTGCGGGAACGTCTCGCCCTCGGCGATGTGCGGCAACTGCTCGACCAGCCGCTCGTCGACGGCCAGCGTCGGGTCGAGCTGCTTGCTCAAGCCGAGCACCCAGGCCAGCGCGAAGAGCGCGTCGTGGTGCAGCACGAACGAGCGGTGGTCACCCTTGCCGCCCATCACGAACTGCCACTCCGGGGGCGTGACCATCTCGACCAGATGCGAGCCGAGCAGCCAGCTCATCGCCGCCTCCGGTGGCATCCCGAAGCAGCGCGCCAGGATCAGGTGCAGCACCGCGATCCGCGCCTCGATCTCCACAGTGGGACGAAGATCGATCGCGTCACCCGGCTCCCAGACCAGCGGAAACTGGGCCGGCGGCAGCGGCAGGCCGAGCCGGGACAGCTCGTCCAGGCTCGCCTCGCGCACCTCGCGTGGGTCGGGAGCAGCAACTGTCACGGCGGGTCTTCCTGTCTGCTCGCGCCGGCTCAAGGCCGGTTGTCCCCCCTTGGCCTGCGACAATAGCGCTCCCAGGGGACCTGCACCATGGCACCCCGACCCCGGGTTCGCCTCAGCCGATGCGCTCGATGACAAGCGGCGTCGCCGCCCCGGCGGTCGACGCGATCCGCACCGCGTCGGCGGCCTCGGCAAGCGCCGCCGGAATCCGCGCCGGGTCCTCGGCGCGCAGCTCGTAGAGGGGGTCACCGGCCCGCACCGGGTCACCCGGCCGCTTGTGCAACACCACCCCGGCGGGCACGCTCACCGGGTCCTCCTTGCGGGCCCGGCCCGCGCCGAGCCGCCACGCCGCAACCCCCATGGCGTACGCGTCGACGGCGGCGACGTGCCCGTCCCGCTCGGCGCGGACCACCTCGACCTCGTTGGCGGTCGGCATCGGCGCGTCCGGGTCACCGCCCTGCGCGCGGATCATCGCCCGCCAGGAGTCCATCGCCCGGCCGTCCCGCAACGCCGCCGCCGGGTCGGCGTCCGGCAGGCCGGCCGCGTCGAGCATCTCCCGGGCCAGGGCCAGCGTCAGCTCCACCACGTCGGCGGGGCCACCACCGGCCAGCACCTCGACCGACTCGGTCACCTCCACCGCGTTGCCGATGGCCAGGCCGAGCGGGGTGGACATGTCGGTGAGCAGGGCGACCGTCCGAACTCCGTGCGCCCCGCCCAACTCGACCATCGTGCGGGCCAGCTCGCGGGCCTGGTCGACGGACTTCATGAAGGCGCCCGAGCCGACCTTGACGTCGAGGACCAACGCGCCGGTGCCCTCGGCGATCTTCTTGCTCATGATCGAGCTGGCGATCAGCGGGATCGCCTCCACGGTGCCGGTGACGTCGCGCAGGGCGTACAGCTTGCGGTCGGCGGGGGCGAGCCCGGCACCGGCCGCGCAGATCACCGCGCCGACCTCGTCCAGTTGGGCGATGAACTCGTCGTTGCTCACCGTGGCCCGCCAGCCCGGGATGGACTCCAACTTGTCGAGCGTGCCGCCGGTGTGCCCGAGACCACGGCCGCTCAGCTGCGGCACGGCCGCGCCGCACGCCGCCACGAGCGGGGTGAGCGGCAGCGTGATCTTGTCGCCGACGCCGCCGGTGGAGTGCTTGTCGACGGTCGGCCGGCGTACCGCCGAGAGGTCCAGCCGCTCACCGCTGGCGATCATCGCGGCGGTCCACCTGGCGATCTCCGGGCCGGTCATGCCGTTGAGCAGGATCGCCATCGCCAGCGCCGACATCTGCTCGTCGGCGACAACCCCCCGGGTGTACGCGTCGACCACCCAGTCGATCTGCGCGTCCGACAGCACCCCGCCGTCCCGCTTGACCCGAATAACGTCAACAGCAGCAAAACCACTCATCAAAAGATCTTCCCTAGTCATTTGGAGGAACCGACCGGCGGCCCGTGCCCAGGTCGGGGCGGGGGCCGACCGTGCCCGGCGGAGGGATCAAGCCTGACCGCCCGGAGCCGGGCACGGTCGGCCCCCGCCCCCAACCGCAACCACAATCAAGACCAGCGAACCGGGATCTCCAAAGGCGGCTCACCCTCGCCGGCCCAGAAGATGGTGCCGGTCGCGTCGACCACCACCACGCGCGGTGTCCGGGCCAGGCCCCAGGTGATCGCCTCGGCCGGGTCGTCCCAGCTCGGGGCCTCCTCCAGCACCCCGGTCTCGGCGCCGACGTCGTCGCCGGCCGACCGCTCCCAGTACGCGGTCCAGACCTGCTGCCCGGCCGACATGTCCGGGTGGACGAAGACGGTGCCGCGCCCACGCCAGGCGGCCAGCCGCTCGGGCACCACAGGCACCGGCGTCTCCCCGGTGACGGCTTCCAGGTCCTCCACACCGAAGGCGTGCGGCAGCAACTCGGCCATCCGCAGCGGGCGGGTCTTGCTCTCGATCAGGCACTCCGGCCCGCCGTGCTCCCAGAGCAACTGCCGGCAGCGACCGCACGGCATCAGCGGTTCACCTGTCGCGTCGACGCAGGACAGCGCGACGAGTCGACCGCCACCTGTGGCGTGCAGGCTGGAGACCACCCCGCACTCGGCGCACAGCGTTACCCCGTACGCGGCGTTCTCCACGTTGCAGCCGACCACCACGCGTCCGTCGTCGACAAGCGCGGCCGCGCCGACCGGAAACGTCGAGTACGGCGCGTACGCGTGCCGCATCGCCTCGGTTGCGGCGGCGCGCAGCCGCGCCCAGTCAATGTCGGTCATGCCACCATTCTGCCCAAGGAGCCCAGGTCAGAAGCGAGCAGGGCCGGCTGCACGGGCGCCCTTCGGAAACTCGGCCGCGCCACCGCACCCGCTCTGATCACAACAGGAAGGCCCGGACTGACGAACGCCGGTCGGTCGGGACACCTCACCGACCGGCATGGTCACCCGTGCGACAGTGCGACAGTGTCTGACGCTGACCAGAACCTGACCAGAGTTCTCGAGCAACTCGAATCGCAGTGGCGTCGAATTGGCGCACCGATCGCCGAACGGCTCGCCCCCGGAAAATCCGACGGTCACCTCGCCGCCGTCTTTTCGGCGTCGGACCTGCACCTGCCGGCCGAGGTACGACGATTGTGGGGCTGGCACGACGGGGTGCGTCGCCTACAGGCAGGGACCCGCCTGGGCATGGAGAGCCGGGTCGGGCCGGGCGGCTGGGAGTTCCTCAGCCTGACCGAGGCGATGGACGAACGCAGCCTGATGCTGGGGGTGTGTGGCCGCACCCACTACCCCGCCGACGACCGGGACTGGGACGGCTACTGGCGACCGTCCTGGCTGCCGTTGTTCGCCTTCGACGCCAACCTGGTCTTCGTCGACCTCGCCCGGTCGTCGCACGGCAACTCGCCCGTCCACCTCTGGTCGGCCGAGCCGGAGGACGTCGGCGTCGCTCGCACGGCGTCCCTCACCGACCTGCTGGCGATCTGGGTCGGCCTGCTCGACGAGGGCTACTACTGGTGGTCCGCCGACCAGGGTGGGTGGTGGATGGATCGCCGGCAGGACGTGCCCTACCCGCTGATCCGCAGCGGGCTTCTCTGACCGTGGAAGCCGGGCCGGCCGCCGTTGGCGGCCGACCCGGCTTCGGCACGAGAGGTATGGCAGACGGTGCCGGTCAGCCCTTGATGTACGGCTTGCCGTCGGCGGCCGGTGCCCGGACCCGACCGACCAGGCCGGCGACCGCCAGGATGGTCGCCAGGTAGGGCAGCATGGCCAGGAACTGGCTGGGGATCGAGCTGCTGATCGCGCCCAGGTAGGTGGCGAGTTGGTCGGCGAACCCGAAGAAGAGCGCGGCGAGCAGCGCACCCGTCGGGTTCCATCGGCCGAAGATCAGTGCGGCAAGCGCGATGAAGCCCTTGCCGCCGATCATGTTCTTGGTGAACGAGTAGAGCGCCAGCGTGTAGGACGCGCCGCCGATGCCGGCGACCACACCGGCCAGCAGCACGTTGCGGTAGCGCACCCGCAGCACCTTGACGCCGAGCGTGTCGGCGGCGATCGGGTGTTCGCCCACCGAACGGGTCCGCAGCCCCCACCGGGTCCGGAACAACCCGATGTGGATCACCAGGACCAGCAGCAGGCCGAGGTAGAGGAAGATGTTGCCGCGGAACAGCGCCGGCCCGAGCACCGGGATGTCCTTCAGCAGCGGGATCTCCCAGTTGCTGAACCGGGGCGCGCTGTTGTATTTCGCCGCGTCGGTCTGCATCAGCCGCTCGTAGAGGAAGCCGGTGACGCCCACCGCGAGCAGGTTCAGCACGATGCCCATGACGACCTGGTCGACCAGGTAGCGGATGGCGAACACGGCCAGCAGCAGCGAGATGAACGCGCCGCCGATCGCGGCGGCCACCAGACCCACCCAGACGCTGCCCGAGATGCTGCCGAAGAGCGCGCCGCTGAAGGCCCCCATCAGCAACTGACCCTCGATGGCCACGTTGACCACACCGGAGCGTTCGCAGAGCACCCCGGCGAGCGCGCCGAAGATCAACGGCAGGGCCAGGATGAACGTGCCCCGGATGATGTTGACAAGCGGCATGAAGTTCTGCCCGGCCGGCGCGGCGGAGACCTGCCAGCAGAGGAACGACAGCACGAAGCCGACAAGCCCCACCCCGAGCACGGGGAGGAACCACCGCTTCGGCACCCCGGCGAGCAGGGCCGCACCGGCGGCGATGGCGATGATCCCGAACAGGATCGCCCCGATCGTGCCGTTGATCTCCAGTGCGGCGCCGGCGGCGTCGTCGCTGAGCGTGAACCGGGCCTGCTGGTCGGTGGCGAGCGCGCCGAAGAGCACCGCGGCCAGCAGGCCGAGCCCCAGCAGGGTGAGGCCGACCTTGCGGCTCCGGGTCCAGAAGCCCTCGTCGACCGGGGCGACGGCGATGTCGGGGACAGCCATGGTGGACATGAGTTACCAGCCCTTCGCCAGGCTCGTCTGCAACCGGGCGGCGCGCGCGGCCCGGAGCTGGAAGATCGCCTTCACCAGGGCCGGCGCGGCGATGAAGATGACGATCAGCGCCTGCAGCACGGTCACCAGCTCAAGCGAGATCCCGGAGTACGACTGCATCCGGTTGCCGCCGGCCTGCAGCGCCCCGAACAGCAACGCGGCGAGCAGCACCCCCCAGGGCTTCACCCGCCCCAGCAGGGCCACCAGGATGCCGTCGAAGCCGATCTGCGCGACCACGAGCGGGGTCAACGCGCTGGCGGTCGATCCGAGCACCATGTTCGAGCCGCCGAGACCCGCCAGGATGCCGGCGAAGACCATGATCAGGATGTACGTCCGCGTGACGCTGATACCCGCGGTGCGGGCGGCGTCCGGGTTGGCGCCGACCGCGCGCAGCTCGAAGCCGAGCGTCGAGCGGTTCAGCAGCCAGGCCACCGCCCAGGTAGCCAGCACGGCGAGCAGGATGCCGGCGTGCACCCGCAGGTTGTCGCCGAGCAGTCGGGGCAGCTGGGCGGAGGTGTCCACCACCTTGCTGATCGCGTCGGTACGGTTCGGGTCCTGCACCCCGTTCTGCACGATCAACCAGGTGAGGAAGTACGTGGCGACGTAGTTGAGCATGATCGTGTTGATCACCTCGTGCGCGCCGGCGCGGGCCTTGAGGATGCCGGGGATGAAACCCCAGATCGCCCCGCCCAGCGCGCCGGCCAGCACCGCCACCAGCAGGTGCAGGCCGGGAGGCAGGGGCAGCAGGAAGCCGGCCAGAGCCGCCATGATCACGCCGATGGTGGCCTGACCCTGGGCGCCGATGTTGAACAGGCCGCCCCGGAAGGCCAGCGCCACCGACAGGCCGGTGAAGACGAGCGGCGCGGCGTAGGTGAGCGTCTCGGAGATCGGCGCGAGAACTGCCTGCCAGCTACCGGTGCCGTCCGCCCAGGCGGAGAACGCCTCGGGGTCGAAGACCGAGCCCTTGAACAGGTTCGCGTACGCCTCGCTGACAAGCGTCCAGCTGGAGTTGATCGCGTCGGACGGTCGGGAGGTGATGTACGAGTAGGTGGACAGCACCGTCGGATCTGAAACGATCATCAGCACCGCGCCGACCACGATCGCCAACACCAGCGACAGCAGGGTCACCGTGAAGGTGTTCGCCGCCCAGAGGTTGTCCATGAACAACCGGCCCAGACTCGGCTTCTGCTGCGGCGCCGGGCTGCCTGGCTTCGTCGCCACCTCGGCCCGTTCGGTGTTGCCGAGCGTGTTCTGCGCGGCCTGCGCCTCGCTCGCCGGCTCCTTGTCCGGCGAGCCGGACTGCGGGTTGGGGGGGTTGGTCATGCCTCGTCCTCGCTCGCGGAGCCCGGGTCGCTCGCCGGGCTCCCGTCGGTGGCCGGCCCGTCGCTGGGCACGGCGTCCGGGTTGCGCTCGTGGGCCACGTCCGGGCTGATGCCGGCCATCAACAGGCCGATCTCCTCACGCGGGGTGTCCGGGCCGACGATGCCGATGATCCGACCGCGGTACATCACCGCGATCCGGTCGGCCAGCCCGATCACCTCGTCGAGTTCGCTGGAGACCACCATGACGGCGGTGCCGATGTCCCGCTCGCGGATGATCTGGCTGTGGATGAACTCGATCGACCCGACGTCGACGCCGCGGGTCGGCTGGGCGGCGATGAAGAGCTTCAGCGGCCGGGACAGCTCCCGGGCCACGATCACCTTCTGCTGGTTGCCGCCGGAGAGGGTGCCCACCGCCGCGTCGGCCGATGAGGTGCGGACGTCGAACTGCTCGATCCGCTCCTTCGCCGAGGCGGCGATCGCGTCCGGCTTCAGCGCGAGCCCGGCGCCGAACGGCGGCCGGTCGTAGATGTCCAGCACCAGGTTCTCCGCGACGCTGAACTCCTTGACCAGGCCGTCCACGCTGCGGTCCTCGGGCACGTAGCCGACGCCCGCCCGGAGCACCTTCTTGGGCTTCCAGCCGTCGATCCGGTCGCCGACCAGGCTGACCGTGCCGGCGAGCACCGGCCGCAGGCCCATGATCGCCTCGATCAGTTCGGTCTGACCGTTGCCCTGTACGCCCGCCACGCCGAGCACCTCACCGGCGCGCACGGTCAGGTCCACCCCGTCGACCGCGCGGATCTGCCGGTCGTCGTCGACGACGAGCCCGGCCACCTCCAGCACGGGCTCACCGGGAGTGGCCGGGACCTTGTCCACCGTCAGCCGGACGTTGCGCCCGACCATCAGTGCCGCCAGCTCGTCCCGGCTGGCCTCCGGCGACGCGGTGCCCACGGTCTTTCCGCGTCGGATCACCGTGATCCGGTCGGCGATGGCCTTGACCTCGCCAAGCTTGTGGGTGATGAAGACGATCGACTTGCCGGCCGCCTTGAGCGACCGCATGACCGTCAGCAGTTCCTCGGTCTCCTGCGGGGTGAGCACGGCGGTCGGCTCGTCCAGGATGAGCAGGTCGACGTCGCGGGTGAGCGCCTTGACGATCTCGACACGCTGCTGGATGCCGACCGGCAGGTCCTCGATCACCGCGTCCGGGTCGACCCGCAGGTTGTAGCGCTCGGACACCTCGGTGACCTCGCGCCGGGCCCGACGCCGGTCCAGGAAGCCGGCGATGCCGCCCCTGGTCTGCTCGGCGCCGAGCATGATGTTTTCGGCGACGGTGAAGACCGGCACCAGCATGAAGTGCTGGTGCACCATGCCGATCCCGGCGCCGATCGCGTCGGACGGGCCCTTCAGCTTCAGCGGCTCGCCGTCGACCAGGATCTCGCCCTCGTCGGGCTGGTAGAGCCCGTAGAGCACGTTCATCAGTGTCGACTTGCCCGCGCCGTTCTCGCCGAGCAGGGCGTGAATCTCTCCAGGCTCCACCGTCAGGTCGATGTGGTCGTTGGCGACCAGATCACCGAACCGCTTGGTGATGCCGCGCAGTTCGAGTCTCAGCGCAACCTCCTGGAGTGCGAGCGATGGTGCAGCCTAGCTGCCGTCGAACCGACCGGAGCGGCCTGGTTGACGTGGTGCGCGATCGGCCGCTCCGACCCCACGGTCACCCGCGGGGCCAGAGCGGCCGGTCGGTCGTACCTGTCCCCGCCGACCCCCCGATGATCTCACCGGAGGGGCCGGCCGGTTGTCACTTGGTCGGCTGGGCCTTCGAGGTGACGGTGATGGTGCCGGCGGCGATGTCGGCCTTGATCTTGTCGATCTCCGCCTTCAGCTCGGCCGGGACCTTGCTGTCGAAGTCGTGGTACGGGGCGAGCGAGACACCGTTGTTGGCCAGGGTGCCGACGAAGCCCGGCTTGGCCGGCAGCTTGTCACCGCCAGCGGCCTTGACCACGGCCTCCTTGACGGCCTCCGGGATGTTCTTGACCACGGTGGTGATGATCGCCGAGCAGTCCGGGGTGCTCTGGCAGCCGTCGACGTCCACCCAGATGGTGCTGTACTTGCCGCCCGAGGCCTTGGCCGCGGCGGTGGTGCCGAGGCCGGAGCCGCCGGCGACCGGCATGATGATGTCCGCGCCCTGGGCGACCAGCGCGTCGGAGACCTTCTTGCCCTCGTCCTGCTTGGCGAAGTCGTTGGTGAAGGAGCCCTTCTGGGTCTCCTTGTTCCAACCCAGCGCCTGGACGTTCTTCTTCTTGGTGGTGTTGAAGTACGTCACGCCGTCGACGAAGCCGTCCATGAAGATGGTGACCGGCGGGATCGGCAGGGCGCCGTAGGTGGCAACCTTGCCGCTCTTGGTCATCCCGGCGGCCAGGTAACCGGCCTGGAACGCGGCCTGGGCGGTGTCGAACTGCATCGGGTAGACGTTGGCGTCACCCGGGTTCGCGTCGACGATGCCGAACTCCTGGTTGGGGTTCGCCTTGGCGATCTTCGAGGTGGCGTTGGCCATCAGGCCACCGACCGCCAGGATGAAGTCACACTTCTGGTTGACGTACTGCGTCAGGTTCGGCTCGTAGTCGGCCTCCGCCTTCGACGCGACGAACTTGATGTCGATGTTGTCGTTGGCAGCCTTGGCGTCCTTCAGACCCTGCCAGGCCGAGGCGTTGAACGACTTGTCGTCGATGCCGCCGACGTCGGTCACCATGCAGGCGCTGAACTTCTTGGCGCCACTGCCGGCGTTGTTGTCATCCTTGGGGGCCTCGCCACAAGCGGCGGCGGTGAGCGCGAGCCCACCCACCGCGACGATCGAGGCGATCCGCATCCCACGCACCGAGCGCAAGACGTCTCCTTCCCATTGCACACCGCGCCTAGTGCGGTGGCAGCCCATCAGCCGACCTGCGGTGTGCCGCCGGCTGTCCCACGTTACGGACGGGAGCGTACGCCCGCGCCCACCCACCGGCCGACAATCGTGCACGACTGTTGAGCGCCTGTTACCCGGGTGTAACCCTTGCGTGGGGCACGTCACTCCTGGTGCTGGTAACGGCGTGTCCAGGCGTCCGTAAGGTCCGTTTCCCGGGGGCGGCGGCCCCCCTCGGACGTTACCGCCAAAAGACCGCGACCGCCGCGTTGACCAGGGTCAGACCGACTATCGCGAGGAAATGACCGCGATTTACCACGTCCCGCTTCCGCGAGAAGAAGACCATGACGAAGATCAGCAACGCGATGACCAACTTCGTCACAAGTTTCGCGGGTGCCGGCTCGTCGCCGTCGCGCAGCGGCGCGGAGAGGCCGAGCCCGGTCAGCAACTGGATCACCGCCCCCCAGAGCATCGCCGGGTTGATCCGCAGCCGGCCACTGATGTATTGGGCGATCGAGCCGCCGAGCAGCAGGGCGAAGCCGATCAGGTGGACATAGAGGAGGATGAGTCGCAGCGCTTCCACGTCGCTCATCCTCCCCCATCAACGACACTTTGTAGTAGGGGGTCCGACCGGTCGGCGCGTCGGCGCCCCTCGGCGCTACCGCCGGCCCCGGCCGCGAGTCGTGTCGGCGAGCCAGGGAGGCCGCAGCCGGCAACTTGTTGCCGGAGTTGCAATGGTTTGCAGAGCGCCTCGCAAGAACTTGCCGGTGGGCTAAAGTGCCGCCATGCGCGCTCGACTGTCCGACATCGCCCAGCAGGCCGGAGTCAGCGAGGCCACGGTGTCGCGGGTGCTCAACGACCGCCCCGGCGTGGCAGCGGAGACCCGGCAGGCCGTCCTCACCGCACTTGACGTGCTCGGCTACGAGCGCCCGGCCCGGCTGCGCAAGCGCAGCGCCGGGCTGGTCGGCCTCGTGGTGCCGGAGCTGGACAACCCGATCTTCCCGGCCTTCGCCCAGGTCATCGAGTCGACCCTGGCGCAGAGCGGGTTCACCCCGGTGCTCTGCACCCAGACCGCCGGCGGCGTGACCGAGGACGAGTACGTGGAGATGCTGCTGGACCGGCAGGTCTCCGGCATCGTCTTCGTCTCCGGTCTGCACGCCGACACCGCCGCCAACCACGACCGCTACCGGGCGCTGCTCGCCCGACCGCTGCCGATCGTGATGATCAATGGACACGTGCCGGACGTCGGCGCCCCCTTCGTCTCCTGTGACGACCGGGAGGCCGCCGAACTGGCCGTCGCCCACCTGGTCGCGCTCGGGCACCGACGGATCGGCCTGATCACCGGCCCGGACCGGTTCGTTCCGGTGCGGCGCAAGGTGGCCGGCTGGCGCTCCGCGATGACCCGACTCGCCGGTGTCGCGGAGGCCAACCTCGACCCACTCGCCGAGTTGTCGCTGTTCGGTGTGGAGGGTGGCGAGGCGGCCGCCGGCCGACTGCTCGACCGGGGTGTCACGGGCGTCGTCTGCGGTTCCGACCTGATGGCGCTCGGCGCGATCCGGGCGGCCCGCCAACGCGGCCTCCGCGTGCCCGCCGACGTCTCCGTGGTCGGCTACGACGACTCGCCGCTGATGGCCTTCACCGACCCGCCGCTGACCACCGTGCGGCAGCCGGTCGCCGCGATGGCGGTGGCCGCCGTCCGCGCGCTGGTGGACGAGATCAACGGGTACGGCGCTCCGCACTCGGAGTACCTGTTCCGCCCGGAGCTGGTGGTGCGCGGCTCCACCGCCGTCGTGCCGAGCGCCGCACGTCTGCCTTACGCAAGATCTGCTTGACTCTTGCAGCTGCCGGGCGGCATATTGCTCCGATGATCAGCACCGCCACCCCACCCCGCACCGATGATCACAACTGGTGGCGCTCGGCGGTCGTCTACCAGGTGTACGTCCGCAGCTTCGCCGACAGCGACGGCGACGGCACCGGCGATCTCCAGGGCATCCGGCAACGTCTGCCGTACCTGCGCGACCTCGGGGTGGACGCGCTCTGGCTGACACCCTTCTACACCTCCCCGATGATCGACGGCGGGTACGACGTCGCCGACTACCGGGACGTCGACCCGATGTTCGGCACCCTCGCCGACTTCGACGCGATGATCGGCGACGCGCACGCCCTCGGTCTGCGGATCATCGTCGACCTGGTGCCCAACCACACCTCCCACGCACACACGTGGTTCACCGCCGCGCTCGCCGCCGGGCCCGGCTCGGCGGAGCGGGCCCGCTACCTCTTCGCCGAGGGCCAGGGCACACACGGCGAGCTGCCCCCGAACGACTGGGAGAGCATCTTCGGCGGCCCCGCCTGGACCCGGGTCGCGGACGGCCAGTGGTACCTGCACCTGTTCGACCCCACGCAACCGGATCTGAACTGGCGGCACCCGGAGGTCCGCGCCGAATTCGAGGACGTGCTGCGGTTCTGGCTGGACCGGGGCGTGGACGGATTCCGCGTCGACGTGGCGCACGGCATGATCAAGGCCGAGGGGCTGCCGGACGTCGGCTTCAGCACGACGACCACCGGCCAGCGTCAGGTCGAACTGCTCGGCAAGGGCCGCCTCCCGTATTTCGACCAGGACGAGGTGCACGAGATCTACCGCGCCTGGCGGCCCATCCTGGACAGCTACCCCGGCGGTCGGATGGCGGTCGCCGAGGCGTGGGCCGAGACACCCCAGCGCCTGGCGCGCTACATCGGCCCGGACGAGTTGCACCAGGCGTTCAGCTTCGACTTCCTCGACGCCACCTGGTCGGCCGACTCGTTCCGCAAGGTGATCGACACGGCTCTGGCCGAGGCGAGCGTCGTCGGGGCGCCGACCACCTGGGTGCTGTCCAACCACGACAAGCAGCGGCACGTCACCCGTTACGGCGACGGCGTCGAAGGGCTGCGCCGGGCCCGCGCCGCCAGCCTGCTGATGCTCGCCCTGCCCGGCTGCGCCTACCTCTACCAGGGCGAGGAACTGGGCCTGCCGGAGGTCCTCGACCTTCCGGACGAGCTGCGCCAGGACCCGGCGTTCCTGCGCACCGGCGAGAGCCGCGACGGCTGCCGGGTGCCCATCCCGTGGAGCGGCGAGCTGGCCCCGTACGGCTTCGGCCCGGCCGGCAGCGAGCTGAGCTGGCTGCCCACCCCGGCAACCTGGCGGGCCCTGTCCGTCACCGCGCAGACCGGCGTGCCCGACTCGACGTTGGAGCTGTACCGGACCGCGCTGCGGATCCGGCACCAGCACCCGGCGCTGGCCGACGAGGCCGACGGGATCACCTGGCTGGAGAGCGAGCCGGGCGTGCTGGCCTTCGCCCGCGACGCCGGCGACAGCGCACTGACCTGCGTGGTCAACCTCAGCGGCGCACCGGTCCCGATCGACGGGTACGGTCTGCCGCTCGTCGCCAGCGACGCGCTCACCGGGCCGGACGCCGGCCGGTTGCTGCCCGTCGACGCGGCTGTCTGGTTACAACGGCGCTGAGCGGGTAACAACCTCTCGACCTGGTCGTTCGTTGTGCCCCGCGCCGACGGGCGACTGGGCTACCGGCCCCTTGTGGTGGGGGGTGAGGTGTCACCGGCGCCACGCGGAGTCCGCTCCGCGTGGCGCCGGTGTCCGTGTGCCGCCGGTGGTGTTGCCGGCCGCCGTCGCGGGTACCGCATCGGGCACCGTCACTACGGAGGTGAACCCATGGGGGTACGGGTCGCGCAGTGCACACTCGACGTCGAAGACCTGGACGTGATGGTCGCGTTCTGGTCCGCGGCGCTCGGCTACGAGGTCGAGCAGGGCGACGACGGCAGCGCCAAGCTCTGGCCGCCGGAGCAGTCGTCGGCCGCCGCGCCCACCGTGTGGTTGCAGGGCTCCGCCACCGCCAAGCGGGGCAAGAACCGGCTGCACCTCGACCTGGTCGCGGACGCTGACCCCGAGGCCGAGGTCCGACGGCTGCTGAGCCTCGGTGCGCGGCACGTCGACGTCGGGCAGACCGGGACCGAGGGGTTCACGGTGCTCGCCGACCCGGAGGGCAACGAGTTCTGCGTGCTGGACGGCCCGCCGACCCGCTGACGCCCGCCGGGTTCACTTCGCGGTGAGCAGCGCCGCGATCCGGGTGAGGCCGGCACGTACCTCGGCCTCGTCCGGCGGTTCGGCGGGCGCACCGTGGCCAGCCTCGTCGGCGGCGGCGTCCAACTCCTCGTCGATCACGTCCTCGAAGTCGCCGTACAGATCGGCCCCCTCGACCTGGCGGGCCTCGTCCTCGGCGGCGACCTGGGCGGCGGCGATCTCACTACGGATCTCGTCGGCGGACAGCGCCGGCAGCAACGGCTCCACCACCGCCATGAGTTGCTCCTCGGCCACCACCGCCTCGGCCAGCGCCAACGCGTGCGGCCGCTCGTACGGCCCGCAGACGACCGGCTCCCACTCGTCGAGGTCACCGAGCGGACCGAAGGTGATGATCCAGGGCAGCCCGAGGAGCGGCGAGTCGGCCGGCAGGTCAAGTGTCATGAGTGCGCCCACCGGCTCATCATGGTCCGCTAACGCGAGCGCCGACGCCTTTCGGCTCAGTTTCCGCCCGTCTGGTGGGTACCTGCGGCGGTCAGCCGGGGCGGACGGCATCCAGGGCGGCGCGGACCAGGGCGAGCGCGGTGGCCGGCGGTACGCCGAGCCGCGCCGCCTCGGCCGCGTAGCCGGCCGCCGTCCGCTGGAGCCGATCGACGGCGTCGTCCCGGCCAGGGGCGACGAAGGTGCCGTTGCGCCCGCGGGTCTCCAGCAGCCCCGCGGCCTCCAACTCCCGGTACGCCCGAGCCACCGTGTTCACGGCCAGGCTGAGGTCGGCGGCGAGCTGCCGGACGGTGGGAAGTCGGCACCCGACCGGCAGCCGACCGTCGCCGATCAGCTCGGCGAGCTGCCCCCTGACCTGCTCGTACGGGGGCACCGACGAGTCCGGGTCGACCGAGATCAGCATCCGCACACCTTCCGTCCTCAACTCGCGCCACCTGGCGTACCGGGATCGGTGTCCTCGTCGACCACGCCCGCCGGGGCGGCGGCCTCGGCCAGGTCCACCACCCGCCCGTTCCTGCTGGTGGCGAGGAGCGCGGCGCCGAACAGCACGAGTTGGTTGAGCAGATAGAGGTAGAGCAGCAGACCGACGGCACCGGCCACCACCGTGTACGCCGGATTACGCTCGGTACGCACCACGTAGTACCGCCCCACCGTGTTCAGCAGGGTGATGCCGACCGCCACCAGCAGCACCACCGGGCGCAGCCGGGACCGGCTCATCCGCAGCCGGGGCACCGCGAGCAGCAACGCGGTGGCGAGGACCGCGTTGACGAGCACGCTGAGCACCGCGCTGACCGTGGTGAGACCCACCGACCCGGTACTGCGCAACAGGAAGCGCAGGAACGACTCCAGCGCGTCCACCGCCGCGACCGAGACGCCGAGCAGCACGAAGATGCCGATCATCACGCCCAGGTCGACCAACCGCCGGATCACCAGATTTCCCGGCTGCTGGTTGAGGTGGTACATCAGCCGCTGTGAGGACCGGATGGCCTCCACCCAGCCGATGCCGGTGAAGACCAGGATGACCAGGCCGACCACACCGACCGTGCCGCTGGAGTTGGCGATCTGCTCGGCGTCCAGGAAGGGCAAGTTCTCCTTGAGGAAGTCGGCTGCCGCGGCGCTGACGTCGTCGTTGTCCTCCAGGATCGCGCCGAAGATGGAGAACGCGACAAGGGCGAGGGCGAACACCGCGAAGAAGCCGTAGTAGGCGATCGCGGCGGCCAGCCGCCCGGCCAGCACCTCCCCGTACAGGGCGCCGGCGCGCCACACGTGATCGAAGAGCCCCGACCGGTGGCGCGCGGCGCTCACCCAGCGGTCGATGCCCGCTTCGATCCAGCCGATCACGTTCACGCGATCATCCTCGCCGATCTCCCACCGCCGTCGTGGCAACCGGCTGCCGATGCGCACCTACCGGCGCGTCGCCGACGGGTCAGGCGCCGAGGCGGAAGTCCCGACGCGGCTGCCACCGAGCCTCTCCGCTGTGTGAGAAGAGGGTGAACGCGTCGACCTCGAACATCGCTGAGAAGTCGGCCAGATCCTCGTACACCCGGTCCAGGGTCTCCGGTGCCACGTCCTGCGCCACGGTGACGTGCGGATGGTACGGGAAGCGGGTCTTGCGGTGAAGGTCCGGCGTCGCGGTGATGGCGGCGGCCAGCAACTCACACTCGCTGATGCCGGCGGCCACCGCGACGAACACGACCTGGGTGACCGGACGGAACGTGCCGGTGCCCCGCAGGTGCAGCGCGAACGGCAGGTGTGTGGCGGCGACGTCGGCCAGGTGCCGCTCGACGGCGGGCAGGCTGGCCGACCGGATCTCGGTGGGCCCGAGCAACGTCACGTGTGCGGGCACCGCGAGCGAGTCGCCGGCCTCGACCCGCCGCCGGGTGAGCTGGGCACCCCAGGGCTCGGGAATGTCCACAGCGATGCCGATCTGGATGGTGTCGCCGGTCGGCGGCACCCCGCCACTGCGATCCACGCTTCGCGCCGCCCCTCCGGCCACCGACCCGTTCACCTGTCCCGCGGAGCTACTCGCCGCGCACGGGCGGGAAGAACCCGACCCGCTCGTACGTGGACTTCAGGGTCGCCGCCGCCACCGCGCGGGCCTTCTCCGCGCCGGCGGCGAGCAGCTTGTCCAACTGCGCCGGGTCGTCGAGGTAGGCGCGGGTGCGCTCCTGGACCGGACGGACGAACTCCGCCACCACCTCGGCCAGCTCCTTCTTCAGGTCGCCGTAGCCGCGGCCCGCGAACGCGGCCACCAAGTCGTCGATCCCGCGGCCACTGAGCGCCGAGTAGATGGTCAGCAGATTGGACACGCCCGGCTTCGTCTCGGCGTCGAAGACGATCTCCCGACCGGTGTCCGTCACCGCCGACCGGATCTTCTTCGCGGACCGGGCCGGATCCTCCAGCAGGTCGATGATGCCGGCCGGCGAGGACGACGACTTGGACATCTTCGCCGTCGGGTCCTGAAGGTCGGTGATCTTCGCGGTGTCCTTGACGATGTGCGGCGCGGGCACCGTGAACGTCGGGCCGAACAGCGAGTTGAACCGCTGGGCCAGATCCCGGGACAGCTCCAGGTGCTGGCGCTGGTCCTCGCCGACCGGCACCGCGTTTGCCTGGTAGAGCAGGATGTCGGCGGCCTGCAGGACCGGGTAGGTGAACAGCCCGACGCTGGCCCGCTCGTTGCCCTGCTTCTGCGACTTGTCCTTGAACTGGGTCATCCGGCTGGCCTCGCCGAAGCCGGTGATGCAGCCGAGCACCCAGGCCAGCTGCGGGTGCTCGGGCACCTGCGACTGCACGAACAGGGTGCTGCGGTCCGGGTCGAGCCCGACCGCGAAGAGCTGGGCGGCGGCCACCCGCGTCCGCTGCCGCAACAGCGCCGGGTCGTGCCCCGCGGTGATGGCGTGCAGGTCCACCACGCAGTAGAACGCGTCGTGGGTGTCCTGCAACGCCACCCAGTGCCGCACCGCGCCCAGATAGTTGCCGAGATGGAACGAGTCGGCCGTCGGCTGGATGCCGGAGAAGACGCGGGGACGGGCGGGAACGTCGGACATGGCGATAATTCTGTCAGCAAGCAAGCGGGTCCGTCATGACGGGCCGGCGGGTCGGCCACGGCCCGCCGGTGTCGGGGCGCTGACCTCGGGTGGCGCGCCCGGACCGACCCGTCGCGTCGGCCCGGCAAGCGACCCACGGCGCTGCCCGGCCACCGTCTCCCGCGCCGACCCGACACCGTGCTCGCGGCGCTGCTCGGTGTCCTGCTCGCGGCGCTGCCCGGTGTCCTGCTCGCGGCGCTGCTCGGTGTCCTGCTCGCGGCGCTGGTCCGGCACGCGGACGGCGGAGACCGCGAGCCGCGCCACCCGACGGCCGTCCAGCGCGAGGACCCGCAGCAGCCAGCCCTCCGGCGGGTCGGCCGGATCCGGCCCGCCGACGTCGGCCGGCTCACCGGGCACCGGCACCTCGTCGCCGGTCACCGGAAGCCGACCCAGCGCGGCCATCACGAACCCGCCGACCGTCTCGTACGGCCCGACGGGCAGCGCCACCCCGGTCCGTTCGGCGAAGTCGGCGAGGTTGAGGCGGCCGTCCACCACGGCCGGCAGGCCGGCGTGCACCGGGTCCGGCGGGGTGTCGTACTCGTCGCGGATCTCGCCGATCAACTCCTCGATGAGGTCCTCCAGCGTGACGATGCCGGCGGTGCCGCCGTACTCGTCGACCACCACCGCCAGGTGCTGGCCCTCCCGGCGCATCTCGGTCAGCGCGGGTAACACCCGCTTGCTACCGGGAAGTCGCTTCACCTCCCGGGCCAGTTCGCCGACGGTGGCACACGGATCGGCGTCCGGGCGCAGCAGCACGTCCCGGAGGTGCACGAAGCCGACCACGTCGTCGTGGGTGCCGTCGGTGACCGGGTAGCGGGTGTGCGTCTCGGCGCGGACCAGCCGGGCAGCCTCGGTGATGGTGAGCCGCGCCGGGAGGAAGACGACCTCGGTGCGCGGCATCATCACCTCGCGGATCAGGCTGGCGCCGGCCACCAGGACCTCGTCGATGATCCGCCGCTCGTCCGGGTCGAGCAGCGTGTTCGCCGCCACCAGGTCCCGCAACTCGGCCTCGGTGATGCGCTCCCGGCCGGCCGCCGGACCGGCTCCGAGCAGGTCGGTGACGAGTCGGGAAGCGCCGTCGGCGGTGCGGACCAGCACGCGGGCCACGGCTCGGGCGAGCGGCCCGGGGTCGCGGCGGGGTCGCACCCGCACGCGTCGCCGGAGCCCGGTACGGGCCGCTTCCCGCATGACAGAGATGGTAGACACCGATTGCTCGCCGCACCGGGAATCGGGCGGAGCGTACCCGACATGTTCGGCTCTGTTTAATCATGAGAGTTTATGATGGAATGAGGTTGGCGGTGCCGTCGGTTCGGGCACCGGCCGCCACCCTAGGGTGATCAGCGAAGGCCACGTCCCGGGCGGGCCAGGCAGGAGGCAAACGACGTGAAACTGCTCGTCACCGGGGGCGCCGGCTTCATCGGCAGCGTAGTGACCCGGATGCTGCTCGACGCGGGTCACCAGGTGGTCGTCCTCGACGACCTGCGCACCGGGCACCGCGAGTCACTCGCCCCGGACGCGACCCACGTCGAGGCGTCCATCCACGACGCCGCCCGCGTCCTCACCCCCGACGCCGGCTTCGACGGGGTGCTGCACTTCGCGGCCCTGATCGCCGCCGGCGAGTCGATGGTCAAGCCGGAGCTGTACTGGCAGAACAACACGGTCGGCACGCTCGCCCTGATCGACGCGGTCCGGGCCGCCGGGGTGCCCCGCATGGTCTTCTCCTCCACCGCGGCCGTCTACGGCAACCCCACCGAGCTGCCGATTCCGGAGACCGCGGTCAAGGCGCCCACGAACACGTACGGCGCCACGAAGCTCGCCGCCGACATGGTGCTCACCTCCGAGACGATCGCGCACGGGCTGGCCGCCGTGTCGCTGCGCTACTTCAACGTGGCGGGCGCCCATCTCGACGGCGACGTCGCGCTCGGCGAACGGCACGACCCGGAGACGCACCTGATCCCGATCGCGCTCGAGGTCGCCGCCGGCCGGCGGGAGAAGCTCCAGCTCTTCGGCGACGACTACCCCACCCTGGACGGCACCTGCGTCCGCGACTACATCCACGTCGCCGACCTGGCCCGCGCGCACCTGCTGGCGCTGGACGCGGCCACCAGCGGCCAACACCGGATCTACAACCTGGGCAACGGCAACGGCTTCACCAACCGCCAGGTCGCCGACGTGGTCCGCGAGGTCACCGGGCACCACCTGCCCGTCGAGGTGGCCCCGCGCCGCGAGGGTGACCCGGCCGAGTTGGTCGCCTCCTCCGCGTTGGCCCGCGACGAGTTGGGCTGGGTGCCGCAGAAGCCGACCCTGCACGACATGGTCGGCGACGCCTGGGCCTTCTACCGCACGCACATCCTGGAGCAGCAGCCGTGACCGACCCCACGCGTGCCGTCGCCGACCGGGCCGCCGCCGGCTTCACCACGCGGTACGGCGGCCAGGCCGCCGGCCGCTGGGCGGCTCCCGGCCGGGTCAACCTGATCGGCGAGCACACCGACTACAACGAAGGGTTCGTGCTGCCCTTCGCGCTGCCGTTGCGGACCGTCGTCGCCGCCGACCGGCAGGACGCGGAGCAGTGGACGGTCTGGTCCGAGCTGTCCGACGAGACGATCACCTTCGGGGCGGACGACGTCGCCGAGGCCGGCCGGGTGACCGGCTGGGGCGCGTACGTCGCCGGGGTGGTCTGGGCGCTGCGCGAGGCCGGCCATCCGGTTCCGGGCGCACGGCTGGCGATCGCCTCCGACGTGCCGCTGGGCTCCGGGCTCTCCTCCTCGGCCGCGTTGGAGTCGGCCGTGCTGGCTGCCCTGCTCGACCTGGGTGGGCTGGAGTTGCCCGCGGAGCTCCAGCCCCGGCTGGCGCAGCGGGCGGAGAACGTCTACGTGGGCGCCCCGACGGGGATCATGGACCAGTCCGCGGTGATCCGCTGCCGTGCCGGGCACGCCCTCTTCCTGGACTGCCGCGACGAGTCGGTCGAGCAGATCCCGTTCGACCTGGACGCCGCCGGTCTGGCGGTGCTTGTCATCGACAGTCGGGCGCCGCACCGGCACGCCGACGGTGAGTACGCGGCCCGCCGCCGCTCCTGCGAGGCCGGGGCCGCCGCGCTCGGCGTCGCCGCGCTGCGGGACGTGGGTGTCGACCAGCTCGACACCGCGCTGGCCCAGCTCGACGACGAGGAGACTCGGCGACGGGTCCGGCACGTGGTCACCGAGGACCAACGCGTACTGGACACGGTGGCGCTGCTGCGCGCGGCCCGGGTCCGCGACATCGGCCCGCTGCTCACCGCGTCGCACGTCTCCATGCGCGACGACTTCGAGATCACCGTGCCGGAGATCGACACGGCGGTCGAGGCGGCGTTGGCGGCCGGCGCGCTCGGCGCCCGGATGACCGGCGGCGGCTTCGGCGGCTGTGTCCTGGCCCTGATCGAGGCCGACCGCGCCGACGAGACCGCCGCCGCCGTCGAGGCCGCCTACGCCGAGCGAGGTTTCACGGCCCCCGGCACCCTGACGGTCCTCCCCTCCCCCGGCGCCACCCGCCTGCCCTGACCCCCCACCCCGTCGGGAGATGGGTCGGGGTGATCGTGCTCGAACATGGAAGTAGTGGCCTCGCCCAACGGGCGAGGCCACTACTTCGTGGATCGAGCGCGATCTTGCCGGCGGCCGGCGGGCGGCGGCAGGCTGGCGGCGGGGCGGCGCGATCTTGCCGGCGGCCGGAGGACCGACGCGCGGCGGGCCGCCGGCGGGGCGGCGGGCCGGACCTCGGGTCAGGTGGCCTCGACGATCATGGCGGCGCCTACCGTGCGGTTCGTGGTCTCGTCGATGATGACGAAGCCTCCGGTGGTGCGGTTGCGGCGGTACTCGTCGGCGAGCAGCGGCACCGTCGTCCGCAGCCGCACCCGGCCGATCTCGTTGAGCCGCAGCTCGTCGGCCGACTCGTCGCGGTGCAGCGAGTTGATGTCCAACCGGTAGTGCAACCCCCGCACGATCGCCCGTGCCGACCGGGTGGTGTGCTTGATCGCGTAGCGGCCACCGACCCGCAGTGGGGCCGTCTCGTCCATCCAGCAGACCATCGCCTCGATGTCCTGGGCCACCGCCGGCGCGTTGTTCGGCCGGCAGATCAGGTCACCCCGGGAGATGTCGATCTCGTCGGCCAGCCGTACCGTCACCGACATCGGCGGGAACGCCTCCGGCACCGGCCCGTCGGCGGTCTCCACGGCGGAGATCCGACTGGTGAAGCCGGACGGCAGCACCATCACCTCGTCGCCCGGCTTGAGCACCCCGGAGGCCACCTGACCGGCGTAGCCGCGGTAGTCGGTGACAGTGGTGGACTGCGGCCGGATCACGTACTGCACCGGGAACCGGACGTCGACCAGGTTGCGGTCGCTCGCGATGTGCACCCGCTCCAGGTGGTGCAGCAGCGACGGGCCCTCGTACCAGGGCATGTTCTCCGAGCGGGCGACGATGTTGTCGCCGCGCAGCGCGGAGATCGGCACCACTGTCAGGTCCGGTGCGTCGAGCTTCGCGGCGAACGCGGTGAACTCGTCGGCGATCTGCTCGTAGACCTCCTGCGACCAGTCCACCAGGTCCATCTTGTTGACACAGAGGACCAGGTGCGGCACCCGCAGCAGCGAGCACAGGAACGCGTGCCGGCGGGACTGCTCGACCAGGCCCTTGCGCGCGTCCACCAGGATCAACGCGAGGTCGGCGGTGGACGCCCCGGTGACCATGTTGCGGGTGTACTGGATGTGCCCGGGGGTGTCGGCGATGATGAACTTGCGGCGCGGGGTGGCGAAGTACCGGTACGCCACGTCGATGGTGATGCCCTGCTCCCGCTCGGCCCGCAGACCGTCGGTGAGCAGTGCCAGGTTCGTGTACTCGTCACCGCGGGCCGCGCTGACCGCCTCTACCGCGGCCAACTGGTCGGTGAAGAGCGACTTGGTGTCGTAGAGCAGCCGGCCGATCAGTGTCGACTTGCCGTCGTCCACGCTGCCGGCCGTGGCGAAGCGCAGCAGGTCCATCGCCCGCGCCTCGGCGGCCGGGGCCATGATCTCGGTGCTCATCAGAAGTAGCCCTCCCGCTTGCGGTCCTCCATGGCGGCCTCGCTGACCCGGTCGTCACCGCGGGTGGCGCCGCGCTCGGTGATCCGGGTGGCCGCCACCTCCTCGATGACCTTCTCCACGGTGTCCGCGTCGGAGCGGACCGCCGCGGTGCAGGAGGCGTCGCCAACGGTGCGGTAGCGCACCTGCGCCTTGAACCGCTCCTCACCCGCGCGGGGGCGGAAGAACTCGTTCACCGCGTAGACCATGCCGTCGCGCTCGATCACCTCGCGCTCGTGCGCGTAGTAGATCGAGGGCAGCGGAATGCGTTCCCGGGCGATGTAGTGCCAGACGTCCAGCTCGGTCCAGTTGGACAGCGGGAAGATCCGGATCGACTCGCCCGGGTGGTGGCGGCCGTTGTAGAGCGACCACAGCTCCGGTCGCTGGTTCTTCGGGTCCCACTGGCCGAACTCGTCGCGGAAGCTGAACACCCGCTCCTTGGCCCGCGCCTTCTCCTCGTCGCGGCGCGCGCCGCCGAACAGCGCGTCGAAGCGGTGTTTCTCCACCGCGTCCAGCAGCACCGGCGTCTGGATCCGGTTGCGCATCCCGTCGCCGGACTCCCGGACCATGCCGCTGGCCAGCGCCTCCGGCACGCTCGCGACCACGAGTTGCAACCCCAGCTCGGCGACCCGCTGGTCGCGGTATTCCAGCACCTCGGGGAAGTTGTGCCCGGTGTCGACGTGCATGACGGGGAAGGGAATGCTGGCCGGGGCGAACGCCTTCTGCGCCAACCGCAGCATGACGATCGAATCCTTGCCGCCGGAGAAGAGCAGCACCGGGCGTTCCATCTCGGCGACCACCTCGCGCATCACGAAGATGCTCTCCGCCTCCAGGGCGTCCAGGTGGGAGACCCGGTAGGCGGCGGGGGTGGTCATGACACCGGCTCGATTCGCTCGCTCATCCGATTTCCAGACCTTTCCGGTCGGACATGTCAAGAAAGTGCGCTCAGGCTACCCGGAATGTCTCTGCAACGCTGCAAGCAACCGGCTGGCGAGATCCTTGCGACAGACCAGCAGGTCCGGCAGGCGCGGATCCGCCTCGTTGTATTTCAGCGCAGATCCATCGATCCGGGAAGCGTGCAGTCCGGTGGCCGTCGCCACAGCAACCGGCGCCGCCGAATCCCACTCGTACTGCCCGCCGGCGTGGATGTACGCGTCGACCTCGCCGGTGACCACGGCGGCGATCTTCGCGCCGGCCGAGCCCATCGGCACCAGATGCGCGCCGACGTCCTCGGCCAGGTCGGTCAGGAAGACGGGCGGTCGGCTCCGGCTGGCCGCCAGGCGGATCTTCCGCACGCCGGCCGTCGCGGCCTCCACAGTCATCGGCGGGTACGCCGGCGGGTAGTCCGTGCCCAGCACCCGGTGCTGCGCCGGCAGCCCCACCGCCCCGGCGACCAGCCCGTGTGGGCTCGGCGCGCTGCGCGCCCAGAGCGCCACGTGCACCGCCCAGTCCGAGCGGCCCTCCTCGGAGAACTCGCGGGTGCCGTCCAGCGGATCGATGATCCACACTCGGTCCGAGGTCAACCGCGACACCGCCCCGGCGTTCACCTCCGCCGCCCAGGCCAACCGCGATCCCTCGTCCTCCTCGGAGAGCACCGCGTCGCCCGGCCGCCACTTCGCCAACTCCGTGCGGATCAGGTCGTGCGACACCTTGTCCCCGGCCGACTTCAGCGCGCCACCGTCCGCGAAGCCCATCTCGGCGCGCAGGTCGAGCAGCGCCTGCCCGGCCCGGGACGCCAACCATCGGGCGAACGCGCCGTCGATCATCGGAGGACTGGTCATCTGCCCGCTCCTGTCGCCTCGCCGCGACCCGTGCCCGCACGGACCGATTCGCCGCGACCACGTCGCCGGTCGCGGCACGCCGAAAGGCGCAGACTACCGGCCAACCGTTTCCGATCCGGTACGCCTCGCCCGGCTCAGCCCCCGTGGTAGAGGTTCTGCGTCGGCTCCACGCCCTTGACGATCACCGACTCCACCACGTCAGCAGCCCGGTCGACCAGGAAATCCACTTCCTTGCGCTCTGCCGTGCCGAAATCCGACAGCACGTAATCCGCCGGATCCTGCCGCCCCGGCGGTCGACCGACGCCGAACCGGACCCGAGCGTAGTCCTTCGTGCCCAACGACTTCGACATCGAGCGCAGGCCGTTGTGCCCGCCCTCGCCGCCGCCGAACTTGATCCGCACCTGGCCGAAGTCGATGTCCAACTCGTCGTGCACCGCGATCACCTGGCTCGTCGGCACCTTGTAGAACTGGGCCAGAGAGGCCACCGGGCCACCGGAGAGGTTCATGTACGTCAGTGGCTTCGCCAGCACCAGCTTCGGCCCACCGAATCCCAGTCGCGCCTCGGCCACCTCGGCCACCGCCCGCTTGTGCCGGCCGAACCGCGCGCCCAGTCGCCCGGCCAGCAGGTCGACCACCATGAACCCGACGTTGTGCCGGTTCCCGGCGTACTCCCGACCCGGGTTGCCCAGGCCGACCACCAGCCACGGCCCCGCCACCTCGTCCGTCACGACCCGTCCCTTCCGACGCTCATCCCACCCGATACGCCGACAGGCGCTCCCGAACGTCGGGAGCGCCTGTCGCAGAGTACGAACCGATCAGGCCTCGGTACGCGCCTCGGTGGTCTCTCCGCCCTCGGCGGTGTCCGCACCCTCGGAGCCCTCGGTGGTCTCGCCAACCTCGGCCTCAGCCTCGTCGGTGGCCGCCTCGACCTCGGGCAGCGTCGCCTCAAGCTGCTCGGCGGTCGGGGCAGCGGTCACCGATGCGACGGTCAGCTCCGAGTCGGCGACCAGCTCGACGCCGGACGGCAGCTCGACGTCGGCGGCGGTCACCTGGCTGCCCGCCTCCAGGCCCTCGATCGACGCCTCGAGGTGGTCCGGAACCTTTGTGGCGTCGGCGGTCACCGAGAGGGTGTCGTGGTCGTGCACGATCAGGGTGTCGCGGGCGGCCTCGCCGGTCAGCTGCACCGGAACGTCGACGGTGACCTTCTCGCCCCGGCGGACCAGGATCAGGTCGACGTGCTCGAAGGTGTCCCGGATCGGGTCCCGCTGGATCGCCTTCGGCAGCGCCAGCACCTGGGTGCCGTCGGTGATGTCGATCGCGAAGAGCTGGTTGGCGCCGCCCTTACGGATCGCGGCGGCGAACTCCCGCGACGGCAGCGCGATGTGCTTGGGCTTCTCGCCGTGGCCGTAAAGCACGGCGGGCACCAAGCCGGCCCGGCGGGTACGGCGGGCACCACCCTTGCCGAACTCGGTGCGGGGCTCGGCGCTGATCTTTACCTCGGACACGGGGAAACTCCTGATGCTTTTCGCTGCGGCGGCTTGTCGTCTGGCGGTGCTGGGGCGAGGGGCTCGCTGGGGCTCATGCGTCATGAACGACTGCCCGGAGCACCGCGTCGATGACGGTGCCTCCGTGCGGCGCTTTTCAGCGGCCCGCCGGGCACCCTCGCCGTGGCAACCGCACCAGTCTACCCGAGCTGTTTCCAGGGTTTCCGGCAGTCCCCGGTCACAGCTCCGAGCCGCCGCGCCGACGGTGTTCCCGCCAGCGCGCCAGCCCCGTTTCCCCCAGTTTGTCAGTCCGGTGACCCACCGGCGTGTCGACTGGCGGAAACGGGGCTCAAGCCGCGCTCAGCTCAGGCCGCGCTCAGCTCAGGCCGCCGAAGAGGGTGGTCACCGAGCCGTCGTCGAAGACCTCCCGGATCGCCCGCGCCAGCAGCGGCGCGATCGACAGCACGGTGAGCTTGTCCAGCTGCTTCTCCGGCGGGAGCGGCAACGTGTTGGTCACCACGATCTCGCTGATCGAGCTGTTCTTCAGGCGCTCCGTCGCCGGATCGGACAGCAGCGCGTGGGTGGACGCGACAACGATCTCCGCCGCGCCCGACTCCTTGAGGATGTCCGCGGCCTTGGCGATCGTGCCACCGGTGTCGATCATGTCGTCGACGATCAGACAGACCCGGCCCTCCACCTCGCCGACCACCCGGTTGGCCACGACCTGGTTCGGCTTCATCGGGTCACGGGTCTTGTGGATGAACGCCAGCGGGCAACCGCCCAGCCGGTCGGTCCACCGCTCGGCCACCCGTACCCGGCCGGAATCCGGTGCCACCACTGTCATCGGTCGGCCCGCGTACTTGTGCTCCACGTACTCGGCCAGGATGTCCATGGCGAAGAGGTGGTCGACCGGGCCGTCGAAGAAGCCCTGGATCTGCGCGGTGTGCAGGTCGACGGTGAGGATGCGGTTCGCGCCGGCGGTCTTCAACAGGTCCGCCACGAGACGGGCCGAGATCGGCTCCCGACCGCGGTGCTTCTTGTCCTGTCGCGCGTACGGGTAGAACGGCAGCACCACGGTGATCCGCTTGGCCGACCCCCGCTTCAGCGCATCCACCATGATCAGGGTCTCCATGACCCAGGTGTTCACCCCGTGCGTGACGGACTGCACCACGAAGGCGTCCGATCCACGTACCGAGTCCCTGAACCGTACGAAGATCTCGCCGTTGGCGAACTCGTAGGCGTCGGCCGGGGTCGGCGCGACGCCGAGCACCTCACCGATCTCCTTGGCCAACTCCGGAAAGCCACGTCCGGAAAAGAGCATCAGGCTTTTGCGGTTTTCGGCGACGATGCTGCCCATGGGCCCGTCTGCTCCCGTTATGTCGGCGGTACCCGAACCGGTGGTGGTGGGTCGGGGACTATTCGGTTGCAGTATCTCCCGCGCCGGATGTGCCGCCCACCGTCTCGGCCACGCCGTGCATTGCCTCACTGTCGCTTGCGGCGCCGGCCATCTCCGACGCACCCTTCGCGTCGCCGGCCCGCTGCGCGGCCTCGGCCGCCGGCGTACCGGCCCGCCGCTTCACCACCCAGCCCTCGATGTTGCGCTGGCGCGCCCGGGCGACACCCATCGCGCCCGCCGGCACGTCGTCCACGATCACCGAGCCGGCCGCCGTGTACGCGCCGTCGCCCACCTCGACCGGCGCCACGAACATGTTGTCCGCGCCCGTCCGGGCGTGACTGCCGATCACCGTGCGGTGCTTGTTGACCCCGTCGTAGTTCACGAAGATCGACGCCGCGCCGATGTTGGTCTGCTCGCCGATGGTCGCGTCACCCACGTAGGTCAGGTGCGGCACCTTCGAGCCGGCGCCGATCTCGGAGTTCTTCACCTCGACGAACGTGCCGACCTTCGCCTTGGCGGCGAGCCGCGCGGCGGGCCGCAGGTACGCGTACGGCCCGACGCTGGCGCCCGCGCCGACGTCGGCGCCGACGGCGTGGCTGCGGACCACTGACGCGTCGGGGCCGACGATCGTGTCGACAAGCGTGACGTCCGGCCCGACCGACGCTCCCGCACCGACCACCGTCGCGCCGCGCAACTGGGTGTTCTGGTCGATCACCGCGTCGCGATCCAGCGCCACTGTCACGTCGATCCACGTGGTCACGGGGTCGAGCAGGCTCACCCCGGTACGCATCCACGCCTCGTTGACCCGGTCGCGCAGCAGCCGGCGCAGCGCCGCCAACTCCACCCGGTCGTTGCAGCCCAACGTCTCGACGTGGTCGACGGCCATGTGCACGGCGACCGGCTCACCCGCGGAACGGAGCAGGCCGAAGACGTCGGTCAGGTACTCCTCGCCCTGGTCGTTGTCGGTGGAGAGCTTGCTCAGCGCCTCGCGCAGCCGCACCGCGTCGAACGCGTAGATGCCGGCGTTGATCTCTCGGATCGCGCGCTGCGTCGCGTCGGCGTCGCGCTCCTCGACGATCTGCTCCAGGCGGCCGTCGGCGTCCCGGACGATCCGCCCGAGCCCGGTCGGGTCGGGCACCTCGGCGGCCAGCACGGTGGCGGCCGCAGCCGCCTCCTCGTGCGCTGTCACGAGCGCGCCGACCGTCTCGGGCCGCAGCAGCGGCACGTCCCCGTTGATCACCACAACCGTCCCGACGCCGTCCGGGACGGCGTCCAGCGCGATCCGCACGGCGTGTCCGGTGCCGAGCTGTTCGGCCTGGAGCACGGGCGTGCTGTCGGGCGCGATCTCGGTCAGGTGCCCCCGAACCTGGTCGGCGCCGTGCCCCACCACGACGACGGTCCGGTCCGCGGCCAACGGCGCGGCGGCGCTCAGCACGTGACCGAGCAGCGTCCGACCGAGCAGGGGGTGCAGCACCTTGGGCAGTGTCGACTTCATCCGCTTGCCCTCACCGGCGGCGAGCACGACGACGGTACGAAGGTGGGGCTCGGGCACGACGTGGCTCCCGTCGGGACGGCGGACACTTCCGCGGCCATGCTAACCGCGAGGCCTGGCACCTCTCCCTCTTACCCCCACCCCAGCCGAAAACGGACGTACGTGGGCAGCTCGGCCGCCAGGGTTCGAACCTGAAATACGGGTACCAAAGACCCGGGTGTTGCCAATTACACCACGGCCGATCAGCGACGCGAGGACGTCGCGCGGGTGACGAATACCCGCCGCTACACCTTAGCGCCCCCGCCACCGGACGCCATCGCTCATCCCCGCCGACGCAAGCACAGATCAACTCAGCCCCCACCGGCGCCCAGCGCATCCCAGCGCAGGCCCCCGCCTGCCACCACCCCGGTGATCATGGAGTTGTCGCCCGACACGCCGACAACACGCGCGGACAACTCCATGATCAACGCGCGGGGGATGGGCCCTCGCGTGGGCTGCCTGGTTCGCCTTTGTAGGGCTTCTCACCTGGGGCTTTGGTTGGCTACGCGAGGAGGGTTCGAAACTTCCCCGTGCGATCTACGGTGCCGTAAGTTACGGTGACGTAGGCGTAGCTTCGTGATTCCCCCGTCCCCCCTGCGAGGTCTCATGTCCACCACCCTGCTCGATCCGAACCCGGCCGCCAACGGTCCCAAACCACTCACCGACGGCAGTCAGGCCACCGGCATCCTGGCCGCCCTCTGGGCCTTCGTGGTGATCCCCTTCGTCGCCCTGCTGGTCGCCGTGCCGGTGGCCTGGGGTGGCTGGCTGGGCTGGAGCGACGTGGTCATCGGCCTGGTCTGGTACGTCGTCTCCGGGCTCGGCATCACCGTCGGCTTCCACCGCTACTTCACGCACGGCTCGTTCAAGGCCAAGCGCTGGCTGCGCGTGACGCTCGCGGTCGCGGGGTCACTCGCGGTGCAGGGCGAGATCATCCAGTGGGTCGCCGACCACAGGCGCCACCACGCGTTCTCCGACCTGGAGGGTGACCCCCACTCCCCCTGGCGCTTCGGCACCAGCTTCTGGGCGTTGACCCGGGGGCTGTTCCACGCGCACGTGGGCTGGCTGTTCCGCCGGGAGCTGTCCAACCGGGAGCGTTTCGCCCCGGACCTCATCGCCGACCGGGACATCAGCCGGGTCGACCGGCTCTTCCCGGTGCTGGTGGTCATCTCGCTGCTCGGCCCGGCGCTGATCGGCGGCCTGGTGACCTGGTCCTGGCAGGGTGCGCTCACCGCGTTCTTCTGGGCTGGGCTGGTCCGGATCGGCCTGCTGCACCACGTCACCTGGGCGATCAACTCGGTCTGCCACGTCTACGGCGAGCGTCCGTTCGCGATGCGCCAGGGCGACCGCGCGTCGAACTTCTGGCCGCTGGCGATCCTGTCGTTCGGCGAGAGCTGGCACAACCTGCACCACGCCGACCCGACCAGCGCCCGGCACGGCGTGCTGCGCGGCCAGGTGGACATCTCGGCGCGGGTGATCTGGTTGTTCGAGAAGACCGGCGCGGCGACGCAGGTGCGCTGGCCAAAGCCGGAACGACTCGCCGCCAAGCTGGTGAAGCCCGTCGCACCCCACTAAAAGCGGGCGGTACGCCGGGTTGCCGCCTGGCAGGATGGCCGGATGATCGAGCCACGCGGGGGACCGGACGGCTCGGCAGACGGGGGCCGGGCCCGATCCGGGTACGGTCGGACGGGCGGCAGAGCGGTCGGACCGCCGGCCAGTGAGGCGACGACGTGAACGGGCACAGCGGAGGCACCATTCCACGGCAGGGCGTCACCGAGCGCCAGCGAGGCGGCGACATGCCTGAGGTCAGTGACGGTGTCGGCGGCCGGCGGGTGACACCGCCGGTCCCGACGCCCAAGCCCAAACCCACCTCCCGAATCCGCATGTCGGCGGCTCAGCGACGCGAGCAGTTGATCGCGACCGGTCGGCAGCTCTTCGCCGAGCGCGGTTTCGACGCCACCTCCATCGAGGAGGTGGCGGCCCGCGCCAAGGTCTCCAAGCCTGTCGTCTACGAGCACTTCGGCGGCAAGGAAGGGCTCTACGCGGTGGTGGTGGACCGGGAGGTCCGGGCCCTGCTGGACCGGATCACCACGGCGTTGACCGCCGGGCACCCGCGGGAGTTGCTGGAGCAGGCGGCGCTGGCCCTGCTGACCTACATCGAGGAGGAGACCAGCGGTTTCCGGGTGCTGGTCCGCGAGTCGCCGCTGATGTCCGGCACGGCCAACTTCAGCAGCGTGATGAACGACGTCGCACACCAGGTCGAGCACATCCTGGGCGCCGAGTACAAGAGCCGGGGGTACGACCCGAAGCTTGCCGAGCTGTACTCGCAGGCGCTCGTCGGCATGGTGGCACTGACCGGCCGCTGGTGGCTGGAGGTGCGCAAGCCGCGCAAGGAGACGGTGGCGGCGCACCTCGTCAACCTGGCCTGGAACGGGCTGTCGCACCTGGAGGCGAAGCCGACGTTGATCACCGCCCGGCGTTCCTGACCGTTCGTCAGCCGCGGTGCACGTCGGCCACCGGGTGTTTACGGTTCGCCAGCTCCGCCTCGGCGTGTTCCGCCGGGCCGACCTTGTCGTACAGGCCGGTGCCGAGCAGGATCAGGCCGAACAGCATCGACACGACCACTGTCGACATCGAGAAGTTGAGGAAGTTCGCCCCGGTCTGCAGCACCGACATCATCAGGATGCTGGTCACCAGGAACACCACACCGGCCGTGAGATTCATGTAGTGGCCGAGGTTCGTGCGCCGGGACGCCCCGATGATCAGGACGACGCCGAAGACCACCGAGGCGAGTGAGAAGGCCAGGTTGGTCCGCAGGCCGAGGGCCCAGGTGCTGCTTCGGTCGAAGAGTGGGTCGCCGATCGTCTCGGCGACGCCCCAGACGCCGAACACCAGGATGTAGACGCCGATCAGACCGGAGAGGACCCGGTAGAGCGGCCGTGCCGGATGGTTAACCGGAAAGTGCGGCATACCCCTGACCCCATCCACCTGAGTTAGACCATTTCAGGAGGATTGTCGCCCAGGTAGGAGCCAACTGTCCGAAGAACCCCAAAGCCGAAGGGGTCCGCCGAAGGCTGGACCAGGTCAGGTTTTCGCCGGAGCCCGAGCTGCGCAGGGATCAAGCCTGACCGCCCGGAGCAGCTCGGGCTCCGGCGAAAACCACTACCGCGACCAAGCTCGGGCTCCGGCGAAAACCACTACCGCGACCAAACTCGGGCTCCGGCGAAAACCACAACCGCAAGCAAAAGCAAACTCAGAGCACGAGCCGAGCCTTCTGGAAAGCCTCCGCCTCGTCCTCCGACCCGACCTTGCCGTACATCCCGACCATGAGCAGCACCAGGGCGACGGCCATCACGACGATGACGGTGACGATGCTGAAGTTGAGGATGTTGGCGTCGGTCCGGATGAAGGCGAGGCTGGCCAGGCTGACCACCATCAGGGCGTACGACATCCACTGGTTGATCGCCACGTCGATGTTGCGGCCGAGCGCGGTGCCGACCAGCACGACGATCCCGAGCAGCACGCTGATCAGCGAGAAGCCGAGGTTCGTGCCCTGACCGAGGACCCGGGTGTCGTCCTGGGCGAGGATCTCGTTGCCGGTGCTCGCGATGATGCCGAGCACGCCGAAGACCACCAGGTACAGACCGGTCAGCCCGCCGATCGCCCGGTAGATCGGCCGCGCGGGGTGGTTGACGGGGGTGTGGGCCATGTCTGAGTCTCCAACGCCGTGGGGTAGGTGTCGCCGACGATTGTCCCGCATGTGGCGGTGTGACGCCGCACACGGCCCCCGGGCCCGTGCGTCCGGCCCGGTCAGCTCTCCGGAAGCTCCTCGGCGAGCGTCATCCAGGTCTCCTCGATCCGCTCCCGCTCGGCGCGCAGATCCTTGAGCTGAGCGTCCAGGTCGGCGACCCGCGCATAGTCGGTGGCGTCCGCCGCGAGCTGGTCGAGCAGGGTGGTCTCGCGCTGGTCGAGCTTGCCGAGCTGCCGTTCCAGTCGGGTCAACTCCTTGCGGGCCTGGCGGACCTCGGCGGCGGACATCCCGCCTCCCGAGGAAGCGGCGGGCGCGGAGGACGAGGTGACGCCCGCCCGGGAGAAGCCGGCCCGCTCCGCGGTCCGGGCGAGGTACTCGTCGACACCGCCCGGCAGGTGCACCAGCCGGCCGTCGCCGAACATCCCGTACGCGGTGTCGGTGACCCGCTCGATGAGGTAACGGTCGTGACTCGCCACGATGATCGTGCCGGGCCACGAGTCGAGCAGGTCCTCCAGCGCGGCGAGGGTGTCGGTGTCCAGGTCGTTCGTGGGCTCGTCGAAGAGCAGGACGTTGGGCTCGCCGGCGAGCAACCGCAGCATCTGCAACCGGCGGCGCTCCCCACCGGAGAGGTCGCTGACCGGGGTCCAGAGCCGGCGGTCGTCGAAGCCGAACACCTCGGCGAGCTGCGCGGCGGAGACCTCCCGGTCGCCGAGCTGCACCCGACGGGCGACCTCCTCGACGGCTTCGAGCACCCGCAGGTGCCCGGGCAGCTCGGTGAGCTCCTGCGACAGGAACGCGGGCCGCACCGTCGAGCCGGTGCCGAGGCGACCACCGTCGGGGCGGGTGATGCCGGCGAGCATCCGCAGCAGCGTGGTCTTGCCGGCGCCGTTGGCGCCGAGGATGGCGATCCGGTCACCCGGGCCGACCAGCCAGGTGACGTCGCGCAGGATCTCCTTCGGGCCGGCGTGCAGCTCGACGTTCTCCAGGTCGTACACCTGCTTGCCGAGCCGGGAGGTGGCCATGCGCTGCAGGGACATGGTGTCGCGCGCCGGTGGCACGTCGGCGATCAGCGCGTTCGCGGCGTCGATGCGGAACTGGGGCTTGGAGGTCCGGGCCGGCGGCCCACGGCGCAGCCAGGCGATCTCCTTGCGGAGCAGGTTCTGCCGGCGGGCCTCGGTCGCGGCGGCGACGCGTTCGCGCTCGGCGCGGGCGAGGGTCCAGGCGGCGAAACCACCCTCGTAGGCGCGGACGGTCTGGTCGGCGACCTCCCAGGTGTTGGTGCAGACCGCGTCGAGGAACCACCTGTCGTGGGTGACCACGACCAGCGAGCCCTTGCGCCCCACCAGGTGCCGGGCCAGCCAGTCGACACCGCCGACGTCGAGGTGGTTTGTGGGCTCGTCGAGAATGAGCAGGTCGGAGTCGCGGACGAGCAGCGCGGCGAGAGCCACCCGCCGCCGTTCGCCACCGGACATCGGGCCGACCGGCTGGTCGAGGCCGAGGTGCGGCATGCCGAGGCCGTCGAGGATGCCCCGGACACCTGCGTCGCCGGCCCACTCGTGCTCGGCGCCCATGCCCTCGTTGAGCCAGGCGGTGCCGAGCACGACATCCCGGACGGTGGCGTCGGGCGCGAGGGTGAGCTGCTGCGGCAGCCAGAGCACGCGGAGGTCACGGCGGTGGGTCACCCGGCCGTCGTCGGGGTCCTCCTGCTTGGTGAGAAGCCGCAGCAGGGTGGACTTCCCGGCGCCGTTGAGGCCGACCACGCCGATCCGGTCGGCGTCGTCCAGGCCGAGCGAGACGTCCGTGAGCAGCCGCCCTGCCGCGCCATACCCCTTGGACACCCGGTCCAGATTGACGATGTTCGCCACGTTCCACCCTTCATGATCAAGGCGTCCGGGTGCCGGCGGGCACCTGGACGCCTGACCCAAGGGTACGCGGATGCCCGCGCTGCCCGCGCCGCGCGGCCGCCGGGACGCGCGTCAGCCGACGCGGGCGCCGGCGACCGGACCGTGCGCGACCCGCGCCTGGCGGCACACGCCGGCAGCGGTCAGCTCGGCGGCGATCCGCTCCGCGTCGGCCGCGTCGGCGGCGAGGAACACGCAGGTGGGCCCGGAACCGGAGACGATGCCGGTGAGCGCACCGGCCGCCTCACCGGCCTTGAGCGTGTCGGCGAGCGCCGGGCGCATGGCCAGCGCGGCGTCCTGGAGGTCGTTGCCGAGCGTCCGGGCCAGCACCCGGGGGTCGCGCTGGCGCAGCGCGCCCAGCAGCCCGTCGGTGCTGCCCAACGGGGCACCGGCGGCGCCGGTGTCGCGGAGCCGATCCAACTCCCGGTACGCGGCCGGGGTGGACAGGCCGACGTCGGCGATCGCCACCACCCAGTGCCAGGAGGTGGGGCGGACCAGCACCGGGCTGATCGCCTCGCCCCGGCCGGTGCCCAGCGCGGTGCCGCCGTAGATCAGGAACGGCACGTCGGAGCCCAGGTCGGCGGCGATCCCGGCCAACTCGTCGCGGGACAGCCCGGTGCCCCAGAGCGCGTCGCAGGCCACCAGGGCGGCAGCCGCGTCGGCGCTGCCACCGGCCAGCCCACCGGCGAGCGGGATCTGCTTGCGCAGGTGCAGTCGGGCGTGCGGCAGCACCCCGGCGTACCCGGCGAGAGCGTGCGCGGCGCGGATCACCAGGTTGCTGTCGTCGAGCGCCAGCTCACCGGTGCCCTCGCCCTCCATGGTCAGGGCGAGCGTGTCGCCCCGGCGGGCCGTCAACTCGTCGTAGATCGAGATGGCGTGGTAGACGGTGTTCAACTCGTGGTAGCCGTCGCGGCGCAGCGGGCCCACCCCGAGGTGCAGATTGACCTTCGCGGGCACCCGGACCTTCACCGGCCCGATGGCCCCACGCCGCTCGTCCTCGCCGTCCGGTCGCCAGGCCTCGGTCACGGGGTGATGTCCCGCACGCGCAGGCGGATGTCGAACGGCTTGGCCACGATCAGCTCCTCGGCAGAGTCGGCGGCCAGCTCGTAGCGGCCGTCGACCAGGTCGTACGCGTACACGTGCACCGGATTCTGCTCGATCCGCCAGTAGTGCGGAATCCCGGCATCGGCGTAGTCGGCCGGCTTCTCCAGCCGGTCCCGCCGTCGGGTGCCGGGCGAGACAACCTCGACGGCCAGCATGACCTGCTCAGCATCGAAGTAGTGGCTGGTGCCAACGAGGGGGCGGCGCAACAGCACCACGTCCGGCTCAAGGGTGTTGCGGTGGTTGATCGCCACTCCGATGGCGGTAGCTGGCGACAGATCCAGCGGGGCGTGCTGTCGCAGCCACATCCAGAGCAGGCTGCTGATGTTCTGGTGGTCATAGGTGGGGGAAGGGACCACGACGAGGACTCCGTCACGTAGCTCGACGCGGGGGGCGTCGTCGGGCAGGGCCAGCACGTCCTCGATGGTGTGGTTGGCCAGCCGCTGCCGGACGGGATCCGGGGTCCACATCCCGTGGGCGGCGGGCTCGATCGGCTGCGCGGTCACTCGTACACCTCCTCGGCGGGCACGGCGTCAGCCTACTTCGCGGTACGCGTACCGGTCGGAGCCGACGCGGCGATGGCGGCGAACTGCTCGACGGTCAGCGACTCCCCCCGGGCGCCGGGGTCGACGCCGGCCGCGGTGAGGGCGGCGGCGGCCCGGTCCGGGCCGCCGGCCCAGCCGGCCAGGGCGGCGCGCAGCGTCTTGCGGCGCTGCGCGAACGCCGCGTCGACAACGGCGAAGACCTGCTCCCGGGGTACGTCGGCGCGGGGCGGTTGGCGGCAGCTGAAGGCGACCAGACCGGAGTCGACGTTCGGCACCGGCCAGAACACGTTCGGCGGCACCCGCCCGGCACCTCGGGCCTGGGCGTACCAGGCGAGCTTTACCGACGGGATGCCGTACACCTTGGAGCCGGGGCCGGCGACCAGCCGGTCGGCGACCTCCTTCTGCACCATCACCAGCCCGTGCCGCAGGGTGGGCAGCACGGCGAGCAGGTGCAGCACCACGGGCACCGCCACGTTGTAGGGCAGGTTCGCCACCAGCGCGGTCGGCGGCGGGTCGGCCAGCTCGGCGGCGTCGACGCGCAGCGCGTCGGCGCGGTGCACGGTGAGCCGGCCGGCGTCCGCGCCGGCGTGCCGGGCGACGGTCTCCGGCAGCGCCCCGGCGAGCACCGGGTCGATCTCCACGGCGTGCACGTGCCCGGCGACCGGCAGCAGCCCCAGGGTCAACGAACCGAGCCCGGGGCCGACCTCCAGGGCCACGTCGTCGGGGGTCAGCCCGGCGGCGGTGACGATCCGGCGGACGGTGTTCGGGTCGTGCACGAAGTTCTGGCCCAGCTTCTTGGTGGGCGCGACACCCAGCCGGGCGGCGAGTTCCCGGATCTCCGCCGGGCCGAGGAGACCGGTCATGGCTGGCAGCGTAACGACGGGGTCGGCGCCGACCGGCGGGCCGGGCTCACCACGGGCCGAAGGCCCGGTCGCCGGTGGCGGAGATGGCCGCGCACAACTCGTCCAGGTCACTGCCGGTGGTCGCGGCGAGCGCGCGGACGGTGACCGGGATCAGGTACGAGGCGTTCGGCCGTCCCCGGTGCGGCGTCGGCGTGAGGTACGGGGCGTCGGTCTCCACCAGCAACTGGTCCAGCGGGGTGAGCGCGGCGGCCTCGCGCAACGCGGTGGCGCTGCCGAAGGTGACGGTGCCGGCGAAGCTGAGCAGGTAGCCGCGGCGGACGCACTCGCGGGCGAACTCGGCGTCGCCGGAGAAGCAGTGCAGCACGACCGTGTCCGGGGCACCCTCGTCGTCGAGGATTCGCAGCACGTCGGCGTGGGCGTCCCGGTCGTGGATGACGAGCGCCTTGTCGTAACGCTTGGCGATGGCGATGTGCGCCCGGAAGCTGGCCTCCTGCGCGGCACGCCCCTCGTCGCCGGTCCGGAAGAAGTCCATGCCGGTCTCGCCGATCCCCCGGACCCGGTCGCGGGCGGCGAGGGACTCGATCTCCCGCAGCGCCTCGTCGAGGTCGTCGAGGCGAGGCGCCTCGTTGGGGTGCAGCGCCACGGTGGCCAGCACGGCGGGATACTTGTCGGCGGTGTCCGCGCCCCACCGCGAGGAGGCGACGTCGACCCCCACCTGGACCAGCCGGTCCACGCCGACAGTGGTGGCCAACGCGATCGCCACGGCAACCGGGTCGTCGGCCGGCCCGCCGCCGGGCACGCCGGCCTCGCTGACCGTGATGTCCAGGTGGGTGTGGCTGTCCAGCACCGGCCGGGGCAGCGGCTCGGGGGCGGGCGGAAACTCTCCGGCCCGCCGGGCGGCACGCTCTCGACGGGATTCAGTGGGCTCGCTCATCAGCGACAGCATCACACACCGGGCCTGTCCATCTGCCCGCCACCCGACGTTCACCTCGGCTACGCCGCGCGACTCTACCGTCGCCGCGTGAGCGAGCGCAGCGAGCGAACCATGAGGCACAGCAGCGCGGCGTCTCACGCCGCTGCCGAGCGCAGCGAGGCGGTGGCGTGAGCGAGCGCAGCGAGCGAACCATCAGGTGCGGCAGCGTGGCGTCTCACGCCGCTGCCGAGCGCAGCGAGGCAGCGGCGTGAGACGCCACGCGAGCGGCGCGGCCGACGAACGCACCGGGCTGCGCGTGGCGTTCGGCGGGGGTGTCTACCCGGCCGAGGAGATCGCCCGGGGCGCCGCGTACGAGCTGTTCAGCGCCGACGAGGTGGCCGGCTTCGAGTGGGCGCCCCGACCGGGCAGCGCGCTGCCGTGGCACCGGTTCGTGCACGTCAGCGAGGTGACCGCGGTGCACGGGGCCACGGAGCCGGCCGACGAGCCGGAGACGCCGCTGATGGTGCCGGCGCACCGCGAGCGGGGTTGGGCGTACCTGCACCAGCTCAGTCAGCAGCCGGCCGCCGCCGCCGCGGACCCGACGCTGACGATGGCACGCGCGTCGGCGGTGGTCCGGCGGGGCACCCGGATGGTGAAGATGCTCTCCGCCCAGCAGCTCGCCGGGTACGTACGAGGCTGGTTGCCGCACGGCTTCTGCTACCGCGAGCACGACGTGGCGCATCTGCGGACGCCGGCGACGACGACGGTGCTGCGTACCGACGGGGAGGTCAGCAGGGACGGTCCGGAGGTGGCGTACGCGTTGCGCTGGCGGGCGTCCGACCCGGGTGACTACGACGTGCCGGTGGGCGAGGCACACCGCGGCCTGACCGCGCTGGGATCCCGCGACCGGCTCGGCGCGCCGGTGCTGGGCACGGGCTTCGTGCCGAGCAACGGTCAGCTCATCCCGGAGTTCGTCACCCGCGACTTCGCCGACCTGCCGATGCCGGCGAACGCCGCCCTGATCGCCTACCCGCCGGAGGGGGTGGAGGTGGTGCTCTACACCTACCAGGCCGAGCAGCGCGCGTGGCTGCGGATGGTGGGCCCGCAGTGGCGACACCTGCTGGCCGCGGTGCCCGGCCTCTCCCCGGACCAGGAGTATGTGCCGAACGCCGACGCGCCGCGCTCCACCCAGCTTGTCGGCTGGTACGGCGACACCGAGTACGAGGCGGTGGCCGACCTGCCCGGCGGGTTCCGGGTGCTGGCGATGACCCGGGCGGCCCGTTACCCGGTGAGCGCGGTGGCCCGCCGGGTCCGGTTCGCCCAGTGGCGCGGCGTGCCGTGCCTGGTGCTGCGGGAGGAGGCCGGCTGGTTGCGGGTGCGGCTGCGCTACCCGAACCCGGACGCGGTGGTCGCGACCGGCGCGCAGTGCCACGAACGGGGGGTCTACGAGGCGTGGGCGCCGGGTGCCGAGGTGACCGACGACCAGGTGATGGACGCCCGGTACGCGATGTGACGGTCCCGGGCGGCGGGATGCCCCGCCGCCCGGGGTGTCGAGCGGTTCAGTCGGCCAGCCGGGCCAGCTCCTCGTCGACGATCGACGGGTCGAGCTTGCGGAACACCGGCTTCGGCGTGGCCAGCGGCCGGCCCGCCTCGATCGACACCGACTCCCAGCGCGCGCCGACCGTGTAGTCCCCGGTCAGCACCGGGTACGCCGGACCGCCGTCCAGGTCGTCGACCTGCTCGATGACCGGCATCGGCGCGTGCACGCCGGTGCCACCGAGCAGCTCGTGCACCTGCTGCGCGGAGTGCGGCAGGAACGGGGTGAGCAGCGTGTTGGCGTCGCTGATCACCTGGAGGGCGACGTGCAGGATGGTGCCCATCCGGGGCTTGTCCGCCTCGGCCTTGAGCTTCCAGGGCGCCTGCTCGGAGAGGTACTTGTTGGCCTCGGCGACCACCTTCATGGCCTCGCCGATGGCCTGCTTCTGCCGGTGCCGGCCGATCAGGTCGCCGACTCCCGCGAAGCCGGCGCGGGCCACCGCGAGCAGCGCCTCGTCGGCCTCGGTGAGCCCGGCCGGGTCGACCGGCGGGATCGCCCCGAAGTTCTTCGCCGCCATCGAGACGCACCTGTTGACCAGGTTGCCCCAGCCGGCGACCAGCTCGTCGTTGTTGCGGCGGAGGAACTCGGCCCAGGTGAAGTCGGTGTCGTTGCTCTCCGGGCCGGCGGCGGCGATGAAGTAGCGCAGCGCGTCGGCGTCGTAGCGCTCCAGGAAGTCGCGAACGTAGATGACCACCTTGCGGGACGAGGAGAACTTGCGCCCCTCCATGGTCAGGTATTCGCTGGAGACCACCTCGGTGGGCAGGTTGAGCCGGCCCAGCTCGCCCGGCTCACCGTCGCGGGAGCCCTCGCCGGAGTATCCGGAGAGCAGCGCCGGCCAGATCACCGAGTGGAAGACGATGTTGTCCTTGCCCATGAAGTAGTAGGAGCGGGAGTCCTTGCCCTCCCCGTCGGTCGACCACCACTTGCGCCACGCCTGCGGGTCGCCGGAGCGGCGGGCCCACTCGATGGAGGCGGACAGGTAGCCGATCACCGCGTCGAACCAGACGTAGATCCGCTTGTCGGACCGGTCCCGCCAGCCGTCCAGCGGGATCGGCACGCCCCACTCCAGGTCCCGGGTGATCGCCCGGGGCTGGAGGTCGTCGAGCAGGTTGCGGGAGAAGCGCAGCACGTTTGGCCGCCACCCGTCCCGGGTGTCCAGCCACTGCCGCAGCACCTCGGCCAGGGCCGGCAGGTCCAGGAAGAAGTGCTCGGTCTCGACGAACTTCGGGGTCTCCCCGTTGATCCGCGACTTCGGGTCGATCAGGTCGATCGGGTCGAGCTGGTTGCCGCAGTTGTCACACTGGTCGCCGCGCGCGCTGTCGTACCCGCAGATCGGGCAGGTGCCCTCGATGTAGCGGTCGGGCAGGGTGCGCCCGGTGGACGGCGAGATCGCGCCCATGGTGGTCTTCGGCACGATGTAGCCGTTGCGGTACATCCCCTCGAACAGCTCCTGCACCACCGCGTAGTGATTGCGGGTGGTGGTGCGGGTGAACAGGTCGTAGGAGAGGCCGAGGCCGTGCAGGTCCTCGACGATCACCCTGTTGTACCGGTCGGCCAGCTCGCGCGGGGTCACCCCGTCGGCGTCGGCCTGCACCTGGATCGGGGTGCCGTGCTCGTCGGTGCCGGAGACCATGAGCACGTCGTGGCCGGCCATCCGCATGTACCGGGCGAAGACGTCGGAGGGAACGCCGAAACCGGAGACGTGGCCGATGTGGCGGGGGCCGTTGGCGTACGGCCAGGCCACTGCCGCGAGAACGTGACTCATGAGCAGCAAGCCTAGTGACCCGGCCGGGGCGACCGCGAACCAATAGGGGGTGCCGGGCCGGCGGACCGGACCGACCACCCGCCCAATGGTCCGATTTGTCGCCGACACGCGGCTCAACTGCCCGATCCGCCCTCCCGAGCGGTGTGCAATGAACCTCGTGACTGGCAGACGAGCGGCACGGGACCGCGAGGACCGTCCCACCGGCCCGACGGTCGGCGGCGATCCCGACCCGGCCGCGCCCCGCGAAGCCGGGGTCGCGCCCCAGCCTCGGCCGGTGCCGGGCCTCGACCCGGGTTTCGCGGCGCGACCGAGCCCGGCCCCACGACCGGGCCCTGCCGCCGACCGGCCGGCGGACCAGCGGCCCGCGCCGTCCGGACGGGCGGTCGCGCCGAGGCGCGACGACCCCGCGAGTCTCGCCGCCGCACCGGCCCGGCCCACCCCCGTCCGTCCGACCCCGGCGGCGCCCGCGCCCAGCCCGGCCCGACCCGGCCCGCCGGTCCCGCCGGTCGGCGCGGAGGCCGTCGAGGTGGAGCCGACGACCGGGGCGCCGGTGGACGCGGTGCCGAGTCGGGTGCCCGTCCGGCAGCAGAGCGGCAGGCAGCGGGGCCACCCGCCCGGCGGTGACCGACCGGACGACGACGGCGCCTTCTGGGCGCCGATCGAGGAGGTGCACTGGGACGGCACCCCGGTCCGGGAGGACCCGTCGCCGGAGCGCGACCGCGGCTCACGAGCGGCGGGCCGCCGCGTTCCGAGCCGTGCCGTCCCACCTCCCGATCCCCTGCCCGGGCTCGCCGCGCTTGTGGCGCTGGCCCTGGTCACGGCCTTCTTCGCCTGGGTCAGCGCCGGCCCGTTCTGGCTGGCGGTCGGGCACGCGCGGGCGGGCACCGTGGTGATCGCCGAGTGCACCGGCAGCGGGCTCACCCAGCGGTGCCGAGGGATCTTCACGGCGCAGGACGGGCGGTTCGTCGCGCACGGGGTACGGGTCAGCGGCGTGCCCGCCGGCGCGGACGCGACCGGCACACCGCTACCGGCGCGGATGACTGGCCCCGACGGCGGCACCGCGTACGCGGACACCGGGGTGGTCCAGCACCTGCGCTGGCTGCCCGGCCTGCTTGTGGTGCTGGGCTGCGTCGCCGGCATCGTGCGGTGGACCGGGTCGGCCCGGCTGCCCGGCCGCCGGCACCGCCGCTGGGCCGTGGCGGTCGCCGTCACCGGCCCGGTGCTGATCACCGTCGGCTTCCTGGCCGCCGCCTGGTGAACCCGCCGTCCGGTGCGCCGCAGCGCGGCTTCGGTCAGCTGTGCACGATCGTGTAGACGTCCCGGCGGCGCAGCGCGTACTCGGTGGCGACGTCGGTGATGGCGTCGCGGCGGGACCGGCCGCCGGCCTCCCGCTCGGCGACCGCCGCGCGCAGGGTGTCGTCGTCGGGGCGCTCCGGAGCGGTCACCGGCGCCCCGGCCACCACCAGGGTGATCTCGCCGCGCGGGTCGCCCTCGGCGGCCCACCGGGCCAACTCGCCGAGGGGACGCCGGAGCACCTCCTCGTAGGTCTTGGTGAGCTCGCGGCAGAGCGCGGCCGGACGATCCGCGCCGAACGTGTCGGCCAGGTCGGTGAGCGCCGCGCCGATCCGGTGCGGGGCCTCGAAGAAGACGAGCGTGCGCTCCTCGGCGGCGAGGGCGCGCAGCCGGGATCGGCGGGCGCCCGGGGTGCGGGGCAGGAAGCCCTCGAAGCAGAACCTGTCGCAGGGCAGCCCGGACACCGCCAGCGCGGTGGTGACGGCGCTCGGTCCGGGGGCGACGGTGACCGGCGCCCCGACGTCCAACGCGGCCCGGACCAGCCGGTAGCCGGGGTCGGAGACGCTCGGCATCCCCCCGTCGGTGACCAGGGCCACCACGTACCCGCCGAGGATCACCTCGACCAGCTCGGGCGTACGCCGCTCCTCGTTGCCCTCGAAGTAGGAGACGATGCGACCGCCGACGGTGATGTCGAGATCGCGGGCCAGCCGGGTGAGCCGGCGAGTGTCCTCGGCCGCGACGACGTCGGCGGTGCTCAGCACCTCCCGGAGTCGGGCCGAGGCGTCGGCGGGGTTGCCGAGCGGGGCACCGAGCAGGATCAGGCGCCCAGCTTCGGACATTTCACCCACGAATTCGTCTCCTTCATCGACAGCGAGTACCGGTATCGGGGACGACGGGCGCCACCGAGCACCTTGGCAGCCTACGATCGCCGGGTGACGAGTGCGTCGACTGCGCAGAGCCCGAGCGCCGATCCTGCCAAGATGGTCGAGGTGACGGGCGAGCCCAGCCCCCACCAGGAGCCGACGGCGCCGCCCGCCGGTGCGGGCGGCGCGCCCGCCCAGGTCCGACGACGGTTCGCCACCGTCGAAAGCCAACTGGACCGGTTCTCCTGGGCGGCCACGGCTGTGGTCGTGGCCATCGCGGCGATCCTGCGCTTCGTCGGGCTCTCCGACATCAAGGGCAAGATCTTCGACGAGACGTACTACGCCAAGGACGGCTACGGGCTGATCAGCCGGGGCGTCGAATGGAACTACAAGGACAACGGCCCGTCGTACGTCGTGCACCCGCCGCTGGGCAAGTGGCTGATCGGCCTCGGCGAGTGGGCGTTCGGCTATCAGGACGCCGACTCGAAGGTCTCGGTCCCCGGGCACCTGATGACCACCGCGCCGGAGTTCGGCTGGCGGTTCTCGGCGGCCGTGATCGGCACGCTGTCGGTGTTGCTGCTGGTGCGCATCGGTCGGCGGATGTTCCACTCGACGGTGCTCGGCTGCGCCGCCGGCCTGCTGCTCGCCCTGGACGGCTTCCACCTGGTGCTGTCCCGGGCGGCCCTGCTCGACATCTTCCTGCTCTTCTTCGTGCTGGCCGCGTTCGGCGCGTTGGTGCTCGATCGGGACGCCCGCCGTCGCCGCTGGGCGCGGGCCCTGGACGACGGGCTCGACCCGAGTCAGCCGGGTCGGGCCGGCCGACCGCCGACCGGTTGGCGCACCTGGCCGTGGTGGCGGCTGGCCGCCGGGGTGCTGATCGGCTGCGCCTGCGCGGTGAAGTGGAGCGCACTGTATTTCGTCCCGGCCTTCGCGCTGCTCGTCGTCCTCTGGGAGGTCGGCGTCCGCCGCTCGGCGGGGGCCCGCCGGCCCTGGCGGGACGCCCTGCTCGACGAGCTGCCCTGGCTGCTGCTGGCCGGCGTGCTCATGATCGGCACCTATCTCGCCACCTGGTCGGGTTGGCTGATCACCGATGACGGCTACTACCGGCTCGCGTCCGCCTACCCGGCCGCCCACCTCAGTGACCGCCCGGTGATCGGCCCGCTGATCAACCTCTTCGAGTACCACAAGGCGGCGTACGGCTTCCACGCCCAGCTCGACGACGCGCACAAGTACCAGTCGTGGCCGTGGCAGTGGCTGCTGCTCGGCCGCCCGGTGGCGTTCCACTGGGCCGGCGACGGCACCAACTGGGCCTCGGAGATCCTGCTGCTGGGCACCCCGTTGCTCTGGTGGTCGTTCCTGCCCGCCCTGGCGGCGCTGGCCTGGCTGGGCGTGGCCCGTCGCGACTGGCGGGCCGGCGCGATCCTGCTCACCGTGGCCGCCGGGCTGCTGCCGTGGTTCTGGTTCGCCCTCGACGGCCGGACGATGTTCTCGTTCTACGCCGCGCCGGCGCTGCCCTTCCTGGTGCTGGCCGTGGTGTACGTGCTCGGCGCGCTGATCGCCCCCGCCGGGAGTGAGGTGGGCACGGTGGCGCCGTTGGTGCCCGGCGACCCGAGTTACGAGCGCCGGTTCGTGGGCGGCATCGCGGCCGGGGCGTACGTGCTGCTGGTGGCGCTCTGCTTCGCGTACTTCTACCCGATCTTCGTCGGCAAGAGCATCGCGTATTCGGACTGGTTGTCCCGAATGTGGCTCGACGGCCGGTGGATATAAGCACCGACAGGCGACGCGCCGCACAGCGCGACGGAGAAGGGCCCGCACGCCGAAGCGTGCGGGCCCTTCTGACATAGACGCGCGCCCCGATCGCCTGCCACGGGGGAAGCGGGCGATTGGGGCGCGCATGAAGAGCTTAACCACCGTGCACCACCGGCACAACGGGTCAACTTAAGTCAGATTTCCGACCGATGGCGGCCGAACCGATGCTTGCCATCGAGCAGTTGACCGAGGATGACCTGGCGTGGACCCAGCGCACGAAGGCGGCCGACCAGCGGTGCTCGTCGACTCGGCCGGGAACGGCAGGCCGGAAACCCGCACCAACCCCAGTGATCATCCAAAGTGGATCTCACTACACTGCGGACCGTGATCAACTTCAAACGATCGGCGGCTGTCCTTCTCGGACTGTTGGCGACCACCGCGCTGGCCGGGCCGGTCCCGGCGCAGGCCGACGAGGAGCAGGTGCCCGAGCCTCCCCGGGTCGAGCTCGTGCTCGACGTCAGCGGCTCGATGCGCGCCGCCGACATCGACGGACGCAGCCGGATCTCGGTCGCCCAGCAGGCCTTCAACGAGGTGGTGGACGCCCTGCCGGAGGACACCCAGCTCGGCATCCGGGTGCTCGGCGCGACCTACCACGGCAAGGACAAGAAGGTCGGCTGCCAGGACACCCAGCAGATCGTCCCGGTCGGTCCGGTGGACCGCTCCGCGGCCAAGGCCGCGGTGGCGACGCTGCGACCGACCGGGTTCACACCTGTCGGCCTCGCACTGCGCTCGGCCGCACAGGACCTGGGCACCGGGGCCACCACCCGACGGATCGTGCTGATCACCGACGGGGAGGACACCTGCGCCCCGCCGGACCCGTGCGAGGTGGCCCGCGAGTTGGCCGCCCAGGGCACCAGCCTGGTCGTCGACACCCTCGGCCTGGCCCCCGACGAGAAGGTCCGCCGGCAACTGCTCTGCATCGCCAGCGCGACCGGCGGCACCTACACCGCCGCCCAGAGCGCCGAGGAGCTGACCGGCCGGATCAAGCAGCTCGTCGAGCGGGCCGGCGCCACCAACACCCGGGCGCCGACGGTCGTCGGCGGCGCGAACGCCTGCGCCTCGGCGCCACTGCTCGCCCCCGGCGTCTACGCCGACCGGGAGGCGTTCTCCGAGCACCGCTACTACCGGGTGCCGGTACGCCCCGGGCAGGAGCTGCGGGCGTCGGTGAGCATGGCGCTGGACCGGGCGGTCAACCGGGACTACGGGGTGCTGCTGCGGGCCACCGCGGCGGACGGCCGGGAACTGGTCCGGGGCGCGGACGCCGGCAGCGGGCGAGCCGACGTGCTCTCCGCCGGGCTGCGCTGGTCCGCCACCGCCGACGACGAGGACGCACCGAGAGCCGAGGAGAGCGCCAACCCGGTCGTCGAGCCCACCACCGTCTGCCTGGTGGTGAGCAACTCGTTCGCCCCGCGACCCGGCACCGCGGCGACTCCGGGCATGCCCGTGGAGTTGACCATCGACGTGGTCGCCGCCGCGCCCACGCCCAACGGACCGGACCTCGGCCGGGGCTGGGTCCTGCTCGCCCTGCTCACCATCGCCGGGTTGCTCACCGGGCTGCTCGTCGGCCTACTCAGCCGCTGGTGGGTCGCCACCTGGAGGGAGAACTGATGCGTACCCCACTGTCGCGTTCGCTGGCGGCGCTGCTCGCCGCCGGCGGGGCCGCGCTGCTCCCGGCCGCGGCCGTCGCCGCGCCGAGCCCCTCCCCCGGAGCCACGCCGGTGAACCGGGCCGGCACGTCGTTCCTCAGCGCCACCCCGATCGCCGCCGGACAACCGGTGCGGGTGGACGCCTCGATCGGCGACCACCTCTACTGGTCGTTCCCGGCTACCGCCGGTCAGGTGCAGGAGATCAGCGCCACCGTCACCTTCCCGAAGGGGCGCAGCGGAGCATCCACCTGGACGGTCGACGTCTTCGACGGGCTGCGTCGGCGTCAGGCGTGCACGGCGGGGGCGCAGACCCCGACCGTGGACGCCGCGGCGACGAACGTGGCGCTCGGCTGCACGCTGCGCGAGGTACGGCCGTGGGCCGAGCCCTGGTCGGCCGACCCGCTGCCCGGCACGTACGTCGTCCGGCTCTCGGTGATCGACCTGCCGGAGCCGGATCTGGGCGCGCCGATCGACGTGGACCTGCTGGTTGGCACGATCGCCGATCGGGGCGCCTCGGCCGACGACGGCGAGTTGGCCGCACCGCTGGTGCCGAACACCAAGGCGGGCACGGTGCTCACCGCCGTACCCCCGGACGAGCCGGCTGCCGACGACGAGAGCGACCCGCTCGCGGACTGGTTGCCGGACCTCGGCTCGCGTTGGGTCTGGACCGGCATCGGCGGCGTGCTCGCCGCGGTGGCCGGCGTGCTGGGTTTCACGATGACCCGGCGGCCCCGGCGCCGCTGAACGACGCCCGGCCCCGCTGGTGGCCCCGCCCGACGGTGGGGCCACCAGCGGTTCAGCCGCGTCGAGGGCCGCGGGGCAGCCAGCCGATGAAACGGTCCTGGAGAGACATCACCGGGGCGGTACGCAGATCCTCCGTGGCGGCGGCGAGGCAGGAACCCAGATAGACGCTGAGCATTGCCCGGTCGCTGCCGTACTCGGCCAACAACCGGCTGCGTTTCGTCGCACAGGGCCACTCGTCACCGCACGATACGCAGCTCCAGCAGGGGGTCTTCGGGGCGTGATCATCGGCTCGCACCCCCGACCGTTCGGCACTGTCGGTCATCGCACGTCCTTCCAGATGTCCACGGGTCTGGCCAGCAGCGGTGCCCGGCCAGGGTTCGATGGTGGTCCCCCCGGAGCCATCAGAGAGGGCGATGCGCGGCCCTCCGGTGTTACATCCTTGCGGTACCTTCTCCGGTTGTGGGAGTCGGAAATTTGACTGTTGACCCGATGCGTCATTCCTACCGGCGGGTAAGCCAGCGCGATGCGTGACCTGTTGCCGGCGACGGTCGCGGTCGCCGTCGCCGGGCCGGACGACTGGGTCGGCGAGCTGCTCGCTGCCGAGCGGGCGTGCCTCAGCGAACGGGCCGTACCGACCCGTCGGAGGGACTTCACCGCCGGGCGGGTCTGCGCCCGCCGGGCACTGACCGGGCTTGGCCTGCCACCCACCGCCGTGCCGGCCGCCGCCGACCGCGCGCCGATCTGGCCGGCGGGGGTGGTCGGCAGCATCACGCACACCGACGGCTACTGCGCCGCAGCGGCGGCGCACGCCACCGACATCCGGTCCGTCGGCATGGACGCCGAGCAGCACCGCGAGATCAGCCCGGGAGTACGCCGACTCGTGCTGCTGCCCGAGGAGGAGGCCGACGTGGCGCGGCTGCCCGGCGACATCCTCTGGCCGATCGTGCTGTTCAGTGCCAAGGAGACCGTCTACAAGGTCTGGCATCCGGTCGTCGGGAGCTGGTTGGATTTCCACGACGCCCGGCTCGACATCGATCCGGACGCGGGCACGTTCACGGCCCGGATCGCGCCGGCCCGCGTGGACGAGGCCGAGATCGACGACCCGCCGGCCTCGATAGGCGGACGTTTCGTGGTCGCCGACGGGTTGGTCCGCACCGCCGCCGTGCTGCCCCTCCGCTGACCTGCGAGGTCACCCACCGCGACAAGTGGGCCGGCAGTCCATGGTGGCGCTTCGCCCGGCCGTCACCGTCCACGCTGGCCGGAGGGGCGCTTCGTCGGCACGATCCGGCGCGACGGCCGGGCCGTCGGCCACGCACGGTAGCGTCGATGGAGTTCTCGAACCGCACGTACCGAGGCGTCAAGGAGTACGGTGACCCACCCCCAGCCCTCCGTCGGGCCGCACCATCGCCAGCAGCCGAACGCGGCGCCCACCCATCCGTTCGCGGCGACACCGCAGCCACCGTTCTCCGGCGCCGCGTACCCGACAGCTGGCGGCGCGTTCCCGGTGACGGGCATGCCGGGTTATCCGCTCGTCCCACCCGCGACCGAGCGGACGAACGCCGCCAAGACGACGGCCGTGGTCGTCGCGGTCAGCGCGGCGGTGCTCACCCTGCTCTGCTGCGCGGGCGGCATCGTGGCGGTCGTCATCGGCACCAACCGGCCCGACCACACAAGCGCCAACGCGATCGGAGCCACCGGCTCCTGGACCTCGTAACGCCCCCACCGCCGCACGCGAAGCGGGCGAGCATCCGGTTCGGATGCTCGCCCGCCTCAGTGACGATCAGGTGCCGTTGCCGGCCGGGTCAGCAGCCCGTCCAGCGCACCGGGGTGAGTCGCTCCCCGTTGCGGAATCCGACGATGGTGCCGGTGTCGGAGATGGAGCGCGCGCCGATGCCCACCCCGTCGCCGCCTCCCGGCAGCTCCCGGGAGGTGGTACCGCGCCCGACCCGGTCGCCGCCCACGACGACGCCCTTGGCGTTGACGTCATCCAACAACGGCAACTGCTGGTCGAGCGTCGTGTACGAGCCGTCCCGGAGGTTCCACCGCACCGCGACCCAGGGGCTGTCCGGCAGGTCGACGTGGCCGATCGCCCAGTGACCCGTCGCCGCGTTGACCTGGGCCGTCTGGGCGCCGGGGACCGTGAGTGCGTCGTACCGGCCGTTCGGCCGGCGGACCCAACCGGTCCAAGAGCCAAACTCACCGGCGGTGACGACGATGGTCCCGTTGTCGGTGATTCCGGTCGGCTGGGCATTGGCCGGGGCGTCGAGCACCTCGACCGTGCCCGGCCGCGCCGCCGGCCAGCGCACCGCGAAGTACTCCCCGGTGTCGGTGTCACTACCGAGGCCGACGATGTCGCCGGCCTTGTTGATGGCGGTGACGAAGAGGCCGTAGGCGGACGGCACCAGTGGCAGTTGCTCGATCCTGCCGTCGCGGTACCGCCACGGCTGGCCGCTGTTGCCCCAGCCGTTGCCGATCACGACGCCGTCCGCGTTGACGTCGACGGGGGTCGCCATGCTCGGCGCCTCGACCTCGGTGAGCCGATTCCGGTCCCAGAACAGCAGCAGGTACTGGTTGCCGCTCTCCGTCTTGCGCAGCCCGTCGCCGGCGATGTAGCGGCCGGACGGGTCGATGACGTACGCGTCGGCCCGGTAGGTGTCGGTCGGGTACGGCAGTGTGCTGATCGTGCAGGTGTCCAGGGCGGTGCCCCTGGGCGCGGCGGTCGCCGGTGCGGAGACAGCGACGCCGAGAGCGGTGGTCAGCAGGCCGGCGGCGGTGAGGCCGGCCAGCGTGCGTCGAGCGGTGTGAGTCATCTTCACTCCCCGTGTGAGCCCGGCTGATCCCGGGCGCCGATTACTACTTGAGTCACCCTCGAGCGGGTCGCCCGGTTGCGGCGTGCCGGAGAAAAGACAACAAAAAAATCGGGCTGGCCTACGGTGCCCAGGTCACGTGGCCTCTGGCCGGATTCGGGTCGTACGCCACGACTGGTGGCGGACACTCCTCTTTGTACGGCTTGTCGCACCGGCCGATTATGACCATCAATCCGTGCCGTAATGAGCTGACAGTAACCGTCGGGCAACCGCCCGTACGGCTGTCACGCTTCAGAGAGGAACGGGGATGCAAGGATCCTGGCGTACGGCGGCACTCGCGGCCGCCCTGTCGATCGTCGGTGTGTCGGGCGGGATGGCCCTGGCGGCACCCGCACAGGCGCAGACCGTGGAATCCGGTTCGGTCTCCTTCAGCGGCGACCCCGGTGACTACATCACCGGCGGCGGCTCCTACTCGTACTCCACCGACGACAGCGACCAACTCACGGCGGACAGCCCACGCGACAACAGCCGCGTGACGGTCAGCATCAGCGGTTACAACGGCGACCAGTGGTCCCTCACCTTCGACGCACCCGGCAGCGCGGCTCTGGTTCCCGGCACCTACGAGACGACGAACCGATACCCGTACAACGGGGCGGGCCCCGGCCTCGACCTGTCCGGCAACGGGCGGGGCTGCGACGATGCGACCGGCACCTTCACGATCAGCAACGCGGTGTTCGGCTTCAACGGGTACGTGCAGACCTTGGACGCCACCTTCGAGCAGTACTGCAACGGCGCGACGGCGGCTGCTCGCGGCGAGGTGCACATCGCCAACCCGCCGCCACCCGAGCGGCTGGAGCTCGCCCTCGCCGTGGCGACCGACGGCATCGCCCACCGGGTGAACGGCAACGCGGTCCTGCACGGCACGGTGACCTGCAACAAGCCCGTCTCGGTGACGCTGGACGGGACGGTCACCCAGATCGTCAGGAAGGTGATTGTTCGGGGCGTCTTCTCCACCGGGGTGGCCTGCACCCCGGGCAGCCCAACCCCGTGGACGGCCGCGGCCGTCCCGACCGGCACCACCCCGTTCGGCAAGGGTCTGGCCGAGGCCATCACCCGGGCCATCGGCTACGACACCCCGCACGACGAGTACGTCTTCGTGACCGACACCTCGACCGTCAGGCTCACCCGCTCCTGACCCGTCCGGCCTGGCGGCCGGGCACCACCCGGCCGCCAGGCGCTACGGTTGCCGGGTCCGCGACGGAAGCACGACGAAAGATGTCACCGATGGCTGCCAACCTCGTGCGCGCCGCGCCTCGTCCGGCGGTCACCACGGTGCACCAGTCACCGTCCTCGCTGGACTATCACCTGGTCCTGCCTCGACCCGACGACCCCGACACGACACGCGCGGTCGCGGGGCTCGTCGTCGAGGAGTTCACCCGGGAACGCGACCACGTCAGCACGGGTCTGGACAGCGCGGGCTGGACGCCAGCCGCCGGCTGGTGGAGTTCCGCGGCCCTCAGCCGAAGCATCCGCACCGACCCGGACATGGTGGCCCGGGTGCTCCCCACCTCTCGCGCCGAGGCCGAGGGACACTACCGTGCCCTCGGTGGCGGGCAACTGCCCGACGAGACGGTGCTGCGCTCGTACTTCCTCGCCCACCAGCCGATCGCGACCGCCGCGCCGCTGCGGCTCGGCCCCGCACAGCCGCCGGACGGCTGGCACGAGCGGCGCGTCTACCGCGTCCTCTTCGCCAAGGACCTCCACCCGGACCAGGTGACGAGCCTCCGGGCGAGCTGGCGCACGCCTGTCGACGCCACGAGCGCGAGCGGTCACCTGGAGAGGGGCGGCGACCGGTTCGGCTGGGAGCTACGGCGGGTCGGCCACACCCGCGCCTGGGCCCTCGACGTGACAGTCCTGCTGGGCGCCGCCGCCGACGACGCGGTGGGTTCGACCCTGTCCGACCTGACGACAGTCCTGCGACGGCACGGTCTGATACCCGTGACGACCGAGCGGTTCAGTTAGCTGTCGGCCGCCGCGTCGTACCGCCACAGTTGCGGCACCGCCCGGACGATGCCTGCCACGGACAGGATGGTGAGCACCCCTCCCACCGAAATCGCCAGGCGCGGTCCCCACGCCGCACCCGTCACACCATGCAGGAGGTTGCCGACCTGTGGGCCGCCCATCGTGACGACGATCATCGAGCCCTCGATCCTGCCGCGCAGCGTGTCGTCGGTACTCGCCTGGCTGATGGCCCGCCGAAACATGCTGAGCACGAAGTTCACGCCACCGCCCACCAGCAGCGCCGCGACGGCGACCCAAAGCCCGGGCGCGAGCCCCAGCAGGACGACTGTCACGCCCCAGGCGACAGCCGCGGACACCATCAGCACGCCGTGCCGCCGCGCACGGGTGAACACGCCCGACACCATCCCGACCGCGAACACACCTGCCGGGTAGCTGGCGTACAGCACACCGAGCGCGAACCCACCCCCGGCCGGGCCGCCGAACTCGCGCTGGGCAAGCTCCGGGTAGAGCGCCCAGGGTGCCCCGAACACCATCGCCGCCAGGTCCACCCCGATCAGCCCGACCAGCAGCGGCCGGGAGAAGAGATACCGGAAGCCGTCCAGCAGTTGGCCGACCGTCGACCGACGTGGCACGGCGCTCGCGGCAGGCGTTGGTGCCGGTGATCGCGGCGGGAGCCGGGGCAGCCGGAACACGGACCACAGGACAACCACCAGCGCCAGCGCGTCCAACAGGTACAACGCACCGAGTCCCAGCACCGGGATCAGCACCCCGGCCAGCAGCGGGCCCACGATCGACCCGGTATACCGGACCAGCGAGCTCAATCCGTTCGCGGCGGCCAGCAGATCGGCCGGCACCACGCGCGGCACCGCCGCCCCCATCGTCACCATGACCGCGCCGTAGCTGAGGCCCTGGCAGGCGACAAGTCCCATCAACACCGGCACCGACCGCAGGTCCAGCGCCGCCTGCGCCCACAGCCCCGCGTACGTCAGAGCCAGGCACCCGTGTGCGACGAGGAGCAGTCGACGCCGGTCCGTGACGTCGGCGAGGGCGCCACACCACAACGCCGAGACCACGAGCGCGGCCAGCGACACCGCCGCCGAGACGCCAACGGACGTGGACGATCCGGTCAACGTGAACAGTTGCGTGGGGATGGCCAGCACACCGAACGAACCACCCACCGCGGCGATCAACGACGCGACCCACAGCCGCCGGTACGCGGGGATGCCCAGCGGCCGCCGGTCCACCAGATACGCGCCTGGTCGGCGTCCCCCGGCGCTGTCGGTTGCCGCCGTCGTCGTCGGCGCTCCCATGCCCCTGACCTCCAGTCGGCTCACGCCGGCTGTGCCCGGCACCGACGATGCTGGGGCTTACCCCAGGGGCAAGGTCCAGCGCGACAGGGGCCTGCCGCGTGCCGGTGGCCGAAACGGACAAACAGCGAAGGGCGAGCTCTCGATCATCCGAGAACCCGCCCTGACCTGCTGTTTCGTGGTGGAGCTGAGGGGATTTGAACCCCTGACCCCCTCGATGCGAACGAGGTGCGCTACCAGTCTGCGCCACAGCCCCCCGCCGGCGAACCGGCTTCGGTCCCACCCGGCTAACACCGGGCGGGCCGGCAGCAAGGCTAACAGGTCGCCGGCCCGTACCGCGAATCCGCCCCCGGTACGGCGCTCCACCGGGCCCGGAGATCCACTCGGCTTCCGGGAAACCGGGGCATCCGGGACGCCGCGACACCCCACCTTCCGGGAAACCGAGTCGATCAAGCCGCCGGCCGGCACGGGACGCCGAGGGTCAGGCGCCTCGGCCGGCCTCGTAGGGGCGGCCGCGTAGCCCGCCGGCCCGCCGGTACGAGACCGAGCCCCCGTTGACCGCCGCTGGGAGGTCTCCGGGGCGGTCCAGGCCCATGGCGGCTCGGCGTACCCCCTCGCGCTGGGCGGCCAGGCGGCGCTGCGCCTCCCGACGGGCCGCGGCGCGACGGGCCTGTTCGCGGCGCACCTCGGCCTGCCGGGCGGCCAGCCAGGCGGCCTCCCGGGCTCGGGCGCGGCGGCGACGGCGTCCCGCGAGGGCGCGACCGCGCAGGTGGACGACGTACACGGCCAGGAGCAGGAAGGTGACCGCGAACCCGATCCAGAAGCCGGGGCTGGCGAACAGCACGCCGATCAGCTCGACGACGTTGAGCAGCAGTAGGGCGGCGAGCACCCGGCGACGCCGGTACACGGCCGGGGTGTGCTGACGACGGGACGGCGGGCGGCGGCGGGACCGCTTCGGTGCGGGTGGCACGGCGCGCAGGCGACCGGAGCGGCGGCCGGCCGGAGGCGCGGAAACCGGCGCGGTCAACGTTCCGGTAGTCGCATCCTCACTGAGCGTGACGACGAGTGAGCGCGGCGGGTGGACCGGACGCCGTCCCGGGACAGTACGGCGTCGCCGGCGGCGCTGGAGCACCCGCGCCGTCGACTGCGCCCGCTCCGCCACCAGCCGCTCGGTGGCGTCGTACCGGCGAACCAACGCCGGGGCCAGGGCGAGCAGGCCGGCGGCGGCGAGGACGGCGAGGAGCACCGAGGTCGGCACCCTCACCCCTCCCGTCACCGAATTCGGAGCAACCGCCACCCCACCGCAGGATCTTCCACCGATCGCGCCTAGGTGCGTGGATCGTCCGGCCGGAGAGCGCTCGCCGCAACTTGCAGTTACTTGAGGTTACGGCGCGCCGACCAGGAAGCCGTCGCGCCGCGCCGATCCCGTCCGTGGGACAGCCTCTCAGCGTGCGGAGGCGCGTACCCGGTGCCAGCGGGCCAGCAGACCGCCCTCGGCGGCGATCTCCTCACTCGTCAGCGCGTATCCGATGTGGTCACGCCACGCGCCGTCGATGTGCATGTAGCGCACGTGGTACGACTCCTCGCGGAAACCCAACTTCTCCACCACCCGCCGCGACGGCCGATTCTCCGGACGGATGTTGACCTCCACCCGGTGCAGCCCACCCGGGCCGAACGCGTGGTCCACGGCGAGCGCGAGCGCCGTCGGGATCACGCCCTGGCCGGCGACCCGGGCGTCCACCCAGTAGCCGACGTAGCCGGAGCAGAGCGCCCGTCGCACGATGCTGCCCACGTTGATGTGCCCGACCAGCCGGTCCCGGTTGGCCTCGCGCAGGCAGACCGCGAAGGGCATCCCGTCACCCTCGCGGGCCGAGCGCCGCTGGTCACGCAGCACCCAGCGGAACGCGGCAGGTGAGTTCAGTTCGTCCCAACCGCCGGGCAGCGACGACTCCCAGGGCGCCAACCAGGCCCGGTTGGCCCGCCGGATCTCCGACCACGGCGCCGCGTCGGAGCGCCGGTAGGGCCGCAACAACACCGGGCCGTCCGCCAGCTCCACCGGCCAGCCCGGTGCCCGCGGGGGTCCGAAGAGACTCACCCCTACAGTCTCCCGCGCGCGGCGGTGACGCGCGCAAGTGGACCCGCCAGGACCCGACAACCGTCCGGCCGGGACACCGTCACCGGCGGCGGTCCAGCAGCAGGACATCCACGGTGGACCCGGCCGCGGCCGTGTTGACCCGCTCACCGAGCACCAGCAGGCCGTTCGCCTCGGCCAGCCCGGAGAGGGTGAACGGCCCACCGCTGAGCGGCTGCACCGTGTATCCGCCCCCGCGCCGCTCGGCGACGTGCGCCGGCCGGAACTCACGCAACCCCGCCGGGGACGAAACGGTCTCCAGCAGGTGCGCCCGCACGCTGGGGCGGAAAACCGGCTCGGCGCCGGCGAGCAGTTGGATGGCGGGACGAGCCAGCACCTCGAACCCGATCAACGCGGCACCCGGGTCGCCGGGCAGGCAGACCACCGGCACCTCCTCGGCGCCGACCGTGCCGAACCCGAGCGCGGTGCCGGGATAGAGCGCCACGTCGGTGAACGTGACCGGCCCGACCCGGCCACCCTCGCGGCGGGACAGGATCCGGCGCACCATGTCTCCGGGGCCGGTGCCGGTGCCCCCGGTGGTGATGATGAGGTCGGCGCGCAGGGTCTGGTCCTCCAGCAGCCCGCGCAGCCCCTCCGGGTCGTCGTCGCAGATCCCCACCCGGTACGCCAGTGCGCCCACCTCGGCCGCCGCCGCGGTCAGCGCGTGCGAGTTGGCGTCCACCACCTGCCCCGGCTGACTGCCCCGACCCACGTCGACAAGTTCGTCGCCGGTGGCCACGATGACCACCCGTGGGCTGGGCCGGACCACCACGTGCCCGATGCCGGTGGCGGCGAAGACCGCGACCAGGGCCGGGGAGACGTACGTGCCGGCGCGGGCGAGCAGGGTGCCGGCGGGCAGTTCCGCACCGGCGCGGCGGACCCCGTACCCCCGCTTGGGGGTGCGGAAGATCTCCACCGCGGCCATGCCCTGGTCGGTCCACTCGACCGGGACCACCACGTCGGCGGCGACCGGCAGCGGCGCCCCGGCGGCCACCGAGAAGCACGAGCCCGGGGTGAGTCGCACCGGCCGCCAGCTCGCCGCCCCCAGATCGCCGACGACGTTGAGCCGGATGGTCCGCCCGCCGGGCGTGCCGGAGGGGGCCGGGACGTAACTCGGGCCCCGGCCCCCTCCGGAAATGTCCTCCCAGCGGGCCGCGTAGCCGTCCACGGCAGCCTGGTCGAAGGCCGGGAAGGCGTGCGGCGCGACGACGTCCTCGGCGAGGACGTTGCCGTGCGCCTGGGTGAGGTCGAGGTCGAGTGGCGGCAGCGCGCGCAACCTGCGCAGCACGCTGCCCAGGTAGTCGGCGAGCGGCGTCAACTCGTTCGCGGCCGCCTCGGCGTCGGCCGTCGCGGTCATGTACCAGATCCGCCTGCCGCGTCGGCCTTGACGAAGTCGGCCAGCCAGGAGCGGAACTCGGCGCCCAGATCCTCGCGCTCGGCGGCGATCTGCACCACCGTCTGGAGGTAGCCCAGCGGCATGCCGGTGTCGTAACGGGTGCCGCGGTAGACGATCGCGTGCACCGGAGTGCCCTCGGTGCGCAGCAGCTCCATCGCGTCGGTCAGCTGGATCTCGCCGCCACTGCCCGGCTTGGTCCGCCGGATCGCGTCGAAGATCTTGCCTGGCAGCACGTACCGGCCGAGCACCGCGAGGTTGCTCGGGGCGTCCTCGGGCTGCGGCTTCTCCACCATCCCGGTCACCCTGACGACCTCACCGATGTCGGTCAGCTCCGTCTCGGCGGGTTCGACGGAGGCGATGCCGTACCGCTTGGTCTCGGACGGGTCGACCTCGAAGAAGGCGAGCACCACACCGCCGGTGCGGGCCTGCAGCTCCAGCATCGCCGGCAGCAGCGGCTCCGACGGCTTGACGAACTCGTCGCCGAGCAGCACCGCGAAGGGCTGGTCGCCGACGTGCGACTCGGCGTACCCGATGGCGTGGCCGAGCCCGAGCTGCTCGGGCTGCCGCACGGTGTAGATCTCGGCCAGCTCGCTGGGCCGCCGTACGGCGGCCAACCGCTCGGCGTCGCCCTTCTCCTCCAACCTGGTCTCCAGGTCCGGGCGACGGTCGAAGTGGTCCACCATCGATGTCTTACCCCGACCGGTGATCAGCAACACGTCACCGATGCCGGCCTGGGTGGCCTCTTCGACGATGTACTGCAGAACCGGCCGGTCCACCACCGGCAGCAACTCCTTGGGCACCGCCTTGGTGGCTGGCAGGAACCGGGTGGCCAGTCCGGCGGCCGGGATGACGGCCTTGACCGCCAGGGGACGGCCGGTTGCGGCGGCCGCCGATGAGGGGTTCGCTGAGTGCTCCGACATGCCGCGAGACTATCGGCCACGGCTCTGCCGCGGCGGGTGTGGCCCAGAAGACGCGCCGCCACCCGGCCCCGGCCGGGCGGCATCCGGGCCGGCGCGGGCCGCATCAGCGTCGATGCCCGCCGGCTCGTCGGCCGGATCCGGCCGTGCGTGCGGCGGCAACCCGTCCGGTACGCCCACCGCCGGCTCCGACCGGGCGGGCCCGCCCGGCTCCCGGTTGACGGGCACGGGCTGGCCGGCGCGCGGCAGCCCGTCGGGTGGGCTCACGGCACCCGCCAGCACCGCTATCTCCCGGGTTGCCACGTCCGGGCGTACCTCGGCGACGCGGTAGGTGTCGCGGCCGGCCGCCTTGGCCGCGTAGAGCGCGTCGTCGGCGGCCTCCAGCACCTCCCGCCCGGTGCTGCCGTTGTCCGGGTAGACGGCGATGCCCACCGAGACGGTCACCACGACCGGCCCGGCGTACGCCTCGACGGCGATCGGCGTATCGCGGACCGCCGCGCCGAGCCGCTCGGCCACGATCGCCGCGCCCCGCGCGTCGGTCTCCGGCAGCAGCAGCACGAACTCCTCACCGCCCTGCCGGAACGCGAGGTCGACCTCACGGATCTCGCCGCGCACCCGCCTGGCGAACTCGGCGAGCACGGTGTCCCCGGCGGCGTGCCCGTAGGTGTCGTTGACGTCCTTGAACCGGTCGAGGTCCAGGGCGAGGACGCTGAGCATCCGCCCGAAGCGGCTGGCCCGTTCCACCTCACGCCGGATCGACTCGCGCAGGTAGCGGTAGTTCCACAGCCCGGTGAGCGGGTCGGTGAGGGAGAGCCGTTGGGCCTCCTCGTGCACCCGGACGTTGTCGACCGCCACCGCCGCGTGTCCGGCGAAGGTGCGCAGTGTGGCCAGGTCGTCGTCGTCGAACTCGTCGGCGCCCAGGCGGTCGTAGAGAGCCAGCACGCCGAGCGCCGCCGCCGAGCCGGCCTCGTCGGCCGGGCCGGAGGATCCGCTGAGGGTGGCCGCGGTCGAGCCCGGGGTGGCGAACGGGACCGCGACGTACGTGCGGCAGCGCGGCTCGATGGACGGGGCGTCGGTCGGCTCCGCCCTGCCCCGCTGTGGCTCCCCGGTGGCGGCGACGGCGCCGACCACGCCGACGCCGACCGGCACCCGGAGCGTGGACGGCCCGTCCGCGTCCGCCTCCGGCCAGCGCCCGTCCAACCCCTCGGTGCACTGTGCGACGAGCATCCCGCCGGTCTCCACGAGCAGCACGGCGCCGGCCCGCGCGCCGGTGGCGCCGATGGCGCTGTGCAGGATCACCCGCAGGATGCGTTGCAGGTCGTGCGTGCTGGCCAGGGTGTCGCCGAGCACCGCGAGGTGACCGCGGAGCTGGTCGCGGTTGCTGGTCAGCGCCGCGACGTAGGCCCCGGTCTCCCGGGTCATCCGGTTGAACGCGGCGGCCAGCCGGCCCAACTCGTCGCGGCTGCGGACCGGAACCCGGGCGGTCAGGTCGCCGTGGGCCACCCGGTCGACCGCGCCGGCCAACTCCATCAGCGGTCGGGTGGTCATCCGGGCCAGCCGCCAGGCGGTCAGCACGGCGAGCAACGCGGCCACCACGACCACCCCGATCAACGTGGCGTGCAGCCCCGCCGGGCGCTCACTGGGCACGGAGACCACGAGCGGCAGTGGCTGCGCGTCGGACGGCCCGATCCTGCGCACGTACCGGCCCTGGCTGGTCTCGGTCACCCGCTCACCCTTGACGGTGCTGGCGGCGGCCAGCACCGCGTCGCGTACCTCGCGGGATTCGGTCGTGTGGGTGACCCGGGCGGCGCTGGCTCCGCTGTCGAGCAGAGTGACCGCCACCCCGGTCACCGCCGCCAGCCGGGCCACGAAGGCCGGGTCGACAAGGTGCGCGGCGGTCACCGTGCCCAGCGGCGCGCCGGCGCGGTCGTGCAGGTCGACGTGGGCGGCGAGCGCGCGGACCGGGCTTGTCGCATCCGTGGTCGGGCCGCCGGAGCAGTCCCGCCACGGTGTCGACGGCGCACCGGGCGAGACATAGGTGACCTGGCCGTGCACATCGGTGATCAGCACCGCGGCGACCAGGCCCCGGCCGATCAGTTGGGCGGCGGCGACGGCCGGATCCGCGCTGAGGGCCACCACGTCGGCGGTGGCGCGGAGCTGCTGGCACAGCGCGTCGACCGAGGTCCGCACGGTGGACGCCGCCACCGCCAGGCGCTCGGTGGAGCGGCTGCGGTCGACGGCGCTGACGGTGGAGGCGACGAAGAGCGCGCCGAGCAGGACCGGGCCGAGCACCACCACGAGGAAGGCTGCCGTCAACCGTCCGCGTAGCGTCACTCGGTCCCCCCGGAAGTTCCGCCTCCGTTGCTTGCGATGCTGACACAGTGCAACCGTGAGTGAGGCGTTGCGTCAGGAGTGTTGCGTGGCGGAATTTTCTGATGAAGCGGAAGTGACACGTGGGGCCAAGCGGGACGCCCGCATCGAGGTGCTCGCCCGCCGCCGGTCACTGAGCGACCCCACCCGGGCCGTCGCCGCCGGGCGCGTGCAGGCCGAGCTGGTCACACTTGTCCGCCGGCTGCGCCCGCGCCGGGTGACGGCGTACGTGCCGGTCGGCTCCGAACCGGGCGGCGCGGACCTGCCGGAGGTGCTCCGAGCTGCCCTTGCGGCCGACGCCGAGCTGCTGCTGCCGGTCCTCCTCCCCGACCTGGATCTGGACTGGGCGGCATATACCGGGCCGGAGGCCTTGATCGCCGCCGGTCGGGGTATCCGAGAGCCGGACGGTGTCCGTCTCGGGGTGACCGCCGTGGCGGGGGCGGACCTGGTGCTCGTACCGGCTCTCGCGGTCGACCGCCTCGGTCGGCGGCTCGGACGCGGCGGCGGCTCGTACGACCGGGCCCTCGCCCGGGTGCCCGAGACGACGCTGACGGTGGTGCCCCTGCACGACGGCGAGCTGGTCGAGGCGCTGCCGGCGGAGCCGCACGACCGTCGTGTCCGCGCGGTCGTCACCCCCGCCGGCGGGGTGCGTACGCTTGACGCCGGCCCGGGTACGCCGCATGATGTCGCGCCCCACACGTCCGCTGGACGAACCCGGGGCGAATGACGCACCATTGGCACTCGAATACGTCGAGTGCCAACTGGCTGAGCCCAGATCCGGAGGAGAACGTGCCCACGTACCAGTACGCCTGCACCACGTGCGGTCACCAGCTCGAGGCGGTGCAGTCCTTCTCTGACGAGCCGCTGACCGAGTGCCCGGCGTGTCAGGGGCGGCTGCGCAAGGTCTTCAACTCGGTCGGCATCGTCTTCAAGGGTTCGGGCTTCTACCGCACCGACTCGCGCGCGTCCGGCTCCGAGGTGTCGGCCGGGGGCACAAGCGGCAAGCCGGGGAAGTCCGACTCGTCGTCCTCGGGTGCGGACTCCGGGTCGTCGGGCTCGTCCTCGTCGGGTTCGTCCTCGTCGTCGGGCTCGTCGTCCTCCGGGTCGTCGGGCTCGTCCTCGTCCGGGTCGGGTTCGTCCGGGTCGGGCTCGTCCGGGTCGGGCTCGTCCTCGTCCGGCGGGTCGAGCGGCGGCAAGGCACCGGCGGCCAGCTCCGCGTCCTGATCCGCCAGCGCCGACTCGCTCGGCGACCGGTGATCCCCTCGAATTCACGGAAGTCGGCCTGTCCAGCTTGACCGGACACCCCGGCCTCCGTGAACCCGAGTCGATCAGCAGACCGCGCGGCTCGGCCCTTTCGCCCGCCCAGGGCGGGTGTCAACGCCCCTGGCCGGCCGAAGGCGGTTTAGCAGATCGGGCAGGCATTCGGGCGTTGTCCACAGGCCGTCCGGTTATCCACAGGGGCCGGCGAACGGCCGCCCGACCAGGGCCTGCGCCGCCTAGTCTGCCGCCCACGGGTCGTCACCACGACACCCGTGGGCGGGAGGCGACAGAGGCGATGGGCGATCCAGACTCCGCGCGGGCGTTGCGTCCGCTGCGCCGGCCCACCCTGCCCGGCGGGCCTACCCTGCTCCGGGCCGGTCTGGTCGCCGCCCTGCTCGGCCTGGCCGCCACCGTCCTACACACGCCGACCGGCTGCCCGCCAGCCACCGCGGGGCCGACGGGAGCCGCACCCACGTCCGGGCCGGCCGCCGCTCCCGCCGCGGGGCCGACGAGAGCCGCCGCCACGTCCGGATCGGCCGCCGACGGCAGCCCGATCACCCACGGCAGACCGGACGACGGCGAGGCGGGCCCCACCGCCGCCGGCGCAACGGCCGGTCCACCGAGCACCACCACCGGGAGCGGCACGGCGGGTCCGCTGCCGCTGCCGAGCGGCGCTGTCGGGGTGCCGGTCCGGTTGGCCGAGCCGGCCGCCCTGGCGGTGGTCCGTCCAGGAGCCCGGGTCGATCTGCTCGCGGCGGCACCGGGCGGGGCGAGCACGGAAGCGGCGTTGCTCGCGCCCGCGGCGCTGGTGCTCGACGTGCTGGGCGCCGACACGACCGACGGGTCCTCGGCGCTCTATCTCGCGCTCCGCCCGGACCAGGCGAAACGCACGGTCGGGCTGCCGGAGGGCACCCGCTTCGCGATCGTCGTACGCGACTGAACAGCGACGGAAGCGGGCCGCGCGGCGTCAGTCCCCGTGCGGAGGGCGTTCGGCGAGCAGCGCGGCGTCAGTCCCAGTGCGGAGGGCGTTCGGCGAGCAGCCAGTCGTCGTTGCCACGCGCCCGCTCGCCCCAGCCCCGGTCGGTGTCGTCGGAGGTCTGCTCGGGCAGCACCACGAAGTCTTCGCTCAGGTCGACGGTGCGGTCGTCGTCGGGCGCGGCCGGGGTGCCGGGGTCCATGGTGCTCACGAGCGGCAAGACTAGCGCAGCGGACGGGCTGCGGACGGGCAGCGGACCGGTCACCGACGTCGGCGCGTCACGCAGAAGCGGACGGGCCGCCGGCCGCGTTGGTAGCGTCGGACGGCGTGACGACCCCCAGCGGTGGCAGCGCCCCGGACGACTACTGGCGACGGCCCGACACCGGTGACGAATCGGTGGCGCAGCAACCCCTCGCCCCGTCCGCGAACACCCCCGCGAGCGGCTATGCCGGCCCGCCGCCGAGCGTGCCGCCGCCGACCGGTTGGCGTCCACCCGTTCATCTGCGGCCGGCGCCACCACGACGGCTGCCGCCGCAGGACATGGCCGAGCTGGACATGGCTGAGCAGCGCTCGCAGCGGGTCACCTACGGCTTCGGTGTGGCGGCCGGCGTGGTGCTCGTGGTCGTGGTCTGCCTGCTCTGCTCGCGAATCATCTTCTGACGAGCGGTCAGAGGGTGGTGCCCCAGACGGCCTCGGCGCCGCTGTGGCCGGTCAGGTAGACGTAGACCAGGGCGGCGATGGACAGCGCCACGGCCGCCACCGCCAGCACGGGGGTGACAAGCGCCGGCAGCCGCGGCACCCGGGGATGCCCACTTGTCGCCACCAGCAGCAGGATGGCCGCGATCCCGAGCGGCACCACGACCCGGAACAGGATGTCGCCGTAGCGGGAGTGGTCGAAGATCTTGTCGAGGATCGGTCCCTGGAAACCCCGGGCGACAAGCGCGTCGGTGAACACCTCACCCGACTTGACGGCCACGAACGCGGTCACCGGCGCCGCCACGGCGAGGAGGCCCAGGGCCCAGTCCAGCCGGTGCCGCCACCGTGGCAGCCCCACGTACGCCATGGCCAGCACCGCCAGCAGCGGCACGAACACGACGACCGCGTGGACCACCAGGACGTGTCCCGGTAGACCGAGGATCTCCTCGAACATCGAACCCTCCAGGTGGATCATGGTCAGGAGAGGGCCAGCGTACGGTCCGCCGGCCGTCCCGAGGCTCTCGACCGGTCACACGCGCGCCGCGTCGATCGGGTTCACCGTCGCGGACCGTGGACCCGATCTTGCCGGGCTGTGTCGGTGACCACCCGGACCGGGCGACGGTTGTCGATGCTGGTCGCGCGTGCTGTCATTGGCTCATGTCCGCTGCCGAGGAGCTGCTGCGATCGAAGGGCCTGCGTGTCACGCGGCCCCGCCTCGCGGTGCTCGACGTGCTGGCCGGCGGCGGCCACCTGGAGGTCGACGAGATCAGCCGGCGCGTCCGGGAACGCCTCGACTCGGTCTCCACCCAGGCGGTGTACGACGTGCTGGGCGCGCTGTCCCGGGCCGGATTGTCCCGCCGGATCGAGCCGGCCGGCGGTCCCGCCCGCTACGAGGCACGTGTCGGCGACAACCACCACCACGTGGTCTGCCGGGGCTGCGGCGAGATCGCCGACATCGACTGCGCGGTCGGCAGCGCACCGTGTCTGGAGCCCAACGTGTCGCACGGGTTCGAGGTGGACGAGGCGGAGGTGACCTTCTGGGGTCTCTGCCCGGGCTGCCGGGCGCGCCGCTCCGCCGACGTGTGACCCGGCGGCATCGACGGGACGTGTCCGACGCGGTCGGCCCACGCGTGGCACTCTTGGGCGGTGGACTCCGATGACCTCGGCCTCTTCGGTCCAGGTTCGGTCACGTGGAAGGTGCACGAGGAGCCGATCCTGATCGTCGCCGGCCTGCGCTCGCTCTACCTCCAGGCGTTGCACCCCCGGGCGATGGCCGGGGTCGCGCAGAACAGCAACTACCGCACCGACGCCTGGGGCCGCCTGCTCCGCACGGCCACCTATGTCGCGACCACCGTCTACGGGACCACGGCCGAGGCGGAGGCGGCCGGAGCCCGGCTCCGCCGGCTGCACGACCGGCTGCGGGCCACCGACCCGCACACCGGCGAAGAGTTCCGGATCGACGAGCCGGAGCTGCTGCGCTGGGTGCATGTCACCGAGGTCGAGTCGTTCCTCAGCACGGCTCGACGGGCCGGTCTGCCGCTCACCGACGACGAGGTGGACGGCTACTACACCGAGCAGCGTCGCTCGGCCGCCCTGGTCGGTCTGGATCCGGCCACCGTGCCGGGCACCGCGGCCGAGGTCGCCGACTACTACCGCGCCGTACGGCCGCAGTTGCGGATGACCAGGGAGGCCGCCGAGACGGCGCTCTTCCTCACCGCCCCGCCGCTGCCGTGGAAGCTCAGCCTGCCGGCCCGGTTGGGGCTCACCCTCGGCCCGCCACGGTGGGCGTACCTGGGGATCGCCGGCACCGCCTTCGCGCTGCTGCCGGCCTGGGCGCACCGCATGTACGGCGGGCTCGGTCTGCCCACCACCGCGGTGTCGGCGGACCTGACCGTGCGCGCGCTGCGGCTCGCGTTCGCCGCCGTGCCCCGTCGCTATCTGGAGGGCCCGTTGATCCAGGCCGCCAAGGAGCGGGCCGCGCGGCACGCCGCCACCCCGCTGGCCGGCTGACCCGGCCGCCGCCACCGGAGGTCAGCCGTCGGCGTGCCGGTCCATGGCCGCCCACGGCTCCTTGCCCGGCACCTGCGCCCCGGTCGGGCAGTGCCGCCGGAAGTCGCACCACCCACAGCGCGGGCCGGGTGCCACCGGGAACGTCTCGTCCGCGTCGGCGCCGTCCGCGACCGCCCGTTCGGCGGCCATGATGTCGCGGGCCGTCTCCTCCGCGCGGGTCAACTGCCGGGCCAGCGATTCGACTGTGTGGTCGTGGCCGGCGACCGTGCCGGTCGGCAGGTGGTGCAGCTCCACTCGGCGGCACGGCCGGCGGAACACCCGCTCGGCCGCGTACGCGTAGAGGGCCAACGCCTGTGAACCCCGCGCGTCGTCGGCGTCCAGCCCGGTGCGACCGGTCTTGTAGTCGACGATGACCAGCTCGGGCCCGTCCGGCCCGGGACGCGAGTCGATCCGGTCGGCGCGACCGTTGAAGGCCAGCACGGCGGTCTTGACCGCCACCACCCGCTCCACGCCGAGCGGGTCGGAGTCGGCCTCAAGCGTTTCGACGTACGCCTCCAACCAGCCCAACGCCCGCCGGTAGGCGGCCCGCTCCTGCTCGTCGTCGCGGTAACCCTCGCGGACCCAGGTGCCCTTGAGCAGGGTGGCCAGGGCTTCGGGGCGACGCCGGTCGGCGGGCAGCGCATACCAGTTTTTCAGGGCGGTGTGCACGCTGGCGCCGAGCGAGTTGTGCGCCCACGGCGGGCCCTTGGGCGGGGCCGGCCGGTCGACGTAGGAGTAGCGGTAGCGGCGCGGGCAGTCCGCGTACGCGCCGAGTCTGCTCGGTGTGCAGACGAACAGGCGCTCCGGCATGCCTTCGAAGCCAAGCTGCTCGGCATCGCCGGCGCGCTGTCGGGGAGCCCGGCCACCGGCCGCCGGCCGTCCCGCTGAGGAGGATCGTCGCACGCCTGCGATCCTGCCACCCACCACCGACACCTGGCGTACGCCGGTCAGGTCATGTTGACGTACTGCGTGACGAAGGCGAACACCGCGTCGGCGATGAGCTGGACGGCGATCGCGGCCAACAACAGGCCGGCGATCCTGGTCAGCACCTCGATGCCACCCGGCCGGAGGATCTTCACGATGCCGCCGGAGAAGCGGAGGACGATCCAGACCGCGAGCATCACGGCGAGGATCGCCACGGCGATGGCCGTGAAGTCGCCCCACCCGTCGGCCTGTTGGACGAAGAGCATTGTCGCCACGATGGCGCCCGGACCGGCCAGCAGCGGGGTGCCGAGCGGCACCAGGGCGATGTTCGAGGTGGCGTCCGAGCTCGGGCCGTCGGTCTTCCCGGTGAGCAGCTCCAGGGCGACGAGCACGAGCAGCAGCCCACCGGCCGCCTGCAACGCCGGCAGGTCGACGTGCAGATAGTCCAGCAGGGTCTGCCCCGCCACCGCGAAGACCACGATCACGCCCAGTGCCAGCGTGACGGCCTGCCAGGCGGCCCGGTTGCGGTCACGGGCGGGCAGCGGGCCGGTCAACGCCAGGAAGATCGGCATCATGCCCGGCGGGTCGGTGATCACCAGCAGGGTCACGAAAACCTCGCCGAACAGCTTCAGATCCACGTGATCAACCTAGCCGCGGCGCAGTGGGCGAAATACCCGGATCACCCCGAAGCGACCTCGGTCACCCCGGCGGCGACGATCCGCTCGTACGCGTCGACGCTCGTGCTGAAGGCGCCGAGCGTGACGGTCTTGTGGGTGCCGTGGAAATCCGAGGAGCCGGTGACGAACAGGCCCAACTCGGCGGCAAGCGTCCGCACGTGCCCCCGTTCGGCAGGGCTGTGGTCCTCGTGGTCGGCCTCGAGCCCGGCCAGCCCCGCGGCGGCCAGCTCGGCGATCAACTCGTCGGGCACCACCCGCCCGCGCCGAGTGGCCCGGGGGTGGGCGAAGACCGGCACGCCGCCGGCCGACCGGACCAGGTGGATCGCCCGGAACACGTCGATGTCGTCCTTCGGCAGCCGGTAGCGTTCGCCCAGCCAGTCCGGGCCGAACGCCTCGCTGGTGCTGCCGACGAGGCCGGCCCGGATCAGCGCCTGCGCGATGTGCGGGCGGCCCACGGTGCCCCCGCCGGCACCGGCCAGGATGTCCGGCCAGCTCACGTCGATGCCGTCGGCGCGCAGCAGCTCGACGATCCGTTCGCCGCGCTCCTCCCGGGCGGCCCGCACCCGGCCCAGCTCGGCGGCCAGTTCCGGGTGGTCCGGGTCGAACAGGTACGCGAGCAGGTGCAGCGGCACCGCCGGCCGGGTCCCGGACCATCGACAGGACAGCTCCGCCCCCCGGATCAGGCGTAGTCCCGGCGGCAGCGCGTCCACGGCCGGCGCCCAGCCGGCGGTGGTGTCGTGGTCGGTGATCGCCAGCACGTCGAGTCCCGCCTCGGCGGCGGCCCGTACCAGCTCGGCCGGGGGCAGCGTGCCGTCGCTCGCCGTCGAGTGGGTGTGCAGGTCGATGCGCGGGGCGGAGCCGGTACGCGAGGTCACCGCCCGACGCTACCGAGGAACAACCGAGCCCGACTCACGGAGGTCACCCCGACCGCGTGGCTCAGAGGCCGGCCACCAGGACCGGCCGGTCCCCGGCCGGCACGCCGGGAACCGCGGCCGGGCTCGCGGGTTGGCCGGCCCGCACCCGGTGGACGTCGACCTGGACCAGCTCGCCGGCGGCGTCGAGGTAGGAGGCGTGGGACGCGTCGGTCCAGACGACCGCGCCGGTCATCGGTGGCCCGGCCGAAACGGCGGTCGGGCTCGACCTGAGCCGCCGCAGGTCGATCAGCAGCGCCTGACCGGCCTTGCCGATCCGCCCGTTCACCAGCAGCCACCGCCCGTCGGCGGAGATGCCGCCGACGCCGTCCTGGCTGAGGTCCGGTCCGCAACCGGTCTCGACCGGGCGCAGGCCGCGGGTCGGGTCGAGCAGCGCCAGGCAGGTCCCGCCCGCGGCGGTGGAGATCTGCCCGACGAGCCGCCCGTCGGGCAGCCCTCCGTAGAAGTTGAGGGTCTCCTGGTCGACGGCCTCGGTCAACGGCCCCGCGCCGGGCCGCCAGAGGGCGTGGCCGGCGTCCGCCGGGTCAGGTCGGACCAGCACGCTGTCGCCGACGAACCGGACGGGCACCGCGCCGGCGGGCGCCGGGGTACGCGCCGCACCGATGAGCTGACCGCCGACCACACCCGCCACCAGCAGATCGTTGCCGTCCCGCCAGGCGACCTGACGGCTGTCCGGGGCCAGGACGATCGAACCCGCCCCGGCCAGCAGCACCTGCGCCAGGCCGTCGTCCTGCACCACGCGCAGGGAGCGGCCCGAGTTGGTCTGCGTACTGATCACCAACCAACCGCCGCCGCCGGGCAGGAGCTGGGCGTGTTCGGCCGCCCCGACGTCGGGCAGCACCAGCCGTCGTCCGTCGACGCCGACCAGGGTCTCGGTCCCGAGCAGAGCCGCCGACGGTCCGGGCGAGGGATCGGCGCCGGGAACGCTCGCCGTCGGGATCGGCCGACCGGACGGGTCCGGGTCGCCGATCACCACGATGGGCGCCCCGTCGCGTCCGGTCTCGGCACCGAGCTGTGCCATGCCGGCGCTGAGCACGACTGTGGCGACCGCCCCGACGGCGAGACCGGCCGCGGTCCGCCGACGCCGGATCCGGTTCCCGCGGCGGATGGCCTGGCCCGCCGGGTCGACGCCCAGCGGGCGGGCAACGGCGACCTGGTGCGAGAGGGTCTCCCGCACCGCACCTTCCAGTTCGTCAGGCCGCACCTGATAAGAACGCCGCGGGCCGTCCGTCAGGTTGTCGGGCCGGCCTGGCAATGCGCTCACTGCTGCTCCCCGGGGCCGGTGCCGACGGGCACGGGCGCCGGGGCGGAGGGGAGCACAACCTGCGGGCCGATCGGCTGCGGCGCGGCCGGACGGGGGGTGGCCGGGCGGGGCACGGGTCGGCCGGACGCCTGCCGGGCCCCGAGCGTGGCGGCGGCACCGGCGGCCGGGACCGCCCCGGTCGGGACGCCCGAGCCGCCGGACCGGACAGCCCCGGTAGTGGCCGACCGACCGGCGGCACCGGCAGCGGCCGGGCGGCCAGCGGCACCGGCTGTCGCCGACCGACCGGCATTGCCGGCAGTGGCCGGCCGACCGGCGGCACCGGCAGTAGCCGAACGACCGGCATTGCCGGCTGCGGCGGTCAGGTCCGGTGCGGCGGCGCCCATTCGACGGCGCAGCGTGGCCAGCGCCCGGGACGCCTGACTCTTCACCGTGCCCGGTGAGATGTTCAGCATCGCGGCGGTCTGCGCCTCCGACATGTCCTCGTAGTAGCGCAGCACCAGCACCGCCCGCTGCCGGGTGGGCAACTCCCGCAGGTGCCGCCAGAGCAGGTCCCGGTCGAGTTGCTGCGCGATCTCGTCGACACCGGCCCGTTCCGGCAGCACCTCGGTGGGGCGTTCACCGTGCCAGCGTCGCCGCCACCAACTGGTCGACGTGTTGACCATCACACGCCGGGCGTACGACTCGACGGCCTCGATCCCCCCGAGCCGCTTCCACGCGAGGTAGGTCTTGGTCAGCGCGGTCTGGAGCAGATCCTCGGCCGTGGCCCAGTCTCCGGTGAGCAGATATGCGGTGCGCAGGAGCGCGGCGGAGCGGGCCGCGACGAACTCGCGGAACTGCTCCTCCAACGGGTCCCTGCTGCCCACCGCCCACCTCCACGCCCCAGCCGTCCTGGCAGAGTGCCACGTCAGAGGCGTTCCGGTCCACGGCGAAAGGTGCGCACTTGCTCCGATGTTCGGTCGGAAACCTTCACGCCCCGTCGTCGGCCTTGGCCTCGTCGGCCTCCTTGCCGAGCCGTGCCTCGACTGCCTGCGGCTCGTACATCTCCTCGACCACACGCAGGTAGAGCTCGTTCGGGTTGGGCAGGTTCTTGACCTCGCGGAGCGCCTGCTCCTGGCCGGCGGACTCCAGCACGAAGGTGCCGTAGTTGAGGGCACGCCCCGTCGGCGTCTGCTCGTACTTCATGTCGGTGACCCGGACCAGTGGCATCATCGCCACCTTGCGGGTGACGATGCCGTTGACCACCATGACCCGCTTGTTGGTCAGGATGAAGCGGTCATACCACCAGTCGGCGACCTTCCACGCCACCCACCCCATGACGGCGAACCAGAGCAGGACGGCGATGGTGGTCAACGCGCCCACGTCGTTACCGGCGAGGAAGCCGGAGAGGTAGCCGAGCACGAAGGTCGCCGCGACGCCGATGAGAAGCGGGTTGGTGAGGTGGATCCAGTGCCGCTTCCACTCACCCCGGTAGCGCTCGGTGGGGAAGAGGTAGCGGGCGACGAGTGAGCTGGGCTCGTCCTCCAGGGGCAGCACCCGCCGAGGAGTCGCGCCTGTCGCGTCGGCGCGCAACCCGGCCAGCTCGTCCTCGGAGATCTGCGGCTGCTGGTAGCCGGCCTCCGGGTCGCGCATCCACGTTCGACCCGAACGACCCTGGCCGGCGTAGCCGGGCCCGTCGCCATAGCCGACGTCGTCCGAAAGGGACGGACCGTCGGACAGGCCGGGACCGGCCCCGTAGTCCGGGCCGTCATCAGGCCCGATCCGTGGGATCGGCTCGGTGTCTCGCTCGCGACGTTCCCGGTCGGGGTCGTCCGGGTCGAAGGGTGGACCGGAAGGGCTGCCCATCGGCGGTTAAGCGACGAGGCTGGTGAAGAAGTCGCCGAACCCCTGGGCGATATCCATGATCCCGCCGCCGAGCGACTTGAACACGTCCGCCGCAGAGTTTGGCCGGTAGGCGACGAAGAAGATCAAGAATGCGATTCCGGCCCAGGTGAGGACCTTCTTGACCATGGCGGGCCATCCTCTCGCGCGGCGCCGGGTCCCATTACCGCAGCGGCACCCAGAGTATCAGTGTGGTGTCGTACAGTGAAGATCTGCGTCCGTTCTCCGTCAATCCGAAAGGCTTGTCAAGCCCTGCCGGGTAGGTACGGAGACGGTGCGCCGTACACGAGCTCGGGCGGCGTCCACTCGGTCAGGTCGTGCAACACGACCTCTTCCGCGAGGAGATGACCCGCACTCGCCGGCCAGGCTATCGCATGGAGCCACATTCCCCGAGCTTCGCCGGCGTACGCGCTTCGATCCGTCGGAGAATTAACCAACCACAGTGGAGTTGGATGCCCGCCGACGCGGATTTTGGCCTGGCCCACATGGTCGGGGTGGCCCGGCCCCGGGTCGGTGAGCGCGCCGGCCAGCTGCGGTCCAGGATCCGGGCCGGCGAGTCCGGCGAGGCGGGTGCCCAGGCCGACGCCCGGCTCCTCGGCCACGAAGACCAGATCCGCCGGGCCACCGCCGAGCGGCGCCGGGCCGGCGCAGGCCACCGCGGTCGCCCGCACGCCCGTCCGCTCGTCCCCGGCGTACGCCACGCCGGTGAGCGTCCAGCCGGCCGGCAGCGGCCACGGGCACCACAACGGCGTCACCGGCGGGTCAGTGGTCGCGGTGATCCGCTCCACCACGCTCGCCACGATCTCCGCTCCGATGTGCTCGGGCACGTGCAGTGGAGGCACCGGGCCGCACCGCAGACACCTGGAGTCGGTGTGCATCAGATCCGGCGCCCGTACCGGGCTCCCGCATCTCGGACAACTCACCGCGACACTCACATCTCCACCGTCGTCCCCCACCGGCGGCACGTCAAGCCGGAACGTCCGATTCGGCACCCGGGCGCGACTCAGTCCGGTGGCGCGCCGGCGTGGGCACGAATCCAGGTGTGCATCGCGATACCGCTGGCCACGCCCGCGTTGATCGACCTCGTCGAGCCGTACTGGGCGATGGAGTAGAGCTTGTCGCACGCTTCCCGGGCCGGCGTGGAGAGACCCGGTCCCTCCTGGCCGAACAGCAGCACACAGTTCCGGGGCAGGGTGCCGGTCTCCAGTGGGAGCGAGCCGGGCAGGTTGTCGATGCCGTACACCGGAAGCCGCCGATCGGCCGCCCAGGCGACGAACTCCTCGATGGTCTCGTGGTGCCGCACGTGCTGGTACCGATCGGTCACCATGGCGCCGCGCCGGTTCCACCGGCGCCGCCCGACGATGTGCACCTCGGCGGCGTTGAACGCGTTGGCGTTGCGGACCACGGTGCCGATGTTGAAGTCGTGCTGCCAGTTTTCGATCGCCACGTGGAAGCCGTGCCGGTGCCGGTCCAGGTCGGCCACGATCGCCTCGTGCCGCCAGTAGCGGTAGCGGTCGACGACGTTGCGCCGGTCCCCCTCCGCCAGCAACTGCGGGTCGTAACGACTGTCGTCCGGTGGGTCCCCCGGCCAGGGGCCCACGCCCACCTCAGGCTGGTCGTCGGTCACGGTCATCAGAGGGTACGGACCGACCCCGCCAGCCGCACAGTCAGCCCAGCCCGAGCGCGGCACCGAGTCGGTCCAGGAAGCGCCGGTCCGCCGGGGTGGCGGGTTGGTCCGCCCGGCGTTCGCCGGGGCCGGGCACCGCACGGCAGACCCGGGCCGCGACCGACTGCACCCACTGGCGGTACGCGGCCGAGTCGGCGGGGTCGGCGCGCCGCCCGAGGACCCGGCCCGCCGTCCGACAGGCGGCAAGCACGTCCACCAGATCGGCGCGGCGTTCGGCGGGCGGCGAGGCGCCGTCGTGGCGGGCGTAGATGGCGGCGACCACGGCACGCACCAGGTCGCTGTCCGAGGCTCGGCCCGCGGCGACGGCGTCCAGGCCGGCCAGACCCGCCATGACCCCCCGATCCGGGCGACCGGGGTCGGGGGCCGCGGTGGCCACGAGGACCCGACCGGGCAGGCTGACGAGCAGATCCCACTCGGCGGCGGAGTAGACAGCTGTGGTCAGGGGCGCGGCTCGACGGCCGGCAGAGGGCGGCTCTCCGGCGACGGAGTGGCTCATCGGAACCTCCGGCGTCAGCATATGTCCCAGGCGACCCGGACGACGCCCCTTCACCGCAGAACCCGCTGCCGGGGTGGGGCGGTCCGGCGCGCGACAGCCTCGGTCCGGCGCGCCGCTCAGCGTGGCTCGGGGAAGCTGGGCCGCTCCGGGTCCACGCCCTCGGGGACGGTGCTGGCCGCGTACTCCCGCTTGGGGACCATGACCTTGCGCCGGAAGACGCAGACCATCGTGCCGTCCTGGTTGTAGCCGCGGGTCTCCACCGACACCACGCCCCGGTCGGGCTTGGAACCGGACTCACGCTTGTCCAGCACCGTGGTCTCGCCGTAGATGGTGTCGCCGTGGAAGGTCGGCGCGACGTGCCGCAGCGACTCGACCTCCAGGTTGGCGATCGCCTTCCCGCTCACGTCCGGCACCGACATGCCGAGCAGCAGGGAGTAGATGTAGTTGCCGACCACGACGTTGCGCGCGAACTGGCTGGATGTCGCGGCGTAGTGCGCGTCCAGGTGCAGCGGGTGGTGGTTCATGGTGAGCAGGCAGAAGAGGTGGTCGTCGTACTCGGTCACGGTCTTGCCCGGCCAGTGCCGGTAGACCGCGCCGACCTCGAACTCCTCGTAGTAGCGGCCGAACTGCATCCTGGTCCCCTTCGACGGGTGGCGATGGAGTTCGGCACAGCATGCCTTACCGATGGTTAAGGAAACCGACCGGGAGCGACAGTGGCGGAAATGTCACGCCTGTCACTCGACCGGGGGGAGACGCAATGAGCGGCGGGGCCCTCCCCGGCACCCGCCGCCCACGCTCTGATGGGGAGAATTCTGCCCCACGGAAGCGTGGATCGGACAGAGATCGAGGTCACATTTATCTTTTTGTAACACTACTCTCCGTGACAGAGCGAGGGTTGATCGGCGATCTTCCCAGGCCGGATACCTCCTCGTCAGGCACCAAGTTACCGATTCGTAGTGCGTGAACGGGTGGATCTCCCTGGAACCGCTCCCATCACCGCAGGTCACGCAAGTGCGTCATGCATTTGCGTTCCGCAGATCGAGATGAACAGACGTAGGTCGATGACCCTCGGCACCCCCCGGCAGGCTGTGCACGTTTCGGGTCCGACCGCCCGGGAATTCGATACGGTCAGCCCTGGTTCTACGGGACGCAGACAAACCGCGGTGATCGGAGAGTGCAATGGCAACCGTTGAGCTGACCTCGACGAACTTCGACGAGGTGACCGGCAGCGACGGCATCGTCCTGGTCGACTTCTGGGCCGACTGGTGTGGTCCGTGCAAGCGGTTCGCCCCGGTCTACGAGCGCTCCTCGGAGAAGCACCAGAACATCGTCTTCGGCAAGGTCGACACCGAGGCTCAGCAGGAGCTGGGCGCGAAGTTCGACATCCGGTCGATCCCGACGATCATGGCGATCCGCGACGGTGTGATCGTCTTCTCCCAGCCGGGCGCCCTTCCGGAGTCCGCCCTGGAAAACCTGATCGAGCAGGTCGAGGCGCTGGACATGGACGACGTCCGTAAGCAGCTCGCCGAGCACAACCACTGAGTCGTCTCCACGACGGCATCCCAAGGCCGGGCCCGACGCGGGCCCGGCCTTCGTCGTGCCCCCTCCGTGATCACCTGCCTGGGCAGGCCCAACTGACCGTCGGAGGGACCCGGGGCGGCCGGTACATCCCGTATCGTCACGACCTGATGGAGACCCTGACCACCCGCGGGCGCGTGACCCGGCTGGGCGCGACCGCACTCGTTCTCGTCCTGCTGCTCGTCGGCACCTTCTGGGGCAGCGACGACGACTTCCCGTTCGGCCCGTTCCGGATGTACTCCACCTCCAACCCGCCGAACGCGCCAGCGCCGGACACCCGGGTCGAGGGCGTGACCGGCACGGGCGCCGTGGTCGACCTCGACCAGGACGCGACAGGCATCCGCCGGGCCGAGATCGAGGGACAGCAGGACCGGTACGCCGCCGACCCGGCGCTGCTCGCCGAGGTCGCCGACGCGTACGCCGAACGCCACCCGGATGCCGCCGCGCTCGTCGAGATCCGCATCGTCATCCGCTGGCACGGCATCCGCGCGGGCCGACCGACCGGCAGGCACACCGACGAGACAGTGGTCCGCTGGCAGGCCCCCCGATGAGCCGCTGGCTGACCGAGGCCGTCCCGCGCGGTCGCATCGCCGCGTTCCGGACCGTGATCTACCTCTTCGTCGCCGCCGACCTGGTGCTCTTCACCCCCTGGGTGCGCACGCGGGTCAGCGTGCCCGGCGACCTGTACCAGCCGCTGCTGGTCGGCCGCCTACTCCCCCTGCCGACGCCGACCCCGGCGCTGGTGGCGGTCATCTTCTGGTCGCTGCTGCTGCTCGCCCTCCTCGCCGCGACCGGGCGTGCGCCCCGACTGCTCGGCTGGGCGGTCTGCGCGCTGTACCTGGAGTGGATGATCATCGCGATGAGCTACGGAAAGGTCGACCACGACCGATTCGGGTTGCTCGTCGCGCTCGCCGTCCTGCCCACTGCCGGTCGAGCCCGACACGGTGACACCACCCGCACCGAGGCCGGCGGGTGGGCCCTGCGCGTCACCCAACTCGCGGTGATCTGCACGTACTTCCTGGCCGCCTGGGCCAAGCTGCGCTTCGGCGGCCTGGACTGGCTCACCGGCTCGGTGCTGGCCCGCGCGATCATCCGGCGGGGCACCGACCTGGCCGACCTCATCGCCCAGGTGCCGTACCTGCTGATCGTCGCCCAGTTCGGCATCGTCGCCTTCGAACTGTTCAGCCCGCTGGTGTTCCTGCTGCCGGCCCGCTGGCGGCTGGCCATGGTCGGCTTCTTCTACTCGTTCCACGTGGTCACCATCGCGACCATCACCATCTCGTTCGCGCCGCACCTGGCCGCGATGACCAGCTTCCTGCCGCTGGAGCGGGTCCGCCCGCTGGTGTGGGCGCGCCGGGCCATCGGCCGTGGCACCCCCGCACCGACGTCGGCGGACGTCGACACACTGCCTGCTCGGGAGCCGGTCGGCGCGGGCGCGGACCCGGCGCCATCCAGCGATCAGGCCTCGGTCGTCGGACGTCCCGCCGGGCCGTAGAGCCGTTCGCGGGCCTCCTGCGGCAGCGAGCACGCCGCCGTGCCGCCCGGCATGCGGTGCCGGTTGCGCGCCACCCAGCGGTACACCGGCCACGCCGCCGCACTCACCGGTGGAAACCGCAGGCCCGCCCCGGCCATCCGCCAGACCGGGCCGCTGTCGGCGAGCAGCTTCGCGATGGCATCCGGGCCGGCGGCACGTACGCCGTCCGCTCCGACCCACTGCACGGCCTCGTCGCACTGGGCCACGGTGAGGCCGAGCGCGTCCAGGTCGGAGAACTGCCAGGGCACCACCCGCGCGCCCGTGGGAATCCGGCGAGCGATGAACTCGGCGCACTGCGTACAGAACGCGCAGTCCCCGTCGTAGACGAATGTCGACGTCTCCATGCCGTCCATCCTCCCCTCTCCGACCACCCGAACGACCACGGGTGTACGGCGGGTCACTTGCACTCCACTCGTACGCGTGTTCGAATAGTGGCCATGCGCTGGGACAACCTCACCGCTCCCCCGGTCGAGGGAGACCCCGAGCGGGCAGCGCCAGCGACGCCACCCCTGCCGCTGGCGCTGCCCGGCGCCATCGCCCGCACCTTCGACACTCCCGAGTTCGCCGGGATGACCTTCTACGAGGTGCAGGCCAAGTCGATCCTCAACCGGGTGCCCGGGCAGTCCCGCGTCCCGTTCGAGTGGACGATCAACCCGTACCGGGGCTGTTCTCATGCCTGCCGCTACTGTTTCGCGAGAAATACTCATACTTATCTCGATCTTGACGCCGGTGCGGACTTCGACCGGAAGGTGATCGTCAAGGTCAACTCTGGCGAGCTGGTCCGGCGCGAGTTGGCCGCGCCGCGCTGGCGGGGCGCGCACGTGGCGATGGGCACCAACGTGGACTGCTACCAGCGCGCCGAGGGGCGCTACCGGCTGATGCCGCAGATCATCTCGGCCCTACGGGATTTCGCCAACCCGTTCTCGATCCTCACCAAGGGCACGCTGATCCTGCGGGACCTGCCCCTGCTGCGGCAGGCCGCCGAGGTCACCACCGTGGGCATCTCCTTCTCGGTGGGGTTCGTCGACGAGCAGCTCTGGCGTTCCGTCGAGCCGGGCACGCCGCATCCTCGCCGCCGGCTGGACGCGGTCCGGGCGCTCACCGACGCCGGCTTCTCCGTCGGGGTGCTGATGGCCCCGATCCTGCCCGGCCTCAGCGACAGCGACGAGTCGATCGACGCCACCGTGTCCGCGATCGCCACCGCCGGCGCGACGAGCGTGACCGCGCTGCCCCTGCACCTGCGCTCCGGTGCCCGGGAGTGGTACGCGCACTGGCTCGCCCGGGAGCATCCGCACCTCGTGCCCCGCTATCGCGAGCTCTACCGGGCCGGCGCGTACGCCCCGCAGGCGTACCAGAGGGAGCTGACCGCCCGGGTGCGGATCGCGTCCCGCAGGCACGGGCTGCACCGGGGCGAACGAGGCGACAATCGCAACCTGCCCGACCCACCCGCACCGCCGGCCTCCGAACAGCTGACGCTGCTGTAGGCGGAGCTACAGTCGGCGGGTGCGTACCGCTTCGCAGATCCTCGCCGACTCCGCCGTGATCGCCGTCGTGGGCGCGTCCCGCGACCCGTCGAAGGCCGCGCACGGCGTGCCGTTGCAGATGCAGCGGTACGGCTGGCGCATCATCCCGGTCAACCCGACCGCCGACGAACTGTTCGGGGAACGGGCGTACCGGTCGCTTGCCGACATCCCGCATCCCGTCGACCTGGTGGACGTGTTCCGGCCGGCGGCCGACGCCGTGCAGGTGGTCCGGGACGCGGCGGCGATCGGCGCTCCGGCGGTCTGGCTGCAACTGGGCATCGTCTCGGCCGAGGCCCGGCGGATCGCCGAAGAGGCCGGCATGGACTACGTCGAAGACCGCTGCCTCATCGTCGAACGCGCCGCCGCCAACCTAACCCGCCTCACCTAACCCCACCCCACCCCGCTCCCACCCCACCCCGCTCCGTCCCGTCCCGCGCGGGCGTTGATCATGAGGTTATTGCCACGACACGCCGATCGGAGTGGCAATAACCTCATGATCAACGAGGCGGGGTGGGGTGGGCGGGCGGGGTGGGGGTGGGTTTGGTGGGGTGGGCAAGGGGCGGGGCGGGGGTGGGTTTGTTGGGGTGGGGTCGTACCGTGCGGGTGTGTTTCTGTCGCTGCGTCGCGTGCCTTCGCGGCACGACGGGCTCTGGCCTCGTCGGTTTCTGGCACTGACCGTCGCGACGCTGGTGGTGGGGGTGGTGGCCAACGCGTTGGTTCGGGTGCCGCGGGAGGACTCCGCCTCGATCAGCATGGTCGTCTGGCTGAGCCTCGGCGTTCGTTGGCTGACCGGACGGTGGTGGCCGCCGCGAGACGGTCACCTGCGTTGGCGGGAGCGGGTCGCCGGCCTGGACGGGGTTGAACCCGGCCTGGTGGCACGCCGTTCGCTCGCCGGCTGGGTCGATCTGGCGGCAGAGTGGTTCGTGCTGCTCGTGGTCGCGGTAGCCCTGCTGCTCAGTCTGCCCGAGCAGGGCCGGTGGGTCGACGTCGTCCGGCCGCTGCTCGCCGTCGGCGTCGCGGGCTGGCTGGGTTGGACGGTGTACGCGCAGGTGCGGTTCACGGGTCAGCTCGCGTTGACGCCCAGCGCCATCCGGCACGGCCGGCAGGTTCTCGAGTGGACGAACATCGACCGGGTCAGCCCGCATCGGCGCGACGGTCGGCTCAACGGTGTCCGGTTGCGGCCCGCGGTCTGGCGGTCGCTGCGACCCGCCCCGGTGGTCGGCGGCCGGGACACGGCGGTGCCGGAGGACCGGCTGATCGCCGCGATCGAAGAGTACCGGCACCGGCCGCAGGACCTGGCCGGCGGATCAGAGCTTGTACTCCTTGAGTAGGCCCCGGGAGATGATCGTCTTCTGGATCTCCGAGGTGCCCTCGCCGATGAGCAGGAACGGGGCCTCCCGCATCAGCCGCTCGATCTCGTACTCCTTGGAGTAGCCGTAGCCGCCGTGGATGCGGAACGCCTCCTGGACGACCTCGGCGCAGTATTCGGAGGCGAGCAGCTTGGCCATCCCGGCCTCGACGTCGTTGCGCTGGCCGGCGTCCTTGAGGCGGGCCGCGTTGACCATGAGAGCGTGGGCGGCCTCGATCTTCGTGCCCATCTCGGCGAGCTTGAAGGCGATCGCCTGGTGCTTGGCGAGCGGCTGGCCGAACGTCTTGCGCTGCTGCGCGTAGCTGACCGCCAGCTCGAAGGCGCGGATGGAGATGCCGCAGGCGCGGGCGGCCACGTTGACCCGGCCCACCTCGATGCCGTCCATCATCTGATAGAAGCCGCGGCCCACCTGGTCGGCGCCGCCGAGGATCGTGGAGTCGGGCACGGTCACCCCGTCGAGGATCATCTCGGTGGTCTCGACGCCCTTGTAGCCCATCTTTTCGATCTTGCCGGGGATGGTGAGGCCGGGGGCGGTCTCGCCGAAGCCCGGTTCCTTCTCCAGCAGGAAGGTGCTCATGTTGCCGTACACCGAGTCGGCGCCGGTGTCGGTCTTGACCAGGGTGGCCACCACCGAGGAGTACGCCCCGTTGGTGAGCCACATCTTCTGCCCGTCGAGCACGTAGTTGTCGCCGTCGCGCACCGCGCGGGACGTGATCGCGGAGACGTCGGAGCCGGTCTCCGGCTCGGACATGGAGAACGCGCCGCGCACCTCGCCGGTGGCCATCTTCGGCAACAGCCGGGCCTTCTGCTCGGTGGAGCCGTGCTGGGAGATCAGGTACGCCACGATGAAATGGGTGTTGACGATGCCGGAGATCGACATCCAGCCCCGGGACAGCTGCTCCACCACGAGCGCGTAGGTGAGCAGCGACTCGCCTAGCCCACCGTGTTCCTCGTCGATGGTGAGGCCGAAGAGCCCCATCTCACGCATGCCGTCGAGGATGTCGGTGGGGTACTCGTCGGCGTGCTCCAGCCGCTGCGCGTGCGGGATGATCTCCTTGTCGGCGAAGTCCCGAACGGTCTCCAGGATCGACGTCTGCACATCGGTCAGGCCGGGCGTCTGGGCGAGTCGGGCCATCTCAGCCTCCGGGGATCCGCGCACTACTCGTGGGTAACTGAACGCTGGGTAAGTATCGGCCTCCCGGGCCGACGAGGCCAAGGTGACCAGTCCACACAACCGCTGTGAAAAGGTTCACCGCTGCGGGTAGCGTCCGGCAAGAGGGACTTTTCCGGCACCGGCAGGAGGAGGACAGCGCGTGAGCCACCCGCCGCCGTCGGGACCACCAGCAGACGAGCAACCGCCGTCGCCCTACGAGCCACCCCGGGACCAGTCGCCCTACGCGCCACCGCCGGCCGGCCAGCCGCCGTACGCGCCCCAGCCCGACCAGCCCGCGTTCGAGCTGCCGTCGGAACGTTCACCGTACGGACCACCTGCGGACGAACCATCGCCGTACGGGCAGCAGCAGGGGCCGCACCAGTCGGGGCACTGGACGCAGCAGCCGGCGTATCCCCCGCAGGGCCCCTACGCCCAGTACGGCCCGCCGCCGTCCGGACCGGGTCGGGGCACGAACGTGCTGGCGATCCTGTCGCTGGTCTTCGCCTTCGTGTTTCCACCGGCCGGCGCGGTGCTCGGCCACCTGGCGAAGCGGCAGATCCGCACCAGCGGCGAGGAGGGCGACCAGCTCGCCACCTGGGGGCTGATCCTCGGGTACGTGTTCACCGGAATCACCGTGCTGGCCTGCTGCGGCTGGCTGGCCCTGGTGGCCTTCGCCAACACCGGCGACAACGGGAGCTACTGACCCGCCGCGCCGGTCAGCGGAACCGGGCCTCGCGGACGCTGTTGCCGCCGTCCACCACGAGCATCTGACCGGTGATGTACGAGGCTGCCGGCGAGCAGAGGAAGCTGATCGCGGCGGCGACCTCGTCCGGGGTGCCCGGTCGACCGACCGGGGTGCCCAGCCCCTGCTTGATCTCGGCCATCGTGGACGCCGCGGTGTAGATGGTGCCGGGCGCCACCGCGTTGACCGTCACCCCGTCCGCGATCATCTCCATGGCCAGCGCCCGGGTCAGCCCGACGACCCCGGCCTTCGCCGCGGCGTACGCGGCCTCGGTGGGCAGGGCGTTGACCGGGCCGGCGGTGGCCGACAGGTTGACGATCCGGCCCCAGCCCCGCTCGGCCATCCCCCCGATGAACGCCCGACTGCACAAAAACGCGGTGGACAGGTTGCGGTCGATCTCGCCGCGCCACTCGTCGTAGGTCAGCTGCGCGACCGGCCGCAGCACCCCCTGGCTGGCTCGACTGGCCAGGCCGGCGTTGTTGACAAGCACCTCGACGTCGCCCAACTGCTCGGCGACCGCGTCGGCCAGCGCGCCGACCTCGGACTCGTCGGTGAGATCCGCGACGAAGCCGGTCACCCCCAGCTCGGTCGCCCGCTCGTGGATGCGCCGGGTGGTGGAGACGATGGCCACGCGCGCGCCCAGGTCGGCGAGCCGCCGGGCGGTGGCGTACCCGATGCCGTCCGGGCTGCCCGCCCCGGTCACCAGGGCGACCCGCCCGTCGAGGCGCATGGTCACCGGGTCGGCGAGCGCGACCGGCTCGTCCGGGCCGGGGCTGCCCGCCGGGGTGGCCGCGCGGGCACGCCGGGCCCCACCCGGGCGGCTGACGTCCCGTCTGGGTCGGCTGCCGGAACGGTCCGCGGCGCGCGCGTCGAATGCCATGCCAAGATCCTGCCCGTTAGGACCGGTCCGAGCAACGCGGCACCCGGTAGTGGGGGCGTCGGGTTTGGGTTGTGCTGGCTACCCTGACAGCGCATCCCGACCTGACGGAGAGAGCTCGCATGACCAACCCCCCGCCGCCCGGCAACTGGTCCGACCCCACCTGGTCGGCCCAGCCGTCGAGCCCCGCACCGGATCCGACCCTCGTGGCCGGTCAGCCGGTGCCCGCCCAACCCGGCCCGGTCGACCCGTACGCGCCGGTCGACCCCTACGCGCCGGTGGACCCGTACGCCGGGGGGCAACCGCTGAAGGGCCAGCCGATGCCCGGTTACGGCACGCCCGGCTACCCGCCGCCCGGCTATCCGCCGCAGTACCCCGGCTACGGCTACCCGCAGAAGACCAACGGGATGGCGATCGCGGCGCTTGTGCTCGCGCTCGTCGGCATCGCGTCCTGCGTCACCGCGCCGGTCGGCGCGATCCTCGGCCACGTGGCGCAGAAACAGATCCGGCTCAGCGGCGAGGGCGGCGCGGGGATGGCGAAGGCCGCCATCATCGTCGGCTGGATCCTCACCGGGCTGCTCGGGCTGTTGATCCTCTTCTACGTTGGCGCGATCATCTTCGCGGTCGCCATGGGCGCGAGCAGCGACAACAGCTACTGACCAACGGGCGGGGTCGGCGTACCGCCGACTGTCGGGCCGGACCGACAGCCGGCGGCGGTCGTCCCGGCCCGAGGTGTCACTCGACCGGTGGGGTGAACGACGAGGTACGGCTCATCCCGGCGGCCCGGCCCTTGGCGGCGATCACCAGCGCCATCTTGCGGGAGGCCTCGTCGATCATCTCGTCGCCGAGCATCACCGCGCCCAGCTTGCCGCCGGCCTCCGAGGTGTAGTGCTCGTACGCGTCGAGGATCAGCTCGGCATGGTCGTAGTCGGACTGCGCCGGCTGGTAGACCTCGTTCGCGGCGTCGATCTGACCCGGGTGCAGCACCCACTTGCCGTCGAAGCCCAGCGCCGCCGAACGCTTGGCCACCGCGCGGAACCCGTCGACGTCCCGGATCTGCAGGAAGGGGCCGTCGATGGCCTGCAGGTCGTGCATCCGGGCGGCCATCAGGATCCGCATCAGGATGTAGTGGTACGGGTCGCCCGGATAGTCCGGGATCAGGCCACCGACCACCATCGACCGCATGTTTATCGACGCCATGAAGTCGGCCGGGCCGAAGATGATGGTCTCCACGCGCGGCGAGGCGGCGGCGATCGCGTCCACGTTGACCAGACCGGCGGCGTTCTCGATCTGCGCCTCGATGCCGATCCGGCCGACCTCCAGGCCGAGCGTCTTCTCGATCTGGGTGAGCAGCAGGTCCAGCCAGTGCACCTGCTCGGCGGTCTGCACCTTCGGCAGCATGACGCAGTCCAGGTTCGCGCCGGCGCCCTCGACGACCTCGATGACGTCCCGGTAGGTCCACGGGGTGGTCAGGTCGTTGACCCGGACGACCCGGGTCTTGCCGGCCCAGTCACCCTCGTTGAGCGCGGCCACGATGTTCTTGCGCGCGTCCGGCTTGGCCAGCGGGGCGACGGCGTCCTCCAGGTCCAGGAAGACCTGATCGGCAGGCAGCCCCTGCGCCTTGCCGAGCATCTTGACACTCGAACCCGGCACGGCGAGGCACGACCTACGGGGACGACCGACTGCGGCCATGGATGCGCTCCTTCCAGCGTCCGGCGGGCCTGCCGACGCCACCCGCGGAAAACTTAACGATCCCAAAGGGCGTTGTGACGCCACGGTAACCTCGCGCCATGACCGGGGTGAATGGACCTGTGGAAGATCTCACTGGGCGTCGACTGGTGGTGGTGACCGGGGCCAGTTCCGGCATCGGCCTGGCCGCCGCCGTGCACCTGGCCTGCCGCGGTGACCAGGTGGTGCTGGTCGGGCGGGACCCGGCCCGCCTACAGGCCGCAGCCGTTCGGGTACGGGAGACCTCGGGCGCGCGTCCGGAGCTGTTCCGGGCCGACTTCGCCAGCCTCGACGACGTGCGCCGACTGGCCGAGCAACTCCGGGCCGCGTACGACCGGATCGACGTGCTCGCCAACAACGCCGGCGCGATCGCGTTGCAACCACTGAGCACCGTCGACGGCTTCGAGATGTCGATCCAGGCCAACCACCTGGCCCCGTTCCTGCTCACCAACCTGCTCGCCGACCGGCTGGGCCGGATCGTGGTGACCGCCTCCGGCGCACACCGCTTCGGCAGCCTCGACCCGGGCGACCTGAACGCCCCGCTGCGCGGCTACCGCCCGCTGGGCGCGTACGGCACCAGCAAGCAGGCGAACATCCTGTTCACCGCCGAGGCGGCGCGGCGCTGGCCGGCCATCCCCGCGTACAGCTTCCACCCGGGGGTGGTCCGCACCCGGTTCGCGAACGACAGCAGGATCGTGGCGTTCGGCATGCGGGTCATGCCGTTCCGCACCCCGGAGAAGGCCGCCGAAACCCTTGTGTGGTTGGCCAATCAGGACCGTTCCCGCCTGGTGGACGGCGCCTACTACATCGACCGCCGGGTGCGTCGCCCGTACCGGAAAGCAGCTGATCCACAAAAGGCCGCCAGGCTGTGGGAGGCCAGCGCCAAGGCCGTCGGTCTCGACTAGGGCGTCTGCCAAAGTCCTCGGTCGAGCCGAGGCGGAGTCCAGGCTGCCAGGGGCTTTGACAGATGCCCTAGCGTGGCCGGCATGCTGACACTCGTCGCGCTCGTCGAGTTTCCCGTCGGGGGCGAGGACGCCGGGCGGCGGTACGAGAACGCGGTGTTGGCCCTGCTCGGGCGGCACGGCGGCCGCCTGGAACGCCGGTTGCGCAGCACCGACGGGCAGACCGAGGTGCACGTGATCACCTTCGAGGATCGGGCCGGCTACGAGTCCCTCCTCGCCGACCCGGACCGGGCCGCGCTACGCGCCGCCCTCGGCGACACCGCCCCGGCCACCCGGGTCATCGAGGTGCACGAGGTCTGACCTTCAGCGGCGGCGGTCGCCCCGGCGTTCGGCGCCGGAGCTTCGACCGAGACGAGCCACCGATTTTCCGGCAATCTTGGACAGTTTCCGTTCCGTTAGCAGCTAACGGGAAGTGTCCAAGATTGCCTCAGCAACACGCGCCCGCGAAGGTGCGTACCTGCGCCTTTCCTCACTTCAGCACGCGTGGGGGGAGAGAAACAAGACTTGATCTTGGAGTGGTCCACGACGAACATCGGGGCATGGATTTCGATGCGACCGCCACCGCGCGCCGGGCCCTCTGGATCGGCGGTGGGCAATGGGCCGGCAAGTCGACAGTCGCCGTCAACCTGGCCCTGCGGTTCGGTCTGACCGCGTACCTCTACGACCGGCACGACGCCCGGGGGCACGACGACCGGCGCATCGCCGACCGGATCCGGCGCGGCGAGCCGCCGGCCGGCCCGGATCCGGAGACGACCTGGGTCCGCACCGAACCAACCCGAATGGCTGCCGAGACACTGGCAGGTTTTCCCCGCCGCTTCGCGTGGGTGCTCGACGACCTCAGCGCACTGGTGCCCGGCCGCCGGGTGGTCGCCGAAGGCTGGGGGCTGCGACCGGAGTTGGTGGCGCCGATCGTCGAATCGGTACGGCAGCTGGTGGTGCTGGTGCCCACTGCCGAGTTCCGCGCCCGGCAGATCGCCCGACTGCCACGTGCCAGCGTCGCCGTAGCGGGGGTCAGTGACCCCGAGCGGGCCCTCCGTAACAGGTGGGCAAGGGACGAGTTGGTGGCAGCGGACTCGGTGGCGCGGGCTGAGCGGCTGGGCGTCCGGGTTGTCCAGGTGGACGGCGGCCTCGACGCTGACCAGCTGACCGACCTGGTCGCGGATCACTTCGCCGCGTACCTGTAGAGGCCGTCAGTCGTGCAGCGGGGTCGGGTCAGCCGGCAGCGCGGTCGGCGCGACCCGGCGAGCGGCCCGACCACCGCCGAGCACCACCACCGCCACCCCGACCAGCAGCAGCGCCATCCCGACCAGCGCGTACGGGCGGGGTAGCTGACCCAGCCAGGCCCAGCCGAGCAGGGCCGCGCCGGGAGCTTCCAGCAGGATCAGCACGCTCACCGTGGTCGCCGAGATCTTCCGCAGGGCGTAGTTGAACATCGAGTGCCCGAGCAACTGGGCACCGGCAACCAGGGCCAGGATGGCCAGCCAGGTCCGCCCGTCGAACCCGGTCAGCCGTACGCCGCCGACCAGGCACACGAGCAGCAGGATCAGCGCGCAGATCCCGTAGCAGATGGTGGTGTAGGTGGTGGTGCTGATGCTGGCGCGGGCCCGCTCGCCGAAGGCGGTGTAACCGGCCGCGAACACGCCGCCGGTCAGCGCCAGCACGTCACCGAGGACTGCCGTGCCGGAGACACCCACGTCCGTCCCGGTGGTGATCGCCGCGCCGCCGACCGCCACCGCGATGCCGATCCACACCACCCGGGGCAACCGACGCCCCTGGGCGCGGGCGATCAGCCCCTGCCAGACCGGCTGCGTGGCGACCAGCGCCGTGGACGTGGCGACCGAGGTGAGCTGGGCGCTCGGCACCCAGGTGGCGAAGTGCCCGGCGAGGGCGACCCCGGCCAGGACGCAGAACAGGCCCTCGCGCCGCCCCGCCCCCACGGTCAGCCTGCGGAACTCGGCGCGGCGCCGGGCCAGCGAGAAGGGGCTCAGCACGGCCACCGCGAGCAGGTTGCGCCAGAACGCGATGGCGAGCGCGGGAGCGGCCGCGTACGCGATCAACGGCGCGGACGACGACACGGCGACCACGGCCAGGCCGACCGCGCCGGTGGTCAGCAGGTCCGGGGACGGGCGGTGCGGAGGTGGGGACACGGGACGTAATCCTCACACGTATGACGGACGACACGGACCGTCATCGCTCCGTTACGATCACGCGGGTCCCGCCGGCGACCCCCGACCGCCCGGAGGCGTCCCCATGCCCAGCTACCAGGCGGTGTTGTTCGACTTCTTCGGCACCCTCACCCGTCCGGTGCAGCGTGGTGTCGCGCACGTCGGCACCGCCGAGTTGCTCGGCTGCCCCACCGACACCCTCACCGAGGTGCTGAACCGCACCTACTACGAGCGGGCCACCGGCCGACTCGGCAACGCGGAGGCGACCCTGCGTTGGGTGTGCGCCCAGGCCGGCGTACACCCCAGCGACCACGCGGTGCGGGCGGCCGTGGCGTCCCGGCACCGGGCGGTACGCGCCGACACCTGGCTGCGGGCCGAGGCCGTGCCCGTCCTGGCGGCCCTGCGCCAACGCGGCCTGCGGACCGGCGTGATCAGCGACTGTACGCACGAGTTGCCTGCCTTCCTGCCACAACTCGCCGTCGCCCCGCTGCTCGACGTGCGGGTCTTCTCGGTGCAGGTGGGGCACTGCAAGCCGGATCCCGTGCTCTACCTGACCGCCTGCCAGCGGCTCGGGCTCGTACCCGCCGACTGCCTGTATGTCGGTGACGGCGGCAGCCAGGAGCTGACCGGCGCCGAGCGGGCCGGGATGACCGCCGTCCGACTCGCCGCGCCGGACCTGGCCACACACCTGGTGTTCAACGCCGACCTGGACTGGCGAGGCCCCACGCTCACCGCACTGGGTGAGGTGCTCACCCTTGTCGACGGCTACGTCGACGTGGTCCCGGCCGGCTGACCCCAGCAGCGGCGGCGGTCTGGGTGCCGGACGGGCTCAAGCAGAGCGGCGGCAGCCGGTGCGCTGGGCGCAAGCGGCGGCGGCCCACTCGCGGGCGGTCGCCATCAGCGGCGGCGGACCCGGTGCAGGCGGAACGGTTTGCGGGTGGCCCGGACCGCCGGGGTGGCCCGGGGTGGCTCGGCCTGCGCGTCGGCGGGCAGGTCCGTGCCGGCCAGCGGCGTACCGGCCGGGGCGAGTCGGTTCACCGCGCACCCCTCGCTCGCCCAGCGGGCCACCAGGTCGGCGGTCGGACCCGGCGCGTTGAGGCGCTTCGCCGCGACCAGCGGCGCGGCGGTGTCCCACGCCTCGGTGCCCGGCCGCACCCGGCTCACCCGGGCCGGCCAGGTGACGATCCGACCACCGTGATCGCCGCGCAGGGTGACCTGCGCCTCGGTCGCGTCGGCCAGACCCGGCGCGGCCTGCTCACCCGGCCCGGACACCACAAGCAGCGCGCCCTCCAACGGGGCGCACCAGAGCGCGAGCGCCGGCCCGCCGGACACGCTGACCCAGCACACGGCGGCCTTCTTCATCGCCTCGTCGACAAGCGGTGTGCTGCCCCCGGGGGCGTCCTCGTCCGTCACACCCGCATCCTCCCCCATCGGCACCTTTGCTCAACCCACGAAGGGCGGGACGGCGATCTCGCCCCGGGCCACCGGCATCACCTGACCGGCGACCGTCGCCCCGACCGCCACCCCGTTCGCCGCGGTGACCGTGCAGGCCAGCGCGGACGGTCGGTGCATCTCCACACCCTGACGCACCGCGTACTCCGACCGCCCCACGCCGGGCAGCAGCCCGGACGCCACCAGCCAGACACCGAGGCCGAGCGCCGCCGAGCCGGTCGCCGGGTCCTCCGGGACACCCATCCCCGGCACGAACACCCGGGCGTGCGCGGTTTGCGCGGCGGCGTCCCAGGAGAAGACGCTCACGTGCGACACCCCGTACCGCTGCGCCGCCGCCGCGTCCACCCGGGCGCGGGCCACCGACTCCGGACGCACCGGCAGGTACGGGAACTCCAGCCCGCAGCCCGCGACGCGCGGGGCAGGCCCGACGTGGTCGTCCGCGGTCAACCCGGCGATCTCCAGCAACGGCTCCGGATCCAACTCCGGGCCGAGGGTCGGGCTGCCACCGGTAAGCGTCGCCCCGGTCGCGGTCACCTCGATCGGCAGCACCCCGGCGTGGCACTCCTGGGTGACCTGCCCCACACCGAACATGCCCCGCCGGCTCGCGGTGACCGCCGCGCCGACGCTCGGGTGCCCGGCGAACGGCAACTCCTCGACCGGCGTGAAGATCCTGGCCCGGTAGGTGGCGCCGACCTGGGTGGGAGGCAGCACGAACACCGTCTCGGAGAGGTTGAACTCCAACGCGAGCGCCTGCATCTGCTCGGTGGCCAGCGCTTCCGCGCCGAACACCACGGCCAGCGGGTTGCCGGCGAAGGGGCGGTCGGTGAAGACGTCCACGATCTCGTAGGCCAAGGTCGACATGTTGATAAACACTAGGCGCTTAGGCTGGTGCCCGTGAGCACGCCGACCCGGGTCTACATCGCCCGTCTCGCCGGAGTCGCCGTCTTCGACCCGAACGGTGATCAGGTGGGGCGGGTTCGCGACGCCGTGGCCCGGCTCCGGGCGACCAAGCGTCCTCCGGAGGTGGTGGGTCTCGTCGCCGAGATGCCGATGCGTCGCCGGATCTTCCTGTCCATCAACCGGATCACCTCCATCGACGCGGACGCGGTCGTGCTCGGCTCCGGCACCCTCAACCTGCGCCGGTTCGAGAAGCGCCCGAACGAGCTGCTGGTCCTCCAGGAACTGCTCGACCGTCGGGTGCAACTCGACCCGGGCGGCCAACCCGGCGCGGTCGTGGACGTCGCGATGGAGTGCACCAGGGGTGGTGAGTGGTCGCTGACCCGTGTCGCCGTACGCGAGCAGACCGGTCGGCTCAGCCGCCGCGGCCACCTGCACCAGGTCGAGTGGGACCGGGTGCGCGGGCTCAGTGGCATCGCCGACAACCGGGGTACGGCGAACCTGCTCGCCGTCCTGGAGGACATGCGCCCCGCCGACCTGGCCAACGCGCTTCAGGACCTGCCCGACGCACGGCGTAACGAGGTCGCTGCCGCGCTTGACGACGAGCGGCTGGCCGACGTGCTCAGCGAGCTGCCGGAGCACGACCAGGTGGAGATCCTCGCCGCACTGGACCGGGAACGGGCCGCGGACGTGCTGGAGGAGATGGACCCGGACGACGCGGCCGACCTGCTCAACGAGCTGCCCCCACCGGAGCAGGACGTGCTGCTGGACCTGATGGAGCCGGACGAGGCCGACCCGGTGCGTCAGCTCCTGAAGTACACGCCCGGAACGGCGGGCAGTGTGATGACCTCGGAGCCGGTCATCCTCCCGCCGGACGCCACAGTCGCCGAGGCGCTGGCCCGGATCCGGGAGCCGCAGCTCTCCCCCGCCGTCGCCGCGCAGGTCTTCGTGACCCGGGCGCCACAGAACACCCCGACCGGCCGCTACCTGGGCATGGTGCACTTCCAGGCGCTGCTCCGCGAACCGCCTGCCGACCTGCTGGGCAAGGTGGTGGTCAACGACATCGACCCGCTGCGCCCGACCACCCCGCTGCCGGAGATCACCCGTCGGATGGCCACCTACGACCTGGTCGCCATGCCGGTGATCGACCGGAGCAACCGGCTGGTCGGCGCCGTGACGGTGGACGACGTGCTGGACCACTCGCTGCCCCGGGACTGGCGGGACCGCGACGCCCTGGTCGCCCCGGGCACCACCGACGCCACGCTGGACGGCGCGGATGGCTGAGCGGCGGCGCAACGAACGGCTCGACCAACCGCGCGAGCCCCGGGGCATCAAGCTGCCCCGGTTCGACGCGGAGGCGTTCGGCAGGTGGTCGGAGGGCATCGCCCGGGGCATGGGCACCGCGAACTTCATCGTCGTCATGACGGTGGTGATCACGATCTGGTTCGTCTGGAACACGTTGGCTCCGGCGGACCTGCGCTTCGACCCGTACACCTTCACGTTCTTGACCCTGGTGTTGTCGTTGCAGGCCAGCTATGCGGCGCCGCTGATCCTGCTGGCCCAGAACCGGCAGGCCGACCGCGACCGGGTGGCCCTGGAGGAGGACCGGCGGCGCGCCACCGCGCAGAAGGCGGACACCGAGTACCTGGCCCGGGAGATCGCGGCACTGCGGATCGCGTTGGGTGAGGTGGCGACCCGCGACTTCCTCCGCTCCGAGCTGACCCGGCTGGCCGAGGAGCTGGACGAGGCGGGGCAGCGCCGGCAACGGCTGGAACGCCGCCAGCAGGACCGGGACAGCCGGCAGGAGAAGCGGAGCCACCGGCCGACCGACGGTGTCGGACTGGACGAACCCCGTGACGACCTGGACGGCGACTTCACCCGGGACGCCCGGCCGGACGGCGCCGGCCCGCGCCGGTCAGAGGGCTGACCAACGGGTCATCGATTGGCTCACACCGCACCGGGCAGCGGCGGCAGCGGATGCCCCGCGACGTAGCATTGCGGGCATGTCAGCACCCGTGAGCACCGTCGAGGACGCGATCCAGGCCGCCCTGGCCACCGTCAACGACCCGGAGATCCGCCGGCCCATCACCGAGTTGGGCATGGTCCGCTCCGCCACGATCGCTGCCAGCGGCGTCGTCCGTGTCGAGCTGCTGCTCACCGTCGCTGGCTGCCCGCTCAAGGACAAGCTGCGTACGGACATCACCACCGCGGTCGCCGCGGTGCCCGGCGTGACCGGTGTGGAGATCGATTTCGGGGTGATGACCCCCGAGCAGCGGCAGTCGTTGCAGTCGCAGCTGCGCGGCGGGGGTGCCACCGAGGAGCCGGTCATCCCGTTCGCGCAGCCGGGCTCGCGCACCCGGGTCTACGCGGTGGCCAGCGGCAAGGGTGGCGTCGGCAAGTCCAGCGTCACGGTCAACCTGGCGGCGGCGCTCGCCGCCCGTGGGCTCTCCGTCGGCGTGGTCGACGCGGACATCTACGGCCACTCGGTGCCCCGGATGCTCGGCACGGAGGCCCGGCCCACCCGCGTCGAGGACATGATCATGCCGCCGCAGTCGCACGGCGTGAAGGTCATCTCCATCGGCATGTTCACCTCCGGCAACGCCGCAGTGGTGTGGCGCGGCCCGATGCTGCACCGGGCGTTGCAGCAGTTCCTGGCCGACGTCTACTGGGGCGACCTGGACGTGCTCCTGCTCGACCTCCCCCCGGGCACGGGCGACGTGGCGATCTCGCTGGCCCAACTGCTCCCCAACTCGGAGATCCTGATCGTCACCACCCCGCAGACCGCCGCCGCCGAGGTGGCCGAGCGGGCCGGTGCGATCGCCCTGCAGACCCACCAGCGGGTGGTGGGCGTCATCGAGAACATGTCCTGGCTGGAGCTCCCGGACGGCTCCCGGATGGAGATCTTCGGTGCCGGCGGTGGCACGGCCGTCGCCGAGTCGCTGAGCCGGACCATCGGCGCTCAGGTGCCGCTGCTCGGTCAGATCCCGCTGGACACCCGGGTCCGCGAGGCCGGCGACGCGGGCAACCCGATCGTGCTGGCCGAGCCGGAGTCCCCGGCCGCGCAGGCCCTCGGTGCGGTCGCCGACCGGCTCGCGCTGCGCCGCGAGTCGCTGCTCGGCAAGCCGCTCGGCCTCAAGCCCGCCGGCCGCTGACCACCCCGACCACCGTCAGCCCGTCGGCCGCTGCTGGCCGGCGGGCTGAGTCGTGTGGGTGGGTGGCTCCACGGCCGGCACAGCCGCCGGGGCCGGCACAGCCCCGTGCTCCGCACAGCCGCGTGGCCGGCGCAGCTCCGCGCCGGCGCGGCTCCGTGGCCCGCACAGCCCCGTGGCGGCGCAGCCGCGTGGTCAACTCGGGTTTCCGGAAGTCGGGGCATCCTGGGCTGGCTGAAAGGCCGACTCCCTGGAAACCGAGTCGATCAAGGTAGATGCCGGGCCGAGCGCGGACCGAGCGGGCGAGCGCGGACCAAGCCGGGCGAGCGCGGACCAAGCCGGGTGGCGGGCTGGTCAGGTGGCGTCGTCGTAGCTGGGGCGGGGCGCCGGGGCGGCCGTACTGCTGGTGGCAGTGCTGGTGGGGGCCGTACTGCTGGGGGCCGTGCCGGACCGGGTCCCGTTCGAGCGCAGGTCCGCGGCGTTGGCCACGTCCTTCAGCTCGTCGTGCACGCCGCCGACGTCCGCACGCAGGTTGTCGTAGACGCCCTGCAGCGGCTTGCGGATCGCCGCCTCGTCCTCCTCGCTGAGGAGGTGCTTGCGGATGAAGGCCTTCGGGTGCAGGTCCTCCAGCTGGATGTCGGTGCCCAGCTCACGACTGAGGTCACCGGTGGCGTTACGGGCCATGTTGCGCAGGTTGCGCACCAGCCGCAGGCCGTCGTTGATGACTGTCGGCAGCTTGTCACCGAAGATCAACAGCGCCAGGAGCAGCAGCGCACCGATCTCCCACCAGTTCAGGTTGTCGAGCATCCCGCAGGCCTCCTCTCCGCGTCAGCAGCAAGACTACGCACGTCGGACGGCGTCCGGGCAAGGGGTGAGCGATGTTCACTTCGCGTCCGCGGCGAGAGTTACCGAGGTGTTCTGCCGGGTGGAGCCCCGTCGAAACTCGACAGATACCACCGAGCCGGGCGCGAACTTGCGAACCAGCGCGGTCAGGTCTGTCGGCTCGGTCATCGGCCGCCCATTGATCTTGAGGATGACGTCACCGACCTTCAACCCGGCGCTGTCCGCCGGGCCGGACGGCTCCACCTCCGCCAGCCGCAGGCCACCGCCGACGACACCCGCCGGGCCGTCCGCTCGGGCGCCGATCACCGTACGCCGGGCCTTGCCGGTGCCGATGATGTCCTGGGTCACCCGCTTGGCCTGGTTGATCGGGATGGCGAAGGCGAGCCCGATGTTGCCCGCCTCCTGCCCCTCGGCGACGAGTGACTTGATCGTCGAGTTCACGCCGACCACCCGTCCGTCGCCGTCGACCAACGGCCCGCCCGAGTTGCCGTGGTTGACGGCCGCGTCGGTCTGGATGGCCGCGTAGTAGCGGATCGGGCCACCCGGCTCACCTGCCTGCATCGTCCGGTCCAGGGCACTCACGATGCCGGCGGTGACCGTGTTGGCCAGCGACAGCGGCGAGCCGATGGCGAGCACCGGGTCACCGACGGCCAGGGCGTCGGAATCGCCGAACTCCACAGGTCGCAGCCCGCTACGACTCACCTTGATCACCGCGATGTCCGACTCCGGATCCTGACCGACGATTGTCGCCGGCGCGGTGCTGCCGTCGTTGAAGACCACCGAGGCCTTGCCGGCGCCACCGGCCACCACATGGTCGTTGGTGATCACATGGCCGTCGGCGGTGGCGACGAAGCCGGAGCCCTCGCTGGTCCCGCCGAGGCTGCTCACCCGGACGGTGACCACGCTGGGCAGGACACGTTCGGCGACACCGGCCAGCGACTCCGGTTTGCGCTGGGCCAGCGCCGGCGCCTCCGCCGGCGCACCGCCGAGCACCACCCCACCAGCTCCGCCGCGGACCGCGAACGCGTACCCCATCGCCCCACCGAGGGTGCCGGCCAGCAGCGCGCTGAGCACGGGAATGAGCAACAGCTGGCGAAGCGTCGGCCGACCCGGCGCGTCCGGGTCGGTGACCGGCTCGGGCTCGGAACCGGCCGCCACGACTCCCGGCACCACCACCGCGGTCGGCGCCGCCGGGTCCCGCCAGGGATCGGCGAGCGCATCCGACCACCAGGGCGACGCTCCGGCCGTGCCGGGCCCGCCCGCTACCGGTGCCGGCCAACTTGACGACGGCCGCACCGGCGGGACACCCGCCACGGGTGGCGCCGGCGGATACCCGGCGGCCGGTACGCCACCCGGCGGGGCCACAGGCGTACCGCCCGGCGGCACCACGGCAGGCGAGTTGCCGGCCCCCGGCATGGTTGGCGATCCCACCGGCGGGACCTCTGCCCCGGGCGGTCGCGCCGAAGCCGGAGTCTCACCGCCCCGGCGCCAGTCCCAACCGTCGGTCACGTCGGTGCCTCCCAGTCCGTCCCCGGATCCCGCGCCGCGTCGCCCGGCCACGGGCCGGTTCGGTCGCGGCTGACGGGATACCGCTTCCAGGATTGCACGGATGCGCGCGGTGGAGTCAGCGGTTGCCCCGGTGATCGCTTCCGGCGGAGGCCCGGCTGCGCCCCCTGGCGGTCGCCTCTACGCTCACAGTGCCAACCCGCCCCCGCACCACGCACCGCCCCCGGAGGTGCCCCATCGCCACGGTCGCCGGTACCGGCAGTTCGACGGCACAGGCTCAGCAGTTCGCCGAGTCGTACGTCACCGAGGATCTCGTCCTGCGCACCGCCCGCAGCCTGGCCCTGGAGGTGGGCCTCGACGCGGTCACCCCCGGCGCGGGAGCGGCGTTGCGGCTGCTGGCCGCCGCCGGCAACGCCCGTGCGGTGGTGGAGATCGGCACCGGCACCGGAGTGAGCGGGGTGTGGTTGCTGCGCGGCATGCGCGCCGACGGTGTGCTCACCACAATCGACGTGGAGGTGGAGCATCAGCGGATCGCCCGGCGGATCTTCGCCGAGGCGGGCTTCGCGGCCGGCCGTACGCGGATCATCACCGGTCGCGCGCTCGACGTGCTGCCCCGGCTCGCCGACGGCGCGTACGACCTGGTCTTCGTGGACGCGGAGGCGACCGGCTTCCATGCCTGCGTGGAAGCCGCGCTGCGCCTGTTGCGCCCGGGCGGTGTGCTCGCGCTCAACGGCGTGTTGGCCGGCGGCCGGATCGGCGACCCGGCCGCCCGGGACGCGGAGACGGTGACGGTCCGCGAGACGATCAAAGCGGTCCGGGAGTCGGAGCACTGGATCCCCGCGCTGCTTCCGGTCGGGCACGGGGTGCTCGCCGCGGTGAAGTGCTGACCTGGGCTAGTCGACGCTGGCCAGCCAGCGCAGCAGCCAGCGCACGCCCCAGCCGGTGGCGCCGCGGCTGACCTCGTCCTGGTCGCCGTCCGCCCAGGACGGGGCCGACATGTCCAGGTGCAGCCAGCGGTCCCGTAGTTCGCCGGTGAACTCGCGCAGGTAGAGCGCGGCCAGCACCGAGCCGGCGCCCTGTGCCGGCGCGCTGTAGAGATCGGCGATGTCGCTGCCCAGGTATTCCGCGTAGTCGTTGTGCAGTGGCATCCGCCAGGCCGACTCGCCGGCCGCCGCGGTCGCGGCCAGCACGTCGGCGGCCAGTTGGTCGTTCTCGCTGTAGAGGGCGGCGGTGCGCTTGCCCAGCGCCACGGCGTTGGCGCCGGTGAGGGTGGCGAGGTCGAGCAGCAGGTCCGGTTTGAGCTGCTGCACCGCGTACGCCAGGGCGTCGGCGAGGACCAGTCGGCCCTCGGCGTCGGAGTTCGTCGTCTCGCTCGTCGTTCCGCCGTAGTGCCGGATGACGTCGCCGGGGCGGAACGCCGAGCCGCTGACCATGTTCTCGGCGAGCGGGGCGAGCGTGGTGATCCGGACCGGGAGCCGCAGGGCGGCGGCGCCGAGGGTGGCGGCGACGACCGCGGCCGCGCCGGCCATGTCCTTGCGCATCAGTTTCATCGCCGGCACCGGCTTGATCGAGATGCCGCCGGTATCGAAGGTGATGCCCTTGCCGACCAGCACCACGTGGGTACGCGCGTCGGCGGGGTGCCAGTCCAGCTCGACCAGCCGGGGGCCACTGGCCGAGCCAGCGCCCACGGCGAGGATCCCGCCGAAGCCCTCGGCGGCCAACTCGGCCGGGCCACGGACTCGCAGTCGCAGGTCCGGCAGGTCGGCGGCGGCGGACGCCACCTGGTCGGCGAACCACTGCGGGGTCTTCACCGAGGACGGGGTGTTGGTCAGGTCACGGGCGAGATGGGTCATCGCCGCCGTGGTGCGGGCCGTGGCGACGGTGGCCTCGAACGTGGCCGGGTCGGCGAGCAGCAGGTCGACGCCGTCGAGCGTCGGCGTGTCGCCGGCCTCGGTCAGCCGGTACCGGTACGGGGCGAGCAGCAGCCCCTCGGTCAACCCGCGCACCGCGGCCGGAGTCAGCTCGGTCGGCAAGGCGATGGTGATATGCGTCTCATTCGCTGCGGAGCGGGCCAGGGCCGCTCCGGCCGTCCGCCAGGCCGCCTCGCCGCCGTCGCCGATGCCGAGCAGCAGGAGCCGGCCGGGGGTACGTCCGGGGCGCAGCTGGGTGTGGATCTCGCCTGCTCGGCCGTTCAGTCGGGCCGCCGACACCAGCGCGGCCGCCTCGTCGGCCGTGTCGTCCGGCGGGGTCGCGGCGGTCGACACGGGCTCGGCCGGGGCGTCATCTCCGGCTGCCGGACCGGCGGGACGGACAGGCAGGACGAGGACGTCGAGCCGGTCGGGCTCGGCGATCAGACGGATGGCGAGCACGCGGAACCGTACCTCCAGGAAAGTGTCGCGGAGCGGAACTCAGGCCGCCTGCCCGCGGTGATGAAGACCCTGAGCCACCGGTACCACCGGTGGCTCAGGGCCGCAGAACGCTCCGGGCGGCGGAAGCCGCCCGGACCACTCCTTACTCAGCCGGCCGCCGCCTTCAACGCGTCACCGAGCGCGTTGGCCTCGTCGGGAGTCATCTCGACGACGAGCCGGCCACCGCCCTCCAGCGGGACCCGCATGACGATGCCCCGCCCCTCCTTGGTGACTTCCAGCGGACCGTCGCCCGTCCGCGGCTTCATCGCCGCCATGTTGTCTCCCCTCAGACCTACACCAGGGTCGGTGGGTTGCCCCACAGCCACTTCGTCACGACCACCCGCAACGGTCGCGGGGGTGTCGACTGACGATTTTCCCTGATGAACACCGCCGGACCCAAACCGGAGCAGCATTGATGTAACAGCATCTAGCTTATCTTGAGAAGGCCTGTCACAATGTGCGGTCATGCAGGCACGGTCGGCACTCTTCGACCTGTACGGCGACCACCTCCGGCCGAGGGGTGGCCGCGCACCGGTTGCTGCCCTGGTCAAGCTACTGGCGCCGCTGGGAATCGCACCGCCAGCAGTTCGCACCGCCGTGTCCCGGATGGTGCGACAGGGCTGGCTCGAACCGCTCCGGTTGATCTCCGGGCCGGGATATTCGATCACACCGAAAGCCGCCCGGCGACTCGACGAGGCGGCGTCCCGGATCTACCGGACCGGCCGGGTCACCTGGGACGGCCGGTTCGATCTGCTGGTGTTGGAGGCCCCGGGCTCCCGCCGGGACCGCCAGCGGCTCGCCTCGAACCTGAGCTTCCTCGGCTACGGCACGCTCGACGAGCAGACCTGGGTCGCCACCCGTCCCGCCGACGACGTCGACCTGATCCTCGCCGAGGCCGGCATCCGGTTCGAGCGGTTCACCGCCTCGCACTTCGCCGGCACCCCCGGCGCGATGGGCGTGGTCCGGCGAGCCTGGAACCTGACCGAGATCGGCCGCGCCTACGAGCAGTTCGTCGCGGACCAGCGCCCACTGCTCTCCGCCGTCACCGTGCGCAGCAGCGACGAGGAGGCGTACGCGACCCGGTTCCGGCTGGTGCACGCGTGGCGTACGTTCCTCTTCCGGGACCCGCAGCTACCCCCGGCGCTGCTGCCCGAACGCTGGCCCGGCACCGCCGCGGCCAGCTTCTTCGACCGGCACGCGGCCCGCCTGCGTCCGGCCGCGGACCGGTACGTCGAACAGTGCCTCGACGCCGGCAACCGCCTCGTCCGACAGAAGGGTCGTTAGACACGTGACCGAGCCGCTGCTGGTCGACCGGACCGACGCCGTCGTCACCCTCACGCTGAACCGGGCGAACGCGATGAACGCGCTCGACGTGGCGCTGAAGGAGGCCCTGCGGGACGCCCTGGCGGAGTTGGAGACCGACAGGTCCTGCCGGGCTGTCGTGCTGGCCGGGGCGGGCGGATCGTTCAGCGCCGGTCAGGACCTGCGCGAGCACGTGTCGACGCTGGAGAACTCCGCGAGTGATCCCCTGGGCACCGTGCGGACCCACTACAACCCGATCGCCGCCCGGCTCGCCAACCTGCCCAAGCCGGTGGTCGCCGCGGTCCGGGGCATGGCCGCCGGCGCGGGCGCGTCGCTCGCCTTCCTCGCCGACATCCGCATCGGTGGCCCGACCACCAGCTTCCTGATGGCCTTCGCCAAGGTCGGCCTCGCCGCCGACACCGGCGCCTCCTGGACCCTGCCCCGGCTGGTCGGCCACGCCAAGGCGGTGGAGCTGCTGATGCTGGCCGAGCCCGTACGGGCCGAGGAGGCCTGCCGGATCGGCCTGCTCAACCGCCTGGTGGAGGACGACGAGCTGGTGTTGCCGACCGCCCAGGAGCTGGCCGCTCGCCTCGCCGCCGGCCCGACTGTCGCCTACGGGGCGATCAAGCGGCAGCTCTCCATCGCCGACGCCGGCACCCTCGCCGACGCCCTCGCGGCCGAGGCGCAGGCCCAGTCGATCTGCGGTGCCACCGCCGATCACCGGGCGGCCACGTTCGCCTTCGTCGGCAAGCAGAAACCGGTCTTCGAGGGACGCTGAACGCAATTCACACGCCACCCTTACCGTCCTCGAACACCAGACGCCTAGCGTCGGCGTCCATGAGCGATCGTGAAGCGGTGGCGCACCTGCTGCGCCGGGCCACCTTCGGGCCGACCGCAGACGAGGTGGACGCCGCCGAGCGCGCCGGGCCGGCGGCCACCCTGGACAACCTGCTCACCCCCACCCGGGCCGACCGTGGCGCGGCGGCCACCCCGCCGCCGGCGCTGGCCCCGGATCCGTACGCCCAGCTGACCAAGGACTCCACCCGCGAGCAGCGGCAGCAGGCCAACGCGGAGCGGCGCAAGCAGCTCCAGCAGGTCACCAGCTGGTGGCTGGACCGGATGGTGGCCGCCGAGGACGGGCTGACCGAGAAGCTGCTCTTCTTCTGGCACGGGCACTGGGCGACGAGCGCGCAGAAGGTCAAGTCGGCACGTGTGATGCAGGGCCAACTGGACACGCTGCGCCGGCACGGACGCGGGCCACTCGCCCCACTCGTCGCCGCGATGGTGCGCGACCCCGCCCTGATCATCTGGCTGGACGGGCAGAAGAACACCCGCAAGGCGCCGAACGAGAACCTGGCCCGCGAGCTGATGGAGTTGTTCACCCTCGGCATCGGCGCCTACTCCGAGGCCGACGTGAAGGCCGGCGCGCGCGCCCTGACCGGCTGGGTGGTCGACAGGCGTACCGGGGTGGCCCGCTTCGAGGCCAAACGACACGACCCCGGCGAGAAGACGATTCTCGGACAGAGCGGCCGGTTCGACGCCGAGGCGTACGCCGGGCTGCTGGCCGCCCAACCCGCGGCGGCGACGTTCGTGGCCGGGCGGCTCTGGTTCCGTTACGCCGGCACCGACGTCCCGGCGCCGGCGGGCCTGCCCGGAGCGGACACCGTCGCGACCCTGCGGGCGATCCTCTCGGCGCCGGCCTTCGCCCAGACCCGGGGCACGCTCGTCAAACAGCCGGTGGAGTGGCTGGTCGGCGCGCTGCGGCAGCTGGGTATCCGACCCTCCGCCCTGCCCGAGCAGCAACACAAACAACTGCTGGCCGGCCTGAACGCGCTGGACCAGGTGCCGCTGCGACCGCCAAGCGTCGGCGGCTGGCCGGCCGGAGCCGCCTGGCTGACCACCTCGTCGTTGCAGGCGCGGCTGCGGACGGCCGGGACCCTCGCCGCCGCGGTGAACCCGGCGGTGCTGGCCCGGCTGACCGCCGCGCCCACCGCCGGCCGACCGGACGCGCTGGCGCGACTGCTGGTGGTGGACGGCTGGAGCGCGCGTACCCGCGCCGCCCTCACCCCGCTGGCCGGCGAGCCCCGCAAGCTGCTGGCCGCCGGCCTGGTCAGCCCCGAATACACAGTCAGCTGAGCGGAGGAGTCGACATGGACACCCAGACCCGACGCAGGTTCCTGCTGACCAGCGGGGTGGTCGGCGCGGGCGCGCTGGCCGCCGGCGCCGGCGCGTACCGCCTGCGGGACCTGCTGGACACCAGCGGCGACCGTGATCCACAGGCTCGCACGCTGGTGCTGGTGACCCTCTACGGCGGCAACGACGGGCTCAACACGGTCATCCCGTACGCCGATCCGGCCTACCGGGCGGCCCGCCCCGAGCTGGCCTACCCGGACTCCGAGGTGCTGCGGTTGGACGACGGCTCCGGCCTCAACCCGGCACTGGCCGGCCTGCACCGGCGCTGGTCCGACGGCGGGCTGGCGATCGTGCGCGGGGTCGGCTACCCGAAGCCGGACCGCAGCCACTTCCGGTCGATGGACATCTGGCACACCGCACAGCCGGACCGGCCGGGCAACACCGGTTGGCTGGGCCGTTGGCTGGACTCCGCAGGTGGCGACCCCCGGCTGGCGGTCTCCTTCGAACCGGCGCTGCCGCCGCTGCTGGCCGGGGCGCGGAGCGCGGGCGCGGCCGTGCCGGTGACCGACCGGAAGGCCGCCAAGGGCCTGCCGGCGGAGACACTCACCGCGCTCGCCGCCGCCGAGGCGGGTGAGTCGGCGGCCCGCGGCCGGGCCGCCGCCTGCTTCGCCGACCTGCGGTCGGTGGACGAGATGATCCGCCAGGTACGCGACTCCGCCGACCCCGACGCGGCGGACCCGGACGGGGAAGAGGCGCCCGCGACGGCGACCGGTGGGGCACGCACGCCGCTGGACGCGCAGTTGGACCTGGTCGCGCAGTGCGTCGAGGCGGGAGTGTCCACCCGGGCCTTCTCGGTGTCGCTCGGCGGCTTCGACACGCACGCCGACGAGAAGCAGTTGCAGGCCGTCCTGCTGGGTCAGCTGGACCGGGCGCTGACCGGGTTCGCCGACCGGATGAGCCGCACCGAGGCGGGCCGGAAGGTGGTGGTGGCGGTCTACTCCGAGTTCGGCCGCCGCGTCCGGGCCAACGCCTCGGACGGCACCGACCACGGCACCGCCTCGGACGTCCTGCTGCTGGGCGCCGGCGTACGCGGCGGCTGGCACGGCGCGCCGCCGAGCCTCACCGATCTCGACGACGGCGACCTGAAATTCACCACCGACTTCCGGGACGTCTACGCCACGCTGCTGGAACGGGTGCTGGACACCGACCCGGGCCCGGTGCTCGCCGACTGGCGGGGACGCCTCGACAAGCTGTTCTAGATGGTCGACGACGACGTGTTCTCGTCGGGACCGGCCGCCCAGGCGGGCACGTTGCCCGCCTGGGCGGCCCAGGATCCGGTCGTACCCGCCGCCGGCGGGATGGCTGTCACCTCAGGTGGGCGGAAAGCGGGATGTTCTGCGCCCGGAGGGCGGTGGCGATCAGGCCGGCGATCTGTCTGGCGCCGGCGGCCTCGAAGTGGGTGTGGTCGTTGCAGAAGAACGCACCGACCGCCCCCGTCGAGTAGTTGCCGTTGTTCGGGCACAGCCTGAGCGTGTTGTAGAGCGCCACGCTCTTCGCGTGCAGGTCGATGACCGGTACGCCGTTCGCGGCGGCCGCAGCCGTCGTCTCGGCGACGAAACCGCGATTGCCGACGGCGGTGCTGCCGCTGCAGGTGATAGCCGCGACCGGCGTGACGAAGATCGGCTTCACACCTCTGGCCTTGGCGGCCGTCGCCATGACGCCGAGCAGTTCCTTGAAGCGGTTGGTGCCGACGTGTCGCGGGCAGGCCGAGTCACCGTCGTTGATGCCGAACTGGATGATCAGATAGTCCCCGGTCTTGAAGCCGCTGTCGGTGTTCAGCATCGCCGACCACCGGGCGCTGTAGGCGGTCGAGCTGAGCGTGCACTCGCCGGCCGAGTTCTTGGTGGAGGTCACATTGCCCTCGTACAGCCACGTCTGGATGCTGCGACCGCCGACGGCGCTGTTCTGCACTGTGACGTCCGACGTGAGATAGGACGCGAACTGGCTGCCCCAGCCGATCGGACAGGAACTGGCATTCATCATCGTGGAGTCGCCGGCCATCCACACTTTGATCGGCGCGGGTGCCGGCGAGGTGGAAGGGGTCGGCGACGGCGTGCTCGGGCTGGGGCACGGCGTTGCCGTCGGCGTTGGTGTCGACGTCGGTGTTTGCGTTGGCGTTGGCGTTGGAGTCGACGTTGGCGTCGGCGTCGGCGCGGTGGGGGTCGCTGCCGGTGGGCCGGCACACGTGGTGCCGTTGAACGAGAACGACGACGGCACCGGGTTGCTGCCGCTCCACGAGCCGGTGAAGCCGAAGCTGACAGATGCGCCAGAGCCGACGGTGCCGTTGTAGCTCACGTTTGTGGCGGTCACCGCCGTGCCGGTGACCGTGACGGCGGCGTTCCACGCCTGCGTCACGCCCTGCCCGGGGGCGAGGCTCCACTGCACGGCCCAGTTGGTCACCGCGTCACCGAGGTTTGTGACGACGACGTCGGCTCCGAACCCGCCGGCCCACTGGCTGGTGACCCGGTAGGTGACACCGCATGCCGGGGTGGCGGCCTGGGCGGTGGCGATGCCGAGCCCGCTGGCCGCGACGGTCAGGACCGTTGCCGCCAGGACCACGAGACGCGATCGGCGAACCTTCATCGGGTACTCCTGCCTTGATCGGAGACGCTCGGCATCACGTGGCGACGGCGCACGGGGAGCCGTTGAGGGCGAAACCTGTCGCTCCGCCCAGCGGGCTGTCGGTGACGAATCCGAAGCTCGTCGAACCGGCGGCCGGGATCACCGCGTTCCAGGAGGCGTTCACCGCCGTGGCCGCGGCGCCGGACTGGGTGACTGTGGCGTTCCAGGACTGTGTGATCCGCTGGCTGCCGGGCAGGGACCAGGTGAGTGTCCAACCGTCGACGGGGACGGTGGAGGTGTTGCCGAGTGTCACGTCGAACTGGGCGCCCGTACCCCAGTCACCGGTCTTGCGGTAGGTGACCGCGCAGGCCCCGGCCCCAGGAGTGGGCGGCGCGGTCGTGGGCGGCGCGGTCGTGGGCGGCGCGGTCGTGGGGGCCGGGGTCGTGGTCAGTCGTGCGCTGAGGATCGGGGCCAGCCTGTCGGTGATGGCCTGGTGACCCGCGTCGTTCGGGTGCACCGAGTCGCTCAGACCGCCGGACGGCAGCCAGCCGGTGGTGTCCAGGTAGAACACCTCGGCGTCACCCGCCGCGTTGCGTGCCCGCACCGCGGCCTCCGTCTCCGCCGCATAGCGACCGATGAACGTCCGCATCGCGAAGAGCTTGGCGTTCGGAAACCTGGCCCGGATCCTCGTGAGGAAGGTCGTGTACGTCGCCTGGAAGGCTGCGGGGCTCACGCCGTGGCTCTTGTCGTTGGTCCCCAGGTTGATCACCACGCCGTCGGCCGTGTAGCGGGAGAAGTCCCACTGGTCGGTGCCGACCTGGCCACCGGACGACATCCAGTAGCGGGTCGTCTGCGCCCAGCACCCATCGGTCGTCTCGGCCAGACACATGCCACCGATCGCGATCTGGGTGTGGTCGTAGCCGAGCCTCTCACCGACCTTGAAGCCGTAGTCCGTCACGGCAAGCTGACTGCTCGTGGCGCCCGCGGTGATCGAGTCACCGACGAACTCGACGAGCTTGGGGCGGGGCGGCGGCTTGAACGTGCCCGCGCCCGAATCCAGGACCAGCCCCTGGAAGACCGCGTCTCCGGTGTAGGAGCCGGCCACCTGCCGGTAACTGACGATCAGCGTGTGGTTGCCGGCCGCCAGCGCGGTCGGCGTCAGGTTGATCGTGCCGGAGCCGGTGAAGGACGTGAACGCCCTACCGTCGATGCTGGCCCACAGCTGGATGGTGTTGCGCTGCCGGAGCTTCACCGTCTTGCCGGTGAACCCGACCCGCAGGTACGCGCCGGCCCAGTAGGGCACGTAGGCCGAGGCGTTCGCCTTGTTCCACCGGCCGACGAAGCTGATGTTCGAGTCGGTCGGGGTGCCGTCGCCGACCGCTGCCTGGGCGCTGAGGGCCGGCAGACCTGCGGCGAGCACCCCGGCGGCGACCGCGATGAGGGCCGCGGTACGCGTCCTCGCCAGTGCGTGCCGGAGTGTCCCGAGTCGGGTGCGCGGGCGGACGAGAGGGTGACCGTGTTCGAAGGACCGGATCTTCGTCATCGGATCGGGTTCCAGCCGTCGTTACCCGCCAGGTAGGCGGTGGGGGTGTACTGGGTGGCGGTGGCGGCGCTCAGCTGGGGCCGGTTGGCGTTGATGCCCGCGCCGGCGCCGGTGCTGCCGTACTCCGCGAAGCGGGCGTTCCTCCACGAGAAGCCGGACATGTCGGTCCAGGGATCGGTGCGGATGTGCGCGCCCATCGCGACGCCCCGGTAGAGGACCTGGCCACGGGCGTTGACGTCGCCGCTGGGGTGCCAGGGGCGGCCCAGATAGACGGTCCTGGCGGGAGCGTTGCTGGTCAGCGTGGTTGCCCAGAACAGGAAGCCGAACCTGTTGTTGATGTCGGTGGCCGCAGCGGTGACGTAACCGTTGTTCGACGACGAGCCCCGGGTGAGCGAGTGCACGGTGCCGTTCTGGAAGACCATGGTGCCCCGCCCGAAGATGAAGTCGACGTCGCCCTCTACGTAGGAGTTGCGAACGTAGAGACGCCGGACCGAGCTGACACTGGGCGCGTTGACCAGCAGGGTGTCCTGGTTGCCGAGGATGCGGACGTTGTCGAACTGCACCCGGTCGCCGGAGGTGTTGACGGCGACGGCCTGCTCGGCGTCGAGGGTGTTGGCGGCTTCGTTGAAGTCGTTCGCCATGGTCAGATTCTTGATCGTGGTGTCGTTGGCGTTGACGAAGACCGAGGCACTGCCGGACGTGCCGTACGTGCCGCCACCGGGCTTGGTCTGGCCGGACGCGTGCCCTTCGACGATCACCACCTGGGTCGCGGAGCCGCCGGCGCCGGCCAACGTGAGATAGGGCTTGTTGGCGGGGATGGTGACCACGCCCCGGTAGGTGCCGGGTTTGATGCTGATGGTGACCGGAACGCCGTTGTTCGCCGCGACACTGTCGACAGCCGCCTGCACTGTCGTGTAGGTGCCGCTGCCGTCGGCGGCCACGGTGATGGTCGCGGAGGCGGACGCGGCGGAAACCATCGAGACCGTGGCGGCGAGAGCGCACACCGTCACCACCGCCACCGAGCGCGCGCGACGAATCCTGCCGGATGTGGTCATAAGCGTCCTCCGATTCCACGGGGGCCCTCCGCCGAAGGTCATGCCGACTGGCAGACGACGACGTAAGTTAACGCTAACATCGATGGTTGGAAATATAAACGGAATGAACGGCCCAACCGAACGGAACGGTGCTACTCGTCCTCTTCCGGGTCCTGGTTGGCCTCCGCGCCCAGCACGAACGCCTGCATGGCCAGCTCGTCGTCGGACGGCGAGACGAAGGCGGGCAGCTCACGCGGGCCCAACTCCTGCACGTACGACCAGAACAGCCGGACCGCCTCGGCTCGCGTGCCGGCCTCGATCGGCAGGTCGAGGCTGACCAGCCAGGTGCGCCGCGCCGGGGGCGGGCCGAGCTGGTCGGCCAGCGCCCGGAAGGCCGCCGGCTCCAGCGCGGTGACCGGCCCGTCGAGCGTCAGCAGGTCGGCCGGCACCGGCTCGTCGAAGGCCCGCCGGGTGTACGCCACGACGACGGTCCCCGGCTCGACCGGGGACTGCGGGTCGTCCGGGTCTTCGCGGTGACGCTGACCCGGGGCGCGGACCCGACCGAGCGCGACCAGCCGCGGCGGCGCGTCGACAAGCACCGCCACCTGGTCTCCCGGACCCGGGCGGGTGCCGTCGGCCAGGCCGGTCAGCTCCAGCGTGTCGTGGTGCACGAGCCGCTCGGCCTCGTACCGCTCGGCGGGCAGCAGCACGGCCCAGGTGCCCACGCCGTCGGCACGGCCGGATCCCCCGGCCCGGTACGCGGTCTCGGTCGTCATGCCTGCCATCCCATCACGTCGCCGGTGCGAGGGTGACGTGACAGCCGACGATGTGATCGTCGACCATGCCGGTGGCCTGCATCAGCGCGTACGCGGTGGTCGGGCCGACGAACCGGAAGCCGCGCTTCTTGAGCGCCTTGGCCATCGCCGTCGACTCCGCGGTGATCGGTGCCAGCTCGGCGAACGAGGCGGGGCGGGCCGCTCGGGGCTCCGGGGCGAAGGACCAGAGCAGCGCGGGCAGCCCTTCCGGCACCTCCAGAGCGGCGCGGGCATTGGCGATCGCCGCCTCGATCTTGGCCCGGTTGCGGACGATGCCGGCGTCGGCGAGCAGCCGGGTCACGTCGGCGTCGGAGTATCCGGCGACGGTCGGGATGTGGAACTCGTCGAAGGCCAGCCGGAACGCCGGGCGTTTGCGCAGGATGGTCAGCCAGGACAACCCGGACTGGAACGCCTCCAGCGTCATCCGCTCGTAGAGCGCGTCGTCGCCGCGCAGCGGGCGACCCCACTCGGTGTCGTGGTAGATGGCGTAGTCGGGGGTGCTCGACCCCCAGGCGCAGCGAGGCAGCCCGTCGGCACCGATCACCAGGTCAGTCACGTCGTACACGCTAGGGCATCGCTCCGACACCCCACCGCGGTCAGGGCAGCCGGCCCTGCTCGACCAGTCGGGCGAACCTCTTCAGCGCCTGGGTGAGGCCGAGCTTGGAGCCCGGCCAGAGCACCGGCCACGCCAGTCGACCGGCCCGGCCGCCCGGCAGGTGGAACCACTCGTGCCAGACGACCTGGGTGCGGTCCCGGTCCAGTTGGGTGCAGCGCAGCACGCCGGGGCCGCGCAGCAGCTGGCCGTAGTGCACCACGCCGATCTCGTACGGTTCGTCGACCCGGACCACCCGCATCTCGTCGCGCAGCACGGCCCGACCGAGCGCGGTCACCGCCTCGATGCGGCTGCCCTCGCGCCCGTCGCCCTCGACCACGCGCACCCGGGTGAACGGGATCCAGTCGGACTGACGTTCCCAGGCGAGCAGGGCGGCGAAGACCCGCTCGGCGGGAGCGTCGACGATCACGGTGGCGGTGACCTCACCGGCACCGGGTTGGGCGGCCTCACGAAGATCGTCAGCGCCGCCCGTGCCGGTCACACCGACTCCGACCGAACCGTCTTGCCGTGCTGGCCGGTGCCGTCGGCGGGCGCGCCGTCGGTCTGCTCAGGGTCGGCCGCCGTACCACCGGACGGCACGACGGCCGACGCCACACCGTCGGAATCGGCGGGTGACGAGGTGGCGGCGGGCTCCGGACCCGCGCTTGTCGAGCCGACCGGTGCGGCCCCGGCCTCGGTCGCGTCGGACTTCGCCGCGTCGGACTCGGTCACGTCGGCCTCGGTCGCGTCGGACTCGGTCGCGGTGGACTGCGCCGCGTCGGCGGTCGTCGCCCTGCTGGCGGACTGTTCGCGGGCGTCGCGCAGCACGTCCGCGTCGTCGGTGCGGCCCTCACGCAACGCGGTGACCTCCGCCTCCAGCACGCCGATCAGCTCGGACTTGTAGCCGATGTCGTAGGCGGCACGGCGCATCGCCTGATCGACCTGAGCCATCCGGTACCCGCGCAACGCGGTGTCGAAACGGACCGCGCCCACGTCGGACTCGCGCAGTGGCCGGGTGCCGGGCAGTGCCACGGCCTGCGAATCCGGCTCGGCGGGCACCAGACCGGGATCACGGCCGCTGACCAGCACCGTCACGCCGAATATCACCGCCGCGACCGTCAACGCCACGACCAGGAGGAGCAGAAGCTGACCCATGTACTGATCGTGGCACGGCAGCCGGCCGGGAGCGACCCCGCCACCCGTCCCGATCACGATCCGTACCGAAGCCGCCCGGAGTCGCGGCCGGACCAGCGACTAGCGTCGGGGTCGGCCGACGCGGCAGCGACGGCAGACTCTCAGGAGGCGGGCATGGCCGGGGCGCTTCGGCTGGGCGGGCGCACGTTCGCCCCCGACGAGCTGGTGGTGATGGCGATCGTCAACCGCACCCCGGACTCGTTCTTCGACCGAGGGGCCACCTACGCCGCCGACAGTGCTCTGCGCGCGGTGGAGCGGGCCGTCGCCGACGGCGCGGCGATCATCGACATCGGCGGAGTCAAGGCCGGCCCCGGCGCGGAGGTGGACGTCGTCGAGGAGATCCGCCGCACGGTGGACACCATCGCCGCCGTCCGGGCCGCGTTCCCCACGGTGGTGATCTCGATCGACACCTGGCGCGCCGAGGTGGCGACGGAGGCCGTGGCAGCCGGCGCCGACCTGCTCAACGACACCTGGTCGGGCGCCGACCCGACCCTGGCCCGGGTGGCCGCACGGACCGGCGCGGGCCTGGTCTGCTCGCACGCCGGCGGCCTGGTCCCACGGACCCGGCCGCACCGGGCCGCCTTCACCGACGTGGTCACCGACGTGGTCGCGACGGTGACCGGGCTCGCCGAGCGAGCGGTGGCGGCCGGGGTACGCCCCGACGGCATCCTCATCGACCCGGCACACGACTTCGGCAAGAACACCAGGCACTCCCTGGAGATCACCCGCCGACTGGGCGAGCTGGCCGACACCGGCTGGCCGGTGCTGGTGGCGCTCTCCAACAAGGACTTCATCGGTGAGTCGCTGGACCTGCCGGTGCCCGAACGACTGGAGGGCACGCTCGCCGCGACGGCGGTCTCGGCCTGGCTGGGCGCCCGGGTGTTCCGGGCCCACCAGGTCGGCCCGACCCGCCGGGTGCTGGACATGGTGGCCTCGATCCGGGGCGACCGCCCACCGTCGGCGACCCGCCGCGGCCTCGCCTGACCGGGTCGTCGCCGGGAGGGACCGACAACGGTCGGGCGGACCGGGCCGATCGCCGGAGGTGGCGACGTTCAGGTCCAGCGGAGGATGTTCCTGCGCCAGGCGTAGAGGATGCCGAGCGCGAGCACCGCCACGAACACCGCCATCTCCACCACCGTCACCAGGCCGAAGCCCGGCCGGTCGAAGACCACCGCCCAGGGGAAGAGGAACACCGCCTCGACCGCGAACAGCACGTAGAGGTACGCGTAGACGTAGTAGCGGATCTGCATCTGTGCCCAGTCCGCGCCGACCGGGTCGAGCCCGCACTCGTAGCTGGCCCGCTTGCCCGGCGGGTCGGCCGGACGTGCGGGGCGTAACACCCGGTTGGCCGAGAACGCCGTAACAAAGAACAGAACGCTGGCGAGCAGCAAGAGCCCGAGCGTCGCGTACGAGCCCAGGTATCCGGTCACAGTCGGGAGCCTACCGTCCGCCCGTGCGGGCCATCCCAAACACGTTACGGATTTGTTTCCCGATGGGACTAGTGCGCCGGGGCAACTGTTACCGACCATTGGACACCCACCCATGCACCGGAGGACAGATGGCCCGCCTGAAGGCATCGCCCGGTACGCGGGCGGAGGGGCGGCACCCCAGGTCCCTGCTGGCGACCTCGCTCGTACTCGGTCTGTTCGCGGCGCTCGCCGTGGGGCCGGCCTGGGCCAGCGCGGCGACGCCGGAGGCCGGCCCGGTCGTGACGATGACCGACCCGGTCAGCGAACCCGGGGGTGACCCCGGGTCCAGCCCGACGGACGAGCCGCCCCCGACCGAGGAGCCGGGTGCTTCGCCGGAGCCGAGCAACCCGGCGCCGGAGACCACCGCGCCGCCGCCGCAGACGCAGCCGCCGGCGCCGGAGACCACCGCGCCGGACGTGCCGCCGGCACCGAGCAACAACGCGCCCGCGCCGGGCGGAGCACCCACCGCGGCACCCCCGGCCCCTCCGGCGCCCCCGGTGCTGCCGGCGCCCCCGGTCCCGCCGGTCCGCCCGCCCGCCCCGGGTCCGGAGGCGCCGCCGGCGAATCCGCTCGGTGTGCAGGTCACCACCCAGGACGTCACGCTCTCCCAGGCGTACTGGAACGCGGCCAGCACCGCCACCACCCTGCAGGTCACGGTCCACAACACCGGCACGACGACGCAACGGATCCGCCTCTCGTACACGCTGCCGCTCGGGCTGACCGACGCGGGGACGAAGGGCTGCGCCGCCGCCGGCGGCGGTACGTACCACTGTGGGGCCTGGACGGCCGGAGCCGGCGTCCGGTTCAGCGCTGTGCTCCGCCTGCGGGTCGACGGCACCGCGTGGCAGAAGATGCCCCTCGCCGGCTCCGTCCAGGTCGTGGCGGACGCGCCGGGGATGCCCGGAGAGGCGGTCGACGACCAGGGCTTCGCGGTGCTCTTCCCGCCCGGCCCCCCGGTGCCCGGGATCACGCTCGCCGCCGACGAGGTCGCCTTCGACATCAGCGGCTCCGCCAGCACCCTCACGCTCCGGCTGGGCAACACCGGCACGGTGGACGCCGCCGGCCGGGTCGAGGTCGTCCTGCCGAGCGGGGTGACAGTCTCGACCCCACCGGCCGGCTGCGTGTCGGTCGACCCGACCCGGACCCGCTGCGACGCGGGCACGGTCGCGGCGGGCCGGACCGCCGAGTTGCGGCTGCCGGTGGAGGCGACGCCGCAGGCGCAGCGGGAGGCGCCGCTGTCCGGTGCCGTAATCGGCCAACTCGACCCGCGCAGCGGCACGACCCGGCAGATGCAGATGAGTTTCCGGATCACCGCGGCGGCCGCGCTGGCCACGCCCGTGGTCTCACCGCCCGCGCCGACCGGCTCCCAGGGCGTGCTGCCCGGGGGTGCCGCCGCCGACGACGAGGGGATGACCTCGGTGCGGCGTACGGCGATCATCCTGATCGTGGTCTCCGCGCTGCTCGTGGTGTTGGCTCTCACGCTTGCCACCATCTCGCTGCGGCGTCGGTTCTCCGGCCCGGCGCCCGAACCGGCGTCCCACCCCGCCGACTGACCGACGAGCGACCCCGGACCGCGTCTGTCCGGGGTCGGCGGAGCGGATCTGTGGTGATCTGAATTACGGCGGCCGGGGCATAAGCGCGCAAAAACGGGCAATTCCGTGCCCAGTTCGGTCCCAGTCGGCGGACCTCCGGCGCTGGTTAGGGCTCCCTTAGACGTAGGCTCTCAGATGAGGTACGACAGCGGCCGGACCAGCCTGGGGCGGTGCGGTGAAACGTTGCGTCGAGGAGGTTCCGTGGCCGGGCAAGGCGAGGTTTTGCGAGCCCCGCAGTCGCGAACGAAGGTGGCAGAGTGACCAAGCAGATCCGTCAACTCGACCGGGTGGTCATCCGGTTCGCCGGTGACTCCGGCGACGGCATGCAGCTGACCGGCGACCGGTTCACCTCGGAGACGGCGCAGCTCGGCAACGACATCTCCACGCTGCCAAACTTCCCCGCCGAGATCCGCGCTCCCGCCGGCACCCTGCCCGGCGTGTCGAGCTTCCAGGTGCACTTCGCCGACTACGACATCCTCACCCCGGGCGACGCGCCGAACGTGCTGGTGGCGATGAACCCGGCGGCCCTCAAGGCCAACCTGGCCGACCTGCCGCGCGGCGCGGACATCATCGTCAACACCGACGAGTTCACCAAGCGCAACCTCGCCAAGGTCGGCTACCAGGCCAGCCCGTTGGACGACGACTCGCTGGCCGGCTACGTCGTGCACCCGGTGGCGCTGACCTCGATGACCGTCGGCGCGCTCACCGACTACCAGGTGTCCAAGAAGGACGCGGAGCGGTCGAAGAACATGTTCGCCCTCGGCCTGCTCTCCTGGATGTACTCGCGGCCCTACGAGTCGACGCTGCGCTTCCTGGAGCGCAAGTTCGCATCCCGTCCGGAGCTGGTCGCCGCGAACGTCGCCGCCTTCCGGGCCGGCTGGAACTTCGGCGAGACGACCGAGGACTTCGCGGTCCGCTACGAGGTCAAGCCGGCGAAGATGAAGCCGGGCACCTACCGCAACATCACCGGCAACGCGGCGCTCTCGTTGGGTCTGGTCGCCGCCGGGGTCCGCTCCGGGCTGCCGGTGTTCCTCGGCGCGTACCCGATCACGCCCGCGTCGGACATCCTGCACGAGCTGAGCAAGCACAAGCGCTTCGGCGTCACCACGGTGCAGGCCGAGGACGAGATCGCCGCGGTCGGCGCGGCGCTCGGCGCGTCGTACGGCGGGGCGCTCGGTGTGACCACCACAAGCGGCCCCGGCGTGGCGCTCAAGAGCGAGACGATCTCCCTCGCGGTGGCGCTGGAGCTGCCCCTGGTGATCGTGGACGTGCAGCGCGCCGGCCCGTCGACGGGCATGCCGACCAAGACCGAGCAGGCCGACCTCAACATGGCGCTCTACGGCCGGCACGGCGAGGCGCCCGTCGCGGTGATCGCGCCCCGGTCACCGTCGGACTGCTTCTTCGCGGCGCTGGAGGCGGCCCGGATCGCGCTCACCTACCGCACCCCGGTGATCCTGCTGTCCGACAACTACGTCGCCAACGGCTCCGAGCCGTGGCTGCTGCCCGACGTCGAGTCGCTGCCCGACCTGCGGGTCGAGTTCGCCACCGAGCCCAACGGCGAGGACGGCACCACCTTCCTGCCCTACCTGCGTGATCCGGAGACCCTGGCCCGGCCGTGGGCGATCCCCGGCACGGCCGGACTGGAGCACCGGATCGGCGGCCTGGAGAAGGCCGACAAGACCGGAGACATCTCCTACGACCCGGCCAACCACGATTTCATGGTGCGTACCCGCGCCGCCCGGATCGAGGCGATACCGGTGCCGGACATCGAGGTGGAGGACCCGGACGGCGACGCCCGGGTGCTGGTCCTCGGCTGGGGCTCGACGTACGGGCCGATCGGCGCGGCGTGCCGGGGGGTTCGCCAGCGCGGGCTGTCCATCGCCCAGGCGCACCTGCGGCACCTGGCCCCGATGCCGGCCAATCTCGGTGCGGTGCTGCGCGCGTACGACAAGGTGGTCATCCCAGAGATGAATCTGGGCCAGCTCGCCCACGTCATCCGGGCCCGCTACCTGGTCGACGCGATCAGCTACAACCAGGTCCGCGGCCTGCCGTTCACGGCCGCCGAGCTGGAGACGACGCTGGAAGAGGTCCTGAAGAATGTCTGAGCCCGTCGCCCTCAAGCTCACCGCGAAGGACTTCAAGTCCGACCAGGAGGTGCGCTGGTGCCCCGGCTGCGGTGACTACGCGATCCTCGCCGCCATCCAGCAGTTCATGCCGGAGCTGAACATCCCCCGCGAGCGGACCGTCTTCGTCTCCGGGATCGGCTGCTCGTCGCGCTTCCCGTACTACATGAACACCTACGGGATGCACTCGATCCACGGGCGCGCCCCGGCGATCGCGACCGGCCTGTCGGTGTCCCGGCCGGACCTGTCGGTCTGGGTGGTCACCGGCGACGGCGACGCGCTCTCCATCGGTGGCAACCACCTGATCCACGCGTTGCGGCGCAACGTCAACCTCAAGATCCTGCTGTTCAACAACCGGATCTACGGTCTGACCAAGGGCCAGTACTCGCCGACGTCCGAGGTCGGCAAGGTCACCAAGTCGACCCCGGCCGGCTCGGCGGACGCCCCGTTCAACCCGCTCTCGCTCGCGCTCGGAGCGGAGGCCAGCTTCGTCGGCCGGACCATCGACTCCGACCGCAAGCACCTCCAGTCGGTGCTGCGGGCCGCCGCCGAGCACGAGGGTTCGGCGTTCGTGGAGATCTACCAGAACTGCAACATCTTCAACGACGGGGCGTTCGAGCAGCTCAAGGACCCGTCCACCCGGGACGACTACCTGATCCGCCTGGAGCACGGCCAGCCGATCACCTTCGGTGCCGACGGGCAGTTCTGCGTGGTGCACCCGCCGGGCGCCTTCGGTCTGGAGGTGCGGGAGACCAGCTCGGTCCGCCCGGAGGAGATCGTCGTGCACGACGCCACGGTGGCCGATCCGGCGTACGCCTTCGCGCTGTCCCGGCTGCCCGGGCTGGACCTGCGCAACACTCCGATCGGGGTGTTCCGCTCGGTGGACCGACCGTCCTACGACAGTGTGGTGCAGGGTCAGCTCGCGGCCGCCCAGGCGACGGTCACCGAGTCTCCCGAGCAGCAGCTCGCCGGCCTGCTGGCCAGCGGCGACACCTGGACGATCCTCTGATCCGACAGTGTTGACGAGAGCGGCCGTCCCCGATCCGGGGGCGGCCGCTCTCGTCGTACCGGCGGTGCCTCAGCGCTGGGCGGAGGCCGGCGTCCAGAGGTTGTCGATCTCCTTCTCGGTCGCCGTCAGGCTCGCCTCGTGCAGCGGGATCAGCTCGGCCATCGCCGGCACCGAGGGTGCCAGGGTCAACTCGGTGCTGATGAAGCGCGGCTCCAGGCCGGTCATCGACAGGCCGTGCGGGAGCCACTGCTCCGCGTGGTCCCAGCCGTGGCGCGGGGTGCCCTCCCCGTAGCCGCCGCCCCGGGTGGCCAGCACCACGAACTCGCGGCCGCCGAGCAGGCCCTCCTGCGTCGTCGGGTCGTAGGCGAGGCCGGCGACGATCAGGTGGTCGACCCAGGACTTGACGCTGCTGGGCGCGCCGTAGTTGTAGAGCGGCAGGCCGAGCAGCACCACGTCGGCCTGCTTCACCTCGTCGACGAGCCGCTCGCTGAGCTCCCAGGATTCGCGCTGGGCCGGGGTGTGCTGGTCCGGCGGTGTCATCCGGGCCAGGCCGCCCGCCGCGTCGAGGTGCGGCAGCGGTTCCGCGCCGAGGTCCCGGTAGGTCACCGTGCCGTCCGGGTGGGCCGCACGCCACGTGGCGACCGCGCGGGCGGTGAGCCGACGGCTGATCGACCAGTCGCCCCGAATGCTTGAGTCGATATGCAGCAGATGCATTATTCCTCCTCCAAGGATCGTCTGTGCAGCACCAACTATTTATAGCAGGCCGATGTTCCGTCCGGTCGGTAGACTGGGTCACATGTCCGCCCTGCCGCCCGCCCCCTCGGAGCACCGCTCGGGTGCCCTCCTGGACCATCTGGCGCGGCGGATGCGGCTGCGGTCGGAGTCGGTGCTGGCGCCGCTGGGCCTGCGGCCGCGGCATCTGGTCGCGCTCACCGTGCTGCGAGCCGGCGGTGGCACCAGCCAGCAGGCGCTCGCCGCCATCCTGGAAATGGACAGCACGAACATCGTCGGACTGCTGAACGACCTGGAAGCGGAGCAACTCGTCGAGCGCCGCCGCTCCCCCGAGGACCGCCGCCGGCACGTCGTCGACCTCACCGAAGACGGTGCGAAACGCCTCAGCGAGGCCGAATGCGCCCTCGCCGGAGCCGAGGACGAGGTGCTGGGAGCGCTGGCGCCCAGCGAGCGGGAGACGCTCTACGAGCTGCTCCGGCGGGCCTCCGCCACGACGCCGGTCAGCTGCACCGAGGCGATCTGCACCGGCGACGAGACCTTCTGAGCCACGCCTCTACCGCCCGCTCACGACGGGACGGTCAGGCGGTCGTCGCCGACTGCGGACGATCGTCGCGGACGTGCACGAGCATGTCGCCGGTCTCGATCACCGCACCGGCCCGGTCGGCCAGGGTGACCACCTTGCCCCGCCGCACCAGGGCGATCACCAAGGACTCCAGCTCGCGCGGCGAGCGACCCACCTCGTCCCGCTCCGCCGAGCGCATCGCCAGCGCCATGCCCTGACCCGGAGTGAGCAGATCCTCCACCACGTCGATGAGCGGCGGGGCCGAGGTCGACAGGCCGAGCAGCCGACCCGCGGTGGCCGACGAGACGATCACATGGTGCGCGCCACTCTGCTTGAGCAGCGGGGCGTTCTCCGCCTCCCGCGCCGCGGCGATGATGCGGACCTGTCCGGCGGTGAGCTGCCGTACGGTCAGCGCGACAAGGACCGACGCGTCGTCACTGTCGGTCGCGATGATCACGGCCTTGGCGTTCTTGACGTGTGCCTCGTTCAGCACCGACGAGCGGGTCGCCGAGCCCTCGATCGCCACCAGACCGGCGGAGGTGGCCTGCCGCAGGGCGGCGGCGCTGCGCTCCACCACCACGATCCGCGACCGGTCCAGACCGTTCTCCAGCAGGGCGGAGACCGCGCTGCGCCCCTTGGTGCCGTAGCCGCAGATGATGACGTGGTCCTTCACGGCTCTCCTCCACCGCGACAGGCGACGGCCGGTCCGGTACTGCTCGGTCAGAACTTCCAGGGTGGTGCCGACCAGGATGATAAGGAAGATCACTCGGGCCGGGGTGATGAAGAGGACGTTTACCAGTCGGGCCGACGGCGCGGCCGGGGTGATGTCCCCGTAACCGGTGGTCGAGAGCGACACGACCGCGTAGTAGAAGCAGTCGAGCAGGGTGAGGCCGTCCTCGTTGACGTCGCGGTAGCCCTCGCGGCCCAGATAGACGGCGGCGACCACGGCGAAGACCAGGCCCAGCGCAGCGGCGAGCCGAAGGCTCAGCGCGCTCAGTGGGCCCCGGCGCTGCGCGGGAAAATGGATCACCGTCGAACCTGCCCCGCCACCGTCGCCTGCACGAGCACAACATAGCGGGTACGCCGGCCCCGGCACGTCCGGGTTGCGCAGCGGACACAGGTGTCCCGCGGAGCCGTACCGCTCCTGGGCGCGCGACCGGGAGAGGATGGGTCGGCCCGGAAGGCCGGGGACGGGCATGATGAGGGTGTTCCCGACGACGACCGCGAAAGTGAGGCCGGCATGTCGTTGCTGCGACGAGTCATCGGCGGAGTGCTCCGCCGACTGCGCCAGAGCCAGGGCCGCACGCTGCGCGAGGTGGCCGCCACCGCCGGAGTCTCCGTGCCCTACCTGTCCGAGGTGGAGCGGGGCCGCAAGGAAGCCTCCTCCGAGGTGCTCGCGGCGATCTGCCGGGCGCTCGGCATCCGCCTGTCCGACCTGTTGGAGGAGGCCCGCGACGACCTGCGCCGGGTCGAGCCCCGCATCCCGGCCGCACCCCGGGCGCAACTCACCCGGACCGAACGGGCCGAGGTCGCCCGACACGACGCGGGTCAGCACACCCTACGGACGAGCAGGCCGGTCCTGCACCGGGCGCCCGGGGCGAGCGGCCCGACCCTCTGCGTCGGGGCGATGGCCTCCGCTGGCGGCTCGCGCCCCGGTCCGCGTACCGCCGCTCTGCGGGGTTGCGCGTGGGTCCGGGCGGGCGCGCGGCGGCTGACCGCCGCGTAGGCCGCGCCGGTTCTGCCGTCGGCGAATCTGCCACCCGCAGAATCACTGGGCCAGCGACTGCCGTCGCCCGCACGCTGAAGGGGCCGGTCCACCGGGCGGTCCCACCGCTCGCCGGCGTGGTGGAAGGCGGCGGCATGATCTCCCACGGGGTACGGATGCTGGACGGCGCGCAGCCGTCCTTCGGCGACCAGGTGTTCGAGCGGCTGCTGCGGGAACGGATCGTCTTCCTCGGCACCGAGGTGACCGAGGAGTCGGCCAACCAGCTCTCTGCGCAGATCCTGCTGCTCGCCGCCGAGGACGCCGATCGGGACATCTTCCTCTACATCAACTCGCCGGGCGGGTCGGTGAGCGCGGGGATGGCGGTCTACGACACGATGCGCTACGTCCGCAACGACGTGGCCACGCTGGCGCTCGGGCTCGCCGGCTCGATGGGGCAGTTCCTGCTCTGTGCGGGCGCCGCCGGCAAGCGGTACGCGCTGCCGCACTCGCGGATCATGATGCACCAGCCCTCCGGCGGAATCGGCGGCACCGCCTCGGACATCACCATTCAGGCCGAGAACATGCTGCACGTGAAGCGGACGATGCAGGAGTTGACCGCCGAGCACAGTGGACGGACCCTCGACGAGATCCAGCAGGACTGGGACCGGGACCGGTGGTTCACCGCCGAACAGGCCCGGGACTACGGCCTCATCGATCAAGTGATCACCCGAGCCCAGCAACTGCCGACGCCGGTCTGATCCGCCCCGGCCTGCTGGCGCCGCCACCACTGGCGAAAATCGGGTAGCGGCCGCCTATTAGGGTCACGTCTATGCGCCGACTGATTCCCACCCTATCGATAGCCCTCGCCGTCGCCCTCGTCGGCGGCTGCGGCACCAAGTCCGACGACTCCGCGGCGCCCGGCGCCTCGGCCGCCCCGGCACCGTCCACAGTCGAACCGGTCGCGGCCGTCAAGCAGGGCATGGACCGCAGCCTCGCGGGCACGCTCAGCATGCAAGCCTCCGTCAAGGCCGGCAACCAGTCGATCACCCTCGGCGGAAAGATGGACCCCGTCGCCAAGGCGATCCAGATCAGTGGCAAGGCCCCGGAACCGATCGAGGTCCGGCTGATCGGCAACACCGCCTACATCAAGTCGGAGTCGATGGAGGGCGAGAAGCCCTGGATGAAGATCGACCTCGGCAAGCTCAAGCCGACGAGCACGCTGCGTCAGTCGTTCGACCTCAAGTCGCAGACCGGCCTCGTCGGTGGCACCGTGTCCGCCCAGGAGGTGGGCGGCGGCCGTTACACAGGCATCGCCGATCTCAACAAGGCCGCCGAGGCCGCCAGCACCGAGGCCGGAATGCGGGAGGGCCTCCAGTCGACCGCCAAGTTGGCGAAGGACCCGACAGCGGTTCCGTTCGAGGCGACCCTCGACGCCGACGGACGCCTCACCGCGCTCTCCTACACCATCGCCACGAAGTCGCTGGGTGACCTCGTCACCGAGATGAAGATGAGCGACTTCGGCAAGCCGGTCACGGTGGAAGCGCCACCCGCCGGCGAGACCGAGGCTGCCGCCGACGAGATGTACGCGTTCCTCTGACCGACCGACACATCGTCGGCGGCACAGGCGTGGGCTGCGGGTCTCCCGCAGCCCACGTTGCGCCTGACACACCACACGACCCGGCGTGGCACGCGCTGTGCCCCAGGTCACAGCACCTCGGGTAACAATTCACGGCACCGACCCGTCCTTGAGGCAGACAACCACAAGGGAGGGCACATGTTCGCCGCTTACGTCACGCTCACGATCCTCGCCTCGGTCTTCACCGGCATCGCCGCCGTCACCTACCTGATCGGCCACGACTACCCGAAGGCCCAGATCGACATGAAGCGCCTGCCACATTCGTGGATGCCCCGGTTGGGCCTGACGCTGGCGGCCGGCTCCCTGGGGCTGCTGGCCGGTTTCGCCGTACCGCTGGTGGGCACCCTCGCCGCCGCTGGCCTCGTGCTGTACTTCGTCGGCGCGCTCATCGCGCACCTGCGGGTGGGTTCCCGCCACCTGGTCGGGTGGGCCGTCTTCTTCACCACCACCGTTGCCACGCTGGCGGTGAACCTGGCCTACCACTGGTGAACCGTGCCGGCGGACCTTCTCGTGGTTGCCTCGTCGTCGGCTGCCGATCGGGCCCGGCGGTCAACTGCCGACGGTCAGCACCGCCGCGTCGTACGAGCCGACCAGAGTGGCGTCGTCGCGGGTGGGGCTGACGGCCAGACGCTCGCCGAAGGTGCGCTGGAACTCCTGAAAGGCGGCCAGTTCGGTGAGGCCGTCGCCGTCGACCACGTGCACGAAGGTGACCCCGTCCGCCAGCCGGAAGGAGCTGTACCGCAGGCCGGGTGGTGCCGTGGCCGCCAGTTCGGCGAAGACGTCCTCGATCAGGCGCTGGTTCTCGTCCGCCGCTCCGGGCTTGGTCTGGTAGCGGATCACTGCTGCACTCATCGGGCTCTCCTCGCTGGATGTCGCTGTCACTACTACTGACCACGCGATACCCGGAAACTCATCGCCGCGATTAGTCCGGCCCTCCACCACGGTCAGTACCAGTGACAGCGACCTTCTGGAGGACCTTCGTGAGCAACATGGGGCGGACGACCGTCGAGCAGCGCTGGGTGCTGGGCCTGACCTCGATCGGCTCGTTGATGGTGGCGCTCGACGTCCTGGTGGTGGCGGCGGCGCTGACCACCATCAGGCAGGACCTCGGTGCCTCGATCGAACAGCTGGAATGGACGGTGAACGCGTACAGTCTCAGCTTCGCGGTGCTGTTGATAACCGCGGCGGCGATGGGTGACCGGTGGGGCCGGCGCCGGACGTTTGCCGCCGGCCTCGCCTTCTTCACCATCGCGTCGGCCGCCTGCGCGATGGCGACCTCGGTGCCATGGCTGATCGCCGCCCGCACCGTCCAGGGTGTCGGCGCGGCCGCCGTGCTGCCGCTCGCGATCGGCCTGCTCGGCGCCGCCTTCCCGCCCGAACGCCGCGGCTGGGCGATCGGCATCTTCAGCGGTCTGACCGGCCTCGCCGTGCTGGGCGGCCCGATGCTCGGCGGTGCTGTGACGGAGGGCCTGGCCTGGCAGTGGATCTTCTGGATCAACGTGCCGGTAGGAGCGCTTGCCATCCCACTCGTACTACGCAAGATCCCCGAGAGCTGGGGAGTGGCTCGCCAGGTGGACCTCCGCGGGGGAGTCCTGATCACCCTCGCCGTTCTCGGCATCGTTTGGGGCGTCGTCCGCGGCGAGATGTCGGGCTGGACCAGCCACCGGGTGATCGGCTCGTTCGCTTTCGGAACCCTGCTGTTGCTGGCATTCCTGGCCTGGGAACGTCGCGCGCCGCAGCCGATGGTGCCGCTGTCCTACTTCCGTTCGAAAGCGTTCTCGGCCGGCAACGCGGCCGGCTTCTTCCTCACCGCCGCCCTCTACGGCGCGGTGTTCTTCTCGGCCCAGTACATGCAGGTCGCCTTCGGCTCCGGCCCGCTGAAGGCCGGGCTGCAGCTTCTCCCCTGGACCGCGACACTCTTCCTGGTAGCGCCGATCGCCGGGCGCTTGGCGGACCGGGTCGGAGAACGCCCGCTCGTCGTGACGGGACTGGCTCTACAGGCCGTCGGCATGTTCTGGATCAGCCAGGTCGCCGACGACTCGGTCCGCTACTCCGGGCTGGTGCTGCCCTTGATCGTGGCCGGTTGCGGCGTTTCCATGGCGATGCCCGCGACGCAGAGCGCCAGTGTCGGCGCGTTGCCGCGCGAGGCCGTCGGAATCGCCTCCGGCATCTACACCATGATGCGGCAGCTCGGCGGGGTCGCCGGAGTCGCCGTCACGGCCGCGGTGTTCGCCGCCGCCGGCGGCTACGACTCCTTCACGCCGGGATTCACCCGGGCGGTGGCCGTGTGCGGCGTGCTGTCATTGCTCGGAGCACTTTCCGGACTCGGGATAGTCTCACGGCCCAGTCCGAGTCCGAAGGCGGTGGCTGCTCGTCAGGAGCCGGCGGAGGAGTTGCGGTGAACCTGGAGGACGAGTTCGCGCAGTACCGGGGTGAGCTGGTCGCGCACTGCTATCGGATGCTCGGCTCACTGCACGACGCGGAGGACGCGGTTCAGGAGACGTACCTGCGTGCCTGGCGGGGGTTCACGGAGTTCGAGCAGCGCTCGTCGGTGCGGACCTGGCTGTACCGGATCGCTACTCGGGTCTGCCTGAACGCGTTGCGGCACAGCAGCCGCCGGCTGGTGCCATCGGCATTGGGTGCTCCTGGCACCGATCCTGACTCCCTGGAGGCGCGAACTCTGGAGGCGACCTGGCTGGAGCCGTTCCCGGATCTCATGGCGAACGCTGACCCGGCTCTGGTCGTGGGGGCTCGGCAGAGCCTCAGACTGGCGATGATTGCCGCGCTGCAGCACTTGCCGCCGCGACAGCGCGCGGTGCTGATTCTGCGGGAGGTCCTGGCGTGGCAGGCGTCTGAGGTAGCGGACCTGCTCGAAACGACGACAGCGGCGGTGAACAGTTCGCTCCAGCGGGCGCGCGCGGTACTCGCCAAGCTCGCGCCGGTCGAGGACCAGTTCAGCGAACCAGACGAACCAGCCCGCCGTGCGCTGCTCGACCAGTACGCCAAAGCCTTCGAGAAAACCGATCTGGTCGCCTTGAAAGGCCTGCTGACCCAGGACACGCGGTGGGAGATGCCGCCGATTCCCACCTGGTTCGACGGTCGCGAGGACGTACTGCGTCTGTTGAGGACCAAGCTGCTGCCGGAGGAGGGCCGACGGATCATGGTAGAGACGTCCGCGAACGGGCAGCCCGCATTCGCCTGCTATGTCCGTGGACGGGACAATTCCTTCCACGCGCACACCCTGCAGGTGCTGACCCTGACCGAGGCCGGCGTCTCTGCGGTGCTGGCGTTCCACCGGGCCGATCTGTTCCCCCTGTTCGGTCTGCCGATCAACCGGCATCAACCGGGGTGAGGCCGCGTCGTCGAAAGCCTTCGCACTGGACGGGCGCCCTCGACCTGCGACCCGACCCCTGGCGGAGGATGTTGCACACCGCTGTCGAGCGACGACCGGCGGCACCAGCGGACGGCGTCGTTACTCGGCGAGAAAGGCCGTCAGGATCCGGAGAAACTCGTCGGGGACGGCCTCGTGGACCATGTGACCGGCCGTGATCGTCGTCAGCCGCGCGTCGGCCAGGCGTTCGGCGAGTTCGACGAGGTGCTCCTGGGGGATGGAACTCGCCGGGCCGCCACCGATGATCAGCGTGGGCGCCGTGATCTGGGCGACGATCTCGGCCCAGCCCGGATCCGGATCGTCGATCTCCGGTCGGATCTGCTCCACCAAGTGCCAGTCGAAGGGCAGGTCCCCCGCGGGACGCTCGGGGAGTCCGGGCGGGCGCGGGTGCAGATATCCGATGTCCTCGAGCACGAGTCTGCGGACGCTGTCCCGCCGTTCGGCGGCCACCCGGCAGGCCACCAGGCCGCCGAGGGAATGGCCGACCAGGTCCACCGTTCCGAGATCCAACTGCTTCAGGACACCGACGACGTCGTGCGTCAACAGTTCCAGGCTGTAGCTGCCGGGCCAGTCGCTGGCACCGTGACCCCGCAGGTCGACGGCGTACACCGTGCGCTCGGCGCGCAGACCGGAGGCGATCACGTCCCAGTCACGCGCACTCCTGCCAAGGGCGTGAAGCAGCACGGCAGGCGTCCCGCTGCTGTCAACTGCGGACCACTCCCGCAGGGAGAGGTGCAGATCTCCGACCGCGACGTCCATCAACTCAGGCATGCCCCGAGCCTGGCCAACAGTCGACCCGGATTCAAGACATTCGTCCGTGGGCAGAAGAGCGGGCCCTGCCGCACGGGCGCGGGCGCGCATCAGAGCAGGCGCTTCAAGGCCTGGGTGAGTCCGACGCCCTTGGCGTGGGTGAGTAACCGCTTGCCGGGTTCTTGGTCGCCCCAGACCTGGATACGGTCGGCGCTGTGCGAACTGTGGCGTTTCTCGAAATCCATCGCTCGCACGTCGCGATCGTCGAGGTCGGCCACCAGGTGCTTGTGCGTGGTAAAGAATGTCGATTTGCCGTTCTCGGTGCCGAGGAACTCCTCTTCCCACACCACTACCCTCTTCAAGCTCCCGTCCGGCAGCAGGACCACGTGGTGCTGCTCGTGGGTGGTTTCTTGTTGGGTGGCGTTCCGGTTCCTGGTGTTGCGCTGGATGTGATTGTGACGTCTGTCGAGCAGCCAGTGGGGTCCGACGACGTCCACCCGTCGGGCCACCGCGACCCGCTCCGACCTGGTCTCGACCCTGGTGAACATGTCGAAGAGGCCATGTTTGACCTCCACCCGCTTTGTCTGCGTCTCGTATTCGGTCGTGGTGTAGGAGATGGCGCTTTCCGTCGGCTTGCGGGTCTCCCTGGCGACGCGCTTGGCATAGGCCCGGATGCGGGCCCAGTCCAGGGTGGTGGCTTCGTACGCCAACTTGTCGGGCAACGGTTCCTCCCACAACGTCGGGCGCTGCTTCAGCCGCGCGGGACGGGAGCGCAACCGCGTCGTACCTGACGCGGCCCGCCGCTACGGCCCGGTCACCGGCCGCCTCTTGTCGATGACGGTACAGGCACCCTCGACGAGGGATCGACATCTCTAGATTGAACGCCGCGGATCTTCAGCAGTTGTCGCACGGCGCCAGCCCGCGTCGCCGGCCTCGCCTCGCCGTCGGGCACGGTTGCCACGAGCATCGAGGGTGCCCGGATGGCCCGAGCCGCGCATCCGCCGACAGAAGACCCTGGCTGGCTTTTCGCTGGTCAAGACCTCGCACTGGTGCCCCCGGCAGGATTCGAACCTGCGACACACGGTTTAGGAAACCGATGCTCTATCCCCTGAGCTACGGGGGCGCGAGTGGTCAGTGTAACGACCTGCGGGCTGACCTGCGTTGGCAGGGAGTGGCCCGTGTCGACCCGCGTCGACCCGGCGGACGGCCCCGACCGACGGCCACGCGGCGAGTTGGCGGCCGGCGCGTCGACGGTGGCGCCGAGGGGGCTTTCATCCTACCTTTACTGCGGCTTTCGTACAGGCTTGGTGGTATTTCGAGCTTCGGCACAAGATAGATGGTTGGAAATCCTTGACTCGGTGCTCGTGTTGCCGGTTAATCACATCTACATGTCGGCTGTGTTCACCCGCCCGGGTGGTCGAGGACGTCGGTGGATCGTCGAATCGATTCGACTACGGTCGGCGCACACGCCTTGACTCGAAGTCATGAGAGCTATCGGGTGAGTCACAGGAGGTAACCGTGCATCGTACGAACGTCCGCTGGGGCGGCCGGTTGTCGGCGTCGGCCAGAGGCCTGGCCGCGACCGTGGCCCTCAGCCTGCCTCTGACGCTGGGCGGTCTGACCATGGCGACCCCCGAGCCGGCCCTGGCCACGCCTGTCGCGACGCAGAGCGTCGCGGCCGCCGGTGTTGACGGTGTGGCGGCCGGTAACGCCGCGATCGCCTCGGTCGATCTGAGCGGGACGTGGAGCTTCACGCCCTCGGGTCGGGGAACGACCTCGATCGCGGTGCCCGGTGGCGGCTGGTACAAGCAGGGCTTCACCGACGTGACCGAGGCGGTGTACTCGCGCAGCATCACCGTGCCGGACTCGGGACAGCCGCAGTCGACCTGGATCGAGTTCGGCGCCGTGAACCACCAGGCGACGCTCTCCGTCGACGGCCGGGTGGTGGCGACCCAGACGACGGCGTTCACCCCGTCGAACTTCGATATCAGTAGCTACGCCGCACCGGGCACCACCCACACGATCAGTGTGCAGGTGAAGGGCCGCGGTGCGTTTCGGTCGTCCGACGGCAAGTACCTGGTCCCCATCGCGGCCGACTGGTCCGAGGCGGTACCGCAGGGCATCTACCGGTCCGCGTCCCTGCGGGTGTACCCGGCGGTGTACGTCAGCGACGCGTTCGTCCGTACCTCGGTGGCGAACCGCACCCTCAGCTACGACGTGTCGGTGACCAACTCCTCGTCCTCGACCAGAACGGTCACCCTGGGCGGGTCGATCACGTCCGACGGCGCGGGCTCGTTCAGCTACCCGCAGTTGCCGCAGCAGACCGTGACGGTGGCGGCCCGTTCGACGGCGAAGGTCACGGTGGGCCCCGTGGCGTGGGACCTCGGCGCCACCTCGTACTGGTGGCCCAATGTGCCGTACCGGTCCGGATACCGGGCCCAACTGCACCGCCTGGCGATCCACGCCACCGCTGACGACGGCCGCACCAGTGACGCCACGTACCGCTTCGGGTTCCGGGAGAGCACGCAGAACGGCGAGTACTACTACCTCAACGGCGTGCGGGTGAACTTCCGTGGCGACAGCCTGCAGGGCGCCGACTACGACCGGGTCAACTACGGCGGAAAGGGCGACGCGTACGACACCCTGCCCGGCTTCCTGCCGCCGTCGTCCGGCAACGGCGGCTGGCCCGCGGCGGTGAACAACTACCAGCGTCTCAACTACAACGTGGTACGCATGCACATGGAACCGGCCAGCCCGTACATGCTCGACGTGGCCGACGAGATGGGCCTGATGGTCATCGACGAGACCGCCATCCGCAGCGGTTCCCAGGACTTCGTGTCCGGACGCAACAACATGGTGGCCCACGCTCGTGCGCTGACCCTGCGCGACCGCAACCATCCGGCGATCATCCGATGGAGCCAGATCAACGAGCCCAGCTCCAACAACAACGACTCGCAGCAGTTCCAACAGGACCTGTACGCGGCGATGAACGGCAACGACGGCACCCGGCCCATCAGCATCGACGCCGGCCCGGGCGCGGACTCGCCCAGCCGGTACCCGGCCATGAACTACTCCAACTTCGCCATCTTCGGGCACTACCTGGACGGCGTCGGCCGCTACGGCGAGGCCCTGAACCGCCATTCCGGGCGCCCGGACGGCGAAGGCGAGTACATCTGGCCTGCCTGCAGCACCAAGCAGGGCTTTACGTGGTTCGCCACCGCGACTGCTGCCAAGCGCGGCAAGGACGCCAGCGACCTGCGCCCGTACACGCTGCTGTCCGCCTGGGCCAGCGTGGTGCCGGGCGTGCGAACCACCGACTTCACCACGGAGGAGAACACTCGCCCGGTCTACGGCGCGGACAATCTGCCCGACCCGTGGAGCAATGCACAGATCCAGCGGGTGCAGGCGGCGTTCAACCCGGTGGCCGCGATCGACCTTCCCTACTGGTCCGCCTCCGGCGTCTCGGACTCGAACGGCACCTTCCCGCTGGCGCAGGCCGTGCCCAGCTACGCCCGCAACGCCACGGTGACCCGCACCATCACCGTGTTCAACGACGACCTCACCGACACCTCGGTGAACCTGGCCTGGACCGCCCGGCTCGACAGCCCGACCGGTACGGTCGTCGCGTCCGGCAGCAGCAACCTGACCATCCCACTCGGCTCACGGGTGACCCAGCCGGTGTCCTTCACCGCACCCGCCACCGGCAGCCGCGTGTACCTGCAGCTGTCGACCGCCAAGTCCGGCAGCACCGTCTTCACCGACTCGGCCGAATACCTGAACCTCGGCGGAGGCGGCGGAACCGGGCCGGCAGCAGGCACCTACCGCATCGTCAACCGCAACAGCGGTAAGCCCCTCGCCATCGCCGGCAACTCCACCGCCGACGGCGCCAAGGCGGTCCAGCAGAGCGGCTCCCCCACGTGGACGATCAGCACCACCCAGGACGCGTACACCCTGCGCTACACCGCCTCCGGAAAGATGCTCGACGTCAACGCCGGCAGCACCACCCAGGGCCTGCAACTACAGCAGTGGTCGGCGAACGGCGGCACCAACCAGTCGTGGTACCTGCGGCCCACCGGCGACGGCTACTACACCATCGTCAGCCAGGCCAGCGGACTCGCCGCCGACGTCTACGCCGCCTCGACAAGTGACGGCGCGCAGGTCGTGCAGTGGACCGCCACCAGCGGGACCAACCAACAGTGGCAGTTCGTACGCGTCTGACCAGCGCCAGAGGTGGTGGACAAGTCCGACCGCCGGTGACCGTCTGACGAACGTTGTGATGTCTACTCGGGCGCGGGGGTTCCCGCGCCCGAGTAGACAAGTCTCATGCCGGCCATCTTCATGCCGAATCAGACTGCCGCGACCACGTCCACGCGGGAACTTCACGGATCGGATGCAGCTGGTCGTCGCTCTCGGCATGCGAGTTCTGCTGGGCCACGCGGGCGCCGAACTCGAGGTGTTCGCGCACGGCCGCGCGGAAAGCGTCATCGTCCGGTAGGCCGGCTTCATCGATCGCTTCGAGGTAGAGGGCGATGAACCGCTCCCGCTGCTCGTCGGTGATCTTCAGATGGCGGTGGACATCGATGATGTGCTGAAATCCCAATCCGCCGGTGAACCTGTCCGGGCCGCCGAAGGACTCGGCCGTGAACCACGTGAGGTGTTCGACATGGCTCGGCTGGCGAGCGGGGAACACGCCGCGCAGCACGGGGTCGTCCAGCACCTTCGTATAGAACAGTTCCTCGAGACGATGCAGCGCCTCGTCGCCGCCGGCAAACTCGTACAGAGTGGACATGGACTCGTCCTTCGTTGCCTGGACTGAGCGACTGGCGCGCTCGATCGCTGTGAACGTACCTCGTCGTGACAAGCATGGTGACCTCCGCGTCGACCTGGAGTGGCACGGATTGGCCCGGGGGTTCGACGGTGCTGCGGCGGGCCGGTGGCAGAGCCGCAGATGTCAGAGGCGGAAGATCCGAACTATCAACCCGGCGTCGTGCATCGTGTGTGGCGCGAAGGCGTGGTACGCCCAGGCGTGCACCCAGGCGTTTCCGGTCCGTACGGTGAGCCAGGTCTTGAATGCACCGGGCACCGTGTAGATGAGGAGCACGAACAGGATCGTCAGCGTGGCCTCGCGCGGCGACCCGAACCTGCCCCAGCCCTCGAACACGTGCAGTGCCGCGTACGTCAGGCCGCCGAGAACGAGGGTCGCGGTGGTGGAGCCGGTCAGACGGGCGTATCGGGGGACGAGGATGCCCTGCACGAAGATGACTGTGGGCAGCACCGTGCCGGCGAAGTACAGCAGGAATGTCAGTGGCACTCCGACGGCGAGTTGGCCCGGGGCCAGGCCGGCGAACGCGTGACCGAGCACCACCCATTGCGCGAGCGATTCGAGGACCAGCACGGCGAGGATGAGGATGACGTCGCCGCGCCGATCCGCCGAGCGCAGACACAACTGGCGGGCGGTGTAACGCCGCCGGAACCACAGGAGTGGCAACAGCGCGTAGACCACGACGTTGTACGTGGCCCAGCCGAGCGCCTCGGCGGGCCCGACCGGATCGGTGGTGCCGACGAGCGTACCGGCCAGGTGGAAGCCGATCGGGTGCCAGCCGAGCGCTCGGGCGATGAGCAGGCCACCGAGTTGGGCGAGGACGCCGTACGCCAGGACGAGTCCTGTTTCCCGGCGAGCGGTCGGGAGCGTCGGTGCGCGCTCGGCGATCATCGGTGCGGGTCGACCGCGGGTGAGCGCGAATGTGACGGCGGCGAGCAGCACCAACTCGACGAGGGTGGCCTGAGCGGCGATCACCTGGCCGATCCCGGATGGCGGGTCGTGCTGCGCCGGCCAGTCGAAGGGTGCGTCGCCGGGCGCGAGGAGCAGTACCGCGCCGTTGAGTGCGATCCAACCGACCACCGCTGCCATGAACCAGGGATGTTCTCGACGTGACACAGATGCCCCCGTTTATCTAGCACAGTTGTGTTAGCACAAGAAGGTAGCACGAGTGTGTTATAAAAAGTGGTGCCGAAGTTGGTGGATGCGCAGGCCCGACGGACCGAGCTCGCCGAGGCGGTCTGGCGGATCGTGATGCGCGACGGCCTCGAGCAGGCATCCGTGCGAAACGTGGCACGCGAGGCCGGCTTGTCGATGGGTTCGCTGCGCCACTTCTTCACCAGCCAGTCCGAGCTTCTCGGATTCGCCCTACGGCTGGTGGGAGAACGGATCGAGGGGCGGATCCGAGCCGTGGACACCACGGGCGACCAGCGTGCGGTGGTCCGGTCGATGATCGACGAGATGCTGCCGCTGGACCGGCCACGGCGCGGCGAGTGCGAGGTGTGGCTCGCGTTCACGGCACGCGCCGTCGTCGAACCGACAATGGCCGGCCTGCGCAGGGACATCGACAAAATCCTCACCGATGCCTTCATCACAATGATCCGGCGACTGGCCGACGCCGGTGCGCTCCGGCCCGGGCTCGATCAGTTGGTCGAGGCGGAGCGTCTCTATGCCCTCGTCGACGGCGTGATCCTGCACGCCCTCCTGCGCCCCGGCCGGACGTCGAACGCAACCGCCAAGGCCACCGTCGCTGCGCACCTCGACCAGATCGCGCCAGCCACCGCGGACGAACGCTGATCAGCCGTACGGCGGCATCACCCGCCGTAGAGGTGAACGCGGTGGTCGACGTCATGGTCGGGCCTGCGGGAGATGAACTCGTCGCGTCGCACCTGGTCGTTGGCCACGAGAATCAGCCAATCCTCGTAGTACCAGCTCGGATTGCACGCGCAGCTGGTGACGGTGAACCGGAAGTTTGCCCGGTACCGGCCGACCTGCCCGGGAAGCAGCGTGAAGAGACGGCCTGGACCACTCTGGCGAGGGTAGGCGGCCCGACCGGGTAGCCGGTCGACCACCAACCTCGTGGTTTCCGTCGACAGCCACAGGCCGAGGTCGTGAGCACGCCCCACACCGCCACCGACTACCTCGTCCTGACGCGTGTATCCGTTTGCCTCATCGGCGAGTACGTCGTGGACGACCACGTCACCGGCCGGCAGTGACGGAGGAAGCAGCACCGGACGACACAGCCCGCGTCGCGCATTCGCCTGCGGCGCGCCGCGGGCAGCCGCGCCCCACCGCACACGTATCCGCTGGACGGTGATCACGACTCACTCTGGCCCGCCGGGGCGGCGACGCACCAGTCGTTTTCGGCATCGTCAACCCCCGGCGCACCGGGGCCGCCGGGCCGGGGGTACGGCCGGCGGATTCGCCCGAGGCGGGTGGCAGTGCAGAGTAAGAGCGAGGCGGTCACCGACCCTCGGCTACGACACGTCCGGAAGACCAGTGAGCACCGATCAGGGAGAAACTGTGAACGACGAGGTCACCCAGTACATCAACAAGACGCAGCCGTGGCAGGTCGAGGTCTGCGAGAAGCTGCGCGCGATGATCGACAAGACGGTTCCAGGCGTGGAGGAACGACTCCAGTACGGCAAGCCGCACTACCTCAAGAACGGCCACTACGCGGCCGTCATCGCGGTGGCCAAGGCCAAGGTCTCGTTCATGGTGTTCAACGCGACGGACGTCCCCGCGGTCAAGGGGTTCCTCCGGGCGATGGGCAACGGCGAGCGCAAGACCGTCGACATCACCGAAGGGCAGGACGTCGACTTCGACGCACTCGCCGACATCCTGGGTAAGACCAGCGCTGGCCTGTAGCTACGGGCGTGCCGCGATCGACTTGTGGTGCCGGCCGGCGTCCGCCCTGCGGCGTGGGCCGGCACCGTGCCCGTCGAGTGCGCGGCGCGAGACCAACCTCGACAAGCCGTGGGGATCTGGTCAGTCGACGACGTGACGACGCTGGATCTCGAAGCGGAGCGGGCTGATGTCGTACTCGATCTCCCCCAGCTTGCGCACGACGGTGAGCCCCGTCAGCCCGGTCTCTTCGCGGGCCTCGCGCAGCGCGGCGTCCGCCGGATCCTCACCTGGGCGGACGCTGCCGCCCGGCACCTGGATGCCCACCTCCTCGCAGCTGAAGTCGGCTGGTGCTCACCTTCTCGGGCATGGCGCCTCCCTCCGCTGGATTCCTGATGCGCCGACCCGCACCGTAGCCACTTTTTTGTGGGTACTTGTCGGCGCATCGGGCGCCGGGTGAATCTGGTTGTGGCGGGTCGCGGGGCCGGGATCACGGGGAGGTGGGTGATGGCGCGGGAGGCCCGTCGGCCTCGGTGAGCTTCTCCAGGCGACGGTGGCCCCAGTCGGCGACGGGAGCCAACGCCTCGGAGAGGTCCCGGCCGAACGCGGTCAGGGAGTAGACGGTCTTCAGGGGCAGCACCTCGTGCACCTCCCGGTGCACCAGTCCGTCGGTCTCCATCTCGCGGAGCGCCTGAGTCAACACCTTCTCGGTGAGACCCGGCAGTTGCCGGCGCAGCTCGCCGGGACGGCGGGGACCGGATTCCAGCAGCCAGAGCAGCGCCGTCTTCCATTTGCCGTCGATCACGGCGATCGCGGCGGTCACCCCGCAGACGTTCAGGTCCTGTGCACGACTGCGCGTCATGTTCGTCCTATTCGCTCTTTTTCCTATACTTTCTGGGAGCTGAAGCATGTCCTCGTACTCCGAAAAGTCTGTCACGGTGCTGGGCCTGGGGCCGATGGGGCGGGCCCTGGCCGGCGCGTTCGTGGACGCCGGCCTGCCGACCACGGTCTGGAACCGGACCCCGGGCCGGGGACGGGACCTGGTCGAGCGGGGTGCCGTCGCCGCCCGGTCGGCCGAGGAGGCGGTCGCCGCGAGCGGGCTGACGGTGGTCTGCGTGGTGAACTACGACGCCTCGGACGCCATCCTGAGACGCGACGCGGTCATCGACGCGCTCAGGGGGCGCACGGTGGCGAACCTGACCGCGGACACTCCGGGCCGGGCCCGGGACACCGCGCAGTGGGCGGTCGGGCACGGCATCGGGTACCTGGACGGGGCGATCATGACGCCGACCACCTCCATCGGGACGCCGGCCGGGGTGTTCCTCCACAGTGGCCCGTCAGATCTCTATCGGGCGCACCGTCAGGTGCTGGACGCGCTGGGCGGCACCCACACCCACCTGGGCGAGGAGATCGGCCGGGCCGCGGCGTACGACATCGCGTTGCTCGACATCTTCTGGACCGCGATGGCGGGCTATGCGCACGCGCTGGCGGTGGCGCGGGCGGAGGGTGTCACCGCGCGGGAGCTGGCGCCGTTCGCCGCCGGCATCGGCGCGATCCTTCCGCCGATCTTCGAGCAGGCCGCGGAGGAGGTGGACAGCGGCAGCTTCTCCGGCGAGGACAACCCCATCACCTCGGCGGTGTCGTCGATGGCCCACATCGTCCACACCTCCGAGGCTCACGGCATCGACGCGGGCGTGATGCGCGCGGCCGAGGGCATGGCCCGCCGCGTGATCGGGCTGGGCCACGGCACCGACGGGTTCACCCGGGTCACCGAGGTGCTGGGGCGCTCTCGCCTGCTGCCTACGAGCGTGCCGTCCGGGCGGCACGGCGACGCTCGGTGAGCCGCCGCGCCTTCACCACGTTGCCGCAGTCGGCCATGCGGCACCAGCGACGGGACCCGCTGCGGCTCTGGTCGAGGAACAGCCAGCCACAACCACCTTCGCGCACCGGGCAGCGGCGCACCCGGGTCAGGTCGGCCGTCAGCATGACGTCGAGGGCGGCCCCGGCGATCCGGTCGGGCACCAGCATGGTCGGCACCGTGCCGTAGGTCAGCAGCACCCGCGACGAGTCGAGCACGAATCGTGCTCGGGCGGCCGCGCCGGACCAGCGCTGGTGGAGGGCGACGAGCGCGGCGCCGGCCGCGACCGGGTCACCCGCCGTCGCGCCGTCCGCGTCCGTGATCGTCGCGAGCAGGACGAGATGCAGTCCCTCACGGATGTCCCGCACGGCGGCCAGTCCCGCCTGCGCCGCCGCGGGCTCGTCGCACCACGCCCGGTCGACCTGGTCGGCCTCCACGTCGCTGAGCACGCCCACCCGGACCGACCAGCGCAGCAGGGCGGAGCTGTCGGACAGGAAGTCGTGCGGCGACCCGCCCCCTCGTTCGAGTGTGTTGACCAGGTCGAGCACCGGGTGCCCGCCGACCAACGGCAGCTGGGACACGTCGAGTGGCATGCCGAAAAGGCTACCCCCTAATCCATCGAAGGAGGTTACGCACCGATCGGGGAACGAGATTCCCACCGGTCTATGCTACCGTCAAAACCCGCTTAGCTGGAATCACACCGGAGCGGCTTGGACCGCGTTCAGGATCTGGGAGGTGGCCGATGGCGCACCAACGACGCGCGGCATATGCCCTCGCCGCACTGTCCGCCGCCACCTTCTGTTACGTCACCACCGAGGTGCTTCCGATCGGGTTGCTCACCCTCATCGCGCCAGACCTGGGACGCACCAGATCCGAGGCCGGCCTGCTGGTGACCGGGTACGCCGTGGTGGTCATGATCGTGGCGCTCCCGCTGACCCGGGTCACTCGGGGAGTGCCCCGACGCCCGCTGCTCGTCAGCGCACTCGGTGTGTTCGCCGCGGCGACGACGGTGTCGGCCGTCGCGACGTCCTACGAGGTGCTGCTCGCCGCGCGACTGGTGTCCGCCACCACCAACGGGGTCTTCTGGGCGGTGGTGTTCCCCGTCGCGATCTCGATGTTCCCTCCGCACATCCGAGGCCGGATCGTGGCTCGACTGTCGATCGGCAACGCTCTCGGCCCGGTCCTCGGCGTGCCACTGAGCACCTGGTTGGGCGGGCAGGCCGGGTGGCGGGCCGCCTTCGTCGCGATGGCCGTCCTCGGCTTCGTCACCTGCCTCGCTGTCGCCCTGCTCCTGCCGAGCGTCACGCCACTTCAGGGTGCGGGCGACGTCGGGCCCCCGCCGGATCGACACCGCTTCGTCGTGCTCCTCGTCGCCACCGTCCTCGCGGTCACCGGCGCCATGGGCGCGTTCACCTACATGACAGTCTTCCTCCTCGACGTCAGCGGGTTCGCCGCCGCATCTCTCGGCCTGCTGCTCTTCGTCCAGGGCTCGTTCGGCGTCGCCGGCACCTGGGCGGTCGGCCGGGTGCTGGACCGGTTCCCGCTCGGTGTCGTGCTGGGTCTCCTCGGGCTCATCACCGCCGCGATGCTCGGCCTCTACGCGGTCGGCGGGAGCAGGGCACTGACGATCCCGTTGCTCGCCGTGGCGGGGATGTCCTTCAGCTCGCTGATCGCGGGAATCCAGCACCGCGTCATGCAGGTGGCCCCGTCGACCACCGACATGGCGTCGGCCAGCCTCAGCGTCGCGTTCAACGTCGGCCTCGCCGCCGGCTCGCTCATTGGCGCGGGCCTGCTGGCGACGATCGGGGTGCGCGTCATCCCGTTGTTCGGTGGCCTGCTGACGGCCGCGGCGTTCGCGTTGCTCGCCGGCCACGAGATGTCCCGCCGGAGAAGACACCGGGAGAGCGCCAGTCGTCGTCCCGACCTACCATCGGTCGGACAATCCGTGGCTCAGGTGTGAGTCGTGGACGAGAGCGCCTGAGCCGACGCATCCGCCGGCTGCCGTCCCGGCTGATCCGTCGCCGGCCCCGACGCGGACGGGCCCGGGGCGGAGCGTGGTGCTCCGCGCCGGGCCCGTGACGTCGAGTGGGGTCAGCTGGCCGCGCAGATGGCCGTCGCGCCCGGGCCGGTGCCGGTGCCCTGGAAGCCGAAGTTCGTCGACTGCCCGGCGCCGACGCGTCCGTTGTAGCCCACGTTCGTGAAGCTGACGGTCCCGCTGGTGCCGCTGGCCTGGGCGCTCCAGACGCCGGTGACCGCCGCGCCGCTGGGCAGCGTGATGGTCGTGGTCCAGCCGTTGATGTCCGCGGAGCCGGCGGTGACCGTCACGCTCGCGGTGAAACCGCCGGACCACTGGTTGACCACCACCGACGCGGAGCAACCGTTACCGGTCGGCGGCGGGGTGGTCGGCGGCGCCGTGGTCGGCGGCGCGGTCGTCGGCGGGGCCGTGGTCGGGGGCGCCGTGGTCGGCGGGGCGGTCGTCGGGGGCGCCGTGGTCGGCGGGGCGGTCGTCGGGGGTGCCGTGGTGGGCGGGTTGGGCACGCCGTTGGCCAGGCTGTAGGCCAGGTCGGGCTGGAACGAACCGGCCGTGTAGCGGCAGCCGTCCGCCTCACCCGGCGGCTTCACCCAGAGGTACGCGTCGATGTTGCTGTCGCCGGTGTTCGTCGTCGGGTACTGCCCGATGCGCCTGTCGCTGTTGTCGTCACCGCACCAGTCACCACTGGCGCCACCGTTACGGCTGGTGTCGATGACCTGGCGCTTGCCCGAGAGGCCCATGCCGTTGAGGGCGGAGATGACCGCCCGGCCGAAGTTCGCCTCGCTGGAGGTGGAGTTGTAGTTCGACACGTTGCTGAAGAAGCCGTCGGCGTACTGCACGCCGGCCGCCCGGAGCCGATTGGCCGTCTCACCCGCGCTGTTCCAGGTGGAGTGACCGGCGTCGAGGTACACCTTGGCGTTGGGGTTGCCCGACTTGATGGTCCGGGTGGCCGTCGAGATCGCCTGGTTGCGCGCGTTGATCTCGCCGCTGCTCAGGCACGTCAGCAGGGCGAGCGAGTCGGTTTCCAGGATGATGATGACGGTCTGGTTGCCCAGTCCCCTGGCGAAGTTGGACACCCACGTCTGGTACTGGTTGAGGTCCGGCGCCCCACCGGCGCTCGCCCCGCCGCAGTCCCTGTTGGTGATCTCGTAGACCGCCAGCACCGGGATCTGTTGTGCCGCGTTGGCGGCACCGATGAACCCGGACACCTCGGACTGCACTGTGGAGGGGTTGAAGTTGGCGAACCAACGGGCCTGGGGCTGACTCGCGATCTTGTCGCGGATGACGGCCGCCCGCGAGTCGCCGGGGTTGGCGGCGACCCAGCGGACGACTGCCGAACTCGGGTCGCGGTAGAGCGATCCGGACAGCGTGCCGGCGGAGGCGGTGCCGACGGTGAGGCAGACGCCGACGGCGGTGGCGCCCGCGACGGCCGCCAGGCTGGTGGCTACCGATCTGCGGCGGAGCGAGGAGAGGATAGCCACGACGTGTTGCCTCCTGGTCACATAGACGTTTCCAAGTTGGTGGGAGCGTTCCCATGGACGGTAGCGGAGGCACGCTTCGCTGCCAAGACGTGGAGACCTATCGATGCAATGCCGGGCTGGTGTGGGCGGCGCGCAACGGTGGCCACTGCCGCTCGGTCCAGGCCCGCAACAACCACTCCATCGGCCCGTACTGGAACCGCGCCATCCACGCCGCGCTGACGGCGAGCTGCACGCCGTAGATCGCGACCGCGATGAGGATGACGACAGCGGGTGCGACGGTGCCGGCGAGGCCCAGACCAACGCCTGTGAACACCAGCACGCAGAGCAGCGACTGACCCAGGTAGTTCGACAGGGACATCCGGCCGGCCGGCGCGAGTACGGCGACGACCCGCCGCCCCCGGTCGCTCCTGAAGAACTGGAGCAGGCTGGCCGCGTACGCCGCCGCGAGCAGAGGCGCGGTGAGCACGCCCGCCGTCAGACCGGTCAGGTTGGCGGTGCCCCCGCCCGAAGCGAAGATCACGCCACCGGCCAGGCCGACCGGATAGCCCACCTGTTGCACCCGGCGCAGGAGCTGCCGGTTCTCGCCGACGGTGGCGAGTAGCCGGCGTCGCCCGGCCGCGTAACCGAAGAGGAAGGCCGAGAAGGCGAGCGGCCCCTGCACGAGGAGCGCGCCGACCATCGCCGGCAGCTGGCGTACGTGCTCGGCGATCACCGAGCCGAGCCCACCCTGCAGTGCCTCGGTCGACCTCTGCCCGGCCGCGAGTGCCGTCGCCGGATCGGTGACCAGCTCCACCCCGCCGGTGGCGGCGAGCGCGAGGACGAAGCCGATCCCGCCGGTCACCAGTACGGCGATACGCACCGCGGTCCCGACGCTGACTCGGCGCATGGCGAAAAGGACCAGACCGAGCAATGCGTACGTGGTCAGGATGTCGCCGTGGAACAGCAGCACCGCGTGCAGGATGCCGATCACGAAGAGCCCGGCCAGTCGTCGCCGGAATCGTGGTGCGAAGTCGACGTTTCGCCGTGCGGCGGAATCGAGCTGGAGCGTGAAGCTGTAGCCGAACAGAAAGGAGAAGAGCAGATACGCCTTCATCGCGAAGAGCGCCTCGACCAGCCACACGACCGCCTGGTCACCCCACGAGTCGTGCGCGGGATCCGGAACCAACTGGAAGGCGTAGCCGGAGGCGAAGAAGGCGATGTTGACGATCAGGATGAGGAGCAGCGCCGCGGCGCGCAACGCGTCGACGTCGACGATCCGAGTGGGCTTGTTGGACGGTGCCCGATTCCTGGCAATCGGGTCTTCGATGGAAGGGTTCATTGGCCACCTCCGGAGCATCAGGAGTTGTGTTTAATGACTCTCCCGTAACGCTATGAAGTGGCCCGCCCGGATGACAGCCAGTGAGCGGGAGGGCTGTCGGTGGGGTAGGCCCTACCCCCAGAATTCCCCTCCGTGCTCGCAACCTGCCGGACACAGCATTGACATACTTCACTGTCCGATCTAGCGTCGGGTCGAATCGATTCGAGGCCGAGTCGGGGCCCCGGCACCAACCGGGGGCGACCGGTCGAAGGTGTCGGGCATCCACGGTGTCGGCCGCCGACGATTCGACGACCACCTGGTCCCGCGTGGGCGGCGAGGCCAACCGTGCGTCTCAGTCAGTTCGTGTCGAGTGGCAGGAGCCCCATCGTGACAAGACGTAGACCCATCCTTGGCCTGTTGGCAACGGCCGCGGCTGTCGTCGTGACCGTGAGCGCGGGGGCACTGGCCGGCGGCCTGGGCACCACCGCGTCGGCCGCGGACATCGCCCCGGCCGCGGCGACCGCCGGGTGCGGCAAGGCACCCACGTTGACAAGCGGTCAGCGGACCATCCAGAGCAGCGGCCAGAACCGTAGCTTCATCCTGCGGATCCCGGACAACTACGACCGGAACCACCCGTACCGGTTGATCTTCGGATTCCACTGGAACGGCGGCACCGCAGGCGACGTCGACGGTGGCGGGTCGGATGGGGCGGCCTGGTCCTACTACGGGCTGCGGCAGCAGGCGAACAACAGCACCATTTTCGTCGCCCCCCAGGGCAACGGCAACGGCTGGGCCAACCCCAACGGCCAGGACGTCACGTTCGTCGACAACATGATCAGCCTGATCGAGGCGGACCTGTGCGTCGACACCACGCAGCTCTTCGCGCTCGGCTTCAGTTACGGCGGCGGCATGAGCTACTCGCTCGCCTGTTCCCGGGCGACAGTCTTCCGGGCCGTCGCGGTCTACTCGGGCGGGCAGCTCAGCGGCTGCAGCGGCGGCACCCAGCCGATCGCGTACATGGGGATCCACGGCATCGGGGACCCGGTGCTGAACATCTCCGCCGGACGGTCCCTGCGGGACAGGTTCGTCCGGAACAACGGGTGCACCGCGCAGAACCCGCCCGAGCCACGAGCGGGCAGCCAGACCCACGTCATCACCACCTACTCCGGCTGCCGAGCCGGCTACCCGGTGGTGTGGGCCGCCTTCGACGGTGGGCACGGCCCCGGCCCGGTGGACGGCGGCGGCGAGAGCGGCGCCCGGACCTGGACCAAGGGCGAGGTGTGGAGGTTCTTCACCCAGTTCGGCAGCACCGACCCGACGCCGACCCCGACCACGTCACCCACCACGTCACCCACCTCCAGCCCGACCACTCCGCCACCGGGCGGCACGTCGGCCCTGCGTAACGCGTCCTCCGGGCGGTGCCTGGACGTCAACGGGGCCTCGCAGACCAACGGCGCGGCGGCGATCATCTGGGATTGCCACGGCCAGAGCAACCAGAGCTGGACCGCGACCGCCGCCGGGGAGCTGCGCGTCTTCGGCGGAAAGTGTCTCGACGTCAACGGCGCCGGCACCGCGAACGGCAGCTCGGTGATCATTTGGGACTGCAACGGCCAGTCCAACCAGCGGTGGACGGTAAACGCCAACGGCTCGATCACCGGCGTTGGTTCGGGCCGGTGCCTGGACGTGGTCAGCAGCGGCACGGCCAACGGCACGCGCGTCCAGATCTGGGACTGCAACGGCGCGGCCAACCAACGATGGAGCCGCAGCTGAACCCGGCGAACGTCGCGGGACAGCAACGGTAGATCCGGCTCGGCGGCGGAACCACCCGGTTTCGCCGCCGAGCCGCGCCGCTGGCAGACCATGTCGGCGCCTCCGTTGGTTGCCTATGCTCGACGGGTGGAGGACAACGATCAGGCCGTGCTGGCCGGGATGCTCCAGTCAGCCGAGGAGGCCGCTCCGGTCGAGGCCGTCGAGGCCGTCACCGGCACCATCGCCACGGCGCTGGACGCGCTCGACGTCTCGCTGCTCATCGCCGACCTCAGCGGCCGGGCACTGGTCCGGCTGACCCACCAGCCGATCAGCGGCCGCCCCGGTCGGCGTCAGGGCACGGAGGCCGCCGAGGTCTTTCCGTTCGACGGCGGGCCCTACGAGCAGGCGCTGCGCCAGCAGACCACGCTCGTGCTCCCCGGAGACGGCCACTGGACGGTGCTCGCACCCGTCACCGAGCGCGGCGAGGCCATCGGCCTGCTGGAAATAGGCCTGCCCGACGAGCCGGACACCGCCGCGATCGCGGAGATCGCCCGCACCGCACACGCGCTGGCGTTCGTGGTCATCGCCAACCGCCGGCACACCGACCTGTTCGAATGGGGGCAACGCAGCACCCCGTTCACGCTCTCCGCCGAGATCCAACGCCGCCTGCTGCCCGCCTCGTTCACCTGCGAGGCCGGCTCGTTCGCGCTCTCCGGCTGGCTGGAGCCCGCCGCCAGCGTCGGCGGGGACACCTTCGACTACAGCGTGGCCCGCGACGTGCTGCACGTCAGCGTCACCGACGCGATGGGCCACGGCGTGGCCAGCGCGCTGACCGCCACCCTCGGCGTGGGTAGCCTGCGCAACACCCGCCGCCGCGGCGACAGCCTGATCGCACAGGCCGAGGGAGCGAACCGGGCCGTCGCCGAGCACGCGAACGTACGCGGGGCCTACGTGACAGCCGTGCTGGGCCGCATCGACCTGACCACCGGGCGGTGCGAGTTGCTCAACGCCGGGCACGTCCCGCCGATGCTGGTCCGGGACGGCCGGGCCACGCCGCTGGAGTTGCCCGCCAACTTCCCGCTCGGCATGTTTCCCGACGAGGGCTACCGCAGCGGGCTGGTGCCCCTGCGGCCCGGCGACCGGCTGGTCATCGTCACCGACGGGATGCGCGAACGCAACGCCGCCGACCTGGACCTGCCCGCCGCCCTGCTCGGCATCTCCCACCTGCATCCCCGCGAGGCGGTCCGGGCGCTGTCCGACGCGGTGCTGGCAATCGCCGGACCGGTCCTGGCCGACGACGCGACCCTGCTCATCATCGACTGGTACGGGGGTGACGGATCACGTTCGAGCACCGCCGGCGCGGACACCGCCCGCGCCAGCGCCCTCCCCTAGTGACTGCGGTCACGACACCACCCGCGCCGCCTCCTCGGCGTCGTCCACGGTGTCGAAGACGTCGATGACGCGGTCCACCGAGGTGATCGACAACACCGTGCGCACCGAGCGACCGACCCCGGCCAGGGAGAGCGAGCCGCCCCGCTCCCGCAGGTCCTTGTAGGCGACCACGAGCGTGCCCAGGCCACTGGAGTCCAGGAAACCGACGCCGCTCAGGTCGACCACCACCACCTGCACGCCGCTCTCCACCAGCTGACGTAGTTGGTCCCGCAGCTCGGGCGTGGTGCTCATGTCGAGGTCGCCGGCGACCTCCACCACGGTGCCGATCCGCCCCTGCCGCGTCGACAGCGTGAAGTCCACGTAACCCCCTCGATACGGCCGTCACCGGCAACTCGGCAACACGTCGCGCCGTACCCACGGTGCCAGAAACCAGCCGCGATCGCTCGTTGACGCGTCCCCCCAGCGGCGGGCGCTACGAACTTCGCAGCACGACCGCGTCGTCTCGGGCAGCCCATTCGGCGGCCACCCGGAGCGGGTCACCGGTGCGGAAGAGCGGCGGTTCGTGCAGCAGGAAGTCCCGGTGGCTGATGTTCCAGGCGTACGCGCCGGCCATGGCGAAGGCCAGCACGTCACCCACGCCGATCGGCCCGGCGGTGGCCGAGGAGGACAGGACGTCCTTCGGGGTGCAGAGCTGCCCGACCACGGTGACCGGCCCGCCGTCGGTGCGCGCCGCGTCGGACCCGCGCCGCCGGTGCACGGTGAACGGCTGCGGGTGTCCCTTCGCCGCAGGCGTGCGCAGGTGGTGGGTGCCGCCGGCCACCACCGCGAACCACTCGCCGTGGGAGCGCTTCACGTCGATGACCTCGGTGAGGTACGCCCCGCAGTAGACGGTGACCGACCGGCCCGGCTCGATACGCAGCCGCACCCCGGGGTGCGCGTCGAGGACGTCGGCCAGCGCCCGGCCGTAGCCGACCCAGTCGAATCGTGCGGCCGGGTCGGCGTAGTCGACGGCCATCCCCCCGCCGACGTCGACCTCGGCGGCACCGACCTCGGTGACCGCCCACTCGACCACGGCGGCGGCGACCGCGCCGGCGAGCGGGGCGTCCAACCCGCTGGCCAGATGCGCGTGGACTCCGCGTACGTCGATGCCGGCGGGCGGGCGGCGGGCACACTCCACCGCGTCGGCCGGGTCCATGCCGAACGGGCTGGGCCCGCCACCCATGAGCAGGCTCGCGCCGGGCGCGTCGACCGGCAGGTTCACCCGGAGCAGCACCTGGGCGGACCGGCCCGAGGCGGCGGCCAGCGCGCCGAGTCGCCGCAGCTCGGCGGGAGACTCGACGTGGACGCGGCGGACTCCGGCGGCCAGCGCGGCGGCGAGGTCCGCGTCGGTCTTGCCCGGCCCGGCGTACGCGGCGGCGGCGCGGCCCGGCAGCACCTCGGCCAGTCTCCGCAGCTCGCCCCGGCTCGCGGCCTCGAACCCGTCCACGACCGGGGCGAGGGTCCGCAGTACGCCGGGGTCCGGGTTGGCCTTCACCGCGTAGAGCAGCTCGACCGGCCGGGGCAGCGCCGCCCGAATGGTTGCGGCGTGTGCCGCCAGCGCGTCGAGGTCGTGGACGTAGACCGGGCGGGTCACCGGGCCCGGCCCATCGGGTTGGGCACCGGCACGAACGGCGCGGCCCGGTCCGCGTCGCGTCGCCAGCGCACCAGGAGGTTGGCCTTCGCCACAAGCGGCTCGCCGTCGAGCAGCGCGCGCAGCTCGGGCGGGTCGTCGAGGTCGGCGGCGACCGCCTCGACGACGGCCCGCAGCTCCTGCCACAGCCGCCGTTCGATGCCCGGCCGCGCGTCGGCGAGAGCTCCGCTGATGCCACCGAGGTGGTTGACGAACAGGCAGTAGACGATCCGGTGGCGGGCGTCCGAGGGGCCGTAGCGGACCTGCGCCGGAACGCCGTCCGGCCAGGTGGCCCACCTGTCGGCGGCGAGCTTCACCCCCTCCAGGTCGCGCAGCAGCATGCGTGCCGGGCGGCGGTCGCGGTCGAGCACGACGACCACGTTCTGCAGGTGCGCCTCGTGCACCACGCCGTGGCTGAGCCAGCAACGCAGCACCGCCGGCACCAGCAACTCCACGTACGCCCGCCACCAGGCCACCGGGTCCGGTGTCGCCAGCGGCTCGGCGGCCAGCGCCGCCGCCAGGATCGGGGTGTCCCCGGGTCGCAGGTGCGGGCGCAGGCCGGTGCGCAGGATCGTCCCGTACGCCTCGTCCGGACCGGGGACGTCGACAGTGCGGTAGGCGGGCTCGGCGAGCAGCCCGACCCCGTCCGGCAGCGGCACCCGGGCCAGCAGGTCCGTCAGGGCGACCGCGCCGGTCAGTTCGTACCTGGCGTTCTTGCGCAGGCAGTTGGTGATCCGCACGTGCAGGCTGGTCTTGACGAACAGGTCGGCCGCCGGGGCGTAGAGGGTGCGGACGCTTGCCGTCGGCCGCACCGGCACGCCGGCCTCCCCCAGGTCACGCAGCCCGGGGTGGGTGGGCGGGAGCAGTGACAGCTGCCACGGATGCACCGGCAGGACGCGGTGCCCGCGCGGGGGCCGGGGCGGGTCGAGAGCGGCCACCAGCGCATCGAACGGCCCGACGCCGGCGACCAGGTCCTCCGGTACGGCGAGCCAGCGCAGCCGGAACGAGGTGCGCAACTCCGGCGCGTACGCCCGCCAGTGGTCCGGGTCGCCGCTGCGCCACTTCGGGGTGGGGTGGTGCGGGTGGCCGAAGACAAGCGACTGCTCCGAGTCGACGTACGCGTCGATGGCGGGCTCGCCGGTGGGGGCGGGATCCTCGGCCGGGCGTTCGGCGAGCAGCCGGGCCACGGTGTCCCGGCTGGCCCGGACCTGCTCGACGAACTCGTCGTTCGCCAGGCCGGTACGGGTGGTGAGTTCCGCCGCGACCAGAGCGGCCAGCCCGTCGGCGTCCAGGTCATCCCAGCGCCCGTCGTCGGTCATCCGCTGCACCGGGCCGGCGTAGCGGTGTGCGCCGAGCGGCGCGACCCGCGCGACGGCGCAACGCAGCGTGACGTGCGGGTGGCGCAGCAGCACCCGGGCGGCACCGTCGACGACGAGCGGCGCACCGTCCGACGGGGCGAGCTCGCGGATCAGGCAGCCGAAGACGGCGTGGGCGGCGGCCAGGTCGGCGAGCTGGCCGGTGGCGGTGACCGGCCGGGGGCACAACCGCACGCTCGTCATCGTGTCTCCCGGAGGTAGTTCGGGCCGGTACGCAGGTAGTACTTGTTGATGTCGGCGCAGCCCAGCCGCTGCTTGGGCAGCAGGGTGCCGGCGGTGAGCATCGCCTTGATGGGCAACTGGGCGGCGCGCAGGACCTGGTCGGTGAGGCTCCGTGCCGCCGGCCCGTCGCCCCACCGGTCCCGGGCGGCGGCGAGCCGGGGCGCCAGCGCCTCGGCGGGGGACGGCACCGGCAGCCCCCGGGCGGCCAGGGCGAGCAGGGGCGCGGCGGCGGCCAGGTGCAGGGTGATGGTGATGAACACGTCGGCCAGCTCCTGCGGATCGCGCGCCCACATCCGGTCGTCGTGCAGGGTGAGCCCGCGCGGGCCACCGTACCGCGTGTCGAGTCGAGCGCCGTCGTTGTCCTTGTAGAGCAGGCCGACCGTGGCGTCGGGGTACACCAGCAGGTGGATGTTCTGCGGGTGCGCCTCCAGGGCGATGCCGTGGCGTAACCACAGGTGGACGTGCCAGTCGAGCAGCAGGTCCAGGTAGGACTCCAGCAGTCTCTCCGGCCGTTCGGGGCTGATCCGGGCCAGGACCGTGCCCGCCACCGGATCGGTCGCGGCGAGGGCCGCGACCGGCACCACCTGGACCCCGGCCAGGTCACGCGGAAACCGGCGCAGCAGGAAGCCGCGCCGCTCGTCGCCGTCGACGTGCGCCCAGGTGCTCTCGTCGGCGTGCCGGATCCGCCCGGCGAAGGCGGGTTCGGCGTTCGCGGTCCGGTCGAGCAGCGCCGCGACTGTCGCGCCGTCGGCGAGCGAGCCCGGCTGCAGGGTGCGTCGGTTGCGGGCGCCGAGGCTCGCGGTGGGTAGCGGCAGCTTGAGATGCAGGTACGGGTCCTCGTCGAGCGCCACCGTCCGCATGGAGAGGGTGGGCCGCACCGGGGTCACCGGCAGGTCGGTCACCGGGAGCGCGTCGCGGGCCACGGTGATCGGATGCGCGGGCAGCAGCAGCTGATCCGGTCGCGGTGCGCGCGGCCACCAGGACGGCAGCTCGCCCGCGAGCCGGACGTCCCGGGCGGGGGCCGCGTACCAGCGCAGGGCGAGACGCGGGGCGTGCTCCGGGGCGTACCGGAGCAGTTCTTCGTCGGTGAGACCGTGCCGGCACCTGTCGGTGGGGTAGACGGGGTGGCCGTGGTGGGCGGCGAGCACGTCGTCCAGGAGCGCCGCCGGCAGCCCGGTCGGGGTGCTCGCGCGCGCGGCGGCCACCTCGGCGAAGACCCGTGGTCGGTGCCGGGCGGCGAGCCGCCGGGCCCGGAGGTCGGCGCGACACTCGGCGTCGAAATCGCGCCAGCCGGCCGCCGCCTCGGCGTTGTCCCGTGGGGCGAGCAGCGTCAACAGCCCGGCCAGGGTGTCCGTCCGATGGGTGGCGCCGTCGGCCAGCACCAGCACCGTCGGCACGGCGCTGCGCAGGGCCTGCTGGAAGCCGTCCACCCGCACCGGAATGCGTAGCAGGCCGGTGGGGTGCGGCACCTGCCACCAGCCCGGCCCGTCCGGGCGGCCGGTGCTGAGCAGACCGAGGTGGTCCTCGCGCAGCAGGGCGTCGAGCACCCGGGTGAACACCTCCCGCTCGCAGTCGTCGCTCACTCGACGATGGTCCATTTCAGGTCGGCGCGGAAGGCTGCCAACGACGCCCGGACGCTGTCCCGGTCCGGCCCGATCGCGTGCAGCACGGCCAGGTAGTCGCGGTTCGTGCCGGTGTGCTCGGCGAAGCGGCCCACCGCGCGCAGCGGGCGGCAGCCCAGCCGGACCTCGCCGTGCCCGGTGTCCAGCGGGCCGGGCGCGGCGGTGAGCCGGCCCGACCGGTCCGCGCAGACGTACTCGACCTGGGCGTACCTGTCCACGGTGGTGGGTAGGCCGAGGGCGGCCACCGGTTCGCCGAGGTGCACCCGGATGACGTGTTCGAACAGCGGCACGCCGAGCAGTTCGGCGAGGATCAGGTCCATCCGGTCGCCGATGAGGCGGTAGTTCACCTCGATGAGCCGGACCCGGCCGTCGTCGGAGACGACGTACTCGGTGTGGCAGGCGCCGAGGCCGACGCCGAGCGCGTCGAGGCACGCCCGCAGCTGGGTGCTCGCCGGCTCGGTCGGAGGTGACCAGGCAAGGCTCTCCTCGGTGAAGGTCGGTGGCGGGCCGAGGGCGGTGCGCCACCCGCCGAGGGAGGCGAGATCCGTGCCGTCGCCGAGGGTTTCGAAGGTCCGCACCTCCCCGGCGAGATACTCCTCCACCACGAGGGCCGCGTCCGGCCGCCGGCCGCGGATCTCGGCGACCCGGGCGACCAGTTCGGGTCGGTCGGCCACCAGGTACGCGTCCTCGCTGGCCACCCCCTCGCGGGGTTTGACCACCGCCGGAAACATCCCGGCCGAAACCTCAGGCGCGGTGCCGGGGTCGACGGTGACGGTGCGGACCAGATCGAGGCCGGCAGTCGCGATGGTCCGCCGGGCGGCGGCCTTGTCCTTGCAGAGACGGGCGGCGTCCGGGTCCTTGCCGGGCAGGCCGAGCTTTCGGGCGGCGATCGCGGTGGCCTCCTGGAGATGGTCGCTGTTGGACAGTAGCGCCACCGGCCGGTTCGACGCCGTCGCCGCGACCACCGCGCCCGCGTCCCGGACCGCGCAGCGCGTCACCGGTGCGTCCGCCGGCCATTCGGTGGGCCGGTCGGTCAGCACCGTGGCCGACAGCCCCAGCGACTCCGCCGCCGGGAGGAACCCTTCCAGGACAGCGTCGGTGGGGTTGAGCGCGGTCAGATAGATCCTCATACCGCCTCCGTCGACTACCCGATGTCGCGATTAGGGTAGCCTACCCTTATTGGGTGATCTCGATCAGCACGGCAGCTCGGTCAGCGCAGCAGTTCGATCAGCACTGCGGACGGTGGGCGTCAGCTGTTGGCGTTCCAGAAACCGACGAGGGTGGCGGTCCACCAGCCGAGCTGGGAGAGGGTGGCGGCGGCGACGCCGGGGAGCAGGGCGGACCAGGGTGGACGGCCCCGCACCGCGACGAGTCGTTCCCGGACCCGGCCGAGGAACAGCCCGTTGACCCCGACCAGCAGCACCGCGAGCAGCTTGACCCAGACCAACCCGGACGACGTGTCCGGGCGCAGGGCGGCGCCGCTGGCGAGCAGACCCACCAGGCCCAGCCAGATGAGCAGGTGCGCACCGCGCGCGGCGGTCAGCACGGTGCCGAGCGGTTCCCGGCGCAGCAGCCAACGGAGGCTGAACCAGTCCACCGTCAGCACCGCGCCGAAGCCCACCACGAGGCAGGTCAGGTGGCAGAAGAGGGCAACCATCCGCCAACCCGGCGAGAGGGTGACGTGTGGCGCGGCGAGGATCGCGAGCAGCCATCCGACGCTCACCGTCAGGATCGAGGCGGTGACGGCGGCGCGCCCGGCCGCGCGACGATGACCACCGCGCCACCCCGCCGTCGGTGTCGAGTCGGGCGGCGACGTTCTCCGCGTACGCCGCGTCGCACGCCGAGCGGGGCCGGCGGCGTCCGACGTGCCGGCACGGTGAGCGGGACGTAACGCCCGCGACGAGGGAATGTCGGCCCGCAGGTCAGCTGCCCGCATCGGCCGGTCCTTTGGGCGGCATGCTCAGTTGACCGGCGCTGCCTCGGGCGCGCCGGGCCGACTGTCCAGGGTGCTCAGCTCGGTGGTCCGCGTCTGCTGGATCCTTCCGGCGAGCGCCTTCAGCTCCGGGCTCCCACCGGCGGTCTGCTCACCCCTGCACAGCACCACCGTCTGCGCGAGGTGCGCTCGGAGCAGGGCAGCCGCCCGGGCCGGCACCTCGGCGTCCGGCGCGCCGCGCAACTCGGCGAGGCTGGCGTCGGTGACCATGCCGGGCATCTGGTGCCCCTCGTGGATGTCCAGCTCCGCGACGTTGCCCGCGGCCAGCAGCCCACGGAGGTCCCGCAACTCCGTCTGATGGGCCTCCCGGACCTCGCCGAGAAGGGCCCGCAGCGACGGATCCGCGTCCGCCGGCCGGGTGTCGAGGTGCTCGATCAACGCGAGCACACCCTCGTTCATCGGGATCAGCAGTTGAATGAAGGCGTCGTCGGTGCCGTTGAGCAGCACGGGCGCGGTCGTCACCGGAGCGGCCGGCGGGGCGGTGGGCGGCTGGTCGGCGCTGCCCCAGCCTCGGGTGAGACCGACGGCCAGCGCCGTCGCGACAAGGGTCACGGCGACGCCGACGATCCGCCAGGCGCGCGCGGTGAACCCGTGGCGCGCGTCGCCGGTCCGGTGCTCGTCCATTCGTCCGCCCCCGCTCACCGGGCGGCTTGGAAGGCGCGGCCGACGACCGTCGCCTCGGTGCCGTCCGTGAACAACCCGGATCGGTCCTGGTCGGTGGCGGGCAGGCCGAACCAGGCGTAACGCTGCACGTAGGGCAGTCGACCGAGCATGGCGGTGGCCGCGGTGAGGAAGGCCGCCTGCTGCTCCTGGCTCGGGAACTGTTGACGGCCGGAGTCGAAGCGGATCAGGGCGAACTCGGTGAGCCAGATCGGTTTCCGGTAGCGCTGGTAGACAGCCTGCAGGTACTGCCGGAGTTGATCGACGGCGGTGGCGCTCGTGAAGTCGGCGCCGAACCAGTGCAGCGTGATGAAGTCCACCCGGTGGCCCCGGGCCTGGGCACCGGTCATGAACCGGTCCAGCCACCCCTGCGGATCCGGCCCGCCCCAGGCCACCGCCGGGCTGCCCAGCCTGCTGCCCGTCGCCATCAGCTGCGGCCACAGGTCCAACGCCTGCTCGACGGTCATGTTCGCCTGCTCGGGCAGGTCCGGTTCGTTGAAGGTGAGCAGGTCCGGCCCCGCCGCCTTGGCCCGGGCCAACTCGGCGGCGGTGACGTTCTCCGCGCCACGGATCATGGGCACGAACGTCACGCCCCGCGGCGTGCTGATTCCCGGGTGCTGGGTGCCCCACGTGTAGTACCAGCCGGCCTTCGAGTTCGCCAGCGCCTGACTGGCGCCGGCGAAGTTCCACACCCCGACGCCCTTGCGGGCGGAGCTGACGGCCGGGGCGACCGGGGCCTTCGACGAGGGTCGGGCGCTCGGCGACGGCGGGCTGCTCGGCGGGGCGACGGCGGTGGGCGCCGCGGACGGCGGGGCGGCCCACGAGGGTGCTGGTGGATCCTCCGGCAGGATCACCACCGCCGCGGTGATGGCGAGAACGGCCGCGGCCACCCCGGCGGCGAGAGAGGGGAGCAGGCCACGGGGCCGGTTCACCGCGAGGTCGAGAGCGCTCGGGCCGCCGCCCCCATCGGTGGGCACACCACCGGCTGGGCTCTGCCCGGCGGCTGGGCTCTGCCCGGCGGCGTGTCCGGCCGTCGCGGGCTCATGCCCGACGGCCTGCGCGCCTGCCGGAGACACCGCCGCGCCCGGGAAGTGGGCGCTGAGATCCGCCGGCAACGGCAGCATCGGCAGTCCGGCGAGCAGCCGGTCGATCGGCAGCAGGGTGGTGCCCAGCCGCCCACAGAACGCGCAGTCGCGGACGTGTCGGGCCAGTCGCTTGCGCCACAGCGGGCTGGGAGTGCCATCCCAGTCGGCGGTCGCGGTCGCCAGGTCCGGGCAACCAGGGTGGGCGCGCAGCGCGCGGACCACGCCGCGGGCGCTCTGGATCTGCTCCTTCATCCGGTGGATCCGCACCGCGACGTGTCCGGGCGACAGGCTGAGCGCGTCGGCGACCTCGTTGCGGGTGATCTCGCCGGTCTCCTCCAGCCACCACAGCGAGAGCAACTCCTGGTCATCCGGGTCGAGCCAGCGGGTCGCCTCGGCGACCTCGCGTCGCTGGTCGGTGAGACCGAGCCGGAGGATCGTCATGCCGGCGAAGTCGGAGGCGGGGTCGGGCACGTTGTGGATGACGTCGAGCCCGGCGTCGCGGTTGAGCGCGACACGTCGGCGCTGTTCCCAGTCGCGCACCTGCCGGATGGTGATCGCCACCAGCCAGGACCGGTACGCCGCCGGGTCGTTGAGCGCGGGCAGGTGCCGGATCACCCGTACCAACGTCTCCTGGACGACGTCGTCGACGTCGGCGTGCCCCCGCAGCGCACGCCCGACGATGTTGTAGACCAACGGGAGCGAGGCCGCGACGACGTCGTCGAGGGCGCGCTGGTCGCCCTGTCGGGCCGCGACGACCAACCCGACATCGGGTAGTGCTCGACCGGCTGACGGCATGGCTGTCACTCCTCAGGTGCTCATCCGCGCGGACCCGCGCTGTGTGCGCTGACCGCCCTCATGATCGGAGACTGGCACCGGCAGGTGGGATTACAGAATTCTCCGTCGTCGGCGGTCCGGTCGGACCGGGGTCCGTCGGCGGCGCGTGCGGATCGACAGCGCCGGGTATGGTGCGAGGTGTCGGTGTCGCCGGGCGTTCGCCCGTGCACGACACCCTGATCGGGCGCCGCCGTGCGGCGCCGACCCGGCACTCATCGGGCGAGACGTCCCGTGGCCCGGCCGCACTCCCTCACCGAAGACAGGATCCTGCATGACATCGAACGACAACGGCCGACCGGCCCTGTTTCTCGCCACGGCGAACGCCGACGGGCCGGACGGGTCGGCGGTGCCCGTCGACGGCAGCGCGGAGGCCATGCGCCGGCTGCGCCACCCGTTCGCGGTGCAGCCTGCCCCGCAGAGCCCGACCGCCGGCGACGACGGAGATCGGCGCGGCTGATCCGGCGATCCCGTCCACCACGCACACTCATACTTTCAGCTACTAATGGGTAAGACTTTCAGGTAAGGTGTGGGTCATCAAGTGGACGACATGACGCGGTGGTGAGGCCCGTGATCGTGGCCTCGCGACAGCGCGTGTTCGCCCGTACGTGCGCTTCGGCGGCAGCCGGTTCGGAGATCTTCCGGTCGATCCGATCGACGGGCATGTATGGGAAGGGCCACCCCCATGACCAGCATCGTCAGATCGGCCACCAGCACCCGCGTCGGCCAAAAGGGCAGCGACCACAGCCCCGATGAGCTCCTGACCGCCCTGGCGGCGACCGAGGCGCACGACCCGCGCCGCCGGGCACTGCGGGATCGCACCATCGAGGCATGGCTGCCGCTGGCCCGGCACCTGGCGCGCCGCTACTCGGGACGCGGCGCACCCGACGAGGACCTGACCCAGACCGCCTCGGTCGGGCTCATCAAGGCCGTGGACAACTTCGACCACACCCGGGGTGTCGACTTCAGCGGGTACGCCATTCCCACAATCATCGGCGAGATCAAGCGCTATTTCCGGGATCGCACCTGGGCGGTGCGCGTGCCCCGCCGCCTCCAGGAGATGCGCATGTCGATAAGCGCGGCGAACAGCGTGCTGACCCAGAACCTCGGTCGCTCGCCGACAGTGGCCGACATCGCGTCCTACCTCGGCCTGTCCGAGGAGACCGTCCTGGAAGGGCTGGAGGGCGCACGCGCTTACCGGGCCACGTCGCTGTCCACCCCGGTCGGGGCGGACGGCAGCCGGGAACTCGGCGACACCCTCGGCGGCGACGACCACGAATTCGACCTCGTCGAGATCCGCGTCGCCCTGGACCCGGCCCTCGCCACGCTGCCGGAGCGCGAACGCCAGATCCTGAGCCTGCGCTTCTACGGCAACCTGACCCAGGCGCAGATCGCCGACCGGGTCGGCGTCTCGCAGATGCACGTCTCCCGACTGATCACCCAGTCCTTGACGGCGCTGCGCCACCGCCTCGTCGACCTCGACCACAGCGCGTTCTGAGGCCGGCACCGTAAGTCTGCGGCCGGCACCGATGTCCGCTCACAACTGGACGACGTGACCCACCCGTGGCGGCGTACGACCGGCGAGAACGTCGAGCCAGGCGCTTTGGAGGGCCTCCGGCCCGGTGCCGACCTGGACGTCGAGCCACCCGCCCACGATGGCGGTGAAGCGCTGCCAGGCCTCGGTGAACCGCTCGTCGAGCCCCGCACGCCCCCAGTCCTGGCCGCGCTTGCGCATCTGGACCGGCGCGAAGAACACCTCTTCGGCGGCGTCGGCGTTGGGCGTCTGGTTGGTGAGGCCGACCGCGATGTCCCGGACCAGCCGGTCGCCGAGTCGCCGACGAAGGGCGGCCCGGGTCGAGGGTGCGCCGGACAGGTCGAGGTAGACGGACGCGACGACGTCCAGATCGTCGATGTCGTCGTACGAGACGACCTCGTCGTAGCAGCCGAGCGAGCGGGTGAAGGCCAGGTTGCCGGGCGAGGTGAGCCCGACCAGGCGCGGCCCGCGACCGTGCAGCTCGAACGCGGCGGCGTACGCGGTCTTGCTCGACGCCGACGACAGCAGCAGCGTCTCGGCACCGTAGAAGTCGTTGTCGGCGACCTGGTCGGCCAGCATGAACGAGGTGAAGAACAGCGGCCGGAACAGGATCAGCAGATCCTCCTGGTCGGGCCGGTACGCCGGGTCACCGGTGGTCAACCGGTACGCGTTGTACGGTGACGGCAACTCGGCCCGGTGCGGGCTCGCGTCCCGGAACCCGGACGCGTCCACCCGGTCCGGCCGCACCAGCAGGTGACCCGCTGGCGGGAGGTAGCCGTAGATCCGCTGCCCCGTCTCGACGCCCGCGACGGTCGACGTGACCACCTCGGCGAAGCCCCAGAGCGGCGGCAGGCCCCACTGCGGCCCGAGCCCGCGCGGCGGGAAGAACTGCCAGTATCGCATCGCGTCGCCGAGGACCGCGTAGGTCACGTTGTTGGCGGTGAGACCGACCCGGTCCACCCGCAGCAGCGCCTCGCCGTCGGCCACCGCGGGCGGGTCGCCATCGACGAGCGTGGTCTGCCCGAGGTCGTCACGTGCCACGGCGAAGGTCCATGAGTCGGCCATGAGGTGACGCTAGACACCCCTCCGGACCCAGACAAGTGCACTGGGAGTGCAAAATCCCACTCTCGGGTCAGGATCGGGACGCGGCGAGATCGCGGAGGTGCGCGAGCGGCAGGTGCGGCGGTCGCCACTCCAGGAAGAGGGCCGTGGCGTCGTCCTCCAGCCGGTCGTCCTGGTAGCCGACGACGGCGCGCACCAGGCGACGCATCGTCTCCGGGCTGGGCAACCCGTCGTTGAGGGCGCGGTTGACGAAGTCGACGAGCCGGTCCAACCCGAACTGTTCCCCGTCCGCGCTGCGCGCGTCGGTGATGCCGTCGGTGTAGGCGAGGATGCGGTCGCCCGGGTGCAACTCCTCCACGTGCACCCTCGGGCGGTGCGCCGACAGGTGGCCCAGCCCGAGCGGCAACGCGGTCGGCCCCGGCAGCTCCCGAATGGCCTTGCCGTCGCGCAGCAACATGGCGCCCGGGTGACCCGCGTTGATCACGCTGAGTCGGCCGGTCCGATGGTCCAACTCGATGAGCAGCCCGGTCGCGAAGAAGTTCGGGTGCTCGGAGCGCACCCACCTGTCGATGCTGATCGCCGTGTCGACCAGGTCGAGGCCGCATCGGCGCGCGTTGCGGTACGCGCTGACCACGAGTGAGGCAAGCGTGCTCGCCTTGATGCCGTGCCCGCAGGTGTCGAAGAGCCCGACACTGAGCACGTCGCCGTTGAGCGCGTAGTCGAAGATGTCGCCGCCGACGTCGTAACAGGGTTCGAGGATGGCGGTGATCACCAGGTCGTCGGTGGCGAAGGTCAGCGGCGGCAGCAGCCCCCACACGATCTCGGCCGCGACCTGCATCGGCAGACGCCGTCGCATCCGTTCGACCACGTCACCGTAGAGCCGCCTGTTGACCAGGATCTGGGCGATGTTGACCGCCACCTCCCAGGCTGGCCCGTCCATGGCCGCGTCGGCGGCCGCCGGCGAGACGATCTCCAGCACGCCCATCCGCTCGCACCCGAGCAGCAGTGGCACCCAGACCCGATCCGGGTTGTCGGGCGCGCGCTGGATGTCGAGGTTGGTGAAGGCCCGGCCGGCGAGGGTCGTCTCGATCGACAACTCGTCCCGCACCAGACCCGCGCCGAGCAGCGGCACGAGCAGGGACTGCGTGTAGTCGGCCAGGTAGATCACGATCTCGGTGGCGTCGATGCCGGGCGCCGCCCCGGCGACGAGCTGAGCCAGCTCGTCCGGGCCACTTCGGGGTGCGTTGAGCTGGAGCCACCGCACCATCTCGCCGACGTCGCCCACGCTGCACCTCCCCCGGTCCACTCCGAACCGTACGGCCACGGCAGGACGTGCGGTGACGCTACCTTGCCCGGCCGCGTTCCTCGCTCGCCGATCACCCCCTCCCGGCCGGTCGGTTGCCCTTTCGTCCCAACCGTCACAAGCATCTCAGTCGTTTCGCAACTATTGCGTATTAGATGTGCAAAAGTCCGTTTGAGCAATCCTGGTGCGGTGTGGTTCCGACCGCTGCACAACCGGCGTCTGGTGAGATGCCTTCGCGAAAGGGCACGTCGTGACAACCAAACTATTCAGCCATCCGCGCCGCGCGACACTGTCCGCACTGGCGGCCGTTGCCGCCAGCGGCACAGCCGTCGCCGTGCTGATCTTCAGCGGCACCGGCGCGAGCGCCGCCGAGGCGCCCGTCGACCTCGGTACGGCGGCGAACTTCTCCGTGCTGGCCGGCTCCATGGTCACCAACACCGGGCCGACCTTCCTCGCCCAGGACCTCGGCGTCAGCCCCGGCAGCGCCGCGACCGGCTTCCCGCCCGGCCTCGTGGGCGGCGAGACGCACCTCGCAGACGCCGTCGCACTGCAAGCCAAGAACGACCTGACCACCGCCTACAACGACGCGGCCGGCCGGACCCCGTTCACCGTCCTGCCCGCGGAACTGGGTGGCACCACGCTGGTCCCCGGGGTGTACCGGATCGGCGCCGCCCAACTGACCGGCGCCCTGACCCTCAACAGTCAGGCCGACCCGGGTGCCGTGTTCATCTTCCAGATCGACTCCACCCTCGTCACCGCGTCGGGCAGCAGCGTCGTCTTCATCAACGGCTCCTCGCCCTGCAACGTCTACTGGCAGGTGGGCAGCTCGGCCACCATCGGCACGGGCAGCCAGTTCGTGGGCAACATCCTGGCCCAGGAATCGGTCACCATGACCACCGGCGCCACCCTCCAGGGCCGCGCAATGGCCCGGACCGCCGCGGTCACCCTGGACACCAACACCATCAACGCCCCCGTCTGCCTCCAGCCGACGGGCACGCCCACCCAGCCCACCGGCACGCCCACGGGTACACCGACGAGCACGCCGACGGGAACCCCGACCGGGACACCGACCGGGACACCGACCGGAACCCCGACCGGTCAGCCCACGGGTACGCCCACCGGGCAGCCCACGGCCGTGCCCACCCGCACGAGGCTGCCCGTCACGGGCGGCAGCGGCGGCAGTGCTCTGGTGCCCGTGCTGAGCGGGATCGGCGGTGTCGCCGTCGCCAGCGGCGCGGCCCTGCTACTCCTCTACCGACGTCGGACGACCAACTCCTGACTGAGGCGCCCCGGCGGCCGGTAACCAACCGGCCGCCGGGGCGGCACCACCGACTGTCACCCGTCCCGCTCACCCGCTGGCGGAGACTCCACCATCGCGGCGCGCAGGGCGGCCAACGACACGGTGGCGAAACCCACCCGGGAGTCACTCGCCCCGTACGGCAGCCACACCTCACCGTCGTGGATGAGCGCCCCGCAGGAGTAGACGACGTTGGGTACGTACCCGTCCCGGTCGTCCTCCTCCGGCGACAGGAGCGCACCGGGAAGGTGCGCGACGACCCGCTCCGGTCGGTCCAGGTCCAGCAGGAGCGCGCCGATCGCGTACCGGCGCATCGGTCCGACGCCGTGGGTGAGCACGAGCCAACCGCCGTCGGTCTCGATCGGGGATCCGCAGTTGCCGACCTGGATCAACTCCCAGCTGTCCCGCGGGCCGTGCAGCGGGATCGGGGCCTGCCAACGGTTCTCGCCGTCCAGGACGGTCAGGCCGATGGTCTCGCCGTCGGCGCGACACAGCGCCAGGTGCCGGCCGCCGACGGTACGCGGAAACAGCGCGACCCCCTTGTTGCGCGCGCCCGGCCCGCGCATCGGGGTCGTCTCGAAGCGGCGCAGGTCACTGCTGACCAGCGCACGGGTGGCGATGCTCCGGCCGTCGTAGGCGGTGTAGGTGGCCCGGTACACCGGCCCGGACTTGTCGACGAACCGGACGAACCGCGCGTCCTCCATGCCGTTGCTCTCGGCGGGGGTGGCCGGCCAGAGCACCCGTTGGTGCAGAGCCGTGTCGGCGGGGAAGGCCGTGGCGTAACTTCCGGCGTTTGTGCGACGCAGTTGTTCCAGGGTGCCCAACCCGGTGCTGCGGGAGAGCAACTCGGGTGGCAGGTTGGCGAGCAGCCGCTCGAAGGTGGCCTCGTCGTACCGCTCGGGCAGGGCGTCCAGCACCGTGGCGGTGACCTCGTTGTCGCAGTCCTCCTCGGCGAGGCCGGCGACGAGCAGGTCCCGGCGGTGCCGTACGCCCATCCGCTGCCCGACGGCCAGCGGGCCGGGCCGATCGGCGACGGTGAGCTGACGCCCGGGTCCGAGGACCGCGGTGGCGAATCCGATGGACGACAGATGACCCTCGCCGATCTGCCGCAGGCTGACCGCGACACGCAACTGCCCGACGCCCAGACCGGTCTGGTCCGGGTGGGCCACCATCGACGGGTTGCAGAGGGCGGCGGCCTCCACGGCGTACTCGTGGCTGAAGTACGCGCCGACGAGCAGCCGGCTGGTCGGCGAGAGATCCCGGGCCCGGGCGGCGCGGTGCCGGACGAGGTCGTAGTGGTGGTGGAACGTGCCGGCCAGGTCGCGGTGCCGGGCACCGAAGCGATCGAAGGTGTCCCGCAACAGCCGGCCGGTCTCGGCCTCGTCGAGGCGCGCGACCCGGTCGATGAGCGCCCGCGCGCGGGTACGCACCACCGCCGCGTCCTCCCCGGGGACGAAGAGCTTGACGATGACCCGCCGTGGATCCGGAGCGAGAGTGGCGTCGTGTCGGACGGCCAGACTCCGGATCACGACCACCGCCGGGCGTGCTGCAGGGTGGAGAGGAGCGCGAGAGTCGATTCGGCGCCCTGGTTGAGGTTGGGTCCGTGCGCGGTCAGCCCGTCGTAGCCGCCGCCGGTCGCCGGATCCCACATCGGCGTGCCGAGGTCGTTGTCGCCGAGGAACCACCCGATCGCCTGTCGTACCCCGGTGTCCCACTCGGGGTCACCGGTGACCGTGGCCGCCGTGGCACAGGCGTCGGCGAGCGCGGCGACCTCGATCGGCTGCTGGTCGTGGTGCAGCCGCACGGCGCCGTGCCGCCAGCCGCCGGCCGGCACGACCGACAGCCGTCCGTCGCGTAGCTGGACGGCGCGCAACCAGGCCAACATCCGCAGGCCGTCGTCCAGCTGTGGACCACCCTCGCGCAGTTGGCTCGCGGTGATGACCACCTCGGCGAGGGCCGCGTTGGCGTAGGTCAACGCTGGCCGTGGCCACGGCCAGCGCGGGTCGGTGCCCGCCGGGCCGACAGTGCTGGCCGCGTCCGCCAGCAGGGATGCGGCGGCGACGTGGCCCGGGTGGCGGCGGAGCACCTCGGCCGCGCCCAGCCCGGCGAACGCCATCGCGTGTGGGAACTTGGTGCGCAGATGGGCACCCCGGCTGAAGGCGACGAGCGCCTCCTCCCGTACCCAGGGTGCGGGGCTGCGGGCGACGGCCGTGCCCAGACCCCACAGCGCCCGACCCCACCAGTCGCCGAGCCCCGGTTCGTCGGCCCAGCGCCGATCGTGCCCGAGCCGGTTGTGGAAGGCGCCGTCGGCGCCCTGCGCGTGCGTCAGGAACGCCAGGTAACGCTCCGCGAGCCGCAGCACCTCCTCGCTCGGGTCCGGCTCGCGACAGACGACGACCAGCCCACGGGCCACGTCATCGGTGCAGTAGCCGTGTTCGCGACGGACGATGGCGTGCCGGGCGTGCTCGAAGAGACCGGTGTCGTCGCTCATCCGGATCAGGTGCGCGAAGCTCGGCGCGGGCGCCGTCGCCCAGCGTCCCCGGGGGGAGGTCCGGGGCCGACCGGTGGTCGTGGTCATGCCGGTACCGCGCTGACCGCCGGTGGGCGGGCCTCGCTGAGCTGCTCCGCGAGCGTTTCGTAGCGGGCCGCCACCGCCGGCCAGCGCAGGTGCGCGGCCAGCGGCCGGACCCGGCCGGCGAGCCGCGCGGTCAGGCCCGGCTCGGTCAGGATCCGCCGGATCGCCTTGGCCAGCGCCGCCGGGTTCTGATGGGGTACGACCAGACCCGGCCCACCGGTCAGCAGCTCCACGGCGTGGGGGAACGCCGTGGCGACGACGGGTACTCCGGCGGCCACCGCCTCGATGAGTACGCCGGAGGTGACCTGTTCGCGCGAGTCGTAGGGCAGGACCACCACGTCGGCGGAGCGGATCAACCGGCCCAGCGCCTCCTGGTCGTGGTAGACGTCCTGATAGTCGACGGCGTGCCCGACGCCCAGCTGGGCACCGAGCTGGTGCAGTCCCGCCCGGTACGCCTCACCGTGGTGCTCGATCACCTTCGGGTGGGTCCGCCCCGCCACCGTGTAGGTCGGAGTCGGTTCCAGATCCTGCAACCGCGCGAGGGCCCGCAACGACCACTCGATGCCCTTGCCAGGCCCGAGCAGCCCCCACGTCAGCAGGTGCGGGCGGGTACGCCGGTCGGCGGGTACACCGGCAAGCTCGGCCGCGCCGTGCGGGATCACCGTCACCTTGCCCGCTGGCACGGCGTACCCGACGAGCAGCCGGTCGCGGGCCGTGTCGGTCATCGTGACCACCGCCCCGGCCGTCGCCACGATCTGCTCCAACAGGGATTTCTGTCGGGCCGAGGGCTGGCGGAGCACGGTGTGCAGCACCACGATGCTTGGCACGCTGAGCCGCCGCAGCAACGGCAGGACCTCCTCGCCGTCGGTGCCGGGGTAGATGCCGTACTCGTGCTGGACGATCGCCACGTCGTACGCGTCCAGAGCGGCCGCCGCCTCCCGCCAGCCGGCCGGGTTACGCGCCGACCAGGTGTGCACCACCCCGGGCACGGGCCGCTGGTCGTCGCCGTGGTCGGTGACCCGGACGATGCCGCCGCGGGTGCCGTCGGCGGTCAACTGGGCGGCAAGGGCGGCGTTGAACGTGGCCAGTCCGCACCGGGTCGGTGGGTGGGTGCTGAGGAATCCGTAGCTGAGCATGAACGTCGGGCCTTCCGGTTGTCGGCCACCGCCGGAGTACGAGGGTGAGCCTCACGCGGGGACGGCGCACGCCGGTCAGCGTGTGTGACCGGCGGAACGGAGAGCGGTGCAGTTCAGTCAGTTGCGGAGGAGCTTGTCGTAGACGGCGAGATAGTCGGCGACCATCCGGTCCGCGCTGAAGCGCTTCAGCGCCTGCGCCCGACACTCGACCCGATCGAGGTCGGCAGCCTGGGTGACCGCCTCGACGGCCTGGTCGACGGTGTGGACGAGGAGTCCTGTCACCCCTTCGTCGACAACCTCGGGCATGGACCCCCGCTTGTAGGCGACGACCGGAGTGCCACACACCATCGATTCCACGACTGACAGCCCGAACGGCTCGTCGAAGGCGATCGGGTGCAGCAGTGCGGTGCTGTCGCCCAGCACCTCGGCACGCCGCCGCGGGCCCACCGACCCGAGGAAGACGACCTGATCGCCGTCGATGTGCGGGGCCACCTCTTCGGCGAAGTACCGCTCGTCCTGCACAATTCCGCAGATGGTCAGGGGCCGGCCGGCGCGGCGGGCGATCTCGATCGCGGTGTGCGTGCCCTTGTCCGGGTGGATCCGGCCGAAGGCGGCCAGCCCGGGACCGGCCTCGTTGGTGAACGGCAGTCCGCCGACGTCGACGCCGTGGTAGATCGTGGCCACGTAGTCGAGCTCCGGCGCCCGGTCGGCGTCGGAGATCGACACGTACGACGAGCGGGCTCGGCCGTAGGCGGGCAGGATGCCCGCGCCGGAGAAGCCGTGCACCGTGGTCAGCAGCGGAGCGCGGCAGTGCTCCGCGAACGCCAACGGGAGCCAGTCCAGGTGGCTGTGCACCACGTCGAACTGAGCCGAGCGGGCCAGCGCGTGGGAGACGTGCATCGCCTCCCACACCCGACCGTCCATGTCCGGGTCGTCGGCGTACCCCCGTGGGCAGACTCCGTCGAGCTGGGCGGACGTGACGGAGTCCAGTGTCGCGAAGAGCGTCACGTCCACGCCGCGGCTAACCAGACCCTCGGCGAGCAGGCCGGTCACCTGCTCCCACGGGCCGTAGTGGTGCGGAGGCGTACGCCAGGCGACCGGTCCGAGCAGAGCAACCCTCAAGGGGAGGACGCGTCGACGAGGTCAGCCGCGTTGAGGTGCAGGGTGGCGAGCAACCCGGAGTGCTTCGCCGGGTCCACGCGCTCCGGCAGCTCACGCTCGACCCAGTCGGCCCGAGCCTGCTGGCCCCGGTCGCGAAGTGCGGTGACGATCCTGTCCCTGGCGATCCTCATCTGGTGCTCCCCTGGTTGAGGTGTTCAAAACGATCATTCGCACGGACAGTCGTGTGCATGCGTGCGTCGGATCCGGACCACCAACTGTTCCGACCGCGAGAACGGGCGAAACCCGAAGCCTCGGGCCTTGGTCGGCGATCGGCCGACACGACCGGCGAGTCGCGGTGATGGGGATGACGATCGATAACGCCCCTGGCGGGCTGGTGGCGACGGCGTCTGGCGGCCACCGGGATCCCGGGCGACGTGTCAACCGTACGCCCCGTGACGTGCGGCTGCACACGCACCGCCGCCGGAGCGACAAACCCCGGCCGTCGCACCCGGCCTTCTGGGCTGCACGTCTCGCCGTCTCGACTGCTCGAATCACCCATGCGGTCAGGGCTCCAGCACCACCTTGCCCGCCCGGCTGCGCGTCTCGGCGAACACCAGCGCGGTGGAGACTTCGCTGAGCGGGTAGCGGGCGGCGATCTGCGGCACGATCACCCCTTGCCGCAGGAGGTCGAGCACGATGCCCAGGTCGGTATTCAGGCGACGGCGGAACGCGGCACGGCGGGTGAGGTGTCCGGCCCAGAAGTTGTAGAAGCCGGCCCGGTGGCCGTTCGGCAGCGCGTGCCAGGTGTAGAGGCGGGACAGCAGCTTCACGAAGACCCACGCGACCGACTGGCCGGAGTCCACGGCGCCGGCGTTGCCGTAGACGACGAGCGTGCCGCCGGGGGCGAGCAGGCCGTACGAGGTGCGGACGCCCGGGCCGCCCACCGGGTCGAAGACGGCGTCGACACCGCCCGGCGACAGCTCGCGCACGCGCGTGGCCACGTCCGGGTCACGGTAGTCGAGCGGTTCGACGCCGAGGTCGCGCAGCGCGGCGTGATGCCGTGCGGCGGCGGTGCCGATGACCCGCAGGCCGAGGTGACGTCCGAGTTGGACGAGCACGGTGCCGACGCCACCGTTCGCGCCGTGTACGAGGATTGTCTGCCCGGCCCGCAGGCCGGCGCTCCGCAGCATCTGCCAGGCGGTCACACCGTTGACGACGACGGTCTCGGCGGCGGCGGGGTCCACCTCGGCGGGTACGGGGGTCAGGGCGTCGATGTCGACGAGCGCGTGCGAGGCCCAGCCGCCGGTCTTGGTGACCGCCGCGACCCGGGTGCCGACGAGCGAGTCGTCCGCGTCGGGGCCGACCGCCCGGACCGTGCCGACGAGGTCGTAGCCGGGCACGAACGGGAACTTCGGCTGGCCGGGGTAGCGGTCGTGACGCATCTGCTGCTCGGCGAAGGAGATGCCGGTGGCCTCGACCTGGACGAGGGCCTGACCTCGGGCGGGGACGGGCATGGCGCGGCGGCGCAGTTGCAGTCCGTCGGGCTCCACCACGCCGGGCAGTACGACTTCGGTGATCATCGCATCGGTGGTCATCGGGACTCCTCCTGATTTGTAAGTGTGCACTCACACACATGTTCGGGTGAAAAGGTGGGCCGCTGTCGCGGCCCAGGGGTCGGTGGTCAGGTCAGGGGTGACGGATGCCGGCGGTCAGCGCGCGGGCCCACGACTCGGGAACCTGCTCCAGGCCGGCGGTGACGATCAGGTGGCAGAGCTGCCCGTACGCGAAGAACCGCTGCACCTGCGCGTCGTCGGCGCCGGAACGGTCCCGCACGAAGGTCGCGATCCGCCGGTAGCCGGCCCGCACCGCCTCGGCGATCTCCGGGATGTCCGTGACGGCCTGCGCCTGCACCTGGAAGAGGAGCAGGTCACGGTCGGCGATCAGCTCCGCGTACGCGCCGCCCATGGCGTCCAGGATCTCCTCGGGACCGCCGCCCGTGGCCTGCTCGGCTCCCGCCTCGATCGCCACGGCGATCCGCTCGAAGCACGTGTCGGCCGCCGCCACGAACAACCCGAGCTTGCCGGTGAAGAGCCGGAAGACGTACGCCTCGGAGATGCCGGCGGCGGCGGCGACGGCGGTGACCGGGGTGGCGTGGAAGCCGGTGCGCGCGAACGCCGACACCGCGGCGTTCAGCACGGTGACCCGGCGGGCTTCGGCAGTCGATCGCATGCTTGTAAGTGTGCACTCACAAACAAGGAACGTCAAGCCGGTCGCCGTCTACCGTCGACGCCGCCGCGTTCGCCACCGCGGTGTCGCAGGTGGCCATCGCCGCCGGCCGGGACGAGTCCCGGCCCGCCCTCCCTCACTCCAGCGGGTAGAGCCGGGCCGGGTCACCGGGTCGGAGGCTGTCCGGGATGTCGTCTGAGGTGCTGGCGGCGATCGAGCCGAGCAGCGCCAGGGAGCGCGCGGACTCCGTACCCGGCTCGGCGTGGTAGATCACCAGCAGTTGCCCGTCGGCGCCCGCGACCGCGAGCTTGTCGCAGTACAGGTCGAGGTCACCCACCTCCGGGTGACGCAGCCGACTGACCACGCCCTCCCGCCGACGCACCTCGTGGCGCGCCCACAACTGGCGGAAACAGTCGCTCTTGAGCGACAGCTCCCCCACCAGCGCCGTCAACCGGGGATCGTCGGTGGCCCCGCCCGAGTCGGCGCGCATCTGCCCCACCACACTCTGCATCGCCTGCCGCCAGTCGCGGAACAGCTCCCGCTCGGCCGGGTCGAGGAACACCGCCCGGAGCCGGTTCGCCCCAGGGGCGAGATTCGGCGACAGTGCCCTCGCCATCGGGTTCGAGGCCAGGATGTCGAGGTATCGGTTCTGCACGAAGGCCGGCATGTCGAGCTGCCGCAGCAGGTGCAGGATGCTGGCCGGCACCCGCTCGGCGGCCGGTCGGACCGCCCGTCGCGACCGCGCGCGGCTCAGCCCGATCAGGTACGCGGTCGCCTCCGGATCCAACCGCAGCACCCCGGCGAGGGCATCGAGGACCTGCACCGAGGGATGCCGTTCGCGACCCTGCTCCAACCGCAGGTAGTAGTCGGCGCTGATGCCGGCCAGCATCGCCACCTCCTCGCGCCGCAGTCCCGGCACCCGGCGCAGGCCCACGCCCGGACCGAGCCCGACGTCCTCGGGCCGGGTCTGCTCCCGACGGGCACGCAGAAAGTCGCCGAGCGGGTTCGTCGCGTCCATGCCACCGACGGTAGATCGCCCGGCCGCCCGGTGACTGGCTGTGTCACTACCAGGAACAGCTCGCCCTGCCGCCCGGTCGGCCGCCGGCGCACAGTCGACGCATATCCACTTCGATTACGGATAGAGATGACGACATGAGCGAGAACCTTCCCGGCGGGTCCCTGACCCCGGCTGACGGCCTCACCCTGAGCCGGATGGGCTACGGCGCGATGCAGCTGGCCGGCCCGGGTGTCTTCGGCCCGCCCCGCGACCACGAGCAGGCGCTCGCCGTGCTCCGCGAGGCCGTCGACCTCGGGGTCCGGCACATCGACACGAGCGACTTCTACGGGCCCGTGGTGGTGAACGAACTGATCCGCGAGGCGCTGCACCCGTACCCCGAGGATCTGCACCTGGTCACCAAGGTCGGCGCGCGACGCGGCGCCGACCGCTCCTGGATCCCGGCGCTGTCGCCGGACGAGCTGAAGGCCCAGGTCCGGGACAACCTCCAGCACCTCGGCCTGGACGTCCTCGACGTGGTCAACCTGCGGGTCGGCGTGGCGGAGGGCACCGGCGACGATCCCCTCTCCGAGCAGTTCGGCGCCCTCGCCGACCTGCGGCAGGAGGGGCTGATCCGGCACCTCGGGCTCAGCAACGTCACGCTCGCCCAGCTCACCGAGGCCCAGGCCATCGCCCCGGTGGTCACCGTCCAGAACCTCTACAACGTCGCCAACCGCCAGGACGACGCCCTGGTGGACAGGTGCGCGGCGGAGAACATCGCGTTCGCCGCGTTCTTCCCACTCGGCGGGTTCACGCCGCTGCAGTCCGACACGCTCAACGACGTGGCCGCGCGGGTGGGCGCCTCGCCGCAGCAGGTCGCCCTCGCCTGGCTGCTCCAGCGCTCCCCCACCACCGTGTTGATCCCGGGCACCTCGACGCTGGCGCACCTACGGGAGAACCTCGCGGCGGCCGACCTGAAGCTGCCGGCCGACGCGATCGAGGAGTTGGACGCCATCGGTGCCTAGGACGTGAGTCAAGGCCCTCCCGAGGCGGAGTCCGGGCGGCGGTCCGGCCAGGGTCTTTGACACCCGCCCTAGTGCTGGTGCGGGCGGTTGCGGACGAGGGCGAGCGTCAACACCGCGGTGACGAGGAAGACGATGCCGTTGACCCGCAACCCGGCCTGGACGCCTGAGGTCAGCGCCTCGGCCAGCGCCGCCCGTACCGGATCGGGCAGCGGTTGGTCGCCGGTGACGCCGGCGGCCACCGCCGTCCGCACGGCGGCCGCGGTGGGTTCGCCGACCTGGTGCGCGGCCAGCCGGTCGGGCAGGTCAGCAAGCATCGTGGTGGTCAGCAGCGTGCCCAACAGCGACGAGCCGAGTACGGAGCCGACCTGGCGGGCGGCGTTCACGGCCCCGGCGGCCATGCCGGCCTGCGCGGGTACGACGCTGGCCAGGGCCGCCGCCGTCGCCGGGGCCACCACCAGACCGCTGGCGGCGCCGAACAACGCGAACAGCGCCCAGCGACCGCCGAACGACGCGGTGGGCCCCTGGGTCGCCAGAGCGAAGCTGGCCACCGAACCCAGGACCAGGCCGAGGGCGATCGGCGCCTTGAAGCCGGTACGACGGATCGCCCGCCCGGCGCCGAAGGCGGCGAGCACGTAGGCGCCGAAGAGCACGAGCATCCGCCAGCCGGTGTCCAGCGGGCTGAGCGCCTGGGCACGTTCGTGGAAGAGGACCAGCAGGATCGCCACGCCGGTGAAGCCGAACAGCGACACGGCGGCAACGACCATGACGGCGCTGAACGACGCGGACCGGAACAGCCGTACGTCGAGCATCGGCGCGCTGGCCCGCAACTCGACAAGGACGAACCCGACAAGTGAGACAAGCGCGGCGATCCAGGCCACCAGCACCACCGGGCTGGTGTAGCCGTCCTTCCCGCCCTGGATCATCGCGTAGACGGCAGCGGCGATGGCGACGGTGCCCAGCAGCAGGCCCCGTACGTCGAGTCGGGCGGCGCTCGGCCGAGACTCGGCCACCCCGACGGCGGCCACGACGAGGGTGATCACGCCGAGCACGATCGTGGACAGGTAGACGCTGTGCCACCGGTGGTGCTGAAGCAGCGCGCCGGCGATGAGTGGGCCGATCGCGAGCCCGATGCCGGAGGCCGCCGACCACGCGGTGATGACCTCGGTACGTCGGTGCGGGTCGGTGAAGGTCGCGCCGAGGATCGCCAGGCTGTTCGGCAGGATCAGGGCCCCGCCCAGGCCGGCTACCAACTGCCCGACGATCACCCAGGCCACGGTCGGGGCGCCGGCCACGACGGCGGCACCAACGATCATCGCGATGACTCCGGCGCCGAACACGCGCTTGCGCCCGTAGCGGTTGCCGAGGGTGGCGGCGGACAGCACGACGCTCGCCACCATCAGCGTGTAGGCGCTCGGAACCCAGATCAGGGTGGTCGGGTCGACCCGCAGGTCCCGCTGGATCGTGGTCAGCGCGGAGACGGTAGCGGTGATCTGGAGAAACGTGATCATCGCGCCCAGACACATGGCGATCAGGGTCACCGGGCGGGAGCCGCGCAGCGCGGAACGGCCGGCCGCGGCCGGTCCGGGCGCGGGTGGGGCTGTGGTGTTGCTGGTCACGGGGTTTACCTCAGGGGCCGAGTGGGCTGGCTTGCATATGCTGAAGTCAGCGCATCCCAGTGAAGCACCTGACTAACCACCATGCAAGTCAGGTAGGCTTGACGGCATGGAGGACCTACGGGACGACCGCGACTCCTGGTCGAGTGAGAACTGCTCGGTGGCCCGGGCGATGGACATCGTGGGCAGCAGGTCAACGGTCCTGATCATGCGCGAGGCCCTGCTCGGCACCCGCCGCTTCGACGACTTCGTCCGCCGGGTCGGCGTCGGCGAACCCGCCATGGCCGCCCGACTCAAGGAAATGGTCGCCGCCGGCCTGCTCGAACGGATCCCCTACCGGGAGCCAGGGCAGCGCACCCGCCACGAGTACCAACTCACCCGCAAGGGCCGCGAACTCCTGCCCGTCATCACCGCCCTCCGCAACTGGGGCGACACCTGGGCCGCCGACGACGCCGGCCCGTCCATCGTCGCCACCCACCACGACTGCGGCCAACCGGTCCGCGCGGTGCTCCGCTGCGCGGCGGGCCACGAGATGACGGACGGCGACATCGACATCGCCGCCGGCCCGGGTTTGATCCGGCGCGGCTGACGGCTGAGGACCGGGCGGTTCGGCCTGATCCAGCGAGGTCAGAGTCTCGGGCTGGAGCGGGCGCGATCCGGGCGCGCTGCGGTTCGGTGGTGACCCCGATCGACCAGGGCCGGCGGGGCCGGCGGGGCCGGTTTCGGGTTCGGCCGGCCCAGGCGGGCCGGGCGTGGCCGACTTCGGGTGCCGCGGGCCCAGGCGGGCCGACTTCGGGTGCCGCAGGCCCAGGCGGGCCAGCTCCGGGTGCCGCAGGCCCAGGCGGGCCAGCT